>UBVW01000023.1:0-169457 GCA_900469085.1 Hyphomicrobiales bacterium | reverse complement strand
GGCCTTCGGCGGAGGGGTACCTTGAAAGTAAGGTTTGAAGCGTTCCTCACACGATGTGCTGAGCCGGTGGAAAGACGCATCGGTGTTTCGCGCGACCATGAAGCCGATGATCAATTACTTGAATACGGGCGCTATCACTGGGGAACAGGTCCTGGTTACTGGCCTTAAGGCTGAAGCAAAACGATGAGACAGCGTGAACCGATAGCCGATCAAGGGGCATAGAGTGACCATTACACGCGCCCCAACCCATCTGCCCACCATCGATTTTTCTCAGTTCTATGGCGATGCCGATGATCGTTCGAAATTCATTCGGACCCTGACGCGAACCTTGCACGATCACGGTTTCTTTTACCTGACGGGCCACGGGGTGCCACAAACGCTGATTGATGATGTGCTGGCCGCTTCCAAACGGTTTTTTGCTCTGAGCGAAGACGAAAAGCTGTCGATCGAGATGGTCAAGTCGTCAAATTTCCGTGGCTACAATCGTGCTGGTTACGAGCGCACCCGTGGGGAGCAGGATTGGCGTGAGCAGCTCGACATCAACACGGAAGGCGAGCCTGTTGCTGCAACCGCCGATGCTCCGTGGCGCCGGCTTCATGGGCCAAACCAATGGCCACAGGCTTTGCCCGAACTCAAGCCTCTGTTGTTGCGCTATCAGGCGGAGGTTACGCGCCTCGGCATCGATGTGCTGAAGGCGATCGCACTTTCACTCGGTCAGGCCGAAACCGTCTTCGCTGACATTTACGAACCATCACCCTCGCAGCTGCTGAAGATCATCCGCTATCCGGGCCGCGAGAATACCGGCAGCGCGCAAGGTGTCGGCGCCCACAAGGACGGCGGGTTCGTCACCGTCCTGCTGCAAGACGAGACGCCTGGCCTGCGCATTCGCACGGAAGAGGGGCTGTGGATCGAGGCACCGCCGGTTCCCGGTACATTCGTCATGAACACTGGCGAGTTGCTGGAACTGGCGACCAACGGTTTCGTGCGCGCTGATGTCCATGACGTCGTCACTCCACCGTCGGGCACCGAGCGCTATTCCGTCGCATTCTTTCTTGGCGCCCGTTACGATGCAACAATTCCCTTGATCGCGTTACCAGACGAACTGAGGCGCAGCGAGCGCGGGGTAACGGTCGATCCATTGAACCCGATCTTTCGTGAGGTCGGCCTCAACAACTTGAAAAGCCGGTTGCGCTCCCATCCCGATGTCGCGGCCAGACACCATTCAGATCTCCTACATCTTCTGGACCAGACAGCAGAACGATAACTTTGTTGCAATGTGGAGGGGTGAACATGTCGGGACTGGAGAGCAAACTCGTCTTCTTGCCCGTCGATGACGCAGCCCGTGGTGAAACCGCAAGGATCTGGAGCAACTTGCAAGGCGAAGCTCATGCCGCCTTGACAAGAGATGCAGCTCTGACCCGGGCGATGAACTCCGCTGTTCTGATGCATCCAAGCTTTGGACATGCGCTGTCGCATCGCCTGGCAATCAAACTCGCCGATCATGACGTCGATCGCGATGAACTGCTGGCGCTGATCTACGGAGCCTACACCAGTCGCCCCGGCCTTCTCGGTGCGGCAGCGGCGGACCTCTTGGCGATCAAGGACCGCGATCCGAGCAACAACGAGCTGCTCACGCCGTTTTTGTATTTCAAAGGGTTCAACGCGCTCCAAGGCCACCGTGTGGCTCACTGGCTTTGGGACGACGGGAGGCGCCACCTGGCGCGTCATATCCAAAGCCGGATCTCGGAAGTTCTGTCCATCGACATCCATCCTGCTGCCGTGATGGGCCGTGGTATCATGCTCGATCATGGTGGCGGGCTCGTCATCGGCGAGACCGCGGTGATCGAAGACGACGTCTCCATTCTTCAGGACGTAACGCTGGGCGGCACCGGCAAGCAAACCGGCGACCGCCATCCTAAAGTCCGACGTGGTGCGCTGATCGGGGCGGGCGCGAAAGTCCTCGGCAATATCGAGATTGGCATAGGTGCGAAGGTCGGCGCGGGCAGCGTGGTCGTTTCACCGGTTGAGCCATATACCTCAGTGGTCGGCGTTCCTGCGCGACCGATCGGGCAGCGGCATGCCTCGCTTCCAGGCGTTACGATGGATCAGGTCATGACAGAGCCGGACTATGTAATCTAACGAATGAACCATCGATCTGGGGGCCAGATCCGATGCTAAGAGCGAAATGGAAAAATATTCTCGCTCGTTAGAGAAAATCGCAACGATTGCGCCTGCTGAAAACCATGCTTGCTTTTAGATTGCCGGCTGCACGAACGGTCAGATCCCGCCGGGATCGGCAAGTGAACATAGTTTAGGAGTTTAAAGGTGTTGTTGAGATCTTTCCGGGCTGCCATGCTAGGCGCCGTTTTTTCCGTAGCTGTCTTGCCATTGGCCAGCTTTGCCGCAACACCTGATGACACGCTGGTTGTCGCCCAGTCGATCGACGACGCAGTCAGCTTTGATCCGGCCGAAGGCTTCGAGCTGACAACCGTTCAGTCCTTCAACAATCTCTATCAGCGGCTCGTACAGTCCAACCGAGACGATGGGACAAAGATCGAGCCGGCGCTGGCCACATCGTGGGAAGCAGGCAGCGACGGCAAAAGCCTGACATTTGCGATCGCCGATGCCAAATTCGCATCCGGCAACCCCGTTCGTCCAGAAGATGTCATCTTTTCGTTGACCCGCGCAGTCAAGCTCAACAAATCGCCTGCATTCATCCTGAATGAATTCGGCTGGACCGCAGACAACGTCGATGCCGCCGTGACGAAACTGGACGACAAACATGTCAAGCTGACCTGGACGGCTGATGTCGGCACGGGCTTTGCCCTTTCTCTGTTGACCGCGCCAATAGCCTCGGTTGTTGATGAGAAAACCGTCTCTGCGCAGATCAAGGGCAATGACTTCGGAAATGAATGGTTGAAGACCAACTCCGCCGGCAGCGGCGCATTCGTCATTGCCAATTACACGCCGCACGAGGCGCTGGTGCTGCAGGCAAATGCACAGTCTTCAGACAAGCCGAAGCTCGAAAACATCATCATCCGAAACGTTCCTGATGTGGGAGCTCGCCGACTGCTCGTCGAACAGGGGGATGCCGATATTGCAAGAGGCTTGTCGGCCGACCAGATCGAAGCGCTGAAGACCAAGAACGGGATCAAGGTTCTGGCGGTCCCCTCGGCTCGCACGGACTACATCCTCATCAACAGCAAGGCCAACCCCACTCTCGGCAACCCGGCCTTTTGGGAAGCGGCACGATATCTTGTCGACTACGACGGCATTGCCAAAAGCCTTCTGCGCGGGCAAAGCAGCGTCCATCAGGCGTTCCTGCCAGTTGGCTTCCCTGGCGCGCTGACAGACAACCCCTTCACGCTCAATGTCGAGAAAGCAAAGAAGATCCTGGCTGACGGTGGGATAAAGACGCCGTTAAAGATCGAGTTCATCGTTTTCAACGACCAGCCATTCCTTTCGATCGCTCAGTCGCTGCAATCGACGTTCGCGCAGGCAGGTGTGACGCTCGACATTCAGCCGGGCGTCGCAAGCGACATTTATGCGCGCGGCCGTGCCGGAAAGTTCGAAATGACCTTGCGCTACTGGATCCCGGACTACTTCGACGCCCATTCCAACGCCAGTGCATTTGCCATCAACAAGGACAACTCCGCCAATACGGTTGCCAAGCAAGCGGGCTGGCTCATTCCTGAATTGACCGCCGAAACGCTGTCGGCTGTGAAGGAGCAGGATTCTACCAAACGCGTCGCGCTCTATGAGGACCTCCAAAAGAAGATCCAGCAGAGCTCACCTTACATCTTTACGCTTCAGGGTAACGACCAGGTCGTGCTAAGCGACAAGATAAAGAACTATGCCCAGGGTCTTAACGCGGACCAGGTCTATTACGACAAGGTAGAGAAATAAGTGCCGCAAACGGCAATCAAAGCACCTATCGACACCGACAACTCCCGTCAGCGACAAGGCTGGCGGGAGTTGTCTTTGATGGCGTCACTCGTGAGATGGGTATGGTCCGTTGCCCTCACATTGCTGGGACTGGCACTGGTGACATTTGCCATGACCCGATTATCGCCGATCGATCCGGCACTGCAGCTCGTGGGTGATCATGCCAGTCAGTCGACCTACCAGCAGGCACGCCAGGAGCTGGGGCTCGATCAGGCGCTTCCGATACAATTCCTCCACTATCTCGGTACGGCCTTGTCGGGCAATCTCGGCCAGTCCATTTCGACGGGGCAGCCCGTCGCCAAGGACATCGCCCGCACGTTTCCCGCAACGGTCGAACTTGCGACAGTTGCGATATTGATTGGCGCTGGCCTTGGTCTGGCGCTCGGGATCGCTGCAGCGATGCGACAGGGAACCTGGATCGACAGCCTATGTCGCCTTGTCTCCCTGGTTGGATATTCGGTGCCGATCTTCTGGCTCGGCCTCCTAATGCTGCTCCTTTTTTATGCCCGGCTGCATTGGGCGCCGGGACCGGGCAGGGCGGATGTCGTTTTCCAGTACACCGTCAAACCGGTCACAGGGTTCGCTTTGGTCGACACCTTGATTTCCGGCAAGGCGGGCGCATTTGTCGATGCTATCGCACACCTCGCACTGCCTGCAGGCGTGCTTGCGCTCCATTCAATTGCGGCGATCTCGCGTTTGACACGCGCTTCGATCATCACCGAGCTTGGCCAGGAATATGTTACGACCGCGCGCGAAGGGGGCGGGGCTTTGGCGTGTCGTATTCGTTCATGTCCTGCCAAACCTCTTTGGCACGATACTGACAGTTGTCGCCCTTTCCTACGCAAGCCTGTTGGAAGGCGCGGTACTGACCGAGACCGTTTTTGCGTGGCCCGGCATCGGACGATATCTGACCACGGCCATGTTCGCCGGCGACATGCCCGCGATCCTAGGCGCGACACTGGTTGTGGGCGCCTCCTTCGTGCTCCTCAATGCCCTGACCGACATTGGCGTGACTTGGCTTGGAGCACGTAAGACAAGATGACCTTCTCCATCCACGCGTCCTTGGACGACGCGCCATTGATGAGACGCGCATTACGTTCACCGGCAGCGACTGCCGGCGGCACGCTCATCCTTTTCGTCCTCTGCCTTGCTGTCTTTGCTCCGTTGATTGCACCTTATGATCCTGATTTCCAGCAGGTGGCCTCCCGCTTGATGCCGCCCGATGCCACCCACTGGTTTGGAACCGACGGCTTCGGTCGCGACATTCTTTCGCGCATCATCTACGGCACGCGGCCAACGCTCTTGCTGGTCCTCGTAGTCGTGGCACTGATGGCGCCGCTTGGCATTGTCGTCGGCGTAGTTGCCGGCTACTTCGGTGGCGTTGTCGAACGTATTTTGATGCGGATTACGGATATCGTGATGTCCTTCCCCCGGTTGCTTCTGGCCTTTGCGTTCGTCGCGATCATGGGACCCGGGTTGATCAACGGCGCCCTGGCCCTGGCTTTGACCAGCTGGCCCGCTTATGCCCGGCAGGCGCGCGTGGAAACGAGCGCACTTGGACGTAGCGATTACCTGGCAGCGGCAGAGATGGTCGGCATTTCCGGCGTTCGGTTGCTCTGGGGCCACGTACTGCCACTCGTCCTGCCCTCGGCAATCATCCGCCTGGCCCTCGATCTCTCCGGCATTATCCTTGCGGCCGCGGGTCTCGGGTTCCTTGGCCTCGGGGTACGTCCACCAACGGCCGAGTGGGGATCCATGGTTTCTGAAGGCACACAAGTAATTTTCGACCAGTGGTGGGTCGCAGCCGTGCCGGGGTTTGCCATTCTGATCACCTCCTTCGCCTTCAATCTGCTGGCTGATGGCCTACGCGACGTACTGGATCCACGTCATGACTGAACCGTTGCTTCATGTTGACGGCCTCTCGATCGCGTTCCCGTCGGCGAAGGGAATGTCGCAAGTCGTCAACGACATCACGTTTACCGTCGGACGCGAGATCGTTGCCCTGGTTGGCGAATCTGGCTCGGGGAAGTCGATGACGGGTCGCGCAATCATGGGACTTCTGCCTGCAAATGCGCGCGTGGCTGCCAGGCGACTTGTCTTCGAGGGGCGCGACCTGCTGACGCTTTCCAGCAAAGAATGGAACCGACTGCGCGGCAACAAAATGGGCCTGATCCTTCAGGATCCGAAGTATTCCTTGAACCCGGCACACAGGATTGGCCGGCAAGTGGAGGAAACGCTTCTCCTGCACGCAAATCTGTCTTCTGCCGAACGACGCGAGAAAGCACTCGATATGCTCGACAAGGTGGGACTAGCCGATCCGAAGCGCATCTACTCCAGCTATCCGGCGACCCTATCGGGCGGGATGGGACAACGTGTAATGATCGCCTCGATGCTGGCCAACAGGCCTAAGCTGCTGATTGCGGACGAACCAACCTCGGCGTTGGACAAGGAGCTGCAGGACCAGATCCTGACGCTATTGAGAACGTTGAGCGAAGAGTTTGGCATGGGCTTGCTATTGATCAGTCACGATCTGCAACAGGTCTCCCGGTATGCAGACCGCGTAATCGTGATGCGGCGCGGAGTGATCGAGGAGGAGATGGCATCGGTCGATCTTGCAAGCGCCCGCTCGGGCTATACCCGCGCGCTTTGGGCAGCCCGTCCGAGCGCCGATACCTACCGGACGCGCCTGCCGGTCTACGGAGGCGACGAATGATTGCCTTGTCGATTGCCGACCTGTCGGTGACATTCCAAAACGGCGGGAAGGGATATGCGGCCGTTCGCGGCGCGAGCCTCGAAGTCGCGGAGGGCGAGACGTTCGGCCTGATTGGCCCGTCAGGCTGCGGCAAGACGACGATACTGAGGGCCGTGGCCGGCCTCAACACCAACTGGCAGGGCACCATCACGGTGTTCGGCAATGCATTGACGCCCGGCCAGAAAATTACTGGCGCCCAGCGCGACAACATTCAGATGGTATTCCAGGATCCCTACTCCTCATTGCATCCGCGTCATCGGATCTCCCGCATTCTCGGGGAGCCGCTCGCCATCAGGCGCGTTGCTGATGCGACACAGCGTGTGCGCGATCTCCTCGATCAAGTGGGACTTCCGCAGGCTGCAGCCGACCGATACCCGCACCAGCTTTCAGGGGGGCAACGCCAGAGGGTAGCCATTGCCCGGGCGCTCCTGCTCGAGCCAAGGCTCCTGTTGCTCGATGAGCCGACCTCTGCTCTCGATGTATCGGTCCAGGCCGAAATCCTGAACTTGCTAAATGAGCTTAAGACGACGAACCGCATGACGCTGGTCCTCGTCAGTCACGACCCGGGAGTTGTCGCCCACATGTGCGATCGGGCTGTCTTGATGGAATCTGGATGTGTCGCCGCCGAGTTGGACAGGCCCAACATTGCCAAGATCTACGCTCAAAGCCAATCATAGACCGCCTGGCTTCGAGGCGTCGTACCAAGGCGGGCTGCAGTCACCTCTCGAAGAGACTGGCTGCCGTGGGGTGCTTGCTTGAGCGATAGTCCTGAAACATCTCTGCATCGCGACGATCATTGAACAGGCCAGCGCTCGGGCCTTCGCAAGCACTTCAATCCGGGTCATCCGAATTGAGCGGTCTTTGCAGGCGGTCAAATGATCCGGTCGCTTGAGGAACAAACCGGCGATGGTAGCACTTGCCGGTCGGCGATCGCCCAACCCTCGTGCCGTCATTGTGGCAAACGAAAGTGATCATCAACGTGACGCCGATCACGCGTATCCTTGTGCCAGCCAATCGCCTTTCGGTAGCTTCCCAGCAGACCATCTCGCCGAACGTCTTCAATCGTCCGGCCGTGAACAACCGCTGCGTCGGGATCGACGTAGAGGGCGTCGACAGGACAGTATAGCTCGCACATGAAGCATGTCTGGCAACGGTCCTGCCGGGCAATGACCGGCGGCCCGTCCGCAACAGCTTCAAAGACGTTCGTCGGGCAGACTTTGACGCACAAATTGCAATCCGTGCAGGCTTCCTGGTCAAGCAACTCGATCATTATTCTGCAGCCTCGCTGTACACGCCGGGATCGATTGCGGACGGCCTGACGACAACACGGTCGAGGCCGCTCACGATGAGCCGATGATGTTGAGTGGTATCCTGTCCTGGAAGATCGTCCCGACGATGCATGCCACGGGTCTCAGTGCGTGCAATGGCAGCCCGATACATGAAGCGCGCCGTGGCGAGCATCGCCTGCGCCTCGCGCAGGCAAAGAGCGCGCTCGTTATCGTCCGCCTTCGCAAGTGAGACCTCTTCCCAAAGTCGATCCAGTGTCTCCAGCGAGGCAGTGAGGCCGGCATGCGTGCGGAAGTAGTTGATATCGAGCGGGAAGACCTCGGCCTGTACTGCCTCGATAATGTCGGCAGGTTCGATTGCAGTGTGATGTTGCCGCGCAAGCGCGACATGTCGACCGGTGGACGTGGCGGGCTGGCGCAACGCATGGATAGCTGCGGAGGTGCCGGCGAATGAGCCCGTCGCCATCGCCCATGCAGCGTTGTGGCTTCCCCCACCCGTGAACCCGCCACAAATCGGTTCTCGCGTCGCATTGTCGCCCGCGGCATAAAGACCACGGACCGTCGTAGCGCAGTCAAGGCCGCTTAGTGTCAGTCCTCCCGTACCGCACACAGTTCCTTCAAGTCGAAGCCTGATCTCGAAGAAGTCACGAAACGGATCGATGCCTCTGCGATCAAAGGGTACGAAGAAGTTCGGTTGCGCACGCCGCAGGATCTCCTTGGTTTCCTCCTCGTCGACAAGGTCGAAGCGCGCATAGACGGGCTCCTTAAGAAGTGTTCGGGCTATGATCGAGCGGCCGCGCGCAGAACCGGCGCCCTCGATAAGTGTCCGGTCCTCCCGATAGAAACTGGCAAAGCGATTAAGCGCGGTCTTTGTGATCGACGCGAAGGCCGGCGAGATCGCATAGGCGGACGCAAACTCCATTCCTGAAAGCTCAGCACCCGCTTCCGCGCCCATCAGGTAACCGTCGCCTGTCAAAACATTACACCCGAGCGCTCCGCTCTTGAAGGCACAACCGCCCGCCGCAAGTACGACAGCGCCGGCACGTACGGTCCAAAGACCACCCTCCTGCTGACGAAGGCCGGTGGCGCCGACGACCGCGCCGTCGTCCATCAACAGACGCGTCGCCGGGTGGTGGTCGAGGATCGTCACACCACAGTTCTTGGCCCGGCGCCGCATCAGGCGCATGTACTCGGGACCCTGAACCGAAATACGCTGCTGCTTCCCGGTCTCGTCGACAGGAAAGGGATAACCCCAGTCCGCGAGCCTGTTGACGCTTTCATAGGTGCGGTCGAGCACAGGTGCCATCCAAGCGCGCTCGGAAAGAAACCCACCCATTGCCTCGCGGCTTGCCATGGTGCTCTCGCGCTCGCTGGCATCCGGAGGAACGTACCAGATCTGCGTTCCTGCAGCCGCCGTGGCACCGGAGCTGCCGCAATAGCCCTTGTTGACGAGAATGACCTTGGTACCATTTGCCGCCGCCTCGATCGCAGCCCAGCATCCGGCAGGACCACCGCCGACGACAAGGACATCGCATGTCATTTCAGTTTGTGCCGGGACCATCATCGATATCCTTTGCTGGGCGAAACCACATTGAGGTCGGGAAAGAAGAGGTGCATAGAATTTTGATCGATTTTCTGGAGCATCCGACATGTCCGTTGCCAGCCTTGCCATGTATGCCAGCCCCGCACCGATCGCACAGGCGACAAGACTGTTCTGGCAGGCTCTGGGCACGCGCATCCGCTCGCTTGGCCTGCAAGCTCCACAGGCGCTGGACGAGGCCATCCGTTATGACGAGGCGTGGCTTCGATCCGACCTGCTGTTTGCCCAGACCTGTGGCTATCCATACGTCCGCAAGCTGCGCGGGCAGGTGCGCCTGGTGGCAACGCCGGTCTATGGGCTGCCTGGTTGTGATGGACCCCTGAAATGCAGCTTCATCGTCGTCAATGCCAACTCGCCATTCGAAACGATCGCGGACCTGCGCGGCAAGCGTGCCGCAATAAATGAACCCGGCAGCAATTCGGGCTACAATCTTTTTCGCCACCATGTCGCCCCTCACGCGATCGATGGACGCTTCTTCTCGTCGGTGATCGAGACGGGAGGGCATCTGGCGAGCATCGATGCGGTGACGCACGGCACGGCGGACGTCGCATCGATCGACTGTGTCACTTTCGGCAACACATCGCGCTTTTCGCCCGACCGGGTCGCAGGCGTTCGGGTTTTGGCCGAAACAGCCAAAGGGCCCGGACTGCCGTTTATCACCGCGGCTTCGAACCCGTTGAGCAATCTTAGTATTCTTCGTCAGGCCTTGGCCGAAACGATCTCGGATCCCGATCTTGCCGATGTCACCGACACGCTGTCGCTTCGCGACATCGCTTTGCTCGACGATGCCGACTACGAGGCCTTGGCTGGTCTTGATCGCGAGGCTGCTCGGCATGGCTACCCCGAAATTGCCTGAGAGGCGTTGGCTGATGCAGTGGCTAGCAGAAAATGACATGCCACGCTGCGATCGTTCTGACCTGGTCTAAGGCGGGGGATCTGGCTCGCACAGACCGCTTGCGCTACCGGACAGCGCTTGTGAAAACGGCAGCCAGAAGGCGGATTGCTGGCGCTGGGCACTTCGCCCTTCAGCAACCTGCGTTGGCGACGACGGGCGCTGTCAAGTGTGAGGTTGGCCGAAAACAAGGCCTGCGTATAGGGATGAGCGGGAGCGTTGAAGAGCTCGGCAGTCGGCCCGGTTTCGACAATCTGACCGAGATACATGACGGCCACACGATTGGTGACGCGTCCACGACGTTCAGATTGTGACAGATCAGCACGTAGCTGAGCCCAAGACGGCCGCGCAGGACGAGATTGAATCCAGTCATTGACAAAATACATAGATTAAATATTCCCCGCAAAGCCGCTATCTCGCAACCGCGTTTTCTTTTGCATGCTTTCAAGGCAAAGCGATGCGGCGCGTCGCGTTGCTTGTCTTCTTATAGTGCCGGCTCACAAAGATGCTCATTGTTCGCGGAATCACACCATGTCCAATCAGTCGCCTTCAGAGCGCTATCCGCCAACGGAAACGCGCGCGGCTATCGCGCGCGTCGAATGGCCGACGGCGCTCCTTGCTATGGGAATATACGGCGCGTTCTTGCTGCTGACATACTTCTGGGCGTTGCTTCCGCTCGTCACCGTCATCGCCGCCGGCGGCTGGCTCGTCGCCTGGCATGGATCTTTGCAACATGAAGTCATTCATGGGCACCCAACACGTAACCAGCGCTTGAACGATGCAATTGGGTGGACGCCTCTGTCCCTGTGGCTTCCCTATGCGATCTACCGGGAGGGACACCTGGTCCACCATCGCGACGAGCACCTGACTGATCCGATCGAAGACCCAGAATCGTCCTACTTTACGCAAGCCACCTGGAATGCCCTCGGACGGTTCGGTCGATCCCTGGCGGAATGGAATACCACATTGCTCGGAAGATTGACGATCGGCCCTATCGTCATGATCGGTAACTTCCTGGTTGAAGAGGCGATACTCATCGTGCGTGGCGACAAGCAGAGACTTCGACTGTGGTCCGTGCATAGTTTAGGTGTCTGCCTTGTCCTCACCTGGGTTCTTGTCGTCTGTGCAATGCCTCTTTGGCTTTACCTGATCGGCTTTGTCTATGTCGGTGCCGCGTTAACGCGACTTCGCTCCTATGCCGAGCACCGTTATGCCGATCACCATAGCGAGCGAACGGCAATTGTAGAAAACAGCCCGCATTTCGGGCTGCTATTCCTGTATAACAATCTGCACGTTCTTCACCATCTGCGTCCGGGCATACCGTGGTATCAGATCCCTAAGATCTACCGCGACAACCGTAGCGCATTTGTCGCGGCCAATGGCGGGCTCGTCTATGATGGCTACGCCGATGTGGCGCGGCGGTTCCTTTTTAAACCGCACGATGATCCGCGTCATCCCAAACACCGCAATGTCGGAAGCTCCGAAAGTACTTCTTTTCAGCGGGCCGGCGGCAATTCGAGTGACAATTCGACCGGTCGAAGGACCACCCTGGTGGCGACTGACTGACGTCGTACCCAGGACGTTTTCAAGGAGCATATAATGGATCGGCTCGATCGAAAAATCCTCGCGCTATTGCAGGAAGATGCAACTTTGCCCGTCACTGATGTTGCTCGGCAAGTCGGCCTGTCTACAACACCGTGCTGGAGACGCATTCAGAAGATGGAGGAGGACGGGGTTATCAAGGAGAGGGTCGCGATCCTCGATCCTGAAAAGATCAACGCCGGCATCACGATTTTCGTGTCCATCAATACCAGCACTCATTCAGTCGAATGGCTTGACGATTTCTCACGCCATGTCACGTCGCTTTCAGAAGTGGTCGAGGTCTATCGCATGAGTGGGGACGTCGACTATCTGTTGAGGGTGCTTGTGCCGAACATGTCGGCGATCGATGCATTCCACAAGCGGCTGGTTTCAAAATTGGATATCCGAACTGTCTCCTTGTCCTTTGCGATCGAGAAGATCAAGTATGCTACACAGCTGCCACTCGAGTATATGCAGCTATCCAGTTCGCGGTACTCCGGATAGGCAAAGGCCAAAAGCGAAGACGGACAAGGCGAGTATCTGCACCACTGATGAACTAGCTGACCGATCAATTTCAGTCGCACTTCAAGAAGCGATAATCTGCATGACCGGCCAGCAAACAGGCACATCGCATTCAAGGTATGGCAAGTGCCGAACCGATCAAATGGAAGGCAATGGCAAGTAAAGCCAACGAGGAAGGTGAACGGCTCATCGAAAAATAGGAGCGCAAATGCACTGCAGTTGAATGAGCGCGGCTGGCTAGGCCTTGCGGAAATACTATCACAGGTTACTCTCTCTTCAGGGATTCGATTCACGCAGTTGAACTGGGAGGGAATCAGGATGCATCAGAAGAACGAGTATTTTTGGGAAGACGAGCCCATCGAGTTTTTGCTGCTTGCATCCACGTTGACTGGGGCAACGATCGTCGCAGGCGCCGTGATGGTCATCATGGCTTTTCTTTGAGAAATGCCGCCCAATTTTAAGCAAACGTCACACCATTACACCCGCGCTTGGTCAGAGCCCGATATGGATAGTCCAGTGTGTGCAACCCCTTGACGGGCAGTGTCTCGGATTGTCGGGACTCTAGCTCAACAGCACCCGAGCACATGCTCCAGGCGATCGCGTACTGTCTCTCAAGGCGCCAAGCAGCTACTTGAAGCCTTCCTCAAGCTGGCACCAGACAGCCAGTAGTGGCTGCGAGGTGCATCGTATTGCGAAGGTCTGCGCTTCTTCAACCGCAAAGACCGATCCGGCATCAGCCTTCGTCCATGCTTCCCCGTCGATGCATATCTCCGATGGGCTCAGCAATAGGAAAGCCTTTGAGCGGGCCTGCACATTATCGGGGAACCGGGTATAGGGTTCCATGAGGATCAGACAGATCCTGATGTCCGGGCGCGTCTCAAGGCCTGAAGGTCCAACCAGGACGCTGTGTGCGTGCGCTTTCGAGAAGTTTACGCTGGCAAATGGACCAGATCGGCCGCTCTTCCATACAATATGACGGCTGAGATGGGCGAGCGCATTTGCCAAGCTCGGGCCTGGTAGGACGGATCTTTGAGCCTGGCGCAACGCTGTTTCGAATGACGGCTTGCGTTGCGCCGCTTCCTGCAGATTGAAGGCACCTGTTCGTTCTGTGCGCTGAAGCACTTTGCCTGCAATGAAGCTCGCCGTTGGAGAAGCGTCAGACGACAACATTGCGGAAGCAAAGGCATTGAGGAAGGCTTGCAACTCGTTCGGGCGACGAACTCCTCCTCGCACCACAAGCCTTGCCACCACACCGTCCTTCTCCGTCACAAGGAGGTCCGCGGAGTGGTCGGTTTTCTTACTCATTTACTCGGATCCACATCTGGCTCGTTGTCGAGATCGCTCAGGTCTTGCGATACTTGCACCAGGGGCTGTGTTAGCCACGACTGCCATCTGGAAGCAAGCCCATGGAAGGTCTGAACTGGTATTGTATGAGTATTACCCTCATCCAGCGTCGCATCGAACCTTTCATGCGGTCATTGCGCTGGAGTGCCAGGAACGATCATCTGCCGAGGCTCGCCTGCTTCAAGAGGCCTTTCTGGTCTTGAACATTTGTTGTCGGGTGCCGATCTACCTTGAGTGTCAGGAGCCATTCTCATGCTTGCCGTTATCGTGTCTGTCTGCGCCTCGATGTGCGCGATCGTCTGTATTCGTTATTATGCCTTGAAAACCAGGCTGACCGAAAAGTCGATCGACGAAGCAATCGCCAGAAGGCTTCACGCTTCACCCTTGATGGCGGAGGTCCGTGATCTGCGCGAACTCAACGGCGTGATGCGAAACTTACTTGTCGACATTGTCGAAGCGGAAGATATGAAGCCGCAGAGCGCCATCGGGGAAATCTCGCAGCAAGAGCGAAAGCGACTGATCTCGATCAGGGAGACGAGACGCCGTGAGATCTACGCGGAGGCGCTTGTCGTTCTGCGTCAGGCCGATGTTTCAGCACCTGGAACCAGCGTCGAACGAGCGCACGGCAATCAATGGCCGAATTTTTAAAAGCCTTGATTTGATGACCAGCCGCTCCCGTCCTCGTCCAGGGGCCCCGTCAAACGATGAGCGTTGCTGCCATAACCGGCGTTACTTCCCAAAAGCGGGAAGCGCGATCATACCCCATCGCGCTTTTTTAAAGAACTGCAGCGAGGCTAGGCTGAACGAGCTAGTGTTGCATCAACGCCGACCGCGCCCAAACCGAAATGTGATCGCAGTGTCGAGCCCTGATAGTTCAGCCTGAACAGTCCACGCTTTTGGAGGAGGGGAACGACCTCTTCAGCAAACAATTTGAGCTGGCTGTTGATGATCGGCGGCATCACGTTGAAGCCGTCTGCCGCGCCGGACTGGAACCATTCCTGGATGAGGTCCGCGATTTCGTCCGGCGTGCCTGCAACCGCAAGGTGGCCACGCGCACCGGCCAGTTTGCGCAACAATTGCCGAAGGGTGAGTTTTTCGCGAAGCGTCATTTCGACGTAGCCAATGACCCGGCTTCTGGACGCTTCGACAGCGTTAGGGTCGGGGAAGTCACCCGCCGCAAGTGGGCGATCAAGCGGAATGTTACTGAAATCATGGCCGCCAAAACGGGCTGAAAGTCTTGTCAAGCCAACTTCCGTGCTCGTCAGGGCATCGAGTTCCTCCCAAACCTGGTCAGCTTCCTTCTTGGTCGAACCGATCGCGGCGCTGATACCAGGCAAGACCACGATGTCTTCGGGTCTGCGGCCGTAGGCGACGGCCCGGTTCTTCACATCTGAATAGAACGTCTTGGCGCTATCTATTGCCATGTGGGCGGTAAAAATTGCTTCCGCCCATCGTGCGGCGAAAGACCGTCCGGTATCCGACTGTCCTGCCTGAATATAGACCGGCCGTCCTTGAGGACTGCCCGGGACATTGAGGGGCCCTTTCGTTTTATAGTGGCTACCCTCGTAGTTGGCGGGCCGCATCCGGTTCGTGTCAAGGTAACGGCCGGCTTCACGGTCATCGACGACAGCATCGGCCGGGAAGCTCTTCCAGAGCGCGTCGACAGCCTCGACGAACTCCTCGGCGAGCCGATAGCGATCGCCGTGGTCGACGTTTTGCGCAAGGCCGTAGTTGGCACCGGCTTCTGGAGCCCATGACGTGACGATGTTCCAACCCGCGCGTCCCTTGGACAGGTGGTCAAGCGTGGCGAATTGACGTGCAAGCGTATAGGGAAGGCTGTAGGTCGTCGATGCCGTTCCGATCAGCCCGATTTTCTTCGTATGCGCGGCCAATAGGGAAAGGAGCACAATCGGCTCCAATGATCCCGACGATGCGAGACCGCTGCTGTTGCCGGCCGCAAGCGTATCAGCGAGAAATACCGCATCGAACTTGGCTTCCTCCGCAATTTGAGCAGCCTCGACATAGAGCTCAAGATCGGTGAGGGCCTTGTGGTTGGAACCGGGATGGCGCCATGCGCCTTCGTGGTGACCACGCGACATCAGGAAGAGGTTCAGGTGCAGTTGGCGTGTCATTTCTCGTAGCCTTTCAAACTCTATCTGCGCTGACACCAAAGCTGGTGAGAAGCTTAGCGCGTAGATCGATCAGTTCGGATTGATGTGACCGCCGCGGATGCGGCAGCGAAATGGCATGGTCTTCCGAAATTCGACCGTCTTGCAGAACAAGAATGCGATCGGAGAGCAGGAGCGCCTCATCGACGTCATGGGTGACCAGAATGATCGTTGGCCTCTCACGCTCAACCAGGCGCATCAAAAGTTCCTGCATGCGAATACGGGTCAACGCATCAAGGGCGCCGAATGGCTCATCTGCAAGCAGCAGGGAAGGGGAGCGGATCAACGATCGCGCAAGTGACGCACGCTGCTTCTGCCCTCCAGAAAGCGTAGACGGCCACACGTGAGCCTTGTCGCCCAGCCCCACCGCCTCGAGCATATCGAGCGCAGTCGACTTCGCATCGGTGCGGCGCAGTCCGAGCGTCACATTGTCGATTACCGTTTTCCAAGGCAGCAGCCTCGAATCCTGAAAGAGAACCGAAGTGCTGACGGGTACCTGAAAATGACCTTGGCTCTCGGCATCATCGTCCAGACCCGCAAGCGCACGCAGCAATGTCGTCTTGCCCGAACCGGATTCACCCAGCAGTGAGACAAACTGTCCGTGAGGAATGTCGAGAGACACGCGGTCGAGAATGGTCCTGCCTTTGAAACTCCGCGAGAGGTTACGAAGCGTGACAGCATTTGGAGCGGGGATATGGGCATTCATGATCCGAGCGCTCTCCTGTACGATAGGGCGCGGCTTTCGATGAAACGAACGACAGCATCCGACAAAAGGCCTAGCACGGCATAGATGATGATGCCGACCACGATGATTTCCGTCTGCCCCCAGTCACGCGCTCGGTTCATCAGGTAACCGATGCCCGTCTGCGTGTTGACGAGCTCGAGCACGACCAAAGCTGTCCAACAGAGTGCAACCGCCAGCCGCAGTGACACGAAAAACCCTGGCAACGCTCCTGGCAGTGCAACATGACGGACGAATTCGAGGCGCGAAAGTCCAAGGGTACGCGCGAGTTCGACGTGTCCGATGTCAATGCTGCGTAGGGCTGCGTGGGTGTTGATGTAGACAGGCACCAGGACCGCTGTGAAGATCAAGAATACCTTCATCGCCTCGCCGATACCCAACCAGATGATGACCAATGGGATCAGTGCCAAGGTCGGAACCGCTCTCTTGATCTGGACAATGCCATCGATCAAGGCCTCACCCGTCCTGGTCAGACCGGAAAGCAACGCAAGGATGACGCCAACAAGGACGCCGAGGAAGAGCCCCGAATAGGCACGCGCTGCCGATGCAAGCAGGTGCGGCACCAGCGTGCCGTCTACGACCATCTCATAGCCGGTCTTCAGTGCGGTCGATGGCGCTGCAAGCGTGTAAGGTGAGAGATAGCCGAGACGGGACGCCAACTCCCATCCGAAGAGAACAAGCAACGGTCCGATCAAACGCGCGCCGCGCGGTAGCTTTCCAGGAACAAGGCGGGCGGGCTTGCGCGGAGCTGCGGCTGTTGTCTCACCTTTTGCTCGCGGCTCCCCATCGCTGGCCACATATCTTCCATCAACGACGTTTGCCATCAGCTTCCACCTTCACGTGCCTGCTCGATGGTCGCATCAAAGGTATCGACAAACGAACCCTTCGCGTCGAACTGCTCCTTGAGCGAACCTGCCTGGTAAAGAATGTCGATAAGCTTCTGGTGATGCGGGATCGCCTCAGCCGACGTCTGGAAGATAAGTGGCGACTGTCCCTTCAAGATGGCATCTGTATCTTCCGGCGAAACGCGCTGGAAATCCGAGAAATAGAACTTTGCCCAATCTTCTTCGTGCTCGTTGCTCCATTTCCCGGCGCGCACGAAGGCTGTTAGGAATTTCTTGATTTCCTCAACCTTGACCGGATCGGCCAGCGCCTCGGGACGGGCATAAAAATAGGACGTGCTTGGCAGAAGCTTGCGTTCCTCGGGATCCATCACCGGCGACGCCCCAACCTGTTTAACCAGTCTTGTTACGTGCGGCTCCTGGAGAACAGCGACATCGACCGTACCAGACCGGATGGCGTCGGGAAGGTCTGCTACTCGCAGATTGACGAGTTCGACGTCTGAAAGCTTCAGCCCAGCGCGGTTCAGGGCTTCGATCAAGAACACCTGACGTCCAGAACCCTCGACATAGCTGACCTTCTTGCCCTTGAGCTCGGATAGTTTGTTAATGACGAGGCCGGGTCGGCTGGTCAGCCTGTACTGCGCCACTTCGCGGGTAAAAGTTCCGACGATCGGAAGCAAGGTTCCCGACGCTCGCGCCTGGATAGGCGGCGTATCGCCGACATAGGCGATATCGAGGGCGCCGGCACGGATTGCCTCGAGGATGGCAGGTCCTCCAGCAAAGTTCGGAAACTCGATGTTGAAGTCGAGGCTCTTATTCTGGCCGCTTGCGTCCAGGAGGTTGCGCACAAGTTCGCTCTGGTCAGCGACAACAAGTTTGGAAGCCGTGTCGGCAGCAAATGACGCACCAGACCAAAAGGCCGCGACAGCTCCAACAAATGCAGCCTGGAAAAGGGTTCTACGTTTCATATCGTGCGCTCCACCTTCGATCTCAACAAACTCTTTAGGTGGAATGTATAGTAGGACTATCGACTTTGTCGGGATTAGGATTTCAAGTGCGCTTTCGCCGGTGTAAAACTCTTCTGACATCACCTTGGATGTTAGAACGCCATTCATTGCGCCGGAGCGCGAGCGAAATAAAACAGAGCGGCCTGCGTCTGGCGTGAAGGGCCAAATGTGGGAATCCACAACAACGGTTGAGGTTGAGATAAAGCGATGAAGCAGATGCAGATCTACGCCTTTGACATGAACTGCATCGGCCACATAAATCACGGCATGTGGACGCACCCACGCGATCAGTCATTACGCTACACAGATCTCGACTACTGGACGGATCTCGCTCGCACAGCCGAGCGGGGCAAACTTGATGGCGTCTTCCTCGCCGACATTGTCGGTGTCTACGACGTCTATAAGGGAAGCGCTGTACCGGTTATCGAGACAGGCGCACAGATACCGGTCAACGATCCGATCATTCCGATTTCCGCCATGGCCTATGTGACAAAAAATCTTGGCTTTGGCGTCACCGTCAACACGACCTATGAGCCGCCATTCCTCATGGCACGCCGGATGTCGACGCTGGATCACCTAACGAAAGGACGGATCGGCTGGAATATCGTCACCGGATATCTGGACAGCGCAGCGCATAGCATGGGCTACGAAAAGCTCCCCCAACATGATGCACGCTACGATGCTGCGGAGGAGTATCTCGACATCCTCTACAAGCTTTGGGAGGGCAGCTGGGACGATGGCGCCGTGCTGCGCGACAGGGCCAAAGGTGTCTTTGCGGATGCATCGAAGGTGCGCGCCGTCACCCACCGAGGCAAGTATCACCAAATGGAGGGCATCCATCTCTGCGAACCCTCTCCGCAGCGCACCCCCGTACTTTTTCAGGCGGGAGCCTCGGCGCGTGGGCAAGACTTCGCTGCTCGCCATGCCGAATGCGTCTTCATCGCAAGCCCGACGCCTCAGTCGGCTCGAGCCACGGTCAATGCGTTACGTGACAAGGCCGTCCGGGCCGGACGGGGCGCCGATGCGTTGCGGATCCTCAATCTTGTGTCCGTCGTCGTAGGACGTACGAAGCATGAAGCGCAAGACAAGCTCGAAGACTATCGCCGCCATGCCAGCGTCGAAGCATCGCTTGCCCACTACTCTGCTTCGACAGGTGTCGATTTCGCAAAATACGGCTTGGATGATCCGATCGTGCAAACCTCTACCAATGCCAACCAGTCCGCTCTTTCGGCGATCACCAGCCAAACCTCGAAGCCGGTCACGCTGCGTGACATCGTCGACCAGATGGTGCTTGGCAGTCGAATGAAACCGATCGTTGGCTCGCCTGAAGACGTCGCTGACCGGCTGCAGGCATGGGTCGAGGAAGGCGATATTGATGGGTTCAACCTAGCGCGCACGGTCGCGCCTGAGAGCTTGCGCGATTTCGTCGATCTCGTCGTGCCCGTGCTGCAGGAGCGCGCCCTCTTCAAGACCGATTATAGCAAGGGCACGCTTAGAACGAAGCTCTTCGGAGGTGAGGGCAAATTACCTTGCGAGCACCCTGCCGCTCGCTTCCGTCGCTGATCACCGATGGTCCAACCTTGCGACGAGACGGTCGCCAAGCCACTGCATGCCGCATACGAGCACAATAAGCACCGCCACAACCGCAACCATCACAGCCGTCTCGAACCGTTGATAGCCGTAGCGGATCGCAAGATCGCCGAGGCCGCCGGCGCCGATTGCTCCAGCCATGGCCGAGGCACCGACCAGCGTGACGAGTGTCACGGTAAACCCTGCCACGATCCCCGGAAGCGCTTCTGGCACCAGAACCTCGCGAATGATAGTCCAGCGATTGCCTCCCATCGCGCGCACGGCATCAATGAGCCCTCGATCGACCTCGCGCAGTGAGACTTCGGCAATGCGCGCATAATAGGGCGTTGCAGCGATCGCCAGCGGAACGATTGCAGCCCAGGTGCCGAGCGCTGTACCCACGATGATGCGCGTGAGAGGAATGAGCGCCACCAGTAAGATAATGAAGGGCACGGCACGGAAGCCGTTGACGACGGAGCCAAGGATCCCATTGAGCCAGCGGTTCTCGCAAATGCCGCCTTGGCTGGTGGCAATCAACGCCAGCCCGAGCGGCAGGCCGAAAATCAGTGACAACAAGCCGGAAGCCCCGGTCATCACGATCGTCTCCCAAAGTGAGCGCAGCAGTAGGTTAAACATGATTGGTGTCATAGCCGAGGACCTCCACTCGCGCCGAACGCGCCGTCAAAAATTGCTCCACTTTGTCCTTGAGCGTTGGATCGCGCACTGGAACGGCAATAAAGAACCGCGCTACCGGCTGGTTTTGAATGTGCTCAATACCACCGTGCACCAAACGAAACGAATGCGGCAAGGCCGATGAAAGATCGGCGAACAACGCACCTTGTGCCTCCGGGCCGGCAAGGTCGATGCTCAGTATCGCTTCGCTTCCCGGAGTGGGCAAGAGGCGAGCAGCGATGTGCTCGGGCAATTGCGGCCGGCTGCCGGAAAGCAGGCTGCGGCTGATCGGTGTTTTCGGATCAGCAAAAACGGACCATACCTGACCTTCCTCGACAATGCGCCCAGCATCGATGACCGCGACGCGATCGGCAATCGTACGCACAACCTCCATTTCATGGGTGATGAGCAGGATGGTAAGGCCAAGCTTGCGATTGATGTCTTTCAAAAGCGCCAGGATCGACCTTGTCGTTTCCGGGTCGAGCGCCGAGGTCGCCTCGTCGGACAGCAGGAGGGCAGGTCGGGCGGCAAGGGCGCGAGCAATGCCGACGCGTTGCTTCTGCCCCCCAGAAAGCGATGCAGGGTAGGCCTTTGCCTTGTCGGCAAGGCCGACGAGATCGAGAAGGTCATGCGCCCTCTTCAATCGCTCGGCCTTTGCAACACCAGCTATTTTCAAGGGAAGCGCTACATTATCTTCGACGGTCTTGGCGGCCAACAGATTGAAATGCTGAAAGATCATGCCGACACGCCGGCGCAAAGGCTGCAAATCAGCTTCGCTAAGACCGACGATGCTGCTGCCCTCGATCTTGATCTCCCCGCCATCAGGTCGTTCCAGACCGTTAAGGCAGCGGATCAACGTCGACTTTCCGGCGCCGCTGCGGCCGATAATGCCGACGATTTCTCCCTTGCGCACGGTAAGCGAAATGCCGTCGAGCGCAGCGGTTGCGCCGAAACGGCGCCTCACGTCGACAAGCCGCACAACTTCATCCGCTCCTGCCTGTGGTGGCGCCTCTATCAGCGCTCCTGAAACATGAGAGTTCATCTTCTTCCCTTCGGAAAATGCTCAAGGCGGCCCGGGTAAGGAACACCCGGACCGCCTCGATTTTGCGCTCGCCCCTCGCGCAAATGATAAATCAATAGGCGCTAATACCCGTGCCCTTGTAGACTTTGTCGAACTCGGCCTTGACGACATCGTTCTGGTAGGAGGAAACGAGCGTCTTTACCCATGGCTCATTCTCGCTGCCCTGCTTGACGGCAATGAAATTGCGGTACGGGTTGTCGGCTACCGGTTCCTGAGCGATGCGGTTGTCGGCCGATAGGCCGCTTTTCAGCGCCCAGTCGGTGTTGACGACAGCCGCGTCCAGGTCCTCGATTGCGCGGCCCACGACGCCGGCGTCGAGTTCCTTGATCTCGACCTTCTTCGGGTTCTCGGTGATATCGGCGATAGTGGCAAGGATGCCAGTGCCGTCCTTGAGCTTGATAACACCTTCATTCTGGAGAACCCGAAGCGCGCGTCCCTCATTGGACGGATCATTCGGAACGCCGATTACCGCACCTTCTGGAACATCAGAAACCGACTTGATCTTCTTCGAGTAAAGGCCGATTGGCCAAACACCAGTGTAACCGACACGAACGATATGATAGCCGTTCTGCTTGATCTGGTTGTCGAGATAGGGCTGGTGCTGGAATGCATTCGCGTCAACCTCGCCGCGCTCCAGAGCTTCGTTCGGTTGGGTGTAATCGTTGAACACGACTGTCTCGATCTTCAAGCCTTTTTTCTCTGCCTCGGCGGTCACGACGCGCCAGACGTCTTCGTCCTCGCCGCTCATGATCCCAACTTTGATAGATTTATCGGCAGCAGAAGAAGATTGAGGAAGCGCAAAGGCTGACAGAGCGGCAACCGACGCAAAGATGGCAGCGAGACCAGCACGGCGTGCGCGGCCAGCGTTCTTTTCGATTTGTTTCATATTGGTGTTTCCCGTCGCGTTTGAATAAGAATTGCAATGAATGCTCTGATCTTTTCAAAACACCGTCGATGAAACCAAGCACGACAATCCACTTTCCCTTTGACCAGTGAAAAACCTTTGGAGCTGACCCGGGGTCGGCAGTAAAAATATTCCACCAAGATAGTAGAGTATCTCATGAACTCGCCCTGGCGGTTGATAGCAGGACTGATGATTGGCCCATGAGGAGGGCGATCGGGATGCCCCCGGCGCACATTGCAGGGCAACGAAGATAAAGCGCTCGTTCGTTCGGGAGAATGTAAACGCGAGAGCGTATGCCCTGAGTATCAACCTTTTCCGATTTTCATCTGTGATAGCATTGGCAGTTGAGCTGGCTCAGGTCGACGTCTCTGAAAATGTCACAGACAATTCAGGCGCCCAAGGACCGTCTAGGTATTGCCACAGATCAAGCCCCTGGACCCTGATGCCGCCCCCCTGAAATCCGCTCGACAACTCGCCATAAAGCCTGTCAGCCTGCGTCCGCGATGCCTTATTCTGGACCGTGATATGCGGTTGCCACTTTCTCATGTCCTGAGAACCAAGCCAGTTGAAAAACTGTCCTCGCAGCTCAGCCCTGACCGCTTCCAAGGCTGGGCTTTCAATGGCAAAGGCAACGCCCGCCCCAAGATGCCGGATACCTGCGACATTTGCCAGGATCGGGGTTTGCCGCTCGGCGACGGACCGAAGGTCGTGCGCGATCTGTTCAACGGACTCTCCCGGCAGCCGGTGAAACATGGTCAGATGCGCTCGAAGGAAGTTTCGCTGCGGCGGGAAATGCGTTTGTCGCAAGAGGTCAAATGTCTGGAGATCGGGTTCGGCAATCCGGGCGGTGAGGATCAAAGGATGACGCGTCTTCAATTCAATTTCGCTTTTCGTCTTTCGGGGAGCCCGAGACTGCATCGAAACATCACCTTGGCGGCGAAAAGGTTTCCCGCCATTCTGCTGCCAGTCATCGTGTTGTGTCTGCCTGTCACAGGTTCACCACGCCAAGTTCACCAAGGACAATGTTACCATGCACCGGGTCACCATGGCCGAGCCGGAAAAACGCGGGGCTGCGCTTTCATGCTTTCCCACGTGCAATCTTCACCCTGTTTCTGCCGGCGTTCTTGGCCTGATAGAGTGCCATATCAGCTTTTCTGTGGGCTTCTGTAAGGTCTGAGGCAGAGGTCAATGAAGAGATACCGAAACTGGCAGTGACCCTCAGCGTTGCGGGCAAACCCGGCAGCTTCGTCGTGGCTGATCTCATTGTTTGGGCGAGCCCTATGGCGACGTCGGTTTCGGTATTTGGAACGAAGACCGCGAATTCTTCGCCTCCGATACGCCCAGCCACAGCCTCCCTGGGCAAATGGTGAAGCAACTGGCGGCCAAACTCTCGAATGACGAGGTCACCGACGTGGTGGCCAAAAGTGTCGTTTATGGTCTTGAAGTGATCAAGATCGCATAGAATGATTGCATGCCTACCATCAGGCGAGCGCGCCAGCATCGATTGAACTGTCCGATCAAACTTCCTTCTGTTGGAAAGCCCCGAGAGCGTGTCGGTGTCTGATTCATCCCGCTGATCTGACATGATTGCGAGGATAAGAGTTGCAAGAAGCGTCAGACCCACCGCCACCACGAGCACAGCGGTCGCGCTCTGTGAAATGAGTGCATAGTCTGTGTGAACGTAGTCACGCGCCGACGTACCTGCTCCAGCAATCACCGCCAGCCCTGCTTTGGCGTAGAAATGCAGACCCGTGATCAATAGGAGGCCACCAAGAAACCTGTCGATCAGGGAGCGTTTTCGAAACGGAAGAACCGTTACAGCGCTCGCCAGGAGCACAATTGCAAACGGGGTCTGATACAGGAAGGCCTGTAATGGCGTGCCGCGCGGAAGATCGAAGATGAGATAGGCGAGCACG
This sequence comes from Hyphomicrobiales bacterium, assembly GCA_900469085.1. GTDB lineage: Bacteria > Pseudomonadota > Alphaproteobacteria > Rhizobiales > Rhizobiaceae > Rhizobium. The sequence goes on along the minus strand of UBVW01000023.1, from coordinate 144,634 downwards.
ACGCTCGCTCCCACAAACAAGCAAATGATCCAGCCAGGTAACCGCTTTCCGTAAAGTCCGCCAATCCCGGTGCAAAGCATGACCATGCCGATCAGGACCGTTGAGAAGGCCCCAAGAGCCCAGAGCTTCGGCATGAAGCTATACGCAACGAGCAGTTCGCAGATTGCCGATAGTGAGGCCACCGCGAAACCGGCGCCAATCCAAAGTGCTGGTCTACGTGAGCGGCTGTGTGCGGCGACAACAACAAACACGGCACCGAATGACGCAGCAATAATGAAGTTCACAACCAGGAGAGACGCCGCACCGTTCATCAAGCCGTCACTCTAATTTATCGCACTGCACATGAGCGGACACTTTAGCTACAAAAGGTAAAAGTTTCTTTCTGAGAAGATCGGGGACGCCGACTGCGCTTCCGGACGCTGGCGAGATTGCCCGTGCTCCTCTCGTTGCAAGGCGCATCGTCGTCGCGTGTAAGCTCCGAGACCGTGCCGACCAGAATATCGACATTCGGCTTATGGTTTTGCATGGCGTGCAGCCACGCTCTTATGCCATCGCGATCCCGAGCGGGGTTGAGAATTGGATGGTGCCAAACGGAGCTATGGCAGGCGCACCTTGCGGAGTCTGTGCGACGTCCATGTCGATTGGTGGTCTCTGGCCACCTCTTTCAGCGCACTTTAAACCTCTCTCTTAGAGATAGCCTCCCTCGCAGCCGCGACCACGGCATCCACCGTGATACCGAACTTGCTGTAGACGTCGTCAATCTTTCCTGAAGCGCCGAAACTGTGCATGCCGACGAAGCGTCCGTTGAACCCGAGATAGCGGTCCCAGCTGTCTTGAACGGCAGCTTCAACCGCAACTCTAGCCGTTTCAGGACCAAGCACCTTCTTCCTGTATTCTTGCGGCTGCGCCTCGAACAACAGTCGACAGGGCATTGAGACGACTGCGGTCGGCGTTCCCTCGGCCTGAAGCGTTTGCCTAGCCTCAACAGCAAGATGAAGTTCCGAACCGGTCGCCATGATCGTCAGTTGACGCTCTCCGCCTTCTGCTTCGAATAGAACGTAGCCGCCTTTCGCGCACCGGTTCTCGTTTACAGGCTCTCTGCGCAGTAACGGCATCGGTTGCCGCGACAAAGCGATCAATGCTGCTTTGCGAGGAGCATCAAGGATTGCCTCCCAACATTCCGCCGTCTCAATCGGGTCACCAGGGCGATAGACGGCGAGGTCGGGAATTGCCCGGAGTGCTGATAGATGCTCGACAGGCTGGTGGGTGGGGCCGTCCTCGCCTAAGCCGATGGAATCGTGCGTCATCACGAAGATCGAGCGGATCTCCATCATGGCAGCCAGGCGAATTGCTGGTCGAGCGTAATCTGAAAACGTCAGAAACGTGCCACCGTAAGGGATCAGGCCTCCGTGAAGCGCAATACCATTGATCGCTGCGGCCATGCCATGCTCACGAACCCCGTAATGGATGTAGGAGCCCGCGTATTGGCCGGGTGCAACCTCGACCTGCGACTTGGCTTTCGTATTATTGGATGGCGTCAGGTCGGCCGATCCTCCGATCAGTTCTGGCAGGGCATCCGCCAAATGATTTAGGACGGTGCCGCTCGCCTGGCGAGTGGCCAACTCCTTGTCGCTTGCCCACAGTTCCTTCTTGGCGGCGTCTATCGCCTTACGCCACTCGTGCGGCAGCTCGCCTTTCATTCGGCGCTCGAACTCCGCGCGGGTTTTCTCACGCGCGGCCTGGACGCGCCCTGCCCAGGCCATCCGCTCGTTTTTTCCCTTTGAGCCAATCGCCCGCCAGGCTTCAAGGAGCTCGTCTGGGATTTCGAAGGGCGGCGACGACCAATCCAGGAGTTTTCTTGCGCCCGCAATCTCGTCTTCGCCCGGCGCATCGCTGTGCGCCTTCTGGGTTCCAGCCTTGGTTGGAAAACCAAAGCCGATGATGGTCTTACAGGCAATCATTGACGGACGATCGGTCACCTCTCGCGCTTCGATGATCGCCACACGGATGGCATCGGTATCGTGTCCGTCAATCTGCTGAACATGCCAGTTGGCCGATCTGAACCGCGCGTTATGGTCGTCGGATTCGGCTAGGCTGGTCGCACCGTCAATGGAAATCGAATTGTCGTCCCAAAAATAGATAAGCTTTCCGAGTTTAAGATGCCCGGCAAGTGCGATGGCCTCCTGGCTGATGCCCTCCATCAGGCAACCATCGCCATGGAAGACGTAGGTGTAGTGGCTCGAAAGGGCATCACCAAATGTCGCGTTCATGATCCGCTCGGCCAGCGCCATCCCGACACCGTTGGCTAAGCCCTGTCCCAAGGGACCGGTCGTCGTTTCGATACCTGTCGCGTGATGATACTCAGGATGCCCAGCTGTTCTCGACCCGATCTGGCGAAAATTTCTGATTTCGTCGATGGTCATGTCCTCGTAGCCGGTGAGATACAGAAGGCTGTAGAGCAGCATCGAGCCATGGCCGTTCGAGATCAGGAAACGATCGCGGTCGTACCAATGCGGATCCTTACTATCGAACTTCATGAATTCAGAAAACAGCACCGACGCGATGTCAGCCATGCCCATCGGCATTCCGGGATGGCCGCTCTTGGCCTTTTGAACGGCATCCATCGAGAGGAAACGAATACAATTGGCGAGCCTGCGCAGATGCTCGTCTCGCGGCTTTGGTACCGATTTCTGAGCGTCAGACATCTTGATACTTCCTCTTCCTGAAAACCGCTATTTCGAAAGCCGCAAGCGCGAAATCACGTCTGTAAGTTCTGCGAAATGACCGCCCGGCATGTGTAGACGAAAGTCATCACCACGTACCTAGCGCCTCACCACGAAAGACAACCCGCGAGCCGCCCACACTCGTGCTATTGGCCAGGTTTGCCGGCTTGAAGGCGATCACGAATTCGTTCTTGGCGATGGAGGGTGAGGATTTTGGAGGTATTCGGTTCTCGACAATTGCGTTTCGACTCTGCCCAGTTTCAAGGATGAAGGTCATGCACATCTTGCCAATCCGCTCGTTAGCACCCCAGCCGTCGAATGCGGGGGCTCAAACGAAGTAGCCTTTCCTCTATCGAGCAAGAACCAACTACAACCCACAGCGAGGGCAAGGCCGACGCCGCTTTCCACGTCAGGGTGAAGTCGATCATAGCCTTCGCGGTGATAGCTGGCATCACGTCAGGGCGGGATTACGTGACGCGGCCACCCCCAGCAATCGATTGCTGTTCACGCAGCGACATCTTCATTGGCGCGGCTTCATCGCCGCACGCGCAATGATAGAAATACTGGCGGCGAGAGAGATTTTTCATCCCCACGCGGATTGGCGAAACGCTTTGCCTTCGCATTCGCCCGCGTCCTTGGCTACTCTTGAATTTCGTGATCTCGAGAGCATCCACCATGACAAAATCCCTGCATTTGACTGCCTTCATGCGCCCGGTGAGCCTTCACACGGGTGCGTGGCGCTACCCCGGATCGTTCGCTGACGCCAATTTCAACTTCGGACATATCAAGTCCTTCATTCAGAAGCTGGAAGCGGCAAAGTTCGATGCCTTCTTCATGGCCGACCATCTGGCACTTCTGAACATGCCGATCGATGCGCTTGCCCGCAGCCAGACCGTGACGTCCTTCGAACCATTTACGCTTCTTTCCGCCCTGGCTTCTGTGACGGACAAGATCGGCCTGGCTGCCACGGCGTCGACCACTTTTGACGAACCCTATCATGTGGCACGTCGCTTCGCCTCGCTGGATCATATAAGCAATGGTCGTGCCGCCTGGAACATCGTGACGACCTCAAATCCCGACGCAGCCAGAAATTTTGGATTGGCTGAACACGTCGACCACGGCGAACGCTACGCCCGGGCGCGCGAGTTCTTCGATGTCGTGACCGGGTTGTGGGACAGTTTTGCTGACGATGCATTCATCCGCGACCAGCAAAGCGGCATCTTTTTCGATCCGAAGAAAATGCACGTTCTTGACCACAAGGGAGAAGAGTTGAGTGTGCGGGGCCCCCTCAACATCGCTCGCCCCGTTCAGGGCTGGCCTGTGATCGTCCAGGCTGGTCAATCGGAACCTGGTCGCCAGCTTGCGGCAGAAACTGCGGAACTGGTTTTCTGTTCACCGCGCGATCTTGCATCAGCCAAACTTCTTTATGCCGATATAAAAGGCCGCATGCAGGCTGTGGGCAGAGATCCTGGCCACCTGAAAATCATGCCTGCAGCACTTATCGTGATCGGAAACACTGTCGAGGAGGCCCGGGGAAAGCGCGCCAGGCTTGACGGTCTCGTCCACTATGAGAGCGCAATTGCCTCCCTCTCGATTGCATTGGGTCATGACGCCTCGCAGTTCGACCCGGACCAACCTCTCCCGGAGATCCCTGACACGAATGCCAGCAAGACCGGGCGGGCGCAGGCGTTGCGCCTTGCAGAAGAGGAGAAATTGACAGTTCGCCAACTTGCCCAGCGCTATGGGGGCTATGCCGGGCTCGCTTTCGTCGGTACGCCGCAATCCATCGCTGATGAAATGGAAATATGGCTTGGCGAGCAGGCTGCCGACGGCTTTACGGTGGTCTTTCCGTATCTCCCACAAGGCCTCGACGATGTCACGCAACAACTTGTTCCCGAACTACAGCGACGCGGTATGTTCCGCCACGACTACGAGGGGTCCACTTTGCGTGACCATTTGCAACTCCCGCGACCGGCAAACCGGTTCTTCGCATGAAGCCGGTCCGTCGGGCCGGATGCAGCGCGAAGCTCGTACAGCCAACCCGGCTGTGCTTGAAACGCCGTCAGATCGCCGCAGACCCTCAAACCGAATTGTCCACACCGGTCCCCTGAAGAGTGAGCGATACATGTCGTCGCATCTCCCTCGCTAGAAACGCTGATCCGCTAGGATTCGGAAAGACACCTAGCCGCTTCAGCGACCCGCAGCGGCGAATTTCCGCCAATCGTTTTGGCGTGCTGGACGACAAACGCAGTTCTCATCTTGTGGAAAAGCAGGGTTTCCCGGCGTATTTGCACTTCGATGGAATGACAAGGCTGGATCAAAGTGGAAGGATTCTCTTTCTTAGGAAAGGATCAACAATGACTACCACCAATGAAATCGCTGACAAGATTGCTGCAGAGCATGGATTGACCAAGGTTCAGGGCAAGGCAATCGTCGAATATGTCTTCGCCGCAATCACCGATGCAGCATCGTCGAATGCCGAAACATCGATTCCCGGATTTGGAAAGTTCAAGGTGAAGAATACGCCTGAACGCGAAGCCCGCAATCCATCAACCGGTGCGACAATCAAGGTTGCAGCGGCTCGCAAGCTGACCTTCCAACCGGCCAAAGCCCTAAAGGAAGCTCTTAACAAGTAGCCAAAAATCTCAGCCGCAACGATCGAGGTGGCGGCTAAGATCCGACATAGTCAGTGGTCGCCGCGTACTACGGACGACCAAAAGAAACACCCGGTCATTTTTCGCGCTGAGCGAACCGAAGAAAACCCGCGGCCGTTATCTGTCGGCCGGGGGTATGGGTGTTCAGCTGATCAACCAGAACCCGGCGAAACGCTCTCCTCCTTTTCGTCTGGAAGCGACCCACTACCGGGCGTTTTCGATCTGTCCACAAGCTCCTCCTTGGCGTGAGGACCGGCTGCTGGATTATCGCTGCCGGCAATTTCCTCCTGAACGCCTTCGACGGCTTCGCGTGCCTTCTTGTCTTTGCTCATTCATCACCTGTGTCTTATAGACCTGTCATTGCGTGAGTAACTGCTGCTGGCAATGGACCTAGTCTATCCCGTAGGGCACTTTCGCGGATGGTGTTTCCAGCTCGCCGGCCCGGTGCTTTCGTGTCCGACCATTGGCAGCCAAAAGCATGTCCAACTCACTCCAGGAACGGCTGAAGCGGTTGAGAAGACGCTCCGCTTGCCCCTCGGACACTCCGTATGCGCGGGCAACGTCTGATGTCGAACTGACAATGTCGTCGCGATTGTCCGTCATGGCAGTGGTCCACCTTGTTCGGCAGATCCGGCCAATGCTTGATAGAGATCTGTCAAGTCATTCGGTCCTGCGCGCTTGTTGCTTCGATGTCGAGAAGTAAAACGGCCTCGTTGGCTCAAGGTTCCGTCACCATCGACTACGCTCCAGAAAGGCACCTTCAGCCCGACAATGACTGGGCAACAGGTTGCGGATAGCCGAACATTGGTCACGGTTCGGTGGCGTTTGCCCAATTCAACCGGCGGCAGCCACGTCCTACTTCTTACGCTGGGCCATCTTCACTTCCCATTGACGATACTGCTCCGCAATCATCTTGCGTCTCTCATCCCTGGCATGATCCCGCGCCATCACGATAGCCTTTTCGCTCCTGGATCGAAGCTTGACGGTGGAGTGAAAATGCCATTCGACGTTTTCAGGGGTGAAGCCTAGATCCTTGGCCTTGAGGGACAGATACCGTCGTCCGGGGTTGTTGGGCGTTGCGTGCTCGAGGTCGTCAACGAAGTTCTGGAAACTCGTTTGCCATCTGTCGCAAACATGTTGGCCAGACGCCAGCATGTCGAAGTACTGATCTCTTAAAAATTGTATTTTGGACATGCCGCGGATGTGGTGATCGCGTCCAATCAGATCAAGTCGCCATCCCGCTCCCGGCATGCCGTCCTACTTGCGGTGTTGGGGTAGCAGGAGCGACCGATCTAGAAACCGGAGCCTTGCAATGCGCCTCTGATCCAAGTGCTGGCCGATCGGCAGATCACGTGCAGCCCAGGCTGACGAGATGGTCTGATGATATACAGATGCCGCGTGCTGTCACATGCCCACCTTGATCATACCAGTGTGGTTTTTAGCACGAACTTTACGCTTTCCGTTAACTGTAGAAAAACAGGACAACTATATTTAACCACTCATTCGTTATTGGAGCGATAGCGTCCCATCGCAGCACAGGCGGAGGATCGCATGCGGAGTTCCAATCCCGAAATGACCCGTTTTTCGGGACAGCAATTTACGAACCGCGTCGTCTACCCCTTGGCCGGCATCATGCTGGTGATGATCGTCGTGGTGATTGGCTTCCTGGTGGCCTCTGCCCATCAGCAAAATCAACTGTCGGTTCAAGGTTCCACCCGGCTCGCCATGACGGCACTGCAAGTGAAGGCGCGCGAAGTCGGTCGCAACCTTCGTGACTATACAATTCGACCGGACGTCTATGACCATCTTCATGGAGGGATTGATCTCGGGTGGGCCGTCACAGATGGCAACGTCGGTGCCAATATCCGCAACGACCTGGGCTATGAGATGGTGTTCGTCGTGGCCCCCGGAGACAAGACGATCTACGCTCTGATCGATGGCGTTCCGACCAAGGCCGACGCCCTCGAGGTGATGCCTCGCGGTCTACGCGACCTCCTGCATGTGGCAGCAATTCAACCGGATCCAACGACGAGCCTTATCAAATCCGGCAAAGATATTTACGTGGTCGCCGCCAATGGAATTCTTCCCCCGTCAATCGATCGCGCCAGCATCAATCCCCGCGAATTGACGATGCTGGTCTTCGCAAAGCGACTGGACCAGAAGTTCCTTGACAGTATGGGTCATGACTACCTGCTGAGCGACCTTTCCATCTCGCTCGACAACGAGAACGCAAAGGATGCCTTCATTCCGCTGATGACGCAAAACAGGATGTATCTCGGCACGATATCCTGGTCTGCGCCAAAGCCGGGCACCCAACTTCTCAACTTCATCATTCCACCCCTTGCTGCCGCGCTGCTCATCCTGGCAGCATTCTCAATACTCGTGGTCCGCAACGCGCGCAGATCCACCGACGCCCTTGAGGCGTCGGCATCACGCGTAACCCACCTTGCTCATCACGATGCGCTAACGGGTCTACCAAACCGCGTTCTATTCCGCGAACACTTGGAATTGGCCCTTTCGCCGGCTGTGTTCAATACCTCTCCAGTGGCGGTGATTTGTCTTGATCTCGATAATTTCAAGGAGGTCAACGACAGCCTTGGCCATGCCGCCGGGGATCAACTGCTTCAGCAGGTTTCCCAGCGCTTGCAGGCCTGCGTCAGCCATGACGACACGGTAGCGCGCCTAGGTGGTGATGAGTTTGCGGTTATCCAGATCGGAACAAACCAGCCGCATGACGCGGAGGAACTAAGTCGAAGACTGATCGAAAGCATCCGCACCCCCTTCGTTGTCGATGACCAGACCCTCCACATCGGGGTCAGCATAGGCATAGCCTTGGCCGATACCACCGACGGCATACCAGAGCGACTGCTCAAGAATGCCGACATTGCGCTTTATCGCGCAAAGCAAGGCGGGCGGGCGACCTACAGAATATTCGAACCCCAGATGGACGCCGAACTCCAGGAGCGTCGCGGCCTCGAATATGACCTGCGACAGGCCGTCTTGAAAAACGAACTGGAACTCCATTACCAGCCACTCATTGACCTGGAGCACCACACTGTTGCCGCCGTGGAAGCGCTAGTCCGCTGGCATCATCCAACGCGCGGGCTTGTTTCTCCGGCAGACTTCATTCCAATGGCGGAAGAGACTGGCCTGATCGTGGCAATTGGTGAATGGGTCCTCGAAACAGCGTGCAGCGAGGCCCTAAAGTGGGATCGATTGCGCATCGCCGTCAATCTTTCGCCAGTGCAATTCAAGAATCATGAACTCGTCGAGACTGTCCGGCAAGTTCTCCAACGGACAGGCCTGGAGCCTGAACGCCTGGAGCTCGAGGTCACCGAAAGCATTCTGATCAACGACACCGCCGCAGCGTTGGAGATCTTGAATGGCCTGAAAGCACTCGGCGTGAAAATTGCCATGGATGATTTTGGAACTGGATACTCGTCGCTCGGCTATCTGAATTCTTTCCCCTTCGACAAGATCAAGATCGACAGGTCGTTCATTGGAGACTTGAGCGACACGGAAAAGTCCGGAGCGATCATCAAGTCGGTGATCGGGCTCGGGCAGAGCCTCAAGATGGTGACAACTGCCGAGGGCGTTGAAACATCCGAGCAGGCCGCGTTCCTGCGGGAGCAGGGGTGTGACCAGGTCCAAGGGTTTTACTTCAGCAGACCGGTCGCTGCAACCGAGCTTTCGGCGTTCATCAGGAATTGGAACGCTCCCAGCGCGCGCGAACAGATGGATACGGAAGCCGCCGCTTAACACTGGATCTCAAACGGATCGGCATCTGCAGAAAATCGGCTCTACGCAGCCCTGCCGCACCGGCGCGACGCTTGTTTGCCCGCTTCCCGAGCTTTGTCCCACAAAGGATCGAAGCCGCAGGGGTTTTTCGTCCGATCGCCGCGCTAAACCACGTGCCGCCCTTGCCGACACGAAGATCTCCACCATGTCTACGATGACTTATCGGAGATCGCTGTTGAACTCACTGCTTGACCCCTTCCTTTCACGATTTGACCTGGTCGCTCATCTGCTTGTGCTCTTGGTCGCCTATATTCTGGCGCTGCCAATCGCTTGGGATAGAGAACGAAACGAACGAAGCGCCGGCCTTCGAACGTTTCCGCTCGTCGCGATTGCGGCCTGTGGCTTCATTCAGGCTGCCGAAACTGTTACAAACGGCAACCCCGAAGCCACAGCGCGGATCGTTGAAGGTTTGATCAACGGCGTCGGCTTCATCGGCGGTGGCGCAATTCTCGTCGGCAGAGCAAGCATTCGCGGAACGGCGACTGCTGCAAGTCTTTGGGCAACCGGAGCTATCGGCGCTGCCGTCGGTCTTGGGGCTTACGACATAGCAATTGTACTTTCCGCGATGACCTTCTTCACGCTCCGGTTTATGACGAGCTTCAAGACAGAAGCAAAAGATGCAACCGCGGAACCGGAAACCAGAAAAAATCCGCCCGACGTCATGCCTTGATTTGTCGCTTTCTCCTGACGTCACCGACACGAACACGCAAGGCAAGCCGACGAAGGTCTCATCCAACTTGAATCCATTGTCCGCCAGGCCCACGAACGGAGTTTCCTAGTCGCTTAAGCCCAGCCGTTGGAAAAGCTCTGCTGGTGCGCCATAAGCTGCCAATTGCTCAGCCATCAAGGATTGCATGCGCGCTCGCTGACCTTCTTCCGCTGTCCAGAGATTGGTCTGCTGATGAGGATCGAGACGACGATTGTAGAGCAATGGCTCGCTATCCAGTGCCCTTCGATCTCCAGGTCCGTCAGGCGAGATCGGGATTTTCCACTGAGGCATCGAAACCCCCGGAATGAAATTGCCGTGGCCGACCGCACGGTCTTGAGGTGCGATCGTCGTCGGTATCATAGTCGAATAGGCATGCAGCGGCTTCGTACGATCAGGCGGCTGGATGAGTGTCCATTCGCCGTCCGTACAGCACAGACCTTGGCCAAATGTCCCGTAGATGACGGTCTCTCGCGCGCTCGAAACATCACCGGTGAGGAGAGGAACAAATGACTGCGAATGCGATTGCGCCGGGCGCACCACACTGGCCATTTCGAGAACAGAGGCGAAGATATCGACAGTCGATGTCAATGATTTCACGCTTGCGCCGTTTCCTGGGAATTCGGGGTGCCACACCAACAGGGGAATGTTTGCGTGGCTGTCAAAATGTGGAAACTGCTTGCCGTAGCCGCCGCGTTCACCGAGGTCATGGCCGTGATCCGTGGTGACGATGACGGCCGTATCCTTCCAGAGATCGAGGTCGTCCATGGTTTCCAGAAGCTTGCCGAACCAGTGATCGGTCATCGTGAGTTTTGCGCCATATTGTGAGCGAACAAATGCGAGTTCCTCCGATGACGCCTGTGCGAAGAATTCCGCTTGGCGAGCGGCATCCTGATATGGCGGCCACAATGTGAAGCGGTCTCGAACGGAAGCGTCGCCATAAAGAGACGCGTATGGCTCTGGAACGTCGAATGGTTCGTGGACGTCAAACGACTCGACCTGAAGAAAAAAAGGCCTTGGTGTCCTGGGTTTCCTCAACCAGTCTGCGGCTGCAGTCATCACCTTAGCAGGGAAGAAGTCGGTCTCGTCCTTGAACCCGCGCACGTTCGAATAATACCTGTGTCCGTAACCAGGCCGCCATTTTTCGATGTTCCTGACCCAGGCTGGCAATTCTTCCTCTGGCACCAAGGGCTCCCAGAAGTCGAGCTCATGCCCGCGTACGAATTCAGCACCCTGGAAACTCTGAATATAGCCGTTGGCTGACTCTTCCCAGTAATGATAGTGATCGGTTACGATCGCCGTCGTGTACCCCGCCGCCTCGAGCAATCTGGGCAAGCGAAGGTCGAAGGGTTCGAGCGGTCCCCAGGGCCGCCACTGCATGCCGCTGAATCCAGCGAATATCTCGCGCCGCGCCGGCATACAGGGAAGACTTCCAACAAAGTGATTATCGAACCGCAGTGCTCTCTTTGCGAATGCGTCAATGTTGGGTGTTGCGAACTCGGCACCCCCATAGGCCGAAAGGGCACCGCGGTTGACGCTGTCGATCAGCACAAGGATGATGTTCATGGCATACCTTCAAAGACATTGAGTGGCGAACTGGCCGCTAGAGCTTGACTGCTCCAGCCGCGAGGTCGGAGACGAGTTTTCGCTGCAGGAACATGAAAAGGATGAGCGTGGGCAAGGTGGAGATGACTGAGGCAGTCATCACCAGATTCCATTGTGTGGTGTACTCGCCAAAAAAGCCTGCCAGCCCGACGGGTACGGTCTTCTTTTCGTCCGATGTCATCAGGGTGAGAGCGAAAAGGAACTCATCCCAGCCAGACACAAACGCGTTGACAGCGACCGTCACAACGCCCGGCCAAGCGATCGGGAGGATCACCTTGAAGATGATCTGCAACGTTGACGCGCCATCGAGCTTGGCAGCCTCGTCCAGGTCTTGCGGGATTGTATCCAGATAGCCCAGCAGCAGATAGATTGCGAAGGGCAGGTTCATCGCGGTGTAGGAAAGCACCAAACTGATCGGATTGTCGATAAGCCCAAACTTGAGAAACATCGAATACAGGGGTGTGATCAGGATTACGTAGGGAAAGAGTTGCGTGCAAACGACCAGCAGGAGAAGCACGCCGCGACCCTTGAAGTTGCGGTTGCGCGAAAATCCGTAGGCTGCGATCAGAGAGATGGTGACAGCTGCAACCGTCGAAATCGAACATATGATGATGCTGTTTTTCAGATACGCAGTGAACGGGGAATTCTCGAGCAAAGCGTAGTAGTTGTCGAGCGTCACAGTGGTAAACAGGCGGAATGTCCGCGTGAATATTTCCCGGTCTGGGCGAAAGGAAATCAGCACCACCCAGATGAACGGGAAGGCAAGAACAAGCAGCAAACCTACGCCGAAAATAACTGTAACCAGATCTTTGGCCAAACGCGCATGAACGCGATGATTGCTTTGGGCGTGCATCATGTCGCCCCCTTGCCTTTGCGCGAGAGCAGGGCAAGGTAGCCGAGTGCAAAAGCGAACATGATGACGCTCATTAGAACACCGATCGCAGCACCTTCCCCGACGCGGTAGTCCACGAACGACACAGTGTACATTTTGGTCGCCAAGACCTGCGTGTAGTCGCCAGGACCTCCGCGCGTCGCCAGCCAAACATAGACGAAATTGTTGAACGTCCAGATCGTTGTAAGAAGCGCGACCACCGCAATGACGGGCTTCAGCATCGGCAGGACTATCCGCATGTGAATTTGAAACTCCGACGCGCCGTCGATACGAGCGGACTCCTTTAGCTCCTTGGGTATCGATTGCAGCGCCGCAAGGAAGGTGATGATCACGAAGGGAAGCTCCCTCCAGATTAGCATGGCCTCGATGGCGCCCCATACTGTCGACGTTCTCGACAGGAAAGGGATGCCGCGCTCGATGAGCCCCAGAGACAGAAGCAACTGGTTTACCGCGCCATAGCGCGGATCCAGGAGCCACTTCCACGCTGCCACTGCGACAACGGGTGGGGTAACGAAGGGAACCAACACTAAAGAGCGAACAAGCCAGCCAAGCCGCCACCTTTTGAAAACCTCGGCATTCAAGAGGATGGCGAGCCCCAGTCCGAACACCAGACGAAGGACGACCGTGACAAGCGTTTGCATGACGGCCGTGTTGAAGAAGGCCGCGGCCAGTCCACCGCCCGTCAAAACAGCCGCGAAGTTGGCAAATCCGACCCACTGGTTGGACTGCCCCAGGTCAAAGAGGCTTACGTTCTGGAAACTGAGGGCGATGTTGTAGAGTGCGGGTCCCGCAAAGAAAAATGCGAGAACCAGCATCGCGGGCAACACCAAGGCGTAGGGCTCGAGTGCGGGAGGCACAAAAGCCATTGTCACTCTGGTCGATGCTCGCCCTCGCTCGGACATCCAGACAGCCATGAAACTAGCCTTTGCCGCGAGCAAGCAGTTCGTTCAACTGCTGGATGATCGCAGCGGCTGCTTCTTCGGGATCACGTTGACCGGAAAATACGGCTCCGAACTCGCGGTTCACCAGCGCGGTCATGCTGGAGACGGGGATAGGCGAAGAAATGTAGCGTTCGAACGTCTGTGCTACCGGCAACATCTGGACATACCCCTGTTCAGATGGCGGGAACGCCAATTTGGATATGAGCGACTTCTGTGCTGGATATTGATTGTAGGTCTTGAACGTCTCGGGCCCGGTCAGGTACTGGATGAATTCCCAGGCCTCCTTTGGATGCTTGCTGTTCGGATTGATGCCGAGCGCGCGGCCGCCGAGATGAGAAATCCGCTTGGCAGAACCCTTTGGGATCGGTGCGGTCAGCAATGGCTGTTCGGACTGCTTTTCTGCTGCCCTGAAGGTCTGCGGTGGAAAGAAAGTGATGGCACAATCGCCTCGCCCCAGTCCACCTACCAATTCAGGATCACCCCAGGCATTGACGGTGATGAGGTTCTCCGGTGATGTGCCCTCGACGAAAAATCTGTTGAAGTAATTGATCGCTTTCGCAAGCTCTTCAGGCGTGACCGAAACCTTCCATTTGCCAGTATCGTCCTGGTCGACGAAGGTCGATCCATTGCTCCATAGGTAATAATTTGCCAGGATCCACATTCCGCTGTCGGGAGAACTTCCTGCGGGGAAACAGAACCCATACTGGTCAGCGTTTCCGCCGCCGACTGCCGATAGCTTCTTCGAGGCCTCGGCAAGAGCGTCCCAACTGTCAGGAAAATCCGTCACTCCTGCCGCCTTCAGCAGGTCTGGACGATACGCCATCGAGAAGGTGTCGGCCGTCCAGGGAACGCCGAACACCTTGCCATCCATCGTGGCAAGATCGAGCGCCAGAAAGTCCTTCATCCCTGCGCCAGGGCTCTTTTCGGCGATCAACGGATCGAGTTCGAGCAGGAGCTTGGATTTTGCGAGATCGCGCGTCCACACGAATGCCAACTGCTGTACATCCGGTCCAGCACCCGCGGGCACTTCGCGTGCCAGCTGAGCAAGCGTGTCGCCACCCGACATCGTCTGCAGCTTGACCTGAATTTGCGGGTGACCAGCGTTCCAAGCGTCGACTGCGGCAACGAGGCCCTGGATCTCGGTTGGCGGATCGAACTGACGAAATGTGAGTTCTATCTTCTCCTGCGCGGTTGAAGGCCCCGCCGAAATGATCACGCTCAACACGGTAGAACAGAAAACCATGGCTATGCGGTTTTTGAGCATATGCTTCCTCCCAATACCCCAATTAGACACGCTTGCCATCGGCCGCTAAATTACGCCTGCGTAAGGGCGGCGGTCACGCAGCAAATTTTTATTCAGCACTTGCATGCACTTAAAGGAATTGCTGCAATTGCGAATAGTCTACTTATTAAGTGCAGAATATAGCGCTTGGGCTTCTCGTCAAATGCAAACATGCTATACGTTATGCACAAATTGCATGGGGAGAGCGATGTGAAGGAACTTCGGCAGTTTGTGGAAGTTGCAAACCAGCGATCAATATCGAGCGCAGCAAAGCGACTGAACATTTCGCAGCCAGCGTTGTCGCGCGCGATCCGCCAGCTTGAAGCGACCTATGGGGTGCCACTTTTTATGCGCACGGGGGCCGGTGTGGAACTGAGCGCCTACGGCTCGGCACTTTATAGCCGTGCGGTTCAAATACTGCCGGCTCTGGACGAAGCTCGCGACGAGATAGAGCACTTGCAAGGACGGACCAAGGCCGTCATCCGGATTGCCACGGGCGATCTCTGGGGCCTCGTCATCCTTCCTCGCGTCATTCGGGAGTTCGGTAGGACCCACCCGGACGTTCTCGTTGAAGTGAAGATAGCCGACGATGGAAGCCGCTTCGAGGGCCTGCGCCGCGGCGTATACGATTTGGTTTTCGGCACTTTGAGTTACAAGTACCAGGCTGTAATGCAGGTCGAGTTTGAAACCTTTGTCCGTCAAGGAACCTTCGTTTACTGCGATCAGCATCATAAACTCGCGCGTTCTACCACCATCGATGTTGAAGCACTTCTTGAACAGCGATGGATCAGCCCAGGCTACGGCGACGAGGATGGTCCGAACGTGTTGAAGACCTTCGTCAGAGACTTTGCGGTGAGGGCGGATTCGATGCCACAGGCTCTACTGGTATTGCGTGGTTCCCCTTATCTGATGGCGGCATCAAGTGGGTTCCGCGAACTCTTCGGGACACTGGGTATTGTGCACGTCGACGTAGGTGACTACGGCGGCGTTCAAGCTTCTGGCGCGATCTACGCTCCGCCTGCGATCGAAAAATCTGCCATCAGGGACTTTCTGAGACTTGTGAGGTCTGAGGTGACCTTGCTTGAACTTCCTGTTGTGGAAGTGGCAAAGGGTTAGTCAAGCAACCCCTTCGCGCCTGCGTGTCGACAACGCGCGACGACGCATCCGCCTTGCTTTTAGCGGCTGCGCCCATGGTAGACCGATGCTCTGGCGAAGAATTCCGGTCAGAAGGCACATGCGTTGCAAAAGCACCAATCTCGCTTTCAACCAAACCACCAGCCCCCTCGTGGCCTTGCCCCGAATGCTGCCAAACTGTTCGGGATCGAACGTTCTACTGGATCTGTAACGCCCTTGGGGGTGCCCGCAGCGTTGATCCAACCGAAGATAGCGATCGTGAACTGCCTGATCAGACAGCGCTCGGTGGGAGGCCGCCGTTTGCGCGGAATTGCCTGAATGCGGCCAGTGACTGGATCGACCTGCCATTGTCTATCGCCGCAAGGTCGAGGATGACAGCGTTGGCAACGGTCATCGGCACAACGAGAGACTGGGATTCGCCGGGCTGCCCCCGTGAGGCAAGAATCTGATAGTGCGGAGAGGGCTCCATCCTTGCGGCCTGCAGATCCGTTAGTGCCAGAACCTTCACACCGCGCGCAGCCGCAGCCTTGTGCACATTGTCAACGAGGTTCGGTACTTTACGAAATGCCAAAAGCCACAGCACGTCACCTTCTCCAAGTAACGTCATGACTTCTGCAAGCTGGTGGATCCTCGATCCGAGATCAATCGCGTCATAGCCAGACCGTGCCAGCCTCAAGGCAATTAGGGAGCTTAGCGAGCTCGCATGACCGCGCCCAAATACAAAGATGCGCTTCGCATCCCTCAGCGTTTCCGAAAAGCAACGTATGTCTACATCGGAGGCACTGCTTTTGAGGCTGTTCAAAGCTGCGATCTCGCTGTCGATCAACGAGGAAAGGGCACCGCCATTTTCCGCCTTCATCAGTCTTGCCGCCATGCGTGCGGCTGAACTTTCGAAATCGTTCCCACCATCAGTCAGGCTCATTCGAAGGAAGTTGCGGAACTCCGGGTAGCCCTTGAACCCAAGACGACGAGCCAGACGCACGGCGGATGCAGGATGTACACCTGCCCGTGTCGACACGTCCTTTCCGTTTTCCATCGCGGCGCGAAGTGGGTCGCGCACGAGCACGTCGAGAAGCCGGGTATCGGCGTCGGTGAGTTGGCTGGAGTACCTGTTGATCAGGTCGCTCAAGGCGAACGCCGTCGTCTCGGTGTTGTCGGTCAATGTGAAACCTTAGGATTCATCAGGATCATGTCGCCTGCAAGATCGACACGTTTTCCGCTCTTGTCGTCGAAGACAAGCGCTCGTTCGGTGTCAACGCCTAGCCAGCAGTTGCCGCCTGGCAAACGCCCGCCAGCGCGTGACACAATGACAGTCGCCCTTCCAACCGCAGTGTCGCAGTGAGCGATAAGGTCCGATCCAGTAAGCTCGGTCATCGTGACAGTGGCGGGCAGGGCAACGCCATCGGGCCTTTCCGCGTGCAACGAAAGCATCTCCGGACGCAGACCGAGTGTCATTCCTTCCCTCGCCAGCCCAAGCGCCGAAGCGGGCATGAAATTGATAGGCGGGACGCCGAGAAAGCTGGCGACGAAGCGGTTCTCCGGTTTGTCATAAATGACATCAGGTCTGTCGAACTGCTGTAAATGACCGTCTCTCATAACCGCAACCCGATCAGCCATGGACAGTGCTTCCGTCTGATCGTGCGTGACGTAGACTGTCGTCGCACCAAGCTGGCGATGAAGCTCCTTGAGCTCTGCTCGCATGGTGATTCGAAGGGCGTTATCGAGATTGGAGAGCGGCTCGTCCATGAGGAATATCGACGTTTCGCGCGCCATCGCACGGCCCATGGCTACCCGCTGTCGCTGGCCGCCCGATAGTGCACCTGGCTTTCTTTCCAGAAACTGATCCAGTTGCAGCGTCCTGGCGACCGCCTCGGCACGTGCATTTCGTTCGGCCTTCTTGATCCCGCGCAGTTCGAGCCCGAATGCAATATTCTCGCGGACGGTCATATGCGGATAGAGCGCATAGTTCTGGAAAATCATTGCGATGTCGCGATCTTGAGGCGCGAGATTGTTGGCGACCTTCCCGCGAATTTTGATCTCACCGTCGTCACACCGGTCCAAGCCAGCGATCAGCCTTAGCAAGGTTGACTTCCCGCAACCGGAAGGGCCGACAATGACTACGAACTCGCCGGGCTGAATGTCAAGCGAGACACCGTGTAGCACTGTGGGGCCAGCCGGATATGATTTGCGCACGTCGCGAATGGATATACCCGTCATGCCGATACCTCGAGTTTTTCGCGGATGTCCATGGCAAGCGTGGGGCGGTCGGTCGTGAACACCTTTACGCCGAGCGAGAACGCCTTTTTGATTTGGCAAGCCGAATGCGCCGCCCAGCAACCGAAGTCCAGACCTGCAGCAATGACGCACGATTGCAACGCTGCGTCGGCCGTGTCGATATGAACACCGATTTCCTTGATCCCGTGCGCCATCGCAAGCTCTACGACGGCGTCTTGACCAAGCTGCCGGAGAACCGGGGGGCTGACCAACCAAAGCGACGGACGGTCGGTCGACTGCAGGAGCGTGTCCATCGAAGGAATGAGGAAGGATGAAAAGGTCGTTCGCTCCAGCATATTGCCGTGCCGTAGCAGCGCGATCACCCGGTCTACGAAGCGCTCGTAGGGCAGTCCGTCGACGCCGGGTTTAATTTCGCAGCGAAAGTCCACATTGCTCACCGCGTAGATCGAGCAGAGTTCATCCAACGTCAGGGGGTGACCACCCGCGCTGTATCGTATCGTGGCCGCGCGGATTTCTGCCAATGTCATCTGCGCAATGGTCCCGGAAGTGTCGGTTGTCCCGTCCAAGGTGGCGTCGTGGTGCACAACAATTGCACCGTCTGAAGTCGGGTGAACATCGAATTCAACTTCCTCGACATCCATTCGTGCGGTCGCGGAAAACCCTTGACGAGTGCTGTCGCCAAACTCAAGCGTCCCACCTCTATGCGATGCGATACGTGTCATTCTTCAAATATTCCTTTACTTCACAGCGCCAAGGGTGATGCCCCGCACGAGATGCCGCTCGACCAGTAAGAACCCGATAAGCACAGGGAGGATGGTGACGGTGGAGGCAGCCATGACCAATGGCCAGTCGACGAGACCCTCGCCGGGATTGATACGATATAGGCGGGCGAGTCCGATCTGGAGCGTGTAAAGATCCTCCTTGCCGACGGCGACGAGTGGCCAGATGTAGCTGTTCCACTCAGTCATGAAGATATAGAGCGCCATGGATGCGATCGCGGGTCGAGAAAGCGGCACAATGATGCGCCACAGCACCTTTAGCGGCGTCGCTCCGTCCATGTATGCCGCCTCGTCCAACGACTTCGGGATACCGCGGATGTACTGCCTTAGAAAGAAGGCCGCGAACCCGTTCGAAATAGCTGGCAGGATCAGGCCAGCGTAACTGTCGAGCAATCCCACCTTCGCGAGTGTCAGATAGTTCGGAATGAGGCTGATGTGGCTCGGGATCATCAGTGTGGCAACGGTTGCGCCAAAGAGGAAGTTCCCGCCAGGGAAGGTGAAGCGAGCGAACGCAAAGGCTGCCAGTGTTGCAAGCGATATACCGAGCAATGTCACCAGACCAGACACGATCAAGCTATTGAGAAGGTAGCGCCCGAAGTTGAACTCAGTTACCGCGCGCGTATAGTTCTCAAGGGTGAAGCTGGCCTGTCCCGCATAGTACGCATCCACGGTCTGGAATGACATCCAGATCGAGTAAAGCACGGGTGAGAGAAACAGCAGTCCGGCCAGAAGCGCTGCTGTCGTAAGGACTGGATTCTCAGGCTTCATAATGCACCTTTCGCCCGATGATCCTGGATTTCAAGAACGCCAGTACGACCAGCAGGATGAACAGCAAGACGGCGAGCGCCGAGCCGCGTCCGATGTCGAACAAGACAAAGCCGATCTCGAAAAGCAGGTTGACCAACATGTCTGTCGCGCCTGCCGGACCTCCCTTCGTCATGACATTGACGATCGTGAATACCTGGAAGGCTTCGATGACCGAGATGACCAGCAGGAAGTATGTTGTCGGCATCACAAGTGGCAGTGTGACCCGCCGAAACACGTGAGCGCGCTTGCCTCCGTCAATCGCGGCGGCGTCGTACAGGTCCTGTGGGATCGCTTGGAGGCCAGCGATGTAGATGACGACGTCGTAGCCCAGCTGCTTCCAAGTGTTGACGAAGATCAAGACCCATAGCGCCAGGCGGGGGTCCTGCAGCCACTGGACCTTGCCGAGGCCGAGGTGGCCAAGCAGTGCGTTGACCATCCCGTAGTCGGTAGAGAACACCCAGGAAAACACGACGCCGATCGAAACCGTCGAGGTCACCGCTGGAAGAAACAGGGCTCCTCGTAGGATACGCGAAGGTGCGCTCTCGCGTACCAGGTAGCTTGCCGCGAATACAGCGAGCGCGAGCCGCAGTGGCACGGATAGGACGGTAAACAGCACCGTGACCCTTAGAGAGTTCCAGAGGTCACTTGATGAAAGAAGCTGCTCGTAATTGCGAAACCCAACGAAAGGCATGTCAAGCGACAGGAAGTTCCATTGCCTGAAGCTGAGGTTCAGGCTCATGAAAATCGGAATGTAGGTAAACACCGCGATGAAGATCATCAACGGTGCAACCAGCAAGTAAGGCGTTAGGGAACGGCGCATCAGGGGGCAAGCGTCGACGCCTGGAGGCCAGGCATCGACGTCCTATGTTATCAGTTGCTTGCTCGCTTTTCTTCGGCTCGCGTCTGCTGCGCGAAATCCTTCATCGTCTCCGTGACGTCGCGTTGGCCGAGCGCCATAGCTTCCCACATTTTGTATTCCGTCGAACGCATCCAGGTGACGACGGTTGTTCTCGCGCGGCCGTGGGCGACTGGAAGCGAATTGATCGCGACGTCGATACCTGGCTGCGTCGCAAGAGCCCCCTTGGCCGCCGGCATGTCAGCGCTTTTCTTGTTGATTGGCAGGTAGCCAGTTGCGGCAAACCAGGCGGCATTTGCCTCCGGTGACGCTGCATAGCTGATGAACTTGTAAGCTGCATCCTGAACGTCCTTGGGAGAGGAAGCGAGAATGCCGATACCCGCGCCACCGATCGGCACGGAGCACGTCTTGTTGCAAGGCATGGGACGAACAGCAAGGGCGTCACCGAGCGCCTTCTTCGAGCCACCGTAATTACCGGTGGAGTTCATCATGATACCGACTTTCTTTGCAAGGAACGCATCGCGCCCCTTGTCTTCGTCGGTGACGCCGTCCGGCGAAGCTACCTTGTCGTTGGCAACGAGCGAGGCCATCCACTGGTAGGCTTCGATCGTGTTCGGCTTGTCGAGAAGGATTTCGCCGGAGGCCGGATCCACGAGCTCACTGTCATTGGCCATGACCACACCCCAGCGCGCGAACTGACCGGGAGCCGCAATACCGCTTACACCCTCAGAGCCGAGCTTCTCCGATATCGTCTTGGCGGCTGCCGAAATGTCATCGAACGTCTTGAGGGGCGTATCGTCAGATAGACCTGCGCGCTTGAAGATATCCTTGTTGAAGTACACGACAGGCGTCGAGGAGTTGAAGGGTACGATGAAGTTCTTGCCACCGATGACGCCGACTTCGCGGGCGTAGTCGTACAGATCGGCCTTCAGCGGATCCGCGTCGAAGTAGGGCGTCAGGTCCGTCAGGATATTGTTGTTGGCAAACAGGCCATAACGTGTGACCTCGAGAATGACCGCATCAGGCGCGCGCCGGGCAGGGATTGCGGCCTGCAGCTTCGATACGACATCGTTGTAATCACCAACGAACTCAGCCTCAACGTCGATATCGGGATTGGCTTTCTCGAAGTTTGCGATGATCTTGTTCAGCGCCTCGCCCTGCGACTTGCTGAACGTATGCCAGAACTTGACGGTCGTGGCAGCGTCGGCGGCGCTAACGGCGCCGAGAAAGCAAGCGACACCAGCCGCCAATGCGAGTTGCAATTTCCGTGACATTGATCGCTCCTTCTGCAAATGCGATTGCAATGAGGTGCGGTTTAGACGGGCTTCAAGACAGTTGGTTGAACGGTCTGTGAAATTTCGATGACGGCCGTGCGTATCTGATATCCAACTTCGCCTCGGCCTTGCAGGTCGCCTAAGGTCCGAGAGCGCGATAGCACACCAGGCAACCTTAGAGTCTCACCCAAGGATTGTGCTTTGCACTCATCAGCGTGATAAGCTTGTGTCGCCGTCGTAGCCAAGACCCCTTTGATCGGGATCATCCCCTGACGCCTTGCGGCCTGGAGCACCGTTCTTGCCTGGATTGGTTGTTTTAAACATGGATGGTTCATCGGTGATAAACGATGTGCGATTTGACAGATGATCCGGGACCTCGATCCTGCCGGGCTCTCGACTGATCTTGATTTCGATCGGGTCACCCCGCCCGGATTGACGTTCTCCAGACCAGTTCAGCAGTCAGTCGGACTGAGGGCGAACCAATATCATTGCCATTCTCGTCGATCGACAGCCAACCAACAGCCTTTGCAGCGATCTCGGCAACTGGTTGCGCAAATGTCGTCAGGCCGTAGGACAACCACGACGCCTGCTCGATGTCGTCAAAGCCAGCAATGCACAGCTGATCTGGAACCGAGATGCCAAACTGATGGCGTGCAGCATCCATGAAACCGCAGGCAAGAAGATCGGTTGCGCAGAAGACCGCGTCCGGCCGACGGGGCCTGGTGAGAAACCGTTGCGCCAGAACACGACCCGCTTCGTAACCGGTCCAGCCATACCGTTCGACGGAAACCTCAAGACCAAGTCGCGTGGCTGCGGCAACGAAACCGCGCTCACGCCCCATCAGGCTTGGCGTCCCGGCATCAGAGTTGGCAAAGGCCAGTGACTTGCAGCCTGCCCTTGCGAATGCCGTGACGATCCGCTCTCCAGCTTCAAAATCGTCGAGATTTATCTTCAGCGGCCCCGGCTCGTCATCATCGCGATTGATCAGAACAAGTCTTTGTCCGTTCTTCAGGCAAAGTCTGACGATGGACGCGTCAGGCAGTCCAGACAATATGATCGAGGCATCGGCACGATAGCGGATCGCCTGTGACAGAGCACGATCCACACTGCCGTCCGAACGGTCGGTGTTGATCAGCATCGCCACCTTTCCGGCGTTTTGGAGCTTGCCAGTGAGCTCGCGCAACAGTGCCGATCGATAGGGCGTGGCGACGTCCGACACGATTAGACAGACAATTCCGCTCTGGTTGCGCATTAGACCACGCGCAAGCTCATTGACGTGATAGCCCAAGGCTTCGGCTGCGTCCGTTACCTTTTTCCTTGTCTCCGCCGAGACGCTTGCGCCTGGCGTGAACGTTCGAGACACAGCAGACCTTGAGACGCCAGCGCGTTGCGCTACTTCGAGTGCACTGATGAAGTCCTTAGGCGGCATACTCCCCTCCGATGCTGCACGCGCTTGCAAGGCCGTTCGCAGTCGCAAAATCCCTCTTGCCTTTCAGAAAACCATTGACAGTCTTTTCCGTCATATGCAAGCTTTGCACACGCTTGCAAAAGGCGGCGGCGTGGAGGCGTCGTTCACACGGAGGAAATCATGAATTCGATAAAGCTCGCCACGGCCGCGCTAGCGGCAGCGACCGCGTTGTTTGCCCTGCCTGTCCATGCCGCCGGAAATCTCAACGTCATCTGCTCGGCAGACCAGCAGGTCTGTGATCTGATGAAGGGCCTCTTCGAAAAACAGACGGATATTTCGGTCAACATGGTTCGCCTTTCGGCCGGTGAGACCTACGCAAAGATCCGGGCGGAAGCGCGCAATCCCAAGACCGATCTGTGGTGGGCAGGGACCGGTGACCCGCACCTGCAGGCAGCCAGTGAAGGCCTGACTCTCGAATACAAGTCGCCACTCTTTGACCAATTGCAGGACTGGGCCAAAAAGCAGGCGGAAAGTGCAAACTTCCGCACTGTCGGCGTTTACGCCGGTGCTCTTGGCTGGGGATACAATACCGAGATCTTGCAGAAGAAAGGCCTGAAGGATCCCAAATGCTGGGCCGATCTACTCGATCCTTCTTATAAGGGCGAAATCCAGATCGCTAATCCGAACTCCTCGGGAACCTCCTACAACACGCTGGCAACGCTCGTCCAGATCATGGGCGAGGACAAGGCATTCGACTATCTGTCGAAGCTTAACGCCAACATCTCCCAGTATACGAAGTCGGGCTCTGCACCGGTGAAAGCTGCAGCGCGAGGGGAATCGACCATTGGCGTCGTCTTCATGCATGATGCGGTCGCTCAGACCGTTGAGGGCTTCCCGATCAAGGCGGTCGCGCCGTGCGAGGGGACGGGCTACGAGATTGGCTCGATGTCAATCGTCAAGGGCGCAAAGAACCTCGATAATGCCAAGAAGTGGTACGACTGGGCGCTGAGTGCGGATGCCCAGTCCCACATGAAGGACGCGAAGTCATTCCAGCTGCCATCCAACAAGTCTGCCGAAGTGCCAAAGGAAGCGCCGAAGTTCGAAGACATCAAGCTGATTGACTACGACTTCAAGAAATACGGCGATCCGGACGTCCGCAAGGCCCTCCTGTCGCGATGGGACAAGGAAATTGGCGCCAAGGCCAACTGATCGTATGACGAGGGCAGGGCCTTGTGGCTCCTGCCCTTCCATCGCCATGAAACGCTGCGGACAGTAGACATGACCTCTAGCAATCGCCGTCTCGATGTCGCCATCCTTATGGGTGTCGTGGCCTATGTTTTGTTGCCCTGGTATCGCATCGAAAGCGGCTTCTTCGGCTTCCAATGGCTGGCAGGCTATTTCTCCGACGCAGCAAGCGCACCGGCCGCAATCCAGATTGCAAGCGCTGGGCGCTGGTGGCTCCTCATCGGTGCTTTGCTCTTTGTTGCAGGTTCTCTTGCACGCCTCGTTCAAGACGCCCGAAGCCGCGGCCTTCTGCTCGCGGTTTGCGGCGGCGCCGGTTTGACACTTCTTGCGCTTCAAGGACTGGCAATCACCTTCTCCGGCTGGTCATGGGCAGTCAGTGAGGCGCTCTTTGGCGCCTTGCCCGGTGGGCAGCCGTCAATGGGTGCCGGTGCCGTTGTTGCCGGTATCGTCTTCGTACTGTTCTTTTCATTCGGTCTTGCCGATCGCGGCGTCATGAAGGGTGACGCCTTCGTGGTCAGCGCCATCTCGATGCTTGTGGTTCTGGTGGCGGTCTTCGTCTTCTATCCGGTCGGAAGCATGTTCATTGCAGCTTTCCAGTCCGTCGATGGTTCGTTTGACCCCAGCGGCTTTCTCAACACGATCCAGGATTCGTCGGTCTGGAGCCTCGGCTGTGTCGTCGGGGGCGAACGCTGCGGCGTGGCCTGGCGCACGCTATGGCTTGCAATCATGACGGCTGGCGGCGCAACTTTGCTCGGTCTCTGCTTCGCGCTGGTCGCAACACGGACCCGCTTTCCCTTCAAGAAGGGCTTGCGGCTGTTGACGATCCTGCCGATCATCACCCCACCGTTTGTCGTTGGCCTGGCACTGACACTCCTGTTTGGGCGCGCTGGCGTCGTGACACAATTGGCAGCATCCGCGCTCGGTATCGAGCCCGGCCGCTGGCTCTATGGTCTTACCGGCATATGGATTGCACAGGTCCTGTCCTTCACGCCAATCTCGTTCCTTGTCCTGATTGGTGTCGTCGAGGGCGTTAGCCCTTCGATGGAAGAGGCGTCGCAAACGTTGCGGGCCGATCGCTGGCGTACCTTCTGGCGGGTTTCGCTTCCGTTGATGAAGCCCGGTCTCGCAAATGCCTTCCTGATCAGCTTCATCGAAAGCATGGCGGACTTCGGCAATCCGATGGTTCTTGGCGGCAGCCATGGTGTGCTTTCCACGGAGATCTTCTTTGCCGTCGTCGGATCGCAAAACGATCCGGCCCGCGCCGCCGTCCTTGCAATGATCCTGCTTGCCTTCACCATGTCGGCCTTCCTCGCCCAGCGACTTTGGCTGCAAGGGAAAAGTTATGCCACGGTCACGGGCAAAGGCGATTCTGGAGCCCATGCTGCCTTGCCGCGCGGCCTCTCAATCGCCGTTCATTCAATCGTCATTCCTTGGGCGCTGTTTACCGTCGTGGTTTACGCAATGATCCTTTTCGGCGGCTTCGTGCGCACCTGGGGCCTGGATAACAGCCTGACTTTCCAGCACTATATCAGCGCGTTTTCCATAGGCTGGCGCGAGGGCGGTGGGATAGCCTGGACCGGTGTAGCGTGGAATTCGTTCTGGACGACCATGGAAATCGCACTGATCTCCGCGCCGCTGACGGCAGCCGTCGGCCTGCTGACGGCCTATCTGATCGTGCGCCAGAAATTCGTCGGTCGTGGCGTCTTCGAATTTGCACTTATGCTGAGCTTTGCCATTCCAGGCACCGTAATTGGCATCAGCTACATCATGGCATTCAATCTTCCGCCGCTGGAGATGACCGGTACGGCCCTCATCCTGATTGCCTGCTTTGTCTTCCGCAACATGCCAGTCGGTGTGCGCGGCGGCGTGGCGGCCATGAGCCAGCTCGACAAAAGCCTCGACGAAGCATCTCTGACCTTGCGGGCAAACAGTTTCAGGACCGTAAGAAAGGTGATCTTGCCGCTCCTGCGCCCGGCAATCACGGCAGCTCTCGTCTACTCCTTCGTCAGGGCGATCACCTCGATCAGTGCCGTGATCTTCCTCGTCAGCGCCGAGTACAACATGTCGACCGCCTACATCGTTGGCCTGGTCGAGAACGGTGAATATGGCGTGGCAATCGCCTACTCGTCGGCACTCATCGTCGTCATGGTCATCGTCATCGGTGGTTTCCAGCTCCTGGTCGGTGAACGCCGGCTGCGCCGCGAAAACCGTGTCGCGCTCGCCGCACCGACGGCCAACCCAACCCTGCCGCTCAATCAGGAGAAAACAGCATGAGCAAGACTGTGCCCGGCTCCGTCACGTTCGAGAAGGTGAGAAAGACCTTTGGCGCCTTCACCGCCATTCCTGACCTGTCGCTCACCATCGAACCGGGAACGCTAGTCACCCTTCTTGGCCCATCAGGATGCGGCAAGACGACGACGCTTCGTATGCTTGCCGGCCTTGAGCACCCCTCTTCAGGGCGCATCCTGATCGGTGGCAAGGACGTGACGATGTTGCCGGCAAACGAACGCGACGTGTCGATGGTGTTTCAAAGTTACGCACTCTTCCCGCACATGACATCACTCGACAATGTCGCATACGGTCTGGAATCGTCAGGGATCAAGCGCAAGGAGGCGCGCGAGCGCGCCAGGGAAGCGATGAAGCTCGTCGGTCTGGAAGGCATGGGCGAGCGCCTGCCAGCCGAATTGTCTGGTGGTCAGCAGCAGCGCGTTGCCGTAGCCCGCGCCCTGGTCCTGGAGCCACAGGTGCTGCTCCTCGACGAGCCGCTCTCCAATCTCGACGCACGCTTGCGTCGAAGGGTGCGCACCGAAATTCGCGACCTGCAGCAGAGATTGGGTTTCACCGCGGTCTACGTCACGCATGACCAGGACGAGGCCCTTGCCGTGTCAGACCAGATCATCGTGATGAAGGATGGCGAGATCGCACAGCAGGGCGCACCGCGCGATCTTTACGATGCGCCCGCCTCAGCCTTCATCGCCGATTTCATGGGCGAGGCCAATGTGCTGGCCTGTCAGGTCGAACGCGTCGAAGATGGCGTCGCCCTGATCGATATCGGCGGACTGAAACATCGCGTGGCAGCCAGAAATGCGTCGGCCGGGCAAGCCGAACTGGCCGTCCGGCCAAATGCAATTCAATTGCACCGCGCGACCGCAGACGGTGCCTTCACCGGAAAGATCACCCATGCCGCCTATCTCGGCGATCACGTCGAGTACGAGGTAGAGACGGGCAGGGGGAATTTGTTCGTCATCGATACGGCGGCCGACACACCCTTCGATACGACGACCGAAGTCACCATCAGCCTGAAGGACCGTGGAACAGCACTGATTACCGGACCGAACGGCTAAGATATTTTGAGAGGTTTGACATGACACCCTATACTTCACCGGGCCTGGATGCTCGCAGGGCCTTTGCGGAAGCGATCGCAAAGAAGGCCGGCGCCCTTGCACTTGGATACTTCGAAAAAAGAGAAAGCCTGGTCATAGAAACCAAGCGCGATCCCCAGGACGTCGTATCGATCGCTGACAGGGACGTCGAAAACCTCATTCGAGACGCCGTTCACGAAACCTATCCTGGTGACGGCTTCCTCGGGGAAGAGTACGGGCTGGAAGCCGGTACGTCGGGCCGGGTCTGGGTAGTCGATCCGATCGATGGAACGAGCCCGTTCGTCAATGGCATGCCCAACTGGTGCATCTCAATCGCGCTTCTTGAGGATAACGTGCCGGTCGTCGGCGTCGTCTTTGCACCATGTCATGACGAACTTTACTCTGCGGCTGCCGGATCGGGTGCCACGTTGAATGGACAATCACTGTCCCTTGATCCATCCCGCACGATCCGCAATGCCGTGACCGGTATCGGGGCCAACAACCATGTCACCCCGGCATTCGTTGCGGCGATGGTGGAAAAGCTGTTGTCTGCCGGCGGCAACTTCATTCGCAATGGATCCGGCGCGCTGATGCTAGCCTATGTGGCAGCAGGCCGTCTCGTGGGCTACTACGAACCCTATATGCATGCATGGGACTGCCTGGCTGGCTACTGCCTCGTCAAGGAGGCGGGCGGCTGGTACCATCCCTTCCCGACGGACGGGGACCGGCTGACGAAGGGAGCGCCCGTTCTGGCGGCAGCACCTGGCGCCGTCGAGGATCTTCGCGCCATCGCCCAAATCTGACAACGCATGATTGCCGAGATCTGGACAGATCGCTTTGCGACCTTAGTTTCGACAGGAGAGACATTTGAAGCCGGCTACCGGCTTTAACAGTTGTGACGCGCAGCCGACGGGGAGGTTGGCTGTGCAGCACAGGCGCAAGATGCGCAGATGACCCAAAGGGAGGAAACATGTTTCGTCATTCAATCGCAATCGGCTTCGCCGCAGCCCTTCTTTCAAGCACGATTGCCGGCAATGCTTTTGCCGCCACGGAGTTGCAATGGTGGCATGCGATGGCCGGCGCCAATAACGAGGTTGTCGACCAGCTCGCCAAGGAATTCAACGAAAGCCAGGCCGATTACAAGATCGTTCCGGTGTTCAAGGGCACCTATCCCGAGGCACTGAACGCCGGCATCGCAGCCTTCCGGGCCAAAAAGGCGCCGGCTATTCTTCAGGTCTTCGATGCAGGCAGCGGCGTGATGATGGGAGCTGAAGGGGCCATCATGCCGGTCGCCGAAGTCCTCGAAAAGGGCGGCTACAAGTTCAACAAGGATGAATATCTTCCAGGCATTGCCGCTTACTATTCGAGGCCGGATGGGACGATGCTGTCGTTCCCCTACAACTCGTCCTCGCCGATCCTCTATTACAACAAGGACCTGTTCAAGAAGGCCGGGCTTGATCCAGAGGCCGCACCGAAGACCTGGCCTGACGTCATCGAGGCCGCCAAGAAAATCAAGGCAAGCGGCGCAGCTTGCGGCCTGACATCGACCTGGCTCACCTGGATCCAGACCGAGAACTTCGCTGCATGGAACAATCTTTCCTACGGCAGCAACGAAAACGGTTTGGCGGGCACTGACGTCAAACTCGCCTTCAACACGCCTGACTTCGTCAAGCACTTCCAGGATATCGCCGATCTCGCCAAGGACGGCACGTTTCGCTATGGCGGCCGCACGTCCGAAGCAAAGCAGCTCTTCACGTCGGGTGAGTGCGCTATCCTGACGGAATCATCCGGCGGACTGGGTGATATTATCAAAAGCGGCATGAACTACGGAATTGGGCAACTCCCTTACGAACCGGGCGAGGGCCGTCCACAAAACACCATCCCCGGCGGCGCAAGCCTTTGGGTATTCGCTGGCAAGAGCGACGTCGAGTACAAGGGTATCGCCGAGTTCTTCCATTTCCTGTCGCAGACCAAGATCCAGGCGCGCCTTCATCAGGTGTCAGGCTATATGCCTGTGACAATGGCTGCCTATGAGGAGACAAAGAAGTCCGGCTTCTACGAAAAGAACCCGGGTCGCGAGACCCCGATCCTGCAGATGATGGGCAAGGCGCCGACGGAAAATTCCAAAGGCGTTCGTCTCGTCAACCTGCCTCAGGTTCGCGACATCATGAACGAGGAATTCGAAGCAATGCTTGCCGGCAAGCAGGATGCCAAGGCCGCTCTCGACAAGGCTGTCGAGCGGGGCAACGCGGCCATCCAGCAGGCGATCGCCCAGTAAGCTTGATCTGTCGATCATCCGCGTTCATTGGCGCGGATGATCACCTCTTCGCTCAAGGGGGTCTCCTCGTGCAAAATGTCGTCTTCCCCAATAAAGTCCTTCCCTATTTCCTGTTGGCACCTCAGATCGTCCTGACGGTCGTGTTTTTCTTCTGGCCCGCCAGTCAGGCGCTTTATCAATCCATGCAGCGGGAAGACCCGTTCGGACTAAAGAGCGGCTTTGTCGGCCTGGCGAACTTTCGCAGGATCCTGAGCGATCCAAGCTACATTCATTCGCTTGAGGTCACCGTCGTATTCAGTGTCGCAACCGCAGCACTGGCCATGGTAGCGGCGCTGACGCTTGCGACCGCTGTCGACCGTATCAGGCGGGGCCAGACGTTTTATCGCACACTGCTGATCTGGCCTTACGCCGTGGCTCCCGCCGTCGCGGGCATGTTGTGGCTGTTCATGTTCAATCCGGCGATGGGAAGCTTCGCCTACATGTTGCGGCGAGCAGGGTTTGCCTGGGATCCGCTCTTGAACGGCGGACAGGCAATGGTCCTGGTCATCGTCGCGGCCGCATGGAAGCAGATTAGCTACAACTTCCTTTTCTTCGTCGCCGGTCTTCAGGCGATCCCGAAATCATTGATCGAGGCGGCAGCCATTGACGGCGCCCGCGGCAGCCGTCGGTTCTGGACGATCGTGTTTCCTCTGTTGGCACCAACCACGTTCTTCCTGCTCGTCGTCAACACGGTCTACGCTTTCTTCGACACGTTCGGCATCATTCATGCGGTGACCGGCGGCGGGCCTGCCAAGGCAACCGAGACGCTGGTCTACAAGGTCTACAATGACGGCTTCGTCAATCTCGACCTCGGCTCGTCCGCTGCCCAGTCTGTCGTATTGATGATCATCGTGATTGTACTGACGGCCGTGCAATTTCGCTTCGTCGAACGCCGTGTCCACTATGCTTGAGGCTTGAGATGATCGACCGGCGCCCTGTTGCAAATATCACTGGCCATCTGATCCTCGTACTCGGGATCATCATTGTTGCCTTTCCAATCTACTACACCTTTGTCGCATCGACGATGACATCGGCGCAGATACTGCGCCCGCCCATCACCATGCTTCCGCAGGATCACTTTGTGGAGAACTATCACGACGCCTTGGTTGGTGGGGTAGAGCGGGTTGTTGGTGTCAGCCTCGAGCGGATGATGGTCAACACGATAATCGTGTCGACCTTGATCGCGCTTGGCAAGATCGTCATTTCCTTCCTGTCGGCATTTGCGATCGTGTTTTTCCGCTTTCCCCTGCGCATGGTGTTTTTCTGGATGATCTTCATTACGCTGATGCTGCCGGTGGAGGTTCGCATCCTGCCGACATACAAGGTCATCGTCGATCTGGGCATGATCGATACCTATGCAGGGCTCACGCTTCCCCTGATGGCATCGGCGACCGCAACCTTTCTGTTTCGTCAGTTTTTTCTGACGATACCCGGCGAACTTGTCGAAGCTGCCCGTATCGATAATGCTGGACCGCTGCGGTTCATGCGCGACATCCTCCTCCCGCTTTCACGCACCAATCTGGCAGCGCTCTTTGTCATTCTCTTCATCTATGGCTGGACGCAGTATCTCTGGCCCCTGCTTGTGACCAATGACGCGAGCATGTCGACGATTATCATTGGCCTGCGAAAAATGGTCGATTTTGCCGACGCAGCAACGCCCTGGAACCTCGTCATGGTCACGGCGATCCTTGCAATCATCCCACCGATCCTCGTTGTCGTTTTGATGCAGCGCTGGTTCGTGAAGGGCCTCGTGGAGACAGAAAAGTAATGGCAAGCATCACGATCAGAGACGTTCGCAAGACATATCCAGGCGGCTACGAGGCAATCAAAGGCATTTCGCTCGACATCGCCGATGGTGAAATGGTCGTACTTGTCGGGCCATCGGGCTGCGGCAAGTCCACGTTGCTGAGGATGATTGCGGGACTGGAAACGATCTCGGATGGAGAGATCGCGATCGATGGGCGCGTTGTAAATAATCTGGAGCCGTCCGAGCGTGACATCGCCATGGTCTTCCAGAACTACGCACTTTATCCGCACATGACCGTCCGCCAGAATATGGCCTACGGCTTGAAGAACAGGAAAATGGCAGCTACGGAGATTGAACGACGGATCGCCGCAGCCGCCGGATCCCTTGAAATCGGTGCTTTGCTCGACCGCAAGCCACGGCAGCTATCAGGTGGACAGAGACAGCGCGTTGCAATGGGCCGGGCAATCGTGCGTGAGCCGAAAGCATTCTTGTTCGATGAACCGCTTTCCAATCTCGATGCAAAATTGCGCGTGCAGATGCGCGTGGAGATCCGCCGGCTTCAGCGTACGCTCGCCACGACAAGCGTCTATGTGACCCATGACCAGATGGAGGCCATGACACTTGCCGATCGCCTTGTCGTGCTGAATGGCGGCCAGATTGAACAGGTCGGAACGCCAATCGAGCTTTACGAGCGGCCGGCCACTACTTTCGTGGCAGCCTTCATTGGTTCGCCGGCTATGAACCTCGTCAGCGCCGAGGCTTTGGGCACCGACGCTCCCGGCCTGTCGCTTCCCCTTGGAGTGGCGACCATCGGTGTTCGCCCTGAGGACCTGAAAATCTCCGAGACGCGAGAAGGTTCAATATTCAGCCTTGGTGTCGACATCGGCGCCATCGAACTTGTCGGTGCAGAAAGCTACATTCATGCCACGACGACTGGTGGGGTGGAGATTGTCTTCCGAGTAGCAGGCAGATCAACGATGGCTATAGGCAGCCGGGTAATGCTTCAGGCTGAACCGGACGCCGTCCACTGCTTCGACAGTGCAGGTCGGCGTGTCGCGACACCTGTGGAGACATTTGGCTCGACCCGCGTGATCGATCCGCAAGTCAGTTGAGCGCAGGCAGCGACCTGCGATTTTGGAGGAGGCATAATCCATCGCGTCCTGACAATGAGGAAACGGCTGGGATGCCCCTCCCGGGGGAGGTGACAGCAAGGCGCTCATGGAGAAACGACGTACAACACGTCGCCTTCAAGGCACCCATCTTGCTATCGGAAAAGTCTTCACTATCTGGAGTCCAGATTTTGGAGCCCGGCATGGACGAACACCTATCTACTAGTCACTACGACGAAGACATGATCGACATTCTGCCACCTCAACCGGGGATACGCGCGGGGTCGCGGACGTCTGCCTGCGACTGCTGCGGGCGGCCTGCGGTACTCGACGAGGATTGCTGCGGCATCTGCGAAGAGTGTCTTTCGCCATGACGGAACCCGAGGCAGAAATCTCGGATTTCCAGCGAGCTCTCACGCGACTTCCGACGGGCTTCTTCAGAGGTGAGTTTAACGGGCGAAGCTGGGGCATAACTACACACCGATCTGACAACGGGCGTCGCATCTGGCTATTCGCAGAAGAACTTGCAGGAAACGACGTCGTCTCCTTCAATCTCTATCAAACCAGCCAGATGCTTCCTTTGCTGAAGCCGTGCGAGATGTCTTCATCGAAAGTTATCGACTTCGTCCTTGGTGTCCAGCCGGACGCCGAAAAAGCGACGTTCGGTAGCAGACGCCGTCGAGCCTGCGAGCAGCAGCCTTGCTCCACAGGAGGGCCAGCAAAACTCATGACCAATTAGCCGGATTGTTCAGACCTTGGAAGCGTTGAGCCGTCCTGCTCGGACGGCTTCTGCAAGTCGCCGTCTCATTTCTAAGAAGAAATCTTTGGGAACGTTTCCGTAATCACAGCGGGAGGGATCATTTGGCAATGGCTTGATAAGGTCTGAAGGCCACGCAAATCTGTTGACCTCGTTCAGTCGAACGTAATTGATGTCCTCATCCAAACCCATTGTTTTGCAGACCTCTTCGGGCACCTGCAACGAGTGGCCTTCTTCTCCAATATCTGGATACGAATGCGTAATTGGAACAACCGTGACCATACCTGTCTGACTTGAGGCCAGGACGATGGCACATGGGCGTTCTTTCTTGAAATGGTCTTTGTACCAAGTGTAATCGAACCGGATTACGAGACCTGGAGTAGGGTCTGGCAGCTTCACTTAGAGATCACGCCATACTCTGCGTTCTCAATCTCAGTGAGGAGCTCGTCATCGATCTCGCTTGCATGAAGCACCTGCACCTCACGTCGCTTGAGACGATTGAAATGTTCAAGCTCGTCTACGCTGATGTAGGCACCCACGACCCGATTATGCGACGTGACTTCAATCACCCCGGCCTTATGTACCGCTTCGCGGACTTGTCCAAACCGACGAGAGAAATCCGATGCGGGGATTTGAAGCGCTGCACCCATGAACCATCTCCTTCATTGAAGTGCAAATTACGTATTTTGCGTATTTTGTCAATGAGGAACATTATACGGTGGTTCCCAAACTGCCCAGTTTAATGGGGCAGGCGCTAATCAAACTACAATAAGTTTGTGGCACCTGCCTCATAATGCCTCGATTTTACGCAGCTCGGTCCCACCGACACTCAAAGGCCTTGCTGACGCACCGGTGATTACTGACGCCCATGTCACGAGGCAAGAAGACGTCAACGTAACGCACCTAAAACGGGTAGGGAAAAGCCAAAAAAGTGCGAATGGTGCGGCCCTTGATGGATCTCTATGGAAACCGGCGCACAGTCGACATTATCGACGGCTGTGCAAATGCGCAACGGCGAGAGCCTGGTCGGAAAGTCACTTCAGCAAGGACAAGTCCAACGGAAGCAGTGAGAAGTATTTGCGACACGTGAAAGCTCTCCACTCGTTGAACGACGGTTATCTCAAGCGCCTTTAGGCTCGCTGAGCAGCAGATGACGGATCTTTGCAATCGCATCTTCCCGGTCGGCACCATAGGGGATCAATCCCTTCAGGCGGCCGTCTGCACCAATCAGGAGCAATGAAACCGTGTGGCTCATGTGATAGTCACCATCCTCGCCGGCCTCCTTTGCGGCATGGATAAACCAGCCATCGGCCACCTTCTTCATCTCGTCTGGGCTTCCGGTAATACCGCGAATGCGCGAGCTGAATGCGGTGACGTAGTTATGCATCACCTCCTGCGTGTCACGCTCCGGATCGATGGAGAAGAACAAAGCGTTCAGGGACTTTCCCTGATCTCCAAGAGCATTCATCCAATCGACCACCTCATACATCGTTGTCGGGCAACCTCCGGGCAATTCGTGTATCCGAAATAAACCAGCGCGGGGCGGCCGTGGAAGATCGATTGGTCGACAGCGTTTCCGCGATCGTCGATGAGGGAGAAGCTGGCATCGAAGCGACCAGTTCGCGGTTCATCGGCATAAACCCATATCATGACGCCGATCAAGGCGAGGAAGAGCGCACCGCCGGCTGACAACGCGGTGATTGCAAGCGTTCGCGCTTTCATTGTGCATGCCCCTCATGTCCACTATGGCTACTGTCTGCGCTCGTCTCCTTTCCCATCATCACGGTGCCTTCGAAACTGGCAAAGAGTGAAACGACATTGGGATCGAGCTTTGCCTCGGCTGCGCGTAGCGAAGACGACAAGGCCGACGCGTCGCCAGTCGACAGGCCAATCTTCTCCAGTGCAGCAGCATCCTTGATCCCATCCCCACTGCAAAGATGCAGTCGCCAGCCGTGCGCGGTTTTCATAAGAAGAGCCCGACCACCCCGGCCATCTTGCTGCCATCCGGCAATCGCCCAATCACCCTGGACAACGACCGGTTCAACAACGAGCGGCTTTTCCGGTCGATCAAACATGATCTTCAGTGTCGCGGGAATCGATTGAGAAGGGTCATCCGGGGCCGCTTTCGCGTCCATGTCCATGCCCGGCATCTCCATCGACGTGTGGTCGCTTCCGTCGCGTCCAACGTAGAGCGGCCCAGCGATCGGACCGACATCGAACCTGACGTCGACGCTACCGGCTCGTTCGAACGTCAACGTGGCCTTGATCTCTTCTCCTTGCTTGAAGGGTTGTTGGACATCCATGAACATCAGATGGCTCCCGCCGGGTTGCAGATCAACTGTCTGTCCGGCAGGCACGTCGATGCCGTCTTTCATCTCCCGCATGACCATGATGCCGTTGCTGGTGCTCATTTCGTGCATCTGCACTGATCGGGCTCGATCGGCACTTGCTGAGACCAATTTGTCGGCTTGTGTTCCATTATTCCTGATGGTGAGGTAGCCACCACCAACCTTGGCGCCTGGCACCATGGCACGAACGGCGGGCCTTTCGATACTGATGGGGCCGATGCTGGCCTCGTGTGCAAGGGCCGAAGTGCTCAGAAAAAGTCCTGCGAGTAAAACTGCGAATTTCGCCATCGTGTCGCCTCCGTTCAGGCAAATGCGCGCCGAAGCGGCGGGATTGTTCGGATGAAGGCCTGATCGATTAGTATCATCGCCGCGATGGCAATTCCCGTCAGCGGGAACGCAAGCGCGAAGACAAGCGCAATCGACCAAAGACCAACATAGACCGACCGGCGGGGCGGAGCTGGAGGAACACCGATCCGGCCAGAGGGACGTCGCTTCCACCACATGACCACCCCACTCACGCAGCAGAGAACGATGGCAAAGCAGGTGGCCAGCATCAGGAACTGGTTGAGGCGACCGAATTCCTGCCCCTGATGAACGTTGATGCCCCACTCGATGGCTCTGCCAAAAACCGGGTATTGTCCATAGGAGATGTCCACGAGCGGCTTTGCGGAATACTGATCGATATGGATCATCCGTTCCCTCGAGAGATCATCCGGGTAGACTGCCGCGGAGTAGACGCCTGTTCCGTCGACAGGCACTGCCATATCGAAGCCTGGCGTCAACCCTGCGGCCCTCGCGACCTCGACTGCGCGGTTCAGGCCGATTGGCGTCTTCGACTGCGCAGCTGCAATATCAGAAAGTGGAACGGGGGCTTGTTCGACGGCCCAGCCAACGAGGGGAAGAATGTCCTGCGTTACCTTTTGTGACTTCGGAACGTCATCCCAGAGCTGCGCGGGATAGCCGAGGCCATGGTTGCCGAGCCAAGCCTGGACGTTGGCACCCCAGTATCCCGACCAGGGCATACCGGTGGCAGCCAGGAAGAAGATCAAAATGCCGGCGAAGGCGCCGGTGACTGCATGGCTGTCGCGCCAGAACACGCGCTTGCTCGGTGTACCACGAACCGTAACGACACCTCCGGTCTGTCGACGCGGCCACCAGAGGTAGATGCCGGTTGCAACCAGCACCATGGCGAACCCGCCGGTGACCTCGATCAGTTTGTTTGGGAAATCTCCGAAGAGCGCGAGACTATGGATGCGCTTGACGACGTAGTTGAACTCCTGCGTTGATCCTACGGTGTCGAGAACCTTCCCATCGTAAGGGTTGATGAAGACAAGGGTCGAGCCCGCATTGCCGGACACTGTGACAATGGCGGAACGCTCGGGCGTCGCCGGATCCTTGTAAGAGCTGAGTTTGGAGCCGGGAACGGCAGCTACCGCAATTTCTGCGAGCTTTTCGGGTGCGAGCACCTCGCCAGCGGGGATCACGTCGTAGCGATAGGCAAAGACACTATCGTTGATTTCGTCCTTGAAGAGATAGATCGAGCCAGTGACCGCAAGGTTGAGCAGAAAGGGCAGGACAAGCAGCCCGGCAAAGAAATGCCAGCGCCAGATGGCGCGGTAAAGCGAGACGCTCGATGTGGCGTCATCCGCCGGAATGGCGGAGGTGATGGTCGACATGGTGAAGTCCGATATCCGCGGCAGTCGCCAGAAGCGCAGCCGAAAAACAGGGCACGCCCCAGCCCTGGCTGACGCGCGGTTCAGGCAATGGTCGGATCGGACGGTGGGGCTCGGGGCCCGGTATTCGGCGGGTACAGTTGCCGATGAAACTCGATCACGCGCCGGGGATGTTCGTTCTCAAGCCCGAATGCGATTGTGAAACCGGCGATGTCGCTCGGCGCCGGCAAAAGAACGGAAGCGCCAATGCGGCAGGCTTCGCAGCCCTGATTGTGAAATTTGTGGTCAGTGTTCGTCTTGCCGTCGGCATCCGTGACTGTCACGCAGAGCGTCGGCAATGTTCCGTCCGGCATAACGAACTGTGCGAATTGCGCCGGGTCCGTTGGATCAAAAGAAACAACTGGAGCTTGATGTGCAAACCCGACGAAAACGAGAGCGATGGCGCAAAGACTTCGCACCAGCCACGCTTTAAATCGGGTAACAGAGTTCCGCATATTTCCCCCCCGCCCTGCGGCGTGATCCACTGATAAACGGAACGAAATTGAAACTCAATGCGGCAATATCGCCTAGTCTTGGTGGGATCGCTCGAGCCCTCTTGCGATAGCGCCGACCACGGACTTCCGCTTCTCACCGATTGAGGTCATGCCTTTACCGGTACCTAAGTCCTTCTAGAAGTTGCTCATCGCCTCGACCGCGCAACGCGATCCGCTCTTGGTGGCTGACGGTATCGGCCTTCATCCGAAACCACATCCGGCTCGTATACCGTCAAAAAGACCAACGGTGTGGCGCGCATCACGAGTTCATATGCGATCTCGAACTTCGCGCCCAGCCGCCTTCAGCGACGAACAAGGGCCTTTACCCGTAATGCAAACTTCGCGAGCGGCGCAAAAAGAGGCCGGGGGATGCTCCGGTGGTCGCCAACGGTTCCGGTGCGGGCAACGTGCGACACAGGATCCATAAGAAATGCCACGATGACACTTTCTGTCTTAGCCGTGACAATCAGTGGTCCGTCCGAAGGGAACAGGCCCTGTTCAGCCTCCCGGAAAGTCTTGCCCTGAACGATGGAGCAGCCCTCGAATTGGTAAGAGTACAAGTGCTTTTGAGGAGCGTGTGGAAAAACGACGCAAGCTCCAGCCGGAAGATGAATGTCGTAAACGTCGATTTCGCTACGTACGTGGAACGGCGCTGAACCACCTTCCGGTCCGACCAAATGCCGCCAAACCGCCTGCTGTTGTTCCGGAAGCGGCCCAAACTGGATGTTGGCAGGCAGCCCCGAAGCTCTTGGTCGAATAAGGATCTGCAGCATCCTCAGATCTGGATCCTCCGGATGAGTTTCTTCGGAATGCCAGAAACCAATCCCGGCGTTCATAATCATCAGATGTCCTGCATCAACCGCCAGTGCATCTCCCATGCGGTCTTTGTGGCGCATGACGCCCTGTGGTACCCATGAAACGATCTCGTCATCTCGATGTTCGTGCATAGCGATGACGCGGCCGGGAACGAGCACGGACTCGACCACCATAGCCAGCGGTCCGTAACCGTGATCCCTCGGCCAGCGACGCAGCCAGCCAGGCATGTTGACCCGCGCGATGAAGCCGCCCATGTCTTGGACTACCGGTGTCCGGGATCCTTTCAGAAGCATGTCCTGGTTTCCCGTTGCAACAGGCCGATATCCTACACCATCGAGAGATGGGCCGATGCGCAAATTCACAACGATTCGATCGAGCCTCCCTTCACTCAAGGCCGCCCGAGCCGGGGCAATTTTTGACCTTGGTCTGTGGCGCGGGCTGGGAGCAGAAGACAGGCGTCGAGATCCATCCAACGATTCCAAGAGACAGAATTTCCCGAAATTATTTTGAACCTCGACTTTAGATACATCAATAAATTGTGCGGTGTTTTCGTGGTTAAGCAATTTCAGCCTGAAATCTGCCGCTCGATCCGTCGGCACCGCTTCTTCACGAGAAAGACGAGGCTCGAGCCGAATTCTCGGTTAGAAACCAGGGAGGACTGGACCTGTTCGAGCGCCTCGTCGGCCTTAGTCGCGACCTACGCGGCAAGCTCCGCGACGCGCCTGGTGACTGCGGCCGGGCTGAGACCGACGTCGATGGCGAACTGACGCCAGTCTTTTCCATGCAGCTCGTCAGCATTACGGTTGCCGGCCAGTGCCTGTGGCAGCGATTGGTCGCGCACATGAGATCATAAAGAGGGGCGGGCAACAGGCCATGTCTCGTAATAGATCGTCGTCACGGCGCTCCTAATCAGGAAAAGCGTGGCAGGTAGCCGAGATCGTCGTCGACCACAGGGGCGGGCGAGGGCGTGGCGGATCTCAGGTCACCGAGATCGATACCCACCGTACGGGCGGCGATCAGCGATTTTTCCAAATGGCAGCTCGGCTTGCCCTTCTCCAGGTCGACGATGAAGCGCTCGCCGGTGCCGCAGCGCTCGGCCAGCTGTATCTGGGTCCAGCCCAGTCCTTTGCGGCGCTCCCGGATCAGAAGTCCGAATTCCGCGGCAGATCGGATCATGGCGTCCTCCATATTGTCCAACTTACCGTACAGGAAGAAAACGAGAAAATCCAGGAAATCTTACTGATAGGGAAGGTAGAATGTTTCTTACCACGAAACTACCTGATCGGGAAGTTGCACGACTGATGCGGTCTC
Source organism: Hyphomicrobiales bacterium (assembly GCA_900469085.1). GTDB lineage: Bacteria > Pseudomonadota > Alphaproteobacteria > Rhizobiales > Rhizobiaceae > Rhizobium. The sequence goes on along the minus strand of UBVW01000023.1, from coordinate 104,322 downwards.
CAGCTAGGTCCGGATTTCTCAGGTCCTGTCAGGAGGACGATATGAAAAACCGGGTCAGCAGCAGCGCGCCACTATGACCGAAGAGCGACTGGAACGAGCGTTCGATCAGATTCAACGGACCGTGGTGCGGCACTTGATGGTTCTTCATGGGAAGCGGCGCGTAGTCGACATCTATCGACGGCTATGCAAATGCTCAACGGCGAGAGCGTAGCTGGACTTGTCCTTGCTGCAGTGACTGTTCAGTGAGGCCACAACGATGCGACAACTTCGATGTTTCGCCAGGAACAGGCGCTATGTGTGAACTTCCACACCGACGGGGTTCCCGCGGGGCAGCAAGATCTCGCGAACACGAAGGTGGCCGGTAGATTCTAAAACGATGAGATGCCGGGCTGACCCGGCACCTCTAGAATTTAGGCGCTACGGGCCTGTTCAGGATGTTTGCCTTCAGCGAATTCCTCGACGATCTTCGCGCAGAAGGCAGGCAGATCGTCCGGCTTGCGGCTTGTTACTAGCCCCTTATCCGTTACAACTTCCTGGTCCACCCAGGTACCACCTGCGTTCTCGATATCCTTGCGGATGGAGGAGTATGAGGTGAGGGTCCGTCCCTTGAGAACATCGGCCTCGACCAGTAGCCAAGGGCCGTGGCAGATTACGCCGACAGGTTTCGCTTCCTCGAAAAAAGATTTTACGAAGGCGACAATCTCGGGCTTCGAGCGAAGTTTGTCGGCACCAACTGTGCCGCCCGGGATAACGAGGCCATCAAAATCAGACGCGGAGACCTCGGTGACCGCCTTGTCGACAGTATAGCTGCTGCCAGGGTCTAGGTCGCCGTTGTTGGTTCTCGCTTCGCCAGTCTCGATACCAACGACAGTGACGGTTGCGCCCGCCGCCTCGACGGCTTCCTTCGGCTTCTTGAATTCCGGATCCTCGGTTCCCCGTGGAGCGATGAGAACGGCGATCTTTTTCCCTGCGAGGGTCATGGGAGTATTCCTTGCGATTGAGGTTTCGACAGAAGTGTCGGATGACAAACCTCTGAGCGTACTCGAGGTTCCCGTCCGTAAAGGAGCAAATTTGGGCTCAGATACGGACCGGTTTCGAGGCCTGCTTCTGTCGCACAGTGAGATTTCAGAACTTGTCGCCTTGAAATCGATCTTTGGGAAATTGGGACTCGAGTTGAGTTCGTTCGCCAGTTCTCAGCAAACTGCCGCAGCGGGCCCGTCGACGAGAAGGCGAGCGGACACCGCTCACCTTCAAGGTAAGACGCCCTTACGCTTTCCCTTCGGCTTAAAGTCAACGAGCAACGATTTCAGTTCCAACTCGCGCACGCGCCGCGCAGCTTCGTCCGGCTCTACCCAGGCAAGTCGACGCTGACCCTTCTCCTTGAACGCGTCTTGCTGGACGGTGACCTCGATCTGAAAAAGATCCACGATTGTTGGAACGACATCACCGTCATCGAGGAACTTGAGATAAGTGTAGCGTCCGACTGCAGTTTTATGCACGACACCCCGGACCCCGGCTTCCTCCCAGGCCTCGATCGCGGCCGCCTCGTGGGGCTTTTTCTTCTTCATTGGCCAGCCTTTGGGCACAACCCACCGACCGGTGTCTCGAGACGAGATGACAAGCACCTCGATCTTCGATGTCTCACCCACATAGCGAAAACAGATCGCGCCATATTGCTGCCGGAACGCACCGGTGAACAGCTTTTCCGGCTCGTCGGCAAGTTGCGCCAAAAGCGATCGGCGCTTCCTTGGGATATCAGTGCTCTGCTTCTTACCTGGCATATGGACCATCCGTGAACCGCCATACGCTAGCGGCCCCAGAAGGTGATACATAGGTCAGACCCTCGGCCCGGCCGGCGCAACAGACGCAATCCACAGGATTGAAATCAATCATGATCGCGAGACGTGCAGTATCTTGTGCTGCTTACGCTTTGCGATAGACGAGGTCAGGTGCAACTATCCACTCACCTTGCCGCAATGCAGTCACGTCGAGACGCCCCCGCGGGTCGCGCCCTGCAATCCCAGCGAAATGGTAACGCCGGCCACGGCGGTCGATAACGGCCTCACGGACCGCGCGCTCACCCAGTCTGGCGACAATCGGCCCACTTTGATCTGCCACGTCAAGCAAGAAGTACTCGTGCGGAATGCTTCGGCTGACCATCACGATTGAGCCTCGGTGCCGGTTTCAACCGGTCGAACTGCGGCTTCTGCTGACGTGTTCTGCTTGTTCTTCACGATCAGTGGCTTCTTTCTGTTTTCCATGAGAGTTGGTTTGTGTCGCAGCATCGTTTGATGCCTGTTGGAACTGGTTATCTGAAAACGCAGTCGACTTGACCGAGTGGACCGAAATCCGCGGCGACGTGATGTCCGGGCAAGACCTGCAGGATGGTGGTACATGAGCCTGTCGTAACGACGTCGTTTGGCTCCAGTCGACGCCCTTTCGCGGCGAGTTGGCGGGCGAGCCAGACAACGGCATTGACTGGATCGTTCATGATTGACGAGGCCTTGCCAGAGACGACGGTCTCCTTGAACAGAAACGTTGTCACCTCCAGGCTGGCCAGTTCAGCAAGCGATGCTGTCGGCACGTGATCGCCGCACAACGTGGCGACATGAAGTCCAAAGTCGGCGATGGCAGCATTGTTGCCCGCAAACGAGCTTCGAGTTCTTCGTCCCAACAGGCCAATTGCCGGGCGGCAGGACAGAATAGCCGTGCGCGCACTGTCAAGATCGACATCCTCATCGAGATCAGGATACGATCGCAGCATCGTGAAGACGAACTCACATTGCACACCAATCGTGCCAGGCGGTAGCCGGAAGTCCCTCGTGTTGGAGAAAAAGCTCGAGGCTGGGATTTCGGAATAAACGGGTGACGTCAGGCAAAGCGTTCTCTGTGACGCTTCATTTGCGCCGACAATCGCATATCCCTTTCTGTCGAACCCCAGCGCGTCCTGTGCTGCTGCCTGGATGTCATACGCCTCGTCTTCCGAAGCAATCAATTGCAGCGGCAAGTCACAGAGCGCATCGTGGCGTCTGCTTTGCGCGAGAATCTCAGCGGTCGCGTCCTTCAGCTCGAAATACATCTTCGTCTCCGGTTCGAAGTTTCGACACCGGCGAAGATGGACATCAGCGCGTCAACGATCCATTCGCCGTGCCACGCGATTGTATAAAAATCTCATAGGAGGCGGGTCTATTTGGCCCAGGTGATCAGGATCAACGTGCCTCCGGTCGGGGCTTGCCAGTGTGGGCTCGAACGACAGTCCGAGCGTCTGAGTGGTCACTATCTAGGGAGCTGGTTGCGCAGGAGCGGTAGCAATTGGTTGCCCTGGCGTGAGATCTCCGTGAGGTAGGGCGTGTCGGAGAGCACGAAATGAGTGATTCCCAGCTCGTGATACCTGCGCAACGACCGTGCAACGTCGTCAGCTGAACCAACAAGCCACGTCGTGCCGGCGCCGCCACCGCCATATTTGCCGGGCGCGGTGTAAAGGTTGTCGTCGAGAACGTCGCCGGATCGATGCAGGTCGAGCAACCGCTGCTGGCCAACGGCAACTGCCCTACGGTGATCGTTCCAGCTGGAGCCCTTGCCTTTGGCCATTTCGGCGACTTTCTTTTCGGCGTCGACCCAGGCCTGCTCGGACGTTTCACGAACGAGCGTGGTGATACGCAGACCAAACTCGAGAGGTGGCAAATCCCGGTCAAGCTCCCGGCTAAGTGCCTTAAGGCGCGCGATGCGCTCACGGATACCATCGAGCGGTTCACCCCAGAAAAGCTGGACGTCCGCCTCCGTGGCCGCGACCCGCTCGGCCGCCTCGGACGCACCACCAAAATAAAGCTTCGGATGACGACGATCGCCTCGCGCCTGGATCCGAGGCATGACGGTCGAGCCCGTGACACCGAAATGCTCGCCATCATGACTGACATTCTCTTCGGTCCAGAGCCTGCGGACCAATCGCATGAACTCCCGGGTGCGCCCGTAGCGATGCGCCTGGTCGCCCTCTTGGTCTCCGTATGCGGACAGATTGTCCAAGCCGGAGACGATGTTGACGCGAACGCGACCACCGGTCAGATGGTCTAGCGTGGCGGCGGCCGAGGCGAAGTTTGCTGGTCGCCAGTAACCGGGGCGGATTGCAATCAGCGGCTCGAACATCGTCGTGCTTGCCGCAAGCGCGGTTGCGACAGTGAAGGTATCGGGTCGGCCCCATCCCGTTCCGATGAGCGCACCCTTCCAGCCATTGTCCTCGAGTGCGCGCGCCTGCGCCGTCAGCGTTGCCAGGCTGTTATGATTTTCGTCGAGGGTATCGCCGCGGTGACCCGCCTTCGTGTCATTGGGAATGTACCAAAGATATTCGCTGTCGTTGCTCATGCTTGTCCTTAGCCTGTAAAACGAACCGTAAAATCTGCGGGCATCGTCATGTTATTGCTGTGCGAGACGAATGAAGGCGTCGCGAGCAGATCGCCCGGGCCATTGTGCTTTTGAGCGTTTGGGAAGAGCCCGCGATCGCATCGCAAGGAGGACGCTCACGTGCATAGTCGCAGTCGAGGCTGCGGTTTGCGGGCAGCTCAAGTGCGGCATCAACGATGAAATGGTCGAACAAGACGGCTTGCGTTGCATCATGGTGGGCGGATCGACCCTTTCATCAACCATCGTCCCCTGGTCTCCCGTTCAGGCCACGGCTTGCCGGGTAAAGGCGTCGATGTGACGACGATCGGCCCAGTCGCCGATGTCGAAATCGGCAGCGAGGAAGCCGAAGTCGTGCAGAAAATCCTTGTAATGGCCGACCGCAGCCACCAGGTCGGGCTCAAGTCCAAGCCCGAGGTGCTTGTGGACATCGGGGCCATTGGCGGCGAGAACCTGTTCTTCCGTGGCGCCCGCCTCGCGTGCAACGAAACGTCTGGTTTCATCGGGGTGTGCTTCGGCCCAGGCGCTCGCTTTGAAGATCGAACCGAGCAGGCGTGCGACGAGATCCGGCCTCTCGTCTGCCAGACGCTCATCGACTGTCAACACGCGCGGCGAACCGGAATTGATGCGGATCTTCGCATCAGGATGGAAGCCGAATTCAACAACCTGGATGGCGCCGATGAGATTGGCGACGTTGATCCCCGCCGTGCCCTTCACATAGATGGCATCGACCTCGCCGCGGATGAGGGCGGCGACTTCCTCGCCATAGGCCTGCCGACGCTTCAGCCCGAAAAGCGATGGGCCTTCCTGCGTCGACAGAATGGACTGCGAAAGAGCAATGTCGACCGTCTCGACGTCGTCGAGCACCATCCCTTCGAGCGACAGGGCGGAAACCAGCCCCTTCAGCGCCGTGGCCCGCATGAAGTCAACAATGCCTTCGGGGCGGCGTGCGATACCGAAACGTCGACCTTTCAGGTCTTTTGTGGTCCGGATGCCGGTCTGAGGCAGAGTAATGATCGCCTGGAACTCGTCGGTCCAGGTGATGCCGACAAGCCGCGTCTTGCGGCCTTCAGAGCGCGCGCGGATCGGCGGCACATTGCCACCATGGCGAAACGACCAATCGAGCGTGTGGTTGAAATGGCTTTGGCGAATGTTGCGGTCAGGTGAATCGATGATCGATTTCAGTGTCACGCCATCCTTGCGGAACGCTTCGTCGAGATAGCCGAGCTGTGCAGCCAGACCTACCGGTGTTGGAACAGGGCAGCGCGTGTACCAGACTTCGGAAATGCTATTGCCTGTCATGGCATTCCTCCTAATGGCGCAGGCCAGCTTGCTTCATCAGCGGCAGGACGTCGGAACCGAAGAACTCGAGATCGTCGCGGAAGTCGAAGAAGCTGAGCTGCAGGCCATCGACGCCGGCCTCCTTCAGCTTGACGAACTGATCGACAACCTGCTCGGGCGAGCCGATCACACGAATATTGCCGCCGATGGCGCGGTAGGGATCCTGAGGCTCGCGTCCCTTCCAGGCGTGCGCGTCGGAGTTCAGCGACTGGAAGCCTTGCGGCGAGCGTTGGTCGGCATGCGCCACGATGCGGTCGGCAAGCTCAAAGGCTTCCTTTTCGGTCGGCCGGCAGATCACCATCGGGTTGAGCAGCGTACGCACACTGCGCCCGACGCCGAGTGCCGCATCCTTGACGCGCTTGGTATGTGCGGGCAGGGATTGCAGCGCGCTATCGATATCGGCACCGGTCGGACTGGTGATGAAGACGATATCGGAGTAGCGGCCCGCAAAGGCAATGCCTGCATCCGAACCCGTGGCATTGACAAGGATCGGGCGCCCGAAATTGGGCTTCGGCGTGACGAAGCCACCGCCAAGCTTCCAGCTGCTCTCGCCTTCGAACGAGAAATTCTCGCCGTCGCTCCACAGCCGCTGCACCACCTCGAGGAATTCGGCCGCCAGCTCATAGCGCCTGTCGTGCTCGATACGCGGCCAGCCGAACATCTCGTGCTCGACCGCCCGGTGACCGGTAACCACGTTGATGCCCCAGCGTCCCCCGGTAATGTGGTCGAGCGTCGCCCCGAACTTGGCCAAATGCAGCGGATGCCACGGCCCGTAAAGCACGTGCATGGTCGAGATCAGCATGATCTTCTTCGTGAGACCCGCCAAGGCTGCCGTCGAGACGAAGCTGTCAAGCGCCTGACCGTCGAACACGCCGCCATAGCCGCCTTTGGGCAGCCATTGAGACAGGGCAAAGACAAGATCGAAGCCGAGATCCTCAGCCCTGAGCGTCAGGGCCTTGTTGTAATCGAAGCGCCAGTCAGTCGATCGTTCGAGCGTGGATTGCGTCCAGCCGCCCGCCTGGATTGGCAAGAACAGGCCAAGAAGCACAGGCTGCTTGAGCGCCTGCGACAAGGGACTATCGGGGAAATCGGTCGGGGCTGCAAATTTCGGCAGGCCGACGATCGAGCCGGGAGGATGTTGAATGGACATAATTGTGCTCCCTTGTTCTGGCTCAGGACGCTGCAACGAAGGCATAGGCGAGGCTGCCTGCGATGCCTTCAGCGCCGAGCGTGTGATCGGAGATCCGCTTGTTGTAGATGGTGAGTTCCGGCTGGCTGACGATGTCGATCGCCGGGATGTCCTCAACAAGGATCTCCTGGATCTGGCGCCACTGCCCGACGCGCTTTGCGGGATCAACCTCAATGGCAGCTGCCTCAAGCAGCTCATCGACCTTTGGGTTGCTGTAGGCAGCACCGTTCGAAAAGGGAACGCCCGGCTTGAAGTTCTTGCTCCAGTACAGGCGCTGCACGCCGACGGTCGGATCGAAGAGGTTGCTCATGCCCTCGAAGGCGAAGTCGAAATCGCGATCGGTATAGATGCGCTTGGTGTAGGTCGCGAAATCCTGGCTGCGAACGGTTGCGTCGATACCGACTTTTGCCAAGGCTTGGCGGATATATTCCGAGCCCCGTGGATAGCTCTCCCCGCTAGGCACGTAATCGAGATTGATGCGGGCGCGCGCACCGTCGGCACCACGCGGATAACCAGCTTCATCGAGAAGCTTTTCGGCAGCGGAAAGATCGATCGGATATGTCTTGAGATCCGCCACGTACCATTTGGTCAGGTTGGGATTGATTGGCCCGGGGATGGCAGCACCATACCCATAGTTGATTGTATTCAAAATAACGTTGCGGTCGATCACATGGGCAAAGGCGCGACGCACCCTCACATCCTTGAAGAAGGGACGCTCGAGGTTGAACTCAATGCGGCTGACACCGTTTTGATACTGGTAGCCACGGGTCTCGAAGGCGAGCGCTTCAACGGCCTGCAGGCGTTCCAGATCACTAAGCGGGACGGGCGTGGAGGGCGCGAGATCGATCTCGCCCGTCTCGATTGCGATCGAGCGCGCAGCGGCGTCAGGAATGAAGCGGATAATCAGCTGATCGAGATACGGACGGGGCTGGTCCCAGTAATCCGGGTTGCGCTCGTAGACGATATGGCTGCCACGCACCCACTCCTTGAACTTGAAGGGGCCGGTTCCGATCGGCGCCAGATTGGTCGGGTTTTCAGCGACTTTCGTACCTTCATAGATATGGCGCGGCACGATTGGTGTTTCTGAGGCGCCAAGTGCTGCAATCAGATAGGGCGCCGGCTTTGAGAGCTTGAGGATGGCCGTGTGCGCGTCCGGTGTTTCGATGTCGACGAGATTGAGAAACGTGTTGCGGCCGCGCGGATGCACTTCTTTCAGCGCTTTGATCGAGAAGGCAACGTCGGCGGATGTGAATGGCTGTCCATCATGCCATTTGACGCCATCGCGCAGCTTGAACGTATAGGTCAGTCCGTCCGGGCTGACTGTCCACTCCTTGGCCAACAACGGCTGAGGATTGAGATCGAAGTCATAAGTCAGCAGTCCCTCGGTCGTTTTGGGCGAGACATAGACCGCATTATAGGCCGTGTGAGCGATCGTCGTTAAGACGGGCGGCTCTGCGGCAAGCAGAAGCGTTGCCGTGCCACCGCGTGTTGGGGTGCTTGCCGATGCGGAAAGTCGTGTCGTTGCTGCGACACCGAGTGCGGCCGAAGCCAGCAGGAAACTGCGGCGTGTGGGTGCGGAAATCGATGACATCATGTTCTCCCTCCTGATCAAGGGCGATACCGCCCGGTCGTCTTATTGCGCAGATCGATCCCGCTTGAGAGAATTTTGCCTTTTCCTGGCGGCCAGGCGGGATGAAATCCTACTTATCGGTCAAATCCGGTAATCCATTCCAAAATAGTCAGCTATGTACGCCACCGTTGGAATTTTCTACCAATATCGATTTGACAAAACCCACAGATTTAGTCAACTACTAAGCGGCACAACGAGGCGAAATCTTTAAAAGATTGCGAGGAGAGTATGTCGGCTTACAGGCGGATCGCTCGGACGATCTCAAGGACGATCATTCAGGCAGTGCCTACGATGCTTGGGATCGTCATCCTCAATTTCTTTTTGCTGAAACTCGCACCCGGCGATGCAGCCGATGTGATGGCCGCCGAATCCGGCTCGGCCACGGTTGAGACCATGGCAGCGCTGCGCGAACGCTTCGGGCTCGACAATCCGATCCTGGTGCAGCTCGCGAACTACCTCAACAACCTGGCCCATTTCAGCCTCGGCTTCTCGCCGCGCTATGGCATGTCGGTCGCCGATCTGATCGGCCAGCGGCTGCCGGGTACGCTGGTTCTCATGCTGGCGGCATTGACGATCGCGATTGTGGTCGGTCTCATCCTCGGCTCGCTGATGGCCGCCTTCTCGGGCCGCCTGCCAGATCGCATCATCTCCGTGATCTCGTTGCTCTTCTATTCCATCCCCGGCTTCTGGATCGGACTGATGCTGATCCTTCTGTTTTCGGTCAAGCTTGGCTGGCTGCCAAGCGGAGGTGACAGCACGATCGGCTCACGGCTCACGGGATTTGCAGCGCTGATCGACAGGGCGCGTTACATGGTGCTGCCGGCAACCTCGCTCGCGCTCTTTTACCTTGCGATCTATGCCCGGTTGACGCGCGCATCGATGCTGGAGGTCAAATCGCAGGATTTCGTGCGCACCGCACGCGCAAAGGGTGTTTCACGGTTCACCTTGACCACACGCCATGTGCTTCGCAACGCGCTTATCCCGATCACCACCATGGCCGGCATGCATTTCGGCGGAATGCTGGGTGGCGCGGTCGTGGTCGAGACCGTCTATAGCTGGCCGGGCCTCGGCCGCCTTGCCTTCGAAGCCGTCATGGCGCGCGATTTCAGCGTGCTGCTCGGCATCCTTCTGCTTTCATCCCTCCTCGTGATCATAGCCAACGCGGCTGTCGATCTCCTGCAGGCCTGGATCGATCCCCGAATTGGAGCAAGCCGATGAACAGTCACAAGTCCGCAACACTTGCCAGCCGGGCGATCGACTTTGCGCGGGACGACAATTCCGAGGCGGTCCAAACCACCGCGCAGCCCGGCAGGCAACCGCGCTGGACCCATATCCATGCGCCGGACGTCCGGGCCTCTGTCTCAGGCGTTGCCTGGCGCGGCGTTCGCCGTGAATTGAAGATCTTCCTGGCTAACTACAACGCGCTGTTCGGCGCTGCGATCCTGTTACTGGTCGCCCTTTCGGCGATATTCGCAACGCTTGTCTTTCCAGGCGATCCCCTCGAAATGGTGGCGCGTCCCTTCCTTTGGCCCGGCCAGAACCCGGCCTATCCACTCGGGACCGATTCCATGGGCCGCGACGTCCTGGCCGGCATCGTGCATGGCGCTCGAATTTCGCTGACGGTCGGACTTGCGGCGACCGTTCTAGGATTGACCGTGGGGATCGTGATCGGTGCGGTTGCCGGATATTTCGGCGGCCTGATCGACGACGTCCTCGTCAAGTTCATCGAGATATTCCAGACCATACCGAGCTTCGTTTTCCTCGTCGTCCTCGTTGCGATTGCCCAGCCGACGACAGGAACCGTAACCATTGCCATCGCGATCGTCTCCTGGCCGACAGTGGCGCGCCTGACGCGCGCCGAATTCCGGGCCATTCGGGAAAAGGACTATGTGCTGGCGGCCCGCAGTCTTGGTTTTGGCCATACCCGCATCATTTTCCGCGAGATCCTTCCCAATGCGTTGCCGCCCCTGATCGTTACCTCGTCGGTCATGGTGGCAAGTGCGATCCTGATGGAATCGGCCCTGTCCTTCATGGGCCTTGGCGATCCCAACCGGGTTTCCTGGGGATCGATGATCGGCGCGGGCCGCGATGTTATCCGCACTGCCTGGTACCTGACCGCCCTGCCGGGACTTGCAATCGTCTTCACCGTGCTTTCGCTCAACCTGATCGGCGATGGCCTCAACGATTGCCTCAACCCGCGCTTTTCGGAGGATCGCTGATGTCGAGGCTTCTGGAAGTTTCCGACTTTTCAGTGCGCTTTGCCACAGCCGAACCCGTCAAGGGCGTGAGCTTTTCGGCCGATCCGGGCGAAATGCTGGCCATTGTCGGGGAATCGGGTTCCGGCAAATCGCTGACCGCACTCGGCCTGATGGGTCTCTTGCCGCGACACGCCAAGACCGGTGGACAGATCCGCTTCGATGGGCGCGACCTTGTCGGCCTTCGCGAAAAAGAGCTGCGCCACATCCGCGGCCGTGACATCGCAATGATCTTTCAAGAGCCGATGACATCCCTCAATCCGGTCCTGACGATTGGCGAGCAGATCGTCGAGGTGCTTCGTATCCATGAGGATCTCAGCCGGCGTCAGGCACGCGAACGCGCCATTGCTCTACTCGACCTCGTCAGCATTCCCGAAGCGCGCCGGCGCATCGACGAATATCCGCACCAGCTTTCCGGCGGCATGCGCCAGCGCGTGATGATCGCCATCGCGGTCGCCTGCAACCCGAAGCTGCTCATCGCCGACGAAGCGACGACCGCACTCGACGTGACGATCCAGGCGCAGGTGCTTCAGCTTCTGGACAATCTTCGCGCCCAGCTCAACATGGCTGTCATCCTCATCACCCACGATCTCGGCATTGTCGCACAATGGGCCGATCGCGTCGTCGTGATGTATGCCGGACGCAAGATCGAAGAGGGGCTCCCAGGCGAGGTGTTCGAAAAACCCTATCATCCCTACACCAACGGCCTGCTGTCGGCATCGCCGCGGCTGAAGGCAAATTACCACTATCGTGACGGTCCACTCCAGGAGATCCCGGGCTCGATCGTCTCGGCCGCCGGTGAAAAAGGCTGTTCGTTCCGCCCGCGCTGTCCGCTCGCCCGGCCTGCCTGTGGCTCCGTGGTGCCACACCTCGTCACGCTGCCGGCCGGCCGGCAGGTGGCATGCCCCTACGTTCCAGCGATTGCGGAGAAGGCCCATGTCGCTTCTGTCGGTTGATCGGCTCGCAACCCATTATACAGGCTCCACAGGCACGGTACGCGCCGTCGACGGCGTGTCGCTCGAAATCACTGAGGGCGAAACCGTAGCACTGGTCGGTGAATCAGGCTGCGGCAAGTCCACGCTTGGCAAATCGCTGGTGCGGCTTGTCGATCCGTCGTCGGGAAAGATCGCCTTCAAGGGAAGGGACGTAACCGCCATGGACGGGCGCGAACTCCAGTCGGTTCGCCGCAGCATCCAGATGATCTTTCAAGATCCGTTCGCCTCTCTCAATCCGCGGCAAACAATCCGAACCATCCTGACGGCACCACTTGCAGTCCACGGGATCGGCGAGCGCAAGCAACGCGAAGCAATCGCCGCCCAGATGGTGACCCATGTCGGCCTGCCGGAAGATTCGCTTGATCGCTACCCGCACGAGTTTTCCGGTGGTCAGCGACAGCGCATCGGCATCGCAAGAGCGTTGATCCTGCAGCCGGAACTGGTCATCTGCGACGAGCCCGTCTCGGCGCTCGATCTCTCGATCCAAGCGCAGATCCTTAACCTCCTTGTCGAAATGAAGTCGGAGCTGTCGCTCTCCTATCTCTTCATCTCGCACGATCTCTCGGTCGTGCGCTATTTCGCAGATCGCGTGCTCGTCATGTACCTTGGCCGCATCGTCGAAAGTGCACCGACAAGCGCGCTTTGGACCGGCGCCAGGCATCCCTATACCCAGGCGCTGCTCGCCGCTGTACCCGATCCGTCGCGCCGCAAGCAGGCCGCACCGATCACCGGTGATCTGCCAAGCCCGCACAATCCTCCCGCCGGCTGCCGTTTCCATACGCGCTGTCCGCTCGCCACCGACATCTGCCGGGTCGAGGACCCGGCGTTTCGCCAGTTCGGCACCGGCCATGCGGCTGCCTGCCACCACGCCCAGTAAGCCCAGTAACAAGGAGAAGACAATGGTCGATTATCGCTATCTCGGGCGCAGCGCCCTCAAGGTATCACCGCTCAGCCTCGGAACGATGATGTTCGGCGGGCCTACACCCGACGACGTCGCATTCCGCATCATCGACAAGGCCCGCGAGCAGGGCATCAATTTCATTGACACGGCCGACGTGTACCACGACGGCAAGTCGGAGGAGGTGGTCGGCAAGGGCATCAAGGCCCATCGCGATCATTGGGTTCTGGCAACGAAGTTCGTCAATTCGCACAAGAAGGGCCCGAACCTCGGCGGACATTCGCGCAAGTGGGTGATCGAGACCGTGGAAAACTCGCTTCGTCGCCTCAACACCGATTATATCGACATCCTCTATTTCCACCGCGCTGTCTTCGATGCGCCGCTCGAAGAACCGGTGCGCGCCATCGCCGACCTCATCCGAGCCGGCAAGCTGCGCTACTTCGGTGTCTCCAACTTCCGCGGATGGCGTATTGCCGAGATCGCACATCTGGCTGATGAACTCGGGATCGATCGTCCGGTGGCAAGCCAGCCGCTTTACAACATCGTCAACAGGACCGCCGAAGCCGAGCAGCTGCCGGCCGCCCATCACTATGGCCTCGGCGTCGTCTCCTACTCACCGCTTGCCCGTGGCGTGCTGACGGGCAAGTACGAGCCGGGCAAGGAACCGGCCGCCGATACCCGCGCCGGTCGCGGCGACAAGCGTATCCTGGAGACAGAATGGCGCCCTGAATCGATCGCGATCGCCAGCGAGATTGCTGCGCACGCCGCGCGCAAGGGCATCTCTCCAACCGAATTCGCACTTGCCTGGGTATTGAACAACAAGCTGATCTCAGCCGCGATCACAGGTCCGCGCACCGAGGAGCATTGGGACAGCTCTATCCGCGCGCTCGATGTCAAGCTCGATGCGGAGGACGAGGCGCTGGTCGACCGGTTGGTCGCAACAGGTCACCCATCGACGGCAGGCTTCAATGACCCCAGCCACCCGGTCGAAGGCCGCGTGCCGCACAGCGACCGGACAGGCACTGACAATGTCGTGCCGTTGGCACGCGCCGTAGCCTGATCAAAACATCGGGGGATCTGTCGTTGCGGCAGGTCCCCTGCCTCTCTTGTCGACCGAGAAGGGTCTTGCATGCCAAATACTGCACCGTCCTCACTGTCTGCCACGCCAGCCACGCCCGCCACGGGGCAGGAAGGCGGTGACTTGTCGGCGCTGCTTGCGAAACTCCCGGCACTGACGGCAGAAGTCGCAAAGGAGGCGGCCAGGCGTGATCTGGACAGGGAACTTCCCTTCGAAGCCTTTCGGCTATTCAAGGAAAGCGGCCTTGGCGCGTTGCGCATCCCCGTCGCACTAGGCGGTCCCGGCGGTTCGATCAGCGACTTAATCGAGATGATCATGGCGATCGGGGCGGCCGATACCAATGTCGCGCATGCGCTTCGCAGCCACTTCAACTTCACCGAGACGCTTATCCTGACGCCCAATACGGCCATCGATCGCACCCAGCTGGGACGGGTCATGTCTGGCAAGCTTTTTGGCGGTGCGCACACCGAACAAGGCACCACGCGTCCAGGCGAGGTGACGACGCGGCTGACAAAATCGGGCGACCGCTATCGTCTCAACGGACGCAAATGGTACGCAACAGGCACTGCATTTTGCGACTTTGCCTCGTTCAGCGCGAAGAATGACGAGGGCGATCTCGTGAGCGTCTTGCTCCCGGTCGACCGCCCCGGCATCAACGTTCTCGACGACTGGGACGGCATGGGCCAACGGTTGACCGCAAGTGGCGGGGTCCTGCTCGATGATGTCGAGGTCCTGCCGCACGAGATATCCACGAGAGGGCTGAACTCGCTGGTCGGCCGACATGCCTCGACCCTGCGGCAGCTTCATCTGGCCGCATCGATGGCCGGCGCCGTGCGCGGTGCGCTCGCCGAAGGAACGCAATACGTGCGCCGGCAGGCCCGCTCGGCCGCCCATAGCGCAGCCGAAACCGCCAATGCCGACCCCTTTGTGCAGAAGATCCTGGGAGAAATCGCCGCTGGCTCATTTGCCGTCGACACGCTCATCCTTGAGAGTGCACGCGCACTCGACAGGACAGCTGTGTCCTTTGGCGCGGGCAACTCCCAGGCGCTCGAAGCCGCACTGATCGACAGCGCTTTGACGACGGCGCGCACGCAGATCATTGCCTCGCAGATTGCGCTTACCGCCGCCACCAACGTCTTCGAACTCGGCGGCGGGTCAGCGACCTCCCGGCACCTCAATCTGGACCGCCACTGGCGTAACATCCGCACGGTCCTCAACCACAATCCGCTGCTGCACAAGGCCCGTGTGGTCGGCGATTTCTTTATCAACGGCACGACAACGCATCTTGAGGAAGGCAAGGTATTCTGAGGACATCCTCCAGATGCGTCCGAAGACCAGATACGTCCGAAGAATTGTGCCGGCCCGCAAACAAAGGGCGCGTTGGCCGCTATCAAGCCAGCATGCAACACCTTCACCTTCCCCTGATCAGACAGGTCGCACATCGGTGCGGTCCCGCAGGTGGCACTTTGGTGCGGTTCCCCAAGTGGCACTTCGGTGCCGTCCCAAGTGAAATTTGCCCCATCGACGGAGATGGGAAAGGAGGTTCATTGCGTATTGATCGTATAGCCCATCAATCCGTCGCTATTGTCGGCGGCGGCTTTGCCGGTGCGGTGACGGCGCTCAAACTGCTCGAGCGGACCGAAGTGCCGCTCAAGATCACCATCATCGAGCCGCGTGAAGAACTCGGCCGGGGCGTGGCCTACAGCACGGCAGAGCCTGTCCACCTCGTCAATGGACCGTCAGGTATCTTCTCGCTTCATCCTGACGAACCTGATCATTTGTCGCGATGGCTGGTCGAAAACGGGCCGGCTCACGGCTGGACACCGCCGGATGACGTGGGTTCGAGCAGTCCGCCGCGCTACCTATATGGAACTTATGTTCGCGAAGAACTGGCGCGTGCTGCCAAGACTGCACGGCTTGGCTCGACGCTGCGCCATGTCAGGTCGTCTGCAACTGCGCTCGTGGCAACGCCCAACCGCATCCAGATCACGACTTCTGCCGGCCTTGTCGTCGCGGACGAGGCCGTCCTGGCGTTGGGTGTCTTCCAGCCCCGGCTGTCGCCAACCGAGGCTCGGCTTGCCGGTCATCGCCGTTTTGCGGCCAACCCCTGGGACGCACATGCGCTCGATCGCCTGGTCGACAGCAGCGAAATCCTGCTGATCGGTTCCAGCCTTTCGATGGTCGACGCCGTCGCCAGCATGGAGGCGAGGGGCTACCGCGGGCGCTATCGAGTGGTATCACGCCGTGGTCAGTTCGTTGAAGGACGAAGGACCGTCGAGGCAGCGCGCGATTTCCTGGCCGATGGCGGGCTGCCTTTGAGCGCACGCGAACTGCTGTCGCGCGTCAAGGCCGAACGCCGGGCGATATCGGCTGCCGGCGCAGACTGGCAGGGGCTGCCACTTGCAATCCGTCCTCATATTCTGTCGTTATGGCAGGGCGCCAGCGATCACGAGCGGCTGCGATTTACCCGTCATCTAAGAGCGTTCTGGGATGTGACGGCGCATCGATCTGCACCGGAAAGCCACCAGATCGTCGAACGCGTGATAGCGGAGCGACGACTGCAGCACGGCCGCGCCCGTATCCTCGGTTTCTCCACCAAGAAAGACGCGATCAGCGTAAAATTGAAGGTCGGCATGGATGTCGAGAGCGTCTCGTTCGACGGCGTGATCGATTGTCGCGGCCATCAGTTGCACGACTGGTCGCAGATCTCCGACCCCTTTGTAAAGCACCTCATCGCGACTGGCGAGGTTCGTCCTCATAGCACGGGTTACGGCATCGATGCGACGCCTGCAGGAGATCTTATCAACGAGGACGGCCTTGTTCACCGCAATCTCAGCGCCATCGGCCATCCGTTGCGTGGTGTTGCGTGGGAATCGAGCTCCATCACCGAGCAACGCGCCCAGGCGATTGCGCTTGCCGATCGCATCCTTGCGAAATTCACGCCAGTCCGCGTCGCCTGATCCTGCAGCTGAAACGAAAAGGGGCGCCCGACGGCGCCCCTTTGCCATTCAGAACTTATAGAAGCTGCTCAGCCTTCACCGTCTTTGATATAGACATCGGCAAAGTTGGACTGGACACCCTCAGCCCCGATCGTGTGATCCTTGACCCGCTTGTTGAACACCGTGACGTTTTCGAGCGCAATCAGGTTTACCACCGGCACCTCGTCGGCGACGATCTTCTGGAAAGCAAAGAATTGCTCCTTGCGCTTGGCGTCGTCGATCTCGATCGATGCGGCCTCCAGAAGCTTGTCCACCTGCGGATTGGCGTAATGGCTGGCGTTCGAAAAAGGCAGGCCGAGCTTGAAGTTCTTCGACCAGTAGATGCGCTGCACACCAAGCGTCGGGTCGAACTGGTTGCCCAGATACTCTGCCGTCACGTCGAAGGCGCGGTCGGTGTAGACCTTCTTGATGTAGGTCGAAAAGTCGTAGCTTTCGATTGTGGCGTTGATACCGATGCGCGTCAGGTTCTGCTTCAGATATTCGGCGACCCGCTTGAAACCCTCATTGTAGGAATTGTGGGTGAGCCGCAGGTTGAAGCGCACGCCATCTGCTCCGCGCTTGTATCCGGCTTCGTCGAGCAGCGCTTCGGCAGCCTTCAGATCAAACGCGTAGGGCTTGATCGATTTGTCGAGATAGCGCGGCAGGAAGGTACTGATCGGGGTCGGCGATACGTGGCCATAACCATACCAGACTGTATTCAAGATGACGTCGAGGTCGATTGCGTGAGCAATCGCGCGACGAACCGCAACGTTCTTCAGATACTCGTTGTCGAGATTGAAGATCAACTGCGTCTGGTCGCCCTTGGTCTCGTAGCCGCGTGAATCAACGCCGATATTGGGAAGCGCCTTGACGCGCTCCAGATCACTCAACGGGATCGGATTGTCTCCACCGATATCGAATTCGCCCGTCTCGAAACCTGCCGCACGCGCTGCACCATCAGGCACGAAGCGCACGATGATCTGGTCGAGATAGGGCTTGCCGCCATCCCAGTAATCAGGATTGCGCTCAAGGATGATATGCGATCCACGCACCCACTCCTTGAAGATAAAGGGACCGGTACCGATCGGTGCACTGCCGTTGGCATTGGTCGGCACGTCTGCAATCGCAACGCCATCATAGACATGCTTCGGCACGATTGGTGATTCCGCGCCATATAGCGCACTGAGAAGATAAGGGGCCGGTTTGGAAAGCCGGATCACGGCAGTCAGCGGATCGGGTGTCTCGATCTTGGTGACATTGGCAAATGTGCCGCGACCGCGCGGGTGAACCTGCTTCAAGAGCTCGATCGAAAAGGCGACGTCATCCGAAGTAAAGGGTCTACCGTCATGCCACTTCACATTGGCTCGAAGCTTGAAAGTATAAGTCAGGCCGTCGTCGCTGATCGACCATTCCGTCGCCAGCTGCGGCTCCGGCGTCAGGTCGAAATCGTACGTCAGCAGACCTTCGGTGATCTTCGGACTGATCTTTTGCGTGCCGCCCGCCGTGTGGGCGAGCGTCAGGATCGTCGGCGGCTCTGGCTCGACGATGAAATTCAAGGTGCCACCCTTTGCAGGTGCCCCGGTGTCGGCGAAGGCCCTGAGCGGCAGGAGCGAGATGAGCCCCGTGGCGGCGAGAAGCGTATTGAGTTGGCGTCTGCTGATATTCATGAGTACCCCCTGAATGACGATTGACGCCTCTGTCGAAGCGTCGTCACCTGTGATCATCGGGCAGGGCAGTTCAAAACCGGAAGAATGTTTTTCTAGCCACCCTCGAAAGGAAATCTTCGCGTCCGGAGTTCTCAACCGTTCCTCGTTGAAACCATCGTTCAAGGCGTCGATGAGGGTGCGGAAAGCGTATCGGCGAAAACGCCGACTATTCCGTGCTTCAATGACGGCAGATCTTTACTCTACTAAAAATATAGACAATTTCACAAAATGAGTTTTTGCATCTCCGATTGCCGCTCGTCGCGCAAGAAAATGTTCCCTCGGGCCCGTTCACACGAAAAGGCGGCTCTCGTTTTCATGGGCGCGTTTGTGGTGCAATCGTCTCATGAGCACGTTTGCCGACACCCGTAGAAAAGCAATTCAGCCGACACTTGCGCGGCTGCCTCCGCTGACGTCATTGCGGGCGTTTGTCGCCACCGCAAGGCACCTGAATTTCGTTCGCGCTGCCGAAGAACTGCATGTCACCTCGGCAGCGGTTGGCCAACAGATCCGTCTGCTAGAGGACTACCTCGGCCAGCCGCTTTTTAATCGGGTGCGTGGACAGTTGCACCTGACACCAGCAGGGCTCGCTCTCATGCCCGGATTGACCGGCGCTTTCGACGCGGTCCTCGCCGCCATGGCCCAGTTCGTGGAGAGTTCGGATGACCAGCCGATCCGCGTGTCGGTCGCCCCATCCTTTGCCAGCAAGTGGCTGATCCCGCGACTGGATGCGCTGCGGCGCGCTGCTCCGGGGCTGCAGATCCTGGTAGATGCATCGACCCAGCTGATAAACCTCGAGGCCGGCGACGCAGATTGCGTCATTCGCTACGGCAGCGGACCTTACCCGGGGCTCGTCGTCGATCATCTTTTTTCAGAAGCCGTGCTGCCGCTCTGCAGTGCAGAATTTGCCGATACGAATGGATTATGGGGCAATCCGGAGGCAGTCGAAGGCGTTGCGCTTTTGCATGAGGAAGGCGCTGAGCATGATCATTCCTGTCCGGACTGGGCCGGATGGCTGCGCGTGGCCGGGCTAAGCCATCCTCAGTCCCAAGGCGGGTTCCGGCTCAACCAGTCGTCTCTGGTACTTGATGCAGCGTTGGCCGGGCAGGGGCTCGGGCTCGGCAAGATCAGGCTGGCGGAGGCAGATATTCGCGCCGGGCGGCTGGTCAGCCCTTTCGGCGTGCCGCAGGCGGTCAGCTCCTCTTACTTCTTCGCAACCACGGCGCATTCGGCACGCTCGATGCGCGTCGATCTCTTCCGCCAATGGCTGCTTGCTGAAGCCCGTGCGCTGCAGACAATGGATGAGATTACTGCGCGACGCATGCGACCCGTAGCTGATATGATGGCGGCAGAATAACTCGATCGTTGAAGGCTTGGCCCTGGCAGATTGCCACGCTATCGCAGTGCAAAGCCCAGCCTTCGTGCAACCGCTGCCAGGACATGCCTGCCCTTCAGCGCCTCTACCGTGCCGATGCGGTTGCGAACCTGATCCGTCCAGTCGATCGACGGCATGGCCTGTTCTGCCTGAAAGCGTCTCAGTACCTCGTTGTAGTGCGCAAGATCTTTCCTGCGCGTCTCATCCGAATAACGTTCGCGGTGCAGGATCGTCGACTGCGGCAGGCGTGGCTTTACGTCTGCTGGCCTCGCGGGATCAGGAAAGCCGACAGTCAGGCCGAAGACCGGAAAGACGCCTTCGGGCAAGCCGAGCTCGCGGGCGACCGTCTCTGGATCGTTACGGATAGCACCGATATAGCAGGTACCAAGCCCAAGCGCTTCAAGAGCAACGACAGCACTTTGGGCCGCAAGCGCTGCATCGATCACTCCAAGCAGAAAACTTTCTGTGTAATCGAGACCTTCTGACGCCGAGCCACCTTGCGTTGCGATCGCACGGGGCCGGGCGAGATCGGCGAGCCAGACGAGGAAGAGAGGTGCCTCGGCAATCTGGCGCTGTTGTCCTGCAACGGCGTTCAGCCTGTTCTTGCGATCCTTGTCCTCTACGACAACGACGCTCCATGCCTGGAGGTTGGACGAACTGGCAGCCGACTGAGCGGCGGCAACGGCGAGCTCGACCGCGCCTTGCGGAACAGGGGTCGGCAGATAGCTGCGCACGCTGCGGTGAGCAAGAAGCGTGTCGACGGTCTCGTTCCATACACTACCGATCTGCTGTGTCTGCCGGTAGCGCTGGAAAGAAAGTGCCTCAAGGCGATCAAGGTCGGTTGACCTGGTTGCAAGGGTTGGCGTCATCGGACTATCCTTTCCTTCTCGTCATTGCGCAGCACTGGCGTTAGAGGTAGCACTGGCGTAGGGGCAGCACTGACGTAGGGATTGTGTGGGCGCGACAGGCCAAGGTGTTCGCGCAGCGTGCGGCCGGCATATTCGCGCCTGAAAAGGCCGCGCCGGCGCAGGATTGGCACCACCTCGTCGATGAAAACCTCGAGGCCGTGCGGCAGCACGTCAGGCATCAGATTGAAACCATCCGCCGCTCCGGCGCTGAACCAGGTCTCGATGTCATCGGCAATGGCGGCAGGTGTGCCGACGATCGTGCGATGTCCGGTCCCGCCATTAAGCGCCCGGATAAGACCGCGAACGGTCAGTCCCTTGCGCTGCGCCAGCGAAAGCGTTGCACGAAAGAACGTATGCCCACCATCGGCGGGCAGCGCAATATCATCAGGCAACGGCTTTTCGAGGTCGAGCCGCTTTTGATCGACCTGCAGAACCCCGGCCAGTCGCGCAAGGCTGTATTCCAAAGGGATCAGGTCCTGCAGCTCTTCCTGCCTGCGCCTGGCTTCGGCCTCGGTGCTGCTGATGATGGTGGCCAGGCCGGCAAGGACCAGTATCGCATCGTCGGTCCGACCGTAACGAACTGCACGACGGCGCAGGTCCCTTGCGTAACTCAAAGCCTCGTCAAAGGATTGTGAGGCGGAAAAAACCGCCTCGGCGTGCGCTGCGGCAAGGTCGCGTCCGTCGTCCGATCCGCCCGCCTGCACTAAAACCGGATGTCCCTGCGGTGGGCGCGGAATATTGTGCGGCCCGTGCACCGAAAAGTGCCGGCCTGTGTGAGCAATCGGATGGACACGGTCGGTATCGACAAAACGACCCGTTGCGACGTCGCCGACGAACGCCTCTTCTTCAAAACTGTCCCAGAGTGCCTTCACGACAGCTGTAAATTCGCCCGCTCTCTCATAGCGACTTTGATGCGCAACAGGCTTTTCAAGGCCGAAGTTTCTGCTTTGCGCCAGGTCTGCGCTGGTCACGATGTTCCACCCCGCACGCCCGCCGCTAGTATGATCAAGCGTCGCAAAGCGCCTGGCGATGTTATAGGGCTCGTTATAGGTCGTGGATGCCGTGCCGATCAGGCCTATCCTGTCGGTATTGGCAGCTATCAGGGCAAGTACGATGGTCGGCTCCAGCGACGTCAGTGGCCGGAAGTCGATGCGGTCGGAAATGGCTGCCTGGTCCGCCAGGAAAACGGCATCGAACGTGCCTTGTTCGGCGATCTTTGCCACCTTGATGTAATGGTTGATGTCGAAGGAAGCGCGGGGATCGCTGCCTTCCATCCGCCAGGCCGCCGGTGAAAAACCGGAGTGCAGGATGTTGACGTTGAGATGCAACTGTCGCCGGCTCATTGGAAGACACCCGGCTCAGGATAATCTCCGGTGAGGAACCATGAACCGACATTGCGCGTCTTGTACTCGGCTGGATTGTGAAGCGTGTGAATGCGAACGTTTCGCCAGAAGCGATCGAAACCATAAGCCCGCACCGCCGAGCGTGCTCCCATCACCTCGAATATCTCGCTGGTAACCTCAAGTGCGACCTTGCCGGCCAGAACATTGGCCGAGGCGACGGCAATTGCAGTTTCGCCGCGCTCTTCGACGGTCAATGCCCGCCCTCGGGCGTAGGCGGCGTCGATGGCCGCGGCGGCACGATCGGCAAGTGCCGTTGCGGCCTGCACCTTGACCCACAGCTCGCCATATTGCCGCTTGATCCACGGATCGTCTAAATGGCGATCGACACCGGAGTAGATCCAGGGGCGCGATTTCGTGATGGTATAGTCGCGTGCCGCAATAAGAGCACCCTGCGCGGTGCCGATGAAGACATTGAGGAGGACGCTCTGCTGTTGCTGGGGCGCCAGAAGCGAGATGGCATCCTTCGGCCGTTCCGGCAGGATTTCGTCATCCGTGATCGAGACATCCTTGTAAAGGACACGGCCACTGCCGGTCTGGCGCTGGCCGATCCCGTCCCAGTCGTCGGCGATCGTGATACCTGACCGGTCTGCCGGGATATAGGCGAAGCTGCGGGCATTGGTTTCTTCGTCTTCCCACGCAACCATCAGATAGTCGGCGACGTGAGAGCCGGAAGCAAAGGGACGATAGCCGTTCAAAACCACGCCACCCTCGACCTTTCGCCCGAAAAGGCTCTTAGAGAAGCTGTTCGTGGTGTTTCCCCAGAACCACCGGCCCTTGGCAGAGCGTCGCAAAATCGCGGCCAGGCGTTCGTCGCCAATGTTTGTCAAGGCATTCTGGATCGGGCTGAAGTGATAACCGAAAAGGTGACCGAGCGAGCCGTCGACCTTGGAAAATTCGCGCACGATGCGCAGCGCCGTCGAGTAGGGTTGTCCCTCGCCACCGAGTTCTTTCGGAATGAGAAGGTTGACGAGACCGCTCTCCTTGATGAGCCGCACCTGCTCGCCGGGACGCCCGCCACGCTGATCCCGCTCAACGGCATCCGTTGCGAAGATATCGCGCAGTTTAACTGCCCTTGC
Source organism: Hyphomicrobiales bacterium (assembly GCA_900469085.1). Taxonomy (GTDB): domain Bacteria; phylum Pseudomonadota; class Alphaproteobacteria; order Rhizobiales; family Rhizobiaceae; genus Rhizobium. Next base: position 81,098 of record UBVW01000023.1, on the reverse strand, counting down.
CAGATAGGGATCGGATTGGTCCGGTTCGAAAAGCACAGGCGGCAATAGAGCAGGCTCAAAACCTGCGGGCTTTACGGTCATCGTCGTTCCTTCGTCCAGTCGTCAGGTGCCAGTCATCGGTTTCTGTCATCGATTTCAGTCATTACGGGTAAAAGTCATCACCGGTCTAAGGCGTCACCGGTCAAAGGCATGAGGGGCCTCCGACATAAGCGGCCCTATGTGGGTCGCAAGACGTCAGTCGTGCAGGCGCGCAAAGCCGTGGCGTTCGGCAAGAAGCTCGAGGATACGCCCCGTCTTCGTGACGAAGTATTTGCCTTGCCATTGCGCGGCATCGGGCGGCGGGTCACCGGCGAGCACCAGCACGGGCAAGGACTGGTTTTCCTCGCCGACCGCCTCGATCACATCCCTACGCGGACGGGGGAAGGGTACCCGGTGAACGTCAATCCGGCTGCCGAGCTCCGGAAAGCTCGAAAGCAGCCCCTCGATCGCGTTGCAATGGGGGCAGACGAAGGTCTGGCCCGGCTGTTTCGGATCAACAAAGCCCGGGGCGATGAGGAACAGCGTATCACGGCTCATGTGGTTCTCCTTATTCGGCCGCCACTGCGCCGCGGCCGGCAACAAAGGCGTTATCAGGGCGCTTGAGGCCAAGGTTTTCGCGCAACGTGGCGCCTTCATATTCGTGACGGAAGAGACCGCGTCGGCGCAATTCGGGAACCACGAGCTCGATGAAATCCGACAATCCGCCCGGCATGATCGGCGACATGATGTTGAAGCCGTCTGCGCCGTAGTTTTCGAAACGCTCCTCGAGTTGATCGGCGATATCCTCAGGCGTACCGACGACCTGCCAATGGCCGCGCGCGCCGGCGATGCGAAGGTAGAGCTGGCGGATCGTCAGCTTCTCGCGCCGGGCGAGATCCAGGACCAGCGCCTGGCGGCTCTTGCCGGCATTGGTGGCGGGCAGGTCCTCAGGCACCGGGCCATCCAGTGGATAGTCCCTGAGGTCGATACCCGACATCTGCGAGACGAGGTTCAGCCCGACCTCCGGCTGGATAAGGTCCTGCAACGACTGGAACTTCTCCTCGGCCTCCGACCGCGTGCGGCCGACAACGGGAAAAATGCCGGGCAGGATCTTCAGCTCGTCGTGCGAGCGCCCGTATTTGGCAAGCCGACCCTTGACGTCGGCATAATAGCCCGTCGCTTCCTCAAGCGTGATCTGGGCAGCAAAAATCGCCTCGGCAGTGCGCGCCGCAAGCTCCTTTCCGGGCTCGGATGCGCCCGCTTGAACAACTACGGGCCGTCCCTGCGGCGAGCGTGGAATGTTGAGTGGTCCGCGCACCTTGAAGTGGCGGCCCGAATGGTTCAACCGATGCAGCTTTTCCGGGTCGAAGTACTGGCCGCTTTGCCGGTCGCGCACAAAGGCATCGTCCTCCCAGCTGTCCCAAAGCCCAAGCACGACATCGGCAAATTCCTCCGCCCGCTCATAGCGCTCGGAATGCAGGATCTGCGTCTCGTGGCCAAAATTGAACGCCGCGTCGGGGTCGGACGAGGTCACCAGGTTCCAACCCGCTCGCCCACCACTCAACCTGTCCAGCGAGCCGAACTGGCGCGCGAGGTTGTAGGGATCGGAGTAACTGGTGGAGGCGGTGGCGATCAGCCCGATATTGCGGGTAACTGACGACAAGGCCGACAAAAGGGTGATCGGCTCGAACGGATAGACACCGCTATGGGCCTTGCGGCTTGCCGCTTCGACATCCTTGATGCGCGCGGCAACACCATCTGCCAGGAAGATTGCATCGAATTTTGCCTGCTCCGCGAGCTTGGCAAGCTCCACATAGTTCTCGAACTCGGTGCCGACGGAGGCGTTCGAGTGGCGCCATGCCGCGACATGGTGTCCGGTAAACAGCAGAAATGCGCCGAGCTTGATCTTGTCCTTGCGCTTTGCCATTGAAAATCCTTTCAGCGATAGATGGCCGGCACGGGAAACTCGCCTGTCAGCAGCCATGTGCCGACGGTGCGCTTCTTGTACTCGGCGGGATTGTGCAGCGTATGGGTCCTGACGTTGCGCCAGAAGCGGTCGAAGCCATTTTCCGTGGTCGCGGAACGCGCGCCCATGACCTCGAAGACTTCGCTCGACACTGCAAGCCCGACGTCACCCGCATAGACATTGGCAGTCGCGATATCGATTGCGGCGGCACCGCGACCTGCAGCCGTCAGTAACTGCCCCTCGCCATAGGCAGCATCAAGACTGCGGGCCGCCTTGTCGGCTAACTCTGACGCAGCCAAGGTGCGAACGAAAAGATCCCCATACTGTCGTTTGATCCAGGGATCGTCGATATGTCGCTCGACACCGGAGTAAATCCAGGGCCGCGAACTTGTCGTTGTGTAATCGCGACCCTCATCCAACATCCCTTGAGCGCTGCCGACAAAAACATTGAGGAGAACGCTTTGCTGGAGGAGCGAGGTAAGCGAAGAAAAGGGCGTCAGTGGCAGGTCGGGCGAACCAATCAGCTCTTCGTCGTCGATCTCGAGATTGACGAAGCGCACGGTACCGCTACCGGTCTGCCGTTGACCGATACCGTCCCAGTCGTTCTCGATGACGATACCATCGCGATCGGCCGGAACGGCTGCGGTCAAGCGCGCGCCATCAGCATTCTCCCAGGAAATCTGGATGTAGTCGGCAACATGCGACCCAGATGAAAACGGACGGCTGCCATTGATGATCCAACCCCTCGCGCTTCTTTCGCCACTCGACGTTTTCGAAAGCGCGTTTCCCGAATTGCTCCAGATCCAGTTGCCGGCCACAGACCCCGTCAGCCACCGTTGCCTCTGGGCAGTCGAGCCGCGAAACAGGATATGGTTCAAGGGCAGATGGTGATACCCGAAGAGATGGGCAAGCGATCCGTCTGTCCTGGCAAACTCCCTGACGATGCGCAGGATCGTCAGCCATGAGGCGCCCTGGCCGCCATAATCCCTCGGTATCTGGGCGGACGCCAGCCCGCTTTCCTTCAAGAGCCTTATCTGTTCGACGGGCCGCCCGCCCGCCTTGTCTCTTTCAACGGCATCGCGATGAAACGCCTGGCGCAGCTCGATCGCCCTTGCCAGAAGCGTATCGTCGGCATCTGTTTGAAACGGCATTCTGCCTCCCGGCAATGAGCGCCCAGCATGAGGGCAAGAAGGCCATCTAGACCGGCTTCTGCCGTCAACGGTTGGCCGATCCGCCGCTCAAGTCCAGAAACATCTGCTTGGTTTTGCGCAAAGAAATTCTTTCGCGGCCGCGCTCTGATCCGCCGTTTCCCCAACCACCTCTCACGCGCAAACATCATGCCGTCAAAGCATCGAAAGTGAGTAGCAATTCCTCCGGATCGCGTTGGCGGCAAACGGGCTCTTCGGCGCAATTTTTCTTTCGCGCCCAAGAAGAAACTATGACTTCGCCATTTCGCGAGCAGCACGGAAGCTCGCCCTCGGCGGACCAAACCCCAACCGAAGAGGAGCATGTCGCGTGTCCATCAACCGTCGCAGTTTCAATCAGCTGATGTTGCTTGCAAGTGCCAGCACCTTGCTCCCGTCATTGACGTTCGGACAAGGTGCTGCACCTGCAAAGGGCGGCACCTTGAACTGGCTTTACCGGGTGGATCCCGGCAATGCGCTCTTCGCCATCAACACGTCATCAGGCACTGGCCAGTCGATCGGTCCGAAGATCGTCGAGGGTCTGCTGACCTTCGATCTTGACGTTAAACCTCAGCCACTACTGGCAACGGAGTGGTCCGTTTCCGATGACAATCTTCGTTACACGTTCAAACTGCGCAAGGGTGTGAAGTGGCATGACGGCAAGGACTTCACCTCCGAAGATGTCGCGTTTTCGATCTTCAGACTGAAGGAAGCCCATCCACGCGGGCGCATCACCTATCAAAACGTGGTCGCGGTCGAGACGCCCGATCCGCTCACAGCCGTCATCGTGCTATCGAAGCCCGCACCATTCCTTATCTCCGCGCAATCGAGCTCGGAATCGCCGATCGTGCCAAAGCACATCTTCGAGAAGCTGGCACCTGGCGACGGTCAGACGCTGCAGACCGCGATTGGCACCGGTCCATTCAAGCTGGCGGAATGGGTGGCTGGCAGCCATCTGATCTTCGAGCGTAACGCCGATTACTGGGACGCGGGCAAGCCCTATCTCGACAGTATCATCCTGCGGGTCGTCACCGACCCCGCGGCCCGCTCGGCTGCACTTGAAACCGGTGAAGCCGACATCGGCGACAATCCGGTCCCGCTTGCCGATCTCGACCGCCTGAAACAGGTTCCAAGTCTCGTCGTCGACACGACCACCTACGCCTATTCCGGTCCGCAACAGCAGTTGTTTTTCAACTACGATAATCCGCTCTTTGCCAAACGCGACGTGAGGCTGGCGATCGCACAGGCGATCAACCTTCAGGAAATCGTCGACGTCGCGCTTTATGGCTATGCCCAGGTGTCGCCGAGCCCGGTCAGCACCGCATTGCCGCAGTGGTATGATAAGACCGTCCTGGCCCATCCCCATGATGCGGCCGCGGCCGAAAAGCTTCTTGATGAGGCGGGCTATCCGCGCAAGGCAGATGGCAAGCGCTTTGATCTCAGGCTCACCTACAATTCCTATCTTCCGCAAGGTTATGCCGATGTTATCAAGAGCCAGTTGGAAAAGATCGGCATTGGCATCGAGATCAGGAAATACGATCTGCCGACCTTCCTGAAGACCGTCTACACCGACCGCGCCTTCGATCTTGTCGTAGAATCGCTGTCCAATACCTTCGATCCCTCGCTCGGCATCCAGCGCGCCTACTGGAGCAAGAACTTCAAGATCGGCCTGCCGTTTTCCAATGCCAGCCACTACGAAAACGCGGAGGCGGACGCACTGCTCGAGGCGGCAGCGATCGAACCTGACGAAAAGAAACGCTGGGAGATCTGGAGCAAGTTCCAGCATCTCATCCATGACGAGGTGGCATCCGTCGACCTGGTCGCGGCCGGTGCGCAGATCGTCGCCAACAAGCGGGTGAAGAACTACGTCACCGGATCGCAAGGGCTAAACTGGAGCTTCGGCGATCTGTGGCTCGATCCGAACGCCTGATATCGAGGAGAGAAAACATGGCTGAACATTCATTAGACAAGGCAGGATTGATCGACTGGCTGGGCGACGGGCAGGAGCTCGCGGTGCTCGATATCCGACCGACCGACGAGGTCGGCTACGCATCCCCGCTTTTTGCAACAAACCTGCCGGCCGATCGCCTGGAAACTGAGCTCGACCGTTTCGTCCCGCGCCGCAGCGTCCGGACCGTCCTCGTCGATGGCGGCGATGGCGCGGCCGAACGGGCTGTCGCACGACTGGCGGCGCTTGGCTGGACCGACATTCATTTTCTCAACGGCGGTATTCCTGCCTGGGTGGATGAAGGTGTCTCGCTGCCGACCTTCGATATTCCAGGCGTTCCATTCGTCACGAAGATCCGAGATGAACGCCAGACACCAGTGACATCAGCCACCGAACTAAAGGCGCTGCGTGATCAGGGTACCGACGTCATCGTCATCGATACGCGCACGATCGCCGAATACGAAAAGGCGCATGTTCCAGGCGCTGTAGGCGTGCCGGGCGCCGAGCTTCTGCTGCACTTCAAGGACGTCGTCCCCTCGGCCAACACCAAGGTCGTCGTCTCCTGCGCCGGCCTGCCACGCGCCATCATTGGAGCGCAAACACTGATCGATGCCGGTATTGCCAATGCCGTCTCCTATCTCGACGATGGAACGCGCGGCTGGACCGATGCGGGGTTTGAACTGGAAACGGGGCGCACGGCGACCTTCGGCGAGGCAAGCGAACAGGCCCGTCGTGAGGCAGCCGAGCATGGCGAGCGCCTGTCGGCACGGGACGAGTTGACCTTCATTGATCGGCAGACCGCTGAAAAATGGAAGGCGGATGAAGAGCGGACGACCTATCTGCTTGACGTTCGCACGCCCCAAGAGTTCGCCCGTGAAAGCCTTCCCGGATCGATCTCGTCGGAGGGCGGACAATTGCTCGGCGTCTCCTATCGTACGATTGCCGTGCGTGGGGCCCGCATCGTCCTCATCGACGATCTTCTTGGGTCACGCGCCCGCATCGTTGCCCATTGGCTTTCGCGCCGCGGCTTCGAAATCGCGATCCTGCTTCACGATTTCAAGGCGCAGACACGCGCTGCCGCTTGAGGCCCGGTTCAGCATTTGGCCAAACCACAAACCAGCTCCTGATACCGTCGGCGTCAGCCGGCGGTGTTGCAGCTTGAAACAGGAGACAAAACCATGACCGATATCAACGGCGGCTGGGGCGCTCCGCCGAGCGCGCGTTTTGACAGCCTTGCTGAAACCTTCAGGCCTGTCTTTACCCGCATTGGCAAACGTGCGGTCGATCGCGACCTGGCGCGCGAACTGCCCTTTGATGCCTATGGATGGCTGAGGACGTCAGGATTTTCGCGGTTGCGACTACCGCCGGCCCACGGAGGCTTCGGCGCAACCTTGCCGGAGCTTTTCGGCCTCATCATCGAGCTTGCAGCAGCCGATCCGAACCTCACCAACGCCTATCGCAGCCACTTTGGCTTTACCGAAGATCTCCTCAATGCACCCGACAGCACCTGGCGTGACGATTGGTTAAAAAAGCTCGGCCGGGGCGAGACCGTCGGAAGCGGTTTTTCCGAACTCGGAGACACACCGCTCGGCAGCTATTCGACGCGGCTGGCGCGCAATGGCGCCAACTGGCGTCTCGACGGCGAGAAATTCTATACAACCGGCTCGCTTTATGCAGACTGGATCACCCTTGGCGCCATCGATGGCGACGGCCAGCCGATCGGCGCACTCGTGCCGACAACAGCACCCGGTGTCGAGATCATCGACGACTGGGATGGCTTTGGCCAGTCGCTCACGGCGAGCGGTACCGCGCGTTTCAGTGGTGTCGAAATCGCCGATGAGCTGATCAAGCCAAGTGCGGTCCGCTTCAGCTATTCGGGAGGCTTCTTCCAGCTGGTTCACCTGGCTTCGCTGGCAGGGATCGGGCGGGCTGCCGCAAACGACCTGGCGCGGCATGTGGCGGCACGCAAGCGGGTTTATGCACGTGGCAACGCTTCGCGGTCCGCACAGGACCCGCAGGTCCAGCAAGTCGTAGGCAAGGTGCGGGGGGCTGCCTACAGCGCCGGTGCGATCGTGCTTCAGGCCGCAAACGCGCTACAGCGAGCATATGAGGCCAACCAAAGTGGTGACCAGGATCTGATTGCACTGGCTGGTCGCAACGCCGAGCTCGAGGTCAGTCAATCCGTCACAGTCGTTACCTCGCTGATCCTCGATGCCAGCACGGTGCTGTTCGATGCGCTGGGAGCATCCGCTGCCAAGCGCGCCCACGGTCTTGATCGCCATTGGCGCAACGCCCGCACCATCGCCTCGCACAATCCGCGGATCTATCACGATCGCATCGTCGGCGATTTCGCCATTGAAGGCACGACGCCGGCCCCGCAAGGCGGCGTCGGTGTCGCCAAACAGGAGCAACCGGAAGAGACTGGCGCATGAGCATTCAACGACGTCGCATGAACCTCAATGTCGGACTGAACTCGACCGGCTATCTCGCAAACGCCTGGAAATATCGCAGCGGCGATCAGCATGATATCAACGATCCCGCCTACTATCGGCGCCTTGCGGAAATCGCCCATAAGGGCCGGTTCGATGCCGTGTTCTTTTCCGATCATCCAGCGCTGATGACGGAGCCTCTGGGACGTCCCTTCCACACGATCGATCCACTGATCCTGTGCACGGCGCTCGCAGCTCAGGTGCCGGATATCGGGTTCGTCGTTACCGTCTCGTCGACTTACAACTCGCCGTACAATTTCGCGCGGCGAGCCCAGTCCCTCGACATCGCCTCCGGCGGGCGCCTGATCGTCAACATCGTGTCCTCGTTCAATCCAAACGTCGCCGCTAACTTCGGCAGTGCGGCACTTCCCCCGCGCCACGAGCGCTACGCCCGCGCGATCGAATTTCTGGATGTGGCCAAGAAGCTTTGGTCGAGCTGGGATCCGCGCCGAGCCGGCGAAGTGTCCTCCGACCGCTTCTGGGACAATGGGAGCGCACAAACCATTGATCATGAGGGCGACATCTTCCAGGTCCGAGGTCCACTCAATGTTCCGCGTGGCCCACAGGGTCATCCCGTCATTGCCCAGGCAGGCGCATCCGAGGGTGGCATCGAACTTGCAGCACGGCACGGCGAAATCATATATTGCAACATCCTGTCGAAACCGGCGGGTAAGACATTTGGCGAGAAGGTTCGAAACAAGGCAGCTGCGCTCGGTCGCGATCCATCGGGCATTCGGATCGTCCCGGGGCTAGTGGTCATCATCGGCGAAAACAGGCAAGAAGCGCTGCGCAAGCATGAACTCTACAGCGGCACGGGCTCCGAGGATGGTTTGCTGGAGCGGTTTGTGCGTGAGCACGGATTAGACCGCGACAACTTCGATCCCGATGCCATACTGGACTACGAACGTTTTGTGCCTGATCCCAACAGGCAGCAGGCCGTAGGGATGGGGCTTGGGCTTTCCGACCTGCTGCAGTATGAGCGGTTGACAGCACGGCAAGCAGTGCGTCGGTCCGAGGGACACCACCGGCTGCTGCTTGGTACAGCCGAAGAAGTTGCCGACGAGATGATCGATCTGTGGGAAGACGGCACGGTGGACGGCTACACGCTGCAGCCGCCTCGCGCGCCCGACGATATCGAGGAGTTCGTGGAAAACGTCATCCCCATCTTACAGGATCGAAATGTCTATCCCCGCGATTATGAGGGGCGGACTATCCGCGATCGGTACGGGTTCTCATATCCGACATGATGGTGGTTTTGGCTTGACTACTAAGCTTGGAAGGTTGTCCGTCAATCATATGAACATGGGCTATCGTCTCGAGAGCGCCACCCTCATTTGCAGGAAAGCTCTGGGCAAGACGCCGCCTGCAAGGCGAAATGGTATTAGGCGACTGATGATTAGGGCGCTATGGGCCGATCATTTAGCTGGGGAACCTGGATTCTGATCACCTTTCGACGTTCAGATTTTGCCAAATGCTTCTTACACTCCTCCTTTCAGAATACCTTCACCGTTAGCGGCTCTGTGTTTTGCGTCCCGGTCTCAAAGGCTCCGGTCTTGGGATGTTCGGATCTGGCTCCGCGAGAAGTACAGCGACATCTATGTTGAGAGCGACAGCAATTCGGTCCAGTAGGTCGACTGAAGCGTTATGCTTTCCTCGCTCAATGTCGCTTATCACTGTCCGGTCAACATCGGCGTCAACAGCCAAGTTCTCCTGTGTCACCCCCAGTAGAGACCGGTGGTGTCTAAGATTCCATGCGATGCGGGCGCGAGTGTCCATGGGGGATCGGCACCATCTTGCATTGCATTAATCCATCGGATATAACCGACATAATTCATTTAGCCATGTTTCACTTTCCTCAAGCGATCGGCGACGCCTATGGAACTACGCCAACTCTCTCTTTTCCGAGCGGTCGCCGAGGAGCTTCACTTCGGTCGGGCTGCGATCAAGATGAACATCGCCCAGCCAGCGCTGAGCAATCATGTCATGGCGCTGGAGAGGGAGCTTGGATGTCCGTTGTTCATCCGCTCTACTCGGCGGGTCGAGCTGACAAGGGCAGGGGAGACGTTCTATGATCGCGCCGTTCGCATCCTCAGCGAGATGGAGCTGACGACCGAACTGACACGGGCTGCCGGCGGCAGCCGCATTCGCCAGATCAAGATCGGTACCGTCTATCCAGCCACCATGGGCATGTTGCCTCTGTTCCTTGGCAAGATTGCCCGCAAGTTTCCTGATGTCCGCATCCATATCGCTTCAGGCAACACTGGAGACATTATCCGCGGGCTGGAGACGGGGCAATTGAACCTCGGCTTTATCAGGCCGGTCGAGAACATCGGATCACTCCGCTTCTTCTCCGTTGCCCATGAACGCTATCTGCTGGCGATTGCCGAGAGCAATCCGCTGGCTTCGCTCAATGAGATTTCGATCGAGGACCTACGCGATCAGAAGATCATCGCCTTTAACCGGCAGAACCTCTCCTTCACCGAGCGGTACTTCAATGAGAAGTTCGAGGAATATGACCTGACGAAGAACGTCGCCTATAGCTGTGACGACACCTATTCTCTGGTCTCTCTCGTCTCTGCCGGCCTTGGCATCGGCTTTGCACCCGAATGGACGACCGATATCCCGAACCGCAGCTTCGTGCTCAAGAAGGTGAGGGGGATCGACTTCAAGATCGGGCTTGGCATTGCATGGTCCAAGGAGGATCCGACGGCGTCGCGCGACGATATCGTCGAGATCGCGAAATCGATGGTCCGGCGGGGATGATACTGGTTCTGATGGGCCGCCAATTCGGTCTTGACGTGGGACGACCCGGCGTCGAGGCCAAACGGTTCACTGAGCCATGACGCTGATCTTTCGCTTTTGTAGGCTCCTCACGCAGACGTTCGGTAAACTCTCGAAGAAGCGTCACGCGCATGGGTTATTTGTTCCGACGCATGTGCCCGCATCAGCACGCGTGCGAACTTCACGGCTCCACCGCTGAACGGTACTCTATATTGGTCAGCCCATCCGCTCGGACGCAAACGAACCGGGGCTCGCGGGAAAGACGATTGTCCTGTTGCCGTTGATGAAGGCACGGTGGTGAATGTGGGCGTGAATGGCGCGCGCAAGCACCTGGCTTTCGACATCGCGGCCTATCGAGACGTAATCTTCGGCCGATTGGGCATGTGTGATACGGGCGACGTCCTGTTCTATGATCGGGCCTTCATCGAGATCCGCGGTCACGTAGTGGGCCGTTGCACCGATCAACTTCACCCCGCGCTCATAAGCCTGCTTATAGGGATTGGCCCCCTTGAAGCTTGGGAGAAACGAGTGGTGGATGTTGATGATGCGTCCAGACATCTTCTTGCACATGGCGTCCGACAGCACCTGCATGTAGCGTGCCAGCACGACGAGCTCCGTTCCGCTCTGCTCGATAAGATCGAGAAGCTGCGTTTCGGCCTGTTGCTTTTTCTCTTTGGTCACCTTGATGTGGTGGAAGGGAATGTCATGGTTCACCACAACCTTCTGATAGTCGAAGTGGTTCGAGACGACCCCTACAAGGTCGATCGGCAATGCGCCAATCTTCCACCGGTATAGAAGGTCGTTCAGGCAGTGCCCGAAGCGCGACACCATGAGAAGCACCTTCATGCGCTTATCTGCGTCATGCAAAGCAAACTCCAGCTCGAGCCGGGAGGCGAGCGGCCCGAAGCCATCGATGAGCTGGTCGTGAGATACACCTTGCTCTGAAATGAAGCTGATGCGCATGAAGAATTGCCCGGTTCCGAGATCATCGAACTGGGAGGAATCGGTAATGTTGCACCCTTGGTCGGCGAGATAATTGGCGATTGCCGCGACGATGCCGCGTGTCGACGTGCACGATACGGTCAAGACATAGCTTTTCATGGATGTTTTCGGCCTTCTGGCAATGGAAAAGGGAGAGGAGGGGACCGCCAATCAGTTGCGGTTCATGCCGCCAGAAGCGACTTCAATCGGGTGGATGGAGAGGCAAGCTCTTCGCGCCTCGGATGGGCTCTTGCTGCGATGAGCATCTCACACAAACGGATGTCCCGTCCAATCGCATTGCCTCGCCCGATCCCGCTCGCTGCCACCAGCCTACCATCGCAACCAAGGTGAAACAGAAGAAAGGCTCCTTCTGAAAGATCGCGCCGCACCGTTTCAACGGCCAAGCCAGGAAGGCCGGCAATTTGCAGCGTGAGGTCGTATTGATCCGACCAGAACCAGGGCACCCCTTCGTAAGGTGTCGCAATTCCAAGCATGTTGGCTGCCGCAATAATTCCTTGATCCTGAGCGCAGCGCCAGGATTCCAGACGCACCCGGCAACCGTCATACGTCTGAAGTGGAAATGAACAGCAATCGCCAGCGGCAAAGATGTCGACATCCGACGTCCGCATGAAGTGATCGACGGCAATACCGTTATCGATGGCAAGACCGGCAGCCCCGGCGATCTCGATGTTGGGAATGGCTCCGATACCGACAACCGCGAGATCTGCAACAACGGCACGGCCATCGGCGAGCTCGATTCGAACGCCATCAGCGTCTTCACCGATCGACGAGATTCCCGCCTGCAACAGCACCTCGACCCCTTCTAGACGATGGCGCTCCTCGATCACGGATGCAATTTCGGCTGGCACAGCGCGCGCCAGAAGGCGTGGCATGCTCTCGATAATCGTTACCGACGTCTGGCGTTTGCGTGCCATGGCGGCAAGCTCGAGCCCAATAAAACCTCCGCCAATGATCGCCAGCCGGCGCCCTGGCCCAATGCCGTCACGGATTTTCAGGGCGTCGTCGAACGAACGCAGGGTCAGAACCTTCGTCAGATTTTCAGTGCCGGGCAGCAGTCGCGGTCGCGCACCAACAGCCAGGAGAAGCTTGTCGTAAGTCAGATGGCGACCATCGCTCAGTGTGACGACATGGCCAACAGGATCGATGGTTGTCACGTCAACGCCGCCCAGGTGATCGATGCCGGCGACACGGTAACTTTCTTCGTTGGCAACGTGCTGGATTGACAGCGATGCATCATCCACATGCTTGGACAAGGGAGGGCGATCATAAGGCGCGTGCCGCTCACTTCCGATGAGGACGACTTTTCCCTCATAGCCACGTTCCCTCACGGCGAAGGCTGCGCGCGCACCACACAATCCTGCGCCGGCGATGATGATCGTTCCTGTCATTTTCGTCCTCTGTCATCTTTTTGGGATAGAATTCGCGACGCTCGCCTGGCTTTCCAGGCGCGCATGGCGATCAGCCGCGACACATCAGACCCCGCGCGGCTGCTGCGCACTCTGGCGCTTCATATTCGCGTCTCTCGACCAGATCCCGACGCCAATACGACAGCTCACTGCCACGCGCCTGCATAAAAATGATTGGTTTTGATGTGTTCAAGCAGATAGAACTAACCGGCATCAGCAATTTCTCTTTTCGGTATCCAGCCCAAGACCCGCGGTGAAGCGGCGCCAATCCGGCCAGATGACCAACCTTTGGGATGATTGGAAATGATGTTGACATCAATCCGATGACGCGTCAATAATCATCAAAATCGACGGAGGAGGAACCGTCGATGGGGAGGAACACCAAATGTCAGATTTTATGCGCATGTCGCGACGCGACCTGCTGAGCACCAGTGGCCGTGCCTTGGCCTTGACTGCCGCTGCGGGTATTGCACCCCAGTTTATCCGGCCTGGCCGCGCCTATGCAGCCGACGCACTCGCGCCAGGCATGATCGGCGGCCCTACAGGTTTTGACGGCGCCGAACGCTATCAATATGGACCCGATACGCCGGAAGGGCGCGCAATCGAAGCCGTAAAAGCACTGAAGGGATCCGGCAAGGCGCCGACCAAGATTGTACTCGGTCTATCGGATGGCTCGATCGGGCAACTGACAAAGCCCTTCCCTGCAGGCGCTCCTTCCATCAAGGATCTGTGGGAAAAGGAGACAGGCATCGTTCTTGACGTGGTCGGCGTACCAAACGGCCAGGAATTCACCAAGACGATGCAGGATATCTCCACCAAGGGCGGCGCCTTCGACATCTATGCGGTCGAGTGGAACCGCCTCGGCGATCTCGCAGAAACCGGCGGCATCATCAAGATGGACGACTTCGTCGCCCAGTACAAACCGGAATGGGACGACCCGCAGCGCGGATACGTCAATGGCAAGGCCGGCGTATCCCTGCTTAACCAGTATCGCGGATCGACTTACGGCGTATCGCTCGATGGAGACTTCCAGACCTGGAACTATCGTACGGATCTGTTCAACGACGAGGCCGAAAAGAAGGCCTTTGCCGACAAGCACGGCTATGCGCTCGCGCCACCGCGCACCTTCAAGCAACTGGACGAGATCGCGGCCTTCTTCCATCGGCCGGACAAGGGTCTTTTTGGTTGCACCGACCTTCGAAACCAAGGATGGGGCTACACCAACTGGTATCAGCGCTTCACCTCGATGGCGTCACCGAACCAGTATCTCTTCAGTGACGATGGCAAGCCGCTGATCAACTCGGATGCCGGCTATCAGGCAACGCAGGAATATGTGGACGCACTGGCCTATCATTCGCCGGATGCCGTCTCCTGGGGTTGGCCTGAGCAATACGGCAACTTTGCGAGCGGCGGGGCGGCCATGACATGCGCCTTTTCCAATCTGCCGAAATTCCTCGACAACAAGGCCAATGAAGGCTCGAAGATCACCGGCAAGATCGGCTCAATGCTACCGCCCGGTCGCGAAATCGATGGGCACCTGGTACGTCGTTCCGTCCTATGGCTCAATCTGTCGGCTTCGATCTCGTCACAAAGCAAGAACCCGGAGATCTGTTATCTGCTCTTGCAGTGGCTCGGTTCAAGCCGGATCTATTCCTGGATGACGGCAAATCCGGGCGGCTATTTTGACCCGTTCCAGCTAGCCAACTTCGCTGATCCGCTGGTTCGCGATACCTACCACGCCTATCACATGGACGTTGTGCGTGAGACCGTTAGCCGTGTCGTCCCTTCGATCAACTATCCCGGCGCAACGGCTTTCCACAGCGCACTCGACGAGAACCTTGTCGCAGCGCTCACCAAGGCCAAGACCGTCCAGCAAGCGATGGCCGATACCGAAAAACAATGGACGCGCATTGCGCGCCGCGTTGGCGAAGACAAGCTCGTTGAAGCCATCAAGACCAACAAGCAGGCCTGGCCGACCTTGCTGGATCCGCTGGAAAGCTGACGACCAGACTCTGGATGTGCGGGCGGATACGCCCGCACATCCAATCACCCTGTCTCGATCGTGATTGCCATGAACCGTTCGCTACCTTTTGAAATCTTCCGATACTGCACAATCCTTGCAGCGCTCGCAGTCACACTCGTGCCGACCGTATGGATGGCCTCTATGGCGTTCAAGCCGATTGCCGAGTGGTCGGCCAGCGGCGCAGATCTGACATGGTGGCCGAGGAACCCGACGCTCGACAATTTCCGCTTCATCTTCGGCACCTCGACAACGGACCTCATCGTCGCCCTGGATCGCACTGCCGCCAAGCCAATTGTCGCGTCCCTGCTGTCTGCGATCTTCGGAACCATGATTGCCATGGTGTGCGGCACCTCGGCCGCCTACGGACTGTCCCGCTTCGGATCCGGGCAGAACCTTCCGCTCGCGCTCATCCAGCTCCGGCTCTTTCCGCCCATGGCCGTTATGATCCCGGTTATGATCATGTGGGCCTTCTTTGGCATGATCGATACCTGGTGGGGTCTTTCTCTGCTCTACGGTATTGTCACGCTGCCCTTCGCATTCTGGCTGATGAAGACGTTCTTCGACGACATGCCGCGGGAGATTGAAGATGCAGCACTCGTCGAGGGCTGCACTCGGATGCGGGTCTTCATGAAGATCACGCTACCGATGATGCGTCCGGCGCTTGCCAGCTCAGCGCTCTTCGTCTTCATCCTAAACTGGTCTGACTATCTCATTTCGCTGCTCCTGACGACGCGCGAATGGGTGACTATTCCTGTCTACATGGCCTCACTCTCGTCTTCGATGACGGGGCAACTCTACGGCGCCAAAGCCGCCCTTGGCCTGATCGCCGCCGTTCCGCCCGTCGTCATGGGGATCGCCATCCAGCGCCATCTCGTTCGCGGGCTGACTTTTGGAGCTCTCAAGCAATGAGTGCCGTTGCAACCGAAAAGAAGCTGCCCATCGCAGCGCCTGAGACATCCGACACTGCGCCCGAGGCACGCAGGCTGGGGCTCCTTTTGACGCTGCCAGCGCAGGTACTCGTCCTGTTTATCGCGCTTTTTCCGCTGCTTATGCAGCTCTACATAAGCATGACAGATTGGTCTCCGCTCGATGGCGTCGGCTGGTGGCAAGCCTGGCAGTCATGGAACAGCTTTGCAAACTATACCGATCTTGCCGTCGACGGTCGCTTCTGGAGCGCGCTCGGGCGAACCGCGCTGATCATGGCCATCTGCGTGCCCGTCGAATTCCTGCTCGGCCTCGGCCTTGCCATCCTGTTTATCGACGACTTTGTGGGAAAGCGGCTGTTCTACTCCATCATGCTGATCCCGATGATGGTCGTGCCGGCTGTGGCGGGCTACATGTTCTTCATGCTGTTTCAGTCGGGCGGACCGATCAACAACATCCTGTCGACGTTGACAGGAACACCGATCACGCTTGCCTGGCTATCAAGTCCGACGACTGCACTGATCGCGGTGATGGTGGCCGATATTTGGCAATGGACGCCGCTGATGTTTCTCATCCTGCTTGCGGGTCTCGTCGGCGTTCCCGAAGACCAAATGCGTGCGGCGACCCTGCTCGGCGCCTCCTGGGCCCAGCGTTTCCGAACGATCGTATTGCCGAAGATGAAGACGATCATCATCATCGCCCTTGCGATCCGCGTCATCGAGAACTTCAAGATCTTTGATACGCTATACATCATGACCGGTGGCGGCCCCGGTGTCGCGACCGAAACCATCTCGGTCTACATCTACAAGGTCACGCAGCAGGATCTGATCTGGGGTTATGTCGCTGCCATCGCCCTTGCGATCCTCCTTGTCCTTTCGATCCTCGTTGCCTTCGCCATCGGGCGAATGAACGCTGCCAGGAAGGAGCGCGTTGCGTGACCACCATTCACCTTAACAATCTCGTCAAACGCTTCGGGACATTCACCGCTCTCAAGGAAATGGAGCTAGAGGTTCGCGACGGCGAGTTCATGGCGCTGCTTGGGCCATCCGGTTGCGGCAAGTCGACGACAATGAACATGATTGCCGGCATGGAAAACCCGTCGCAAGGACGCATCCTCTTCGACGGCAAGGACATGAACGGCGTGGCCATGGGCAGGCGTGGCGTCGGCTTCGTCTTCCAGAACTATGCGATCTTCACCCACATGAGCGTCTACGACAATCTGGCCTATGGGCTGAAGGTGCGCGGCGTCGCTGCAGCCGAAACACACCGGCGCGTCTTGGCAATGGCAGATTTCCTGCAACTGACCCCTTTCCTGAAGCAGCCGTCGGCAAAGCTGTCGGTGAATATTCTCCAGCGACTGGCGATCGGCCGCTCGGCGATCGTCGAGCCGGCGATCTTTCTTCTCGACGAACCCTTGTCGAATGTCGACGCGGCCTTCCGCGCCGTCATGCGAACCGAGCTCAAACACCTGCAGCGACAGTTCCGGCAAACGATGGTCTACGTCACCCACGATCAACTGGAAGCCATGACCATGGCTGACCGAATCGCCGTGATGGATCACGGCGTCCTGCAGCAGGTCGGCACACCGCTTCAGGTCTATGACGATCCGATCAATCTCTTCGTCGCCGATTTTATTGGGGCGCCCGGCATGAACCGCCTAAAGGGCAGCCTCGCACAGGCAGATCGCGGGCTGCTGATCGATCTTGGTCCATTGGGCGTGAGTGCACCGCTCCTTGCTGAAGTGGCCGAAGGCGCTCGGCGCGCCGGCGTCACGGAGGTCATCTACGGATTTCGCCCGGAGCGCGTCTCACTTGCCGACCAAGGCGGTATTCCCATGCATGTCACTTTCGTCGAACGCATCGGCGCGCGCACGATCGTGCATCTCGGCCGCGGTGAAGTCGCGGTCAAGGCCGTTCTTGACAACAATGTCGGCCTGTCTGCCGGAGTGGTGGTCCATGTCGTCGTCGAACCGGACGCCGTGCGGCTGTTTGATGCCGCAAGTGGCGTCGCAATACGACCCGCAACTCCAAAGGTGCGTTGATGGCCGGCATATCCTTTCGAAATGTCTCCAAGTCCTACGGCAAGACAATTGCGGTCAAAAACGTGTCTTTCGACATCAGGCCCGGAGAGTTCTTCTGTTTCTTCGGCCCGCCGCTTTCGGGAAAATCGACGATCCTCAAGCTGATCCTCGGGCTCGAAAGACCTGATGAGGGAGAGGTGCTGATCGGTGGAACACCGGTCAACGACATCTCGCCGGCCGCCCGCAACGTCGCCATGGTGTTTCAGAACCTGGCGCTTTTCCCGCACATGAGCGCCGGTGACAATGTCCGTTTCCCGCTGGTTGAACGCAAGGTACCCGAGACGAAGATCGCAGCGCGTGTCGAGGCTGTGGCGGCCAAGCTGCACATTGCGCATCTGCTTCACAAGCCGCCGGCACAGTTGTCGGGCGGCGAGCGTCAGCGCGTCGCTATCGCCAGAGCACTGGTACGCGATCCGGTCGCCTATCTAATGGACGACCCGATTTCTGCGCTCGATGCCAGGCTTCGCGAGGAGACGCGCGTCGAACTGAAGCGCATCCAGGGGGAACTCGGCCAGACGCTGATCTATGTGACCCACGATCAGGAAGAAGCAATGTCGGTCGCCGATCGGATGGCAATCATGGAAAACGGTCGGATCCGGCAGATCGGCTCCCCGGTCGAAATCTATGACAGGCCGGCCAGCGAGTACGTTGCGCGCTTGCTTGGCGCGCCGGTCATGAACATCATGGCGGCCGAACTCAATGGCAATGCTGGTGGGGGTCAGCACATTGCACATGGAACGATTGGAATATCGCAGGAGGCCTTGCCGGAGACGGTAGCGGCTGTCGGTATCAGGCCGGAGGACCTCAAGGTCGAAGCTTGGACGGATGGTCGTCACGGCAAGCCTGCGCGCGTGTTCGAAGTCGAACCACTTGGAGGCTATACGGTCGTGACGATCGACACGGGCAACCAGAAGCTCAGGGCCCTGATGCGCGGTCAGCCGCGGCTTGCGCCAGACAGTGCCGTCGCATTGAGTTGCGATCCGGCAAAAATGCACTTCTTCGGTCCGGCGGGTGAGGCGCTGGCCCGATAAACGAAAAGAAAATTGGGAGGAAACATGTCAGACACAAATGGGTTCACCCCGGATCCGCCGATCCGTTCCCGTGACTATCGCATCGGCTGCATCGGGGCCGGCATGATCATGGCGGAGTGTCATCTCGCCGCATATCGCCAAGCCGGCTTCCCGGTCGTTGCCATCGCATCGCGGACGCGGTCGAAGGCAGAGGCCGTCGCCAGACGCTGGGACATTGCGACAGTCCATGACACCCCCGAGGCACTGATTGCCGACGAGACTGTCGACATCGTCGATCTTGCCTTCCCCCCGGACCAGCAGCCAGCCCTGATCCGCAAGGCGCTTCAGGCCCCACACATAAAGGCAATTCTGGCACAAAAGCCGCTCGCACTTTCGCTCGAAGAAGCGATTGCGCTTAGAGACGAAGCAGCACGGGCAGGCAAGATCCTCTCGGTCAATCAGAACATGCGCTATGACCAGTCGATGCGCGTCCTCAAGCAGATCCTAGATCGCGGCGATCTCGGCGATGTCGTGATGGCGACGATCGAGATGCGCGCCATCCCCCATTGGCAGGGTTTTCTGGAAGGCTATGACCGGCTCACCCTCGCCAATATGAGCGTGCACCACCTTGACGTTCTGCGCTTCTTACTCGGTGAGCCCGAGGAAATCACGACCGTCTCGCGTGTGGACCCGAGAACCGCCTTCGCTCACAAAGACGGCATCACCGTCTCGACGATGAAGTTTCCGGGCAATGTGCTGGCCGTCTCGATGGAAGACGTCTGGGCGGGGCCGCGCGAAGAGGGGTTCGATAGCGACAACTACATCAAATGGCGCGTGGAGGGCACTGCCGGTGTCGCTCAAGGCACGATCGGCTGGCCTCATGGCAAGCCATCGACCCTCAGTTACGCTTCGAAAACTGCAACCGGCGGCAAATGGGTGACGCCAAGCTGGGATACGATGTGGTTCCCACAGGCCTTCATTGGCGTGATGGAGCAGTTGCAATATGCGATCAAAAGCGGCGAGGCACCGGCCTTGTCGGTTGCCGACAATGTCAGGACCATGGCGCTGGTGGAGGCCGGCTACAGGTCCATGGCAAATGGCCGCGCCGTCAAACTCACCGAAATCTCAATCCAGTCATAGATTCCAAGGGAGGAACAAAATCATGATGCAGACAGGTATATTCACCGGCTATTTCCCCTATGGTCTCGACGAGACCGCCGCCAAGATCCGCACACTTGGTTTCAACACCGTCCAGCTCGACATGCATTTCAAGGACATCGACGTCTCTGCGGGCCAGATCACCAAGGAAAAGTGCGTTCGCATCCGAGAGACGTTTCGCGACCACAATCTGCCGATATCCTGCATTTCCGGCTACACCAATATCATTCATCCCGACAAGGCAGAGCGCGAACGTCGTGTTGGCTATCTCAAGGAGATCATCCGTCACGCCCAGTATCTCGGCACGCCCTATGTGATCTCGGAGACGGGCACATTCAACACGGAATCGGACTGGGTCCACCATCCCAAGAACAAGACGGAAGAGGGCTTCGAGGAGTGCCGCAAGGTGGTCGCTGATCTGGCGCAGTTCGCCTATGATCACGGCGCGATGTTCCTGCTCGAAACCTATGTGAACAACGTCGTCGGCTCGGTCGAGGAAACTGTCAGGATGTTCGCGCAGGTTGACCACCCGGGCCTCGGCCTCCTGATGGATCCGACCAACTACTTCGAGACCCACAATATCGACCGCATGGATGCGATCTTGAACCAGGTGTTCGACACGCTCTCCGACAAGATCAAGATCGGGCATGCCAAAGACGTCAAGCGCTCAGGCGACGACAAGAGCGAAAAGCACGCCGATATCGGCGACGAGAACGCCTTCGAGAGCCACACATTCCGCGGTGTCGGTGAAATTGAGCTGCCGGCGCCAGGTCTCGGCTCGCTGAATTACGACCTCTATCTCAAGCGTCTCGCGCAAAAGCACCCCAACATCGCGATGATCATTGAACACCTTGATGAGACCGACGTGCCGCGCGCCAAGAAGTTCCTCGATGGGAAGCTGCGCACACAGGGCCTTTGAGGACCAAGCGCGCGCCGCCGAGGGCAGCGCGCGCTACCCAATCGACCTTTTGAGATCGCAGCGCATCGCGGCTTTCGGCCTGGATATCTCTGACAGGTTGATGGTCGTCGCAATGCCACGGCCATAGCTGCGCATCGCGGCTGCATCACTGCGCGAACGGAATTTGCCGGCGTCTGCGATCAAAATTCCGGGATGTTTTCCTTGAAGATCACCTGCAGTCGTGGTGGATGCCCCTCATAGGGCAGGCCACGCACGGCATGTGTAAGGATATTGAGCGTTTCACGCGCCTCGACCCTCGGGTTCTGATCAATGGCTGCGTCCATGGTACCGTCAAGGAGCAATGGCTTGGTGTCTTCGGTAGCATCATGGCCGACAAAGACGATCGAAGACTGGAGATTGCGGTCTTTCAGAGCCTTGCCTATCCCCATGCTTCCAGCGCCGACATTATAGATACCAGCGAGATCGGGGTGTTTTTCCAACAGGGCAGCCGCCTCCGAATAGGCCCGATCCTGATCGTCCAGCATCTCCCTGATCTCGACGATCTCGATGGACTGGAATTCCTCTTTCAGGATGTGACGGAAACCCATCTCACGCTCCTCGTGCCCGCGATAGGAAAGCGAACCTGCTAAAAGCGCTACCTTGGCATTCGGACGTGCCCCGATGAAGCGGCTCAGGAGATAGCCGGCGAGGCGGCCCGCCGCTCTGTTGTCGATACCGATATAGGCGGTACGGGGCACATGCGAGATATCGGAAACAACGGTCGCAACCTTGACGCCACTTGCAGCCAGCGATCGGATCGCCTCGCGCACAGTCGGATGATCGAGCGCGATGACGCCCACGCCGTCCGTCTGACCTTCGAGCTCCCTTAGCGTGCGCGCCAGTGAATCGGGGCTGAAGCCTTCGATCATCATAACCGAAACATCGAGCTCCGGACGGGCTGCTGCGAGGATTTCTATCTGTCGGCGAAATGTCGATATGAACGCATTGCTGCCGGCCGGCAAAGCAAAATGCAGCCTGATCCGGGCCGGGTTGACTGCGACAGGACCACTGTCGATCTCGGCGGAATAATCAAGCTTTTGCGCAGCCGCAAGAACGACCTGCTTGGTGCGCAGCTTCACGCCAGGCCGGTTGTTAAGAACCCGATCGACTGTCGCTGGGGAAACGCCGGCTTCGCGCGCAATGTCTAAGATAGTGGACCGCAACCGTGGACCTTCTGATCGCTGCGGCCTCGGTGAAAGGCCATGTTGATGCGAATTGATGCAATGCTCCATTCAATTGGCCACAAAGCGTCTGCTGTCAAGTGATGATGTGACGCCGGATTCATTGAATGATGTTTTATGATTTGTTTTGATGTTGACATGAACTTAAACCATCTTTATTCCTCAGAACAGACATCGCCGCGGGGAGGCGTCGGTGTCCTTTCCCCAGCAGCGAGAAAAAGCTGCAAGGAAACGTCACTCGAAGATTGAGCCGAAGGATTGCGATCCGGCCCTGAGACCGGCCGGCCGGGAGGATTGGTCATGAGATTTAACACCACGCTCGCCATTGCCGCAGGCATTGCGCTTACGCTCACAGGCCCTGCAGTGCAGGCGGCCGACAGCCAGAAGACCTTCTACCTGCTTTCGCATGGCGGTCCGTCCGACGCCTTCTGGCTGGACTGGAACGCCGGCGCTCAAAAGGCGTGCGACCAGTTGAAGGTCACTTGCAAGATTTCGTTTAGCGGTGGCGACATGGCCTCTCAAAAGGAGGCGTTTCGCTCTGCGATTGCCGCCAAGGCCGACGGTATAGCCACGACGTCGGCGCAGCCGGGCCTGTGGACCGGAGAGGTCAAGGACGCACGCGCGGCCAATATTCCCGTCGTCTTCTTCAACACCGACGACACATCGACCAACCGCCAGGCCTATGTCGGCGCCGATCTAAAGGCGGCCGGCGTGATGTGGGCCCAGTACCTGGTCGACAAGAAAGCAGTCAAGAAGGGCGACAAGGTCTTCCTTCCCGTCGAGGTCCCCGGCGCTAGCTATCAGCAGTTGGAAACGGAAGGCATCGCCAGCGTCTTCGATCCGCTTGGCATCCAGTACGATGTTGTCGATTGCGGTACAGATCCAGCCGGCATCATCGCGAAGATGAGCGACTACATGCTCGCAAACAATCCACCAGCTATCATCGCGCTAGGGGATTCGGTTGCTGCAAGCGTCAAGCAGGTCTTTGATAGTGCGGGCCTAGCACCTGGCAAAGTCCCGGTCGTAGGCTGGGGCAATTCGAAGGCAACGGCCGAAGCGGTCAAGGCCGGCTATGTCAACGCCGCCGCCTGGCAGTTTCCATCTGCCCAAGGCTTCATGCCCGTCTCGCTCCTGTCACTGGCGGCTTCGGGCGAACCAATCGGCTACGATATCCATACGTTCAGCCTCTACGACGCCACTAGCGTCGACCCGATCCTCAAGCTCTACGACAAGAAGTGAGCTGCAGGCACAAAGACAATCTGGCGAATGCGAGCGCGTAACATGACGATGCTGACATCAGCGACGACAACCAGGGCAAGGGGGCTGCCTGTTATCGGCCGGTCCCCTGAAATTGCCTCGCTCATCATTCTCATCGTGGTGCTGGTGGCCTTTGCGATTGCCGACGGAAACTTTCTGTCGCCTCTCAACCTGTCCAACATGCTGGCCTTCCTGCCCGAACTTGGCATCATTGCTCTGGCAATGACGTTATTGCTGACGGCAGGCGAGTTCGATCTCTCGGTAGGTGCCGTCTTCGCACTTGCCCCGGTTCTCGTGACCCTGCTCGTACAAAATGCAGATTGGGACATCGGGTTCTCGCTTCTTGCCGGCCTCTTGCTCTGCGTCCTCGTCGGCGCAATCAACGGGCTGATCGTCACCAAGGTCAGGATTTCGTCCTTCCTCGTGACGCTGTCGATGCTGCTGATCGTCCGCGGTATCGCCCTTTACATCACCCAGGGCTTTCCCCTGAAGTCATGGGACCAACCTGGCATCTTCGTGACGCTTCTCGCCGGTGATTTTTCCATCGGACCCTTCCGGCTCTACGTATCCCTCTTGTGGTTCATAGCGCTTGCCCTGGCTGCGACCTACGTGTTGCGCTTTTCGAAACTTGGCAACTGGATCTCGGCCATCGGCTCAAACCGCAATGCCGCCATTGCACGTGGCGTGCCGGCTGACAGCGTCAAAGTCTGGCTGTTCATCCTGACGTCTATCCTGGCGGGCCTCGCAGGCATGATCAGCGCCTTTCGCATCTCAGCTGCGTCACCGGTTGCAGGAACCGGCTACGAGCTGGAGGTCATTGCGATGGTCGTTGTCGGCGGCACCGCACTGACCGGCGGGCGTGGCACCATTCTTGGGACAGTGGTCGGCGTCGTGATGCTGCGCGCCATCCGAAATGGCATTGTGTTGATCGGCGTGCCTGGCCTTGCGTACAACATTTTTGTCGGCGGCATCATCCTCGTCATGCTCGTCTTGCACGCACTACTGCAAAAGACGGTCGCAAGGAGCTGAAATGGTGGAAGTCCTTCGACTGGAAAACCTGCAAAAGTCCTTTGGCAATGTTCGCGCCTTGCGCAATGCCTCTTTCACATTGAACGAGGGCGAAGTCGTTGCGCTGCTTGGCGACAATGGCGCCGGCAAGTCGACCCTGATCAAAGCCATTTCCGGCATCCACCCCGCCGACGGCGGCAACATCTTTGTCGGTGGCCACAAGGTGTCGGTGAAGTCGCCACGGGACGCCATGGATCTCGGGATCGAGACAATCCACCAAGATACCTCGCTTGCGCCAGACCTCAGTATCGCGCGCAACCTGTTCTTAGGCCGCGAACCGACGACACTTTCCTTTCTTGGCGTCTTCGCCCCGATGGATTTCGCAAGACTGCGCGAAGCCGCATCCACACTCTTGAAGCGGGTCGGCATCTCCAAGAAACTTGATGCCGATGCAGCCGTCAACACACTGTCTGGAGGCGAAAGACAGTCCATCGCCATTTCGCGCGCCATGCAATTCGCCGCAAAGGTCATCATCCTCGACGAGCCCACAAACAATCTGGGCGTCGAAGAGACGCACGGCGTGTTGCGTTTCGTAAAAGACATGCGTCAAGCGGGCCATTCCGTCCTGTTCATCACACACAATATCCATCACGTCTTCCAGGTGGCCGATCGGATTGTCGTCATGCGGCGCGGTGAGGTGGTGGCAGAGATGAGCGTTGCCCAGACGGATCTCCTGACGGTCGAAAGCCTTATCATGGGCGTCGACAAATCGGCCCTTGCGGGCGAAGCGGCGCTGCATTGAGGGTGGATCGACCATGGTAGAATTGTTCGGTCACACGCTAACCCAACGCCAGCTTGCCGAGCGGGCGGGTTGCCTTTCGCAGGTCGCCGGCGTCAGATTGATGACGCTTTCCGACGGCGTCGAGCGTGGTGTGCGCATGCTCGACTTTCGCACGGGAAGCGGATTGCGCTTCACCGTCCTCGTCGATCGGGCAATGGACATCGGTGACTGTGACTACAAGGGGCTGGGCATTGCCTGGAATTCGCCGACGGGATTTAGAAACCCGGCCCTCCACGAATACGAGGGTGAGGGGGGACTGGCATGGGCGCGGTCCTTTTCAGGATTGCTAGTCACCTGCGGCCTAGATCATATCCTTGGCCCGGAAGAAGTCCCTGCTGACCATTTCAATTATCCGGGCAAGCGAACCATTCGCCACTCGCTCCATGGCCGGATCGGCAATATCCCCGCCCGCCTGGTCGGCTATGGTGAAAGTTGGATCGATGACCGTTGTGTCCTGTGGGCTGAAGGCGTCGTCAAGCAGGCAGCCGTGTTTGGAGAAAATCTGCATCTCGTTCGCAGGATAGAAGCCGACGTCGGCGGTAACGAAATCAGGGTTACCGACCGGGTTATCAACCAAGGTTTCATGCCAACACCCCACATGCTCTTCTACCACATCAATGTCAGCTATCCGTTGCTTGATGCCGGCACACGGTACCTGGCGCCAATCGAAGACGTGGTCTGGGCGTCGCATGCGGGGAAAGATCTTCGCAGACAGGATGCCGGGTATCGAACAGCTGTCGCCCCGCAGCCCGAGTTTCGTGAACAGGTCTGGCAGCACTCCATGACCGCAGACGAAGCTGGACGTGTGCCTGTCGCCGTCCTCAATGATCGATTGAAGCTGGGTTTGGAGATCGAGACGGTCAAGAAGCAACTTCCCTGCGCTTACGTCTGGCAAAACTTCCAGGCCGGCCAGTACGCCCTTGGGATCGAGCCTTCGACCAATCACGTGCGCGGAGAAAATTTTGCGCGAGAGCGTGGAGAAATTCTCTGGCTCTCGCATGGTGACGAGCGAGCGTACGACCTGACCTTCCGGATACTCGACGGCGCAGGCGCATTCGATGATGCAGCCCGCAGGATTACATCCCTTGCAGCAGCCCCGGACGACGAGTTTCCAGAGCCATCCAATGTTTTTCCCAAGCTTGCGCGGCCCGCCAACGCCCCGTCGAGCGCCTGGTCGAGGTGATGTCGCAATGACAGATCAACAGCAAGAAAAAATCATGATGAAGCGCGATTACAGTCTTGTCGGAGAAAGCACGAAGCGAGCAATCGAGATCGGACTGGCGTCGGCGGACTGGTATCATACCGACGTACCGCGAAAAACCATGAAGGAGCTAATGCAACGCTCCGATCTACCGGCCATTCGCGACACGCTTATCTGGTTTGCCGCATTCGCTGTCTCGGCAGCGGGCGCGATCTATTTTTGGCCAACCTGGTTCTGCATTCCCTTCCTGTTCGTCTACGGCGTTCTTTACGGATCGTCATCGGACTCGCGCTGGCATGAATGCGGCCATGGTACCGCCTTCAAGACCCGCTGGATGAACGATGTCATCTACCAGATTGCAAGCTTTATGCTGATGCGCAATCCGGTGACCTGGCGTTGGAGCCATGCGCGTCATCACACCGATACAACCATTGTCGGGCGCGATGCGGAAATTGCCGTCATGCGCCCGCCCGACCTGATCCGGGTGATCGTCAACTTCTTCGGTATCCTCGATGCCTGGTACTCGATGATCGCACTTATTCGAAACAGCCTCGGGACAGTGACACCAGAAGAAAAGACATTCGTGCCGGAAAGCGAATGGCCGAAGGTCGTTTTTGCTGCACGCATTCACATTGCGATTTACGTTGCAGCGATCGCTCTAAGCCTGCTCATTGGCTCGTTCCTACCTTTGATGCTCATTGGACTACCACGTCTTTATGGCTGCTGGCACATGGTGTTGACCGGGCTGCTGCAACATATTGGGCTTGCCGACAATGTCATCGACCACAGGCTGAACACGCGCACTGTCTACATGAACCCGATCAGTCGGTTCATCTACTGGAACATGAACTATCATGTCGAACATCATATGTTTCCGATGGTGCCATTCCACGCATTGCCGCGACTGCATGCCCTGATCAAGCACGATCTACCCGAACCCAACCCCTCGATGTGGCACGCCTACAGGGAAGTTTTTCCGGTATTGATCCGGCAGCTGCGAAACGAGGATTACTTCCTCAAGCGCGAACTGCCTCCGACCGCGCGGCCCTACAAGGACGAATTTCATCATCTTGACGGTGCGACAAGCGCTGCGGAATAAGGAAGTGAACCATAATGTGGATTGAAGTGTGCAAGGTCGACGACATCGAAGCCGAAGATCTCATCCGGTTTGATCACGACGGCCAGACGTTCGCCATCTACCGCTCCGAGGGCGACGAGTACTTTGCAACAGCGGGACTTTGCACTCATGAGAAGGTCCATCTCGCTGATGGCCTGGTAATGGGTGACATCATCGAGTGCCCCAAACACAACGGGCGCTTCAATTACAAAACAGGTGAAGCCAAGGGCGCCCCGGTCTGCGTCAACCTAAAGACGTTCCCGATCAAGACGGAAGCCGACACCGTCTGGATGATGATCGGCTGACAGAAACACCGACAGATAAAAGAGGCTACGATGCGTCAGACAAGACCGACTGTTGCAGACCTGCGATCAATGAAAGGTAAGCGGCAGCTTACTATGCTGCGCGTCTTGACGCTAGAGGAAGCTGAAGCCGCCGACAGGGCAGGCATCGATATTGTCTCCGTTCCGCCGGAGCTCATCTGTGATCCGCGTTACCGTGATGCAGCGCCGAACCTCTTCACCATGCCGGGCGACAATTTCTTCGAAATCGGAACCGCCGATGATTTCGTGCGATGGGCCTTTCGCGTCTACAAAGCCAGCGCCGATGCGGTCTATTGCAGCGCAAGCCTTGCGACTGTTAAGCGCATGGCCGACGAGGCGATTCCAGTGATAGGCCATGTCGGGCTCATTCCGTCGCGCGCCACCTGGACTGGCGGCTTCAGGGCGGTGGGAAAGACAGCTGTACAGGCAATGGATGTCTTCAATGCCGTGCGTCAGCTGGAGGCAGCAGGTGCCATCGGAGCGGAAATCGAGGTTGTTCCGGTCGAAGTGGCAACCGCTATCTCTCAACGCACTCCGCTCATCATGCTCTCAATGGGCGCAGGCGCTGGATGCGACGCCCAGTACCTTTTTGCAGACGATATTCTGGGCCAGACCAAGGGCCGTGTCCCTCGCCATTCCAAGGTCTATCGCAATTTTTCTGCGGAATTTGATCGGCTACAAGCCGAGAGGATCGCGGCCTTCCAGGAATACGTTGCCGACGTTAATTCGGCCGCTTATCCGGAAGACCGCCACATTGTAAACATGCCGAGTGGGGAACTTCAGCGCTTCCTCGAGATGCTCGATGGTTAGCTAGCCGTCACCGAACGTGTGGTAGATACTAAATTTAATAATGCTGCCAAGAATGTTCTTGCGCTCGCTTTCGACAGCACGTTTACCTGGTATCAGGGGAACACGCTCTGTCCGCCCGTTTAAAACCTACGTTTGTCGGCACCTGACGAGTCCAAGACCAAGCAAAAGACTACGCCGATGGCACAACTGGCCGATCTGCATGGGCGGCTATCATACCAGCAATCGTCCTTGCCCGCGCCTGACCGACGACGGAAAGCTAATTTACTGCCATATCAAGGAAGACGAGCGGCCGATGCTCGGATCCAAATATAGCTGCTTTGAGGATGTCGAACGGAAGGCCTAAAAACTCAAAAAGCCTCCGACGTTTCCATCGAGGCTTTTGTGCAACCGCAAAGGCGATCTCGTGGGCCAGGCCCGACCGAATAATTATCGTACCCCATGATTTGTCGCAAGGAATTGCTCGTTAAACCGAACTAATCTGACGAGATGCGAACGCACATTCGTCGAAATCATGTACGAACTGGCATCGGTCGTTCACCAAGCCGCTGTTGTTGTCGACATCCCACCGCGCGATGACGTCCACCGGCACCGTCCGCACGGCTGCCGCCTTCGTCGATGAGACGCTCGATCCCCACCACCTTGCCCACAGCAGGCTGCGATGTAGATGGTTAGCGGGCATTCGCTCTCGCGTCTTATTTTAGTGTTCTGACGAGAAGTATCAAATGGGGCGTGTAGCCGCCGTACCGCGGTGGTCGCCAGTAAGGTAGCTTCGGAGCTCAGCGCGGAAATTATTTCGCTTACGCCGCCGGATGCCGCCATGCGAAGAAGCCAGGCGCAAATCCCCTCTGTGAGCCATCAGGAGCACTTATCAGTCGCCACGGTAGAGGGTCGTATTGTAGAACTGGGTTGGATAGGTGGCAATTTCGTAAAGTTCTTGTGTGGTACAACTAGAACGTTGGCCTTTCGCCAATCATACGCCCGTGATCGCTAATCGTTAGTCACTGTGATTAGAACTTGTTGCAAATGGCTGAGCCTCTCCAACACTTCCTGCAGCGTTGCATTTCGATCGACCTGGAAGTTGATCCTGCAACTGCTAGCATCTTCGCTTTTGCGGCAGTGAGCGATGATGCTCGTCTCTCGATCTTGGCAAAAAAACGAGATCTCGCGATAGCCTTCGACCGCCTGGAAGCAGAAGCAACCAGGGGCGTGCATCTGCTCGGCCACAACATACTTCGGCACGACTTGCCTCATCTGTTCGCGGTGCGGCCTGGGTTGGCGAATATTCTTCGATCACCGATAGATACCTTATGGCTCAATCCCCTCGCATTTCCGCGCAATCCCTACCACCACCTAGTCAAGCACTACCACGACGGGCGCCTGCAAGCGGGCCATGTCAACGATCCTGAACTGGATGCGCGACTGGTTTTTCAGGTGCTACGTAATCAACTGACGGCTTTGACGCAGCAGAACACCGACCGGCCCGATGCCGTTGCAGCCTTTCATTTCCTTACGACGAGAATGGAGAACGCCGGCGGGTTCGACGCGGTGTTTCGGGAGGTTCGCGGCGCTCCCGCGCCCGATCCTCTTGCGGCACAAGAAGCGATTTCCCGCCTTCTGGCGGGGCGCGCCTGCGAGAGGCGGCTCGGGCAAACGCTGGACCGCCTTTCTAATCCTCAGCTCAGTTGGCCGATGGCCTATGCTTTGTCCTGGATCCTGGTCGCGGGCGGGGATTCCGTCATGCCGCCCTGGGTCCGGGCACAGTTCCGGGAGGCTGCATTGATCGTACGCCATCTGCGCGACACCAATTGCAATAGCCCGGCTTGCATCTGGTGTAGCGAGAAGAACGATCCCGTCCGCGCCCTGTCGCGCTGGTTCGGGTTCGATGCCTTCCGCGCCGAGCCAGTAGATGACATGGGACGCCCCCTGCAGGAGAGGATCGTCGATGAGACGATGCGCGGGTCGAGCGTCCTCGGCATTCTGCCGACCGGCACCGGCAAATCGGTCTGTTATCAAATCCCCGCTTTGTCGAAGTTCGACAAGACCGGAGCGCTGACAGTGGTGATCTCGCCGCTGGTCGCGTTGATGGCTGATCAGGTGCAGGGTATGGCGCGGGCAGGGATATCCTCTGCGGTGACCGTCAATGGCATGCTTTCGATGCCCGAGCGGCAGGATGCACTGGACCGTGTCCGCATGGGAGAGGCCGCAATGCTGCTGATCTCACCCGAGCAACTGCGCAGCAATTCGGTACGATCGGTCCTGGCACAGCGTGAGATCGGGCTCTGGGTGCTGGACGAAGCGCATTGTGTATCGAAATGGGGACACGATTTCCGGCCTGATTACCGCTATGTCAGCCGCTTCATCAAGGAATCTTCCGGCGATGAAGCGCCTGCCCAGGTGCTCTGCCTGACCGCCACCGCCAAGCCAGAAGTGGTGCGGGACATCCGAGAGCATTTCAAATCACGACTTGGACGCGAGCTTTTGTTGCTAGACGGTGGCGCAGTGCGCACCAATCTCAGCTTCGAGGTCCGGCCGACGCAGCGCGGCACCAAGCTGGCGGACATCCTCGATGTGATCGAGACCAAGCTACCACATGAGGGGGCCTCTGGTGCCGTGGTCTATTGCGCCACCCGTATCGAGACACAGCGCGTCGCCGAGTTCCTCAAGCAGCAGGGTCTGTCGGCGGAACGGTTCCATGCCGGGCTGACACCTGAGGAGAAGCGTGACATTCAGGAACGATTTCGCGTCGGCGAGCTCCGAATTATTGCTGCGACCAATGCCTTCGGCATGGGGATCGACAAGCCCGATATCCGATTGGTGGTCCATGGCGACATTCCCGGATCATTGGAGAACTATCTGCAGGAGGCCGGGCGAGCCGGCCGTGACCGCGCTCACGCCAGTTGCGTGCTGCTCTTCGCGGACGAGGACGTCGAGCGCCAGTTCTCGCTTTCGGCCCGCTCGCGTCTGGCCCGGCACGAAATCGGCGCGATCCTGAAGGCCCTGCGGCGGCTTGACGAGCGGTCGAAAAAGTCCGGCACCGTTGTCGCCACTTCGGGCGAGGTCGTGCGAGCTGAACGCGATCAGGAATTCGAGCGCGACACCAACACAGACGACACCCGTGTGAAGACCGCTGTGTCATGGCTGGAAGAGGCGACGCTGCTGAGCCGCGAGGAGAACAAGGTTCAGGTCTTTCCCTCATCGCTCAGGATCCGGAGCCTGGAAGAAGCCGAGGCTATTCTGACCAGAGCCGCAATCACCGGCACCCGTCGCAAGCAGCTTCTGGATATTACGCGCCACTTGATGAACGCGCCGCCCGATCAGGGCATTTCCACCGACGAGCTGGCCGGCGTCAGTGGATTCACAGGTGGTATGCTGAACAAGGCGTTGGCCGATCTCGAAGCGCTCGGGATCGCCCGCAACGACGTCGTGGTCACGATATTTGTCCATGTTGCGGTGGACGGTCATTCGCAACAGCGCCTGACGCAGGCCGCGCGGCTTGAAACGGCGCTGATTGCTCTGATGCGAGAGGCCGCCCCGGATGCGGAAGGCGTCGGGGACATTCCCTTGCACCTGGCAGAAACTTGCCAGGCGCTCCGCAATCAGGGGCACAGCACAGTGCGGCCCGACATCATGGAAAAGCTCTTGCGCAGCATGAGCCGCGACGGGCGCGATCAGGATGGTGGTAAGGGAAATATGCGGCTGCGCAAGGCTTCGCGCAACACGTTGATGGTCACGCTGCAACGGTCCTGGCAGGCGTTGGAACAGACCGCGATCCTCCGGCAGCAGGGGGCGGAACGATTGCTAGGGCACCTTCTGGGCAAGTTGCCGAAGGGTAGCCGCGGCAAGGACATCCAGGTCGAGACCACGATGGGTGACCTGCTCGCCACCCTGACAGGCGACGCGCTGCTGCGCGGCAGCGGCATACAGGACATGACAAAACTGATGGAGCGCGCACTCCTGTGGCTGCACGAGCAGGAAGTGGTGACACTTGGTAAGGGACTGACGATTTTCCGACAGGCGATGACGGTTCATTTAAACCCCTCGGGCGGCCAGTTCACCGTAAAGGATTTCACCCCCCTGGAGGATCACTACACGGAGCAGACCATCCAGACCCATGTGATGGCGGCCTATGCACAAAAGGGCCTGGCCGCGATGGAGCAAGCGCTGCGGCTGTCCGAGGATTACTTTGTGCTGGAGCGCGACGCCTTTCTGCGCCGCTGGATGCCCGGCAAGGGTGGTGAGATCCGGCGTCAGACTACTGGCAGCTCTTGGAAGACGATCGTGGAGGCGCTTAAGAATCCAGTCCAGCAGGAGATCGTCGCTGACGACCGCGAACAAACAAGCGTCCTTGTTCTGGCAGGACCGGGCTCGGGCAAGACGCGCGTTCTGGTGCACCGCATCGCCTACCTAATCCGTGTCCGCCGTGAGGACCCGCGCGGCATCCTGGTGCTGACCTACAACCGTCATGCCGCTGCGGAGATACGCATCCGGCTGCGGCATTTGATCGGCGATGATGCGGTTGCGGTGACCATATCCACTTGCCACGCCCTGGCGATGCGATTGGTGGGCGCGAGTTTCGCCGGAGCCGCAAGCGAGACGTCCCACGATTTCGACGGGATCATTATGGAAGCGGTCCGACAGTTGAACGGGGAAGGACTGAGCAAACCAGAGGCAGAGGCACAACGTGACACGCTGATTCAAGGCTATCGCTGGATCTTGGTAGACGAGTATCAGGACATTGGCCCCGAGGAATATGCTTTGATCTCGGCCGTCGCAGGCCGCTCGCTGGATGATAAGGAGCTTCGGCTCAGCCTGTTTGCGGTGGGCGACGATGATCAGAATATCTACGCTTTCGCTGGGGCGTCCATCCGCTTTATCCGCCAGTTCGAAGCCGACTACAGCGCACGACCGATGTTTCTTGTTGAGAACTATCGCTCGACTGGGCATATCATCGCAGCCGCCAATGCAGTCATCGCGCCAGCCGCAGCCCGTATGAAAGCCGGTCATGACATAGCGATCGATCGCAAACGCAGCAAGGAACCACCCGGTGGCGATTTGGCGGGGGCTGACCCGGTCGCGCAAGGGCGCGTTCAGGTTTTGGATTGCCCGTCGGGCGAAATCGCTCAAGCAATGACCGCAATAGACGAAATGATGCGACTCTCGCGCCTTGACCCGGAGTGGAGTTGGTCGCGTGCGGCAATCATCGCTCGTGACTGGCGGAGATTGGCGTCGGTACGTGCCTATGCGGAGAAATTGGGTATTCCGGTAGAGATGGCAAACGAGAGCCTGCCCAGCATTTGGCGTCTGCGCGAAATGCAGCAGTTCATCGACGCAATACGGCGCGATACGACTCTTCTCTTGGGAATTCGCGATCTGTTGACGGTCCTGAACGCTATACCGGCCAACCGCTGGACGGAGCTGATCGCCGAAGGCATCGCCGCGCTGACGAAGGAACTCGCAAACAAAACTATGCCTGTGCCAGACATTGTCGAGTGGTTCGCAGAGTGGGCTCGTGATGCACGCAGCGATCAGCGTGCACTATTGCTGCTGACGGCGCATCGATCAAAAGGCCTGGAGTTTGACGATGTCGTTATTCTGAATGGCGGTTGGGACAGGCCTTCTAAGGGTGAGGATCCCGATGCACCACGCCGCCTCTTCTATGTCGCCATGACCAGAGCGCGTCGTAGCCTTGCAATCATTGCTGAAGGACCGCATCCATTCGTCCCGGACAGCAAAGAGCATGTTCTCCGCCGTGCCGCGCCCGCAATTTCTGATGCCACCGATTTTCCCGGCAAACAATATCAGGTGCCAAACCTCAAGACAGTGGACCTGTCGTGGGCTGGGCGTCTCGGGCCGGGTCATGCCTCTCTAGCCGCAATCTCGGCTGCAAAGGTAGGAGACCCACTTCAGATCGCGCGCGATGGCCTCACCTGGATAATACAGGATGCTCGGGGACAAGTTCTCGGACGAATGGCCAAAAGTTGGTCGCCACCTGATGGGCTCAACTTCTTCCGCGGCGAGGTGGGTGCAATCGTGCGCTGGTGCAGGTACGACAATCTCGAAGAGTTCCGAGTGCACCTTCGCCGCGATACCTGGGAGGCGGTTTTGCCGGAGCTTGTGTTCTGCAGTTAGTGTACAAAAGACTTCGCCCCGCCGACTTGTCCAGCGACTGACGAATGCTGGTAACCAATAGCTTGGGGGCTCTATTTGGAACCCCATCCTCCTTCTAAATGGTTGGAGTTTTCCCGTAGAAGGTTACACGAAGATCAAAATCGACCGACGCGGCAATTCTGCCCGCCGGTTAAAAACCAGTGACGCTTCAGATAATGTCCGAAGACCGGAACGGTGAAATCTATGTCTCTGTGAGGGGGACTATGAATCATCCTTTTTCGGATAAGACTGGCCCTAGCAGACCGTCGTCAAGGTCGCATCCGATCGAGAAGAGCGTGGCAGGTAGCCGAGATCGATTCCGACCATTCGAGCCGCTATCAAGGATTTTCCAAGCCGACAGTTGGGCTTCCCGTTCCGGATTTCATGTTGGCCGCTATTGACCACCTTCGAACATTTGGTAAGCTTTTACGCGGACGTAGGTGAACAGGTTGCTCACCTGGAGTTTTACATGAACTCGTCAGCGAAGTGCCCAATCGGCGCTCGTAACGTTCAAAGACTGCGGAGTGACGTATTACGCATACGTCGTCTTGTGCGAGGATTTTCCTCCCAACTGAGGGGTGGCCGCCAACGGGTCGCTGCACGTCCGCTTCAGCAATGAAGCAAAGGACGTGGACCCATGCCATCAAAAAACAAACTCAGAAACCTGAGAAGACAAGCGGCTCAAAAGCAGGCCTGGCTCTGCTTCTACTGTCAGTTGCCAATGTGGGACGCCGGGCCGACAGAGTTCCTCGGGCAATATGCAATTTCTCCAGGCCTGGCGAAGCGGTTTCAATGCACGGCAGAGCATCTTGAGCCGAAATGCGACGGTGGTAAGGACGTCCAAACAAACATTGTCGCTGCCTGCATCTTCTGCAACGCAACTCGGCATAAGGCGAAGTATCCCCTCAACGCGACGGAACACGCGGCTGTCGTGCGCCTCAGGATGGCCAAGGGCAGGTGGCATTCGCCTCAGGTCATTGCAGCTCTGGCTAAAGGAAGAATGCCCCAGTCTGAGCAAAACAGGCTTCAGGATCATCCAGATGCGCGAAGAGAGTTAGGAGGCCGCCCCAGAGGCTCGACTCTTCAGACATATCGATAGGGCAAAAACCAATTCCCACATTGGCAAGTTCATTTAAGACCTTCTGCTTGACGTAGCAAAAGATAAGGGTCTGCGCCTATTGCACGGCAGAGGAGCATGAATTCTGCTACATCAACGCGGCGTTCAAAGGTTTCGATCTTGGAAATAACGGTCTGGCGCAGTCCCAGACGCTTCCCAAGCTCCTGTTGAGTAACATCGGCTTCCCTCCGCGCTGACGCGAAAAGTTCAATCAACCGCCTATAAAGTTCCGCATTTAGAGACGACAATGCATGTGCCAGTTGTTAAAAAAACCGACTACTGGTTAAAACCTGTTTTGGAATACCCCAAAACCGCTTCACCGACCCGAAGGACACGCTTAAGGAGCTCTACGGGCGGATTTGCTTCAACGTGCTGTGCGGCAACACCGATGACCATGCGCGCAATCATGCAGCGTTCTGGGACGGCAAGAGGCTGACCCTGACACCGGCGTACGACATTTGCCCGCAAGGCCGCACCGGCAACGAAGCCACGCAGGCCATGCTGATCAAGGGCGAGAGCCGCGCCAGCACGCTCGCCACCTTGCTCGCTGCCGCGCCCGACTATCACCTAAAAGAGGCAGAAGCCGCCGCGCTGATCGAACACCAGATCACGACCATCGCGGAACACTGGCAAGGCGTCTGCGACGAAGGAGACCTCAACCCCGTCGACCGTAAGCTGTTCGCCGGGCGCCAGTTTCTCAATAGCTATGCCCTTGACGGACTCAATGGCCAAAAGGCGCTGCCGGACGCATTCCGAGCCGCGCGCGAAACCCTGATCGCCAGCGGAGGCGCCCGACGATGACCGCGCCCAGGCAGCTCAAAGGACGCGCATGGCCGGGAGCATTCCTCCGCTCCCTCGGCCATGCATCATGGGCTGTCGAGCAGACTGCCACGGGCATCAACTTCCTTGGCAGCCGCCATTCCGGAGAATTAGGGGGCGCAGTCATGAAGCTTCTCAACCGCACGACTTTGGATGCGAAAAACACTGACAGCCCGTGCGCTGCCCTTTATCTACGCTCCTCAGCCGGCCGCCAGGCCGAGAACGACCGCTCTATCCCCGAGCAGCGGACTGACGACCGCCGCCCCGAGCTGCACCGCCTGCTCGACCTCGCGGCGGGCGGAGACTCCCCCTTCGATGTGGTTGTTGTCCACTCCTTCAGCCGCTTCGCCCGCGACCATTTCGCGCTCGAATACGATGTCCGCCGCCTGCGCAAGAAGGGCGTAAAGCTCGTCAGCATTACCCAAGACCTCGGCGATGACCCGATGAGCGTCATGGTCCGGCAGGTCTTTGCCCTGTTCGACGAGTACCAGTCCAAGGAGACCGCGAAGCACGTTTTCCGCGCTATGCAGGAAAACGCCCGGTAGGGCTTCTGGAATGGCGCTGCCGCGCCTTATGGATACGCCATTGTGGCTGCGGAGCATCGGGGAGCAAAACCCAAAAAACGCCTCGCCATTGATGCCGTGGAAACAAAAGCTGTGCGGCTCGTGCTCCGCCTTGTCCACCAGGGGAACGACACGAGCGGCCCTCTCGGCGTCAAAGCCCTTGCCTGCTACCTAAATGAACGGGGTTACCGCACCCGTCGCGGTGCGCGGTGGAGTATTGGCCCGCTGCACACGCTCATGGTGGCAGTCTACCCCATCATCGACCCCGCTTGTTCGATGCCGTGCAGGCCCGCCTGGAATCCCGTAACCCGAAGCAGACGCCACCCCGACGCCACTCCCAATCTGCTGAGGTTGTCCGGTAAGCCTATAGTCTCAATTTACCGATCGGGAATTTTGTTAACGTCCTTATGTTTGTCGACAGCCGATTTACCGATCGGGAAATTTCTCTCGACAAGTTCGGTCAGATGCTGCTATTTTCCCGATCGGGAAATTCAGATGTCAAAGCAAGTCAGAAGTCCAGCCGACATCGGCGCCTTGGTTAGGATGGCACGCAAGGAGCAGAACTTGCGGCAGGACGAGCTTGCCGGCGTCGCGGGTGTCGGCCTGCGGTTCATTGTTGATCTCGAGGCCGGCAAGCCGACAGCGCAGATCGGAAAAGTGCTGCAAGTTCTGCAAACGCTCGGTTGTTCAATCGATATCTGGGAACCTGGTGAGCGCAGGCGATGACGACAAAGGTTCTCAACGTATGGTGGGATAGCCGTGTCGTCGGCCAGTTTACCCAGGATAGACACGGCGATATCGCCTTTCAGTATGCAGACGAATGGCTTGACGACCAGACTACGCCGCCGCTTTCCGCCTCTTTGCCGAAGCGGGGGGAACAATTCTCTCGTCGCGAATGCCGCCCATTTTTCGGGGGGCTTCTCCCTGAAGAGAGCCAGCGCCTTGTTGCGGCACAGGCTCTGGGCGTTTCGCCAGGCAATGACTTCGCGCTTCTCGATCGTTTGGGTGGCGATGTTGCCGGCGCGCTTCAGCTACTGCCGGAAGGTATGTTGCCGGCTGATGTGACGGGGAATGCCGGGGCTCAGCCGACGCCACTGGATGATGCCGGGATCGTTCGGATATTGGACGCCCTTCCCAACAGGCCTCTACTGGCCGGCGAGGAGGGATTAAGGCTATCTTTGGCTGGCGCGCAATCGAAGGTACCTGTTGTGGTCATTGATGGACGGATTGCCCTTCCATTGCCGGGGCAACCGACCACGCACATTCTGAAGCCGCCGATCGCGCGCTTCAAAGGCACGACCGCAAACGAAGCGTTCGTGATGGGCCTCGCCGCCGCGATAGGCCTTGACGTTGCACCGGTAGAGGCAAGGAATGTGCACGGACGCCCGTTCCTCTTGGTCGAGAGATATGATCGCGTGCGCGACGATCTCGGCGTCATGCGTCGTATCCATCAGGAGGATTTTTGTCAGGCGCTCGCGGTTCCAGCAGAAAGCAAATATGCCAGCGAAGGCGGGCCGAGCTTCAAAGACTGCTTCGAGCTGCTGCGGCGTGTGTCGGCGCGACCGGCGACGGATATCGCAAAATTGCTGGATGCAGCGATTTTTAATCTTGTTGTCGGAAATGCCGATGCTCATGGCAAGAATTACTCGATCCTCTACGACGACAGGGGACCGAGAATGGCACCGCTGTATGATTTGCTTTCAACAATAGCCTATCCCGATCTTTCGCCGAAGATGGCAATGAGAATTGGTAGGCGAGCGACCATGGCTGAAATGGATGCGGATGGGTGGAAGGCATTCGCGAAAGATGCCGGCATTGGCTTTGCTCTGGTTCGCCGGCGCGTTTCCGAAATATGCGGGGCTGTCATGGAACACGCAGCTGATGCCTCTGCGATCGTGCGGGGTGACATGACTACCGCAGGAGTGTCTGAATCGGTGCAGAACCGGGCTGTCTTGATGTCTCTGTCAGTTGGATAACTGTCAATTTGGGCATGCCGCTGGAGCTTCATGGGATGCTCGCTTCGTTCGCGAATTGCGATGCTTGAGTTCAAGATTCGGCGGACAAATTTGGTCCATATTTACCGGG
This sequence comes from Hyphomicrobiales bacterium, assembly GCA_900469085.1. Lineage (GTDB taxonomy): Bacteria > Pseudomonadota > Alphaproteobacteria > Rhizobiales > Rhizobiaceae > Rhizobium. The sequence continues at coordinate 41,682 of UBVW01000023.1, read as the reverse complement.
CCTTCCTTTGTGCCCTCCCGCCCGAAGGGCCTTACGAATGCGGGATTCAATCCGCGAGGACAGAAAAAAGCTGCGGGGGCGCGTCTGCCCATGAGGGCATAGTAGTTCACACTCGCGTCCAATGGAGGCGTTAACGCCTGGGGGACTCGAACATACCAGCCGCCACTCACCACAGTAAGTTTTCAAAAATGTTCCCTCGTCTATCGACATTCATGTTACTGGCGAGCGTAATCCCGCGTTGCTTTTATGTCACGCTCTCTTCGTTATCGTCGGGTGCGGGTGGTTCGCCGCACAATCCTTTCTACTTGCAAAACCTGAAGCCCACGAATTCCTTGTGGCGCGTAAGTTTGGGTTCGCAATGAAAATTCCAGCTCTTGTTCTCACAGCTCTTCTTTCCTCAACGTCCTCGCTGCTTGCAGCAGATCTGGTGGCTCCCGTTGAGCAGCCGGCGGTTGTGCAGCCGGTATCCGGCTTCTACATCGGTTCGCTCTCGTCCGTGAATTTTCTCGACGACACCAGCTTCGGCGTCGGTGGCACGACAGTATCCACTGATTATGATGTCGGTTTCTACAGCGCGCTTCGCGCTGGCTACGACTTTGGAGCGTACGGTTTCGTTTCGCCGCGTGTGGAGTTGGAACTCGGCTATGGCACAGCTTCGGTCGACGAGCATAGCATCGGTGGCGTAGGTCTAGGCGGTATCAACTCCTTTGGTGATGCCCGGTCGATCCAAGGTTATGTGAACGGATACTTGGATATTCCCCTGGCCACAGACGGAGCTTTGAGCGCCTTCACCCCGTATGTTGGTGGTGGTGTCGGCTTCATGAACCTTGACCTTCGCAAGCAAGGAGTTGCGGGTGTTGCAACGTTGATGGACGACAGCGACACAGCGTTCGCCTATCATCTGGATGCGGGTGTTGGGATCAATCTGCAGGCCATTGGGCTGTTCTCTGACGTTTCTCTTTTCGACAACACGACACTCGACATCGGATATAGGTTCACGGCTGCGGATAATTTTGATTTCACCTCGCAGGCAGGCACGTCCTCGAGCACGGATTTCCGAAGCAACGCTGTGACTTTCGGTTTCCGCAAGAGTTTCTGACGACGTAGGCGCAGCGTTGGGAGACACCTAAGCTGCGCCAGCGCAATACGCGGCTTCTCTTCGCGCACGCCCAATTTCCATAGCGTGATTTCGTAAGCGGGCCGTTATGAGGGTTTGGGCTTCATCACGTTGGAGAATGGCGGATACGACATATTCGTCCATGTGTCTGTTTTGGCGCGTGGCGGTTCGTCCCGAGAAGGCGACAAGGTCAGCTTCGAGGTTGGTCAGGACCGCTAGACCAGAAACTCCAAGGAAGAGAACGTTTCGGTTCTCTAAACCAGGGCAAGCTGCTCGACCAAATCAAGCAGCGGAAACTGGCAGTTCAGGAGGGGTCGCCCAGTTGAAGGGTGGCTCTTTTCGCTAATGGGCAACGTTTGTGCTTTCAAGTTTTCACCGGAATATTGAATTTTTGCGAAAGGATGACGATCTACAGCTGGTCTGAGGAGCAGTTTCAATGATTGTCGTCGTATTAGTCGCAGTCGTCTCAATCTGCGTGATCGCCATCGCTCGGTACTTCGCTGTGAAGACCAGGCTTGCGGAAAAGTCCATTGACGAAGCTATTGCAAAGAGGCTTGCAGCTTCGCCAGTGATGTCCGAGTTGCGTGACCTCCGCGAACTCAACCGCGTAATGCGAAACCTTCTGATCGACCTAGTCGAGGCGGAGGACATAAAGCCGCAAAGCCCAAGCAGTCGAGTTTCCCCGACCGAACGCAAACGGCTCTATTCGATGAGAGAAGAACGCCGGCGGGAGATTTATGCTGAGACGCTCGTTCTCCTGCGTCATACAGATGTCTCGCGCGATAGAGCCGCGGTTGGCTAAGCCCTTCAGCGTTCAGGCGATGCTGCTTTGAACCCTAAGCAGGGGTCTCAAATGAGTGTTTCTCAGATTGCCATTCTTCATTTGAACCTTTCTTCTCGCCAGCCCGTTTAGGCTGGTAGCCAGCTCGGTCGATCGCAGCATTCCTAAGTGTCTTTTGGCAGCCGCGAGGGTGACAGCTAAGAGCGACAAGGCGATCGAGATCCAACACTACTCGCGGACAAAGTTTCAGGACCCCGCGACGGATTTAGGAATCTGACATGCCGACAAGGACAAGGAAGACAGATAAAATGGAGACGGCGAGTAAATTTCCTTGGGGAAAGCTGATTGCCGGCATCGCCGGCAGCGCCGTAGCCACTCGCGTCGTTCGAAGGGTGCCGCTTGGGCGAATTGTCATAGCGGCTGCGCCTCTGATCATTGCCGCTCTGCAACGGGAACGCGAGCTGCCGAAAGGCAAGCGGAAAGATTGATCTCAGCCCCTAACAAACGACCTCCCGACTGCTTTGTCTGCTCACGAGGTGTTTTCTGAGCGAGCCTATTTCTACGACTGTGCTGAGAAGCGCTCTGGGCATATCGGCTATCGGTCCGGGCATGTCGACGGCCATTGCGCTGAAATGCAGTCCGGAAAGCACAATCGGAATGAGCCGAATGCGATTTAAATCTAAACCAGGCGACGTTTGTCTCTTCGAAAACTAGAAAGCGGGCCACGACAGCGCGCCGGATTACCGCGGTTACTTGGTCGCGCACCGTGACATCAAAGCTGGTGAGCGAATCCAGATCGCATTGTGGTCGGGCCTCCCGAGAGCGCCCGGTTCTTTGGTGGAAAAATCACTGATAAGCCGGCATCGACTGAGCAGGAAGCGGCGATCCCGACCGACCTTTTCGGAAACCCACTTGCCAAGTAAGTGACGATGATATCGCTTTGCCAGGTCGAGCATTTCGCCGTCGACCTTGATCTTGGGGATCTCTTCAAATGCCTTCTTGGATGACCTGACCTCGTAAGCGTAATTTCATCGTCCTGGCGATCAATGTAGTTGGTATGCAAGGCGCTTGATCGTATCCTTTGACTTCCGATTAGCGGGGCGCCAACTTCCAATCTGCGGAAGTTTGTGACATTTCGTCGGCCCCGCCGCACTGGTCCGCATCCGCTCTTCATGAATGAGGGAGGTGCTGTCGAGGGAATAACCATTTCATCGGCGACGCCGCCATTCTCGGACATACGATCAACTCCGCGTCGTTTTTTGGCTCCGCCAACCTCATTGTGAATGGGGGCTTGAGCGGCGCGTTGTTCGTTGAACCGAACTACGGATCGGGACATGGTCTAATAGCGATGTTCGCGGCCCAGGACCCCGCGTGCTTTTTTTTAGTGTAAAGTGTTGCTTGTTGTTGCGACCCTGATGAGAGGGCTCTCGGACTTCATTTGGGCAGTTCGTCAAATCAACTATTGCCTCGCGGCGATCGGTGCGAGCCCATCTCGCCAGGAGGAGCGCGATCTCGTTCCCTGGACTCACGCGCTAACACTCGTTCTAAATCCGGCGCTCAGATCGTTCAGTGTTGGCGTCCGATCGTATTACTTCACGGTAGCAGCTGCGTTCTGGTTTCTTGGTCCAGTGCCATTCCTGGCGGCGACGATGGCGTGCGTTTCACTGCTGATCGACAGTCATGGTCTGACACGGCAAGAAGTGTGGCGGCGACCGGGCAACTGTTAGACGACGAAGGAACCCCAAGTGATCATGAAGTCCGCCCGTCCACGGAGTAGGCTGCCAGCTCATCGCGCCTTGCCCGATGCTTACGCCATAGCGCACGATCTCTCGGACATGCTCAACAAGTTGTCTCCGTCTCCATTTCTTACCGTTCTCTCTCGATGACAGAAAAGGTTGGAATGTTCTGCGGAACGCCAAGGAACGAGAAGGTATCGCGCGAGTTATCATCCCGTTCAGAGAAGGAGTTCACGTGATGGATGACAACGAACAGCAGCGCCGCGAGCGAGCTTATAAGATCTGGGAAGACGAGGGGCGGCCGGAGGGCGCTCACGAAGACCACCGGCGGCGCGCGGAAAAGCAGCACGAACTGAACGAGCAACAGTCGGACGACGTCACCAAGGTCAACCAGGAGCTGGACGACGAGTTCGCGAAGGACAGCAATTCTCTCGAAACCGCAACAGACATCAGGCCACCGTCGACGGTCAGTCCTGATTGAGAGGAGCAAGGCGTGAGCAAGAAGCTCAAGAAGGGCGACAAGGTCACCTGGGAAACGAGCCAAGGGAAGACCGAAGGCAGGGTCGTCAAGAAGCAGACGTCGAACACCAAAATTAAGGACCACAAGGTCAAGGCTACGAAGGCTGATCCCCAGATCATCGTTGAAAGTTCGAAGTCGGGAAAGCGCGCCGCACATAAGCCCGAAGCTCTCGACAAGGCCTGAATACAAATAGACATCACGGTTGGCCACGCTTGTCGTCGACCGCTGCATTGAGCGTCAGCTGCGCACGAAAGCACGCGGGCACACGGAAAGGCAGAACGGTCGAGAAGCGCTATTTCGCCTTAACACCAACCCGTAGCACCCCTGCCGCCCGACAAGCGAACCGGGTTCGCCGACGTAGGCCTCGTGCGTCTGTCGATCGGAGAAATCCTTCTCGCATATGCCCAGTCGCTGAAAGCGAAGGTCGTGGCCCTTGTGTCGGGAAGGCCCGAGAAAATGCGGACGGTCGCTAGCCAGTATGGCGTCGAGGAGGCCGCACGGCTACGAGGACTTCGAAGCGATCGCCGATAATCCGGACATCAAGGCGGTCTAAATCGTTCTGCCGAACGGCATGGACCGGGTGACGAGGCGGGAAACCGCATCACCCCTCTGTCGAGATCGTGCGTGCCGGACGGACCAAGCTTCAAGGCGGTGCAGAGATGATTTTCAATGAGAGCGGGCTAACGTGCTGTATCCGGGTCCCAAGTGAAGATGTTGCAACTTCCGATTGATTTGAAGGCTCGTCCCATCCTGCCTAATGTATGCGCCACTTCCAAGTATCTGCAGCACCCAGTTTATGCTTGAGGTGGCGGCAAACACGAACAACCGTTGCAGCCGGGCTGGCAGGTGTCTCACAGTTCTGGGAGGCCCGCGATGTCCTCTTTCTGCAAGTTCCGCCAAAAGGCCGAGAGATGCAGGGCCGGATAGCGTCAAAGACTATTATCTGGGATGAAGAAACCGCTTCCAGGTCGTAAATCCAGGTTGCGACATGCCAGAACCGGGCAAGACCGATCGTCTCGCGTCGGGATGTTTTTCCATTCCGCATATTCGTTCGCTTCGCAGTAACGGCTGTTGCGAATGAAGCGATCGTATATTGGTAGTCCCCGTGGAGACGTCCAGCGGAAGATGACTGCACCCTGGTTGTGAATTGTAGCCCTGGCTCTTTCACAGGTCATCGACTGCGGATTCAGTCGCGAGATCGCAAAAGATTGCGTTGCAACGAGCGCAATAGCTGCGGTGATAAAAATCGTTCTCATGGCCTTTTCCAATTTTTGCTCGGACCGAACGCCGCGCATCACTTCCATAACGACGACGATCTATCCAAGTTTCAACCGAAAGGTCAGACTGCGTCAATTTTCTTCGAAGGCGACGAGCAATCCCGCTGCAGACGTTCGGTCTCAAGTGAAACTTCGGCATTGCGACGCCAAGCTTGGCGAGGCGAACCCTTAACTCGCTAGGCGGGCACTCATCAAAGCCGCGGCAGAGGTTGGCGTGGCGATCATCACGATCTTGCGCTGACCCTATTAAGAACGAGCGATAAGGCCGCTACTAGCCGACCTTTACCATGGCTAAGCAACGGTCTTCGCCATCCTCGCACTGCATGCGGTCGCACACGCCGACAAGTCCCCGCCGGACGCGTAAGACAGAGGCGCTTGCCTTGAACCGTTTAACGATCAATTTCCGATCCATCTCTCCAAGGATTTGGCACCGCCGGCACTCGACGATGATGACTGCTCCCTTCAATGACCCTAACGTCTTTGCCATTGGCTCAACAGCTCTTATCCTCGCCATTCAAATCTTTCGTCACGGTAATTTTGGGAAGCACGGATGTTGATTTTGACCTCAGCAATTATCGGAACGAATGCTGAACATCAACCATGTCGAACAGCACGCTTCCCAAGGCGCGAAGGATCATGATTGATGTTCTGTTGGCCCGTGGCGGCTTGCTCCGAGAAGGCGACAAGGTCAGCTTCGAGGTTGGTCAGGCCCGCTAGACCAGAAACTCCAAGGACGAGAACGTTTCGGTTCTCTAAACCAGGGCAAGCTGCTCGGTGTTCCACTGCCACGTCGTGGTCGCCGCTCTGATTTGCGATCTCCCATCCCATGGTCTTTCAGTGAAATGAGTTCAGAAACGAGTGCTGAAATCGCCGACGATCCGAGGAGCGTCCTCCCTGACCCCCAAGCCGTAATCAAGATTGGCTCGCATCCAGAGAACTCCACTCTCGTATGGGTCTTCGGCCATTTTCTCCGGTCCGGAATCAGATATTCGATGGGCCATAAAGTTCGTAACGCAAGTGACGCCTTCCCGCACTTTCTCGTGACGGTCGATAGGGCACCACTGCTTACGGTCATCGAAGGGCACCCAGACCAGCCCACCTTCAAAGCATGAAATCGCACGATATTTCGGAGCCATGATAACGCGTCCGTCTATGTTGGCGAGACCCCACAACCTCTGCCCGTCGACCTCTTTGCTGATTAGGGTTGCGCCGTCGTTTTTGCAGGTTAGTGCGGCGCGGCGCTCATCGGATCGATTGGGTTCGGTGCGTCTTTCGCCTTGGCTGTTGATCCAGAAATCCTCGGCGTCGCCTTTGACCGCGTAAAGGCCTTCATCGTCCGGCCGCAGCTCCTTGTATTGAAGGTCAACAGTAAAGCGACCACTGGTATTGACAATACCCCACTTGCCATTTGCCAGAACGCCTGCGTGCCCTTGTATGAACTGGTAGGTGTTGTCGAAATAAGGCGGGTCAAAGAGAAGTTTCCCATCGGCACCTACAAAGCCCCATTTCTCTTTCAGCTTCACCGCCTTTGGGAAATCGCAGTCCCTACCTGGGTAGGTGTTCTCAAAGATGTAAGAGCTGGTTGGCTTGCCATCCTTGACGATTTCGAAGCCACCGTCTCGGGCCAGGAACTGGACACCGGAGCAGGACATCAACACCTCTGCGTTTCCGGGATTTTCGACGATCTCGCCGTTGCGGGTGAGCCCAATCCATTCGCCATTTTTTCGAACTTCGAGCACGGTGCCGGTTTCGGCGAAGTTGACCTCGTCAAACAGGCGACCGCCGATCAACTGGCCAGCCTCATTGAGGAGGCCTATTTTCCTCGTCTCGTCGAAAAACCGATACACACCGTTACGATAGCCAACGATCTTACGCGGCACCATCGGGAGCGCAGAATTGCCGTTCTCGTCGACGGACCCGCATTGGATAGCTTGGTCACGGCGGCCATTGTCGTCACGTTCGGAGACGCAAACTAGGGCGCGGCCTTCCAAAAGCTGGTTCACGCCAGTGTATTTGGGTTTCAATTTCCAGCTTCCGTCCGGCGCGAGCAAGCCAAAAACCTTATTGCCTTCGCTTCTGGCCCAGACGAAGGTATTGAAGTCGAATGCGTTGATACGGAGCCCGGCTTTGAGGGTTTTGCCAGAGAACAAGTCCACCAGCGCAAATAGGGGTGCTCCGTTGTCCTGGCGCAAATAGTCTGTCGTGAGCCGCTCGTATCCCATCGCATAGGGTGACTTCCATTTACCGGAAAGTACGAGTGCGGCCGTCTTGCCAAAAGGGATTGCGCGACCGTATTCCGGTCTCAGAAGCCATTTGCCATCGCTATCGATGACACCGACATGTTCTCCGATCAGCGCCTCGGCATGACCATTGCGAAATTCCCCTACTAGATCAAACTGTGGGGAGATTACGACATTTCCGGTTCGGTCGATGTAGCCGTACTTGCCCTCGATGCGTACACCAGCCAAGTCCTCGGAGAAATTCATCACGCGCTCGAACTCTCTGGGAATGCGCCGTTCCCTGCTTCCCCGTTCGACGAAGCCGCAGAGATTGTAAGTGCCGCCGCAATCGGCGATCCAGGCATCGTTGCGGCTGGTTTGTGCCCCAACGGTGTTTGCCCAAAGGACCACCATAAGCATGCTTGATGCGAGAATTGAACGAACTGCAAACGATGACATTGACGGCTCCATAACCCCAAAGGTTTGAACCGAGCCAATATGTCTGAAGTGTGATTGCCGAGCTGGACAACCAACGACAAGACTGAGGGGATGCAGCTGACCCCCAAAGGCTACGCGCCACGTTACCGAGAGTGACTTCGTCGGAAAATCTCACTTTGCGGTGAAACTTCACGGCAGGAGTTCGTCAACCCAACCCTGCCTTGCTTGTGACCATTGACGATGGCGATAAGCGTGGCGGTCATATAAGCGAGGGGATCGACAGCGTTGAGCTTGCACGTTTATACCGACCGGCGAACTATTCCGATTAATCAACTTTTTGCCAACGTTTCCGGCACCATAGCGGCCGCCTAGTCGGCATAGCTTAGCGTCTCTCCGTCGCAATTGACGCGAAGGAGAGGACAAATGAACGCAACTGACTATTTGAATCATGCCACCCCACCAGCGCTTTGGCGGCGAGCCGTCCGCGATCGCTGGAGGTATCGCAGTCATTGTTGCGACACCAATCGACGAGAACGCCGTGCAACATGTGCACGTTAGCGGTCGTAAGAGGCTCTTTTGGCCAGTCGGTCTTGGTCAAGCGATGTCCCTCGGTTTGTGATCGGTCAGCTATCGAGAAGAAAAATGCCTCGCAACCAAGCGAGGCAAAAGCTGAGCCATAATTACTGAAGCGGCTTGGAAGCCATATTCAGGAATATCCGCAAACCATTGATGTTCAACTGAAAATCTTAGTACGTTTGCGTACAATAGCTGCGACAGGTTTGTGTTCCCGTCGTGCCGGGTAGAGCAGGGCATTCAGGCAGTGATCGCCGCATCTTTATCAGCGGCTCTTTAGAAGCCAAGGCCCACAATTTCTGCTTGCCCCCGCTATCCAGGTTTCCAAGAAGCTCTGACCGATCTGAACATTCTCTTCGATGATTATGTGATCCTCCTGTGTTTGAGGGGTTGCCGCCTCAGTCGAATTTGACCAAGTCCTTGAAGATCAGATGTCCCCATTTGTCCCCGCGTGCCTGCACCAGCAGGCCGACTTTGGAGAGGCCTCCCAGGTTGATTGGCGCAAAGCCAAGCTCCTCTGCGAGCACTCCAACCTTCGTCGCCGCAGCCTCGTCGTCGCTCGCCAGGAACACGACCCGCCTGCCGCCTTTCACGTCCGGACTTTGCCCGAGAATGCCCGCAGCAAGATGGTTGAACCCCTTGACGGCCTTTCCTCCCGAGAAGGCGTCCTCAATGACCTTGACTGAGGGTTGGTCCCCTAGCTTTTCAACGGGCACGTCATAGGCGTTCGTAACATCGACAATGATCTTACCTTGCCAATCCGGTGAAGCCTTCGCGACGTCGGAATGAGCCTCGAACCGGGAGGCTCACAACCGCCTGGGGGAAGTTGCCGTTCCAGAATTATCGTGCTCTGCAGAACCAAGTTGCTATATCGTCCAGAAGCATTACCAATGCCGGGATCAAGAAGGAGCGACAATGTCCAAGACGAGACTATTTTCACCTGTCAGTGTTGGTGCTCTCGAGCTTCGCAACCGCATTGTGATTGCACCGATGTGCCAGTACTCCGCGGTCGAAGGCGAAATGACTGACTGGCATCAAATACATTTGGGTAGCCTCGCATTGTCGGGCGCAGGCATTTTGACGATAGAGGCAACGGCGGTCTCGCCCGAAGGCCGAATTTCATATGGCGATGTCGGCCTCTACTCGGACGGCTGCCAAGCCGCAATGGATCGTGTGCTGACCAGTGTCCGCCGATGGTCCGATATGCCGATCGCTATTCAACTCGGCCATGCTGGGCGCAAGGCTTCTACTGAAAAGCCGTGGCTCGGCGGCCATCAGATCAGCCCAGACAGCGATAACGGTTGGAAGACCGTCGCTCCAAGCGCTATCCCGTTCAAGGACGATTACGATTACCCGGAAAGCCTCGACAAGGAGGGGCTTTCGCGGGTCAGAAACGCTTTTGTCGACGCCACGCGAAGAGCTGCTGCTTTGGGTATTGATGCCGTACAAATACACGGTGCACACGGCTATCTTCTCCATCAATTCCTGTCGCCTCTGTCCAACAGACGCACCGACGAGTATGGCGGTTCTCTCGAAAATCGCATGCGGTTCCCGCTGGAAGTATTCGATGCGGTTAGGGAGGCGTTCCCCTCCGACAAGCCTGTTACTATGCGAGTGTCGGCGACCGATTGGGCCGAAGGCGGCTGGGATACCGATCAGACGGTCGTGTTTGCAAAGGCGCTTGAGGCCAGAGGCTGTTCGGCGATCCACGTCTCTACAGGCGGACTGGCATCACATCAGCAAATCGCTCTTGGGCCGAACTATCAGGTGCCGTTCGCCCGCGCTGTCAAGCAGACCGTCGACATCCCCGTAATCGCCGTTGGTTTGATCACGGAGTTTGAGCAAGCGGAAGGCATCCTAACGACCGGCGACGCTGACCTTGTCGCTATCGCGAGAGCAGTTCTCTATGATCCGCGTTGGCCGTGGCATGCCGCTGCCCATTTCGGAGAGACTGTGCGAGCCCCTGAACAGTATCTCAGGAGCCAGCCGAGGCAGTATCGGAACCTGTTCAGTTCGCCGGTCGGGTAATGGGGAGCGGTTTCACAGTGGGAACGGCAGATGATCTCATTCGCAGAGAAACGCCATCCGAATAGATGCCACCCCCACCGGGGCGCGCTCCTTTGCGATAACCGTTCCGACGATTGGCAAGCTGAAGACCGGTCAGCAAGGTGTTCGGCAGCGAACCGATGAAGGGATGGGGTGGCATGTAGCTCGTAAGATTAATGTTTCGAGAATCCCGACCCTAAGGGGGGCATAGGACGCCTTGGCGACGGGACATCTAGGCGGCGATTGACCAAACGCGCTTGCGGCCGACTGCCCGTTGAATAAAATTCACTTCGCTTCAGACGATCGCGCGCCGACAGCGGTATTCTTGGAGTTCAGGCAATCTGTGTCTGTAAATCGAAACGATGATGGAGCAGGGGTAGCGATGAACCTCAAAGCTGCCGCCTGTTTTATTGGTGCCTATTGTGCGACCGCGCTGGCCTTATGCGGCGACATCACATCGCCGATTGATTTCGTCGTTTTTCCCCGGCCGGGGCATTGGCAAATCCTGCTCCTGGCGAGCGGGTTGCTTGCAGGAGCGGCAGTCCGCCAGTCGTCTCACCCCGACTGCCGGTGTGTTTGCGACCTGCCTTGTTCATGGTGATGTGGATGTTCCTTACCGTGTCATCGGTAGGTCTATACGCCGATTGGCAGCGGAGAGCAGCGATTTCCACGTTTAACCCCGACCGCGAAATCCAGCACTCATTCTTCCGGTCGATCCGCGAGGTGCCGCGGGAGTTTCAATTCCGTGTTCACGCGGCAGCCTTGAAGGGCTGCATTCCCTACATTTGGAGCTATCGCAGTATGAGATTGGTCCAACTCGACCCCGATGTGGCCCCTAACGTCTTGCCCTTTGAATGGATCACGCGCTGCGATCTCCAAAGGACGCACTGACCGCTAGATTCCGACGACGTCATGGATTGCGTCAGCGCGGTCAGCGGCCTGGACGAAATCCGCTAGCGGCTGATTTTCCATTGATGGTCTTCAGCAGGGCAGGCGACCCCATTCAGACTGGAACTGCCGGTGATCGTCTGGTGTGTCGTGAGAAATTGCCTGCAGCCTTGGCCGCCATTGGCGGTCGGTTCTATCTGCTGAATGACACCAGCGCTTCCAGTTGCTGGATTTGCCCAGGCCAAAGGCTGCAGTCCCCCATCGGAACGGCCAACCGTCTCCGCGATGACGGCCTGGTCTGTTTGGGGTACAGTCTTAGGCTGAGTAGTGGAGGCCGTCAGGAGAGGTTCTGTCGTCGAGCACGAGGTCAGCAGCAGCATCGAGGGGACACTAAGACAACGCCATACACCGGGCATACTCTCTCCATTCATCATCGCACTGTCTTAGTATAATAGCGGCCAAGCCATTACCTAAGGGTTACAGAGTCGTAAATGTGGCGCACTTCAAGAAATGTTGCCAAAAACGAATGAGCGCCGGGAATCCCCCGGATAAGGGAGAGACCGAGCGCTTGGCTGAAAGTGGGGGCGTGGGCCGGCAAGGGCGACGGACTTCGATACATCGGCTCCGTTTGTACGGGTTTCCAATACAACGACGCGGTTCAACTCCGCGGGGCTCTGTACAAGCTGGCGACCAAGAGGCCGGCAGTCGAATACAACGGTTGTCATAAGGACATTGCATGGGCCAAGCCGACTTTGATCACGAAGATCGAGTATCGCGCCTGGACAGATGACGGCAAGCTGCGGCATGCGTCCTACAAGGGGCTGCGGGATGTTCAAGACAATGCCTCTGGTTTCACGATCGTGTAAGCGAAGCCCCCCGCGAGGACCAGTATCTGAGTTCGTCGAAGTCCCTGTAAATGCTGAACCTAAGAGCTCTTTCGGCGTTATCGACCAATTAGGGAGAGCACAATGCACAAGCGCGAAGATATGACGTCGGGTTCCGATATGGGTTCATTGAATGAGGAGCTCCAAAACGCTCAGAGTTTAGACGCCGAACCTGTTGGCCACCCGACCGGAGCGTTTGACGAGACATCCCAGGAGATCGGCGACGAAGTAGAGGAGAACGCTCCCCTGGACTACGTTTCCGCGAACGTGGAGCTGCGTCTGCGCTACAGCGACACACAGGTCGAACTCGAAATTTTGCGGGACCGCGTCGCGCGCATAAGACACGATATCGAGCAAATCGTCCAAGCTCGCATGGAATGGGCGGACGCAAGTGCACACGCTCAGCTTGGCGAATACCCTTGGGCGAAGCTAGCGGCGGCCATGGCCGCGAGCTTCGTAGCCATGAAAGCGCTACGCGCCCTCCCACTCGCGGCAGCAGGGTCGGCTGTGTTGCCGCTAGTCATTTCCGCTTTGCAACTCAACGCAGTTCCAAGGTCTAATCGGTAGTGAGGATCAATGAAGACGCGGCGGTCTGTCTTTTTGCAGGCTTGTAATTCGAACTGAATTTGAATGGCGTGAAACGCTTCTCGCGAGGCCGTACGTCTCCCGCAAGCATCTCGGCATCTCCGCTAGATGAACGCAGGATGAACAAATTTCTGGGCTATGCGTTTCTTCCAGGCAAGAGGAAGTGCGATATGTTTCAAGCCAACGTACCAAGCATCGTCAGCCCCTTATCCGGCCTCGCTGGAGCAGCCGCTACACTCTCATCCGCTTTGGCGTATGCGATCGAGCTGAGCGATGCCAGGATTACGGTCGTCGATGATTGCGGAGTCATCGTGTTGGAAGGGGAAGCTCCTTCGAATTGCCTAGCTCGAATCTCCGACATCGCTGCAAGCGTGGTCGGCTCGAGGTACTGCAGTCTGATCAGACCGATCTAGGCCCTCGGAGTTGCCGTTTCTGTCGGATGTGGCAACACCAAGTTGCGACCGAAGGGGTTGATGGCGACCAGAACGGCAAGCACTGTGGCAAGCGCGGTTATCATGAGCAGCGGCGATTTCGTCACGATTGAAACTCCGGTTTGTCATCGTCTGCCGGTGCTCGAGCATACGTAGACCTGGTGAATTTTCTTTTCGTTAACGCGGCCGCGCTGGCATAGTTTCACGTACGCAATCAACATAGGCTGGGAACATCGGACACGCGACGTCCATCTGATGGGTGAGGATGGGAGATTCCCCAACAAAACCGCCGGAGACAAACGCGCCGAGGGCCGTATGCACTCCAAACCGCATCGATCCATCATGCCCCGCGTTTCCATCGGACGTCGGTTAAATGTCGTCAAAGTGGCGTCTGCCCATAACCGGACCCCCGGACCCTTGCGCACCAGTTATCCATGATTGATGGGGCCATCGGGGAACAAACGGCGTTGGATACGATTGTTAGTGCGTAACAGACCAAGGAGATCGTTATGGACCACACCAACCACGTCCGTCTCACCGCCGCCGAGCTCACCGCTGAAAACCTCGAAGGAGCGACCGTATACGGTGCTGATGACCACAAGGTCGGCTCCGTTGATCATGTTCACGGCACCAACAGCGTAGTGATCGACGTAGGCGGCTTCCTTGGCATCGGCGCGAAGCCCGTCTCCGTGCCGTTCGCAGACCTAGATTGGATGCGTGACGAAAGTGGCGACGTGCACGCCGTGACCGCTTGGACCAAGGATCAGCTCAAGGCGATGCCTGAACACAAAGACTAAGGTCTCACTTAGGCACTCGCTTTAGTCGATGATGACAACGTGGCTCGGCGTCTGTCGGGCCGCGTTTTCGTTTCGGGCATGCGCTCCTTCTTGGCGAGCCTAGCCAACGGGGCCGCGACAACGAACGCTGCAAGAGCGATTAGCGGTGGTCGACGCGACCCTCGGGTACGCTGAGTATCGTGCGCTACCGCCTACCAAAAGCGTCCAACCAGGACCGCGTACCGCGCTGCCGCCGCTGGTGAATTCGCGACACGCCGACTTCGGGCGGGGTGATGCGGGCACGCGCATCACACTTGCCAAGCAGTTGGTACGCTTGCGGACCGCGACCTATCTCCTTCTTGGGCGTTTACCTCCAAGGAGGATGTCCCTATGGATCAAGACATATCCAAAAGGCGAACGTCGATGAGCCAGGCTCAACGTGTCGAAGCTCGAGACAGAACCGATGAGGTAGCGCGCGTGACGATCGAGGAAGAGCGCCGCCGCCGAGACGCCAAAACGGAGCGACTGCGCGAAGCACGAATGCGAGCGGAAAAACACCCACCATACGATCCTTGAAGCCGCAGAGCCGAGCGCTAAATCACGCCTCGAATTGTTTCCGACGACCTTCATGGAGGTCAGGAGGTCGTTGTCGAGACATGAGAAGGTCGGGCTTGAGAAATCGGCCCGACCTTTTTCTTTAAGAACGAGCGCTTTCAAGGCTGCTCCACCTTCAGTTGAAGGCGGCGGCTAGCCCGAAATCGGGTATAGCCATCAGGTCATTTATTGACCCGAGATTTTCCGGAGATACGAAGCTGGCATCGATCAACACCATCTGCTGCATTCATGCGATCACATCCAAGACCCATTCGCCGTCGAAGGTTCCGAATGGGAACGGACGCGCCATGGCGCTTGACGACTGCGGTTCTGTCCATTTCCTCGATGAGATCGCAGGCCCTGCATGACGAGAATTGAACACTATCTGTAAATTGCAAGTCTGTCGCTTCTCTTCCCGTTACAGCAGATGGAGTCGCACTGGGTTCCCTTGAAGGTTCGTCCCGGCTGGTGCGACATCTTTTCCGTCCATTCAGGCAAAAAGGAAAGTGAGTCATCAGATTGAGGCGACCTGGGGGATGCCGGACTATCTAACGCGCGTAAGCGACCCTTTTCGGGATCCCGAAACTAGGGTTCAAGAAAATGCGGCGGCGCTGCATCTTTTTCCAAGCATGGACGTTGACCTCGCGCAATCGAGGAGACATCCATGACCGAGAGTTCGGCACAAGGCCTTCCACTTGGAAAGGCAAACACTGGCACGGTAAAGCAGCCACAGCTTTCCCCGCGCGATTATTTGGTAAACGAGCGACGTCGACGGGAGGCTATCGCCGATCGGCAACGCATCGCGCGACTGCAAGCTCGGGATCAGGGACGTCAACTCTAGTCGTGTGGGCTGGGCCCGACGTCTCGGTTGACGTTATCGTTTCGCATAGATTGAGAACCGCATGGCGAGCAGCAGATCGAAATCCACGTGCCAAGTTGCGGTCGCGCTCACCATCGCGTTGGGCTGTGCAAATGCCAACGCGGAGGAGGCGGTCGGCCAACAGGATACCACGTCTCGCCCCGGGCCCGCGGCTAGCTCGGGCGTTCAGCTACAGCGACCGGCCGTCAGGCCTACACACCTAGTCATCTTTCTGCATGGCTTGCGAGGCTCTGGGTCTGTGATGGCACCGTTTGGGACCTCTTGGAAGAAAGTTCTGCGAGGGACGAAATTCGTCTCGCCCGATGCTCCATTCCGCAATCGCGGGGGCGGCCGGGAGTGGTTTGATGTCGATGACCAGGTCCTGCGCCCCGACCGCATCGCGGGCGCTCGACGAGCTTTCGACGATTTGGTCCGGGATATCGTTGAACGAGAGGGTTTCGAGAACGATCTCAATAAGGTGGCTTTTGTCGGTGTGTCGCAAGGCGCAATTATGGGACTCGACGCTGTCGCGTCAGGTCGGTGGAAGGTCGGCGCGATCGTCAGTTTCGCCGGGCTACTCCCACTTCCGCCAAAGGCGTCCGCGAACGCAACCCCGGTACTTCTACTGCATGGGGGCGCGGACCGGAGAATTCCGGCGACGGCGTCTGTCGCTGCTGCGAACCAGCTGAAATCCGCTGGTTTTGATGTGACCCTCGAGGTGGTGCCAGGCGTGGGTCACACAATATCTTCAGAGGAAGCTTCGAAAGCACTGCGCTTCCTAGCTGAACACTTTGCATCATAGAAAAAGCCGAGGACGAACATGAACTTGAAGCACACGAATGTTGCCAACACCACGCCTGGCACCGTGACGGTAGAATTCCACGGTGAGGGAAACGAACTCATCACAGTGCGAATGGCCGCGGATCAAGATCTCGATTATGGAAGTTCCATTCTTCGCGCTAAGGCGATGATGGTCCAGCTCGCCGCGTTTGACGATAACGCCCCGGCTGAGGCGGTTGCAGGCGAGGGAGATAGTATCGGAACCATTCTTGCGAATGAAGACGAGTAATAATCAAAAGCGCCGAGCACGCCGGACTAAAGGCGTCACGCTTGAGTTGCAGAGGAAGTTGTCTCACTTCGGCCAAGTTGGAAGGCGACGGGCGATTTGAACGAATAGGCCAGGGCGGCGTTTCTTGTAAGGAATAAACAAAGGACCTCGAAATGAGAAACGCTATCCTAATCACCGCAGCAGCTTCGCTCGCCCTTGTGTCGCAAGTAAACGCGGCATCAATGCACAAACAGCCTAAGCATTCCACCCAGCACATTACCGCGACCGAGCCGAAAGAGCGACTGGGGACGCTTTCATGTGAAGTCGCGGGCGGGATGGGAATGATCATCGGATCGAGCAAAGCCGTCACTTGCAGCTTCAAGCAACGTACGGGCAAGATCGAGCGCTACACCGGGACGATCGGAAAGCTCGGTGTCGACGTCGGCATCACAGGCAAATCCTACCTCAGCTGGATCGTCGTCAACACAGCGCCGACGCGAGTTGGCGACGGAGCGCTGGCTGGAACTTATGTGGGTGCATCCGCTGGAGCATCTGTCGGCGTGGGCTTGGGCGCAAACGCGCTTGTCGGCGGCAACTCCAAGAACTACGCGCTGCAGCCGTTGAGCGGCGAAGCCAACACTGGTCTTAATGTGGCCGCAGGGGTGTCTCGTCTCAAGCTCACCGCCAGCCGCTGATCTTTATGAGCAGGTGGGGCAACCAGCTTTGCCTGCTCGATTTTGAATCTTTTGAATATTGCTGCGCCAAAAAGCTTCTCGTCGTGCGTCGGGTCATCCCAGATATAAACAGTGACTGACCCATCAAACCGCACAAGGAGGGCATTGAGGAACCGTATTTCCCGCTCGGCCCGCCCGCGCGACCTTCCCCGCCTTCAACTAGGAGGCTAGAAAGCACTCCGAGCTCCCCGACGCTGCGCTCAAGCAGTTGATTCGCAGTATCGCGTTTTCTTTGGGGGTGGTCGATTGATTGACGCCGAGTTAGGCTGGTCATCTAACCGGAGACGACAGATGTTCACTCACGTGATGATTGGCAGCAACGACCTCGAGCTCGCGAGACGTTTTTACGATGCGACGTTCGTCGCCCTGGGTGGCAATCCCGGCGAAATGGATGCAAGAGGCAGACTTGTCTATCTCCACGACGGCGGCCGCCTGATGATCACGACGCCGATAGATGGGAAGCCGGCGACGGCGGCCAACGGTGGAACCATCGGCATCGCCGCCCATACGCCAGATCAGGTATCTGCCTGGTATGCCACTGGCGCCGCAAATGGCGGGACAGCGATCGAGAGCCCGCCTTCGGAGCGGCCGAACGGGTCGTTCGTCGCCTATCTTCGCGATCCCGACGGGAATAAACTGAGTGCACGCACTCTTGCGTCGGCGTGATGAGGCGACGACACAGCCGTCGCTTACTTCTTACAGCCCTGAACGAGTAGCCTATCTTCACCGAAGCAAAACGTCGGACACTTCGCCCCTTTTCCCCCCGTAGCGCAGGACACTTTGTGTTTCGACGGACGTCCGACGAGGTCGAGGTTCTCCTCATCCATCTTGGCGGCCGGTTCTGGGCGAAGAGGACGAGGGCACCTGGTCCATTGGAAGGGCTTGGTCGATCTGAGCGAGAACGACTTCGACGCGGCGGTATGTGAGGCACGCGAGGAGCTGAGCGTTGACGTCTATCGAGAGCTCATGGCGCTAGGAGAGTATCGACAGCCCAGTGGAAAGACCGTTGTCGCATCAAGTGTCGAGGCCGATCCACTGCTCAACATGGACGACACCGAGAGTACGACTTTCACAATGGATGGCCGCCGAGGTCCGGACAGCAGAAGAGCTTTCCCGAGTTAGACCATGCAGGCTGGTCCTCCATGAAAAACGCCAGCGACAAGGTGCTCAAGGGCCAGCGCTCGATGCTAAAAGCCATTCACCCGCATTTGAGATACCTATCAGAACCAATTCCTCGCGCATTACCTTAGAGAAATCACATAGCCACGATCGAATTGCAGCCGGTCATTATCGCCCACGAAGTCGTGATGATCGGGTAGCTCGATTGGGGAAGCGCCGAGTTGCGCACCCCTGCTCGCCAACGAGGAACGACACGCCGCCAGTATGGTGGATTGTGCCATGAACCTTTTCCTGTCGGCAGGTCGGCTTCAATCAGGAGTGTCCTGCGGTTTTTACCGCTCCGATGATACCATCGTTTTGCCACGGCGAGTCATCCTTGTGGCAGAAAGTGTCCTTTTTTGATCTGTTTCGCGAGGACGTCGTAAGACTTGTGAAGCGGCGGAGACGGCGCGACTCATCGTCATAGCGGGCAAGGCTTATTTTCGTACTTAAGTGCCGGCAGCTCTCACCATATGGAAAATGTCCGGTACACGGAAGGAAAAGGAACGCGACAAAGTTGTTGTTCATCAAGGTAGGGGCCGTGGCCAGCTCTTGGCGCACTACTAGTCGTCACGCGAACCCGAGCTACAAGTTCACTGTCACGCTCAACATGGAAATGATGACAATGAATGGTTGTCTTGTTCCGATTTGGTCTCCGACCGCGCGGGCTCGACGTATATGGACGGAGCTTAGAAAATCTTACTGGAGGTATCGTATGAAGATTTATTTGACCGCTTATACCGCAACGCTGATCGCTTTCGTAGTGATTGATTTTGTCTGGCTGAGTATCATGGCTGACCGTCTATATCGACCGGCCCTCGGCGACATGCTTGCGCCGTCGTTCCGTCTCGCTCCGGCAGTGATATTCTATCTGATCTACGCCGCCGGGCTGACATTCCTTGCTGTCAGGACAGGGGTCATGTCAGGATCCATAGCGACAGCAGTCATCCACGGCGCTGTCGTCGGTTTCATGGCTTATGCCACCTATGACCTGACCAATCAGAGCACTTTGAAAAGCTGGTCGACTACGTTGACCGTTGCGGACCTTGTTTGGGGAACCGTCCTGTCAGCGGCAGCATCAGGCGTGGGCTTTTGGGTCACGGAGCGAATCTTTGGCTCTGTTGCTCGCCTCTAACAGCCTAGAGGGCATCGGGAGAGGGGGCGATCGCCGGACCTAGAGAAGTCCTCTGAATAAATTTCGAGGTCATTTGATCCAGCCGAATGCTGATGCGTAGGTTAGGCCATGAATATGCAAATGCTCCGCCGATACGCATTACATCGAGACGCCTGCGTAGCGGCAACGAGGTGGACGACGCCGGGCGGGGCTCGAAAGGTCGATAAATTGGAGGAAGAAGGCGTTAGCTTAGGTGCCGAACGGATCAATCCCTTGATGTCCGCAGTGGCAGAGTCGCGTGATACTGTCGCGTTCGAACTACTATATCGGCACTTTTTTCCCCGTGTGCGGTCTTACATGGTGAAGATGACGAGAGGAAACCGCATACTAGCAGAGGAGTTGGCGCAGGAGACGATGGTGCGCGTCTGGCACAAGGCGGCGCTTTTTGACCCGTCGAAGGCGCAGGCGTCAACCTGGATATTCACGATCGCCAGAAACCAGATGATCGACTCGGTACGGAAAGGTGTGAAAACTGACTTCGATCCGAATGATCCAGCTTTTGTGCCAGGTGAATTCGAGCCCGCCGATCTCCTTGTAGAGCGACAGCAAAGCGCTGCTGCGCTAGGACAGGCAATGACAACTCTGAAGGGGAAATATGCGGAAGTCTTACGCA
This sequence comes from Hyphomicrobiales bacterium, assembly GCA_900469085.1. Lineage (GTDB taxonomy): Bacteria > Pseudomonadota > Alphaproteobacteria > Rhizobiales > Rhizobiaceae > Rhizobium. Next base: position 21,231 of record UBVW01000023.1, on the reverse strand, counting down.
TGTCGTTTTTCGAGGGCCTCCCCCATTCAAAGATCGCGGAAAGACTGAATCTTCCCATTGGTACGGTGAAATCAAGGATAAGACTTGCATGCGAGAAACTGCGCACGGCCCTTCAGGACAAAGCCAAGTGATCGAACATCATCTTGATGACGATATGCTCCAGCAATACGCGGCCGGCACCCTGGCTGCAGGCTGGAGCGTTGCCGTGGCGACGCATCTCGCCTTGTGCCCGGCATGCAGATCCAAGTTGTCGGTTCTGGAGAGCATCGGCGGATACTTCATCGAGAGCGAAACTGCTGACGAAGCCGATGTGTCGCAGAGCTGGGAGAGCCTCAAAGCGAAAATCGATGCTGGCCAGATCAACAGGGTTGTGTCCATTGAAAAGCGGACGAACCCAGACCTGACTTTCCCGGAGCCCCTGAAGACCTACATCCACGAAGCCGGCGGCCTCAAATGGCGCAAGCTGGGACGCGGCGCTGCTCAGATGATCATACCCACCGGCGACGAAACGACGACATTGCGATTGCTTAAAATCCCTGCCGGCCAACCGGTCCCGGAGCACTCCCACCGTGGGCTTGAACTGACGCTGGTGCTCGATGGTAGCTTCAGTGACGAAGTATCATCATTTACTCGAGGCGATATCGAGATGGCTGACGATAGCTTGATGCATCAGCCCAAGGCTGACGCCGGTAAAGACTGTATTTGTCTTGCCGTGACCGAGGCACCGCTTCGTTTCAAGAGCAGGTTTATGCGGTTTATACAGCCAGTGCTTGGCATCTGACAGCATCGTCAATCGCGAACGCAGGCATAGCCTAGCTGACTGGGCCAACTGAGACTTCTAATCGCCCGGCTGTTTCGAGGTGAGCGCGCGATCTTCCAAATCCGCATACCAGTCAGCGTACGGAGTGTTGCGGGCTAGGTAGCGATTGTAGTCGGGAGCACCATCGTCCCACCAGGGACTTCCCCGCTCGCCAAGCGCGACTTTCGCATCGTCTACTCGCTTACGGGCCTCCGCCAGATCGCAACTGCCAGCTTTTGCATCGCGAACAGACCGACGCGCCGCCATCAGCTCAGCCACCAGGCGATCGTGGGTATCTTGATCGAGTGCAGGATTGCACTGCCGCCAAAGGCGGCCGCGAACTACGAAGTATCGGTTATCGGGCGTCGTCGGGTACTCTGGCAATCCGAATTCCTATATTAACTCACTACGAGCGACTGTTTAACAAGTTAGTGTCGACAGGGTGACCGCTGTTGTCGAGTCTGTTGTAACCGCATTCAGCCCCCATTTTCGGCGATCAGCTTGCACGATTGTCCCGAGGGACAGGCAACGCCGTCGAACCGAGTTTTTCCGTCGAGCGCCTGCAGGCTTGCAGTGTTTCGGCAACCCCCGTCTTGATCAGCGGTAGTCTCCACATGCTCGATTACTCCCGCGCTACCAGTTCCCGGATTTGCCCATGCCAGTGGTTTAGACCCTACTGATGCACTGCCGACGGCTTCGTCAATTACACTACCGTCGATCACCTGAGCGATCGCAGTTCGAGTGGTTCCGGCGAAGCGCAGGCTCGTAACGCTATGGCCAATAGCCCAGCGTAAAAACGCCCTGCCACTACATTATGTCTACAAGCAGGCGCAGGGTTGTGAATTCGTAGAGATCGGGTTCATGCTGCTACACTCTGCAACCACACCCGAGAAGAAATACACGCCGGCCAACCTGTTTATTAGAGATTGCCATCTCGCTCTCCCAAGGGCTGGGGCTGCCGCCGATCTCGCGGAAATGAACTCGGTAGAGAACCTTGATGGTTTCGTCACGCTGAACGGGATGCAATGGAGCAGAGGCGCGACAGGCTGCACTACTGTCACAATGCAGCCCTTGCGGCGTATTTGGCGCTCGCAGCTTTCCTAGTTCTCGTCGTTGGCTGTACACCTCACTCTGTGACGAACACCGCTCGCGGAAACTTAAATACTCACGCTACCTGATGCTCGTGCAAGGCGTCGTCGTGTCATCGGACACCTCGCACCCTCATCACCATTTAGGTCGCTGAACAGCTTTGTTGCGCCAGCGCTTCCACCGGCGCCCGCAAGCGGGCTCCGTCGTGTTGAGTTCCAAATCGGGCCGACACGCCTAAAACGCGCTTTCTAAACTAAGTGACTTGGAACAAGTCGTGCCCACCGAGGTTCCCTAGCGCAACCTCAAAAAGAGTCACATATATAGGAGAAACCAATGCGCATGAAACTCGCAGCAGCCTCGATCCTTGCACTAGGCCTCATGACCTCGGCATCTTACGCTCAGTCCAACCCCACACCGAACAACATGGCAGGTGACAAGACTGCCGGCGAAGATGCCGGCGGCGGTGCAAACGGCGACGTCCAGAACCGTACGGGCACGAATGAACCCGTCGTGGTAGACCCGAGTGCCACAAACAGCACGATGGGCAACACGAATTCGACCGGGACCGTCGATCGCAGTAAATGCACCGACCGCGCGGCACCCGGCGCGGTCGATACACAGGGCGGCAACAGTGGCGCGTCCGTGAGCGATGCTTGCCCCGACAATAGCCAGTAAACTACCGCGTGGGGGCGCGCTGCTTCGCGCCCCCAACACAGCGGCACGATCCCCATCGGTCACAGAGGACCTGAGAAGATAGCGTTTCAAGGGAAAAGTCCGCTTGGCGGCAACTACATCAGTGCAAGGCATTCGAAATCCGCCCTGCCACAGATCCATCGTCTGATGTGGTCCGATAGAGCCCAGCGCCGGAGTTGTCCGCACCGAGCTTTTCCTCCATCGGCGGTCTGATCCAACCAATATGATAATTGCCTAAAACACTTCTGTAGAATACAGTGACTTGCGCTTTCAACCGGAGATTTCTGGTGTAGTGCGCAGATTTGCAACTTCCTATCATAACATTTGCGGCGTAGCTCGACCTCGCAACGACCGAGCTACACTCGCGATACGCCAGTGCATCCAAGTGATCCCGATTAACTTTTCTAAGGATAATGTGATGGCTGACCCCAATGCTAAAACGCGTGCCTGCCCAATCTGCAAGGAAGAGATCAAAGTCGCCGCTACGCGCTGCATTCACTGCCATTCCGATATCCCTCCAGGCGCTGACGGACGCGCGAGGCCACCAATGATCATGGGCCGACGCATTCGTGCTATAGCGCATCGCGCACCGGCCGCAACATTCAACGCCGGTCCATCGTCAGCGTGCAACGACCTTGAGATCGATGACGCCGGCGTCTGGGAATACATCGGCGAGGACGAGGAATATTGCTATTACTGGGGCCCGTCCTGAGGGTGGCCGCTTCGGCGTCGCTTGTGACCACGGACGTACTGGCACATGCTGATGCTGATGGCGACGAGGCAAGGTCGGCGCGAAAGCTCGGCCTTTTTCTTTGCCTCACGTAAAAGCCTCGCTAGCTTAACTCTCCTTATGCGCCTGCGCCGCAGATTATCGGCGCATAACAAAAATATTGCTAAACGCCGATGGACGACAGGTATTATTTGCCGGGCAACATCGCTTGAAGGACGCCGTCACGGCGGACAAGACCGTGGAATAGTCCTGCCGCAAGATGCATCATTACGAGCGCGAAGAACGCAAACGCCAGATAATGGTGCGCGCTCCAAAGAAGTGCATGAAGCCTGTCACTCTGAGGTAATATCGGCGGGAGATTTATTCCGCCAAGGAGCACGATCGGATAAGCGGCGGCGGACAGCATTGCCCAGCCGATCAAAGGCATCCCGATCATTAGTGCATATAGGGCTACATGGGACAGGCGCGCGGCGAGCTTCATCGGCTCCGGGAGATCTGCCGGCAAAGGTGGGGCGCCGGATACGAAGCGCACTACAAGTCGAACCAAGGCAAGGATAAGGATAACGAGACCCAGCGTCTTATGCGTCACAAGAAGTGGCACGTACTCTTGGCCAATGGTGGATACCATTCCTACGCCGATGAAGAGCATCGCTAAAATGCCGACTGCCATCAACCAGTGGATCGCGCGCTGGACGGCAGTGAAACGGGTTTTGATTTTGCCGTTCGTCATGGCTTCGCGCTTGCTCCGGTTCTAGGATAGCTGGCAGCTTCAGCAGTGCGAAAATCATATGATTTGGCATAGGCTGCCGAACGGGCCGCAGGGAAAGGGTCATCGGAAACCTCGATGCCATCTGGCAAGATGGTGGGATCAAAGTTGATATCACGGCATGGGCCGTCCGCCTCCGGCTCAATTTTCTGTACGATCAGAGTTCCAGCTTCGAGAGTAGGTCGACCCTGCGGCCAAGCCTTTGTCGGATCCGACGTCGGGTCGGAGGGATCTGCGATGGTCAGCACGAGCATCCAGCGCTGGGGAGAACGTGCAACCCGTTCCGTTATGTCTTCTTCGAGGTGGTTTGCGCCGAGCTTAGCGAAATCATCCGCCGTTATTGGAGTGACCTCCGCATTCGGCCTCCAAGACCAACGCACCGCATGCTTGGCGCCTGAACCGTCTGTAAAAATAAACGCATTAAGACTGTTGAACGCATCTTCAGCGTAGCTGGAGGTCCACGGTGCCTTGCTCGCCCATTCCCCAAACGCGGCAAATTCTGGATGAGCGCCAACGAAGCCTTTCATCGCTTGAGGATCCTTGCTTGCGGACGCAGTCAGGAGGTCGTAGAAACCTTGCGGGGTCGAAACCGCGAAAACAGGCGGATCGATCATCGCCATCCGCCACACGTCGCCGTCAGGCGCTGAGACCTGCACCCCGATGCCACGAACGCGGACTGTCGGGTCAGCTGCATTCGGATCTGGCGTTGCGAGATTGAAGCGGCCGAGGACAGGATACTGTCCAGACGCGAACATTGGCGCCCTCGAAATCGAGCTGCCGTTTCCATTGGCTTCGAATGTTCCGGTGAAGCAGACGCCCTTGGCGTGGTTTCGACGATGGCCCAGAGCAGCGCCGCCGGGCGGCGCCAGAGCGCTAACAAGCTTCGTAGAAGTAAGGCGGTTGGGTGAGAGCCATCCGGCAGTGTAGGCAAATGTGCCGACGCCGAAGCCGAGCACGGCCGTTATCAACGCCAAGGATCCTAGAACGGAACGCTGCAAGCCTGGCATCCAACATTCTCCGTGTATGAGGCATGTTCACCGCGGCCATAGCGAAGGCGCGCGAGAAACATGGCATCGTCTGACTACAAGGTCAAATGCACTACAGTGGGCTCTCCAATCACCTGTTCACCGTATCTAAGACCTCACCTCAAGATCTCTCAATAACCCGTCGAAACCATGCAGGGTTTCTCAATTAGACTGCATTTGGCATTGCCTTGAGGTTGTGATACCGCAATTAGCACCGTAAAAAGATTGTACGGGCTCTGCCGCGACAATTCAGAAAACGGCCTGCGCCGATAGCGTCGAATGATCTCGCCTGTGAGACCAGCGCTAACCTTGGCTTCCGCTTCACCGCAGAGGCTGGAGAGGCGATAGCCCGCTTCTCGCTGCTGCGGGCGCCCCTCTCGAGCAGAATATCATGCTCAAGCACCAAGACTCCGACCGACGCACCCCTACCGCCGCGCTTTAGTTCGGGTGGCAGGCTGTCTTAGGCGCTCAGTCTCTAATGACCTGCCCCTGACAAACCAGGAAGCTATGGTCGTTGTCAACGCAACATGCCGGCACGGCTGCGAAGCGCCATCCGCGCGGCAATCGTTCCTGACAGTTTCTGACGCAGTGCGATGTTAAAGTTCACGCCGGCGTATCAAGGCGCTGCGATGAAAGGAGAACTGAATGGTCGCGTTTTTACCCGAGGTCTTCGCCAAGTTTCTAGCCGAAGAGGACAATGCTCCGGTGGTGATGCTGAACCTTCTTAGGTTCGTGCCTGACGGCGGTCGGGAACGGCATCTGCAATACCTGAGCATGGCTGAACCAATCCTCGCGCGTTTTGGCGCCCGAATTCTGTTCCGCGGCGATGGTCTTGATGTTTTAACGATTGGCGACGTGGAAGGATGGGACGCCGTCTTACTGGTGCAGTATCCGCGCCGGACAGCTTTTGAGGAAATGGTGGCAGACCCGGAGTATCAAGCTGCTTTTCAGGTCGGAAAATTGGCACTTGCTGACATCGTGCTTCAGCCTCTGACGATCCCGCCGGAACTCCGATAAGTTTCACCGCTGCGCCGTGAAAAATTCTTCAGCAATAACCAAAGCTAGCAACTTGAGGGAGGCAAGATAAACAACGCGGCCCCGCGACCGGTGCGGGGCGGCCGTTGGATAAACCGAACGTCAATTTGCTGGCGGAACCGCCGGGTGCCGCCTATTTGTCGCCGGCGTTGAAGCCAGAACGGGTAAGCCCAGTTATCTGATGTTTTACATTTCCGGATCTTTTTTTCAGCCTCGCGCAGGTCGGGCTTCGTCCTGAAAGCATCAACTTGGTCGAAGGTGCGAATGTAGGCGGAAGTGCCCGCAGAGGTGGATGGATGAACTCTACCGATGGTCGCGTCTCGTCCGATTGCGGCTCGCGTTCCGAAAAACGAGGACGATTGGGATAGTAGTCCAGCTTCCACGACGAACTCAAGCAAACGACATCGGCCGACCGCTCCATCAAATTGATTGAGCACTTTCGGACAACGGCGGCTGCACGGCTTCGGCAAGTGCCGGGCTTCACTGAACTGCATTGAGCAAAAATTGGATTGTCATTTAGCGCTCGTGCGCTTCAGCCCAGTGAGGATAGGTGACGAATGCCGTGGTCGCTCCTTCGCCCTCGGTGGCTATGGTGACCGACGCACCCTTGGGCATATATACTATATCGCCCGATACCGCAGTCACGGTGCCTTCGCTTGTCGATACCGACAATCGCCCCTCGAGCACGATCATCGTGTCGTGAACCGCCATCGTCTCCGTTAGCGATTGTCCCGGGGCATAACGACCATAGCCAATCGTAACTGGACCACCGTGATTTCCCTACGAAAATCTCAGCGTCCTGTCCCGGCGATCTGACGAGCTTTGCGTCGGAAATGCTGAATTTCTGGACCTTCATATGCTATCTCCTTTTCCCTTGGATCGGGAAGTAGGGTCGCTAGGCACGATGGCGAGCCACTGCTCGTTGCGGAACATGGCGCCTCTCTCGGCGTTACGACGCGGAGGAGGAGCCAAACATGTCCGTACCAAACGAACCGATCGTGCCGCCGCCACCGCTGCCCATCGACATTCCACCGGGGGATCCAGATCGTATTCCCGCAGACGAGCCGCCGCGCAACCCCGAACCCGATGATCTGCCAAGCGACGCGTTATCCGACCTGGACGCCTGCTCTGCCAAGGCGTCCGCCTACAGCCTGAGCAACACCAACCAGGCAACCCACGGCCGGATCTTGAGCCATATCGAAGGCATCATCGCCAGTTGGTCGCACGAGGCGTCAAGCAAGCGGAGATCTACGGTTCACCCTAAAGTGGAAGCGCTAGGGCTTACAGAGACGGAAAATACCGTCCTCCTACAAAGTCTCCTCGAAGCCGAATTCGAGGTCGAGCACCAAAGGCATCAGAACGCTCGCCTGGTCTAAGGGCGTTACCACGAAACACAACCGTTGCGACTTGCTCACAAAGATGCCGGTGGCGGTTGCCTGGAATTGTCACGCGCGGCATAATCTCGGAATGCTTGATCCGTTTGACCCTGAAAACTTGATCGTCCGCGCCGATGTTCATATCCTCGATATAGAACCTGAGATAAGCCGTGTTCTCGAACTACCGATTACACTGAACCTCGCCGAACTCCACGAAGTGCTACAGGCTGCCTTCGGCTGGACCGACAGTCATCTCCATCAGTTCAATATAGGTGGCCTGATCTACGGCGCACCGGAGTTTGACGAAGACGGGCTGTTCTACAACAAGACCTTCGAAGCGACGCAGGTCAGGTTAATCGACTTCAACTTTCCACACGATCGCGACAAAACCTTGGGCATCCTTTACGAATATGACTTCGGCGACAGTTGGAACCATTTTTTGCGGTTGGAGAGTGTTCCTCGGGAGGAAGGCGTAAAATATCCTCGTTGCATTTCTGGCAAACGCTCCGGACCTCCAGAAGATGTAGGCGGAACATCAGGCTATGCCGACTTCTTGGATGCTTGGCTTGATCCTGAGCATGACGAGCACAAAGACATGCGGCGCTGGGTTGGCCGCAAGTTCCATCCAGAAGCCTGCAATCTCGATCAGATCAACAAAGCAATCGCCGCTGCGATGCGCAAGTCAAAGGGAGGCTATCGCTTCCGCCGCGAAAAAGACTGACTGAGCGAACATGGGCATCACAAAAGGATCAAGCTCGCTCCGATTGACTTGCGGAAAATCGTCTGGAATGTGCAGTCGGGATGTTTGACGCCGATGGCGCGGGGATGACGAATGACCAGTGAATCGCAGTTACGAGAGAAGCTGAGAAAGATCGAGGCGTTGTTTGTTGGTGCCGGAACTGCCGGTGAGCGCCTCGCAGCGGAAGCTGCGCTTCAGCGGGTGCGCGCTCGAGTCGAGGAACTCGCTCGTCAAGATCCACCTATCGAACAACAGTTCTCAATTCCTGACCAGTGGTCTCGGCACCTGTTTCTGGCGCTTTGCCGGCGATACGGGCTGCGACCGTTTCGTTATCGGCGGCAGCGACGTAACACGGTAATGCTTCGCGCGTCGCGGGGCTTCGTTAATCAAGTGTTGTTGCCAGAGTTCACCGAACTGGAGGGTGCGCTACAACAGTATCTGCATGAGATAACGCTGCGCGTCATCCGCGAAGAGATCTACGACGATGCCAGCGATGCGCAGGAAGTACCCGACGCCCTGCCTTCAGCCCGATAACGCGGAAGCAGGGAGCGATAACCCTCACATTCTTCCTAAAGGGAGATCGCCTTCCAGTGCGGAAGATGATCGCGTCCACTGTCTCGCATCATTGCCTAACCAGACGTTTTTCTCCAGTCTCTCCATCGACATGATCCGTATCCGGTTGTCATGGATGCAAGAAGTGCTAACGAGAGATAATAATTTTATCGGCGACGCCGCCATTCGGGGACACACAATCAACTCAGCCTCATTCTTCGGCTCGGCTAATCTTATTGTGATTGTCGGTCTCAGTGGTGCTTTATTCGTGGAGCCCAACTATGGCGCAGGGCATGGCCTGATAGCAGTGTTTGCTGCTCAGGACCCAGCATGGTTTTTCCAGTGCAAAGTATTGCTCGTTATCGCAACCCTATTGAACGGCCTGTCGGACTTCATATGGGCGGTTCGTCAGATCAACTATCGCCTGGCAGCGATTGGCTCGAGCCCCTCGCGGCAAGAGGAGCGGGACCTGGTGGCCTGGACCCGTGCATTGGCTCACGGTGGTGGCCGCCTTCTGGTTCCTCGGTCCACTGCCCTTCCTAGGGGCAACGTTTGCCTGCATGGCGCTCCTGATCTAGCGACAGTGTTGGTCTCACACAGCCAACGCGCGGAGGCGATCAGACGACTATTGGACGACGAACGTTCCCGTCGGTGACGAATTCAAGCTCGCGTGTCTCAGGCCTCGCGCGCAACGCGCTTTGAACCTTGCAGGACGAGTAGCGCATCGTCAGTGCGCGCGAAGCCGACAAAAATAAATGACCTCCTGGCTTGGCGCTTGAGGCCTCTCGGCAATCATTGACGACGTGCGATCTCGACACCGATAACCTGTGGTGGGCTTTGCATCGACGCGGACAACATGCTGCTTGCAACATTCGCCGAGTGGCACCGGTCACCTATGTAAGCTGCTATCAGTTCGTTGTCCTGAAAATCGAGGAAAGCGAGGTTCATCAGCCGGGCGCCGATGTGGGTCGTTAAATGTGTACCGAGATCAAACGCTTGCCCGATGGAAGCGTTTTCGCCAAGGCGGCCACATCCATTGAAGTGATGCCATACTCTACCGCGCGCGATGTATTCGGCACTCCAAGGGGATAGTCTCCTCCGGCGCAATGTCGTCTGCAAAATTAGTCGGTTCTCCAACAGTATCAAAGAACGCTTGGCGAAAACTTGGGGGCTTCATCGGGGAGATCCTCGTTGGCATCATCAGAAACGCACGCGCATGGCGCGAATTTTGGTTACCGCGCACCATCTGGCATTCTCGTTTTCGTTCTCTCCGGTCAATTCGCCCAGATCGTGATGTGAGCGCGATAACATTTAACTCTATTTCGAAAATCTTTATTAGCCGTCGCGGGTTACAGTCAGGCCATTAGGAGATCACACAATGCTTAGACGGTTAGGTATGGCACTTGGTCTGGCGACCCTTTTTGCGGCTGGAGCAATCCACGCAGAGACGCTGCGCATAGCGACCGAGGGAGCTTACCCTCCATTCAACTTCATTGAAAATGGCCAACTCAAAGGCTTTGACGTCGACATCGCCAAGGCGATATGCGCGAAGATGTCAGCTGAGTGTACGTTTCAGGCGGTGCCATGGAACGATATCATCGAAGGGCTGGAAGCCAGTCACTATGACTTGATCGTAGCCAGCATGGCCTATTCCAAGGAGCGAGCCGCCCGCATCGATTTCTCAGAGCCCTACTACCGCTCTCACTCGGTTCTGGTCGGCGATGAGAAATTTCAGGACAGCTCGCCAGAAGCGCTAGCCGGTGCGAGGATTGCTGTAGAGAGTGGAACAATCCAAGCTGAATTTCTCAAGAAGGCCTATTCAAAAAGCACGATATTGCTTGGCGAAGACCAGCCAGCCGCTCGAAGGCTGCTAATCGAAAAGAAGGCTGATCTTCTCATCGGGGATGCCATCGAGCTCCTCACGTTTATGGAAACGCCGGAGGGATCTGCGTACAGCTACGTCGGAGACCCGATATCAAGCGACTTCCTGCAGAGCTCTGCGCATATCACCGCGCACAAGGGCAACCAGGCCCTCCTTGCCCGTGTCAACGCTGCTCTGAAGGAAATCAAGCTTAACGGCACATACGATCGGATCAATGACGCCTACTTCCCCTTCAGTATCTACTAGGGGTGTCAATCTTGAAGTCTTGGTTGCACTTTAAGTCCTCAGGTCAAATCTCGCTTAGGTCAGCGGGTAGGGGACTTTTGCTCATCGCGCTCGTTTACACCAGTGCGGCGGCGATACTCACAGGCATACTGTTGGCGAAGATCGAACAGGAAGCGAAGTTCACGCGCGAAACGCAATTGCCGCTGATCCTCTCGCAAACCCGGAATGCGGTTAAAGCGGAACGGATGGCGTCATTGGTTCGGGCGATATACCTAGCACGTGATCGGCGTCTCGAGCGACAAGTGCAGCTGCAAATCCAGGCTGTCGCGCAAGGTTTTCCTTTCGACGCGGGCGAACGCGTTGTAGCCGGCTCCAAACGCGTAGCAATATTGGCGAAGGAAATCGCATCGGCGCGACAACAAGCCCGAGACAGCGCCGCTCAGAACATGAGCGCCTTCAGTTTTGAAGAGCGGGCAACAACTGCCTATGGAGAGGCCATACGGACCATCGACGAAATGGGCAAGGAGTTGAGCGGGGATGCGGCCTTGGCGGCAGACAAGCTCGCCCAAGAGATCGAGGCGGGTGCAGTAAGTACCCGGTATACCGTGCTAGCTATTTTGTTGATGCCGGGTCTTTTTTGCATCGGTCTGCTGTTACTCGCGCGGCGACATCTAGCCTCGCCCATCTTGTCAGCTATCGGAAATCTCAGACGGATCAGCGAAAACACTCCAACCGTTCCCATTCGGTCTCCTCCGGTTCTGGCTGAGCTAGCGATGATCGGGGAGGCAGTTTTATCATACGGCGATGTTGCAAGTGAACTCCGACGAAAGAACGTCGTGCTGCAGGCACTTGCCGAAGAGGACCCACTGACAGGTCTTGCAAACCGCCGGACGTTTGAAACCTTCTTGCAAGCGGCATTGACGAACACCAGCCGAGTTGGCGGGACCGCGGTGCTCTTGATCGATCTGGATCACTTTAAGTCGATCAATGACCGATATGGACATCAAGTCGGGGATCAATGCCTGCAAAGCTTGGCTCTGATGCTCCTGTCGCATGATAGCCTGCCAGGTTCGTTGGCGGCAAGGTATGGAGGTGAGGAGTTCGTGATCGTCTACAGCGCAGAAAGCGCCCAGCAGGCCCTGATTGACGCCGACTTCCTCTGTAGGAGGATCGAGGCCATGCGCATTCCGTTGGAAGACGAGCGGTCAATGACGATGACGGCGAGTATTGGGGTTTCATTTACATCGAGAAATGATGTCTCTGAAATGAAGGATCTCATAGCCCGCGCTGACAAAGCCCTCTACCGCGCCAAGAGCGGCGGTCGGAACCGAGCAGTGTCTGATCGCTCGGGGTATTCCACAAACGCCCAGTCTAAGACAGGAGGAGATGCAATGCGCTAGGTTCCTGTCAGCGACTATCTAGCTTACCTTCTGATAGTCGAAGTGGTTCGAGACGACCCCTACGAGATGGATCGGCAATGCGCCAATCTTCCAGCGGTATGGAAGGTCGTTCAGGCAGTGCCCGAAACACGACACCATGAGAAGCACCAATACGAGCGCTGCTCATGGATAGCAGATCACTTTATTCTCCGTGCCTTCCTGGGGACTGCAGGGGTCAGTGGGCAGGCACGCTGAACAAGTGCCGTATCCGTGCCGCCAGAGAAACTGGGCGTGCACCAGAAACGATTTCGCTGTCGGCTCGCAGATGCTCTTCTGTCTCAACCCGTTTCGCCAAAAGCTGGCTGAGTTCCTCGACCAAGGCCGGGCGGTCATGCATCACGCTCGCCAAATGATCTTTGGATATCTCGTATACGACGACCAGAGTAAGCGCCCGCATCGCCGCCGGCTCTGGAGCTCCCATTAGGACGCCGCGTTCTCCGAAAAGATCACCCGGTGCCAATCTGGTCAATTCCTTCCTTCCCGCACCGTCGTCCTTTTCGATGGCCACAACCCCACTTCGGATAATCATCAAAGACGTCATCGATGCGTCCTGAGGAGCGATCACGACACCCTTTTTGAAAGTCAGTCGCTTCATACTGTTGGCGACAGTTTCCATTTCGTCTTCTGTCAGTGCCGAAAACAGGGGAATTGAGGTAAGCAGCCGCCAGGGAGTTCCAGGATGCTTGCTTGTTCCGTCAGAAAAATATGGTTCCGCCAACGCGTTTGCAGGTGCTGAAAGCTGTATGCCAGCCGCCTTTGTGTGCCTGTAAACCAGATCGAAGATCTCGTTTTTCGCAGCTCCAGTCTGTCCGAGACTTGCGACCTTGAACGACAGTTCAATCTCGACCGAGGATCCGTCAAGGCCGGTGATCGATACAGATGGTGGAGGCGTCTTCAAAATGGAGTTCGCGCTCAATAGCACCGTCCGCATGGTCTCCTCTATAACGGCTGGCGACCGCGTCGGCATCGCTCGAATGACGATCTTGGATCCATGAACGGAGTCCGCACCTGTGAGGTTCGTCAACGTCGCCTTGGCGAGGGCGCTATTCGGTACGACGACGAGATCATTTGTGTCGCTGAGCAAGTGGGTCGACCGCCAATTCGTCTCTACAACCTGGCCGCGGACGCCACCCTCCACCTCAATCCAGTCTCCAACTGCGTACGGCCTGCCCAGGTTAAGCGCGATACCGGAGAAGACATCGTTGAGCGTGCTTTGAAGGGCCAGACCCAAAACGATCGCGAACACGCCGGATGTAGCGATCAACGTTCGCACCGGTAGATCAAACACGAAAGCCACGATCGAGAGCACGGCACCGAGATAGATCACCGCTACCAAAAGGTCCTGAAGCAGGCGGCCTTCGCGGGGCTTTCGCTCGAAAATGAGGTATACACGAACAGAACTCGCGAGCACCATCGCGCCCCCGGCCCACCATGTCGCCTTTGCAACGCCGATGAACATCCGATGCGTGAGGTCCTCATCGACGATGCCCGTCGTCCATGGGGCTACGTCGTGACCGACTAGCAGCACAGTGAGGACAGCAAAGAAGGCTATGTGAACCAGAAAGCGGTGCGTAGGTCTTCCGCGGACTAGAAATCTCGCGATAACAAGCAGGAGGACGATCATCGCGAACTGGGCGATCGGGTCCGCGATGAGATGGAAGATTAAACTTTGCTCTGGACCCATTTGCCTGTCTTCACCGTTGTCGTCGCCGGCAATTGACAGCGTGTGGGGTCGCTTCGTCAAGAACCCAGTCCCGCAACGCTTGCAAATGCAGGCAGAGGCCCATTGATGAGGGGCACTGCGTCGAAACCGGGCTTTCGGTCAACCGTTGTATCAAAGGTGTGACGGCGATCCCACCCATCTATCACGACAGTAAGACTGCCGACGAAGTCGGTGGCCCATGCTGGCTCGCTATCATGCCCTCGGCAGTCGAACTGAGTTCTTACCTGAGGCGCGTGAGAACGGCTATCGGCCCAGGAACAGGGCAAGTTCCCTCGCCACGGTTTCAGGGTCCTCCCGCTGCGGAAAGTGCCCGACGTTCTGGAGGACGATCCTATCGAAGGGCCCGTCGAATTTCTTATACAAATCTTCGGACAGACCAGGTGGATTAACGCCGTCCTCCATGCCCTGGAAGTAGATCGTCGGCAAAGACAGCGACCGCGTGTCCCGGATGCGGTCTTCAAGCCAGACGCTTATGGGATCCGGTTCGGCCTCGCCCCACCGCACCTTTTAGCTGTGAAGCGTGACGGCAACCCAGTCCGGGTTGTCGAAGGAGTTCGAGACAGCGTCGAAGGTTGCTTCATCGAACCATCCGTCTGGCCCCCAGTTTTCCCACTGGATCCTAGCAAATCCTTGCGGATCCTTAGCGATCGCTTCGGCTCCACGCTTCGTCGCCATAAACCAGTGATACCAATAGCGCTGTGCTTGCTTAAACGACGGCGTCTTTAGGCCGCCCATACGCGGCAGCGAAGACAGGAGCGCCATACGCTCGACACGGGCCGGCCAGCCCATTGCCAACGCTTCTGCGATGTTCGAACCCCAGTCGTGACCGACGACGGAGAACCGCTCGATACCAAGACCATCCATGAGCGCTATCGCATCCAAGGCCAGAATGGCCCCGTTGGCGGTGCGAAGTGCCTCCTTGTTCCGGAAAACGGACGCGCCAAAGCCGCGGAGACATGGTGCAATCAGACGCAGGCGCTGCCCTTGCAGTTTGGACGCGACGGCCTTCCACGTCGACGCGTCATCTGGCCACCCATGTAAAAGCAAAACCGGATGGCCGTGCTGCGATCCGCCTTCGTCGAAAGCGATGCGAATGTCCGGGGTGTCGAGGTGAGGCATGCGCGTCTCCGTCATCCAAGCTCATCGCGAATGGACCGCCGTTTGGAGGACCCAGAAGCTGCGATCATCGTTGGTGATCTAGCCGACAAAAGCGCAATCTCAAGTGGCTCACCACGACGCCCGCATCCATAAAGCCTGACAAATGGTGTCCAGCGACACTTATTCAGTCGCTCCGGCGTTCGAGTGTGGCCGCTTTTTGCCTACCCCCGTGGAATTCGAGTTTGGCTCCATGACAGGAAATACGACCAATTCCGAGAGCTTCAGACAGGCATTCTCCGGTTTGACGGGACATCCTCGCTAAGCGAGTACGCTTTTTGTTAACAAATCGGTTACCATCACTCCCGCATATTAGCGACGTCGCAACTATCATGTCTTCGCGACGTTATGGCAGGCAGTGCATGTTTCTCCGGAACCCGCACAACACCCCAGCTCGTGCGGGTTCCACTACATCCACTATTGGAGATGGGATGTCCGGTCTTGCTCGACTGCTAAGTCAATCGTTGCCCTCACGTCCAAAACGCCGGGTAAAACAGGTTGGCGGACTATGCTACCGTATCAGTGACAAGGGCGAACCAGACGTCCTTCTTATCACCACCCGTGAGACAAAAAGGTGGACTATACCTAAAGGCTGGCCGATGAATGGCCTTAGCAGCCATAAAGCGGCCAAGCAGGAAGCTTGGGAAGAGGCGGGTGTGAAGGGCAGGGTTCGGATGAAACCTTTCGGCAACTTCGCGTACAGCAAAGTGCTCGCGAACGGCAATGCTGTCCCTGCTGATGTCCAGGTCCATCTCATCAACGTACGGGAGACAAGATCGTTTTTCCCTGAGCGTGGTCAGAGAGAGCTGGCTTGGGTTAGCGCCTCAGAAGCGTCACATCGCGTGGACGAACCCGGATTGAAGAAGCTCTTCATAAAGCTCGCACGGCGTTACTCAGTTGGTTGATTATTCGGTCTCCCCCACTCTAGCTGTCGCGGTGGCCCCATCCAAAATTGATTGAAAGCAATAGCCGGGTGACCTTTGGAGACCTTAAAACATCTTTGCTTTTCTTCTCTTCTCGATCACGTGAACAGGCTCGGACCACTTGTGTCGATCGCTCGGTTAATAGAAACGAGGTGTCCGTTGTTGTTCGCCCAGCTTTTCAAGCTGCTCAGACACCAGGCATCCCAACGGTGCCGCGTAGCGTGAAGCGGACGCCATCTGGATGGTATTCCAGCGCAGCATTCCCGGCGAAATACGGCGCGACCATCTTGGTGATCAGCTGTGATCCGAACCCGGCTTTGACTGGTGTCTCAACAGGAGGCCCTCCGATTTCGGTCCAGACAATCTGGAAAGCTCCATCGCCGCCGATCGTCCAATTAACTTCAACCTTGCCATCGTCAGCCGACAGAGCGCCATACTTTGCGGCGTTCGTGGCGAGCTCATGCAAGGCAAGCGAAAGACCCAATGCCTGACGGGCTTCCAAACGACTGGCGGAACCGCTGACGGAAAAGCGGTTAGTACCCGCATCGTGCGGAGCGAGCGCACTTGCCACAACATCGAATATGTCCGCAACCACGCCGTCTCCGGCCGTCAGGACATCTTGTGCCTTTGCCAATGCTGAGACGCGCTCCGAGATGACGACTTTAGCGTCCTCCAGCGTTGTCGCTCTCTTCAGCGATTGGGAAACGATGGCTTGAACGATCGAGAGAGTATTCTTTATGCGGTGCGCTGCCTCGGCCATCATGCCGTCTCGGCGAGCATCTTCCGCTTTAAGCTCGGTGAGGTCTTTGGTGACGACGCCATAGCCGATCAGTTCGCCCTCGTCATCACGCATGGGAAACATTGTGTAGAGTGCCGGTACTACTTCCCCTGTTCCGAAGTGGCGGAGCCGGATTTCCTGTTCGTAACTCTGTCCGGACTTCACCGCTGGAACGACCTGCTCTTTGAATAACTGGTGATCCCCCTCGGTAATGTAGTCCATCACGTCAGGGGGCAAAGGCTCGTCCTCCTGTAGTCCGACCAGATGACGCGCAGCGTCATTTAAAAAAAGCACCTTGCCCTGCGGATCGGCAATCCCGATGAAGTCGGAAGCCTGACGCACGACTCTTTCGAAGTTCGCGCGGTGGCGTTCAGCCGCTCTCGCACGCAACAGCAACTTCTGCTGCGCCGCGACTGTTCGACGCAGTTCAAGCTGTGTCATCGCCTGACGCGCAAGAAACTTGAGCATCTCGATTTGGTCGTCGGAGAATTCTCGCACTCTGTAATCGAGAACGCAAACGGTACCAATCGGCTGCCCATCGGCCGTCTTCAAAAGCGCGCCGGCATAGGACCTGATATGCGGTTCACCGGTGACAAGCGGATTGCTGTTCAGACGATGATCAATCGTCGCGTCAGGGATGACAAGGGTGTCCTGCTCGAGCAACGCGTGGCGGCAGAATGCCGTTTCCAAAGGCGTCGATCGGGTACCCAGGCCTACCTCAGCTTTGAAGAACTGACGCTTGGTATCGACAAGATTGACAACCGCGATTGGTGAACCGCAGATATGCGACGCGATTTTTGCGATGTCGTCGAAGTCACGCTCGCGAGGCGTATCAAGAACGTTAAAGGAATGAAGCGCCGCTGAGCGGGCTTCCTCGTCCCACCCGGAAGGTTTCAGTTCGAAGTCGGTGCATTCATTTTCGAGCATCGCCCGTCTATTCCTCTTAGGCTCAATTGCGCAGTCAAACTGCGTACAATACACGTTGCAACACCGCGGTCCTCGATCTCGTTCTATACCTCGAAGCCGTCTCTGTCGCGAAGGCTAGCCAAGGAGACCAAGAGTTTGCAGGGCTTTAGAAAGCGCGACCTCGGACACTGGCTTAGACACGAAAAGGGCCGTGTCGGGCATTTTACCTTGCGTGGGATTATAGCGCCCCGAAATCACGGCGACTTTGCAATCGGGCCACCGGGCGGCGGCCTGGTGCGCAAGTTCGAGGCCGTTCATCGAACCAGGCATGTCAATGTCGGTCAGCAGGGCGTTTATGTCAGGTTCTGCGCCGAGGATCGTCATCGCCTCATCCGCGTTGGCCGCGTCGAGCACCAAAAAGTTCATGTCCTCAAGCATGTCGACTAGGTCCATCCTAATGAGACCGTCGTCTTCGACGACAAGGATACGGTAGGCCATTCAATGCTCTTTCTGAAAGCTCTGGAGGTCGGCGGCAATACGACAGATAATCCCGCTCGTCGGATAGTCGATGGAGACGGTACTGTCGGACGTGCCGTTGAGCCCTGCTGAAATCAGACGCATCCCTGATCCCGTGGTCCCGGGTTTGACCGCAGCTGGACCTCCACTTTCAGTCCATGTCATCTCGAAACGGTCCCGCTGCTCGCCCGCCACCGCCCACCGCAGATCAACGCGGCCACCGTGAACGGAGAGGGCACCAAACTTCGCAGCGTTGGTGGCCAACTCATGGAGTATCAGGGAGAGGGATAATGACGGACGTGAACCGATTTTGAGCGCCGGACCGGTAATTACAATCCTTGGACTTCCCAGATCGTCGTGGAGTGCCGCCATCTGGCCGACGATCTGCGTTACCGTCGAGGCACCGCGACCTCCTTCAAGTATCGCGTCATGCGCGTCACTGAGCACGCCTATGCGATCAGAGAGACGCTTTCTAGCGGTCGGTAGGTCAGGTGAACTACGAAGTGTTTGCGATGCTATAGCTTGCACCATGGCAAGCTGGTTTTTGAGACGGTGGCCGAGTTCGTGGTAGAGCAGAGCCTGACGCTCTTCGTCAGCTCGCACTTGGGTTACGTCAAGTGCTTGCACCAAAATGCCGGTGACAGCCCCTCCTTCGTGACGCATCGGTTGATAGACCAAGTCGATTGCGCGCGTCTGCATCTCCCCAGATGGACCTCGGTTCAAATCGATCGACAGGCCTTTCGCAACGAAAGGTTCGCCAGTTCGATAGACCTCGTCGAGGATGGTGATATACCCCTGTCGGACGACCTCGTGCACAGCTTCCGCCACGGTCTTGCCAATGATTTCGCGACCAGCGCCGATCATGGAACGATAAGCTTCGTTAGCATAATCAAAGACGTGATCCGGACCAACGAGCATCGCGATGCCGCCTTGGCTCAACTCAAATACCTGGCGGAAGCGTTCGCGCTGCGTTCGCTCTTCCCGACTCAGCGCCACTCGGGCCGTGATTTCGGTGCAGGCACAAAACATGCCGAGCACTGTTCCCCAAGGATCGCGCACCGGCGTATAAGAGAACGCAAAATGGGTTTCCTCGGGGTAGCCGTTGCGGTGCATGGTGAACTCGATGTCGTCCATCGCAGTCCCTTCACCGTTGTAAGCGGCGGTGATGATTGGTTCGACCTGATCCCAAATATCAAACCAGAGTTCATAAAACGGCTTGCCGAACGCTTCCGGGTGGCGCGCGCCACACATCTCTGCATAGCCGTCATTGTACAAGGTGATTTGTTCGGGCCCCCAAACGATCAACATGGGTTGGAGGGAGCCAAGCATGACATTGGTCAAGGTCTTGAGCTCGACGCTCCATTTGTCTCTTGGGCCAAGCTGAGTGCTTGCCCAGTCGCGGCTGCGAAATAATCGTCCGCAGTCGGGGTTTGGTGAGGACATTCGGCGATACCTAAGGGATATTGGCGGGGTAAGTAGAACTAGGAAAGGAATTTTCCAGTTCCGTCGAAAGAATAGCGGTTCTGGTTTGAGAAAGTCTAGCCTCCGTTGCGACAGGGCTGATGGAGCTACAGAGGTTCTGTGATGATCTTTCCCCTTGTGCCCTTCGACGTGTCTGCTTCGCCCCGCAAGTTCCGTCCATAATGGCGACCGGTGATCTTATACAAGTGGAAATATCGTCGAGCCGGGCCGCAGAATTACTTGATGTTTCGTGGAGGCGTTTTCCGGATTAATGGACCGGGAGACATACGTCGTGGAAGCCTCCAAGACCAGAAAGCTCCTAAGGGAGTGGTTGGCCGGGGTGGAGACGCCCGTCAAGAAACTCAAAATAGGCAGCGGCTCGCGGATGCGGTACGAAAGGCACCAAGAACGGCTTTGGGAGCTCAGACTCAATGCTTTTTCGACATGTGGCTTGGGAGATTGGTTCCACATCGATCGTTGCGGGGAACAACGACCAGCTGGCGTAGTTGAGCACTGTAGTCACTCAAAATGGAGCCTATCATGGTCTACAAACTGATCGCTGTATCTGTCCTTTCGCTCGGTCTCGCAACCTCGGCATTCGCCCAATCGTCCGGCGGTTCTGGCGGCGGTACAGGAGGCTCTACCGGAGGCTCATCTGCTGGGTCTGGCACGAACGGCGGCACCAACTCTGGTTCCGGGACAGGAACAAACGGCGCCGGCTCCAGTACAGAGAGCGACAGCGGATCAAACGGAGCGAATTCGACCACAGGCGATGGGCAGTCAAACGGTGGTAGCACGAACAACACGGACTGCAGCGCTGGAGCAGTGAACCGCGGGCCTGGCACTGCAGGCAGCTCATCGACTGCCACCGATGGCTCGGGGACCTCTACTTCGGGCAGCCAAGTGCCGACCAATTGCCCTTGAGGTCATCATTGCATGGAGCCCCGTTAGTCTGGGCTCCATCACCTCGAGAATTTGATCCATACGTCAGCTATTGTTTATAAACTGAGCGCACGAGACCGACGCAACGGTTTTGGCACTATCAGTCACACGTATGGCAACGAACGCACATCAGCTCAGATACCTCAGGGCGATTTGCTGGTCGTATCGACCGAAGATGTCGCGCTTCATGTCGGGTTGTCGGAGCTAAGGACAACGTATGTCTCGCCGCCCAGAAAGTGACGCTATGACGCGCACCGATCCCACCCTTGCTCCAACAAATCGGCGCCTCAGTAGGTTAGACCGGGTAAGTGAGGGGTCTCGATGTATGCGGTTCAGTTCCGTTTAGCACCTCGAGAGTTGTGTTGCCTTTCCAGCGTTCCGAACCATTCGGCGTAAGGGGTGTTCTTTACCAGCCGGCGATTGAAGTCAGGCGCACCGTCTTCCCACCAAGGTGCACCGTAAGCGCGTAGGCCACCC
>UBVW01000061.1:0-66865 GCA_900469085.1 Hyphomicrobiales bacterium | reverse complement strand
CCCCGTAAACCCCAATGTCCCCGCCGTACACATGAACACCCGCATGGTGGTCACCTCCAGCCGCTGGTTCGGCGGCGGCGCCGACCTGACGCCGGTGCTCGACCGCAGGCGCACCCAGGAAGACGACGACACGAGGCTGTTCCACAAGGCGATGGAGATTGCCTGCCGCAGCCACGCCGGCGTCGCCGATTACGATAGTTACAAGAAGTGGTGCGACGAATACTTCTTCCTCAAGCACCGCAACGAGCACCGCGGGACCGGCGGCATCTTCTACGACTGGCTGCACTCGTCCGAGGAAGCCGGCGGCTGGAGTGCCGATTTCGCCTTCACCCGCGATGTCGGCCGCGCATTCGCGATGGTTTATCCCCGGATTGTTCGCTCCAACTTCAATAAACAGTGGACAGAACACGATCGTGAAGAACAATTGATTCGCCGTGGGCGATATGTCGAGTTCAACCTGCTATATGACAGAGGTACGATCTTCGGCTTGAAAACGGGTGGGAATGTCGAGTCCATTCTCTCATCTCTACCCCCCGCTGTTCGTTGGCCTTGACGGGAGGAAAGGTCGGTAAATTACGCGTGAGAGGCTTTTAATCAGCGGACCGGATACCAATTTCATGGATGTAAGCGCCTAACAATCGGAGGAGGATTGTCATGACGATACAAAGTGGAACACCGGCGGCGGCAGGTGTCCAACAGCCACCCCGCCCAATCGACACCCCCGAACTGCTCAACAGGCTGGCCGAAGCGCTGAAAGCCAAGAGCGGTTCCGATCTGCCCCTTTCCTGCTTTGTGGAACAGGTCAAGCTACAACTCGCCGGCGGATTGTCGGCCGAGGAGTTGTCGCGCCGCGCCAAGGGCCAGGACAACAGCGCCCACACGGATTGCTACCGTGCATGGGCGATGCCCGAATAGTCGGGCACACAGTCCAGGGACCGGACACATCGATGATCGCGTGAAACAACGACCCCTACGGCCGGTGCGACAACCGGCCGGAACCTTCCCGTCCCTGGAGCATTCCCATCAAACACATGCCTAGTAAGCATGAGCGTCATTGAGGAACTCGAGTCAGGAGGAGACGATGAGACTTTTCGAATGTGGAACGCTGGTCCCCGGATGCAGCTGGCACACCCGCGCAAGCGACGACGCCGAAGTCGTGCGCCGCGCCGTCGATCATATGAAATCCGCGCATGGCGAAACAATCATCCGCGAAAACATGGTCGACAACATCAAGTCCCGCATCCGCAACGAAGCGAACGCGGCCTGATCATGTGACTTGATTGGAAAGCCGGGCGAGCAAGGTCGCCCGGTCGGAGGCGAAGTTCTCTTCCACCCACTGATTTTCCAGCGCAGCCAGCGTCTCGCCCACCTTCCGGCCGGCGGCGATCCCTGCCGCCATCACATCCCCGCCATTGACAGGAAAGCTCGGCTTCACCCATGCATTGGCGTGATCCAGCAGCTTGTTCAGCCGTGCCGATCGCGCCATCTCCGCCATGTCTCCCTCGGCCTTCCCGCGTGACACCGCAAGCGCCAGCCTCAGCCGCGTGATGATGCCCTCGGCGCCGTTGCGATAAAGCAGGCGATCGAAGGTCGCGATCGACATCTCGTCGTTGATGGGTGCGGTACGCGCCCAGGCCTTGAAAACCGCCGCCTCCGCATTGGCAAGCTTCAGCCGCGCAGCCATCGCCTCCAGCCGCTTGGCATCAGGCGGCACGATAGCGGCAAGCCTCAACAGCGGATCGGGCTTCCAGCCAAGCGCCTTCTCGGTCGCGATCAGCGCCGGGATCGCGTCGATGCCCCACTTCTCGGTCTCGGGCAGGATTTCCGTCAGCGCGCCCACGGTGCGCATCCACAACAGCGCGCGCCCCGGATCCTCGGCCGACAAGAGCTTGCGCATCTCCGACCACACCCGCTCGGCAGATAGCGTCGCGAGCTTGGAGCGGGCCGCAGAAGAAGCCCGCAACCCATCCGCATCCGGCCGTCCAGAGCCGTAATAGGCAAAGAAGCGGAAGAAGCGCAGGATGCGCAGATAGTCTTCTTTGATCCTGGTCGCCGCATCGCCGATGAAGCGGATGTTGCGCTTCTCTATATCGGCAAGCCCGCCGACGAGATCGACCACATCGCCGCTTTCGCCCACATAGAGCGCATTGATGGTGAGGTCGCGCCGCTCGGCATCCGTCTGCCAGTCGGTGCTGAAGGCGACCGTGGCCCGCCGCCCGTCGGTCTCGACATCGGCGCGCAGCGTCGTCACCTCGAACGGCTTGCGGTCGATGACCAGCGTCACCGTTCCGTGCTCGATGCCTGTCGGCACCGCCTTGATGCCGGCCTGCTTCGCCCGCTCGATCACCACGTCGGGCGTCACTGTCGTCGCCACGTCGATGTCGCTGACATCAAGCCCCATCAGGCTGTTGCGCACCGCGCCACCCACCACGCGCCCCTCGCCGCCATCGGCATTCAGCAGCGAGAAAACGCGCTTCAGCGCCGGGTCGTTGAACCATGCTTCGTGAGCAAGGTTGGTCATGCGTACAGCCTTTCGTAAAGCGTGCGGACAATGCCCGCGGTGATGCCCCAGATCATTCTGGTTTCATAGGGCATGCGATAGAAATGTCGGTCGAGCCCGTCGATCATTCGCTTGTCGCGGATATGGTTGCCGGGCGCCATCAGGAAGGAGAGCGGCACCTCGAAGACGTCGTCGACCTCGTCGGGGTTGAGCGTGAGATCAAAGCCGGGCCGCACCACCGCCAGCACAGGCGTGATGCGAAACCCTGTGGAGGCCAGATAGACAGGCAGCCGCGCCACCGTCTCGACGAACGAACCCTTGAGCCCGATCTCCTCGTCGGCTTCACGCACCGCGGCCTGCTCCGGCGTCNNCCGTCATCGATGACGGGCACCAGCACGGCGGCGTCCCTGAGTTTGAAGGTCTCCACCTTGGCGACGATTTCGGGGTTCAGGATATGGTCGCCATGCTCGCGCCACGACAGATCGACCGGCCCGCCCATCTGGTGCATCGCCCGGCGTCTGAATTCGGCTGCCGAATAAAGCGCGCCGTCTTTGATCTGAACCTGGCTCATCGCGACAGCGCATCCAGTTCGGCCGCCGGCATGACGGGAAAGGTCTCGCCGCCGGATCGCAGGCAGAACATCGCGGTGCCATCGACATCGATCGTCTCGCCGAGTTCCACGAGCTGATACATGACAGCCCGCGAGACCAGCGCCTCCAGCCGGCCGCGCACGTGCAGATAGGGTTTCAATTCATCGTTATCGCCATGGATGACAAACCGGATCGGATGCTCGCTACCCGCCTCGACGACGTCGCCGACATTGGTACGAAAGGTCAGCAACGCCTGCCCGTCCCTGACGGAAGCGTTCATCTCGACAGCCACAAACGGCGCATCGACGATCCGGATACCGACTTTTTCCACAGGAGTTACGAGGTACGTCTTGCCATCCTCATCCTTGCGCAAAACGGTGGAAAACAGCCGCACCAGCGGCGCGCGGCCGATCGGCGTTCCCATGTAGAACCACGTCCCGTCGGCGCGAATCTCCATGTCGATATCGCCACAGAACGGCGGATTCCATTTCTCGACGGGCGGAAGACCGCGTTTTGCATCGCCACCATCCCCCGCGGCGCGCGAAATCAGCGCGGCCAGATCCGCGGCATCGGTCGCTGCCTTGATCTCTTCGGTTGCCATTGTTCCGTCTCTGTTTGCACTTAACGCAGGAATGTCACGAGATAGTCATTCGAAACGAACTTGTCAGCCCGCAACATCTTCATAACTCTATCGGGTATGAGGCACACGTGTAAAAGTCCGACGATTCGCGACGAATGAGATCAGCCGCTGGAGAGATGCCTGATGGGTATGATGAAGACCGAAGCCCCCCTCGATGAAAAGGCGATCGTCGCCGCAGCAGAAAAAGCGCTTGCCGACATCGCCTCCGTCAGGAGCGAGGTCTCCAAGGTGATCTTCGGCCAGGAGAGCGTCGTCGAAAACACGCTGCTCGCCGTGCTCTCGGGAGGCCACGCGCTGCTCGTCGGCGTCCCCGGCCTTGCCAAGACCAAGCTGGTCACCACGCTCGGCGAAGTGCTCGGCCTCGGCGCCAACCGCATCCAGTTCACCCCCGATCTGATGCCGTCGGATATCCTCGGCTCCGAAGTGATGGACCAGGACGAAACCGGCCGCCGCTCCTTCCGCTTCGTCAAGGGCCCCGTCTTCGCCCAGCTCTTGATGGCCGACGAAATCAACCGCGCCTCGCCGCGCACCCAGTCGGCGCTGCTGCAGTCGATGCAGGAGTATCACATCACTGTCGCCGGCCAGCGCTACGACCTGCCCTCGCCGTTCCACGTTCTCGCCACGCAGAACCCGCTGGAGCAGGAAGGCACCTATCCGCTTCCCGAAGCCCAGCTCGACCGCTTCCTTCTGCAGGTTGACGTCAATTATCCCGAACTGGCCGCCGAGCGACAGATCCTGCTCGACACCACCGGCCTCGCCGAAACCAAGCCGCAGGCCGTCCTCAGCGCCGAGCGCCTGATCGAGATTCAGACGCTGATCCGCCAGATGCCGGTCAGCGACAAGGTGGTCGACGGCATCTTGAGCCTCGTCCGCTCCGCCCGCCCCGGACAGGGCAATGCCGAGACCGACAAGAACGTCGCCTGGGGCCCCGGCCCGCGCGCCGGTCAGGCCATGATGCTCTGCGCCCGCGCCCGCGCGCTCTATGAAGGCCGCCTTGCGCCGTCTCTCGACGATGTCCATGCGCTGGCCGAGCCGATCCTGCAGCACCGCATGGCGCTGACCTTCGCTGCCCGTGCCGAGGGCATGTCGGTGCGCGACGTGATCGCCGGGCTGGTGAAGCAGGCCAAGGGCTGAGCAAACAAGGGCTGAGCGAACAGGATCAGGAAGGAAGCCTCACGCGTGGCATCGATCGGACAGACCGTCACTCCGACCCCAGGCAACGATGCCCTTGCACGCGCAAGGCAGCGCGCCAGCCTGTTGCCGGATTGCCTGGTAGAGGCCAAGCGGATCGCCAACACCGTAATCGCCGGCTGGCACGGTCGCCGCAAGCGTGGGATCGGCGAGAATTTCTGGCAGTTCCGGCCCTATAGCGAAGGCGAGAGCCTGTCGCGCATCGACTGGCGCCGCTCCGCCCGCGACGACCACACCTATATCCGCGACCGCGAATGGGAAGCCGCCCACACCATCTGGCTTTGGGCCGACATGTCGCCGTCGATGATGTTCAAGTCGAGCTTCGGCAGCGTCTCGAAGGAAAGCCGTGCGCTGGTCATCATGCTGGCGCTGGCCGAAATTCTCGCCCGCTCCGGCGAACGCGTCGGCTGCCCCGGCGTCATGGAGCCGATCTCCGCCCGCAACGCCGCCGAGCGGCTGGCCGTGGCCCTGATGCACGCGCCCTTGACATCAGGCCTGCCGGATACCGCCATGATCCGTGGCTCCAGCGACCTCGTGCTGATCGGCGATTTCCTCGACGACGCCCAGGCCGTGATGGCCCGCATCGGACCGCTGGCCCGCCGTGGACTGCGCGGCCACGTCATCGAGGTCGCAGACCCGGCAGAGGAGCTCTTCCCCTATACAGGCCGCACCGAATTCACCGATCCCGAAACCGGTTCGAAACTCACCTCCGGCCGCGCCGAAAACATCCGCGACGCCTATACGCGCGCCTATCTCGGCCGCCGCGACGGCCTTGGCCAAAGCCTGCGCCACCTCGGTTGGACCTTCATCAGCCATCGCACCGATCACCTCGCCTCCGAGGCGCTGGTCGCCGTCCACATGCATCTGTCGGGCATGCCCGGGCAGGCTAGCATGCCCGGGCAAGCTAGCTTACCCGGGAAAGCCAGCTTGCCCGGCAAGGCGCCCCATGGAGGCCAGCTGTGAACGCCCTTCCCTTCGCCTTTGCCTATCCGGCCATTCTCGGCGCGCTCGTGGCGCTTCCTGTCATCTGGTGGCTCCTGCGACTGACCCCGCCACGTCCCAAGACCGAGGTCTTCCCGCCGCTGCGCATTCTCGCCACCGTGCTGAAGCGCGAGGAAACGCCGGCGCAGAGCCCCTGGTGGCTAACGCTTCTGCGCATGCTGCTCGCCGCCGCCGTCATTCTCGCCATCGCTGATCCGGTCTTCAACCCGCGCACCAGCTCGATCGCCTCGGGCGGCCCGCTGGTGCTCTTCGTCGATAATGGTTGGGCGACCGCGCCGGACTGGGAACGCCGCGTGCAGACCGCCGAGGCGCTGATCGACGACGCCGATATCGCCGGCCTGCCCGTTGCCATCGCCTTTACCGCCGATCCGAGCAACGATGCCGTAGCCGGCACCGCCGCCGTCGCCCGCGAGAAGCTCAGCGCCGCCGAACCGCAGCCGCTCGTTCCCGACCGCCAGCGCACATTCGAGGCGCTGCGTGCGGCGCTGAACGGCACGCATCCCGGTACCCTCGCCTTCTTGACCGATGGTGCTGCCGCAAGCGACACCGACGCCACGGTGCGAGAGCTTTCCGACCTGCAGCCGGCGCAGCTGCGGCTGATCTCCGGCGACGCGGCGCAGACGTTGGCAATCACCGGCGCCAACAACGCCGCCGACGCCATGACCGTCACCGCAACTCGCCTCGACGCCGCCTCGGCCGCCACCCTGCCGCTGACCGCGCAGGACGCGCAGGGCCGCGCCATCGCCTCGGGCTCCGTCTCCTTCCAACCCGGCCAGTCGGTCGCCGCAGGCTCGATCGCCGCCCCCTTCGAGATGCGCAACGACTTTGCGCGGCTGAGCATCGACAACCACGCCACGGCAGGCGCCGTCCACCTGCTCGACGACGGCTTCAAGCGCCGCCGCGTCGTGCTGCTGTCGGGCGAGGCCAGTGACAGCTTCCAGCCGCTGCTGTCACCGCTCTATTACATCCAGCGCGCCCTGCAGCCTTATGCCGACCTGATCGAGCCGAACGCGCCCGACCTCGCCACCTCCATTCCCGATCTCCTGGCGCAGAACCCCTCGGTGATCGTCATGGCCGACATCGGCCGCCTGCCGCAGGAGACCTATGATCCGCTGCAGCGCTGGATCAACAATGGCGGCACGCTCATCCGCTTCGCAGGGCCGCGTCTCGCCGCCGCCCCAGCCGACGATCCGCTGGTGCCGGTCACGCTTCGCCAGGGCGAACGCGCGCTTGGCGGCGCGCTCTCCTGGGCCGAGCCGCAGCAGCTTGCCGAATTCCCTAATTTCGGCCCCTTCGCCGGCATGGCGCGCCCAACCGACGTCACCGTCAAGCGCCAGGTGCTGGCCGAACCGACGCCGGATCTGGCCGAACGCACATGGGCAAGCCTTGCCGACGGCACGCCGCTGGTGACGATGAAGCCGATGAATGCCGGCCGCATCGTGCTTTTCCACGTCAGCGCCGAGGCCACGTGGTCCGATCTGCCGATATCAGGCAATTTCGTCGAGATGCTGCGCCGCCTCGTGCAACTGTCGCGCTCCGGTGGCGTCACCTCGCAATCCGGCGGCGCCACCACCGCCGAAGCGCTGCCGCCCTTCCGGCTGCTGACCGCCAAGGGCGCGCTGACCACCGAGACCGGCGCCGCGCGACCGTTGGTCCCCAACGCCAAGGCCGCCCCTCTGGCCGGCTTCGAAAATCCGCCGGGCCTCTATGGCTCCGAGGAAGGGTTCACCGCCTTGAACGTTCTGCCAGCCAATGCCGAACTGAAACCTCTCGATGCCTCGGGCGTGACGCTGGTGCGCGAAGGCCTGATCGGCGGCGAGACGTGGTCGGCCAAGCCCTCGCTGTTCCTCATCGCCTTCCTGCTTCTGCTGGCGGACAGCCTGATCGTCATGTTCATGAGCGGCGCCTTCTCGCGCCTGCGCCCGGCCGCGCGTACGGCCGCGATGATTGCGGTGGCCGTCAGCGCTGCCTTCCTCGTTGAGCCCGGCCGGTCGCATGCCGACGACAGCAAGCCCGGAGACGAGCAGATCTTCCAGCGCCTCGACAACACCCACCTCGCCTATGTCGTCACAGGCGAGCCGGAGGTCGACCGCATCTCCGAGCGCGGCCTCGAGGGCCTGACGGAGTATCTCACCTTCCGCACGACGCTGGAGCCTGCCAAGCCCGTCGGCCTCGACCTCACCAAGGACGAACTCTCTTTCTATCCGATCATCTACTGGCCGATCTCGGCCACAGCACCCATGCCGTCGGCCGCCTCGATCAACCGGATCGACGCCTATATGCGCGCAGGCGGCACCGTTCTCTTCGACACCCGTGACCAGTTCAGCGCGCTCGACAACAGCGGCGGCAGCAGCGCCAATGGAGAGCGCCTGCAGCAGATCCTCGCCAATCTCGACATCCCCCCGCTGGAGCCGGTCCCGTCGGATCACGTGCTGACCAAGTCCTTCTATCTTCTGTCGAGCTTTCCCGGCCGCTATGCCGGCAGCCCACTCTGGATCGAGGCGCGGCAGGACAATCGCTCCAACAACGCCAAGTCGGCGGCAACCGCAGACGGCGTTTCGCCGATCCTGATCACGGGCAATGATTTCGCCGGCGCCTGGGCCGTGGATGACAACGGCGTCCCGCTGCTGCCGACCGTGCCACCGGATGAGGCGCAGCGCGAATACGCCTACCGCAGCGGCGTCAACATCATGATGTATATGCTCACAGGCAACTACAAGACCGACCAGGTCCACATCCCCGCCCTCCTCGAACGGCTGGGGCAGTGACATGACGATCGATTTCGCGCCCTTCATCCCCTGGCCTCTGCTTGCTGGCCTGACCGTGATCGTCGCAGCCATCGCCCTGCTTGCCATCTGGCGCGGCGTGCGCGGCGCCTGGATCCGCTCCGTCGCGGCGTTGGCGCTTCTGGCAGCGCTCGCCAATCCGCTGCTGATGCAGGAGGACCGCGAGCAGCTTTCTACTGTCGTCCCCGTTATCGTCGACCGCAGCCAGAGCCAGCAGACGCCTGAGCGCATCAAGATGACCGACGACGCGCTTGCCGCGCTGAAGGACCGCCTCGCGCGCTTCCCGAACGTCGAGCCACGTTATGTCGACGCCACCGAGCCGGAAGATTCCGACGCGCCCTCGACGCGTCTCTTCAACGCCCTGTCGGCCGCCGTCGCCGACGTGCCGCCCGCCCGCATCGGCGGCGCCATCATGCTCACCGACGGCCAGATCCACGACGTCCCCGGCGTCAACCAGGCGCTCGGCTTCGACGCCCCGATCCACGGGCTGATCACCGGCAAGGCCAACGAGTTCGACCGCCGTATCGAGGTCATCAAGGCGCCGCGCTTCGGTATCGTCAACGAGGAGCAGCAGCTGGTGCTGCGCGTCTTCGACGACGGCCCGAGCCCCGGCGGCACCGCTGATGTCACCGTCAAGCTCAACGGCAACGAAATCGCCACGCTGCAGGCAACGCCCGGCCGCGATACGCCATTCTCCTTCAAGGTCGAGCGCGGCGGCAGCAACGTGCTGGAATTCTCCGTCGCCGCCTTGCCCGGCGAAGTCACCCAGGCCAACAACCGCGCCGTCCATGTCATCGACGGCATCCGCGAGAACCTGCGCGTACTCCTGGTCTCCGGCGAGCCGCATGCCGGCGAACGCGCCTGGCGCAACCTGTTGAAATCCGACGCCTCCGTCGATCTCGTGCACTTCACCATCCTGCGCCCACCGGAAAAGCAGGACGGCACGCCGATCAACGAGCTGTCGCTGATCGCCTTTCCCACGCGAGAGCTCTTCGTCGACAAGATCAAGGATTTCGACCTGATCATCTTCGACCGTTACCAGCATCGCGGCGTGCTGCCGATCCTCTATTACGATTACATCGCCCAATATGTCGAAAACGGCGGTGCGCTTCTGATCGCCGCCGGTCCCGAGCATGCCGGCCCGGATTCGATCGCGCTGACGCCACTCTCCTCCGTGCTGCCCGCCGCGCCCACCGGCCAGATGGTCGAAAAGGCCTTCTATCCGCGCCTCTCCGACGAGGGCAAGAAGCACCCGGTCACCCGTGGTCTTGATGGCTCCACCGATGAGCCGCCGCACTGGGGCCGCTGGTTCCGCTCGGTCGGCGTCGAGCCGCCGCAGGGCGAAACCGTCATGGTCGGCGCCGACAACAATCCGCTGCTGGTGCTGAACCGCGCCGGCCAGGGCCGCGTCGCCATGCTCTTGTCCGATCAGGGCTGGCTCTGGGCGCGTGGCTTCGAAGGCGGCGGCCCGCACGTCTCGCTCTATCGCCGCGTCGCCCACTGGCTGATGAAGGAGCCGGCGCTGGAAGAAGAAGCGCTGACCGCCCGCGCCTCCGGCCGCACGCTCGAAATCACCCGCCAGACCATCGGTGACAATCCCGGCAACGCCACGGTGCGCTACCCGTCCGGCAAGACCGAAACCCTGCCGCTCGTCCAGTCCGAGCCCGGCCTCTTCAAGGCCGAGAAGCGCATGGATGAAATCGGCCTGTTCGAAATCCGCAACGGCGAGATGAGCACGCTGGTGCATGTCGGCGCCGTCGATGCGCCGGAGTTCAAGGCGATGATTTCGACGCCCGACGTGCTGAAGCCGATATCGGACAAGACCCGAGGCCTCGTCGCCCGCGTCTCGGATGCTGACGGCAATGTCGAAATCCCGCCGATCCTGCCGGTGCGCGGCCAGATCCGCGTCGCCGACGACGATCGCATGCAGATCCGCCTGACCAACGAGACGGTGCTGAAGGGCATCAATACGCTGCCGCTCTTCGCGGGCTTCGCCGGCGTCGGCATCCTGTTGCTCGCCTTCGGCGCCATGTGGTGGCGCGAAGGCCGCTGACGCAATGCCGGAACTCGAACTGACCGCTACGCCCTCCCCCGATGACCTCGCGGTCATCGGCGAGACCCTTACCGCCTTCAACCACGCCGACGTCGGCCCGGCCGATCGCCAAACGCTGGCGGTGCTGATCCGCGATGAGGACGGAAAGGTGATCGGCGGTCTCTCCGGCTACACCGCCTGGGGCTGGCTCTTCACCCAGCTGCTCTTCATTCCGGAGAGCCAGCGCGGCACCGGCCTTGCCGGCCGCCTGCTCTCGATGGCCGAGCAGGAAGCCGCCAGACGCGGCTGCCACGGCGCCTGGATCGACACCTTCAGCCCACACGCGCTCGGAGCCTATCTTAAACAGGGGTATGAGATCTTCGGCGAACTGCCGGAATTCCCGAAGGGCCGCACCCGGACCTTCCTGCGCAAGGCGCTGATGCCCGACGCCTGAAAATCCCGCTCAGGCGATCGACGCCTGCCGCGTCTCCGAATCGATCGCCACGGCGGCCAGTGCCGAGACGACGAGGAAGCCGGCGAAGAGCCCGATTGCAACGCCGAGCCCCTCGGAGACGACAAGCGCCATCAGCGAAGGCGCGAGCAGCCCGCCAAGCCGCGCGACCGCACCCGCCGTACCCATGCCGGTCGCCCGCACGGCGGTCGGATAGAGTTCCGGCGTATAGGCATAGAGCGCGCCCCATGTCCCAAGCAGCGCGAAACTCATGATCAGCAGCGACGCCCCAACCATGATATCCACGCTGGAGACCACGAACAGCAGGCAGCCTGCCGCCGATAGAAGGCAGAAGCCGACGAGCGTCGGCTTGCGACCCCAGGCCTCGACGCCATAGGCCGCGAGCGCATAGCCGGGGATCTGCGCCAGCGCCACGAAAACCAGGAAGCCATAGCCCCTGACGAAGCCGAAGCCATCGCCCGCAAGCTTCGCCGGCATCCAGGTAAAGACGCCGTAATAGGAAACCGACACCAAAAACCAGATCGCCAGGATCATCACCGTGCGCCGGCGAAGCGTGCCCGAAAACACACCCTCGGAGGCGGCATGCGCCGGCGACACCAGCTCGTCTTCCGCGCCAAGGGCTGGCTTGCCGTTCGCTACCAGAACCCGGTTGATCGTCTTCTTCGCCTCCTCGCCGCGACCGCTGCGCAACAGGTAGAGCGGCGATTCCGGCACGAACAGGCGCAGGCCGAGCCCGAGGATCGCCGGCACCGCGGTCACCGCGAAGATATAGCGCCAAGCATCCTGAACGCCGGCGACACTGGCGGCCCATGCAGCAAGCGCCACGATCAGCGTCCCGATCGCCCAGAAGCCCTCGAGCGCCACCAGCCAGCGGCCACGGCTCTTCGATGGCAGGAACTCCGCCATCATCGCATAATCGACCGGCAGCGTGCCGCCGACGGCGATGCCGGTGAGAAACCTCAAGACAAGCAGAATGGTGAAACTCGGCGCGAAGACCGACAGCGCTCCGAGCACAGCGTCGCATGCAACCGTCAGAAGCAGCACGTTGCGCCGCCCGACCCGGTCCGCCAGCCGGCCAAAGGCGTAGGCGCCGATGAGCATGCCGAGGAAGAACAGCGTGCCGGTCTGCAGCGCCTGCGGCACCGTCAGCCCGAAGCTCGCGGCGATCGACGCGGCGGTGAAGCCGACCGCGAGCACCTGCATCGCATCCGCCGTCCAGACGAGGCCGAAAATGCCGAGAAGCCGCCGCTGGAACGGTCCGGTTCCCGCGCGATCAAGCGCCTCGTCGATTGAAATGCGACCCATGCCTTGCCCCCTCAAACCTATGAAAGACCACACGAACCGCGGCCCCTGTCATAGCTCAATAGAACAGATGGCCTATTTGCGCCAGCCGATCGTGCCCTTCAGCCGGGCATGTACGTCCTCGCCGAGCGGCACCACCAGCACCCGGCCCGGATCGACCGGTCCCGGAAACGTCAGCGCGTTATAGGCGACCTTCTCGAAGCCGAGCGGCCCGTAATAGGGCGGATCACCAACGAGGATGACGGCTTGCGATCCCTTGCGCTTGGCGGCTTCCACCGCGATCCGCACCAGTTCCCGGCCGATGCCGCGGTTCTTGTGCGAGGGGCGAACGGCAAGCGGCCCGAGCAGATGGCCGGGCACGTCGCCGGCCATCACCGGTGTCATCCGGACGGACGCGATCGTCTCGCCGTCATCGGCGCAAATGAAGGATAGCGACAGATCATGCGGTCCCTGCTCGCGAATGCGGGCGGCGGCACGGGTGTGCCGGCCTGGGCCGAACGCTTCTTCGTTGATGTGTTCGATAGCGGCGTCGTGCGACGCGTCCTCAGTGAGGTAGACCAGATCGTGCTTGTGCATGAAGAGACAGAAACCGGATAGACAAAATGATGGGTTCTCGAACACGCCCTTGGGCGTTCGGGAGCATCAGCGTCGTCGCAGGGTTCTGTATGCGGACATCAAATCGGGTTCCTGAAATCGTGGAAAGGCCGATAGCAGGAAAAAAAACGGTCGTCTACGGGAAAACGTCACGACTGTTCCGGCAAAGCGCTTGCTGCAAAGCAGCCCTCAGAGGGAGATCAGACGATTTCACCAAGATGATGCCGCATCCACTTCGCCTCTTCCGATGCGGTCCGCCCGAAATGGCGCTTGAAGTCGCGGCTGAACTGCGCCGGGCTGGCATAGCCGACCGAGGCCGCGATCTCCGCGATTGTACCGCTGTGGCGGGCGATCATCAGGCGTGCCTCGTGAAGCCGCATTGCCTTGACATATTGCATGGGGCTGCTGCCGGTCAGTTCCTTGAAGCGAAGGTGGTAGGAGGGGATGCTCATCCCGACCTGCTTGGCCAGATCGGCGATCGAGATGTCCGCGCCGTAGTTCTCTCGCAGCCACCGCAGGCTCTGAACGACCCTGCTGGCCGACCCCTGTTGTTGCAGCGCCGCCATCATCGCACCGCCCTGCGGCCCCACCAGCACCCGATAATGCAACTCCCGCAACAGGCCATCGCCAAGAACGGTTGCTTCGACCGGTCGTCGAAGCGTCGTCAGAAGACGCAGCAGCACGTCCTCGATATCGGATGACATCCTGCTCGACATCAGACCGCGCGGCTTGTCATCCGCCAATTCGCCATGCGTCTCCAGCTGCATGGCAATCTCGGCCGCCATCTGCATGTCGAAGTTGACATAGACGGCAAGCAGCGGGCGCTCAGGGCTGGCGATCGAACGCATCCGGAAAGGGACAGGAACCGAAACCGCCAGATAGTGATCCTCGTCGTAGAGATAGACCTCTCCTTCGAGCATCCCCTCCTTGCTTCCCTGCAGCACGAAAACGGCACCCGGCTTGTAGAGCACGGGGATGTCGTGAAGCACCGCTTCCGTGCGCAGCAAGCGCACCGAAGACAAGGCCGTCCGATTATATCCTTGCGCGGGAGCCAGAATGCCGGCGAGTTCAACCAGCCGGCAGCGCACCGAGCCATCACGGTCCATATTGATAGGATTTGGCAACATACTGAGACAATCCGCAATCGAAACACCTGGTCTCCAATAGTATTTGTCAATTCCCTCGACATCAAGGAGACGTACTCACCATGTCACGCAAGACCATATTCATCACCGGCGCCAATTCCGGCTTTGGCCTCGCCATCGCTTCGCTCGCCATGAAAGCGGGCCACAAGGTCATCGGCACCGTCCGTTCCGAGGCCTCACGCCAAACCCTTGCCGCGGCACTGCCCGGCGTCATCACCACCCTTTGCGACGTCACCGATTTCGACCGCATCCCCGATGTCGTGAAGAAGGCCGAAGACGATCACGGCCCGGTCGATGTCCTCATCAACAACGCCGGCTACGGCCACGAAGGGGTGCTCGAGGAATCGCCGATCGAGGAGATGCGCCGGCAGTTCGACGTCAACGTCTTCGGCGCCGTCGCGGTCGCCAAGGCCTTCCTTCCGCGCTTTCGCCAGCGCCGGCAGGGTTTCATCGTCAATGTCACCTCGATGGGCGGCATGATCACCATGCCCGGCATCGCCTACTACTGCGGCAGCAAGTTCGCGCTGCAGGGAATATCGGCGGTGATGCGCGCGGAGTTGGCGCCCTTCGGCGTGCATGTCACAGCCCTTTGCCCCGGCTCGTTCAGAACCGACTGGGCCGGACGCTCCATGATCAGGACGGAAAGGTCCATCGCCGACTACGATGCGATGTTCGACCCGATCCGCACCGCACGGCAGGAGAAGAGCGGCAAGCAACTCGGCGATCCCGGCAAGCTTGCCGCAGCCGTCCTCTCCCTGATCGAAAGCGACGCACCACCGCCGCAACTGCTGCTTGGCAGCGATGCCTTGACGTTCGTATCGGAGCGTATTCGCGGGCTGCAGCAGGAGATCGAGGACTGGAAGGCTCTAACCCTCTCGACGGATGGCTGATCGCGTTGCCGTGACACATCGTTCAGCTTTTTGAGCCTGCCAATAGCGCCCGGCCTGCCCTATGTTGCGCTCAACAACGAAAGATCGAAGGAGCAGACATCATGGGTATGCTGGTCGACGGCGTCTGGCAGGACGTCTGGTACGATACGAAGGAGACCAAGGGTCACTTCAAGCGCGCCGCCTCGCAGTTCCGTAACTGGATCACGCCCGACGGCAGCGCCGGCCCGTCGGGCAAGGAAGGTTTCAAGGCCGAGGCCGGGCGCTATCATCTCTACGTGTCGCTCGCATGCCCCTGGGCGCACCGCACGCTGATCTTCCGTAAGCTCAAGCGGCTGGAAGACCTGATTTCCGTCTCCGTCGTCGATCCGCTGATGCTCGAAAAAGGCTGGGAATTCAAGGTCGGCGACGGCGCCACCGGCGATCCGCTCTTCGATGCCAAGGCGCTCTCCGACATCTACGTGAAGGCCGATCCGCATTATTCCGGCCGCGTCACCGTGCCCGTCCTGTGGGACAAGAAGACCAACACCATCGTCAGCAACGAATCCGCCGAGATCATCCGCATGTTCAACAGCGCCTTCGACGCGCTCACCGGCTCGACTACCGATTTCCATCCCGAGGATATCAGAAGCGAGATCGACGATCTGAATGCGCTTATCTACGACACCGTCAACAACGGCGTCTACAAGGCGGGCTTTGCCACCGCCCAGGACGCTTATTCGGAAAGCGTGCTCAAGCTCTTCGAAACGCTCGACAGTCTGGAAGACCGTCTCGGTAAGGGCCGCTATCTCCTAGGCGACCGGCTGACGGAGGCCGACTGGCGGCTTTTCACCACGCTGGTGCGGTTCGACCCGGTTTATGTCGGCCACTTCAAGTGCAACATCCGCCGTATCGCCGATTACCCGAACCTCTTGGCCTATCTGCGCGATCTCTACCAGACGCCTGGCATCAAGGAGACGGTCAACTTCCGCCACATCAAGGACCACTATTACCGCAGCCACAAGACGATCAACCCGACCGGTATCGTCCCTGTCGGCCCGGAGCTCGACCTCGATAGCCCGCACGGCCGCGGCGAACGCGCCGCCGCCTAACGACACCGCCCGGCCTACCAGACTTGGTCGGGCGCGTGCTCTCCGGCAAGTTCCGCAAGACGACGGTGGGTCGACGCTGTCGTCCCCTCCGGCAAGGCATCGAGCGCGAAGAAACCGCATTCGACTATCTCGCGATCCGGCAACCGCGGCGCGGTCTGCTCCACGGTGGCCCGGTAGAACACGACATGGTCGCGCCGCGTGGCCGAGGTGTTGAGATAGACCTGAACGAGCTCCGGCCGTCCAACGATCACGAGGTTGCCCTCCTCGCGCAGTTCCTTGACCAGCGCGTCCTCGGCGGTCTCGTTGCGCTCGATACCGCCGCCCGGCATGTGCCAGCCGGGCACGTAGCTGTGCCGCACGAGAAACACACGGCCCTTGCCGTCGAAGCAGGCGGCCCGCACACCCATGGTCATCCCGCGCGCGACGGCAAAGTACATATGCACCAGGCGCATGAGGATACGCGATTGCCAGTGGCGGATTTCTTTCACGCGTCTTCCAATTCCATCAATCCGTTCAAGCAGATGTGCGAGGAGATGTGTTTGAATTACGGCTGCCCTGAGCTATGTGTGCACTCATGTTCAAGCTCGCGCACATTTCAGACGTCCATCTCGGGCCGCTGCCCCACATCTCTTTCCGTGAACTCTTTTCCAAGCGTATCACCGGCTTTGTGAACTGGCATCGCAATCGGCGCAAGCACCTTTTCGGCGGCACGCTGGATCTACTGCTCGACGATCTGAGAGAAAAGCAGCCGGATCACATGGCGATCACAGGCGATCTCGTCAATCTCGCGAGCGGCCTCGAAATCCGCGCCGCGGCCGGCTGGCTGCGCGAACTCGGCGATCCCAAGGACTACTCCGTCGTTCCCGGCAATCACGACGCTTATGTGCCCGGCGCCTACGAGAAGTCGATGCGCGCCTGGTACGACAACGTCCGCGGCGATCTCGCGCCTGCCGAATGGCAGGAAGACAAGCACATCTTCCCATATCTGCGCATTCGCGGAAAAGTCGCGATCGTTGGCTGCTCGACGGCGGTGGCGACCCCGCCCTTTGCCGCCAGCGGCTTCTTCGGCGAAAGGCAGGCCCGCGAGACCGTGAACATGCTGCGCGCCGCCGGCGAAGCAGGCCTGTTTCGCGTCGTCATGATCCATCATCCGCCGATCCGTGGCGCCACCTCGTTCCACAAGCGCATGATCGGCATCCGCCGTTTCGCGGCCGTCATCTCCACCGGCGGCGCCGAGCTCGTACTGCACGGCCACACCCACTTGAACACGGTGCACTGGCTGCGCGGCCAGACGGGACCGGTCCCGGTTGTCGGCATCGCTTCCGGCTCGCAAGGTCCCGGCGGCTCGAAGCCGCCCGCCGCCTACAACCTCTTCAGCATCGATGGTTCCCCCGGCGCCTGGAGCCTCAAGGGCGAACGCTTCAGCCTCAGCCCGTCGGGCGACGACATCAGCCCGGAAAGCGTCGATATCTTCAGGCTTTAGCGCCGTTTCCGGAATCAGTTTGGCGACAAGTTGAATCACTGCGCGAAGAGCCGCGAAAAACCACAGGCCCGGGGCCGATCACCTCTTGGTATTTCCCGATCTAGGCGTACACTCCTTATATTAGCGATCTGATGTCAGGAGACGTCGCATGCCATCCATGACCCCGCTCCGCGGCCTGGCGCTCGCCGGCTGCCTCGCCCTCACCTTCTCTGCCCCCGCCTTCGCCGCCGGCGAAGAGACCGACGAAACCAAGCCGCCGCCAAAGACCGAAACCACCACCAAGTGCGCCGACGGCAAGGTCTGGGACAAGAAGAAGAAGGAATGCGTCACGCCGAACAAGCAGACCTTCAACGACGACGATCTCTACAAGGCCGCTCGCGAGTTTTCGTATGCCGGCCAGTACGACAACGCCATCACCGTGCTCAACCTCGCCCACAACCAGGACGACCCGCGCATCCTGAATTACCTCGGCTACGCCAACCGCAAGGCCGGCCGGATGGAGCTTGGCATGTCCTATTATCGCAAGGCGCTGCAGGCCGACGGGAACTATATTCTCGCTCGGTCATATATGGGCCAGGCTTTGATGGAACAGGGTGATGAGCAAGGTGCGCGCGTGCAGCTGGTCGAGATCCGCGACCGCGGCGGCGAGAACAGCTGGGCCTACCGCTCGCTCCTTCAGTCGCTGCACGGCTACAGGACCTATTGAGCCCATAGGATCACCCGAAAAAAGCTTTGGGAACCCGTGAGATAAGTGGCCTTTTGCTTGCGAAGCAGCGGCGATTTGTTTCATAAAGGACACAGAGACGATATAATTCGCAAATGCGCCGGGTAACGGCTCCCGATACCAGGCATTCACCTTGGGAAAACCATGCGTCAACCTGTGACGACCATCGACATCAGACGCGATCTTGTGGGTCTTCTGCCCCGGTTGCGGCGGTTCGCGATGACGCTCGCGGGTGATGCGGCGGGTGCCGACGAACTCGTCCAGGCAGGCTGTCAGCGCGCCATCGCCAAGAGCAATCAATGGCAGGGCGAAGGTCGGCTCGACAGCTGGGTCTACACGCTGATGCGCCAGCAATGGAGCGAAGACCACCGCAGACGCAAGCCGCATGCGGTCAACAAGACAAATGTCACCGACATCCGCACAGCCACGCGCGACCGCGCCGCCATCGTCGATTCCGACGCGATCCACCGGATGATCGCCGAAATGCCCGAGGGCATCGCCAGCGCCTTCCTGCTGGTATCGATCGAAGGTCACGGCTACCAGCAGGCCGGCGACATCATGGGCGTCGCCCCCACCCTTATCATGTCGCAACTGGCGCAGGCGAAACTGCACTTCGCCAGCCTTGCCGACGATCATCCCCACAGGTTCTGATTTGCTCGACTTCAAGAAACTGCCGCTCGATGCCCAGCTGACCGCCCTTCTCGATGGCGAAACGACGCCCGAGCAGAAGCATGAGCTGGAACAGCGCCTGGCAACAGATGACGGCGCGCGGCGGGTCTATGACAAGCTGCGCAACGGCGCCGATTTCGGCAAGCGCCGGCTCGACGACATCCTGAAGGAGCCGGTTCCGCTGGCGCTGGTGCGCTCGATCAAGAGCGTGCAGCCGCCCAAGGCCCCGGTCGCGCCGCGCCAGTCGCGCCAGCCGTTCAAATTCGCGCCCTCGGGCCCGCAGGCGCTCGTCGCCGCCATCGTGCTCCTCATTGCCGGCTGCGGCATCGGCTACATCGTCGGCACCGGCCATACCGCGGCGCAGACCGCGCAGGCCGTGGACACCGCGCAGGCCAACGAGGCCACGGAATGGCTGAGCGACATGCTGGCCAACCAGCGGCTGCTCGCCCGCCAGCCGCGCCACATCTTCGAAGTCCCGGCCACGCAGCCGGAAGAAATCTCCACCTGGCTCACCACCTCCGTCGGCGTCGCCTTTCGCGTCCCCGACCTCGTCTCCGAGGGATGGACCTTCCAGGGTGCGCGCGTGACACTCGCCGGCGGCCGCCCGGTCGGCCAGCTGGTCTACACCAGCGCCGACGGCGACCTCGCGACCATCGCCTTCCGCAAGGACAACCAGCCCGATGACGCCGAGGACTTCAAGGAAACGATCCGCGACGAGATCGGCCTGGTCACATGGCACAATGCCGGCACCTCCTACATGCTGATCGGCCCCTCCTCCGAGGCCTCGCTGAGCCAGCTCGCCATGCAGATCGCAACCGCGATCTGAAACGTCAAATTTTAAAGCGCGCATAAAAAAGCGGGCGCCGCATGCGACGCCCGCTTCATGATTCCGTGGCCTGCAATCAGGCCTTGCCGGCCTTCACATCAAGCACCCGATTGGCCGCCGACACGATCGCTTCCAGCGAGGCGCCGACGATGTTGGTGCTGATGCCGGCGCCAAACAGCTTGCCGCCGGGATAGGACGTCTCGACATAGGAGATCGCCGAGGCATTCGAGCCGTGCTGCAGCGAGTGCTCGGAATAGTCCTGCACCGCCATCTCGACCCCGAGATACTCAGACAGCGCGTTGATGAAGCCGTCGATCGGACCGTTGCCGCGTCCCTCGATCGTCTTCGTCACGCCATTGTCGGTGATCTCGGCGGAGACCACGCGAATACCCTTTCGTTCCGGATCGGCGAAAGTCTGATGATCGACGAACTTGATGCGACCCTTCGGCTGCGTCACGTAACGCTCGATGAAGTGGTCGTAAATCCGCCTCGACGGCAATTCCTTGCCCTCTTCGTCGGTGATCCGCTGGATCTCCTCGCGATACTCCACCTGCAGGTTGCGCGGCAGATTGAGGCCGTAATCCTGCTGCAGGATATAGGCGATGCCGCCCTTGCCCGACTGGGAGTTGATACGGATGATCGCCTCATACGAGCGGCCCACATCCTGCGGGTCGATTGGCAGGTACGGCACTTCCCAGACAGGGTGGTTGGCGACCTTGATCGCCTTCATGCCCTTGTTGATCGCATCCTGGTGCGAACCGGAAAACGCGGTGTAGACCAGTTCGCCGACGTAAGGATGGCGCTCGCCGATCGGCATCTGGTTGGAATATTCGAACACGTCCTTCATACGCACGATGTCGGAGCAATCGATGCCGGGATCCACACCCTGCGTGAACATGTTGAGCGCCATCGTCACCACGTCGACATTGCCGGTGCGCTCGCCATTGCCGAACAACGTGCCTTCGACGCGGTCAGCACCTGCCAGCAGTGCCAGCTCGGCGGCGGCGATGCCGGTACCGCGGTCGTTATGCGGGTGCAGCGAGATGATCAGGTTCTCGCGATTGTCCAGATTGCGGCACATCCACTCGATCTGGTCGGCATAGACATTCGGCGTCGCCATCTCGACGGTGGACGGCAGGTTGATGATCAGCTTGTTGTCGGGCGTCGGCTTCATCTCGGCGATGACGGCGTTGCAGATCTCCAGAGCCACGTCGAGCTCGGTGCCGGTAAAGCTCTCCGGCGAATATTCGAAGCGATAGCCGCCGCCGGCCTTTTCAGCCATGTCGGTGATCATCTTGGCCGCATCGACGGCGATCTGCTTTATGCCCTGCACATCCTTGCCGAACACCACGCGGCGCTGCAATTCGCTTGTCGAGTTATAGAAGTGCACGATCGGCTTGTTGGCGCCCTGCAGCGCCTCGAACGTACGCGTGATCAGCTCGGGACGGCACTGCACCAGCACCTGCAGCGACACGTCGTCGGGCACGTTGCCCTGTTCGACACACCAGCGCGCGAAGTCGAAATCGGTCTGCGATGCCGACGGGAAGCCGATCTCGATTTCCTTGAAACCCATGTCGAGCAACAGCTGGAACATCCGCGCCTTGCGGTCGTGGCCCATCGGGTCGACCAGGGCCTGGTTGCCGTCGCGCAGGTCGACCGAACACCAGATCGGCGCCTTCGTCAGCGTCTTGGTCGGCCATGTGCGATCGGGGATGTTGACCTGCGGATAAGGGCGATACTTCATCGCCGCGTCGGGCATGCCGTGGGAGCGGGTCTTCGTGTCCATGTCTTCTCTTCCTATTCCCGTCATCTGGCCGCGTCATAGCGCATGGCCTGCCTGTTGGCGATGACGAATCCGGCGCAAAGCGTCCGGTTGATCGATTTTTGGGATATGTGAAGAGGAGCTATGGCCGGCGGGCTTTGGGCCGCCGGGCGCTCCTCAACGGACCCGGCAACCGCGCGTAAGGCCGAGGAGAAGAAGCGAGGTCAGGGCACGCGTATTGTCGCGCAGGGCGATACGCCCGCGTGCAATCTGCTCAGAAATCATGATGCCCGTGCTCTTCATGGGAGCGTGTATAGCGGCCGCGCGAAAAACTGGCAAGGGGCTGCCCATCTTTTTGCCAGCTGCACGAATTCAGCGCTGACCGACGGACGAAAGACGCTCGGCGATCCACTGCTGAATCAGATCCTGCCGCGACACCCCAAGCCGCTTCGCCTCGGTATCCAGCGCACGCAACTCATCGACGGTGAGATCGAAGGCAACAGGTGTCAGTTCCTGGCCCGGCCCGCGAGCCGTCGTCCAGTCGAGATATTCGCTGATATCCTCGCCGTCGTCGAATTTCTTGTCGAGTTCTTCAGCCGAAATGGTCTTCATAACGCTGCTTCTCCATGTCCCGCGCGCGCCGCACTGAGATGATTCTGACGACGCTCCCACGCCAGGTATAAAACGCAACCCAGTGCCTACCGCCGATCTTGCCGATCAATGCAAAGCGCGGCTCGTTCGATGATTTTGCTCGAACGACTAGATAGCGACTATACCGCCAAAGGGCCTGCGCCTCAATGAAATCGATACCGTGCTTGTCCTTGTTGCTGGCGCTTTTGCCCGGATCGAATTCCGAGCCTCGTTGAGAGCTTGCAACTCCCGATATGCTACCTCGATTTCACAAATCGCTGCAACGCCATCATCAGCCCGCCGGCCAGCAGCCCCCAGAAGGCTCCGGAAATGCCGCCGAAGGAGACGCCTGATGCCGTCACCAGGAAGGTGATCGCCGCTGCTTCGCGCGTATCGGGCGCCTGGAAGGCCGCCATGGCGGAGCCCGAGAAGGCGCCGACCAGCGCCAGCCCCGCCACCGCCTGGATCAGGATCGGCGGTGCCAGCGCCACCGATGCGGTCACAGCGCCCGCGAGCGGCCCGAGGATGAGATAGCA
Organism: Hyphomicrobiales bacterium; assembly: GCA_900469085.1. GTDB lineage: Bacteria > Pseudomonadota > Alphaproteobacteria > Rhizobiales > Rhizobiaceae > Rhizobium. The sequence continues at coordinate 44,003 of UBVW01000061.1, read as the reverse complement.
GACACCGCAGACGATGACCGCCCAGTAACGCCGCTTCGGATCCGGATACGCGTCAGGCCCCGCGCACATCGCCGCCGTGATCGCCGCCAGGTTAACGGCATGGCCACCGAACGGCGCAGACAGCAGCGAGAAGAAACCGGTCGAGGCAAACAGCGGCCCGGGCTTGGTCTCATAGCCATTGACCTTCATGACCGCGATCCCCGGAATGTTCTGCGAGGCCATGGTGACGATGAAGAGCGGCAAAGCGATCGACACGAAAGCCGGCACGTTGAACACGGGCATGACGAATTCGACCGTCGGCACCAGCGAGCGCTTGACGGTGTCGAGCGCTCCCACGGGCACATCGACCCCGAAGACCACGACAAGCACAAAGGCCGCCAGCGCCGCCGGCACAGCCCATAGCCGCTTGAAGGCGCCGACGACAATCCAGGCAAGCACGATCGGCAGCCCGAGCAACGGATTGAACCCGACAGCCTTGACCGGCGCGAAGCAGAGCCCGATCAGCACGCCCGCCAGCATCGCATTGGCCAGCGGCGCCGGTATCGCCGCCACCGCCCGCCCGAGCGGTCTGAACAGCCCGGCGATGACGATCAGAAGCGCGCAGATGATGAAGGCCCCGACGGCCGCATTGAACCCGCCCTCGACCACACCGGTCGCAGCCAAAAGCGCGCCGCCCGGCGTCGACCAGGCCATGCTGATCGGCAACCTGGATGTGGCGCTGAGTACGATGGCGCAAATCCCGAGCGAGACCGAAAGCGCCATCAACCCCGAAGCCGCCTGCGCCTCCGTGGCGCCGACGGCCTGCAACCCGTGCAGCACGACGGCGAACGAACTGGCGAAACCGACGAAAGCGGTGAGAACGCCCATGAACAGGGCCTGCACGGAGAAGTCTTTAAGCATGCGGGGGACTCGGGAGCGAAGAGATGGCGTCATGCAGCCGTATCGCAAAGCGGGGCGCAAGGCCAGATGGGCGGATCGCCTCCCCCCACCTCCCTCATTCTCGCCCTTGTGGCGGGAATCCAGCCGACGCGCGTCCGCGCGGCGAGGAGACTCTTTTGCGGCACATAACTTGAAGCACCCCACAAACACAAAAAAAGCGCCCTCGCCCGCCATCCGGCAGCCAAGGGCGCTTCTATCTCGATCCGATCAGATGTCGCTCTGCGACGTCACGATCCGCGAAACCAGGCCGTAGGCCTTGGCTTCTTCGGCCGACAGCCAGTAGTCGCGGTCGGTATCGGCGGCGATCTTCTCGTAGGACTGGCCGGTAGCGTCAGCCATGATCTTGTTCAGGCGCTCGTTCATCTTGATGATCTCGCGTGCCTGAATCTCGATGTCAGACGCCATGCCGCGCGTGCCGCCCGAGGGCTGGTGCAGCAGGAAGCGGGTGTTCGGCAGGCAAAGGCGCTGTTCCTTCGGTGCCGCGACGAAAATCAAAGCGCCAGCCGAAGCGACCCAGCCGGTTCCGATCATCCAGACCTTCGGCTTGATGAACTTGATCATGTCGTGGATCGAATCGCCGGACTCGACGTGGCCACCGGGCGAATTGACGTAGATGCGGATGTCTTCGTCGCTGGCCGCGGCAAGCGCCACGAGCTGCGAGCAGACCTTCTGCGCCAGTTCCTGGTTGATCGGTCCATAGATGAAGATGGAACGCGACTTGAAAAGGTTCGCCTCCGTTTCCTTGCCGAGCGGCAGTTCCTTCGTCTTGTCGTCCTGGTCTTCGTCGTTCATTCGAACCTCTCTCACGTAAATTCGGGTTCCCCGCACATAGTGCGACTCAATGCGTAAAACAATGCGTGAAAAAGACAAGCCACGGAACGGGTGAAGATATGGTTAGGGCCGGAATGTCTGGGGACCAGACTGACTGACACGCCTTACTGAAATGTAACTTGCCCAGGCTTTGAAAAGTCTCAATCCGTTCCTACGTCCTTCTCAACGAACCACAAAAGCCCGTGTGCGGCCATGCAGCAAAGGAGACAGCCGATGTCACCCGAAGAACGCCAACTCCTGACCGCCCTTTTCGAGCGCGTCCGCAACGCCGCTGCAACGCCGCGCGACCGCGACGCCGAACAGCTGGTCGAGCAAAGCACCCGCGAACAGCCCTATGCCGCTTATTATCTGGCGCAGGCCGTGATCGTGCAGGAAAAAGGCCTCGAGGCCGCCGCCAGTCACATCAAGGAGCTGGAAGAGCGCATCCGACAGCTCGAAGCCGATCAGAGCGACAACCACAAGGCCGAGCAAGGCGGCGGGTTCCTTTCGTCCATCTTCGGCAGCAGCCAGCCACCGCAGCAACGGCAACAGGCAGCGCCGGCGGATAGCACATCAGGCCCGTGGGGCAGCGCCCCGCGCCAGCAGATCCGCGAGAACCAGGGCTTCGACACTGCCCCGCGCATGCAGCAGCAGCCCTCCGGCCCGTGGAGCCCGCAAGCCTCGGCCCCATCGGCCGGCGGCAGCTTCCTGCAGGGCGCGCTCGGCACGGCGGCCGGCGTTGCCGGCGGCATGCTGCTTGCCAATTCGCTGAGCGGCATCTTCAGCGGCGGCCATATGTCCTCGCTCGGCCTCGGCTCGGGCGCCACGCCATCAAGCGCGCCGACGGAGGAGACCGTCATCAACAACTACTACAACAATGACGGCGGCAGCCAGCAGGCATCGAACGATGCCGATAACGCCCGCCAAGTCGCTGACAACAACGTCGCCGATAACGGTCTGCAGCAGGCGGATTACGATAACGACGACAATTTCGACGACCAGTCCGACTTCGGCAGCGACGACAGCTTCAACGTCTAGGCACGCTGGCATAAACGCGATCAGGGCCGCGCTGAGGCGGCCCCTTTCCAAACAAGCGCCGTGCATGTGTTTATTGCGACGATAGCTGCAACTGATGATCACCAAGCAGGATGTCGCGCCATGCGGCCGCAACCTTCTCGGCACCCGAGCCGCCGATATGGCAATCGTCGTAGCGGTCGTCGCCGTTTAGCAGCGCATCCGAGTTGACGCCCTGCACGATGCCGTTGCCGCTTTTCGGCAAGGCAAGCTGCGCCCGCAGGATCGGATTGTCGGCGACATGCTGTTTCAGGCCGCCATTGGCGGGCTCGAGGCACTTGGTCGCCACCGCGAGGTAAACCGGAGCCGCGACCCCGAGCCCCCGAAGCGTCCCGACCATCGACAGAAAGCGCTGCTCATAGGCTTCCGTGCTGGTGCCCTTGACGAAATCGGCCTCGCCCTGCACCCAGAGCACATCGGTCACGCGGTAGCCGGCGTCGTGAAGCTTTTTCGCGCCGTCGACGAGCACCGGATTGATGTCGCCGCCATCGGCCCACCGCGCCACCTCGGAGCCGGAATAGGCGACTGGCGCGATGATGACATTGTCATATCGCCCGGATGCGATCAGCGAATTGCCGATCTGCGTCCAATATTCCCCCTTCGTATCTGTCGAGCCGAGAAGCGGCGATGCGGCAATGAAGCAATGACCGTCGAAGGCATTGATCACCCGCTCGCCGTACTGCGATCTGTGCCGCTGGCCGCCGTCATTGGCCGCGTTCGATTGTCCGAGAACCAGCAGAACAGCGGTTCGATCTGTCTGAACCGGGCATGAAACCGCCGTCTTCGTCTCGTCTCCGATAAGACGCTCCTTGTCGTCGAAGGTGTAGCGGCTCGGAGGCGGCGCCTCCGGGGCGACGAACCGTTGTTTCAGCGCCGAAAGCTGCGGCCAGGGAAACATCTCGTGCCGAGCGCTCATGCCGCCGGAGACGAACACCGCAAGCAATGCGGCACATCCGAAAATCAAATTTCGAAGCATCCGAACATCCAATTCTTGAAGGTATCGCTGGCTGTCCATGGGCACCGCCGCTCGCAATTGCCCACTCGCCCAAATTGTCTTTCAATACACTAGATATGAAACTCAGGACTGCAATTACGCTGATTGGATGAGGCTCATACAAATGAACGAGGCTCACCGGCGCGAGAAGCGCTTGACCGTGTCGTTGCTGTCGCACAGCACCCGGCTACAAGCTTTCGGTCGCCGCTGGCCGGTACCGATTGATATGCAGTCCTGGCATCGATAAGGTCCGCCGCGATTATTGACCTCACGAAACGCAGAGCGGGCGAGATAGCATTGAAAACCCTCATCATCAGCCGCAAGGCGGAGGAAACCAGGCGGCGCTTCCAGACGCGGCAGATGCAGGCGCTTGGCCTGGATTTCACCTTTCTGGATGCTTTCGAGGCCCGCGACCTCACGCCGGAAGAGTGCCAGAAGGCCGCCGACAGCTGGCCAAGCCCGACGCTGCGCGAGGATGTCGCCTGCTTCACCTCGCACCGTATTGCCTGGCGCAGGATCGTCGATAGCAACGAGCGGATGCTGATCCTTGAAGACGACGCGGTGCTGTCGGCGAGCTTCGCCGACGCGCTGCGAAGCATAGAGGCACGCCCGGATGGCGACGATATCGCCTATGATCTCGAATTCGCGCCGCGCGATCACATCGTCGCGAAGCATCCGCTGTGGACCGACGGCGTCTATAGCGCCCGGCGGGTCTTCCAGAACCGTGTCGGCACCGCCGGTTATGTCATCGGCCCCGGTGCCGCCGCACGCATGTTGAAGGACACCGAAACCTACGGCCTCCTCGACGCCTATATGTGGCACCGCGGCTGGCTGAAGGCCTACCAGATCGAGCCCGCCCCCGTCATCCAGATGCAGTTCCTCGACGGCAGCGCCGACAAGGCGGCCTTCATCCGCAAATCGATCGACCGCGCCTTCAAGCCCAGCAAACTGCGCAAGAACCTGCTCAGGCTGAAGCTCGAGGCCATCAAGGCCCGCAACATCTTCCGCGGCTTGTCGGGCGGCGAAAAACGCCCGCTGCGCATGGAACGAGCAAGCTTCCCCGCCGATCCCGCCAAATCGGCCGAGTGATCTCGGCCGATTGACCGGTGGCGATGGACGTCAATCGCCGCGGATCAGCCGCGGCCGCGATAGGTCGCGACGCCCTGGTCCGGCAGCCATACGCCCTCGGGCGGCTTGCCGGTCTGCCAGAAGACATCGATCGGAATGCCGCCGCGCGGATACCAGTAGGCGCCGATCCTCAGCCACTTCGGATCGAGCAGCTCGACCAGTCGCTTGGCGATATAGATCGAGCAATCCTCGTGGAAGGCGCCGTGGTTACGGAAGGAGTGCAGGAAAAGCTTCAGCGCCTTGGATTCCACCAGCCATTCGTTCGGAATGTAATCGATGACGATATGGGCGAAATCCGGCTGCCCGGTCATCGGGCAGAGCGAGGTGAATTCGGGCGCGGTGAAGCGCACGACGTAGTCGGTGCCGGCATGGTTCGACGGCACTTTTTCCAGCACCGCCTCCTCGGGCGAGGTCGGCGCTTCGGTCTGCTTTCCCAGCATCGACAGGCTGGAGACGTCTGTATTGGGCATTCAAGCCTCCTTGATGACTTTGACGCGGATGCCGTGGGCCTTCTCGCCCTCTGGCTCGACGTGAATGGCGATGCTGGAGCCCGGATGCGCGGCGTTGATGGCATCTTCGAGGCGGTCGCAGATATCGTGCGCCTGCCTTACAGACATTGCGGCCGGCACGACAAGATGAAAATCGATGAAGGTGACGGCGCCGGCGCGCCGCGTCTTGAGATCATGTACGCCGAGCGAGCCCGTCGCATGCGTGGCGATCGCGTCCTTGATCGCCTCCTCCTCCTGCGGCTCGACCGCCTGGTCCATAAGCCCGCCGATCGAATGCGAGATCACCTTCCAGCCCTGATAGAGAATGTTGATGGCAACCAGGATGGCGAGGATCGGGTCGAAGATCGCATAGCCCGTGGCGATCGCCAGAAGCAGGCCGATCAGCACGCCGACGGACGTGACCACATCCGACATGATATGCTGGCCATCGGCCGTCAGCGCCGCCGAGCGATACTTGCGACCTGTCGAAATCAGAAGCCGCGCCCAGATGGCGTTGATCACACCCGCCAGGAAGTTGATCGCGAGACCGAGCACCGGCGCCGCGAGCATGCGCGGATCCGACAGATGGCCGACCGCCTCGTTGACGATCAGAAGTGCGGCCACGACGATCAGCACACCCTCGGTGACGGCCGAGAGATACTCCGCCTTGTGATGCCCGAAGGGATGATCGTGATCCGCCGGCTTCTGCGCATAGCGGATGACGAAGAAGGCGATGAAGGCGGCAACGACATTGACCGTCGATTCCAGCCCGTCGGACAACAGCGCCACCGACCCCGTGACCCACCAGGCCACCATCTTCAGGCCCATGACCCCGAGCGACATCGGAATGCCCCAGAATGCCAGCCGCCGCACGGTCAGATTCCCCTGTTCGCTCATCTCAATCCCTCTGCCTTACCCAAGTCTTCAATGCGAGTGCGGATGCGAACGAATTGCAGAAACAATGCCATTCAAACGCAAAACCGCCCACGCGAAAATCGCGCAGGCGGCTGTTGCGGGGGATATGGGCCAGAAATGCGGATTTGTCAAAGTGGAAGTGCGGGGGGCGAAACAGATCGGATTGTACCACCGGCGATCGTAAGCTTACGATCAGCGGAGCATGTCGTCAAAACCTGCAGACGAGATGCGCTTTGGCCCCCCCAAGCCGATCGTGGCGGCCGCGAGTGAAGTTTGCGAGAGTATGGCCCAGTCGTTCCCATATCGCAGGGCGGTGAAACCAATCGCATACTGGCTTCCCTCGAACGAAACCAACGCAACGCGCTCGGTCATCTCATCCGCACCATTGCTAGCGGCAAGCAGAGCCATATTGGCCTGATGTGCCTTGTTGTTCATGATGCCAGGATTCGGGATGCCGACTTTAACGAGCGAAAGGCCTTTTAGCCGATCGGCACGTAGTGAGTTGACGAAATCGCTGACACCGGCCGCATCAACTCGCACCGTGCTGCTGCTGACGAAATCCCTCGTGGTCATCAGGCTGTAGATTAGCAACTGAACCTGCTGAGAAATCTGGCTGGCAAATTTGGCCCTGTTGAGGTCTACAAAAAGCGGATCGCTCGGTGGCATGGGGTAGGAAGCGCTAAGCATCTGAAGTCGGTTTACAGACGCGACGAAGTCGAATTGCGCACTCATTCTCTCCACAGCCGTGGCGGCAATGACGGCCTTGAAGTCTTCATGAGTAATGGCATCGATGTACGCAGAAATCGCCTTCTCGGGTGTCGCTAGATCAGCGGCCTTGCCCGAAGACGACCATAAGCCTGCAACGGTGACGCTTACTGAAAAAACAATCGAAAATAATAATGAATGCCGCATGATGCCCTCTGTAAAATACAAATCCTTAACGGGAGTTGATGCTAGCGTCCAGTGGAAGCGCATCCAGCGGAACTCCCCCATCGCCACCAACCACCACCGTCTGCGGCCAGCGCAGCAAAGCCGCCTCACCCGCCTCATTCAGCGCATAGACACCCTTCCCCTGCCGGTCGAACCAGCCATAGACATTATCGAGCAGGATGCGTCCCGCCTGCGGCGCCCAAGTTTTCATGTCTCGCGGCCGCACCAGCCCCTGTTGCAAGGCCGAGGCGCAGATCAGCGCCTGCTGCCGGTAGGCGGTCATGATCGGCGAGCGCGTGGCGCCGCCGAGCGCCGGATCGCCCTGTCTTTTCCGATGCTCCTTGACGAGCCGCGTCCGCCGCTTCGGGTTCGTCCTCGGCATCGGCGAGACGGAGCTGACGATGACGCTGACCTCGCCGGTATCGGATATCCCGAGCATGCCGATCCCCATCCTCCGGCAGAGATCGCGATAGCGCTTGTCCGCCTCTCGCCCCCGGCCCTTGGCCGAGACCCTCGCCGCGATCCAGACTTCATCGGCCATAGCCGCCCGGTCGACCGCCTGCAGGATGAGTTCGAGATTGAACGACATCTTCAATTCGCAGACGACAACGACCGGCGGCTCGCTTTCGCTCAAGCCCACGACATCGCAGCTTGCGACCTCTCCCTTCACGACATAGCCCGCCTTTTCCAGAAAGGCCTTCACCGGCAGATAGAGCGAGGTTTCCATCGCGCGACGCTTACGGATTGAGCTCGGCGATCTCGCCGAATTGCGCCAGCAGACGCGGAGACAGCATGTCGCCGGTCTCTTCGTCGACGGTGATCGCATAGGCAGCAACCCCCGCGAAGCGCTCAGACATCGCAGACGCGATCTTCTCCGCACTGATCGGGTTCGAAGCCTGCCGCATTTCGCCCGGCACCAGCTTGCCGCGATTGCTGCGGTAAGGGATCACGATAAACTTTTCACCAGTGGCCACGCGCGTCATTCCCGAATTGATCGTTCCTGAAACGTTCTGATTTGAAGGCAGATGTCAACTGGGCATGGCAGCAATCTCGTCGGCACCGCGATTTGTCCGTGCGCTCCAAGACAACCGGAACAACGCAACCCATTCACGTTTTCCTCAGGATTCAACCCTTAGCTATGTCGCGACCCAGGATGCGCGTGATGACCATTTTATACCAGGACAGCTTCAGCCGCCTCGCCTGCGAGGATCGCTTCTGGCTGAGTTATGCCTTCATGCTCATCGTAGGGTGCTGCCTGGCCGCCATCATGCTCGCCTCCTACATCCGGGCCACGCCGTCTGGCTGGAAGCGGACCGTCTTTGCTTGGGGCGCCGGGATGCTGGCGCTGTTCGCGCCCATCTTTGCCTTCATACCCGCCGTGGCCGAGCAAACCAGTCTCGTCTTAATCGATGGACAGGATCTTGTGCGAAACAGCTGTCATGGCAGACAGTCCTTGACGGAGCGCCATCGCCTTTCCGACATCAGCACATCGCTCGAACGCCGCGTTGTCAAAGGCTCGGAGCGGTTCGCGCTCGTGATACGCTGGCCTCGGCAAGCCCGGCCATTCGCTCTGCGCTTGCACTGGGATGATCCGCTGATGTCCAATCTGGCCGCTTTCGCACCGGAAGCGATCGCCGCTTACGCCGACGCCCTGCGCGACCGCAATATCGACGTGCGCTGGACCGTCTCTGGCAAGCCTGTCGGTTATTAAGGCAATTGGCGCCTGTGGCCTCGCATGGCGAACCGTTTTAAGCTGGTGTCGAAGCAAGGGTCGCACCGGGCCGACCGGCGTGCCGCGCTGACAGTGCTGCACCGAGCCGAAACGAGACAAAGCCCGCAACCCACTCATATCTTAAAGCACCAGGCCACGACCAGATCGGGCCCAAAAACACGACCAGGGAGAACTACCAATGCCCCACATCCTCGACCGTCCCGCCTGGAACGCGCTTCAAACCGCGCATGCCGGCCTGGCTGAAGGCGACGCGCTCGCCATGCGCTATCCGCCCTCGATCGTTCCCTTCGCAGCAGCGCGCGACGATGCGCCGGAAAGCATCGCCGCCCTCGCCGCCCTTCCGGCGATGGGCGAGATGATGGCCCTGGTCGAGGCCGGCCCGATCATCGTGCCTGATGGATTTGACATCGTTGTCGACAGCACGCTGGTGCAGATGACCGGAGGCAGCAAGCACCCGCGCGTCGAGGATCCGCAGATCGAACCGCTGACGCCCGATGATGCCGAGGAAATGCTGGGGCTGGCGACGCTGACGAAGCCTGGCCCTTTCACGCTCGGCGCCCAGCGCCTCGGCACCTTCTGGGGGATCCGCATCGACGGACGGCTGGCGGCGATGGCCGGCCAGCGCATGCGCCAGCCGGGCTTCGGCGAACTCAGCGGCCTCTGCACCCACCCGGATTTCCAGAAACGCGGCCTCGGCACCCTGCTCTTCCGCCACGTCGCCGGAGAGATTTCCGCTCGGGGCGATGAGGTCTACCTGCACGCCTATGCCAGCAATGCCAACGCCATCGCGCTGTATGAGCACATGGGATTCAGCATTCGCAGCCGGATGAACGTGAAGATCGTGCAGCGGTCGGTGTGAGGCGAGCATCGGCTAAGGGTTTACCGTGAGGCACCCCCCTCTGCCCTGCCGGGCATCTCCCCCTCAAGGGGGNNCAGAGGGGGGTGCCACACCCAAGGGCCTTCCTTACGCCGCCTTCGTCGCCCGCTTCCGCGACAGATGCGCCACCACGTTCTCGATCATACGCATGCCGGCGTCGCCGCCGAGCGTCATGATCGATTCCGGGTGGAACTGCACCGCGGCGATCGGCTCCTTGGCATGCTCGATGCCCATGATCGTGCCATCCTCGCTTTCCGCCGTGATGATGAACTCGCGCGGCAGCGTCGAGGGATCGGCGAAGATCGAGTGATAGCGACCGACCGTCACCTCCTTGCCGAGACCCGAGAATACCAGGCCCGGCTCCAGCACGCGGATGCGCGACGGCTTGCCGTGCATGGGGAGCGCCAGATGACGCAGCTCGCCACCATAGGCCTCCGCGATCGCCTGCAGGCCGAGGCAGACGCCGAAGATCGGCAGGTTGCGCGCCCGCGCCTTCTTGATCGTCGCCTTGCAGTCGAAATCCTTCGGATTGCCGGGGCCGGGCGAGAGCACGACGAGATCGGGATCGAGCCGGTCGAAGATCTCCTCCGGCACCGGCGACCGCACGGTCGAGACTTCAGCGCCGGTCTGGCGGAAGTAATTGGCGAGCGTATGCACGAAGCTGTCTTCGTGGTCGACGAGCAGGATCTTGACGCCCTTGCCGACAGCGGCGACGTCGCGGCTGGCCTTGGCCGTATTGCCGGCCTTGGCATCGCGGATGGCGGAGAGCATGGCGGACGCCTTCAGTTCGGTTTCGGCTTCTTCTTCCTCGGGGATGGAATCGTTGAGCAGGGTTGCCCCTGCCCTCACTTCGGCGATCCCGTCCTTGATGCGCACGGTGCGCAGCGTCAGGCCGGTGTTCATGTCGCCATTGAACCCGACCATGCCGATCGCCCCGCCATACCAGGCGCGCGGGCTCTTCTCGTGGCTTTCGATGAAGCGCATCGCCCAGAGTTTTGGCGCGCCGGTGACGGTGACCGCCCAGGCATGGCTGAGGAAGCCGTCGAAGGCGTCCATGTCGTCGCGCAGGCGACCCTCGATATGATCGACGGTGTGGATCAGCCGCGAATACATCTCGATCTGCCGGCGGCCGATGACCTTGACCGAACCCGGCTCGCAGACGCGGCTCTTGTCGTTGCGGTCGACATCGGAGCACATGGTGAGCTCGCTCTCGTCCTTCTTCGAGTTCAGCAGTTTCAGGATCTGCTCGCTATCTGCGATCGGATCGTCGCCGCGCTTGATCGTCCCTGAGATCGGGCAGGTCTCGATGCGGCGGCCGGACACGCGCACGAACATCTCGGGCGACGCGCCGACCAGATATTCCTGGTTTCCGAGATTGATGAAGAAGGAATAGGGCGACGGATTGATCGCCTTCAGCCGCTTGGAAATGTCGGACGGCTTGCTGTCGCAGCGCTCCATGAATTTCTGCCCGGGCACGACCTCGAACAGGTCGCCCTTGCGGAAGCTCTCCTTGGCCTTGGTGACCAGCTCGGAATATTCGCCGGGGCGGTGATCGCTCTTCGGCGGGATCGTGTCGGTGCGCTGGAACGGCTCGGCCGGAATGTCGCCCGCCTTCCCCTCCGTCGAAAGCCCGCCCTTTTCGAAATCGTAGCGGTCGATCCAGGCCTTGGCCGAGTAATTATCGACGACGAGGATCTCGTCGGGGAGATAGAGCACCATGTCGCGCTGGTCGGAAGGCCGAACGAGCTTCAGGTTGATGGCATCGAACTGGAAGGCGAGATCGTAGCCGAAGGCGCCATAAAGCCCGAGGCTGGCATCGGCCTGCGAATAGAAGAGATCGGTAACAGCCCGCAGCACGGTGAAGACCGTCGGGATCTTCGAGCGCTCTTCCTCCGTAAATGCCCGGTCCGGCGCCTTGACGGTCAGATCCAGCCGCCGTTCGGTCGAGGCGCCAAGCTCGAGCTCGGAGATCGTCTTCAGCCGCTCGGTAACGAGAGAGAGGATGACCTCGCCGCGCTCGTTATAGGCATCGATCCAGACGTTGCGACCATTGCAGGAGATGCCGAGCGGCGGATCGACCACGGCCGTATCCCAGCGCGTGTAGCGGCCCGGATATTCGTAGTTCGACGAAAACACCGCGCCGCGGCGCTCGTCGAGCTTGTCGATATAGGAGGAGACCGCGTCGCCATAAGGGATCGCCCGGCGCTGCCGCGTGACCGTGATGCCGCCCTTGGTCTCGTAAATCTCCGCTCCGTCATCCCTGATGATCGTTACCATTGCTTCACTCCGTTATCGGCCCGGATGACAGGCGGCCTTAAAAACAAAAAAAGCCGCCTGGTTTTTTCCCGGGCGGCTCATCGTCGTCTTTGGACACGATTGGTCGAGGCCGCCTTAGCGAGCCCACCACCAGATTGCGATGTTCAAGGACATGGTCATGGGCGGAATTGTTAGCGTGAGATGAAGGTGAGCGCAAGAGGCGAATGCGGAATGAGAAAGGCCGGCGCTGAGGCCGGCCTTTCGATGATGTTAGAAGCGCTGGGTCAGCGAGATTTTGAACGTGCGGCCCGGCTCGGAGTAGTAGTCCTTCGTTGCCGCAGCGACGGTGGTCGTCTTGAGGTTGAGCGCATCGAAATACGTGCGATCGAAGACGTTATAGACACCGGCATTGATCCGGAGGCCCTTCATCTGTTCGGGCTCCCACCACGCCGTCAAATCGACGATGCCGTAGCCCGGAGCCTTGAAGGTCGCGGTCGACTTGTCGGACACGCCAGCGACAGCCGTGAACAGGGCATCGACACCCCATTGCTCTGCTGCGTAACCGAGACCGATCGTTCCCTTCATCGGAGCAACAGAGTTCAGCTCCTTGTTGGTGATCAGGTTCATGCCGCGGGTATAGGCAAAGCCGGCGCGGACATTGAAGCCGTTGGCGAACTGCTTGTGAGCGCTAAGCTCCACGCCCGAGATCTGAGCGCGAGCGACGTTCTGGTAGCCACTGATATTGTTACCATAGTCAGCCGGATCGTAGCCAATCGCCATCGCTTCCGCGGTGGTAAGGGCTCGCGTGTCGATGAAGTTGCGGTAGCGGTTGTAGAATGCGCTGACCGATCCACCGAAATCATCATCGCCAAACCGCGCGCCGATATCGAAGCCGTTGCTCGTTTCCGGCTTGAGATCCGGGTTTCCGACGGAGAGATAGGTACCCACGCCGCCGTAGGTCAGATAAAGCTCGTTTGTCGTCGGCGCTCTGAACGCCATTGACCATTGTGCAAACAGGGTTACGTCGTCATTGACTTCGTATTCAGCAAGCAGCTTGGGCGACCATGCACTGTCCTGCGAGCCACGCGGCATCGTTGGGCCGAGCGGGCTGTCCGTGTAAGCAGGTGTGTCCTGCGGGTCGCGGTCGTACCAGTCGAAGCGAAGGCCAGGCGTCAGCGAGAAGCCGCTATTGCCGAAGTCCATCCGGTCCTGAACAAAGACGCTCAAATCCGTGCTGTCAACGTCAGGCATATCGGACTGGTTGGTGTGTAGATTGGAGCATGCCGTGTAAGGTCTGACGTAGGGCGCAGCAGCAGGGCATGAGTCCACGCCAGCGGAATACTGGCCGGCCTGCGAGATGAAGGCGCTGGTCCCGATCGTAAAGACATGGTCGATCTCGCCGGTCTTGAAGCCGCTGTCGATGTAGCCATTAAAGCCGAAGCCGGAATTGTCCATGCTGTTGCGACGCTGGTAGAGGCCCGGCACGCTAACGTAGCGGAACGCGTCGGTGCGGAGCATCCGCTCTTGCTGTTGCCAGTATAGAGAGGCCTGCGCCGCATCGATCAAACCGTCGGTACTCGGAGCTTCATATTCATAGTCGAGCGAAACGCGCGTGCGCTCGTTCAATTCGCCGGAAGAATACTGACCCGGACGGTAGGTGGCAGTGGATAACGTGCTCTGTCCCTGCTTCAGGTCGGTCTCTTTGTCGAAGCGGAAGCGCTCGGCGGTGAAACCGAACGAATGCCCAGAATCGGTGTCCTGGCGCAGCTTGAACAGCATGTTGTACTGATCGTAATCAGCCGGGTTCGCCTTGGTTCGGGTCGAGCCGTATGTATCGACAGTGCCCTGGTTCTGGCGCTCGTTGCCCTTCTTGTAGCTGCCGAGGAACATGATCGAGGTATTCTCGATCTTCTTCGCGACAGCGGCGCCGTTGAACCAGCTGTGATCGGTGCTGTCATAGCCGCTACCGACCTTGCCGCCCCAGTCCTTGCCCTCGCCGATCAGGTCAGCAGGTTCAAGCGTACGCAGAAGCAGAGCGCCGCCCAGCGCACCACCGCCGATACGGCTCGAATCGGCGCCCTTCACGACATCAACAGCAGTCAGCGAGAAGAAATCGAAGCTGTCAGTGCCGCCGCTCGTACCGCGTGCGCCGTCTCTGAAGTAGGTCAGCGGAATGCCGTCGACCAATGTCGCAACGCGATTGCCCTCAAGGCCGCGAATGTTGACCGTGTTCGTCGAGCGGTTGAAATTGACGCCTGGATCGATCGTGCGGCCGAGATCCTCGATGCTGCGGACCTGCTTTGCTTCCAGCGTCCGTTCGCTCGTCTCGGTCGCAAGCGGCGTATTTGCGACGTCGCCCGCGTTCACAACCCGCTTGCCCTTCACAACAATCTTCTGCAGCGCGGTGCCGTTTTCGTCTTGTGCACTAGTGGCCGGCGTCGTCTGGGCGCTCTGCGCCAGCGCCTGCGAGACCGGACCAGCGCAGACAAACGCCGCGCTCACCAAAAGCGCCGAGCGCCAATGTCGGATAACCATAATCAACCCCTCAATGAAAAACATACCGGGCTGGCTGGTCTTCACGCATCCGCGCTTGGAGGGGCTGGCTAGGTGTTTCGGCGAAGAATTCCGCCTACTTCTTGCCGCATAAAAAACATGAGTATGGTTGTCAATATATTGAGCCGGGATATCATGATCTAAATGGTCATGTTTTCATGATCGCGTTCAACGTTGCGAAATTGCAACGAAATCCGCCCCCATACGTTGTTATCCGGCAGGAATAAAACGATGGATGGATGCGTGAAGAAGACAGGCCAGTTCGCGACAGCACTTCTCTGCCTCATCATGTTGACCGGCGCCGGCCTGCCGGAGACCGGCCCCAAACCGGAGGTAAAGCCCGGCGACAAACAGGTCGAGCAGCCGGCAGAAGATCCTTCGGATGTCGACGTCGCGCCAAAGCCGCAGCCCAAACCAGACATCAAGCCCGATGTGGCAGCACCCGATGCCGCCAACCCCGATGCTCCAAAGCCGGAGACGAAACCCGGCGAGAAAACCATCGAAGGCGATCAGCCTGGCTCCTCCTCCGACACGACAAGCAAGGATGCCGCCCCGCCCAAGCGCGAGGTGCAGGGGCCGAACCTGCCGGACAAGCAGACGCTCGAAGCCCAACATCTGACGATCGAGCCGGAAAGCGATGCCGACCACTCCGAATGCGTCAAGGAGCTGCAAAGCCTCGGCGTCGTTTTCACAGATCTGAGCCGTATCGATGACGGCAACGGCTGCGGCATCGACAAGCCGATCAAGGTCACCGAAGCCCTGCCCGGCATCAAGCTGAAGCCGGATGGCGTCTTCCGTTGCCCGGTCGCGCTCGCGCTGGCCCGCTGGATGAAGGAAACGGTGATCCCGGCAGCCGCGGTCGCCGCAGCCGATCAGGGCCGCATCACCACCATCAACCAGGCCTCCTCCTATATCTGCCGCCTGCGCAACAGCGCCGAAACCGGCAAGATTTCCGAACACGCACGCGGCAACGCGGTGGATATCGCAAGTTTCAGCTTCGAGAAGGGCGAGGATATCGCGGTCAAGCCGAGGCGCGAGGACTCGACCCTGACCGGCGCCTTCCAGCGCACCGTCAGCGCCGCCGGCTGCCTGTATTTCACGACGGTGCTAGATCCCGAAAGCGACGCCGCCCACGAGACGCATTTCCATCTCGACGTCCTGCAAAGAAAGGGCGGATACCGCTACTGCCATTGAAAACAGCAATAGCGTCAGCAGCTTGCCGGCATCCGATGAATCGGAAACCGAACGTCTTCAATCGACGCCAGAGGTGGCAATAGCCGAAGTCAGAACAACCCCTCGATCGCCCCGTCCTCGTTGAGATGGATGCGTTCGGCGGCCGGCGATTTCGGCAGGCCGGGCATGGTCATGATCTCGCCGGTGATGACGACGACGAAGCCGGCGCCGGCAGACAGCCTCACTTCACGCACCGAAACCACATGCCCCTCCGGCGCGCCGCGCAGGTTGGGATCAGTCGAGAACGAATATTGCGTCTTGGCGATGCAGACCGGCAGATGGCCATAACCCTGCTCTTCCCAGGCCTTCAGCTGGTCGCGCACCGTCGTCGGCACGCTCACCTCGCCGGCGTGATAAATCTGGGCGGCAACTTCCTCGATCTTTTCGACGAGCGGCATGGAATCGGGGTAGATCGGGGCAAACCTGGCATCGCCGGATGCCGCCATCTCCACCACTTTCCAGGCCAGTTCCTCGATACCGGCGGACCCCTCCGCCCAATGCCGGCAGACGATCGCCTCGGCGCCGAGATGCGCGACATAGGCCTTTACCGCCTGCAACTCCGCATCCGTATCGGAAACGAAGTGGTTGATGGCGACGACGACTGGCACGCCGAACTTGCGGACGTTGGCGACATGGCGACCGAGATTGGAACAGCCGCGCGTCACCGCGCCGACATCCTCGCGCCCGAGATCGCCCTTGGCGACGCCGCCATTCATCTTCAGCGCGCGCACCGTCGCCACGATCACCGCCGCGTCCGGCTTCAGCCCGGCCTTGCGGCATTTGATGTCGAAGAATTTCTCCGCGCCGAGATCGGCGCCAAATCCGGCTTCCGTGACCACATAATCGGCCAGCTTCAGCGCTGTCTTGGTGGCGATGACGGAATTGCATCCGTGGGCGATGTTGGCGAACGGGCCGCCATGCACCAGCGCCGGATTGTTTTCCAGCGTCTGCACAAGGTTCGGCTGCATCGCATCCTTGAGAAGCACGGCCATCGCCCCGTCGGCCTTCAGGTCGCGCGCGAAGACCGGCGTCTTGTCGAAGCGATAGCCGATGATGATGTTGCCGAGGCGCTCTTCCAGATCGTGAAGATCCGACGCCAGACACAGGATCGCCATCACCTCCGAGGCAACCGTGATGTCGAAGCCGCTCTCGCGCGGAAAGCCGTTGGAGACCCCGCCCAGCGACGCGACCACCTCGCGCAGCGCCCGGTCGTTCATATCCATCGCGCGCCGCCAGGTTACGCGGCGCACGTCGATATTGAGCGCGTTACCCCAGTAGATATGATTGTCGATCACTGCCGAAAGCAGATTGTGCGCCGCCGTGATCGCGTGGAAATCGCCGGTGAAATGGAGGTTGATGTCTTCCATCGGCACGACCTGCGCATATCCGCCGCCGGCCGCCCCGCCCTTCACCCCGAAGCACGGTCCGAGCGATGGCTCGCGCACACAGATGACGGCCTTCTTGCCGATGCGGTTCAGCCCGTCGCCGAGACCCACCGTCGTGGTCGTCTTGCCCTCGCCCGCCGGCGTCGGATTGATGGCGGTGACGAGGATAAGCTTGCCGTCGGGCTTGCCCGCCTGCGCAGTGGTGAAATCGGCGCTGATCTTCGCCTTGTCGTGCCCGTAGGGCGATAGCTGTGCTGCCGGGATGCCGAGCCTGTCGCCGATCTCGTAGATCGGCTTCTTCACCGCGGCGCGCGCGATTTCGATGTCGGTTTTATACTCAGCCATGCCGCCCTCAGCTCTATTTCATCATCCGGAGGTCACGTTTATGCCAATGGAATGGTGAAATATACCGAAAGTTTAAACGCTGCGCGGTTGCGCAAGGACATCATCAACCTCTATCACCAACGCATTGATTCAGCATTTACGGGGTTAAGCCATGAAATCACTCGAGCTCATCGTCGAGCGCATCATTCTGTCCAGCCGCTGGATCCTTGTCGCCTTCTATCTCGGCCTGGCGCTGTCGCTGGCGGTCTACGCGGTATCCTTCGGCTACAAGTTCTTCAAGGTGGCGATCAACGTCTTCACGTATGATGAAGGCGAGATGATTCTCGCCATGCTCGGCCTTATCGACGCGGCGCTGGTCGCCAGCCTGATCGTCATGGTGATGATCTCGGGCTACGAGAATTTCGTCAGCCGTTTCGACGACAACGAAACCGATGTCTCCTTCATCGGCAAGCTGGATTCCGGCAGCCTGAAGATCAAGGTCGCCTCGTCGATCGTGGCCATCTCCTCGATCCACCTGCTGCAGGTCTTCTTGAATTCAAATCAGTTCACCGATGGCAAGATCATGTGGCTCACCGCCATGCATCTCGCCTTCGTTGTCTCCGCCGTCATGCTCGGCTTCCTTGAGCAACTGATGAAAAAGGCCAAGGACAGCTCGAAAATCTAGAGTCGGGCGATTCGCGGGCGGCTAGGCCGCCTGCGACATATCGCGCAAGGTAAATCATTACCTTTTTATTTGCCATTACGCACAATTTGTGGTCGCAGCGCGCCAAAAACGACAATTGGTTGATTAAATGAATTCTAAAAACAACCCATGAGAGATTTTTCGTGTTTAAATTATAACACATTAATCTATTCAATGTGCGCCGCACAATTTCCGACTAGCAAATATATCAGATAGTCGATCTTATGATTGAAGTTGTTGGCGCGGGAAATTGTTAATGTCGTACATAACTACCTCGCAGAGGCAGTCAGTATTGACGGCTGAAATCGAAGCCGTGAAGAGCAGACCGGCATTCGCCCAGGCTCTGGTTCGCATCGCCGAGGCTTTTGGTTTCAAGTACGCTACGTTGATGGACGCACCGACGTCCGAGAGCTTCCTTCTCAAATCCCTGCTGATCGAAAGCAATCTTCCGGACGACTATATCAGGAGGTTCGACCGCGCCCGCTTCATGCAGCTCCCGATGTTTTCGACGGACCTCACCGGCTCGGTCGTGCCGAGACATTGGGTCCTTTGCGACAAGACGGGCATTGTCCCCGCCGAGCTTCGCGAACTGAAAAACGACTTCGACATGCAGCTTAGCATCTCCTTCCCAGCCCAGACCGTCGACAATCAGCGACTGCTGTTCGGGTTCGCCGGCACGCGCTCGCCGCTCGGCCAGGCGGAAATCAATGAGCTGAGCATGCTGATGCTGCACGCGCTCGATGCCTTCAATCTGGTGAAATCGGCCAAGACAAACGAGCACCCGCCTTTGTCGGCCCGCGAGCGCGAGGTCGTACGCTGGACGTCGCAGGGCAAGACATCGATCGAGATCGGCCAGATCCTGTCGTTGTCGGACCACACGGTCAACGCCTACATGACCAGCGCCATCAGGAAGCTGGATTGCGTCAACCGCACTCAGCTGGTCGCCAAGGCGATCCGCTACAAGCTGATCACCTGACGCTAACCGAACCTGGTGCCAAGCCAGGCGCCGCCAGAGACAGCACCATAACGCTCGCCCCTATCGGCCGAGCACCGCGCGCATCTCCACCAGGTTCGAGCGCACTCTCAGAATATAGAAGCCCATCGTCGCCAGATGGCTCGGCATGATCCAGCCATCCTCGCGACCGTTTGAGATGATCGCCGGCTGGATGCGCAAGGCCGCCTGGAACTGGGCATTGGTCGCGCCGTAGAGCGCGCCGAGATTGCGCTCCGCGATCACCCGCGAAAAGTCCGATTGGGCGGCGGCCAGAATGGCGTAGTAGCCGTAGAGCTGGCCATAGGCGAACCAGAAGCGATCGTCGGCGCGGGTATCGAACCAGCCGCTCGCATGGTTCGCCGAGCGCTCCGCCAGCATGTCGGCGGTACCGCCGAGATCGTTGGCGATACGGTCGATGAACTGGATGAGGTTGTCGGCGCGCGTATCGAAGACCGCGTTGCAGTTGGAGAGATCCGTATTGAACTTGCGCAGGCTATCGATCGCCGAGCGATAATAACTCGGCGTCGGCGTCTTCGGGCCGAATGGATTGAGCCCGAAATACCAGCTGTACTCGTCGAACTGCAGGTTGCCGCGCGCGCTCTGCAGGTCGTTGTTGATGCCGGAGGTGCCGCGTACGCGGCCCAGCGTATCGACGAGCTCCGCCGAGGTACGGCGCAAGGCCTGGTTCACGCCGCGCTGGAACGAAGCCTTGTTATCGAGGAACGGCGTGTGATCCCAATCGATCCCGAAGAAGCCGAGCCGATAGAGCAGCATGGAGGAAATCCATGAGTTCTGGTTGACGTTGAAATCGGTGAGATCGGCCGTGACGTCGACGATCGCCGAGCGTTGGCAGGTCTTGGCCGCAGGCGTGGTCGCACCCTCGGCGGGCGGAATTTCCTGGCCAACCTGAACCTTGCGTTCGGCAAGCTTGTACTGATCGACGAAGGACGGGTTGAAGCCGGTCCACAGCTGCGTCTGAACGAAGAAATAGCCGTACATCACGACAAACAGCAAAAGCACGCCGATGACGGGAAGCCTGACCAGCCAGCTGCGCCGAACGTACCAGCCGCGCGCCGCCATGAACGGCCAGAACGCCCAGGCCACGAAAAGCCGCGCCCAACGACCAATCGCCCGGCCGATCGATCTGAAAAAACCGGAGATTCCGTCAAGCATCGTCCATTCCCCTCTGCAGCCAAAGCCGAGTGTTTAACCCGCTCTCAAATATGCATCCGCATCCGAAACGGCAACATCGTGCTGATATTATTGTTTCTTCGGCCCGGGCTGGAGGCTTGATGGCGAGAGCCGTTCTGCCTTACAGGCGCGGCATGCGGAAGCGCAACCGCGAGGTAATCTTCATCGTGTCGATCAGTGGCGCGCCGGGCGTGTCTTCATGCTGGTGCGCATGGATGGGAAACCTCTTGCCGAATTGCGCGTCGGCGGTCCGCTTGCGATGGACGATCTCCTGCGGCAGCAGCATATCGCGTTCGAAGAGAACGATGGCATCGGCAATGCTGGGGAACAACTCGGACGAAATCTGCACCCTCGAACCCGGAACATCCGTATCGACCTGGGCCTGATATATCAAAAGGCGTTCTTCCGTATCGATCATCAGCTTGCGCATCAGCGTGTTGCACTGGCCGATCTCGGTGTTCAATCCATCCACCAGAAGCTGGAATATGCCGATGAAGCGCTCGCGCCGCTGGCTCTCGTCGCGCAACTCGTGCTCGCGGACGGAGACCTGGTCGGCTTGTGCCTTCAGCGCCTTGCGGTCCTCTTCCATCCGATCCCACTCGGCCTTGCTGCCGTAGACACCAATCCTCCCCTGCGTCGTCAGCGCCTTGGCATTGAGTTCCTTGATGCGGATGCGGGCAATGTCGATGTCATCGACCAGCCGGCGCCGGCGCTCCACGATATCCACCAGAGTGCGCTCGGCTTCCTTGTGGGCGGTAACAACGACCGCGCGGTGACGCACGATCAGCCCGGCGACGCTATCGGACTTGACCATCAGATCGCGCAGCCGCTCGACCACCGGTGCGGCCCGGACACGGCTGCTGTGGCGGCGCCACATGCGCTGGCGCGAGAAATGCCCGATGAACCGCTCGGTCGCCGTCAAACCGCGGAAACTGTCGAGATCGGAAGACACCTTGACCGTCATAGCATCGAGCGTCGCCACCAGTTCGGCAAGCAGATCCGCGAGGTTTCTCGCGTCGGCGGCAAAGCCCTGGAAGCGCTCGTTTTCGACCAGAAAGCGCTCGTCGTCGATTTCTGCAGGATGCCGCGCGAACTCGACGACGAAGTCGGCACAGGTCTTGACCTTCACCGGCAGTTCGTCGGCAATCGCACTGGCGGCATCAAATGTGGTGTCAAACGAGACAGGCTTGCGCACCTGATATCCCCGGGGAATCGAATGCGGTCAAATTAGAGCCGTTCATGCTCAAATGGAAGCAGCGCTTTTAATTCAGACCGCCTCGGCGACCCACGCGCCGTTCATGGCATCGTCCCAGTGGCGGCGGCAGAGCGATACATATTTCTCGTTGCCGCCAACCTCGATCTGCGCCCCTTCCCGTGCGACCTGACCGTTGCCGTCGAGACGCACGACCATCGTCGCCTTGCGGCCGCAATGGCAGATGGTGCGCACTTCGCGCATCTCGTCGGAGATCGCCATCAACTCCTGCGAGGCAGGAAAAAGCTTGCCCTGGAAATCGGTTCTCAAACCATAGACCATGACGGGGATATTCAACCGGTCGACGACGCGCGCCAGCTGCCAGATATGCTCGCGCGTCATGAAATGCGCCTCGTCGACGAAGACGCACGCGATGGGTTCGCCCGCGGCACCTTGCTCGGCGATAAGCGACAGCAGATCGGCGTCCTGCTCGAAGGCGACCGCATTGGCCTGAAGCCCGATCCGTGAGCCGATGATCCCCTTGCCCGCCCGATCGTCGAACGCCGCGATCAGCAAGAGAACGCGCATGCCGCGCTCCTCGTAATTATACGCGGCCTGCAGCAGCATCGTCGATTTGCCAGCATTCATCGTCGAGTAGTTGAAGTAGAGCTTCGCCATTGCATTCTCCGTCTCTCCGCTTCTTGAAAGCTCGATACGGCCAAGAAAACCCCCAGCTATCGTTAATCACAGAAAATTGCCGGAAAACCCCTTCAAAACTGACAAAATTCAAGCAATCCATAAAATACGACACGTCGCAATCGGATACGGCAATGCGGCGCAAACACACTGAGGTCGCTTGTAAAACTCGGCTATTGATGATTGGCTTGGGAACGTAAGACTGGGAGTCTATAAATGAAAACGACAAGCGCATTCAAACTGATCACTGCCACAGCCGTTGCCGCACTCTCTGTCGCAACCGCCGCATATTCCGCTGATCCCGCCAGCTGCTCCACCGTTCATCTTTCGGACGTGGGCTGGACCGACATCACCGCAACAACAGCAACCGCATCCGTGATCCTGAAGGGTCTCGGATACAGCCCCGACGTGAAGGTTCTCTCGGTACCGGTCACCTACCAGTCGCTGAAGAACAAGGACATCGATGTCTTCCTCGGCAACTGGATGCCGACGCAGGAAAAGGACGTTCGTCCCTTCATCGACGACAAGTCGGTAGAATCCTTCGGCCCGAACCTGACCGGCGCGAAATACACATTGGCGACCAACGCCAAGGGCGCTGAACTCGGCATCAAGGACTTCAAGGACATCGCCGCTCACAAGGAAGATCTCGAAGGCAAGATCTACGGCATCGAGCCGGGCAATGACGGCAATCGCCTCGTCATGGGCCTGATCGAGAAGGATACCTTCGGCATGAAGGGCATGGAGGTCGTCGAATCCTCCGAGCAGGGCATGCTGGCGCAGGTTGCCCGCGCCGAGAAGGCCGGCAAGCCGGTCGTCTTCCTCGGCTGGGCACCGCATCCGATGAACGAAAACTTCCAGCTCACCTATCTTACGGGTGGCGACGACGTTTTCGGTCCTGACTTCGGTGGCGCCAAGGTCTTCACCAACGTTCGCGCCAATTACCTGACGGAATGCCCGAACGTCGGCGCGCTGCTCAAGAACATGGTCTTCTCTCTCCCGATGGAAAACCAGATCATGGGCAAGATCCTGAACGACGGCGACGAGCCGGAAAAGGCCGCGACGGAATGGCTGAAGGCCAATCCGACGGCGATCGAGCCGTGGCTTGCAGGCGTCAAGACGCTTGACGGCAGCGGCGACGGCCTGCCGGCCGTCAAGAAAAGCCTCGGCCTCTGATATCGACAGACGGGGTGGCTCTGGCCGCCCCGTTTTCGCTATCCTCGCTCCTGTTGTTGTTCTTATCGGATAGGCACGCCCTTGAACTGGATCACCGACTTTAAAATTCCGATTGGTCCCTGGGCGAAAGCCTTCGTGGACTGGCTCACCTCCAATGCCGACTGGTTCTTCAACCAGCTTGCCTTCGTGCTGTCGCACGTCATCGACGGCATCCTGTTCGTCCTGCAGAAACCGCACCCGCTGATCGTCGTGCTCGGCATCACCGCCATCGCCTATTGGCTCAGGCGCTCGCTCGTCGTTGCCGTCTTCACCTGTCTTGGGCTGCTGTTCATCATGAACCAGGGCTACTGGAAGGAAACGACCGCGACGCTGGCGCTGGTGCTGGCCTCCACCTTCGTCAGCATGGTCGTCGGCATTCCGCTCGGCATCGCCGCCGCCCGCCGCCCCTGGGTGAACTCGCTGCTGCGGCCTGTGCTCGACTTGATGCAGACCATTCCGACATTCGTCTATCTGATTCCAGCACTTATCCTTTTCGGCCTCGGCATGGTGCCCGGCCTGATCGCCACCGTGATCTTCGCGATCCCCGCCCCCATCCGCCTCACCCGCCTCGGCATCATCTCGACGCCCCCTTCGCTGGTCGAGGCCGCCGAATCCTTCGGCGCCACGCCCATGCAGGTGCTGCGCAAGGTCGAGCTTCCCTATGCCACGCCGCAGATCATGGCCGGCCTGACGCAGACGATCATGCTGTCGCTGTCGATGGTCGTCATCGCCGCACTCGTCGGCGCCGACGGCCTCGGCGTTCCCGTCGTGCGCGCGCTCAACACCGTCAACGTCGCCAAGGGCTTCGAGGCAGGTCTCTGCATCGTCATCCTGGCGATCATTCTCGACCGAATGTTCCGCGCGGCGGGTGAAGGAGACGGCGCATGACCGCGGTTCGCTTCGATAATGTCAGCATCGTCTTCGGCGACAAGCCGGAAGCAGCCCTCACCCTTGCCGACAAGGGCAAGACCCGCGACGAGATCGGCGCCGAAACCGGGCTGGTGCTCGGTGTCGCCGACGCCTCGCTGGAAATCCAGGAGGGCGAGATCCTCGTGCTCATGGGCCTCTCCGGCTCCGGCAAGTCGACGTTGCTGCGCGCCGTCAACGGGCTTGCCCCTGTCGTGCGCGGCGAGGTCACCGTCAACACGGCATCAGGACCGGTCAACCCCTACAAGACCTCGGCCAAGGGCCTGCGCGATCTGCGCATGCACACCGTCTCCATGGTGTTCCAGCAGTTCGCGCTGCTGCCCTGGCGCACGGTCGCCGACAATGTCGGCTTCGGCCTCGAACTTGCCGGCATGGGCGAAGCCGAGCGCAAGAAACGCGTCGGCGAACAGCTCGAGCTGGTCAACCTCACCAAGTGGGCCGACCGCAAGGTCAACGAGCTCTCCGGCGGCATGCAGCAGCGCGTCGGCCTTGCCCGCGCCTTTGCAACCGGCGCGCCGATCCTTCTGATGGACGAGCCGTTCTCTGCCCTCGATCCGCTGATCCGAACCCGCCTGCAGGACGAACTGCTGGAGTTCCAGCGCCGCCTGAAGAAGACCATCCTCTTCGTCAGCCACGATCTCGACGAGGCCTTCCGCATCGGCAACCGCATCGCCATTATGGAGGGCGGGCGCATCATCCAGTGCGGCACGCCGCAGGACATCGTCAAGAACCCGGCCGACCAGTATGTCGCCGACTTCGTCCAGCACATGAACCCGATCAGCATGCTGACGGCCCGCGACGTCATGCACTCTGGCCTCGGCGATGCCGCGGCCGGCGCCAGCGTCAGCGGCACGGCCAAGGCAGAGACCCCGCTGATTGACATCCTCGACGCCCTCTCCCGCCAGCCGGGCAGCATCGGCGTGGTCGAAAACGGCGCCATCATCGGCACGATCTCCGCCCAGGACGTGGTGGCCGGTTTGACGCAGCACAGGAAGAAAGAACAGGCTTGATCCGGCCGTCCGCTTGCGCCAGAAAAGTGGACATGAACGATCAGGCTTCTGTTATCAGGGACACCGATGAGGGTGCGCGCAAGCTCGCGCGCACCCTCCTTCGTTCGGCCCGCTACGCCGCCATCGCGGTCCTCGACCCGCAGACCGGCTTCCCCTTCTCCAGCCGCGTGCTTCTCGGCACCGATTTCGATGGCGTTCCCGTCATCCTGGTGTCGGGTCTCTCGACCCATACCCGCGCGCTCGATGCCGATCCGCGTGCCTCGCTCTTGACCGGCGAACCCGGCAAGGGCGATCCGCTGGCCTATGCGCGCCTGACGACTCAGTGCCGCGCGGCAGCGGTCGAGCGTGACAGCGCCGCCCACGCACGCATTCGTGACCGTTTCCTGGCCCGCCACGCCAAGGCGAAACTGTACATCGACTTCGCGGATTTCAGGTTTTTCCGCCTGATTCCCGAGAGCGCCAGCCTCAACGGCGGCTTCGGTCGAGCCTACATCTTGAGCGGCGAAGAGCTCATGATCCGCTCGCACGCCAACGAGGACGTCGCGTCAAGCGCTGCCGAGGTAGTGCGAGATTTACTAGCTCTAGAGCCGGATTTGGCAAGGAAAACAGCGATCGCGCATAAGGCCCGCACGGGTACCAAATGGGCGATTTGTGGAGTCGATTGCGCTGGTTTTGATGTGATTTCGGGCGATTTGTTGCTGCGACATGAGTTTGACACATCTGTCAGCAGCCGCGTTGAACTTTATTCACATATATCTAACATGAAATACTCAATACCTGAAATTTAGCTATATACAATCTTGAACCTGTCTTGCTAGTTTTCACCGTCGGCGATTTCAGGCAGACGTTTTTTTTGAATTCCGTTTCCATGGGAAGATGATTATGGACACAATTGATTTGACCGCTCACGCGAATGTTGCCGCCGCACTGTTGTCCGCAATGGCAAATCCCAAGAGACTTCTGATCCTCTGTAATCTGGTCAAGGGCGAGATTCCCGTTGGCGCGCTGGCCACCGAAGTGGGCCTCAGCCAGTCGGCACTGTCGCAGCACCTCTCCAAGCTGCGCGCCCAGAAGCTGGTCAAGACCCGCCGCGACGCACAGACGATCTACTATTCCAGCACCTCCGATCAGGTCATTCGCATTCTCGAAACCCTGACTCAGATTTATGCCGAACCTGTCCGCGCCAAGTCCGCGGCCTGATATCCATCACACCGTTTTCGGCCGCTCAAGCAATCGAGTGACCGACTATTTTTAGCACCATTTGATATTGATGGATCGGCGACCTCTGGTTTGCCGATCCTTTTTTGTGTGCTCAAGCGCAAGACGCGCAAACGCGCCGTCGCCGCCCTCAGTCAAAAAATAGAAAAGCCGCATCAAGAATCGTCAAAACGAGTGCGATCTTTGCCGATCCTGGCAAAAGAGAGCCCGTTTTCTTTATCTTCTTGCGCATTCACCGCGAAATTCCTAATAAACTTGCCATGCGTCCTTCGAGCCAAACATGGCCGTACGGACGTGTTTGCCGCGCGCAGTCCGTCGTCTTTGGCGCATCCATAAGGGGATGTTTGTACGGCCTGGATTGATCGCAGCGGCAGGACAGTCGCGGGTCGAAGACCCATCCAAGGAGAGACAAAATGACCCTGAAGACCCTGACGGCGGCGCTCATTGCCTCCATCTCTTTCGCGCCGCTGGCGCATGCAGACATCACCATCGGCCTGATCGCGCCACTGACCGGCCCGGTTGCCGCTTACGGCGACCAGGTGAAGAACGGCGCCCAGACCGCCGTTGACGAAATCAACAAGGCCGGCGGCATCCTCGGCGAGAAGGTCGTGCTGAAGTTCGCGGACGACGCTGGCGAGCCCAAGCAGGGCGTCTCGGCCGCCAACCAGCTCGTCGGCGACGGCATCCGCTACGTCGTCGGCCCGGTCACCTCGGGCGTTGCTATCCCGGCTTCCGACGTCTTCGCCGAGAACGGCGTGCTGATGGTCACCCCGACCGCGACCGCCCCGGATCTCACGAAGCGTGGCCTCGCCAACATCCTGCGCACTTGCGGCCGCGACGACCAGCAGGCGGAAGTCGCCGCCAACTACGTCCTGAAGAACTTCAAGGACAAGCGCGTCGCCATCATCAACGACAAGGGCGCCTACGGTAAGGGTCTGGCCGATAACTTCAAGGCGACGATCAACGCCGGCGGCATCAAGGAAGTCCTCGACGACGCCTTGAGCCCAGGCGACAAGGATTTCAGCGCGCTCACCACGCGTCTGAAGGCCGAGAAAGTCGACGTCGTCTATTTCGGCGGCTACCACCCGGAAGGCGGCCTGCTCGCCCGCCAGCTCCATGACCTGCAGGTCAACGCCGTCATCATCGGCGGCGACGGCCTGTCGAACAGCGAGTTCTGGAACATCGGCACCGATGCAGCCGCCGGCACCATCTTCACCAACGCCGTCGACGCCACCAAGAGCCCTGACTCCAAGGCTGCCGCCGACGCGCTGAAGGCCAAGGGCATCCCGGCCGAAGCCTTCACGCTGAACGCCTACGCCGCCGTCGAGGTCATCAAGGCCGGCATCGAGAAGGCCGGCAGCGCCGAAGATTCCGAAGCCGTCACGACCGCGCTGAAGGCCGGCGAGCCGATCGCAACCGCCATCGGCAAGCTCACCTACGGCGAAACCGGCGACCTCACCTCGCAGAGCTTCTCCCTCTACAAGTGGGAAGCCGGCAAGATCGTCTCCGCCGAGTAATTCGGCTAGCCTCTGCGATCAAATACAGACCGGGCGCCCTCGCGGGCGCCCGGTTTTCGTTTGCGGATCTTTAGAAATGGCCTTGGCCGCAGCCGGCCTTGATCAGGCCTGGAAGAATTTCAGGAGATCGGCGTTGATGATGTCGGCATGCGTGGTCGCCATGCCGTGCGGCAGACCGTCATAGGTCTTCAGCGTGCCGTTTTTCAAAAGCTTGGCGGCAAGCAGCGCCGAATCGGCGATCGGCACGATCTGGTCGTCCGTGCCATGCATGACCAGAACCGGAACCTTGATCTTCTTGAGATCGTCGGTGAAGTCGGTCTCGGAAAACACCTCGACACAATCATACTGATCCTTGGCGCTGCCCATCATCCCCTGACGCCACCAATTGTCGATCACGCCCTGCGAGACCTTGGCACCCGGCCGGTTGAAGCCGTAGAACGGGCCTTCCGGGATGTCGCGATAGAATTGCGCGCGGTTGGCGGCAATTGAGGTGCGGAAGCCATCGAACACATCAAGCGGCAGGCCGCCGGGGTTCTTGTCGGACTTCAGCATGACAGGCGGGATCGCGCCGATCAGCACCGCCTTGGCAATCCGGCCGCGGCTTTCATAATTGCCGACATAACGCGTGACTTCGCCACCACCTGTCGAGTGGCCCACATGGATGGCATTCTTGAGATCCAGATGTTCGGCAAGCTCGGCGACATCGGCCGCGTAAGTGTCCATGTCGTTGCCGTGGCCTGGCTGGCTGGAGCGGCCATGGCCGCGACGGTCATGGGCGATCACCCGGTAGCCCTTGCCGAGGAAGTAGAGCATCTGCGCATCCCAGTCGTCGGCGCTGAGCGGCCAGCCGTGGTGGAACACGATCGGCTGACCGGTGCCCCAATCCTTGTAGAATATCTGCGTGCCGTCCTTGGTGGTGATGTAACTGCTGGTCATGGCGTTCTTGTCCTTACCTGTCGAATGAGCGGTCTTCTGATTGGCCGCTTCGGAATGCTTGTGGCTCGCGGCTTCAGCCGAATTGGTGAAGGAGGCGGCAGCGGCCGTCGCGACGAGGCCGAGCCCTGCGACCATAACATGCCGTCTTGAGGCATTTTGGATGTCGTCAGTCATGTTCATCTCCATTTGTTTTCGCGATAATCAATATCGCGATAAACATATTTATAGCACCTCAGATTTTCCTGTCTACGAAAAAGATTATCGCGATATCATTTTTATGGTAGTGATGTCCTCACAGACAGATGGAGCCTCGGCATGACCGATCAGATACACGCTTCCCATATGGGCTCTGCCAAGCCCGCCGCCTCCGGCACCACCACTCCGCCGCTGGACGACCAGCTGTGCTTCTCGCTCTATGCGGCAAGCCTCGCCATCAACCGCACCTACAAGCCGATGCTGGACGAGATGGGCATCACCTATCCGCAATACCTGGTGCTGAATGTGCTGGGCGAGCAGGATGGCGCCACGATCGGCGCCATCGCCGACCGCCTGTCGCTGGAATCGAGCACCATCACCCCCCCGGTAAAGCGGCTGGAGCAGGCAGGCCTCCTCGAACGTCGCCGCTCGACGCTTGACGAGCGACAGGTCAACGTCTTCCTGACCCCTACCGGCCGGGACATGCTGGCCCGCAGCAAATGCCTGGGCGACACGCTGCTCAGCCGTTCCGGCATGAACCTGACCGAGATTGCAGCCTTGAACCAGCAGATCCACACGCTGATCGGCGCCCTCGGCAAGACCGAATAGACGCAACCCTGACCGACCCCGGAACGCGATGAGCCCCTGCGACGGCATGGACGAGGCAAGACCGATCCGCGCCTTCCCATCGAGCGTCCGCCTCTCTAGAGTGGCCACCCAACGACACCGAACCAGAGAGCCCCATGACCGAACGCCTCGAACGCCTCATCGACCAGGGAACCGGCCGCACGCCCGCCGACATCGTGCTCAAGGGCGGACGGTTCTTCGATCTGGTGACGGGCGAACTGGTTCGGTCGGACATCGCCATCTCCGGCGACACCATCGTCGGCACCTGCGGCGACTACACCGGCGCGACCGAGATCGACATCACGGGAAAAATCGTCGTCCCCGGCTTCATCGACACGCATCTTCATATCGAAAGCTCGCTGGTCACCCCGCACGAGTTCGACCGCTGCGTGCTCCCCTATGGCGTCACGACCGTGATCTGCGATCCGCACGAGATCGCCAACGTGCTCGGCGAGGACGGCATCCGGTATTTCCTGGAGTCTGCCGAACAGACCATCATGGACATCCGCGTCCAGCTCTCCTCCTGCGTCCCCGCCACGCATCTGGAAACCTCCGGCGCCGACCTGCCGATCGAAAAGCTCCTGCCCTTCCGCGACCACGAGAAGGTCATCGGCCTCGCCGAATTCATGAATTTCCCAGGCGTGATCCACAAGGATCCCGTCTGCATGGCCAAGCTCGCGGCATTTCAAGGAGCGCATATCGACGGCCACGCGCCGCTTCTCTCGGGCAATGATCTGAACGGCTATCTCGCAGCCGGCATCCGTACCGAGCATGAGTGCACGAGCGCCGAAGAGGCGCTTGAGAAGATCCGCAAGGGCATGCACATCCTGGTGCGCGAAGGCTCCGTCTCCAAAGATCTACACGCGCTGATGTCGATCATAACCGAGCGCCTGTCGCCGCACCTGGCGCTCTGCACCGACGACCGCAACCCGCTCGATATCGCCGAGCAGGGCCATCTCGACTACATGATCCGCACCGCGATCAAGAACGGCGTCGAGCCGCTCGCCGTCTACCGCGCCGCCTCGATCTCGGCCGCCCGCGCCTTCGGCCTTAGAGACCGCGGCCTCGTGGCGCCCGGCTGGCGCGCCGATCTCGTCATCGTCGACAGTTTGGAAAACTGCAAGGCCGAGATGGTCTTTTCAGCCGGCCGCAAGGTCACATCCGAGCTCTTTGCGACTCGCAAACCCGTCGCCCCCGTCGGCCTCGACAGCGTCAAGGCGAGGCCGGTCAACGCCGCCCATTTCGGTGTGCCGGTCGCCGATGGCGAAACATCAGTCATTGGCGTCATGCCGGGCAAGATCATCACCGAGCACCGCCGCTATCGCCTGCCGGTGAAGGGGAACCAGACGGCCGTCGATCTCGATAACGACATCATCAAGGTCGCCGTCATCGAACGCCACGGCAAGAACGGCAACCACGCCAACGGCTTCGTCCAGGGCTTCGGCCTGAAAAAGGGCGCGATCGCCTCCACCGTCGGCCATGACAGCCACAACATCTGCGTCGTCGGCGTCAGCGAGGACGACATGGCGATGGCCGCCAACAGGCTCGGCGACATCAAGGGCGGCTTCGTCGTCGTAGAAGACGGCAAGGTCACCGGCGAAATCCCGCTGCCGCTTGCCGGCCTGATGAGCCTGGAGCCCTACGAAACCGTCCGCGACACGTTGCATGACTTGAGAAAAGCCGCCTATGCGCTTGGCACGACGCTGGAAGAACCCTTCCTCCAGGTCGCTTTCCTGCCGCTGCCCGTCATCCCGCATCTGAAGATTTCGGACAGGGGGATGGTGGATGTGGACCAGTTCAAGCTGATCGGGTGAGGCACGGCTTGGCAAACGGTGTCTGAACGCCTAGCTTCGGCACCGACAGGAACTCGCGATGACCAAGCTTGAGCAGATCGAAAAATTCGTAAGCGAACTGGACCCGCCGGACCTCGAAGCGTTCTCCGCATGGTTCGAGGCGTTTCAGGCGGAAAAGTGGGATCGCCGCATCGAAAACGACGTCGCCGCCGGCAAGCTCGACGGCCTTGCTGACAAGGCACTCAGTGATTTTCGCGCCGGCAAGACGCGACGGCTTTGAACCACCACGCTACTCCCGAGAGAGTGACGTCATCTCCGCAGTCACTTGGCGGGCAATTCATCTCCATCAGTCGGAGAGACGTCGCGCACCTTCTCCAACATATCCGCCAGGCCATCCCCACTCGCCCCACCCGCCCGGCGGTCAAGGAATGTATTCCCGGTTTCGACGGCGCCGACCTTTTGCGCGACAGCCGAAGCAATCCATTGGTTGAGAGACACGCCGTCAGCCTTCGCGAGACGCATGGCAGCCTCCTTGAGGGATGCCGGCAGCTTGAGTGGGTAGGTATTCGGACTCACGATCCAATCTCCTGGAGCCTCAGGCGACCCGCGCGCAAAACCCTTCCAGCGCCCCGAGCACCACCTTGCCGCCGTCAACCGTTCCACCCGCCCCAGGCATCTCCAGCCGCTCGCCAGGCACCATGCCTGCAGGCAAGCTGAACGCGGCAGCCTCCCGTGTCAGGTTGAACACAAAGAGCAGCGTCTCGCTCTCTTTCTTGCGGGTGAACACCAGCAGATCCTGGTTCGTGTCGAGGAAGGTCATCGCCCCATCGATCAGCGCCGGATGTGCCTTCCGGAACGCCAGCGTGTCGCGGTAATGGCTGAGCACCGAGCTGTCGTCGCCCTCCTGGACATCGACGGAAAGCGCCGCCTGCTCATAGGGTACCGGCAGCCAGGATTTCTCGGCCGTGGTGAAGCCGGCATGCGCCTTGGCTGCTTCCCAGGGCATCGGCGTGCGGCATCCGTCGCGGCCCTTGAAGGCCGGCCAGAAGCGGATGCCGTAGGGGTCGCGCAGGTCCTCGAAGGCGAGATCGGCTTCCGGCAGACCGAGCTCCTCGCCCTGGTAGAGGCAGATCGAGCCGCGCAGCGCCGCCAATACCGAGATCGCCAGCTTCGCGACCACCGGCCGCTCCTCCACCGTCTTGGCGAAGCGGCTGAGATGGCGGTTGACGTCGTGGTTGGAGAAAGCCCAGCAGACCCAGCCGTCGGCCACCGATGTCTGGAAGGCATCGACGCAGTTGCGGATATGGGCAGCGGTGAATTCGGGGCCAAGCAGGTCGAACGTGTAGCACATGTGCAGCTTGTCGCCGCCGGTGGTGTAGGCCGCCACCGTCTTCAGTGAACGCGCCCCGTCGCCCACCTCGCCTACCGTCGTGCGCCCCTCGTAGCGGTCGAGCAGCGCGCGGAACCGTTGCAGGAAGCCGATGTTTTCGGGTTGCGTCTTGTCGTAGAGGTGGTTCTGCATGCCGTAGGGGTTGGTGTCTGGCGCATCCAGCCCGCCATCGCTGGCATCAGGTTCATGCGGAGGATTGTCGCGCAGAAGCTTGTCGCAGAAATAGTAATTGACCGTATCCAGCCGGAAGCCATCGACACCCCGGTCGAGCCAGAATTTCACTGTCTTCAGGAGCGCGTCCTGGACATCCTCATTGTGGAAGTTGAGATCCGGCTGCGAGGTGAGGAAGTTGTGCTGGTAATATTGCCGGCGCACGCCGTCCCATTCCCAGCCCGGCCCGCCGAAGATCGACAGCCAGTTGTTCGGCGCCGTTCCATCTGGCTTCGGATCGGCCCAGACATACCAGTCCGCCTTCTCGTTGGTGCGGCTGGAGCGGCTCTCGACGAACCACGGGTGCACATCGGCAGTATGCGAGATCACCTGATCGATGATCACCTTCAGCCCCAGCGCATGCGCGGCCACCATCATCTCGTCGAAATCGGCGATCGTTCCGAAAATCGGATCGACGTCGCAATAATCCGAGACGTCGTAGCCCATGTCGGCCATCGGCGACTTGAAGAAGGGCGAGAGCCAGATCGCGTCGACGCCGAGACTGGCGATATAGGGCAGACGCCTGGTGATCCCCTTGAGATCGCCGAGGCCGTCGCCATTCGTATCCTGAAACGATCTCGGATAGACCTGATAGACAACGGCACCCCGCCACCAGTCCGCATTCCCGCCCGTCCGAACCACCATCTGTCGCCGATCCCTGCCATTGTTCCTGTCCATGCCGAGACTAAAGCGCAGAAAGCAAAAGACAACCCGCTCACGTCTTTTTGCGCGGCGGGCGCGAGAACACCGGCCACCGCGCCGGTATCGCTCGAGCCGGGCATCGCGATATCGGGGCAATCCGCGCTTGTCAGCGCCGCGCGCGGCGCGTATCAGCGAACACGCAACATCTGGGAGGCAGGCAGTGGGCGGACGTTTTCTATCGATCGGTGAGTGCATGGTGGAGCTGTCGCAGGCCGGCGCCGGGCTGCTGCGCAAGGGCTTTGCCGGCGATACGCTGAACACCGCCTGGTATGCCCGCGCCTGCCTGCCTGAGGATTGGTCGGTCGATTACTGCACCGCGCTTGGTGACGACGCCATGTCAGACGAGATGGTCGCCTTCTTCGAAGAGGCCGGCATCGGCACGCAAAGCATCCGCCGCATCAAGGGCAAGGCGCCCGGCCTCTACATGATCAGCCTGAAGGATGGCGAACGCTCCTTCAGCTACTGGCGCGACAACGCCGCCGCTCGCCAGCTTGCCGCCGATGCCGATTTCCTGCGCCAGGCCATCGAAGGCGCCGATGTCGTCTATTTCTCCGGCATCACGCTCGCCATCCTGTCGCGCGACGATGCCGACACGCTGTTGTCGGAAGCCCGCCGCGCCAAGGCATCCGGCAAGCTTGTCGCCTTCGACCCCAACATCCGCCCGCGCCTGTGGTCCGGCTATGACGAGATGCACGCGACCATCAGCGAAGGCGCGCGCGCCGCATCGATGGTGCTGCCGAGCTTCGAGGACGAGGCCCTGCACTTCGGCGACGTCTCGATCGAGGCGACCATCCACCGCTACCGCGCGCTGGGCGTCCGCAACGTCGTCGTCAAGAACGGCGCCGACGGCATCACGCTCGATTTCGACGGCGAAGAGACTTTCGTCCCTTCCGAAAGGGTCGAGCACGTCGTCGACACCACCAGCGCCGGCGACAGCTTCAATGGCGCCTTCATCGCCCACTATCTCGCAACCCGGAACGCCCCGGAAGCCGCCCGCTTCGCCGCCAAGGTCGCGGCGCGGGTCGTGAGCGAGCATGGGGCGCTGGTGGCGAAGGATAGGCTGGGGGTTTGAGTGGGATGTTGGCTAAAGCAACGTGAGAACCCGCATTATCGCCTCCACTATTTTCGCTGCCGCATCGCTGATCCGTGCCCAATCTTCAAGTTCCTTTTTTATTTCGTCCAGTTTGGTCTTCCCCCACAGCATCGCGGCAGTCTGAGGCACGTAATGCGATGAACTATGTTCAAGAGCTTTCGCCGTCAGTTCATTCAACTCTGCCTTGAATATATCGCTGAGATCGGCAAACCGCTGTTGATCTCTC
The DNA here is from genome assembly GCA_900469085.1 of Hyphomicrobiales bacterium. Lineage (GTDB taxonomy): Bacteria > Pseudomonadota > Alphaproteobacteria > Rhizobiales > Rhizobiaceae > Rhizobium. Next base: position 8,533 of record UBVW01000061.1, on the reverse strand, counting down.
GGCGACGTCGCGTTTATGCTTGCGGTCGTGGCCGCCAACATGGCCTGCTCGATACGTTCGTATGCATTTCGGAATGTGACCACCGCTACCCCCTATCGCCGAGAAACGGCTCGACCGCCGCCTGCAACTCTTTCGCTGCTGCTATGAACTGCTCAAGATTTTCGGGATCTGGCGTGCCGTCCGCCAGCGTCTTGTGAGCGGCAACGAGCTTGTCAAGAAGCACTTCGTAACTGGGTCGATCAGTCGACGAACGCGGTACGAGCGCGGCGACCGCGGTCTGCATATCACCACGATTTTTCAGGAAATCATGATAGGCATCGTATCGCTCACGGCCACTGGAGCGAGATTGGATTGCGTCAAGCGAAGCCTTTTGCCATAGCGACCAGTCCAGATATGACGAGCGGGCATTTCTGGCCATGACACGAAAATCCTCAGCAAGCAGCATACGCCCTCTGACGATCGAAGGATGCGCCTGTGCAGCAATATGCTGTATCCTCCGGTACTCAACCTCCGTGATGGTTTTGTGAGCGATCAAGCTTATCCCGCTTGAGGCCGCGTCGAAGTTCTTTCTTTCACTCAACTTCGGCGCCACGTTGGTTGTCGCCGTCTGCAGATTGCTGAGCGACGTGTCGAGTTGATCTCCCGCTACGCCCGCGGCGGCTTTAGCGAGAGACTGACCATAGTCGGAAAGCGCTTGCGCGAAGGCGATACGCTGGTTCCATTGTCTGTTGATGTCAGCTTGAGACAGCGAACCTTTGGGCGGGAAGGCGTATGCCCTATTGCCGTTCGTGAATAGATATGCCTCTTTCTCAACATCGCGCTTGTCTCCCATCGCCTGGTTCAGCGTACCGGCATCCCGCGCCGCCTGCGCCACCGCCGCCGTCGCTACCCCGAACTTCTGAATATCAGTCGCATCCACACCGGCGCAGCCGGCCAAAGCCGTGGCCGCCAGCAACGCCAGCACCCGCAATCGTTTCAACATGGATTGGTCCCCTAACCTCGGCTAGGGATAACACATTGGCGATTGCAAACAACAAATCGCACACAACCCAAGATCACATCGCCGGTTGCATCAAGCTGTACCGCCCGCCTGTAATATTTCCATCATCGACAGCAGCGAGAATGTGAGCGCGGGAATCGATTATCCGGCGCCCGCCCGGAACGGTGCGCCGATGGCGCGGATGGAAGTCGGATCATGTTGCAACGCCTGCAAAATGCCAGCGATGGCGAAAACGTCGCCGCCTTGCCGATCGGCAAGCCGGAGCGGCTGGTCATCGTCACGGATGCCTGGCATCCGCAGGTCAACGGCGTCGTCCGCTCGATCGAAAACACCAATCGCGAGCTCGCGAAGATCGGCGTCGAAGTGGCGATGGTGACGCCGCAGGGGTTCCGCAACATCCCCTGCCCTACCTATCCCGAGATCCGCCTGTCGATCGCCCGCTACCGCAGCGTCGCCCGCGAAATATCCAGGCACAAACCGTCCTATGTCCATATCGCCACCGAGGGGCCGCTGGGGCTGACGGCGCGGCGCTGGTGCCTGAAGAACCGCATGCCGTTCTCTACCAGCTACCACACACGCTTTCCCGAATATGTCGCCGCCCGGCTGCCCATCCCGAAGAGCTGGCTCTACGCCTTCGTCAAGTGGTTCCACAACTCAGGCGCGGGCTGCATGGTGGCAACGCCCTCTCTGGCGCGCGAACTCTCCGAAAAGGGCATCCGCAATCTGATGCCCTGGAGCCGCGGCATCGACGCCAACCAGTTTCATCCGGCGGAGCTTGAGGATAAGCCCTTCGGCCTCGCCCGCCCGATCTTCATGACGGTCGGCCGCGTTGCCTTGGAAAAGAACCTGCCGGCCTTTCTCGATCTAAATCTTCCCGGCTCCAAGGTCGTGGTCGGCGATGGCCCGGCTCGCGCCGAGCTGGAGAAGCGCTATCCGGATGTGCATTTCACCGGCCTCAAGGTCGGCCCTGAACTGGCGGCGATCTATGCCCAGGCCGATGTCTTCGTCTTCCCGTCGCTGACCGACACCTTCGGCAACACCATCCTTGAAGCGCTCGCCTCCGGCGTCCCCGTCGCCGCCTACCCGGTCACCGGCCCGCTCGACATCATCGGCGAGGACAGCGAAGTCGGCGCGCTCGACGAGGATCTCGGCACCGCCTGCCTCGCGGCCCTCTCCGCCTCGCGCGAGAAGGCCCGCGAACTCGCCGTCCAATATTCCTGGGAAGCGGCAACGCTGCAGTTCATCACCAACATCCGTGCCGCCAACGGGGTGATCACGCCCAAGTGGAAGAAGGCCTGGCAATATGCGGCCAAGTCGCTGCCACGCAACAAGCGCCTCGGCGATGGTGACGCGGCGACGATGGTGTGAACAGTTTCCTTAGGCCTTAGGGATGCTCACTGCGCTGGATACGGCGGCCTCGGCCTCCGTTTCGGCACATGCATCGGCGTTGGTCAAGTGCGACGGCTACCTCCAACTTCCTCATCCTCGCCCTTGTGGCGGGGATCCAGCCGACGCGCGTCTGCGCGGCGAAGAGACCCTTCTTCTGCACAACACCGTAGCAGGTTATTCACGGCGCGGACGCGCCGTGGCTGGATCCCTGTGACATCGCCCGGACGAAGTCTGGGTACAGGGATGAGGGTGGAGAGGTTGGCGACCAAGAGCTTTCACGGCTCTCAAAAGGACAACTCCTCCTACTCCGCAGCCCCCACCACGTGACGCCCCCGTTCACCCGGCAGCGGCGGAAACGCCAGTGCGATCGCGGCCGCCCCCAGCCCCACCAGCGCCGAGCCGATGAACAGCCAGGAATAGTTGGCGAAGCTGTCGAAGATCCAGCCGCCGATCAGCGGGCCGAAGGCCATGCCGAGGCTGGAGAGCATGGTGGCGGCGCCGAAGACGGTGCCGATGATCTTCTGTCCGAAATATTCGCGCGCCAGGACGGCATAGAGCGGCATGACGCCGCCATAGGCGCTGCCGAAGATCACCGCCAGCGCATAGAATTCTCCCAGCCGGCTGACGAAGAGATAGCCCATCAGCGCAATCGCCTGGATCAGCAGCCCGCCGACGATGACGGGCTTGACGCCGACGCGATCGGCGAGCGTACCGTAGATCAACCGGCCGCCAAGCCCGGCCAGCCCCTCGACGCTATAGATGCTGACGGCGGCCATCGGCGCCACGCCGCAGATCGTCGCGTAGCTCACCATATGGAAGATCGGCCCCGAATGCGCCGCGCAGCAGGCGAAGAAAGTGAGCCCGAGCACGATGAACTGCGGCGAGCGGAACACCTCGGATAGCCGCGGACCACCCCGCTCCGCCGGCGAGGTACCCGTGGCCGTCGCAGCATTGGACGACATGGCACCGGCCGCTTCCTCGGCACTGTCTGGCGCGCGCCGCACCAGAAGTGCCGCCGGAAGCAGCAGGACCCAGGCGCCGATGCCGATGATCAGCATCGCGGTGCGCCAGTCGTAGGCCGAGATCAGGAAGCGGGCGAAGGGCGAGATGGTCATCGGCGCCACGCCCATGCCGGCCGAGACCAGCGAGACGGCAAGGCCGCGATGTTCGTCGAACCATGCGGTGGTCGCCGCAATCATCGGCGCGAAGAAGGTGCTGGCGGCGATGCCGACGAGGATGCCATAGGTCAGCTGGAATTGCAGCAGTGTCACCGCCCGGCTGGAAAGCACCAGCGCCAGCCCGAGCAGTGCGGCGCCCACAAGCACCACGGCGCGCGGCCCGAAGCGGTCGCTCGCGGCCCCCCAGACGAAACCGCCGATCCCCATGACGATGAAGTTGAGCGTCATCGCGCTGGCGATGCCGATATGCGACCAGCCGGTGTCGAGCGCGATCGGCTCCTGGAATATCGCCAGGGAAAACATAGCCCCCAGCGCCACGCAGGTCATCAGCGCCCCCGCCGCCACGATCACCCACCGATACGACCCCTGATGCGAATGGCTCATCATCGCGCACCTCCCTGTGCGAACCGATCTGGCGCGGATGCCGTCCAAAGGCGATCCACGCCCTCCCCATCAAGACGTCCGACATCGGCCGCATCCGACAGTCTGTCACATAATTTTCAAGAATTACCCTCCCGCCGGGCAGCCCCGTCGGCCTTTATACCAAAAATAGTCATACATATTAAATCAGGATTATTAGACAAACCAAAGCCTGCGTGAGATTCTCATGAAATAGAATCAGGGCGCAACATGGCTGACGAACGTTATTTATATGATTCGAAGTCGCACAAGGCCGTCATGTACCAGGCGGGCGAACACCTGTTTTCGCTATCGGGAAGTAAAGCCGAACATTGGATATCCGGAGACTACATATTCTCCACCGAGACCCAGGCGATAACCTTCTGGATTCTTGGAAACGACGTCTACGGCCATATCGGCAACGGCGAACTGACCCGCGAGCCGGTTTATTACTTCGACGGCTGAAAAGGAAGATTGCGGGCGCAGCGCTGGGCTGCACCCGGCAATGTCATTTTGCGGGCTGCGGCTTGCGCCGTCCGCCACTCTTCGATTCGTACGGATTGTCCTTTTCCCGATACATGATCCGGATCGGCACGCCAGGCATGTTGAAATCCGTGCGCAGGCTGTTGACCAGATAGCGCGTATAGGATTCCGGCAGCGCGTCGGCGCGGGTGCAGGAGATCATGAAGGCCGGCGGACGGGCCTTGACCTGGGTCATGTACTTGAGCTTCAGGCGGCGGCCGGAAACGGCCGGCGGCGGATGCTGCGTCGTCATCGAATCGAGCCAGCGGTTGAGCTTGGCGGTCGAGATGCGGCGGTTCCACGTCATGTCGGTATCGATGATCGACTGCATCAGCTTGTCGAGGCCGCGCCCGGTCTGGCCGGAGATCGGCACCGCGCGGATGCCGCGCGCCTGCGGCAAGAGCCGCTCGGTCTTTTCGCGCAAATCCGCCAGAAGCGCCTGCGGCTCGTCGATCAGGTCCCACTTGTTGAAGGCAAGCACCGCGGCGCGTCCCTCGCGGATAACGAGGTCGACCAGCTGCAGGTCCTGCTTCTCGAAGGGAATGGTGGCGTCGAAGACGATGACGACGGTTTCGGCGAAGCGGATCGAGCGCAGCGAGTCGGCGACCGAAAGCTTCTCCAGCTTCTCGGTCACGCGGGCCTTGCGGCGCATGCCTGCCGTGTCGAACATCTTGATGGTGCGGCCGTGCCAGTCCCACTCGACGGAAATGCTGTCGCGGGTAATGCCGGCCTCGGGGCCGGTCAGCAACCGGTCCTCGCCGAGGAAGCGGTTGATCAGCGTCGACTTCCCGGCATTCGGGCGACCGATGATCGCCACGCGCAGCGGCTTGGTGTCGTCGTATTCGGGCTCGTAGTCCTCGTCCTCTTCCATCTCGCGGGGAAGATTGACGTTGGTCTCGGCAATGTCTTCCTTCGGCGGATAAGCGCGGTCTTCGCCAACCGCCTCGACGATCGCGTCGCGCAGGTCGAGCATGCCTTGCCCGTGTTCGGCCGAGATCGGCACAGGTTCGCCGAGGCCAAGCGTATAGGCGTCGTAGAACCCGCCGTCCGATCCCTTGGCTTCCGACTTGTTGGCGACGAGCACGACAGGTTTGCCGCGACGGCGCAGCATCTCGGCCAGTTCCTTGTCGACAGGCGTCAGGCCGAACTTGGCATCGACCACGAAGAGCGAGATATCGGCCTCGTCGATCGCCGCTTCCGTCTGGGCGCGCATGCGGCCCTGCAGGCTCTCCGCCTCGGCCTTTTCCAGACCAGCGGTATCGATGATGGTGAAGGTCAGCCCCATCAGGCGCGCGTCTCCGGGGCGGCGGTCACGGGTGACGCCGGGCGTGTCGTCGACAAGCGCCAGCTTCTTTCCGACCAGCCGGTTGAAAAGCGTCGACTTGCCGACATTCGGGCGACCGACGATCGCGACCGTAAAGCTCATTGAAATACCCTAAACTCAGCCCTGTGCGGCGGGCGCCTTGCCGGATGCGGTGATGTTATCAAGCATCATCTGGGCGCGATTGGCAACATTGCGCGGTGACTGCGCATCGTCGGCGATCGCCTGGTACCACTGGCGGGCCTGGGCCATGTTGCCGGCCTTGTAGGCGGCAAGGCCGAGCGCTTCGCGAGCGGAGTGGCGGAATGCGTTGGTTGGAACGGCCATTTCCTCGACCTGGGCCGAGACCTGCTCATAGGTGCCGTTTTCGATCAGGAGCCATCCAGCGCGCATCTTGGCGGCATCGCGGATCGGCGTCGGCGCCTTCTGATCCTTGCCGATCACGTCGAAGGCGGCGATGGCGCCCGTCGCGTCACCCTTCTGGGCGAGCACGGAGGCAGCGCGCAGGCGCGCCAGGATCGGATAGTCGCCGTGGCCTTCCTTCTCGAGCTTCTCAAGCGCTGTCAGCGCCTCGTCGCTCTTGTTCTCATCGGCAAGCTTCATGGCGGCGATGAACTGGTCGCCGGTGCCCGACGACTGGTTGTTGTCCCAGTGTTCGAACACCTTGTAGCCGACCGTGCCGAGAACGATGAGGACGGCGAGGACGATCAGGTAGCGGCCAAACCTCTGCCACGCACCCTTCATCTGGTCCGAACGCAGTTCCTCATTGACTTCACGAATGAAGCTATCGTCGTTGAATGCCATTCTCGTCTCCGGCAGCGGATATGCAAAATCATGCGGGTTGCACGCACATTGTCGGGCCTTCTACCCCATTTTGCATCCGTTGTAAGGGGGATGTGAAAGAATCGTTACATCACAAGCGGAGAAACGCCGATCACCAGTTCGTGCAGCTTGAACAGGATGACCGCCCAGAGCACTGCGCCGATAACCACCGCATAGAGATCGTACTTGGCCGAGACGAACACCGGCAGCTTGATTTCCCCATTGCGCAGCCGCTGCTTCATCGAGATCCTGAGCAACACCGCCCAGGCGAGGAAGGCGACGAACAGCACGATCGCCTCCGGCTCGCCGTTGGCCAGCAGATGCGACAACGCCCAGATCTTGATCGCCACCAGAAGCGGAAACTTGAGCTTGGCGCGGATATGACCTGCGGGCAGGAAGCCCGCGACAAGACAGATCATCGCGATCAGCATCAAGGTCAGCGTGATATGCGCCATCCAGATCGGCGGATTGTAAAGCGTGCCGTACATGCCGCGCGCCTCATTGAAGGCGTAGGCGAGGAACAGCAGCGTCACGATGCTCAAGATACCGTGCACCGCGCCCCAGACCGGCTTGCCGAGCTTTTCGATCATCGACCGGCGGAAATCCGGCACGACCACGCGGATGAGGTGAAGGCCGATGAAGAGGATGAGGCTCAAGATGAGAAGCTGCATCGCTAAATTCCTGTTTTGACAATGAGACAGGCTTATCGTCGCCAACGGGAAAATGCCAGCGGCACCGCAGCTTCGCCTCAATTCTGTAACAGAAAAGCCCGAAACAAATCGTCGCGGTGTCCATGTCTGATTTTATATCCCGTTCCTGTCTTTCCATTTCGCTTACGCTCTCGCTGCTCGCGCCGGCGGTTGCCCCAGCGCTCGCCCAGACCGCTGACGCTAACCCGGCAACCAAGCCGAAGCAGTTGGTGATGATTTCCTTCGACGGCGCGCACGACAACGCGCTGTGGCAAAAGAGCCGCGAGATGGCGGCGAAGAACGGCGCGCACTTCACCTACTTCCTCTCCTGCACCTTCCTGATGAACAAGGAGATGAAGAAAGCCTATCAGGCGCCGCACCAGAAGCCCGGCCGCTCCAACATCGGCTTCGCCCAGAGCGACGACGAGATCCGCGAGCGCCTCGGCAACATCTGGCACGCCCATCTCGAAGGCCACGACATCTCCAGCCACGCCTGCGGCCACTTCGACGGCCGCCAGTGGAGCGAGGCCGATTGGTCGGACGAATACGCCACCTTCCACCGGACGCTGAAGAACGCCTGGAAGGGCGTCGACCTCGAGGAGCCGAAGGGCTGGCAGGATTTGGTCGATCACGGCATCCACGGTTTTCGCGCCCCTTATCTGTCGGCGACCGCTGGCTCGGACATGATCGCCGCCGAGAAGAAGGCCGGCTTCACCTATGACGCCAGCCTCGTCACCAAGGGTCCGGCCATGCCGGTCGAGGAAGGCGGCATCATCCGCTTCGGGCTGCCGCTCATCCCCGAGGGCCCGCGCGACCGCCCGATCGTCGGCATGGACTACAACCTCTTCGTCCGCCACTCCAAGGGCGAGGAAGACAAGGCCGACAGCAAGGAGTTCGAGGACCGCGCCTACAGAGCGTTCAAAAGTGCCTTCGACAAGCAATACGCAGGCGACCGCATTCCGTTGCAGTTGGGCTTCCACTTCGTGGAGATGAACGGCGGCGCCTATTGGCGGGCGCTCGACCGCCTGGTCAGCGATGTCTGCCATCGTCAGGACGTTGCTTGCGTGAGCTATTCGGAGGCGATCCCTGTGATCAAGGCGCGCGGCAAGCTGCAGGGCACGCCTGCTTCGGGGTTGTGATTGAATTGTCTGACGTCTGAGTAGGCGGCACCCCCCTCTGCCCTGCCGGGCATCTCCCCCTCAAGGGGGGAGAT
>UBVW01000037.1:0-235615 GCA_900469085.1 Hyphomicrobiales bacterium | reverse complement strand
GGGGTGGCCTACGCGCTTACTTTCGATCAGTTCGTCGGGAAGCCGCGGACCGCTGCAGGAGCAAAAGATCGCCCCCGCAGATCTGAAGGCTTCGTAGACTTCCTCGTTCCACCAGCTTTTATGACGAAACTCGACCACGTTGCGACGCCGGGGATCGAGCTGCGAAACTATAGCTTGCAGCGTGCTGAAAGAGTAATGGACGCTTGGCGGCAATTGGTAGAGGAAGCATCCCATCTGTCCACCCAAAAGATCCGCCACGTAGCCGAAGTCCTTAATCAAAGTTTGCGTTTCTTCGAAACGCCTTACGTGCGTTATGAGTCACAGACCTTGATCGTGTACACGAAATCCGGGTCAGCCTGCCTTATCCAAGCCTTTACTCCGCCAACGGTCGGCCATGAGTAGAATGGAGCATTGAGTTCGACGGTCTTGAAGCGGTCCTGATAGATCGAAAACCATTGTGCTGAGGGGACGTCCGCAGGGTACAGGGCGCCTTTCCAGTGCCAGTAATACCAGCCAGAGCAGCCGATATGGACACGTCCTGAGTGGCGGTCGTCCCATCCTTGATCTGCGGTTCCAATTTGAGCGATGCGAACCGAATGCATCTTCTCCGCGCGGGCGATGTTGGCTTCTCGTTGCTTCTGGCGTCGCTCCGCACGACGGGCTCGCCGCGCAGCGATTTCTTCCGTTGTAAGATCTGTCAACTTTGCTCCCCTCACCGGCTTGATCACTTGCGACCAGCGACATCGCCCGACCTGGACTAGGAACAGGAACGACTCCACTGACGCCTCAAAAATTCCTCGGTCGTCAGCACTTCGACCTGCACTGAGAAGCGGTCGGCAAGAAGTTTCAGAGTGGCATCATGCGTCTCGTCAGCGCCGCTACAGACTGCATCGCTGAGGAGCTTAACCGCGTAGCCTAAATCGATCGCGCCTAGCACGGCGGCTAGAACGCAGACGTCCGTTTCTCCTCCCGTTATCACGACCGATCGAATCCCTTCCGCCTGAAGGATGCGATGCAGCCGACTATCGATCCATGGCGAGTATGTGGCCTTGTTGAACGTGCGAGCGGGCGGGACATATCGAGCAAGTTGGGCGACTACCTGGACTAGCCGGCCATCCATGTGCCGCAGTGTCATGGCGTCCCATTTTTGATAATACTCTTGCCACAACCCGATCGCCTCGTCGGGGCTGGTGGGCGGGACGAAACGCGTGAAGATCGTCCTCTCGGCATGTCGGGACGCGATGTCAACCAGTGCGGGCAATATGCCGGACATCCAGGACACGTGCCAAGGCGTGTCTTCAACGAACATCGCCTGCATGTCGATACACAGGTGGATCCAATCGGATGACACCGTACTAGGCGACCGAGGCCGGAGCGTTGCCAAATGGCAAGATTGTGGGCCGTTCCGCGTCGGCCTCCGCTGGCCCTTTTGCCCGCCCATCGAATGCGTCATCAGGTCTCTTCCACTCGTCGTGCTGTGTTTCGCGATCCTCTGCGAAGGTGGTGAGCTGGACCATGACAGCTCGCGCGCGGTTGACGGCGGCATCGCGCTCAAGGTTATCCGAGGCCATCTTGACGGAAACCAACTCGCCGCCCTCGCCAAGAAATTCCACGGTCGTCATGCCGTCGCCAGACCGGTTAATTCGGGTGTCTGTGTGCTGCATTTCATTCTCCTTTTCTGCTGGATGAAAGCACCTCCGAACCTATTTGTTCCACTCCTGTCATGCGCAGGAACAAAAGCCCGAAACGCACATTGCCCTTTCGTCTCCGCAACCAAGATGACACCACCTTCCCGCCAGAGACCCCCGGCCAGATGGCCAACCAACTCCAGGAGGACACTATGGCTAACAGTTCTACGAAGACTCTCGACGACCTGTTCCTTGATACTCTCAAGGACATCTATTTCGCTGAAAAACAGATCCTCAAGGCGCTTCCTAAAATGGCGCGTGCGGCCCAATCCGAAGAAGGCAAGGCCGGCTTCCTGCAGCACCGCGACGAAACTCAGGGCCAGATTGACCGCCTCGAGCAGGTGTTCGATATCCTGGGCAAGGCAGCACGCGGCAAAACCTGCGAAGCAATTCAAGGCATCCTCGCCGAAGGCGAGGAGATCATGGAAGAATTCAAGGGCTCCCCTGCTCTCGACGCCGGCCTCATCAGTTCCGCACAGGCAGTCGAGCACTACGAGATCGCCCGCTACGGCACCCTGATCGCATGGGCCAATCAGCTCGGCCTGACGGACGCGGTGCCGCTTCTTGAGGCGACGCTCGCCGAAGAGGAAGCCACCGACCAGAAGCTGACGCAACTCGCTGAGGCCCAAGCGAACCCTAAGGGCGCAGGCACGAAGGCTGCCTAAATCCAACGTCTGGAATGAAACCGCGGCGCGTACCCGCCAAGGCGTACGTGTCGCTCTAAAACCCTCGGGAGAATCAAAAAAATGTTGAGTGGACCATTAAAAGCCCTGCTGGGCGTAATCGCCGTCGCGGGGTATCAGAACCGGGACAAGATTGGTGAGCTGCTTCGCGGGATCCAGAACCCCCAGCGCAACGGCACTGCTGCTCCGCAATCCAATTCGGGCGGCCGGCAGGCAGGCGGTCTCGGAGGCATTTTCGGCGGCCCCGGCGGTTTCGGCGACTTGTTGGGCGGCTTGTCGACCGGCGGCATTCTCAGCGGCGGCCTCAGCGACCTGTTGAAAACGTTCCAGCAGAATGGACACGCGGAGAAGGCCGAATCCTGGGTGAATGCCGGACCAAACACAGCGATCGAGGTCGACCAGCTATCCGAGGCCCTCGGCCCCGACGTCCTGAACGAACTCGCAGCAAAGACCGGACTTTCCCATCATGAGATCGTCGATCGTCTAAGCCGCGATTTGCCGAAGGCGGTCGATGACCTCACGCCGGACGGCAGGATTCCGGACGCCGAGGACGAAATTCCGAGTTCGGCAAGCGACGCGACGACTGGAGGCCGGCCCACGGCTGTCGTGTAATCGGACGGGGAAGCGTTGGAGATCACGGCGCTCTCCAACGCAAGTTCTGACTCGTGCAGCGGATGGCGTGGATCGCTTTCCATTCATCCTTACGGCGGAGAAGACCGTGTTCAAGATGACGATTCCTGAGCTGTAGGCCTACTGAAGGTAGCTCAGGCGGCCATCCGAACTAGCGTCTGGTCACCTTTCGGCTGTCGTACGGTTTCGGAATAAAGACGCCACCTTCCGGCAATTCGTCCGTGGCCGACCGCTGTTTTCTAGAAACGATCAAATTGGATGGGCGGCTGCCTAGAGATCCTGGACAGCCGGCATCGAGCGAATGGAGATCAGCAGGGTGTGCAGTACTCGACGATGGATGGGCTCTACCTCGAACGATGCCCGCTGGGCGGCCCTGTAACGCCTGCGTGCGCACTCGACCGTCGCACTGACTCCGCATCGCGTGCTAACCGAGCATCGCGACGACCGGAGCAAGTGCGGCGGCAGCGACCGTCACAAGTTTTAGTATCGCGGGATTCCCTCTCAATTAGACAGGGTCACCATGCAGGATGCCGTCGGGCTGGTGCCCTGCACCCAGGTCACCGTACTGTGAAGCAAGTCGAACGTTCGAACGTATTCCTCTGCACATCGGCAGCACCGCTACATTAAAGCGGAACCAAATCGACGCGTGGACATTTTTATCCGCCCGCAATTGCCGGGTCGGCACCGTCATCGCGGAACCGCTCTCAAATATGGACCCACTGAACTCTTTACGCATGCGAGACACAACCATGGACGAAAACAGAAACGATTGGACCTCCGCACGCGCCTACGCTCTATGGGAGCAGGCTGGCCGCCCCTTCGGGCAGGACGAGAAACATTGGGCACAAGCCGTACTCGAGCGCAATTTGCTAGAGCGGACCCGCGCCTCAAGCGACGGCGCAGAGGTCATCTCGCGCACACGCCACACCGGGTCTCCTAATGTCGGTTCGAGCCGCAGCATTCTCATTGTCGAGGACGAGCCCCAGCTTCGCTACAACTTTGTCGATTTCTTCGATCAAGCGGGACATAGAACGTTCGAAGCAGGCAATGCCGACGAGGCACTGGTTCACCTTAAGAACAACGAGATCGATATCCTCTTCACCGACGTCGACATGCCGGGAAGCGTCGACGGCTTAGGCCTTGCAGCGACGGTCCGCTTCCGCTGGCCCGAAACCAAAATCGTTGTAACGTCAGGCTTAATCACGCTTGCGCATCACGATCAAGAGCTCGGCATTTCGTTTCTCGCAAAGCCCGCATCGGGTTTCGAGTTGCTTGAGTTGATTGCCTCTGACGCCTAGTCGGGAAGAGCGCTCGGGACGGGCGCATTGGTGCTTGGGCGAGAAAAGGGGCCGTCAAGGATTGCTGACGGCCTCGGGCCGCTGCTCCCGTGTGGCGGTCGCCCAACTCGAAAACTGTTGCTCCCGCGCTAGGTAGACGGGTATGGGCGAATTCGTCCGATACTTTTAAACAACGAGCTCAAGCACAAGTAAAAACACCCTTCCAGCGTTCGACGCCCTGACCTCTTGGCTCTCAGTCTTCGTTGGTATCATCTGCTGTTTGATGGCCTGCCTTCAGCCATGCCCCTAGCTGAACTCCAGGTGGCCGTAATTTCCTTTCTTTGGCTCCCTCATTTGCGTGGCCCGTTCACGGTGTGTAGGTATCTCGACGCCAACGGCCCGATCGTGACTACTGGGTTTTCTCTGTCCCGTTAGGCGTCGTGACCTGCGTAGGGCCGCTGCCGCTAGCGGTAGGTGATCTGTCGGTCGCCTCTGGTGGTCGACTGCTGCCGTCGGCTGCATTATTGTCAAAAGTGCCAGGTCCGGATGGCTGCGTGTTGATCGGATCGGTTTTCGTTGACGCCGAGGGCTTCGCATCTCGGTCAATGCTTTCGCCCCACATTTCCACTCCGCCCCAAGCTATCAGCGCCAGAACAAGGCCACAGACGAGAACGACCAGGACAGGTTTCCCGTAGCTGCCCTGGCGGGCCTCCGTTGCAGTTTTCGTGACATTAGGTGGTCCGGAGCCGGTACTTTCAGTAGCCATGATGAATCTCCTCGATTGAGCTTTCAAAGGGAGTGTTATCGATCTCTTCGAGAACGAGCCTGATTTCACTGATCGGTTTTTTTGCTCTCGTCGAAGACCTCGACGGACAACATGTTATGTGGAGGGCAGTCCGTCGGCCGCCATCTCAGACAGCGCAATTCGTGCATCCGCGATCGCGGCTGCAGCAGTTTTACGTCGTACGGCATCTCCGTGGGCCGGACGCCGGCGTGATCCAGAAGTTGAAAGTAAAATTTCGGCATCGTCAGCTCCAGGATCCGCCGAGGCAGAGCAACAGCACCTCGCGCAATTCGCACTGGAGGTTGACTTTGTCGTTACATAGCATCTGTTTTTCCTCTCGATCGTTAGAAGACAACGTCGGCGACGCCAAAAGGTCCCAGGGACCGAAAGCAAAATGCCCCGCAGCCGCTGCAGCGCTTCGAGTGCGCTCGGCGGTTGCGGCCTGTGGCCGGTCGGCGCGATAAGGGTTGCGCTCGGAAGCAGTTTTGTCGCTCGTATACGGGGCCGTGGTCTTCGGAGGTTCAGCCTGCCGGCCATTGTTATTTCACGCAATGCGAGAAATTGCCTGCTCGCCTATATCGGTCAGGGATCCAGCGTCAACTCGCAGAGAGAGTGTCGACAGCACAGTTACAGGCCACGAAATCCCTTGCATCGTACGCTTCATTCACACGTTTCCGGCCATTGTTATGGTCTCGTAGGGAAGGAGCCCGCCAGCTTTCACAGATGATCGCTGTCGCCACAAATCGATTTCCAGGCATTCGTGGGCACTCGTTTTCGCTGTCGACCGGCCTGACCAACGTCCAGGCCAGCACACGAAATCCGAGAATCACCGGACGTAAAGACCGGTAACATCCGCGGCGAATGAAACCGGCTTGAGGAGCGCGACGCTGCAGTGCCTGTTCTGCGCGCTGTGGAACCATGGCATTCGGCAACCTGCGGGCGTTGCCCGCTCTATCTGCGGTCAGGGACTATGGCTTAGCAGACGCCAGAAGTTTTAGACACAGCAGTCAATGCAAAGTAAGGCCCACCGGGTACTCCGGATAGCGGCAATGAAAGGTGATGATAAGGTTGATCGCGCGCGCTGCTACATCCTGGGCAAGTTCGACGTCGCTGACAGCAATATCCCCGGCTACCGAAAGTAGTGCGGTTCCGACCGACTGCATGACCATTTACAGTGCGACGTCACCCTCTTGCGCAGCCCAGTTTGCATTCCGCTCCAAGGTCACCGCGAGACGCTCCAGCATCGCCTGGCGTTCATCTACCGGGAGTTTGTGAAAGGCTAGATCGGCGATCAAAAGGTTCGGCTCCACGAGTTGCGGCCCAAATGACAGACCAAGGGCCCAGTCGCTTGTCGCTAAAAAGCCCGATCTCCCAAATGGGCCTGCCCTCAGCCAGATCCGCGATCACTCGGTGGTCAGGGGACAAGTTTCTCGCTTGCAAGGGCCAAGGTGCCAGAGAAACGGCTAATCGCAACGATTATGTTAGATCCGGTCGCGGATGCGATTGTAGAGATCGCGCAAATCCTCACTCGCGCTCTCGTACCGGCTACGTGGGGGTGTAGAGCGAAGACCTGCGACCACAAAAGCGAAAGCTCCGGCCACCGCGGCAACCGCAACCAGTGATGAGACGGGATAAAGTTTCACGGTCGCCTGGGTCTGGCGAGCGGCCGCTTTCGCTGACGCCTTTGCGCTACCAGCGGCCTCTTCGAACTGCTTGCGAAGGGTATTAACCTGCTGGCGGAGGGTGCTGATCTCTTCAGCGGGGTTGAAGTCGGGCTGCGGGGGAATGCCGACCGACGCCGTATTCGTGTCAACGATTGCCCTCGGCACCGGCTCGCCGATCTTTGCACCCTCAGTTACCAGGGTAACGGTCTTGTCCTTGCGAGGTGGCATTTCGATCTCCTTGAATGCTGACACTGTAAGTGGAGCACATGCTCATTGCTTCAAGTCGTGCGTTCCAATGCCCAAAAACTGCGGTTGGAACGCATCCCTCGGTTCATCGTTGTACTTGACGTTGCCGGAGGTCCGGCAAGTTTGCGTAGAGAGGTTTAGGACATGGCCGATCAGGCGCAAATGCGGGTCATGATCATTGACGAGGACGATGTATTCTCGGCTCGCTTGGGAAAGGCTTTCCGAGATCGTGGTTTCGACGTTCGCGCGTTCGGTAGTGTTGCCCTCGCTTGTGAGGCACTACGGATTGAGCACTTTGACGTTGTTATCACCGATCTTCGCGTCGGAGATGACAGCGGATTGGTGGTCGTCGAGGCCGCAAAAGTGCTCGCTGACGAGCCCTTGATCCTGGTCCTCACAGCTTACGCTAATGTGCGAGCCGCCGTCGTTGCTGTAAAGCTAGGCGCAACGGATTTCCTAGCAAAGCCTGCAGATATCGACGAGATCCTAGAGGTTCTTGGGATCCACAACACCTCAGGCTCCAGCGATCTTTTTAAGAACCCAGGCGTCTTGCACTGGGAACACGCCGCGGGCGTTTACGAGCAGACTGGTCGTAATATGTCAGAAGCAGCGCGGCGCCTCGGAATGCATCGACGGACACTTCAAAGGCTGCTTGCACGCGGCGCTCCCGAGGTAACCGAGCATGATCCAGTATGACGAGCAACTGAAGCCACGTTGGTGACCGTGTAGATAGAAAGGCCCTGGGACATGGGCAAGAGCATAATAATCGTCGGCGCTGGGCTTTCCGGCGCCGTTATCGGGCGGGAACTGGCCCTGGCCGGACATAGGGTCGAGATCGTCGACGCACGCGACCATATTGCTGGGAATTGCCATACGCAACGCGACGCCGAGACGGGCGTCATGGTCCACGTCTACGGCCCTCATATTTTCCACACCGATGACGCTGAGGTATGGAACTACGTCAACCGCTTTCAGACCTTTATGCCGTACAAGAACCGCGTGAAGACCACCAGCGGCAAGCAGGTCTATTCGCTTCCCGTCAATCTGCACACGATCAACCAGTTTTTCGGCAAGACCTTAAGGCCCGACGAGGCTCGCGCTTTCATTGAGGAGAAGGGCGATAGGTCGATCAGCGAGCCGCAGACCTTCGAGGAGCAGGCGCTTCGCTTCGTGGGAAAGGAACTCTATGATGCATTCTTCAAGGGATACACCGAGAAACAATGGGGCCGTTCCCCAAGGGACCTACCGGCCTCGATCCTGAAACGCCTCCCTGTGCGCTTCAATTACGACGACAACTATTTCTTCCACAAATATCAGGGCATGCCCCAAGCCGGCTATACCGACATGGTCTCGCGGATCCTCGACCACCCCAATATCGCGCTCAGGCTATCAACCCGGTTCCATCACACCGACGCTCCGGCATCAGGCCATGTCTTTTACTCAGGCCCGCTTGACGGCTATTTCGATTTCCAGCTTGGCAGGCTTGCCTATCGCACGCTCGATTTCGAACGCTTCAGCTACCAGGGCGATTATCAGGGCTGCGCGGTCATGAACTACGGAGACGCGTCGGTTCCATTTACGCGGATCACTGAGCACAAGCACTTCTCCCCCTGGGAGCAACACACCGACTCCGTCTGCTATCGGGAGTTTTCGCGCGAGTGCGGCCCGCAGGATATCCCCTATTATCCGGTGCGTCTCGTCGCCGACAAACAGCTACTGTCAGACTATGTCACTCGCGCGGAGGCGGAGAGCGGCGTGACATTCGTCGGGCGCCTTGGGACTTATCGATATCTGGATATGGATGTGACGATCCGCGAGGCGTTAGACGTGGCTCGGTTTTATCTAGCTTGCGCGTCCGGTGACACCGATATGCCAGCTTTTCTACATCGTCCTGTCTAAGCCGCTGTCAGACGCTTGAGACTAGGATCCGATCTTCTCCGTCAATCGGAACAACAAGGCGTCGGCCGGGTTCACTTGAACCAACAACCGAAATGAGATCAATCCGGATGAAACTTCTGAGTATAGCCTACGCCGGCACGCTGATTTAATTTCTGTTGATTGATGCTTTATGGCTAGGCGTCATTGCCAAAAGCTTCTACCGAAATCAACTCGGCGATATGATGCTTCCTGCCCCAAATCTGGCTGCTGCGGCGTTCTTCTACCTCATCTTCGCTATCGCGATTGTCATTCTCGCAGTGCGGCCTGGTCTGGACGCAAGCTCGATCTGGATGGCTGTCGGCTACGGCGCGGTTCTCGGGCTTGCGGCGTACGGCACTTACGACATGACAAACATTTCGACGCTGAAAGGTTGGCCGGTCCAGCTGACTATTGTCGACATGGTCTGGGGGACGATCCTCACGGCTCTTGCAAGCGCGAGCGGATATGGGACTGCTCGCTATTTGACTTAGGCTCCGCAAACGGCGATCGAAGCCCACCCGCACCGGTCGGGACAGCCTTGTTCGCGAGGCGTTTCATTGGAAGCCCGGCGGCTTCGCTATGCAGTATCTAGATCGGCAAACACCCAATGCACGTCGCGTTGAAGATACTCAGGCCCAACTCGTCGGTTGTCGCGCGAAAGCCATCCTCGATCCGTTGTTAGCAGGAATGGTCGAACGGACCACCGTCGCGATGTCGGTGCCTCATGTCTTTTAAATCAAAGCCTATGCATTTCTCCATCGCACGTTTACCTTCCCCCTCAAGACACGAGTTCTGGGAAGACACCGAGGAGACATCGCAGAACTGGGTCGTTTCTACAGCCTCGTCGCCAGCATCACCGCCAAGAACTCGGTCACGTCGAGATGGTCAGCAACGGCGTCGAGATGCTCAACAACGGCCCCAGACATTCCGGGTGACGACGTCGGCGATGGCGGCGACATTTCAGGCGCCCCGTGGCAAGGCATGAAGGATATCCGGCTGGCGGCTGCCTTCTTGGCGGGCGGCGGCGGGGCAATACCGGTCAAGAGCAACGGCGTTTCGTGGAACAACGACTGCTTTACCACGACCGGCAACGTCGTCGTGGACCTGCTACAACTTCCATCTGGGATGCGGCGCGAGACTTCGCAAGCTTCGTGTCTTTGAAACCCGATCCAACCGGCCGTGAAGTCTGCGGCTACCTGCTCGTTCGTACGCGGTTCCGTTCATGCTCACGCGTATGCGCTTGCACTGGAGAAGATCACGGGCGTCGACGTCAAGAAATTCCTCCCTACGCCGAATATCCTGCTAGGGAACATAGCAGAATGCCAGAAGTACCTGGCCGAGGGTTCCCATCGTCGCCTGTATACGTTCAGCCCCAATGACTACCAGGAAATGTCAGGCAGCTGGTGGAATGGCGAAGTTGCCTTGCCGCTCGATCCGCCGGGTGAACTTGAAGTCGTCGACGGCATGCCCGAGGGCGGCAATTCAACAGCTCGTGGGCGCTCCGTCAGCGTTCACGCCCGACCACGCACCTGAGGAGATGTTCGAGATTGCCGAGAAGCTCTAGAGGCGTCTCGCTACGTTCAAAGATCGTATCACATTTCGATTGCTCGGCGAACCCTCGGGATCGCTAAGTTTTAGCGCTAATTCGCTAGCCGTTTCAGATCGACTCGAATTCTCACCGTGACGCCGCTTCTTGTCCAGTGGTACTCGATGGTCCCATCGAGCGGACCTTCGATTGTACGACGAAGCAGCTTGCTACCGTAGCCTCCCGGCCCGGCAGGTGGGCTGACTTCCGGCCCTCCTTGCTCTGTCCAAAGGAACTCCACTTGATTACCCTCGATCGTACCAGAGACGTCGAGCATTCCCGTCACGCCGGATAGAGAGCCGTACTTCAGAGAGTTCGTAGCAAGTTCGTGGATGACAAGTGCGAGGTGGGTCGCGGCACCCTCGCCTACACCGGTGCGTGGAAGTGCAACTCTGATCCGTCCGGCAAATGCACCCTCGTCGTCATACGGCGCGAGCAGGACGGCGAAGAGATCGCCTAGGAGCGCCGCTGTCCCCTGTCCGCCGGGTAACGGTCGAACGAGATCGTGAGCGCGGCCGAGAGCTGTCAGCCTTTGGATTAGCGCCTTCGCCATCTCTTCTTTGGAGCCGGGGGATCGCGAAGTCATGTTCGTCAGACCGGCAGCAAGCGCTAGCAGATTCTTCACTCGATGGCTCATCTCGCCGGCCAGAAGCTCATGTCCTTCTTCCGCTTGTTTGCGCCCGGTCACGTCAAGAAATATGCCCGTCATTGTGCGATCGACGATGCCCGCGTCGTCTCCCTCGCCGCGCGCCGAGACCCAGCGCACGTTGGCGGCCTCGGTTAAGATCCGGAAATCGATCTCGTAGGGGCCGACGATCGCCCTGGTGGCAACAAACGCCGCGCGCACGCGGTCGCGGTCTGCTGGATGAATTTTCTCAGACAAGTACTCGAACGTCATTTCCCCGTTTCGTGAGACGTCCCATAGCTGATACCCCTTCTCGTCCATCACGAACGTGTCGTCGTCGACGTTCCAGGTCCATAGGGCCACGCCCGCGGCTTTAATCGCGCTGCGAAGCTGGGAGGGGTTCCACTCATTGCTGTTTGTCACTGAAGCTCTACTCTGTTTTGGTCAGCGATAGCGTGTCGGAATTTGGAACGTAAAGAAAACATCATTGCCGCGTAGTATGCTCCATCGGTTGCTGACGTCTGGCGCGACCGGCTGGGAGACCCCGTTTTTGCTCTTGCCTCATCAGGAAGAGCGAACATGCAAACTCCCAACTCGTCCCCTTACCGAAACAACCTGCTGATCCGCATGGACCCGAACGACCTGGCGTGCATAGCGCCTCACCTCCAGTTTCTTTATCTTCCCCGCAGTTTGAACCTTGCCGAACCCGGCAAGGCAGGCGACTTCACGTATTTTCCAGAAAGTGGGATCGGGTCTGTCGTTGTTCCGTCGACGACCGAACCAGACGCCGAAATCGGTCTGTTTGGCCGGGAGGGCCTGACGCCCGCTGCCGGCGTCTCCGGTGTGCACTCCAGTCCTTACCACGTGTTCATGCAGGTTCCAGGCGCCGGGCACCGTATCGAGAACGTTCGCCTGCAGGCTGCCATGGCGCAGAGCGTCGCGCTTCGAAATTTGCTCGCTCGCTATCTCCATTCGGCGTCGGTCCAGGTCGCCTACACGGCTTTCTCCAACGCCACCCAGCAGATTGAGGCGCGTCTCGCCCGCTGGCTGCTGATGTGCCACGACCGTTCCGAGGGCGACGAGATTGAACTCACTCACGAGTTCATCGGCATCATGCTTGCGGTGCGAAGGCAGAGTGTAACAACCACCCTCCATATTCTGGAGGGCAAGCATTTGATTACGGCCTCCAGGGCTTCCATAAACATTCGCGACCGTGCCGGTCTGAAAATGCTGGCGGGAGACGCCTACGGAATTCCCGAGCGCGACTATCAGGCGAATGTCGGCGGCCTTGCAACCAAGGACTGAGCCCATCACGCTACACCCGACTTTGTTTCTGTGGGTGAACGAACAGACAACGCTCTGTCGGCCTCTTTCTGCCGTCGAAGGATCCGCGCGATGAGTACGATCACCTCCGTCGGGGGCGTTCCCTTTTTCCTTTCGGCCCTGATCCTGGCCAGGACGAGCTGGTGGATATCGGTCATGCTACTGTACCCGTCATTGCATTGTTGATCGCCTCAACCATGTCAGCCGGCATCGACGGTTTCGAGAGCCAGCCCCGCGCAAAAGCCGGCACCTGGTCCACAAGGGACTGGACGTCGCCCGAATGGACGATGAAGGGTATCTCCTTTTCTACCAGTAGCCGGACCACGGCGTCGCAAAGACCGTCGCGGAGACCGGGATCGACGATCACGATGACCGGTCTGCGTTGCCCCAGCCTAGTGGTCGCGTCGAGACACGACGATATGATCCGCACGTTACTAAAACCGGCCCCGGTGAGGACGTGCTCGACGTCGAGCGCTATCATTGGCTCGTCTTGGAGCAGCAGTACGGTGCCTGCGCTGAGTTTGATCTGCGGACTCATTGGATGAACTGACTGGCACGCGGTGCCTGCTGGAAAGCCTTGGCCGGACGCATGGGACGCCGTCAAGTTAGCATTCGACCGCCTCGATGCACACCATTGGTGCGGGGCGACAAAACCGATTTCGATCTTCGTCACGGCCACTTGCTCGATAAACGGACGCTACCGGACATTGCTTCGAATGTCACTGCCAATCACTCGAGTGCCTGCTGTAATGCTAATATTAGATGCTCTCAGACGTGACATCCGGGGAATAATGTCCGGCAACGGACATTCTTGTTCTTTAGGAGCTTCACAATATGTCACACACCTCATCGGACACAGCAGGAATGGAGCGCGAGATCGTGATGCTGATGCCCGTTATGCGGGCCTTCGCTTTTCGCTTCGCGCGCAGCGCGAATGACGTCGACGATCTCGTTCAGGAGGCGGTGACGCGTGCCTTAGGCAATCTCGACAGTTTCGAGCTCGGAACATCCATGAGATCGTGGCTGTTCACAATTGTTCGCAACATCTACTGCACAAGCTATAACAAAAACTCCCGCGAGAGCTGCGGGACGGCGTGCGACGTGGCGACCTATGAAACCCCCTCATTGGGAAGGCAGGAATGGTCGATGCGCGCGAGCGACGTTGAAGCGGCGTTGCTTCTGCTCAGCACCGGCGAACGGACGGCGCTGCTTCTCGTAGCCGACGGCATCTCCTACATGGATGCGGCTGCAAGCTGCGGCTGCGAGGTGGGAACCATCAAGAGCCGTGTGTCTCGGGCACGGATTCATTTGGCGAAGCTTCTGGGTGAGACCGATCGATTGGAGGCGGTCTCGATCAACTGAAAAACACCAGCGCGCGGTGTGCATCCGCTAACGCGGCATCGCGAAGGATCAACGATAAGAGTTCGGCCGACAACATGCTGTCGACCGAATGGTCTTTCCGGATGAGGCCGTGGCTCCAGCGACTACGTGAATATGGCGCGTGCCAGAGCGGGCAATTGACTATTGGATACGAACAAACGCCACGACATGCGCGCCATGGAACCGGGCAACATCAACCTGCTCGAGCACATGCCGTAGCCATCCGTCCTTATGAAAACCCGGATGTCGTCGATGATGAACCGGGTGACCGTCGTGCCAGCTCGTTTCCGATACCATGATGACGGCGTTTTCTTACTGTTAAGAGACGTAGATCGTCCGACCCGTCAGCGCGGCATAGAGGCCGAACCATCGCCCGGCCGTTGCAGCTCGCCTAAAGACACGTCCCAGCTATCGGTCGTACGTCTTCAACACAGTTACCAACGCATCGTTTAACTGGGCCTGCATAAACGGCTTCGCCAATCGTTGGACGCCGGCGCCAACACCCTCGGGGAGCTCCGCATATCCAGTCGCGAGGATAACCGGAATGTCGGGGTAGCGAGCGGCGAGATGCTGGAGAAGTTCAGCGCCGGTCATATCCGGCATCGCATGATCCGTGATGACAACGTCGGGTTTGGCCCCCTCGAGTAGCCGTAGAGCTTCCTCGCCCGAGTGTGCCTCGATCGGGACATGCCCCAAATCCTCAAGCATCAATGTCGTGTTCATTAAAACGAGCCCATCGTCATCGACGGCAAGAACGGTCAGCGACCTATGAAGCTTGGGCGCCGGCTCCGCAATCGCCGAAATAGCTGTTGAACCCTTCTGGTCACGTTCGGCAACGGGCAGCCAGAGTTCAGCTCTCGTCCCCTCGCCCACGCGCGAGTTCAGCACCAAGGCACCCCCAGATTGAGCCATGAAGCCCTGAATCATCGGCAATCCGAGACCAGTCCCCTTGCCCACGCCCTTTGTCGTGAAGAAAGGGGTCGCGGCCTTTTCCAGAGTCTCCTCGTCCATCCCTTCCCCTTCGTCGGCGACCGTGAGGACGGTGTAGTCTCCAGCGTCAAGCCCCCCGATCTGGCGGGCGCCTACCGATCGACGCTTCGCTTCGACTGTGATCCGTCCCCCGCCAGGCATCGCGTCGCGCGCGTTGACGACCAGATTCAGCAAAGCGCTTTCAAGCTGGTTTGGGTCCGACATGACCGGTGGAAGCGAAAGGGGGAAGATCGTTGCAATTTCGATCTCTGGGCCGATGGTGCGCTCGATCAGCGAAGCCATCTCGCGCACGAGATCAGGAAGCTCCACCTTCTCCAGCTTGAGGTCCTGTTTGCGCGAAAACGCCAGTAGTCTTTGCGTCAACGCCGCCCCGCGCTTCGCCCCCTGGATCGCATTGTCGATCAGGTCGGCGTTGTTCTGGCCGGACAAGGCACGTTTCTTGGCAATCTCCAGGCTACCAAGAACCGCCGTGAGCAGATTGTTGAAGTCGTGTGCGATCCCGCCGGTGAGCTGCCCGACCGCTTCCATCTTCTGCGCGTGGAAGAGTTCCTGTTGTGCACGTTCAAGAGCCTCCTGTGCCTGTCGCTTTTCCGTGACGTCGCGTGTCACCTTGGCAAAGCCGATGAGCGCACCTCCCTCGTCCCGGATAGCATCGATGATGACACTTGCCCAGAACTGCGTGCCGTCCTTCCGGACGCGCCAGCCCTCCTTCTCGAAGCGTCCCGCGGTGGAGGCGGTCTCGAGTGCGACCCGTGGCAACTCTGCCGCCCTGTCCTCCTCGGTGTAAAACCGCGAGAAATGCTGCCCGATGATCTCGGTGGGTTCATAGCCTTTGATGCGCTGCGCGCCCGCGTTCCAGCTCGTGACATCGCCCTCGGGCGTCAGCATGTAGATCGCGTAGTCGGTGACGCCCTCGACAAGCAATCGAAATTGCTCCTCGCTTCGCCTGAGAACTTCCTCCGCAAGCTTTCGCTCGGAAAGATCTCGGGTGATCTTGGCGAAGCCGATAAGTTGCCCGCCGGGGTCGCGAATTGCGTCGATGATGACATGAGCCCAGAAGCGCTCCCCGTCTTTCCGGACGCGCCAGCCCTCGGACTCGAACCTGCCTTCGGCTTCCGCGGTCGCAAGCGCGCGACGTGGCAAGCCTGCTTCGCGATCTTCCGGCGTGTAAAACCTTGAGAAGTGCTGACCGAGAATTTCTTCCTCGGTGTAGCCCTTGAAGCGGTTTGCACCGGTATTCCAGCTACTGACATGACCGCCTGGGTCGAGCATGTAGATCGCGTAGTCGGTGATGGCGTCGACCAGCACCCGATATCGACCGTCCAGGCCATCGGCCTGGCGCGCAGTCAAATTTGCACTCATCTACATTCCCCTACATTTCCCTCGAGCGACGGTGTGAACGCCACCTCTGAGCGCAACGTAGGCTTAACGATCTTCCTTTCAATGGAGACGAGATCAAACCAGTAGTTGCAACCGATATTCCGCTTGCCTCGTTAGAATAATCAAATTCGCAACACTGCATATATTCGCGCGAGAAAACGTCTGAGAGGACAATATCTCGACCAGTGCGGGAACAACGGCCTCAACTACAGGTTAACGGGGCTAACGGAGTGCCTCGCATGAGAACGAAGAGAACACTTGCGATAGCTGCAGCACTTTCGCTGGCCGGATTTGCCGCCTTGGCGGACGATCAAGCCAAGCTAAAGGCGCAGGATTTCGCCACCAAGGCCGTAATAGCCAACATGTTCGAAGTAGAAGCGGCCGACGTCGAAGTGAAAAAGGGCAAGGACAGCAAGGCGGTGGAATTCGCTACCGACATGCTCAACGATCACGGCAAGGCTGGCCCGGAGTTAAAGGCTGCCGCTAAGCAGGACGGTGTCGCCGTGCCTACCGAACTTGATGAGGACCACAGGGCGAAAGTCCACGCGTTGAAGGCGAGCGATGCGACAAACCTAGACCAAGCCTACCTTTCCACGCAGCTCACGGCTCACCAGGACGCTGTCGCACTTTTCGAGGGATACGCCGAAAACGGTCCTGAAGGACATCTCAAAAACGTGGCGTCGATAATCCTTCCTGATTTGAGGGAGCACCTTGTGAGAGTTCAGGGGCTAACGGCCAACTAACACTGAAGTTATCGAACCGAGGAGCAACGTCATGACCGAGCAGAAAATCGAACCCGAGACGGACGATGCACGGGCCTCCGATACGGAGAACGCCAAGAAGCGTCGCAAGGCACTCGAGGAAGGCGCCCGAAAGGGCCTTCACAAGGCTGTCTCCGACAGTAACACACCTCCCGCCGATGAAACCGGCGCTACGATGGGAGATGTGGACCCTGCGCATTGATCGCGTGCATGCGGGCGAGATGAGATGCGGCCGGGGAGTGGGAAGGCTGGCTTCTCAATTCTTCACGGAAACGAGGAAACAGGTGGCGGAGCTACCAAAGAAGACGTCGCGGCCCGCCGAGCGCGGCGAGCGGAGCGACGCCAAAAACAGCGCGACGAAACAATGCGGGTGCGAAGCTTTTCAGAGGCATCCTCAAGCGATGTCGGGTGCCCAAGAGATTGCGTCGCGATTGATTTGATGAAGCGATAACAGTCTCGTCATCGGCTTTTAGCGCCATCATCTTCTCCGGACGCCCAGAACGTTGAATCGTTCCCAGCGCTCGGCGCTGCCTCGACTGACGCTGAGTGCGGCGGACATCTCACGCTGCGGCAGGACGCGCTTCCAGGAAACGCTCTCGAGTGGCGATTTTACGGCTATCGATATCGATTTTCATGGAAGCTTTGCCCTGCGGTGGCTCACGATATGGCATTTGCCGGCGGCTGTGTGAGAAAAGAGCTACCTGCAAAAAATCACTCGGACAGAGCAATTAGACGCGCAACAATCCGATTGAGATCGTACGGTTTCGAAAAGAACTCCGCCGCTGGCGGAAGATCGAGGTCGCGCGACAACAGCCTTCCCGACGCGACGATGATACCTGCATTGGGGAAGCGGCGGGCAACGTCTTGAGCCAAGTCTACACCGCTAAGGGTTCCCGGCATTTGGACGTCCGTGAACAGCAGATGGATGACATGATCGCCGAGAAGATCAACGGCCTCATCCGCAGAGGCCGCCTCAATAACCTCGAAGCCGGCGTCTTCAAGGAAATCGATCACAGATAGTCGGATCAACGGCTCGTCTTCGACTACCAGAACCTTACGCATCACATTCCCCTTCAGAACCACTCCTCAACCCGCGGCACTCGGTTAGGTTCCTCGAATGATCGATCACACCTCTCGTACACGTCCAACGTCGTCTGGAACGATGGGGCACTGAGTTCGTTTGACCCGGCATGGAGGACATTATGTCTCGAGATCTCCACACCCCATTTTCGGCCAGCCAGTGGACCGCACCGGTTGGTGCTGCGATCGCGATCATCTTGGCTGCGGTTCTTACCTATGGCATCTAAAGGCAATGACACTCCCGCGCGCATCCGGGCAAAACTTTCTTTGTAGGCAGAGCACCGAGATACCGAGTGGTCGCGGACTTCAGTAGCTGGTCCGTGATCGACACAATGAGCGGACTGCCAGCCGCGTCCAATGGACGTCATTTTGTCGGCCTACGAAAGTCCGATGCGAAAGACATCGCCGAGGAACTCAATCGTTGCGAGACTGATGGTGCAGACAGCCCGCTCCTTTGATTGAAGCAACTTCATTTGCTTGTGGAACAAAGCAGCTCTGACGTGGTTCACATCAGTATCTTCCTCCATAATCGTGGGTCACGCCTGCTTTGCGGGACCTTCACGGTTTGAAAGTCTCAAATCATGAACAAATGTTTTTCGCGAGCCGTTGTGATCGCCGTCGCATGCGTGTGTGCTGGCGCGGCCCACGCGAACGAGGCTGAATTTTTGAAATCCATGTCGGGGAGTTGGAGTGGAGCAGGAACGGTGAAAGTGCGCATCAACGCACCGACGTTGAACATCAAATGCCGCTTCACATCAGCCACGACGCCGGTGTCACTATCCTTAGATGGTACGTGTACCAGCCTTGCGGTCTTCTCGCGGGCCATCAATGCGGAATTGAAGGCCACAGGCAACAATTACGCCGGATTATATATCGGCGCGGGAACTGGGCCTGCCGGACTTGGCGGTCAGCGGTCTGGTGACATCATCAGTCTCGGAATCACTTGGGCTAAACAGGTCAATGGCGATCGACGAGCCCAGATGACCATCGAAAAGGTCGGCGCGCAAGGTATGCGCCTCACCACTATCGATACCGATCCCAACACTGGCAGGTCGGTCGTGACCTCTCGTATCGATCTGCGTCGAATCTGATGCAGCACAAGCCCTACCGTACGCCCCGAGAAGACATGACTTCATTTAACCTAAGGGACTCTCCATGTATCAGTCTGATGACGAACAGCTTCGAACTCGTGCTTACGCCATATGGGAACGCGAGGGGTGCCCCGATGGCAAGCATCAGGAGCATTGGGATTTGGCCGTGAAGGAGATGGCTGGCCAAGCCGCGCCTTCGATCGACCAAGGTCCATGGAGGACAGCACAAGAGGACGGTTCGCGGCCAAAAGCCGCGACACCGCGCGGACCGGCGAAGCCCGGATCTCAACCTAACTTATAGTAAGTGTCGGTGCGAGTTGAACTTCTCGGCATTCGCAACCTCGTGACGCTACGACGAGCAGCGCTGGCGTCGAGAATCAAAGCCTGCTCCCGACATATTGCCGATTGATCTGGCGAGGTCCTATTGGCCGACTTCGCCGGCTCGCGCCTTGCCGGTGACTAGGCCATAGGCTATCGCACGGCAAGGGACAATCCAGTATCAAGCCGCGCGAGCAAACCGCTTCGAGGCAGGAAGTGCGGTGCCGACGTCTCATGGCATAGAGCATGCGGTGGCCGTCGGAAGAATGTCGTGTGGTCGCAGTCGGCTTTAATCGCGAGACCGATTAAAGGGGGTGGACAACGGCAAACTTAAGCAACTCGCCCTTCATCGTCTACTCCAGAGCGGGAGCCGACTAAAGCTACGCTGAATGGTACCCTCCCCCTTGCCGATTGATTTTATTAGCCGTCCCGCGGACCGGCCAGGTCTCGTGGCAGTGGATGAGGTTGCCGTGGACGGGTGGATGCTCGCCTGGCAATTCGTTGCCCGCACCGAGAAAGCGGAAAGATCGGTGCGCCCATCATCTCCGTCATGTCCGATTGACACGCAGCGACCTCGGATAGTTAACCTCCATCAAACGGGATGGTTCCGGCGCTATAAACGTAGATCGGCTATGGGCATAGATGGAGTTGAGCGTCTGTAGAGGCCGATGCACACTGTCGTTATGGATACCGCGACAGTCTTCGTCGAGCGCAGCGGGTCAGCGGCAATAGCATCGAGACACCATCCTCTTCGACAAGGCGTCCCTCGCTGGCGGCAGAATGTCCATCATCTAGTTGTCGAAAACAGTCGCGGCACGGCAGTCAAAATGGGCGCCTTGATTTCTCGACTACCAGATCTACAGCGCAAGTTCTCGTGCAGTCGCGAGGTCGTGCGGACGCCGGTCTCAATTTTCCGCTCGTCCATATAGGCTTACTCCATGCGCGCGAACCTTGCGGCGCTGAAGGGTTTCGCATCCCGAATGAAGGCGATCATCATGTCTATGTCGTTTCCGCCTCCAGGCGCGTCGCCCAGCGGCAACGACCGACGACGGGGAGCTTTTGAGCCCAATAGCGGATCTCGCGCTGTGCTGGAGGATACGTTGTACCCAGCCGATACAGCCGTCCCTCGGTTTGAACCCAAACCGGAGGAAGGGAAGGATCCAACGCCACGATAGCACCCGTGTGTCCGTGTTTGCCGTCCGAGACGTCCGGGTGACCAAAAAACCACCCGTACAACCAGGGTCGGGAATCCTTGGGGGCCTCGACCACCCATCCCTCTAGCACTTGAGCAGCAACTAACTCTTCGTCATTTGGCGTGCAGATCACGATTGACAGCTCCGAGGAGCCGGCACGTGTGAAACGCCTCCTTATCAACGCTCCTTTCCAGCCTCGGGTACGAAGAGTGGAAGGACGAGTGCATCCTTATCGAGGGTTCGCCGGCGCAGTTCCTTCCGGTAGCCAATCTCCTTGATGAAGCGGCGCTTCAGAACGCGATCACTTTTGAGGTGGAGTTCGATAACCAGGGCCTAGTTTCGCTGCTCCGCCCGAACGATCGCAACCGATGCACGCCCCTCTCGCCACCCTTGAAATAAATATCTTAGGAAAGCCACCTAAGTCTCTGAGAAATAATTCGTTTCGCCTCGAAAAAAATCAATCGCGCGGGCTTAAGTCGCGTATTCCTAATTCGAGTAAGTTTTATGGCATTTGGCCAACGTGCACAGTGGAAGGGCTACGGTGTTGCGTTGGCGTCGTTGGTTCCCATGGAGGTGTCTCCTGATGTTGACACTCATACAACGCGCTACCGAGAGTATCCTTCTTGCCGTGTGACGGGCAGCGTGCTGGTGTGCGGCGGCGCGATCATTAACAAACGACCTAGCGGTCCGCAGGCTTGTCGGGCCCGCGTTTGACTGTGCGGTGGAACACGCTACCGAAGACTATGGTCGTCAAGCACGGCTCCGGCGACCGAACGCAAAAGAGCCCCGCAGCGACTGCGAGGCTTTCGAATGATTTCCGCTGGCAGCAATTACAGCCGGTTGACGCGATAGCGGTCGCGCTCGGCGGCAATTTCGTCGTTCGTGTACGGATCTGCCGTTTCGTCGAAACGGGTCCAACCCTGCTCCGCGTAACGCGCGCGGCGGTCAGCCACATTCACGCGCGGCGAACTGTTGAGGATCGCATCGGCAGATGCGCGGTGGCCATCTTCCACGCGCGCGGTAACGACAGAGCCGCCGCGGCGGATACTTTCGGCGTAGAAGTGGGCGTCTTCCTCCGGCACTCCGGATTCAACCATTGCACCGACAATCCCGCCGACAGCACCGCCGGCCACGGCACCTGCGACCGCACCAGCCGCAGTTGCGGCAAGCCAGCCGGCGGCAACGACCGGGCCAACGCCGGGAATCGCGAGCATTCCGAGGCCGGTCAAGAGACCACCTGCACCGCCTGCCAGAGCACCGATACCAGCGCCGGTCCCGGCACCTTCGCCTGCCCTGCTACCCTGCCCCTCGGCATCGACATCGCCATTCGCCTTGTTGGTTACAATGCTGATGTCGTCCGAAGGGACGCCGGCCTTTTCAAGCGCGTTTACGGCCGCCTTGGCGTCGTCATAGCTGTCATAAAGTCCTGTGATCGTGGTTTTCATGGGAATTCCTCCGTTATATCGTTTTACTTGGCGAGCGTGATGTTGCCTTGGAAATCCAGCGAAACGTTGGCGGGCTTGCCGTCCTTGGAAGCGGTGGCGCGCCAGACGCCCTGATCGTCGAGCTTCAAACCGGCCACGTCCTTGTAGCCAGCCTCTTCGATCCGGGACTTTGCCTGGTCTTCGGTGAAGCTGTTCTTGCCCGCGACGGGCGCAGCGGGGTTCTGCTCGGTGTTGACTGCCGGCGTGGTCTGCGACGTGCTTGGCGTTTCGCTCTGAGCGAAAGCACCGGTGGCGGCGAGAAGCAGGCCGGCGGTGAGAAGGGTGATTTTCTTCATTGATAGGTCCTCCTGTTGGGATGCATGGAGAACACGCAGAAAACCTAGAAGTTCCAATGATTTATTTGTAAAGGCGTGGTTGCCGTTTGCCACCGGGCGCTTTTACACCATAGCGGAACTGGCTCATAAAGTAGCAGCTCAACGTCGCCGGCGCAGGAGAAGAAGTTGGTCGCGAATTGCATGCCCCGTCACGATTTACAATCCGCGGGCCACCAGCTTCTTGTCGCCTGAGGCGAGGCTGCGTCATTCCCTAGGGGCAAAGGAAGTCCGGAACATAGCGAGCATTGTCGATGAAGAAGCGATCGATGCCATTGTTTCGACCGGATTAGCGCGAAGTGCAGTCACACCAGCTCTCGACGCCTTGATCGACTGCAGCAAGTCACGCGGCTCCGTCGTTGGTTCGGAATGTCGTGGGCAGAAGCAGTCCGGCCGGTAAAAAGTCGACGGTTCAGGCTCGTATCACCTTGCTGATTGCGAGACACTAAGTGCTCTCTTCGTTGATCTAGCGAAGCGCCATCTCATCACCAGCCTTTGGCCCGCGACAAGGTCGTCTTTGGCCGCAATATGGCTGATACGTGTTGTCTTCAATCCTGTAAGACTGATAGCGGGCGGCGCACCAAGCTGCCATGCTCACCGTTGTCGAGGAAAATTGGGCCGGCTGATCCACGTATTTATCGGAAGCGGATTTTTGGCTCTCGAACGGCGAGGCACAGGTTTTGGTCTCACCGCTAAATGACCTGTAGGTGTTTGTCTCTGCGTTAAACGAACGGTACCTGCTGGCGCACCAGTCAAGGTGTTCGCCCGACAACGTTGGTAGTTCTCCTGAGGCAGTTGTCAACAGTTCGATGGTCCGATCTGCTGCCGACGCGGTCTTTGTGATGCGAACAGACGTGGACGCGTATGTCGACAGCACTGGCGGCAAACGCTCAAACGCCTTAGCGGCTCGATCAATCTTAACGGGTGTCATTGTCCACAGATCGGGGGCTCCGAGTGTCTGGCGTTCCGACCTCTGTGGCTCGGTAACGACGACAGAAGCCACGGACGCTACGCCGAGCGACGCACCAACGGCGCAGGCTATTCCGAAAGCGAGGGTGGCGATTGTCTTCATAACGTCCCCAGATGTTTAATATTTGTCGGGTGGATGAGCGCTTGAGGTCCTAAACCATTCAAATTGGACGATAAAAATCGTTAACGTTTGCTCGCGAGCGTCGCCATTAGGGCGTCCGACGCCCAGTTAGTTCGATGATATTTCACATGAGACATTCATTTCGGCGACCCGCGCGTCCTGCGGCTCGACCGACGTCCGTTCGACAACATGGCCGATCACGACGTTGCGCTTATTCGCAACTGGAACGAAGCCTTAAGCCCTGAAGATGAGGTTTGGCATGTTGGGACCTCATGTCTGCCAAAGCTGGGGATTGCGCCAAGCTCGCGGTAGGCTGAATGGTCGCAAGCATCTCGTCGTAGGCAACAACGATCCGGTCTCGACGACTGGCTAGACTGGATGGAACAGCGTGCAGCATTACACCGAATTTTTGGCTACCAGGACATCATCTCATCCTTTGCGTCGGACTTCGAGACCGCCGATATCGCGGGCGCGCGGAACGATCAATGTCTCGATCGCCTCCACGCCGACCTGATCAGGGCGCCTGGTTCGATCGGGGGGCTAGCTCATTTGTGACAACCTATTCGGTCGATGATCGTCCATTCATAGCGAAGAGCAGGAAACGCATGGCGCACCCGCTCCTCAGTTTAACCCTGCTTACGCTCCAGCACCAGCCTTAGGTGCATTGGTGTTGAGCAACTGCTGCTCCCAAAGATAGGCGATGCCGCTGCCGCCAGAATGCTGGACGATGACATCGGTGAGCTTTGCAGCCTGTTCGGCACGCGCCCAATCACGCTGCCATTCGGCCGCGAGCGCGAGCCAGGTCATCATGTTGACCCCGGCTGCGATCATGCGCTGAATTGCGACCTGATGCGCCTCGGACGAGACTGCTCCCGAGGCGTCTGTGATGACTGTAACATCCCAGCCTTCGCCCGCGGCTTGAATTGCCGGCATGGCAACGCATACCTCCGTCCAGAGGCCCGCGATTACCAGTTGCTTGCGGCCTGTCTCCTTCACCACATCGACGACCTTCGGATCCTGCCAGGTATTGATCAGCGTCCGGTCGATGATTTCCTGGCCTGGGAAGACGTCGGCGATCTGCGGGAACAGGTTGCCGCCGCGCTCCGCGATCACCGTGGTGAGGATGGTGGGAACGCTAAAGGCCTTGGCCACCTTAGCAAGGCCAACCGTGTTGTTGACCACCATCGTCGGTTCGTGACTATTCACGTTCGCAAGCTGATACGGCTGATGGTCAATGAGGACAAGAACCGACTCTTCGGGGCGGAGAAGCGAGGCGAGGCCGTTACGAAAGGTCATGAAATATCCTTTTGATGGTTCGTTGACAGTTGTGAACGCGTCCGTGGGACGGCGAACGACGAAAAGCTTGTCATTGCCATGCTTGATACGGTAGCCCTCGATAACGAGAGCTGTGTTGCAAAAAGGGGAACGCGGGGTGGAATTCGACGATCTCAGGACCTTCACGGAAGTCGCTGACGCAGGAGGGGTCACACCGGCTGCGCAACGGCTTGGCATCTCCAAATCAATGGTCAGCCGCCGCATCGCTCGTCTCGAGGCGGAGCTTGGCGTACAGCTCGTCTCGCGAACGACGCGCGGCATCGCACTGACTGAAGAAGGCGCGACGTTTCGCGATTACGCGGCAAGGATCTCGGCGGAGATCGACGCCGCGCGCGAGACGATCCTGCCCGCGGGCGAGCTGCGCGGGCGTCTTAGGGTCGCTGCACCTCTGTCGTTCGGACCGACGCACTTTGCTCCCGTCCTTTCTCAAATGGCGCGCCGACACCCGCAGCTACACATCTACTCGTGTTACACCGACCGCTTTGTCGATCTGATCACGGAGGGTTTCGACTGCGCTATACGGATTGGATACCTGCCCGATTCCAATCTCGTTGCCAGGCGCGTCGGGCCGCTCTGTGGAAGGTTCGTCGCAAGCCCGGACTATATCGCAGAGAAGGGTTCGCCCGAGACGCCAGACGAACTCCTAGAGCATGAGGCGCTCATGCAGGGAACGGAGATTTGGCAGGTCACCGATGGCGACGCGGTGCTCAACATCCGACCACAGGGCCGGTTCAAAGCCGACAATGGAGTGGCGCTGCTCGCAGCCGCTTTGGAAGGGCTGGGCATTGCCAGACTTCCCAACGGGCTTACGGACCCGCACGTTGCATCCGGGGCTCTCGTCGAGGTGATGGCGAAGCACCCACCGCCTACCGCCGGCATTTTCGTTGTCAGGCCCCCAGGGCAGCATCCTGCCAAGAAGGTCCGTGTGCTGACGGAGATGCTGATCGAATGCTTCGACGCCGGCTCTTAGGAGCGCGTCGACCGCTTCGGCGCGAGGTACTGCAAAAAGAAATCAGCCAGCCTTGCGACCGCCGGGCCGACATATTCTGGCTTGTAGTACATGTCGTAGTGGCCCGCGCCTTCGACCTCGAGGAAGTGCTTCGCCTTTGACGGACAAAGATCGAATAGACGCCTCCCCGCCTCATATTGGCCGGTCGGTCCGCGGCGTCCACCAACGACAACCTGCAGCGGCTGGGTGAGTAACTCGGGCACAAGGCCGAATGCATCGAAACCCAGCAGATTGCCGTAGCTGACGAACAGCAGGCGGTTTGTCGAATTTGGATGCCGATACTCCGACTCTCGATAGAACGTGACGGCCTCCAGCAGTTCCGGATCGGTAATCCCCGCAGCCTCGGCTTCTGCAAGACTATCAGGAATCCATGGATCTCTACGTGGCGCCGCGCCGCGGGCTTGCGCGGTACGCTCTGCCGCAACGTCCAAAAGGGTCCGACGGAAATCGGGAAGCAGGCGACGCATTGCCTCGCCGATGTCGTTGGCGACAACCGTGCCTACCGCCTTAAAGCGCCGTTCGGTCAAGGCTGCCTTGATCGCGTAGCCGCCGCCTGCGCAAATCCCGAGAAGTCCGATCCGCGCCTCGTCGATATAGGGTAGCGTCGTCAGATGATCGACTGCGCAGTGAATGTCTTCGACACGAACGGCCGGATCTTCGAGATCGCGCGGCTCGCCGCCGCTCTCGCCCTGATATGAGGGGTCGAATGTAAGCGCTATGAAGCCCTTTGCGGAGAGCCTTTCGGCGTAGAGCGCCCCGATCTGTTCCTTGACGCTGCTACCGGGCGTCGCAAGGACGATCGCGGGATATGTGCCGGCCTCGTCGAAATCAGGCGGCAGGTAGATATTGCCGACGACCTCGATATTTCTGTTCCTGAATGATACCCGCTTCATGATGTGGTCCCTGTTCTTGCGCTTATGGCGTCATCACGACCCGCCCGAGGGGCTTGGCGGTCTCGGCGTAGTGGTGCGCCTTTGCAGCGTCTTCAAGTGCAAAAGACCGGTCGATCACAACGTCGATCCTTCCGGCTGCTGCGGCGGCAAGGAGATCATCGACGGTGCCCCGCACCGAAGGCCGTTCGAAGATCGATCCCATGAATACCCCGTGCAGCACCTGATTGTTCTGCATTGGCTGCCATAGATCGACATCGAGCTTTCCTCCGCCGGCATTGCCGAGGAAGACGAGACGCCCTTCCGGTGCGAGTGCGCAAAGTGAAGCTTGCAATGTGGAGCCGACTGGGTCGATGACCAGATCGACGCCCTCGCCGTTGGTCAGTCGGCGCGCTTCTTCCACGACGTCGAGGTCAAAACGGTTAATGACAAAGTCGGCGCCGAGTTCGGTCAGGCGAGCCTGCCTTTCACACCCGCTCGCGACGGCGATCACGGCCGCTCCTGCCCGTCTGGCAAGCTGTACCGCTGCAAGCCCCACGCCTCCAGCTGCCGCTTGGATGAGGACAGTCTCGCCCTTTTGCAGGTCGCCTCGGGTAATCAGGCTGTGGTAGGCGGAGCCAAACGAGATGGGCAGCGCGGCAGCCCGTGCAATGTCCAGGCCCGTGGGAACCAACCACGTTCGCGAAGCGGCGACAGCCCATAGCTCTGCATGCGACCCCTGCAGGCTGAAAGCAGCGACCTTGTCGCCAACAGACCGCGTCGTCACATCTGCTCCCACACCCACGACCGTGCCAGCCGCTGCATAGCCAACCACCCACCGAGGAGGCTTAGGCGTCGATCTGCGATTGATCAGGTCCCCGCCTTCGATCGAGATCGCTTCCAATCCTATCAGAACTTCATCCCGCCCGCAGACCGGATCAGGCACGTCGACGTATTCGAGCACAGACGGTGGTCCGGGATTGTCGTAGACGGCGGCTTTCATCTTCACTCCATTCCCCTAGGAAACTTATAAAGACATGTAGGCCGTCCACGATCCCGAGAAAGGGATCCCTGTTAGGAACGCTATGTTGCGCGACTTGCAACGGGCGGGACCGAAAGCGGTTGCTGTTCCCCACTGCGAAACAAGCTGTCGCATCCGCCGCCACTTCAAGCGGTGTGCCAAGGCCACCAAATAGGCCAAACATCATGTCGGGCGCTTTCGCAACGATGCGGTCCTTCCCTACCCGACGATGAAGAAAGGAACCCAGACCATATGATTGATTTACTCGGAAAGCGCGCCTTGGTCACTGGCGGCTCGCGCGGTATCGGCGCGGCTATTGTCGAGGCGCTTGCGGAGAATGGTGCCGATGTTGCATTCACCTATCAACGCTCAATCGAAAAGGCTGCGGTGGTCACCCGCTCCATCGAAACGCGAGGCCGCCGAGCTGTAGCCATCCAGGCCGACAGCGCGGACCCGCGGGCCATCGAGCGGGCTGTAGAAGACGCCGTGACTGCGCTTGGCGGGCTGGACATTCTCGTCAACAGCGCAGCAATCGGGCATTCGGGGACGATCGCGGATCTGAACCTGGACGAATACCAAATCCTCATGGACGTCAACGTGCGCGCCCCGGTGTTGTTTGCTAAGGCCGTCATCCCGCACCTGCGCGACGGCGGTCGCATCATCACGATAGGTTCCGCACTTGGTGAGCGGGTACCCTTTCCCGGTATCACACCGTATGCAATGTCGAAGGCCGCATTGACGACCTTCACGCGCGGCCTTTCCCGTGAACTTGGTCCAGCGGGCATCACTGTAAACCTCGTTCAGCCTGGAGCGACGGACACGGATGCCAACCCAGCAGACGGGGCGGCTGCAGACTTTCAGCGAAGCTTGACGTCGCTGGGGCGCTACGGAGAGCCAAGGGAGATCGCGAACGCAGTGGTATTCTTGGCAAGCTCGGCCGCGAGCGTAATCACAGGCGCAACGCTCACTGCAGACGGCGGCGCGATCGCCTAAGCCAAGTCTCGCTCAAGCACGGCCTTTCTTGACGAAGGGCCGTGCCAATCGCGACGTCCGAAGTGAGCGAGAGGCAGAGAGGCGGCTCGAACGGCTTGCTGACGGGCTTCGTCACGAGACGTTCCTCCTCATGACTGCAAGCAAGCCAGTCAGGCCCGGAGCAAACTTTCTCCCTCGACATCAGCCGCCACGACGTGGGTCCCTTGCCGGCCGGGATGTCTCAAGACGCTGGGGCCATGGCTCTGAGCGGATACAGCTACGACAATGAAAATATTCAATGGCGTTATTGTTCGATCATCGCGACGCGCTCACTGCCATCGTCGGCTACCGTGGCCACCTGTTGAAATTTTGCTCTCCTAAGCTTCAAAAGATGCTGTCCAATCGTGAGCAGTAGGCACGTCATGATCGTCAAGGTTACAACAAGGTATCCTACCATCAGCCACCACAACATTCGATTTCCCTTCACCTTCGATTCGTTCGTTGCAGGCTGCTACTTGGAGCGGGAAATCAAAGCGACTATCGGACGAAGGTCCTATGTTGGATCCGCAAAAAAGATCGATCGGGATTAAGGTTCCACGCGAAGGCGGATCGCCTCGCAAGCCGAAGAGCGTCTTCTTCCAGCTGCAAAATTGATATGCTACTACCGTCTGTCATCGGCCGTAACAGAGACTGAACCCGAACTGTTGCTTCAGTCATGATAGAGATTTGTTCAACCAGATGCAGAAAGCGTGGCCGGTCATTCTCGACCGCTTCCCGCTGCGTCATATGCCTTCCTGAACTCTTCGATGCGCGGCCAATTCTCGCGGATCCATGACGTGAAGCCTTCCAGCGCCGGAAGCATCCGCGCGCCCATCTCCGTCAACTGGTACTCGACACGTGGGGGCACCTCGGGAAAGTAATGCCTGACGAGCAGCCCGTCTCGCTCCAGGTTTCTCAGTGTGAGCGTCAGCATCCGTTGCGTGATGCCCTCAATACCCTTCTTCAACTCGGAAAAGCGTAGCTGATGGCCGTCAGCGACAGCCAGATGCGACATGACGAGAATGGTCCACTTGTCGCCGAGGCGTGCCAGCACGCTGTTTGGTGCGCAGGGGCGAAAGTAGGGCTTGCTGTTTCTTTCCTCGTAAGGCCGACCATGTATCTGCTTTTCCAAAAGTATCACTCCTGTGCCCAAGGCTGAAAAATGTGCCGTCTTCCGGGCCTCTCACAAAGGTATATATGAGTAACCCTTGTTCAACACGTGGGTAATCAAATGATCAAAAAGAGCCTTCCAATTTTGGTGTTCGGCGCGACTGGTCAACAGGGTGGATCCGTTGTGACCGCCTTGCTCCGACGGGGATGGTCGGTGCGGGCACTGGTTCGCGATGCGTCTTCGGCCAAAGCGCGTCTACTCGCCGATGCAGGCGTGGAGCTGAAGCACGGCTCATTCGATGACACTCCTTCCATCAAAGCTGCAATGACCGGCGCCTATGGGGTCTTCAGCGTTCAACCGAGCTCTCCTGGGGGTGCGGTAACCGACGAGGAAGAGGTTCGCTACGGCATGACCATCGCCGACCTGGCGGCAGAATGTGGAATCGGCCATCTCGTGTACACGTCTGGCGGGGCGGTGCGTGATGAGCCATCCGGGGTGGCCCATTTCGACACGAAAATGCAGATCGAGAAACATATTCGCGCGCTTGCGATCAGATCGACTATTGTCCGACCCGCGACATTCATGGAACTCCTGACAATGCCTGGCTTTGGATTGAACGAAGGCAGGTTTGAATTCTTCATGCGTGACGATCAAAAAATGCAGCTGATCGCCGTCGCCGACATCGGAAAGATCGTCGCGGAGATTTTCGAGCAGCCAGAGAAATTCGCCGGCCAGACCATCGAGATCGCTGGCGACGCGGTCACAGGGCACGACCTGCAACGGTTGTTTTCCAGCGCAGCCGGCCGACAAATTC
Source organism: Hyphomicrobiales bacterium (assembly GCA_900469085.1). Lineage (GTDB taxonomy): Bacteria > Pseudomonadota > Alphaproteobacteria > Rhizobiales > Rhizobiaceae > Rhizobium. The sequence continues at coordinate 204,924 of UBVW01000037.1, read as the reverse complement.
CATACGCACGGTTCAGCGAGGCCCGCCTCTGCGAGAGCCCGTTTTTGAAAAAGCTGACGGAGATGATGGACGAAGGCAGGCTAAAAGGAGGAGCAGACCTTGCCGTAGTGCGCAAACTCAACCCAGAGCTTCAGACGTTCAAAGACTGGCTTGGCGGATCCGGGCGTCAGTCTTTCGAGCAGGCGCTGCTTTCCGCAAAACCCTGGGATTTCGAGAAATGATTATCCGCCGAACAAGTGGCATCATCCGTGGATCGGTCGCAAAGCCCTAGATTGCACCAACGGATGGGTCGGCCGGCGCAGTCGTGTCAGGACGACTGCGCCATCGAAATAGCCCCCTTGCGATCGTACTCTTCCTGAGAGCGCTCCATGGCGGCAGCGTTATCCGTCGCCCACTGGTAAAGCGCTGCAAACGGCTCGCGCAGGGTTTCGGCCATTGGCGTGATTGAGTACTCCACCCCAACAGGGGCTGTCGGCAACACATGCCTTCGAACCAATCCATTTCTCTCGAGCCGCTTGAGAGCGTCCGCAAGCGCCTTATGCGTTATACCGTCGAGGCGACGCATGATCTCGTTGAACCGTGACGGCTTCGTGCAAAGTACGCTCAGGATCAGGATCGACCATTTGTTGCCCACCTGTTCGAGTACGGGCCTTGCCCGTCTTGCGTCGATCAGCGCCTCATCGATGCGCCTCTTGGTCGATTTCCCGGATACTGCCACGGCAGCGCTCGGCATCTTGGATTGATCGGGCACCGGTATACTCTCCTATATCTGCTTTACGATTGGTGCGTATTCTGCACTAGATATAAGGCATATATCTAACTCCTCGTGTTCAATCGCAAGGAGTTCACGATGAAACTCGAAGACAAGATTTCAGTGGTTATTGGCGGTGGGAGCGGGATCGGAGCTGCGATCGTATCGCGCTTTGCAGCCGAGGGTTCGACGGTATACGCGACGAGCCGCAAGGCAATCGAGGCACCCCGTCCGGAGCGCGTAATCCCGGTCGTTGCGGACGCAGGCCAGGCGTCTAGCGTCAGGGATGTCTTTGAGAGGGTACGTAAGGACAGCGGGCGTATCGACGTCCTCGTTCTCAACGCCGGCATCTCGGAATATGCCGAGCTTGGCAGCATCTCTGAAGACATCTACGACAGAATATTCGGCTTGAACGTGCGGTCGCTTCTTTTCGCTGCACAAGACGCACTGAACCTTATGAAGGATGGCGGCTCGATCGTTTTGGTCGGATCTATAGCCGACGCAATCGGTCCGAAAGGTTATGGTGTCTACAGTGCCAGCAAGTCCGCCGTTCGATCTTTCGCCCGCACCTGGGCAAACGAACTCGCGCCTAAGGGCATCCGCGTCAACGTCGTCAGCCCTGGTCCAACCGACACGGCCATGATGGCCGCGACGACAGATGAGGTGCGCGCCGCGCTGACCGCAATGATCCCACTTGGCCGCCTCGGCAGGCCGGAAGAGGTCGCCTCGGCTGCGCTTTTTCTAGCAAGCAGCGAAAGCAGCTTCACGACTGGGACAGAATTGTGTGTGGACGGCGGCGCAACACAGGTATGACGATCTTCGGCGTCTTCCGTAGCTTGGTGATTTCCAGCGTGACACACGCTCCTGCAAAAGGACGACCCGGCTAGGAACACCCTCCCCGGCCATGAAGTCGTTTTCATTTGCCGGAATTAGCAGTCGTGGCGAATGTCATGGTCGATCGTCCTGACAAGCATTTTTGGTTTGCGATGTCGGTTGTCAGCCATCCGTCCTTCTCCAAACCAGTCCTGGAAGTCGACGACGTCGACGATCTGCAGCCGATGCGATCACAGGCGCAATAGAGTTGCGCCTGTGATCGCAGCATTGGGGGGCTTGCGCAACGCAACAATGCGGTCGGCGGGTGAGCGCCGCATAAAGAAATCTATGATTTTGGGCGGCGGTCGGTCGAAATCTCCGTGAGAAGCCCTTATATCGAAAAGTAATACTTTTCAGCAGAGGAACATCCCATGACAATCAACGGCAGCCTTTTGATCGCCGGTGCAGAAAAACGCGGCCGGAACGGCGAGTTTTTTGGCGTGGAGGCGGTGACAGGCGCCGCACTGCCGATTTCTTTTGGCGGAGCGTCACACGACGACGTGGAAGACGCCACCCAGTTGGCATGGGAGGCGTTCGACATTTACCGCGAAACCGATCTCGAGACGCGAGCCGGATTCCTCGAAGCAATCGCCACGGAAATCGAAGCCATCGGTGACCAGCTTGTTGTGCGAGCCATGGCAGAGACTGGTCTGCCGCGTGGCAGGCTGGAAGGCGAACGCGCCCGCACGACCGGCCAGCTTCGGCTGTTTGCAAAGGAAGTCCGTGAGGGTCGTTTCCAGGAACTGCGTTTTGACGCAGGAGATCCATCGCGCAAGCCAGTGCCAAAGCCGGACCTTCGTTTGCGCAACATCCCGGTCGGCCCGGTTGCGGTCTTTGGTGCTTCGAACTTCCCGCTGGCCTTTTCCGTTGCGGGCGGAGACACGGCTTCGGCACTTGCCGCAGGCTGCCCAGTTGTCGTCAAGGCGCACTCGGCTCATCCAGGAACGTCCGAGCTTGTCGGGCGCGCGGTCCAGCGAGCTGTCGAAAAGATCGGCCTTCCCTCGGGCACGTTTGCGCTGCTGTTCGACACCGGCTTCGAAGTCGGCCAACAGCTCGTTGCCGACCCTAAAATTCGAGCAGTCGGATTTACGGGTTCCCGCCGAGGGGGGACGGCACTGATGAAGATCGCTTCTGAGAGGAAGCAGCCGATCCCTGTTTACGCAGAAATGAGCAGCATCAACCCGGTCATTCTCTTTGAGAATGCACTGGCCAATCGCGGCGAGCAGATTGCAGCTTCCTTTGTTTCGTCGCTCGCACTGGGCGCCGGGCAGTTCTGCACGAACCCCGGCCTGATCCTGGCGATAGATGGCGAAGGGCTCGACGCGTTCATCTCCAAAGCCCGTGAACTGCTCCCAGAGACTGGAGCACAGACAATGCTGACGCCGTCGATCGCCAAGGCGTTCCGTGAGGGCGTTGGCCGCCTCGAGCAACATGCGCAAGTGTGTATGCTCGCAAAAGGAAAGTCCGGCGGCGAGTATGATGGCGTCGCTGCGCTCTTCGAGACGTCCGCCGCTGCCTTCCTTGCACACCATGAACTTCAGGATGAAGTCTTCGGTGCGGCCGGCCTTGTCGTGCGATGCAAGGATTCTGCAGAGCTTGAGGAGGTCATCGGCGTTCTGGAGGGTCAGCTTACCGTTGCTCTCCATATCAACGAAGGGGATGTTGAAGCGGCGCGAAGGTTGGTTCCGAAGCTCGAGATGCTTGCTGGTCGGCTTTTGGTAAATGGCTTCGGCACAGGCGTCGAGGTATCGCCTGCAATGGTACATGGCGGCCCATATCCCGCAACTGCCGACGGCAGGTCCACCTCTGTTGGTACGCTCGCCATCTACCGCTTTCTGCGGCCCGTTTCGTATCAGGACTTTGCAGACAGCCTACTTCCTGCAGCCTTGCGATCGAAATGACAATATGAACGGGCCGCCCAACGATACCGGGCGGCTTGTTCCATAGAAGGGTATCCTGCGGCAATCAAAGAGGCCGGTCCCTCGAGAAGACGAACTGTAACTTTCTCACGGGCCGTGAACCTCAACCCGCCATGAGTTGGGAGCCCTCCCAGAGAAGTTTATTGGACAAAGTTCGACAGACCTAGACGGAATGCGCGCAGGCCGCTGAAGCCCGCGCGCCCCACCGACGCGATCAGAACCATCAAAGCGCCGCCTTCCCGCTGGCTAAGGCGGGTCATTACACCGCCATTGCACAACTGGGCCATCGAATACGGCCTAACGACTATGGTGCGGTGCGAGGCCACGAAAGAAACCGAAGATGGCCTTTTCGATGCCAGACTTAGAGGCTTCCTGCTGAAGAAGCGTATCAGTGCTCCGGGTCGAGGCAAGTCGGGAAGCGACTAGACGATCGTTGGTGATCGACAAGCCAACCGACCTATTTTCGTGTAGGGTTTCGCTGAGAATGAGGCTGAGAACATCAAGAAGGCCGAAAGGGCCGCCCTTAGTAAGTTGCGATGTCTACATGCGGAGCGACAACAAAAAGCTCGCCGAGATGATTGGTAGAAAACACAATACGGGAGATCGATGTGATGAGCCCGATACTGAAGAACGTACATGCATCTGCTGAGCGACTGCAAGAAGCAGGTTTCGTCGACGACCTCACGATGAGAGAGTTTGACGCGCTTTGCCTCACTGCTTTGCGTGATTACTCTTTCGATGAGATCAAGAAGGTCCAAGCACGAACGAAGGCGAGTCAGGACATAAAGCCGCTTCCAAACTCCACCTCTCGGCTCTCATGAACCTCACAGTGCCGTCCGCACACCGCCCTTCCCTGCCTGATATACCATCCGGCAATCTCAGTTCTTCAAGTCAGCGAACAGCTTGCGGGCATTGGCGAGACCGGTTGCACAGCCGTACAGCGTGGGCTCGTTGCCTTCGTACTCCAGTGAGATGAAGCCATCATAGCCGGAATCCACGATGGTTTTCACGAGCGACTTCACCGGCAGGTCGCCGAAGCCGAACACCGAACCGCGGATAAACTGCGCGTTGAGCGTCTCCAGCCAGCCGGGCCCTGGGCTCTCAGTGCGCACGTAAAAATCCTTGATATGGACGAAACTCGCATGCGCGATCGACGCGCGTGTACCGGTCACGGGGTTTTCATCGACGCAAAGGAAGTTGCCGACATCGAGCGTCATCTTGAAGTTCGGACTATTAACGGCATTCAGCAGGCGTTTGACGCGCTCGCTGGAGTTCATGAAAAAGCCGTGGTCCTCGACGCTAGCGGTGACACCGAGACGCTCCGCATGGTCAGCAACCTCCCGGCAAGCATCAACGATCATTGGGAATGCCGCTTCGAACTGCGCGGTGTTCGTCGCACGAAGCGACCACGGCACGACATCGTGGCGCAGGAAGCGGACGCCGAGACGGTCGCAGAGCTCGACATAGCGTTTTACCCGGTCGATCTGTGCCCGTCGGTCGTCGCCGATAAAATTCCCGGCAATGCAGAGGCCGGAGAGCGGGATAGCGGTCTCGGCTGAGGCCTTGCGCAGGCGCCCGACGCTGTCCTCGTCTTTGACCAGCTCGTAGTTGAGGTCGTCTCCACCTGGAGCGATTGACAGCGTCGCAAGTTCAAGGTGTTCGCCGCCATTGTCCCTGATCCAGGTGAAGAGATCTTCGATCCGCATCGAGCCGTCCAACATCAACGGGCGGAAACTGTAGGAACTCAAGCCGAACTTCATGGATACTCTCCTCGCTGTCAGAACGCCACCATCGGAAACGCGGTTGAGACTGTCAACATCGAGATTGACAATCCCCCCAATACATCCTTGTTTGTTATCAAAGAGATGAAGTGCATGGAGCATGCAGGAATGGTAATAAAGTCCGCGGACGTCGTGATTGTGGGAAGTGGTCCAACCGGCTCGGCCTATGCCAGGATCATTCGCGACAACTGGCTAGAAGCCCGCATCGTGATGGTGGAGGCCGGACCTCAGATCCTCCCCAAGACCGGCGCGCACCTCGACAATGTTGCCGATCTCGACGAGCGAGGCGCGCTTGAAGTCCTGGCCCAGGGCGGCGATCGCAGCCCACGAATGCCGATTAACAAGGAAGAATGGGAAGCGCGCCGCGCCGGTGGCTTCGACGGTTCGCTTCTGCGCCGATCGGGCCTCTTCATCGCCAATGAAGCCGACCCCCAGGATGAAAACCTGTTTGCCGGCTTTTCTGCTGCCAATGTCGGCGGCATGGGTACGAAATGGTCGACCGGCACGCCGGTACCATCGCAAAGCGAGCTCGTCCCATTCATCCCATCCAGTGAGATGCAGGCAGCACTTGCCACTTCGGCCAAGCTTCTCGGCACCAACAAAGATCCGAATGCCGGCGACCCCGCCGCGATTGCGCTTCGCGAACGTCTGGGCGGAGTCTTCAACCCCGGCCGCACGCCCGACCGCTTCGTCCAGCCGATGCCGCTTGCCGCCACGCCGGGGCCTGAGGGTCTCCATTATCATGGAACCGACGTTGTGCTTGGCGATCTGGTCGCGGAGCCTGCCGAACGCTTCACCATTTTGACGGAGACGGCGTGCCGCCGCGTCATCCATGATGGCCAGACCGTTACCGGTGTCGAACTGGCCACTAAGGGTGCGGACGAAACCTACATCGTCAACGCCGGCACTGTCGTTGTCGCCTGCGACGCGCTCCATTCGCCGCAGCTCCTGTACGCTTCGGGCATTCGCCCGGAGGCACTCGGCCGCAACCTCAACGACCACTACATCGTCTCGCAGATTTCCGAGATGGACACTGATGTGCCGATGAAGGCAATGAACTGGATCCCGGCCACTAAGGAATTTCCATATTCGGTGACCATTGCGCCCGCCAGCCTGCATAGCATGCCGCGTTCGGGCGATATCATCGGACAACCGATCGGAATGGGCGTCTTCGTCTCCTCCGACATCAGTCCTGATAACCGTGTCACCTTCGACGATACGCGCACCGACTGGCTCGGTCTGCCCGCCATTTCTATCAAGTGGCGTCAGTCTGAAGGGGACAAGGCGCGCCTTGAAGACGCCAAGCAACAAGCGCTGAGGATTTCCAACATCATCGGCCGGCCGGCGCCGGGTTTTGCCACTTTCGTGCAGCCTGTCGGGTCGTCGCTGCATTTCCAGGGCACCATTCGCATGGGTGAGGCCGATGATGGCACCAGTGTCTGCGACAAGACCTCGAAAGTCTGGGGTTTCGACAATCTCTATGTCGCCGGCAACGGCGTCATTCCCACTGCGACTGCGACCAATCCCACCCTGTTTTCGGTCGCACTTGCCAGCATCGGCGCCAAGGCGATTGCTGATGCCCGCCGCACAGTGGCCTGAACAACGAGGCGAATGTCATGACTAATCAAAAACTCAAAGTGCTCGTGGTCGGCCTTGGCCAGATGGGCAAGAGCCATGCGCTTGCTTATCATGCAAATCCCGGTTTCGAGATTGTTGGTCTCGTCAACCGCTCGACACCGAATTTGCCGCAAGAGCTTTCAGGCTATCCTGGCCGCGGTGACTTTGCCGCTGCGCTCGCGGAATTCTCACCTGATGTCGTCGCTGTCGCAACGCACACCAATACCCATGCCGACATGGCAGTCGCAGCACTCGAAAGCGGCGCGCACGTGTTTGTCGAGAAGCCGCTGGCCGCCAACGTTGCCGATGCGGAGCGAGTGGTGGCTGCGGCCAAGGCAAATGGTCGTAAGCTCGTCATCGGCTACATCCTGCGCCATCACCCATCGTGGGTGCGCATGATCGCCGAATCCCGCAATCTTGGCGGCCCCTATGTGTTTCGAATGAACCTTAACCAGCAATCGAGTGGCGCTGCCTGGGACATCCATCGTTCGATCATGCAGACGACTTCGCCGATCGTCGATTGCGGCGTGCATTATGTCGACGTCATGTGCCAGATCACCGATGCCAAGCCGGTCGAGGTTCGTGGTATGGGCGTTGGGATGGCCCAGGGCCTGCCCAAAGGCATGTACAATTACGGCCACTTCCAGGTCCTGTTCGACGATGGCAGCGTCGGCTGGTACGAAGCGGGGTGGGGACCGATGATGTCGGAGACAGCCTTCTTTGTCAAAGACGTGATCTCGCCCAACGGCTCGGTCTCGATCGTGATGGACGAGGGCGCCAACTCCGCAAGCCTTGATGCCCACACCAAAACCTCGCGCCTGCGAGTACACCACGCGGCAACCGATGCGGCGGGCGGCTTTACACGATCCGACGACTGGCTCGACATGCACGATGAGCCAGACCATCAGATGCTGTGCGACCGCGAGCAGGATTTCGTTTATCGAGCCATAACTGACGACCTCGACCTCACTCGCCATATGGACGACGCCGTCACCTCGTTGAAGATCTGCCTTGCGGCAGACGAAAGCGTGCGCACCGGTCAGGCCGTGAAGCTCTAGCGCCGAGGATGGCGTTGTTTGTCAGTCGATGGCCCTGTTCACTCAGGGCATCGTTGCAAGGCGCGATCGCCTTTCTAATGCGCGTACCGGACGGCTCGTTGAGCCGGTCGGCGTGCAAGCCATTTCGGACGTCCAATATCACTGCCGCTATCGGCGCTAGAGCCGCTCTGGTTTTGCGATCCGCACTTCCTGCCCGATGGCACTCAATGCTAGTCTTTCCGGAACCGGTGTTCTCCTCCCACGTTGTCTTCGCCGCCCTGATCTGTGATCGCCAATTCATGGACGAGCGACAGGAGTTTCTCCATGGAGACTACATTGGAGTTTCTCACGACTAGGAAGTTTGGACGTGAGGTTCATCGGCATTGGCCAAATGACGTCAAGGCGCAGATCGTGTCGGAAAGCTTTCGGCCGAGCGCGAAGGTGAATGAGGTCGCCGAACGCTCTGGATTGCGGGCGAACCGTCTTTCGACTTGGCGAACGATGGCGCGGCAGGGCAAGCTTATTCTGCGTTCACAAGATGATGCGGTGGAGTTCGCAGCGATCATCGTCGAACCACCGGTTTCGGAACCGCCGATCGATACAGCCACCCGTCCCGAGATCATTGTCGGGTCAGTCACCATCCGTCTGGAAGAAGGCGCGTCTGCGGCCCGGATCGCCGCTGTCCCGCGTGCCTGCGCGGTTCCGGCATGATCTTTCCGTCGAACCGTGTTCGTCTCATGGTGGCCACCAAGCCGGTCGATTTTGAAGCGGATCGGCGAACTCTATCGCGTCGAAGCAGAGCTCTGCGCGGTCTCGACGCCGACGCCCGCCTAGCGGAGAGGCAGGCACGATCAGCGCCTTTAATCGCTGACATGCGCCGTGGGCCGAGCATCTCTGCATTACCGGCCCTAGTGTCGACTAACACCACGCGACCGTCAGGGGTATCAAGGTTCTCTACGATCGGAGACTTCCCAGCGCATGGACGGTCTCTCACCCGGCTGGAGCAGACATATCCTTATTACGCTTGAAAAAGCGGATGCCCTAGACGACACCAAGTTATTCAAGGAGCCAAAGGACGCGCTGAGAGCGGCTGTTCTGGAGGCGAGAAACTGTCGCGCGATTCCTAGCGACGCGGGCGGTTATCTCAATCGCGACCCGATCCAGATGGCATTCTTATCAAGGAGTCTGCGCTTAGTGCGCTTTGCCGCCTGCTTCGCCAACCGCCTCGACAAAGATCACCCGCGCGTCGTCCGCACTAAGGCGACCGTCCAGAGCGGCCTTGCATGCCATACGCGCGCGTAAAAACTTCAGGCCGCTCATATTTGGCCACCTGTCAGTAAGGCAGGTCATGGCCTCAAACGGACCGCCAACAAGCTTCTGTTCCTGATGCGGGAAATTAACGGCTACTGGTGCGTTCCAATCATTATTCGGCATTCTATCCTCCCGACGACACGAAATACTCGTCTGCGACAATATCTAGGGAGCGGCACCCATTAGCAAAGGCCCATATTTCGTTGGTACGGTTACAGACGAAAAACTTTACCCAAGGGCGCTGGCTAGGCGAACGCTACTATTCCGGACAATATGGAGATCACGGGAAGGCCCAGATTGGTGATGGGAGACGGGTGACAGATACGCCGTGCCGGCAGGCCCACCGCTACGTAGGATCAAGCATGCGGTGGATGGGCGTATGGCACGCGCTCAATGAGGAGAATGAAGGTGCGCAGATTTCTCCGGGCTGTCCAGATACTGCTTGGTCACGTCAAGCTAGAAGGCACCGTCCGCTACCTTGGCGTCGAGGTGAGCGACGCGGTCACGACCGCCGAGCAGATCGAGCTGGAAGGCAGATGACCATCGGCAATAGCCAGTGGTCTCCCTCGCGCCAAAAGCAGCCGTCCGCAAGCCCTCTGTCTGGCCTTCTACCTTTGGCAAGCGCAGCGTCGTGAGATTAAAATTTAATCAACCATAGCGACAATCCGCATTACGCCGGTTATGTAATTAAGTACCTGCAAAAACTAACAATTATCAAAAATTCAGATCGCCTATAGGTAGCAAATCAATGGCATTTGCATGAGGATAGGCGATGGGCTCGGGCTTTGGGACGCGGGGTTTTGTCGGAGAAGCAAACCGCAAGCTTGGATTTCTCTCGGGGGTCTCGATAGGCGTTCTTTCCCTCGGATTTAGCGTACAGGCCGCTTCGGCCGCCATCTTTTTCGTATCGACCGAAGCCCAACTCTTTCAAGCGATCGCCGATGCGCAGGCGAGCCCAGATGCGTCTTCAACTATCACGCTTACGAGCAGTTTCTCACTTGCCAGCCCGTTCCCGACCGTCGCGGCCAAGAACATCACGGTCGAGACCAGTGGCTACATTCTCACCTTTTCTGGCAGCAGTGCCTTCAATATTGCTGCTGGTGCTACGCTCACCTTTTCTGGCGTCGCCGCGAATTCCGCTTCGGTTCTGACAAAAACCGGGGATGGAACACTCTACCTTCAAGACACGGCAACCGGAATTACCCGAGTGACTCTGAGCGATGGCTCAACCGTCATTGCGGGCGGCGCAAACGTCACCTACGGAACATCCTCCGGTGGCACACTGACCCAGCTTGACCTTGCTGGAACAACCGGATCGGAAGCATCCCTCACTATCTCCGGTGCGGGCACGCGCGTCGAAGCCTCCGGCACCGATGCCAATCAACTCAGTGGCGGCGTGGGAAGTACCTCGGCATTTACAGTCCAAGACGGCGCTACGTTCACATCGGCAGGGGGCGTGACGCTTCACAAGACGTCCTCGTTCGGCACTGCAACCGTAAACGTGCTTGGCGCTGGCTCTACGTTGGCTGCAACCTCTTTCGCCTCTGTTGCCGGCACCTCATACATCAATGTGCTTGACGGGGGCGTCGTCAACATTGGTGGAGCAACCTCATTCGGCAGCATCGGAAATCTCGGCTACACCGGAGCGAATGCCATGGTCGTGGTGTCGGGTGATGGCTCCGAATGGACAACCGGGACAACGCTCGCGATGCAAAGCGGCTCGTTGTCAGTTCTGGACGGGGGCGTTGTAACCGCCGCGACTGTCAACGTCGCGACAACGACGAATGCGGTCACTCCAAACTTCAATCTGCTAGTCTCCGGCGACGGATCGGAACTACGAGCAACCACAATGACAGTGGGGACAAGAGGCACCGGTATCGTAACCATTGCCAACGACGGTCAGGTGATCATCAACGGCGGCACGTCCGCACTTGTTTTAGGCGGAGCTCTTGCCAGCAGCAGTGCCTCGCTAAACATCGGTGGCGTCGCAGGTACTGCGGCGACTGCGGCAGGCACGCTTGCCGCTTCGGCGATCACGCTCGCGGCCAGCGCAGAGATCAATTTTAATCACACCGAAACCGGCTACGTTTTCGACACGCCGATTAACGGTAGCGGCGCGATCAACCAATATGCCGGACGTACCATCTTCAATGCCGACCAAACAGGCTTTTCAGGTCTGGCAAGCGTCTATGGCGGTATGCTGGAGGTGAACGGCATTCTTGGCGGAACTGTCGACATCAACGGCGGAACGCTCGGCGGCGTGGGCACTGTTGGCGATACGACGAACAATTCGGGCGGCTCCATCGCACCGGGGATCAACGGCATCGGCACGCTGACAATCGGCGGCGATTATACCAGCAATGGCGGTGCGCTGCTGATCGACGCAGCGCTCTACCAGGACGCCTCGCCGACTGACCTTCTTGCCGTGACGGGCGACACCATCCCCGGGACCGGCGCGACGAAGGTGTTCGTTACCAACCTCGGCGGTTATGGCGGCGAGACCACCGGCGATGGTATCAAGATCGTCGACGTTGCAGGCGTATCGGCCTCCGATGTCTTCGTGCTTGGCGCGCCGGCGATTGGGGGAGCCTATCGCTACGGTCTCTTCCAGAACGGCATCACAAACCCGGCTGACGGCGACTGGTATCTGCGGACTGTCAGCCTTGCGCCAACCGTGCCCGTCTATGAGAGCTATCCAATCGTTCTGCTTGGGATGACCGACCTGCCGACGCTCAGACAGCGCGTGGGTGACCGTTATTGGTTGGAGCAGGGCGACAGTGTCGGCTTGGCAAATGGCTTTACAGGGCCGCGCAATTTCTGGACCCGCATCGAAGGCGCGCATGACCACGCCGAGGGCAATTCTACGAGGGACGTGTCTTATGACAGCAACCGCTATCTGGTGCAGGTCGGCATCGACGGGTTGCTTGAAGAAACAGACAAGGGCATGCTGATCGCCGGCCTCAATGTCCAGTACGGCCAGACCCACGCCAAAATCGCTTCGCCCCTTGGCAACGGCGAAAACAACACGGATAGCTACAGCATCGGCGCGACGCTGAGCTGGTTTGGCAGCGACGGCTTCTATCTGGATGGTCAGGCACAGGTCGCCCGCCTGTCGACCGATCTAACGGCTGACGATGTCGGCAAGTTGGTGGATCGCAATGATGGCAATGGCTATGCTCTGAGCATCGAAGCTGGTCGCAAGATGGCCATCGACAGCAATTTGTCGATCATTCCGCAAGCGCAGTTCTCCTACAACGCCGTCAACTTCGACAGCTTTACCGATCCCTTCAACGCGCATGTCAGCCTTGATCGCGCTGATAGCGCCAAGGGCCGGATAGGCTTGGCCGTGGACTATGATGACAGTGCCGGAGCAAGCCGCAACCACGTCTATGCGATCGCCAACCTCACCTATGATTTCCGCGGTGGCACGTCGGTGAATGTTTCTGACGTCAACGTGAAGTTCGAACCGGAGAAGCTCGGCGCCGAATTCGGCGTCGGCGGCACCTACCGCTGGGCCGATGGCAAGTACAATCTATATGGGGAAGCACTGACCGCCACTAGCTTCGACGGCAGCTATGGCTTGAAGGGAACAGTCGGCTTTAGCACGGCCTTCTAAGCCGCGTTCGCGAACCAACGCGCCGATCGCTTCGCGGCGCGTTAATTATCCGCTATTGAGCCCGGATGTCGCCTTAGGGGTCGGTTGCGATCATATAGCGGAAGCGCCGATAGCTGCCGTCAGGCGAGCCCGCTGAATGCATCGGCCTCGTTTTGAGTAGCGAAGGTGAACGTGACCAGCTCACTCTCATCGTCCTGACGGATGCCGATTGCAGTCACAATCAATCGAGCGATCTCGTCATGCGCCTCATGTCCTGACCGGGATGATTTCACAGCCTTCTCGATGGCCGCTGCAAAGACTTCGCTGATCAGGCCGAGCCGCATATTGTGTTTCATGATGATGTCCCGGTCCTCGATGATCGCCGCCTGTTCTTCCTTCGGGATTGCGGCATTGTCCATCGCGGTGATCGTGGCATTGGTCGCGAGCTTAATCGGACCTTCCTGAAGCCACCGCTCGACCATCTGGTGGAACTGATGCATTCGCGCAGCGGGGATTGTTTTCTGGACACTGATCGACATTTGCATTCCTTCGTGGGCTTCCATTCAAACCGATACACGCTCCAAGGACACAGGATCGGCTGTCGCAATTAAAAAATTCTGTCCCAGCAGGGTTTATGTGGCCGAGCCACAAGCTTCAATGCATTTATGCTCGAGATCGACCAGTTTCGAGACATGGGGGGCGATCGGGTCGGCGATTTTATGGCATCTTCAGCCAATGGGTCACCCGGCGCAGAAGCGCCACAAGCGGACAAACCTGAACACTTCGATCATGACCGAAGCTTCGACATGCTGAACCTGCGAAAAGCGTCAAACAACATTGAGGCCCAAGTCATGACATCTTCACCAATATCCGAGACGACGCCCTTTTTTGGCTGGTACGTGGTCGCGGCGACCTTCGTTCTGGCGACATTCGGCTGGGGGGTCGGTTTTTACGGGCCGCCAATTTATCTGCAGATGGTGGTGCAGAGAACGGGTTGGTCCGTTGCATTTGTATCGAGCGCCGTAACGCTGCATTTTATCGTGGGCGCAGTGGTTGTAGCAAACCTCCCTCGGTTATATCGGCTTTGGAACATTCCCATCATAACCATCGCCGGAGCGGTTCTACTGGCAACGGGTGTCGTCGGTTGGTCTTCGGCATCCCAGCCCTGGCATCTGTTCGCGGCCGCTCTACTAAGCGGCACAGGCTGGGTTGCTATGGGTGCTGCGGCGGTAAATGCCATCATCTCTCCCTGGTTCGTCCGCAGACGACCGGCAGCCCTATCCATGGCATACAATGGGGCGAGTGTGGGTGGGGTGATTTTCTCACCCTTGTGGGTCATTCTCATCGTGTCGAGTGGGTTCGCGCAGGCCACGATCATCGTCGGGATTTCGATGATTCTCACCGTAGCTGCGTTGTCTGTCCTGGTGTTTTCCAAATCACCCGAGGTGATGGGTCAATCGCCGGATGGAACCGGGTCAAACGTGGTGATCTCGCCGACTTCGACCCCACTGGTTTCGTCGGGGCCGAGGAACTCTCTGTGGAGCAACCGCCGTTTCCTAACCCTTGCAATAGCAATGGCTGCTGGATTGTTCGCCCAGATAGGGCTGCTGGCTCATCTATTTTCAATGGTGGTGCCACTTTTTGGGCCGCAAACGGCTGGGCTGGTCATGGGCGGAGCGACAGCTGCGGCAATAGCCGGGCGCAGCGGCATCGGTTGGCTGATGCCCGCAGCTGCAGATCGTCGTTTGGTGGCCACGGCTAGCTACAGCATTCAAATACTCGGCTCTTTAACATTGCTGTTGGCTGGCGGCGACAATGCAGCAGCAATGATTATCGGGGTCCTGCTTTTTGGCCTCGGCATTGGCAACGCAACATCGCTGCCGCCCCTCATCGCCCAAGTCGAGTTCGACAAGGCCGATGTCTCTCGTGTGGTGCCACTGATTGTCGCGCTAAGCCAGGGGACCTATGCCCTCGCACCTGCCGTGTTCGGCCTTGTGAGGACAATCTCTGACCCCGCCGTGTTCATCCTTGCGGCGGTGATCCAGTGTTTTGCGGTTTTGGCGTTCCTACATGGACGACATCAATGACCGGTTTGGGCCGATATCGTTGAAAAACTCGGCCAATTGCGGTCATACGCTACAGAGGCACTCAACTTCAGGAACGTGTACCAGCAAGACCTGTTGGCTTCAGTCTCGACTTCGACTTGCCCCAACGGCTGAGCCTCGCTGGCGGCGCCTCCTTGACCATTTCGATCTTGAGTTTTGTCGCTAAGTCGGCCCTGAATTTCGCCGCGTTGCGTGCGCCCCAGATACCAAAGAAGCACATCCCAGTTTCATCGTTCTTGTATATAGCCGCACCACCGAACGCATCCGAAAGTCCGCCTTCACCAGTAAGGCCGCCGGGGCCGTAGACTGAGACAACCGCCTCCATTGGCGCTACAGCCACAACTGTATTAGGCGACCGGGAGAAACTATCCCTTCGGAACTGATACACAGGGATGATCGCGTTGGGCATGATCGGACTATACCCGTGGCAAGCGAGGCCGCAAGTCCGCTTCGAGCCGACTGCGGTCTTCCGCTTCGCGCCAATTGCGGTCGTTAAGACCTCCTTCGCGGTAAGTCTTGAGCGAGGTTCATGAGGCAAGGTACAAAATGACCTTACCGCTGAGCGCGACGGCTTCTGACTGCCGATCTCTGGTACCACATGACCCGCCCGAACTCGTAATGCTTTGAAAAATCAGATTTCAATCTCTCCGCGCAGGTAGAATGCTGCCTTACCGCTTATAACCACTCGCTCACCAACGATTTCGCAGACAAGCGTGCCTTTCCTGGCACCACCTTGTTGTGCGGTCATGGTCGTTTTTTTGAGTTTTTGGGACCAATAAGGCGCGAGCCAAGTGTGCGCAGAGCCTGTAACAGGGTCCTCATTAACGCCAACCCTCGGACCAAACCACCGAGATACGAAATCAAATTTTTTGGACTGTGCAGTCACGGCAATCCCGCGCTTGGGGAACGCATTCAGTGCTGCGAAATCGGGTGCAAGGCCTTCGATGATCGTCTCATCGTTCACAACCACGATATAGTCATCAGCTTCATGAACTTCGCCTGCAGAGATACCGAGCGCTTCCAGCAGGCCAGAAGGGGTCGAAACAGGAGTTGGCATCGTGAGAGGAAAGTCCATCGATAGTCCCAGTTCCGAGCGGGTAACCCTCAACTCTCCGCTTCGCGTGGAAAACCGAAGCACATCGACGGCTAACGTCTGGTCATCAAATATTGCTGCCGCAGTTGCGAGCGTGGCATGGCCGCATAGGTCTACCTCTACGCCGGGCGTAAACCAGCGGAGATCATAAACGCCCGACTCTTTTTCAACGTAGTAGGCAGTCTCTGACAGGTTATTCTCGGCAGCGATTGACTGGAGGATATCGTCTGAAAGCCACGCATCCAATTTGCATACAGCAGCGGGGTTGCCTCCAAATACCTTGTCGCTAAATGCATCAATCTGCAGAATTGTGAGTTTCATGGCACCGGTCCGTGGTCGATAAGTGATCTTTTGATGATGTATAGCGGCAAGGAGCCGACGAGTGCCACCACTCTAGCGCAATCAGGTATGATTATTTGATTGCGTCCAGATGACCGCTTGGGGCCGACAGCGGACTTCCGCTTTGCGGCAAGGTGCGAAATCACGTCCCGATCTCTCAGGATGCGTCCGACGACACCACGTGACTGTAACTGCTAACAAAGCTAACTCAGCGAGTTTGATTCCTCGCCTCGTCGCGAGCGAGCCGTGCTTCGCGAAGCCGTTGTGTTTTGGCTTGTCGTGCTTGTTCTTCGGTCTGACGTTCCTCGACGGCTTGGCCTTGTGCGAAGAACGAGGATTGGACGCGGTCGAATGCGATTTCGGCTTGCTGCCTGGATTTGCTCTGGGTCATGAAACCTCCTTGGGTTTCGGGGCTATAAAGTGAAAAGCCGGACAAGAGTGTCCTGCTTTTCAAACGCGCTGTCCCATTGCCAGTACATCCGTGGTCAATGAGACTGCACGTTCAATTAAGCGGCCTGCAGGTTGCAAGCAGACATCTTGCCGGACTTGGCGTCGCGCTCGAGATCGAAGCTGATCTTCTGACCTTCGACGATTTCGCGCATTCCCGCACGCTCGACAGCAGAGATATGAACGAACGCATCAGCGTCGCCATTGTCAGGCTGGATGAAGCCAAAGCCCTTGGTGGAATTGAACCATTTTACTGTGCCTGTGGTCATGATGAACCCTTTCAAAGCATAGAATGAGAGACCGCGGAGGCGATGCTTCGCGGACGGTGATACGACTATTTTTGAGAGAGAAGTTCGAATAGAGCGCGGTGCCAATCGCGCGGTAGACAAAGCTCGGCAAGCAAAAGATCGATAAAACCAAAAATAGAGACTTTGCGCGCAAAGTCAACCAATAGTTTTCCCGTTGCCGTCCGGCGCCAACGCATGTTCGTTCACAGAACAAGACAGGATGCTCGAATTGGGGCCGATAGCAGGCAATATTCTCGCCACAAGAAGTCAAATTACGTAAGTGACATTGGCTGAGTTCGCGTGCGCAAAACCAAGCTTCTCACAGAGGGCCGCAGCTTCTGCCTTATCAGCAATAGCTGCACGCCGGAGAATGATGTTGGCGCTGCTTCCGGAAAACGAGAGGCGACACCTTGTCGGCGGATGTGTTCACGTACGTATCGTTGGCGCAGGCAAGTCAAACCGATTTTCCTGCGGCCTCCGCTTCTTGATAGGTTTTTCATAAAACGGAAGCCCGCGCGGGAGGCCTCAACCCGACGAAGCTGTTATCAGGCGGCAACTCCAGGACGGACTTGATTTCGATGGCTAGGTCGA
The DNA here is from genome assembly GCA_900469085.1 of Hyphomicrobiales bacterium. Lineage (GTDB taxonomy): Bacteria > Pseudomonadota > Alphaproteobacteria > Rhizobiales > Rhizobiaceae > Rhizobium. The sequence continues at coordinate 187,178 of UBVW01000037.1, read as the reverse complement.
TGCCGTCTCATCATTTGGTTCGCAATTGCTTTTCTGTCGTTACACCTCAGTGGCTGCAAAGGGCTGCTGGTGAACATCGATAGTCTTCAACTTGTTGACTCACCCACCGGTGAACAATACCCTTCGATTTCAGTCGTTAGGCTTGTGCTCAGATGACGGATCCGTGTCTTCAGCGGCGCCTTGCCGCAATCGTTGTTGCCGATGTGGTGGGATATTCGCGCCTGATGGAGGCCGATGAAGTCGCAACGGTGGAGAACCTCCGGGCGCTCCGTACCGCCGTGATCGAGCCCGCCGTGACGTTCCACAACGGTCGAATCTTCAAGATCGTCGGCGACGGCTTCCTAATCGAATTCGGCAGCGCATTGGATGCGGTCAAGGCAGCGCTGGAAATACAACGCGCCACCACAGCCATTGAGGCCCCCGGAGACCAACGCCTGCTTTTGCGCGTCGGCGTCAATGTCGGAGATGTCATCGGCGACGGCTCGGACATCCTCGGCGACGGCGTAAACGTCGCAGCGCGCCTTCAGACGCAAGCCGCATCGGGAGGCATCTGCATTTCAGCGGGCGTCCACGGCGAAATCGTCGGCAAGATCAACGAGCGGTTCTTCGATGCAGGCGAACGCTACCTGAAGAACCTGACCCGCCCGGTCCATGTTTGGCATTGGCCGGATGCGCTGCAGAGCATATTGCAGTTGCCCGAAGGTCCCTCGATCGCCGTATTGCCGTTCACCAATATGAGCGGGGATGAAGCGGACACGCATTTTGTCGACGGCTTGACCGAAGACCTGATCACCGACTTGTCCCGTACGGCTGGCCTGTTCGTCATCGCGCGCAATTCCGTCTATGTTTATAAGGGCAAAGCGGTCGACGTACGGCTGGTCGCCCAGGAACTCGGCGTCCGCTACGTCCTCGAGGGGAGCGCCAGACGCGCGATGGGTCGTGTCCGCATAAATGCGCAATTGTTCGACGCGCTTGGCGGCAAGCACCTGTGGGCCGACCGGTTCGACAGGACGATGGAAGATGTTTTCGAGCTGCAGGACGAAGTCAACGCCAAGATCGTCGAAGCCCTCGTCGGCCGGCTAACCGCCCCGGCGCAACGCAATCGTCCGAAGAACGTCGAAGCATACGACCTGTGTGTCCGCGCCCGCCTCCTGACGGAAGAGTCGCCTCAGACTGAGCGCGAGGCTTACGTGTTGCTCCAAAGAGCCGTTCAACTTGAGCCGTCATATGCCGAGGCGCTCGGTCTGCTCGCATATAATCGTTGGCTTGCCTGGACTCATTTCGGCGAACCCGAAGATCCCAACCGGGCGATGGCAGTGACGTTGGCGCAGAAAGCGATCGACCTGGATCCCAACGATGCCGGCTGCCGATACATCCTGGGGACCATCATGGCTTATGAGCGGCGATGGGAGGAATCGGAGGGAGCCTTCGCCAAGGCCCTGGAGTTGGACCCCAACCACGCCGACACCTGGGCCGCCATGTCGGACATGTCCGTGCTTGATGGCAAGGTTGCCGCCGGCCTGGCGCAGATCGAAAAGGCCCTGCGGCTCAATCCCTACCCAGCCTGCTGGTACCTTTGTCATCTCGGGCAGGCGCAATACGCAGCGCGCGACTATCAGGCGGCGAAAGCCACGCTGCGCAGGGAAGAGACATACCGTACCAACTCACGCAAATTCCTGGCTGCGACGCTTGCGCAGTTGGGCGACGATGAGGAAGCACATCGAGAAGCAGAATTATTCCTGATCGCCCACCCTCATTTCACGATCAACCATTGGCTAAACTCCCAGCCGCTGCGCGACACAGATGTGGGACAACACTTCGTCGACGGCTTCCGGAAAGCTGGTCTGCCGGAGAGGTGATAGCGGAGGGTGTCAACGTCGATATCGCAACCTCCGCAATGATCCCAAATTTGACCTTTTCAATTATCAATTACGGCATTGGCAGAGAACCACTCTCCGCCGCCTCCCGTCGTGGCGCAGAAGCGGCCGATGCGGCAGAAGCAGACATGGCGCCGCTCCACGCCACCCTAAGCCTTTGTGCCGCCCGCTCAGGGTCGAGGCTCTCGCGGAGATGGCGGCGCTCAGCGTCTCGGCGTTCCATCGACACTTCAAGGCTATCACGGCGCTCAGCCCGATCCAGTACAGAAGCAAGTCCGGCTGTCGCATGCGCGCAGGCTTTTGATGGCCGGAGAAGGAACGGCGACGTCGGTCGCCTTCGGCGTTGGTTATGAAAGCCCGAACCAGTCAGCCGTGTGACGTTCGCACGGCCGGCGTGCTCATCTCAAGCGACCAATTTTTTGATCGGGGGGTGTCTTAAGCTCTTTCGTTATGTCTTTGATGGCCTGGTTGTTCACGCGGTCACGCTATTCTTCGCAGCGTGATGGCTCGGTCTCGTTGAGAGCCGGATCAGGGTCTGAGAAGTCTTGCTTTTGGACACGCTGGGAGCGCAACAATATAATCGGCATCATCCATCTGATCGCACACGCGATACGATCCGGCCAGGATCGCAATCTCTGGCTGTCGTAGTTCATGCTGCAGCCTCCGATCTGAACCGTATTTCTGGGCCGATCAATCTACATGCGATGGAGCAGGACAGCGATTTTTGCGGGCAACAGCGACGATGGCTCGCCGCGTGTCTTTGGTTGTCATGAGACGCGCACCACTTGCTTTCAAGCTGCTCCACGTAATCGATCGCATGAGCATCGCGTTGGCCGCGGCGCAACGCGCACGTGCCGCGCACGTCGCCATCACCAGCGTGTGAGATACGGTAAGATTATCTCTTTCAATAGACTGGAAGCGTCGTGAAGTTAACGCCAAGTGAGCCCAGACCGTTCGTCAGCCGTGAAAAGGGCTGGGGCATCGATTGCGGCCTCGACGCCCAAGGCAATGACATATCCGACACTCGAAACGCTCATCGAAACGAGTTGTTATAGGCTGATCGCTGGATCGCTTTCGATGGTGTCGCGGAAGGTCTCTTCGAATGCACCGCCCGTCAGCCATATCGGCAGCTTCACGCCGACCCCTTGAGCCGAGCTACCTCCTGTGGGACCACCCCGCTATGAACACGTTGGGCCCGCTGCCGCGCATTCCGTTCAGTGCCAAAAGCGACCATCAGATTCAGGCGTCGATTGCGGCTACTTGTCGACTTCCCTAAACGGTTCGTGTGGATTCGGACCCGAAACAGGATGTCGACATGCTTGCTCCTTAGCCTCAGCTTAAAGTCTGCGGGTGCCAAGCCACTTAACTTTCTCCGGATCGCGATGATCGAAGAAGCTGCTGGTCTTCTGATCGAGCGCGCCAATCGAGGCGATATCGTCGCCGTCGAGTTTGAAGTCGAAGACCGAGAAGTTCTCGGCCATGCGTTCTTTCCGCACGGACTTCGGGATTGCGACGATCTCGCGCTGGATTAGCCAACGAAGCACGACCTGTGCAACGCTCTTGCCGTGCTTCTTACCAATCGACTGCAGAAGCTCGTTCGTGAACAGCCCGTTCCTCCCTTCCGCGAATGGACCCCATGCCTCGGGCTGCACACCGTACTCCTGGAGGATCTTCTGTGCGTCGTCCTGGTGATGGAATGGATGAATCTCGATCTGGTTGACAGCGGGGACGACCGTGTTGTGGAGCGCAAAGTCCACCAGACGGTCGGGATAGAAGTTGCTGACGCCAATGGCGCGGATCTGGCCAGCCTCGTACAGCTCCTCCATCGCGCGCCAGGCGCCATAGACGTCGCCGTAGGGCTGATGAATGAGCCAGAGGTCAAGATAGTCGAGCTGTAGCTTGTTCAGCGAACGCTCGAAAGCGGCCTTGGCCCCCTCGTAGCTCGCATCCTCGATCCAGAGCTTTGTGGTGACGAACAGTTCCCTTCGATCGATGCCGTGATTACGGATCGCGTTGCCGACTGCTTCTTCGTTGCCATAGGAGGTCGCCGTGTCGAGCAAGCGGTAGCCCACGTCGATTGCATCTCGGACGCTGCGCTCGCACTCGGCGGGATCGGGAACCTGAAAGACGCCGAATCCCAGGATCGGCATCTTGAGCCCGTTGTTCAGGGTGACGGTGGGTACAGTGGTGGTCATTTCATATCCTTTGTGTGGACTGGAGCTAGTGCCGTGGCGTTATTTTCCAACGCGTGCCTGAAGGTGCGCAGGGTATCTGTCTCCGACGATGTCGATCTTCGCGAGAGCATCGGCGATTTCGGAAGCATCCCTGGCGGAAAGCTCCACCGAGACGGCGCCGAGGTTTTCTTCGAGGCGATGCAGCTTGGTGGTGCCGGGGATCGGCACGATCCAATCCTTCTGTGCCAGCAGCCATGCGAGCGCGATCTGGGCGGGCGTGAGGCTTTTGGCTTCGGCAATCTGGGTCAGAGCTGCGACGAGCGCCTGGTTCGCCTTGAGATTCTCCGTCTGGAAACGCGGAACCACGCCGCGGAAGTCTCCGGGACCGAAGGTCGCCGTTTCGTCAATCTTGCCCGTCAGGAATCCCTTGCCGAGTGGGCTGAATGGCACGAACCCGATACCGAGTTCCTCGAGCGTTGGGATGATCTCCTTCTCAGGCTCGCGCCAGAACAGCGAGTATTCGCTCTGGAGCGCGGTCACAGGCTGCACGGCGTGAGCCCTGCGGATCGTCTGAGCGCCAGCTTCAGACAAACCGAGATGCTTGACCTTTCCTTCCGCGATCAGGTCTTTGACGGTTCCGGCGACATCCTCAATCGGCACGTTCGGATCGACGCGGTGCTGGTATAAAAGATCGATCACATCCGTTCGCAACCGCTTCAGCGATCCCTCGACGGACTTGCGGATGTAGGCGGGCTGGCTGTTCATGTGCTGGCCGCCATCCGGGCTCGGGAGTTCGAAGCCGAATTTGGTGGCGATGATGACCTTGTCCCGGATCGGCTGGAGAGCTTCCCCGACGACGTCCTCGTTTGTGAACGGGCCGTAGACCTGTGCTGTGTCGAAGAAGGTGACGCCGCGATCGTGTGCCGCCCGAATGAGCGCAACGGCATCCTTCGTGTCGGTCGCCGCTCCATAACCGTGGCTCAGACCCATGCACCCGAGGCCGAGCGTCGACACCTCAAGCGTTCCGATAGTTCGTTTCTTCATGGTCATTCTCCTTGATCAGGCCGCGCATTCGGTCGGCGCGACGTCTTCTTGGGACTGAGACTGCCGGCGTGCGGCAGGAACTATGGTTAGAAGCGAGATCACCAGTGTTGCGATCAGCATGACGGTGCCTGCGTCGAACGCATGGGAAACGCGATACGCTGTCAGGTCCGCTCCGCTGAGGCCGTTCGATCCGATGGCGGCAATGGCGATCAGAACGCCGAGGCCAACCGAGCTGCCGATCTGGTGCGCAACGTTCACCGCGCCGGATGCTGCTCCGGCGTCGGCATGATCAACCCGTGCGACGCCTGATGATGTCAGTGGGCTCAGTGTTAGGCCCTGGCTGATGCCGATCAACACCATCGGTAGCGCCACGGCTGTCCAGTAGTTGGAACCTACACCCGCGCGGCTGAGCCATGCCATGGCGACGATGCCGATCAGCATCCCCACGATAAGGACGGCATTCCGGCCGAAGCGCCTGATGAGGCGTGGCACAACCACCGCTACGGGGACATGCAGCATCGTGGCGGGGACGAACGCAAGGCCCGCCAGTGCTGGGCGCAGACCCGCGACCTGCTGCAGATACAGCGTCGTGAAGAAGAAGAAGCCGACCATGGCACTGATGTAGAGCATGCGGGCACCATAGGCGCCCGAGCGTTCGATGTCAGAGAACAGGCGAAGTGGCAGGATCGGCTGCTTCGCACCGCGCTCGATCAACACGAATGCTCCGAGCATTATGAATGCGGCGACCAACGTTGCCAGCGTTGCGACGTCCCATCCAGCCTGTGCGGAACGGATAAACCCGTAGACGAAAGCGGCCATGCCCAGCGTCGAAGTCACTGCGCCTGGCAGATCGAACGCTCCCGGACGTTTACTTGTCTCATGGATGTAGATGCGGGAAGCAATAACAGTGGCAATGCCAATCGGGAGATTGATCAGGAAACCGACGCGCCAGGACAGCCAGTCGGCGAGCAGTCCGCCAACGACGAGACCCACTGTCGCGGACACGCCCGCTGCGGCGCTGTATAGCGAGACGGCCCGGACACGTTCTTCGCCTTCGTCGAACGTGGTCTGCAGGAGAGCCAGCGTCGTTGGCGCGAGGATTGCGGATCCCAGGCCCTGGATCGCACGCCACGAAAGCATCCACGCCGAAGATTGCGAGGCTCCGATGGCAACGGAGGCGGCGGTGAAGATCGTCATGCCGACCACGAACATCCGACGGCGGCCGAGTATGTCCCCGGCACGTGCGCCGAGGAGAAGGAAGCCACCGAAGGTCAGCGTGTAGGCGCTACTCACCCAGGCAAGCCCGGCGTCCGTGAAGCCGAGTTCGTTGTGGATCTTCGGCAGGCCAGTCAGGACCACCGAGATGTCGAGCACGATCATCACGTAGCTGATGAGGATGATCGCAAGGATGGCCGCCTTGTTCGGCGGCGAATTGGGTGTGTTTGCGTCAGACATTGCAGTCCCGTTGACTTGCTTGCTCGACCGTCCTCCGCGGTAAGCTGCGTTGCGATGACGGAAAGATAGCTCTTGCCCACCCTGTCGATTAGGGGCAGTAATCGGGATAAAGCTATAAGGATGCCTAATGAATGCCGCAGGAGAACTTCAACGATCTGCTCGCCTTCGTGACGGTCGCCCGCGAAGAGAGTTTCACGCGGGCCGCGCTGAAGCTCGGGGTGTCGCAGTCGGCGCTTAGTCAGACCGTCCGAGGACTTGAAGAGCGGCTGGGCCTCCGCTTGCTGACGCGGACGACCCGGCGCGTGTCCCCGACGACAGCAGGTGAACGTCTACTCCAGACGGCCGGGCCGCGCTTCGAGGAGATACAGGCGGAGCTCGCGGCCCTCACCGAGATGCGTGATAAGCCAGCGGGGACGGTCAGGATCACGGCAGGAGAGCATGCTGCGATCTCGGTTCTCGCGCCCGCGCTCGACAAGTTCCTGCCCGACAACCCGGACGTCAATGTCGAGATCACCGTTGACTACGGCCTGACCGATATCGTCGCGGAGCGCTACGACGCGGGCGTCCGGCTCGGCGAGCAGCTTGCCAAGGACATGATCGCGATCAAGATCGGACCGGAGATGCGTATGGCCGTCGTCGGCGCGCCCTCCTACTTCCGTCAGCACCCGTGGCCGGAAATCCCCCAGGATCTCACGGCCCACAACTGCATTCAGATCCGCATGCCGACACATGGCAACATCCTGCAGTGGGAATTCGAGAAGGACGGCCATGAACTGAACGTCCGTGTCGAAGGACAAATGGTGTTCAACAACATCGCGATGCGTCTCGACGCTGTCCGGCGTGGCCTGGGTCTTGCTTACATGCCGGACGATCTGGTGGCCGAGGATATCGCCAAGGGTACTCTGATCCGGGTTCTCGAAGACTGGTGCGCACCGTTTCCCGGATATCACCTCTATTATCCGAACCGTCGCCACGCTTCCCCCGCATTCCAGCTGGTCGTCGACGCGATCAGGTACAGAGGTTGAAAATGAATTGATAAGGAGGGCTAATACCCTCAATCGGAAATGCATCCCTAATCATCTGAATGGTGCTCCGGTAATCTCTTGCCAGTTCAATGTTAGAAGGCAGGTACCGAACATGTTTGCCAGAGCACTATCCGCCGTCTCGCTTTCCGTGCTGCTACTCTCACCGGGGGCAGCCGGCGCTCAGGTCGCTTCGAAGCAGGAGCCGCTGACAATTCAGGAGCAAGGAAGCTTCGCCGTTGGCGGTACCGTGTCGAGCACGCCTGGAACCTTCGACAACAATGCTCCCACCTCAGCAGGGCAAACGCTGCATGGCGATCATGCCTATGTATCCTATCAGATCCCGCCGAACCCCAAGCCCCTGCCGATCGTGATGCTCCACGGAGCCTTCCAGTCGGCCCGAAGCTGGGAGACGACGCCCGATGGGCGCGAAGGCTTCCAGACCATCTTCCTTCGGCGCGGTTACCCGGTCTACCTAGTCGACCAGCCGCGTCGCGGCCGTGCAGGCAATAGCACCGTCGCGACGACGATTGAGCCAACGCCATACGACCAGCTTTTCTTCGATCAGTTCCGTATCGGCAAGTGGCCGAACTACTTCGGAAACGTCCAGTTCTCCCGCGACCCTGCGGCACTTGATCAGTTCTTCCGCTCCGTGACGCCCAACACCGGCCTTTCGACGCCAACGTGATCTCTGATGCCATGTCCGCGCTGTTCGACAAAACAGGTCCGGGGATCCTCTTCACCCATTCGCAGGCTGGCGGCCCCGGCTGGCTGACGGCGATCAAGAATCCGAACGTCAAGGCCATCGTCGCGCTCGAGGCGGGAAGCGGCTTCATCTTCCCGGAAGGCGAGGTTCCGGCCGACATGCCGAGCGCCGCCGGAACCCTCAAGGGCGAAGCGGTGCCCATCGCCGATTTCGAGAAGCTGACCAAGCTGCCGATCGTCATCTACTACGGTGACAATTTCCCCACCGCGCCGACGGCCGAACGCGGCCAGGACAACTGGCGTGTGCGGCTGGCGATGGCGACGCTTTGGGTCGATGCGGTCAACAAGCACGGCGGCGACGCCACGCTCATTCACTTGCCTGACATAGGCATCAAGGGCGGCACGCACTTCCTGATGTCGGACCTCAACAACGTCGAGATCGCCGACCAGATCTCCAAGTTCCTGGCGGAAAAGAAGCTGGACTGATCGCTTGCGGCGCTCGAAGGCGCGACGAAAGACGCTCGTCGCGCCATCCCGCGTCACGTCGGCATGCGCACGAGATTTCGAACGATCCCCCGGCGAATACGTTATGAAGGCTCGAAGACCATCACCGGGCCTCCAGGACCTATCTCGCGGTATCAACATGTCCGACCAGCACCTTGAATCTATCATTGTGAGACCCGCAGTACGAGCCGATGCCACAGTCCTCGGATCTTACGGCACCGCGCTGATGTCGCTTCACAACAAGTGGGATCCAGCCCGGTTCATTCCCGCCGGGCCAACCACCCCAGACAAATACGCTTCGTGGCTCGCGAGCCAGATCGTGCGCGAGGATGTCGTCGTCCTCGTAGCGGAGGATCGGAATTCTATCATCGGTTATGTCTACGGTGCGCTGGAGGGTGCCGATTACATGGCTCTCAGAGGTCCTGCGGGGGTTCTTCACGATATTTTCGTTGATCCGCAGAGACGCAGGGAAGGCGTCGGTAGGCGCTTGCTCGAACAGGCCATCACGATGCTTGCAGCAAAAGGCGCTCCGCGGATCGTCCTTTCAACCGCTTACAAGAACAAGGGCGCTCAAGCCTTGTTCGACCGGATGGGTTTCCGACCGGCCATGGTCGAGATGACGAAGGATTTCGAGTGAACGGACATTCCGCCATCGGCGTCCGATCAAGCATGGCCTCTTTCTAACCCAACCACCCGAAGCCTTTCATACGGCTACGCGCAGCCCGGCCGCGTCTGTCATTCGGTAAAAGTTCGCGGGATTTTATTCCATCACAGCTTATCAAGTCGACGTGATTAATAAGGAGCCCTAATAGGCTCTAGCGGCGCTAGCCGTCTAATCGCCCACGCCGCGAACAGCTATCTTCTCTCCGACATCATCGAACACCGAACGTTAGGAGCCGAACATGACTGATGTCATCGACAGCAGACGACGCGAGTTTCTCGGCGCGACCGCGCTGATCATATCAGGTGCCATCATAGGAGTTCCAGCAATGACCACCATCAAAGCTGTGGCAGCCGACTACAGGCAGAACCCATTCACACTCGTCTACGACGGTGCGATCACCGAGAACGAGCCGGGCAAGGTGAACATCCACCCCGTGACCTACAAGCTCAACAATCTCGATATCGTGGCGAACGTCTATACGCCCGCTGGCTACGATCCAAGCAAGAAGTATCCGACGATCGTACTCGCCCATCCCAACGGTGGCGTGAAGGAGCAGACGACTGGCCTCTATGCACAGCGACTTGCGGAGCGCGGTTTCATCACGATCACCGCCGACGCAGCCTATCAAGGCGGAAGCGGCGGAGCGCCGCGCAGCATCGACAAGCCTCAGTTCCGCATTGAGGACATCCATGGGATGGCGGATTTCGTCAGCAGTTTCCCTGGTGTCGATATCGCTCGCCTCGGCCTTTTCGGCATCTGCGGCGGCGGTGGCTATTCGCTGGCCGCGGCAAAGACTGACAAGCGTTTCAAGGCGGTCGCGACATTAAGCATGTTCAACTCCGGGCGCGTCCGGCGCAACGGCTTCCAGGACTCGCAGATGGACACGATCCAGAAGCGGCTGCAGCAGGCCTCAGCGGCCCGTGCACAAGAAGCCGCAGGTGGCGAAATCCTCTACTCCGGAGACGCAAATCTGACGGACGCTCAGATCGCCGCACTTCCGTTCGATCTTTATCGCGAGGGATACGAGTACTACTGGCGTACCCACGCCCATCCCGGCTCGACCTTCAGGTACACAACGAGCAGCCTGATGGACCTGATGCGCTGGGACGCAACCGATGAGATTGGCCTCATCGACGTGCCCCTCCTGATGATCGCGGGGACCGCCGCCGACACCCTCTACATGACCGAGGACGCGTTCCCCAAGGCCACGGGCACGAAGGACAAGGAACTCTTCAAGATCGAAGGTGCCAAACACATCGAGACCTATTGGGTTCCCGAGTATGTGGATGCGGCGCTGGGCAAGCTCGCACCGTTCTTTGACCGGACGCTGGCCTGAGGAGGAAGCGATGACGCGCCACCTGTTCCTGAACGCGTTTCTTTCAATCGGCATCGTCTTGGCGGCCCTCCCGGGGATCGCATGCGCACAGACGGTCAATGCACAGAAGGATAAGCCGATGACCTCTCGTGCCCAACAGCTTATGGGCGACACGGCCCCGAAACTGGCCGAACTGACCGATGACGTACTCTACAAAGACGTCTGGGAGCGACCTGGTCTGTCCAAGCGGGACCGGAGCTTGGTGACGATATCGGCCCTGATCGCGCTCAACCGTCCCGATCAGCTGAAGTCGCACGTTCGCCTCGGTCTGCAGAACGGTCTCACCAAGGATGAGATCGTCGAGACGATCACGCAAATGGCTTTCTACTCCGGATGGCCAAGCGCCGTGTCTTCCGTGGCCATTGCCAAGGAGGTCTTCGCCGAATGACCGGGACGAGAAGGAGAAGGGCTTCCGCAGCGGCAGCCGCGGCATTCGTGTCGGCGTCGTCCGCACTGGCAAGCGAAGTGATCACCATTACTCACGCCGGATCGAAGCCTGCGATCGTCGGAGCTCCTGACCGGTTTACGGGCTCTGTTCGGGTTGAAGACAACTTCAAGGCAACGGCGCCTGCGACGGTAGGCGGCGCAACCGTCACCTTCGAGCCCGGCGCGCGCACAGCGTGGCACACACACCCTCTCGGCCAGACGCTGATCGTGACGAGCGGGAGGGGCCTCGTGCAGATGTCGGGCGGGCCGCTTCAAGAGATCCGCTCCGGCGACACCGTCTGGATTCCGCCGGGGGTGAAGCATTGGCATGGAGCGTCTCCGAAGAACGGGATGACGCACATCGCCTTTTCGGAATCCCTGGAGGGCAAGACGGTCGACTGGCTCGAGCTTGTCACCGACGCCCAGTACTCCTCCAAACAATCGGAGCCTCAGCAATGACACGTGCTCGTTCCCGACTTCCTCTTCTCGCCGCCGTTGCATGCGCCACCGCGATGGTCGGCTGGCAGGTGGATGCCGAACCGACCAAGGCGACGATGCCTGATATCAGCAAGCTCGTTCACTACACCACGGTCACGCGCGGCGAAGTCACAGAACACATCATGACGACACGCGAAACAATCGAGGCCGTAAAGGCAGGCAAGCCTATTCCGAATGGCGCGCATTTCGCGCTTGTCGACTACCGTGAAGGGAAAGTCTTCCGGTACTTCATTATGGAGAAAGGCGCCGGATGGGGAGACGAGTACGACGAGAACCGCCGTACTGGTGACTGGCAGTTCCAGTGGTTCAAGCCGGATGGAACGATCAACACGGCCGAGAACACGGCTCGTTGCCAAGCCTGCCACAGCTCGCGCTCCGACCGCGAGTTCCTCTACACCTTCAACGACGTCCGGCGTTTCGAGTTCGAGTGAGATGACGTTGCGGGTCCGCCTCATCCTTGATTTTGCAAGCCTAGCTCTTGTCGTTCTGTGCCTTGCCTACTGGTGGCTCGACAATCTGTCGCACGAGTTGTTCGGCACCGCACTTTTTGCGCTGGTGATTGTTCACAACGTCTTCAACAGGCGGTGGTACTCGAAGGTCGCACGGAACCTTGGTGATGGCCCGAAGCTGTTGAATGGGGTCACCATAGCTTGCCTAGCCACGGCAATAACGGTCATGCTGGTCAGCAGCGTGCTGATCTCGCGTGATCTCTTTCCAATGCTGTCTCTGGATGGAGCATTCGCCGTCCGCGAGATCCATATGTTCGCCGCCTATTGGCTGCTCATGATTTTGGCCTTCCACCTCGGCACCCGATGGACGCTGGTGATGAACGTGTTTCGCGGCGCCTTCGGCATCGAACGGACAAACATCCTTCGGTCAGCCGCGCTCCGGCTCCTCACATTCGCCGCCGCCCTATGGGGCATCCACAGCACTGTTGACATGGGCTTCGGATCGAAGCTGATGCTGACCTACACGCTCGACATGTGGGACTTCAACGAGTCTTCCCTGGGGTTCTTCCTAAACTACGGCTCGATCGTCTGCCTCTACGCCGCGGTGACGCACTACGTCCTGTCGATGATGAGACTGCGCAGAAACGTCCGTCGCTCGGCATCTGGCTCCACATCACTTCCGCTAACGGAAGCGGCGTCTGACAATCAACGAAAGGGAATGCGATGACAGCGAAATCGGGAACGCAGATCAATCGACGCAATCTCCTGCTGGCAGCCGGCGGCCTCGCCGCAGCGGCGCAGTCAGGCGCCGCTCTGGCCCAGACATCAGCACCGCCATCCTCTCCCGGAGCGATCTCGTCGTCCGCTATCGGGCGCCGAAAGCTTGGTTCACTCGAGGTGTCCAGTGTTGGCCTTGGGATCCAGAACATGAGCCGCACCTACCAGCAGACGATCCCGACACGAGCAGAGATGCACAACATCATCCGCTCCGCCTTCGATCACGGCCTGACCTTCTATGACGCCGCTGAAGCCTATGGCCCGCTGGAGGTGGAGCGGATCCTTGGAGAAGGCGTCGAACCGTTCCGCGACCAGATCGTCATTGCAACCAAATTCGGCTGGAACATCGATCCTGAAACTGGCGAACGCAAGCCTGGGCTGAATAGTCGACCGGATCACATCAAAGTGGTCGTCGAGGCGATGCTGAGGCGACTTCGCACCGACCGGATCGACCTTTTGTACCAGCACCGCGTCGATCCTCAGGTGCCTATCGAGGATGTCGCGGGGGCGATCAAGGACTTGATGGATCAAGGCAAGGTGCTGCACTGGGGTCTTTCCGAGATGGGCCTCAACACGCTGCGGCGAGCCCATTCGGCTGTCCCCCTAACGGCAGTCCAGAGCGAGTACTCGATGCTGTGGCGCGGACCGGAAAAGTCCGCGATCCCCGTCTGCGAAGAACTGGGGATCGGCTTCGTGCCATGGAGTCCCCTTGGCGTCGGCTTCCTGAACGGCGCGATCGACGCCAAGACGGCCTTCGCGAAGGGCGACATCCGCGGCATCGAGGGACGCTTCGAACCGGAAAACTTGGCCCACAACCTGGTACTCGTAGAACTTCTGAAAACATGGGCAGAACGAAAGCAGGCACGACTTGGGCAGATCGCCTTGGCATGGCTCCTTGCTCAGAAGCCCTGGATCGTGCCTATCCCCGGCACCACACAGATGGCGCACATGATCGAAAACATCGGAGCTACGGGCGTCTCCTTTACTGCGACTGAACTGGCCGACCTGAACGCCTCGCTTGCTGCGATCGAAATCAGAGGCGCCAGACTACCTGATGCTGTGCAGGCGTTTTCAGATGTCGAGGCTCCCGCCAAGTTATGACCAGCATCGGCTTCGCTCACTCGGCTCGAATTCAGCTACCGCTCCGGCAATGGCAGAGCTTCGTGACGAAGATAACCTTATCGAAGCTTTCTACATGCTCATGAGGAACGCCGGCTGCTGACTGCGGCTGATCTCGAATTCGAGAAGAGTTCTAGAGATCAAGTCGACACACTTTCCGGAACTGCATTTCGTCCAAAAATTGGCGTGACGTTCGATGGTTGATCCGGGACATGTCGAGCGCTTTGAGCGCGGCGTCTCCAGAATTCGTCCATTTCCCGTATCTTCTCAACGAAATCGCTTCGAGGGTCGTAGTAATCGGGGCGGATCGGCAACGGCAAGAGATGTTCGGCACAGATACGTTCTACCAAGTCCATCGCCCTTAAGCCAAGGCGCGCATAATCGTCTTGCCTGTGCTCAAAAAGGTCGTTGAATTCGGGTGGCTCGATTTCGATGGACTCCAAACCGTCTCGAACATTGCGCAGACGATTGGGCAGCCATCTGATTTCATCAGCAAGTTCGCGACTGAGCAGCGACCAGTTCGCGTCTTTCGGAAGCATGATCACCGGATCGTCGGAATGTAGGAAGAAATTTTCAGGGTCATCGACGTCGTATTCGGGAAAATCGTGCGCTGCAATGTAACAGGCACCAACGAAGTCATCGATGGCCAACACAGACTGCATTGCGAGATCGCGCGCTGCATCATCGGTATGCGGCCCGTCACGTCGTCGTTGGATTTCTCCCCTAACCCAAACGTACACACCAAGCGACAGCGCGCCGGTTGCGGCTCCACTTGCAAATGTCACTGCAGCTAGATCGAACGGGCTCATGAGACGTCCTTTGAATGTTAGCTGTGGTGGACCAATAGCAGCACGATTCTCTGAAACGGCAAATCCCAAATAGCGACCGGCTACGACAATTGGACGTGCGCCACGAAATAGAAGACAAAAAACCAGGCGAGAGACGTCAAGGACGCCAAAGAAAACAGGAATAGCCGCACAAAACTTCCAATCCGTACATGCCTTTCACAACGAGTGAGAGACGAAATCGTTCAGAGCGGGCGAGATTTCCGGTTTGAATCGAGTGGCGCAGCGAAGAGAACCACCCCGGGGCGGCAATCCAACAGTTGCCGTAACGCGTGTCCTAAACGCAAAGCAGCGTCTGCAGCAATCGGCGAAACGACCATAACGACCGAAACATGGTTGAAGTCCGATAAACTCGCCCAGCTGTCGCCGCAGCGATAGGAGAACTCGATATTAAAGCGCCGAGTAGAACTCGCGATGCACCTGTCACGCCGCAGATATTCTTGTCAAAAGCCCGGCCAGCGCTATCCTCCTGAGTATGAGCCACAAACGCTATTATTCTGGCAAAAACACATCTGATCGGTACTGGTCCGTCATCGACCTGTTTACGGGGCAGCCCGCCGATTTTTTCGGCGCGGTCCTCGACACGCTGGAAGCGGACGAGGTCGAACGTCTCGTAGGCGTCTTGAACGACCGGGACAGAATACGACGCAGCCAGCTTGGCGCCGCGTACTGATCCAAGGCTGTAGCAATTGAACTCAATGCGTTGTTTAAGGGGGCTTTATTCCGATCTCACAATTGAGTTCGCGCACATCATACGTTCACAACACTCGCCGTCCAAGGGAGGATTCTTTGGGTAAGATTTTCATCACGGGCTCGGCAGATGGACTTGGTCTTGCGGCCGCCCACAACTTGGCACGCGCCGGACATGACGTCATCCTGCATGCTCGATCTCGCGAACGCAGCAAGGCCGTTTCCAGCGCTCTTACGGGTTCGCCTCGTATCGTAATTGGGGACCTGAGCAGCGCAGATGACGTCCAATCACTTGCCAAGCAAGTCAACGATATTGGACGCATGGATGCAATCATCCATAATGCGGGCGTCTATCTCCAATCCGAGCGAGGCAGCACGATAGAGGGGCATGCAACGACGCTGGCCGTGAACACGCTTGCCCCCTACATGCTAACCGCGCTTATCGAGCGGCCCGATCGGCTAGTATACCTTAGCAGCGGGATGCACCGAAGTGCGGATAGCTCGTTGGCCGACATCGATTGGCAAACCAGGAGTTGGCAGGCAAGTACGGCATATTCGGAAAGCAAGCTGCATGTGGCGGCACTTGCGTGCGCCGTTGCAAGATTGTGGCCGGGAACGTTGAGCAATGCCGTCGATCCTGGTTGGGTACCCACGAAAATGGGTGGGCCGAATGCGTCGGACAATCTCGAGATGGGTCACCAGACCCAGGTGTGGCTGGCTGTCGAGAACGATCGAGAGGCGATGACATCTGGCGGGTATTGGTACCACCAACAACGCCAACAGCCCTCACCCGCGGTCGAAGACGTGCGGTTCCAGGACAGACTGATAGCGCGCCTCGCAGAAATGACGGGAGTTCAACTCTAGCATTATCGCAGCGCCCATGCTCGAACTCAATGCAGCCCCAGCTTCACCTTCGACGCTGGCCCTTCCCTATTGCTGCCCCCGAAGTTTTTCATTCATCCTTGAGAACACATAGTTTTGACTTGATGAACCGGCCTAAAGACTAGAAGCGGTAGGCGGGGAATGAACACGCCAGCCACCGGATCGTCTCAATGGTCATCAGCCGTCGCCACCTGCTGCAACTTGCGGGCACAACCTCGCTCGCAGCCGCATTCAACAATGCCGTAAACGCCGAAGCGGGCGCAATTCCTGCAGCGGCTACGTTGCCTTATGGGGTAACCACTGCCGCGCATATCAAGAGTGCTTGCCTGCGCGTGCGCGATCTCACCGGCATGAGCCGCTATTACCAAGACACGCTGCGCCTTAAGGTGCTTGCACAAAGCGCCGAGGAAGTCATGCTCGGCGTTGCCAACGAGCCGCTGCTTTACTTGACCAGCATCCCGGACGCTGGCTTCGAGGATCCGACCTCAGCCGGCCTTTTCCATATCGCCTATCTGATGCCGTCCAGGGTCGATCTCGCGCGCTGGCTGGTGCACGCCGCAGTGGCCAAAATCCCGCTCGACGGGTTTGCAGATCACAGCGTCAGTGAAGCCATCTATCTGACCGATCCCGAAGGCAATGGCATCGAGGTCTATTCCGACCGGCCACGAGATCAATGGCAATGGAAGGACGGTATCGTCACCATGGGCACAAAGGAACTCGATATCGATGCGATCGCCGCTTTGACCGACATGTCACAGGATACGTATGACACGGCACCCGATGGGCTGCGCATCGGCCACATTCATCTGCGCGTCGGCGACATCGATGAGGCAAACGGCTTCTATCGCGATCTGCTGTGCCTCGCTGCTACCAGCGCCGAGCGTGACAACGCTGCCTTCCTGTCGTCGGGTGGCTATCACCATCACGTGGCGGTCAACACATGGCGCAGCGCCGGCGCCGGTGGCCGGGACAGCTCAAAAACCGGGCTTGGCTGGTTTTCGCTGACGATATCCGAACCCCTGCTCTACGAAAAGCAGATCAAGCGCTTCAACACGGCCGGCATCGGCGGCCATGTTCCCGGCGGCTATATTGCAATGGATCCCTGGGGAACTGAAGTCCGGCTGATCAAGGCATGACCGAGCAGGTCGCGACGGCTTGCGCCGGACCGGGTCATCCAGCCAGCAGGTGCTCGTAAAGGATCGATGAGCCTGGAATGATCAGTGCAACGGCGGCGACGCGCTCGGCGTAGCGCCCGAAGCGCTCACCGAACAGGCGACCGACGAGCATTCCGCCCGATGCCATCAGGAAGGTTGCGGCACCGATCGCAACCGCGATGACCAGAAAGTTGACCTCAAGGAACGCCAGCGAAACGCCTACCGCCATGGCATCGAGGCTAGTGCCGATTGCAGTTGTGATCAGCATGGCAAAGGACATCCCGGCTTTCTTGTCTTCTTCCTGCTCACTGCTCATCGATGCGCGCAACATGTTGATACCGACAGCGGCAAGCAGACCAAACGCGATCCAGTGATCGACCGCCGTCACGAATCTGGCAGCGGCAACACCGGCTGCCCAGCCGATAAGCGGCGTGATCGCCTCGACGATCCCAAAGACAACACCGGTGCGCAGCGTGTCGGCCAAGCGCGGTCGACCAAGAGCTGCGCCCCGACCGACGGACACGGCGAATGCGTCCATGGACATGCTGAATGCCAGCACGATGATCGATAGCAGTGACATGGTTAAACCCTTCGAAGAAACGTAGCTGAGCCAATTCACCCTGTTTTGGTCAGGTGAAGTCTGCCTCGGTCTTGCCGAGCCGATCTTTTCGGCCGAACGCGCCACGTGCTCTTGCACGAGTATAATGACACGCTCCCGCCATCAGGCGGTGGCTACTCCCCGTTGCGGGCTGGGTGTGCGAACCGCCTTAGCCTGTCAACGCGAAATAAGTGCGGAGCACAAAAAACTATAATTAACAATGCCTTGCAAGTGCATCTTCTTGTTTTTAATGCGAAGAGGCATCGATTTTATGTGCGTCCGGGATAACGAGGCCTGCTCGATTGTCGCAGCCATCGAAGCCCGCCCCATCATTTTCGATACCCCACAGCCCAATAGTAGGACGCCTCACCGCGAAACCGTAGATCGTGGTTTGCGTCACATCCTTGAAGATTGCCGCCAGGACTGTCGATACCCAGAGATAAGCCAAGGGACACGATCTTCTCAACCTTGGAAAGGTCCCGTGCCGCGATTGGACTAGAACCTTCAGCTACGGCTTGTAGGTAGTTAGCACAAGGGTGGCTACAACATGGAATTCTGAATAGAGTTTTCGGGCTCCTGCAAGACCGCTGGCTTCATTACTGTCACCGGTCGCTATCACGTCTTTCTTGGTCGAAACACGACAACCGATCCCGGCACGATGAGCAACGATTTCAGCGTCGTCGATGCAGATACCAACCACCGGATGCTGAGATCCGTCGGAGCGTCGTAGGCGGGTACCCGGGAGCACTCGAAGATGCAAACGTCTAATTAGGAGCTTCAGGCTCTGACAACAAAGCTTTGACGGGCTGCCTTTAACTCCCGCCACGAACCACTACCTTGATGTTGTCAAGAAACACAAACCGACGGCGGAGTTTGATCATGACGGACTACAGCGCAGCGAAATCAGGAACGTTCAGAATTAACGGTGATTTGGAAGTCAATCGTCTGGGTTTCGGAGCTATGCGTGTCACGGGATCGGGCATTTGGGGGCCGCCAGCAGACCATGACGAGGCGATCCGGACTCTCAAAAGGCTTCCCGCACTCGGGGTGAACTTTATCGACACGGCCGATTCCTACGGTCCAGACGTCTCTGAATGGCTGATTAAGGAAGCGCTTCACCCTTACAAGGAAGGCTCAATGGTCGCTACAAAAGGCGGACTGACGCGGCATGGCCCTAATATCTGGCTCCCTGTCGGGCGCCCGGAGTATCTCATCCAGCAGGTCCATAAAAGCCTGCGTAATTTAGGTGTTGAGCGGATCGACCTTTGGCAACTCCATCGGATCGACCCAAAAGTCCCGGCGAATGAGCAGTTCGACGCGATCAAGTCGCTCATCGATTCAGGGCTTATCAGGCACGCAGGTCTCAGCGAGGTATCGGTAGACGAGATCAAGGCAGCATCCAAAGTGTTCAAGGTCGCCACTGTCCAGAACCGCTATAATTTGGTTGATCGCACGAGCGAAGACGTTCTCGACTACTGCACAGAGCACGGTATTGCGTTTATTCCGTGGTCCCCACTCGCGGCTGGCAATCTTGCCAAGCCGGGGTCTTTGCTCGATTCAGTGGCCGCCAAGCACGGAGTGTCCCCCAGTCAGATCGCACTGGCTTGGGTTCTCAAACGTAGTCCGGTAATGGTTCCCATCCCCGGTACTTCCAAGGTCAAGCACCTTGAGGAAAACATACGTGCTGCAGGCGTTGACCTCACCGACGATCAGTTCACTGCACTTGATGCCGAGGGTCGAAACGCCTTCAAAGCCGGCTAGCGCTCTGGGAGCTGATTGACATTCGATCGGGTCATTTTTTTGAAGGATACTGGCATACCAGCCGTCGCATACCTGCGCTGCAAAAAGTCGGTTCCCCGGCTCGGCCCGGTTTCATACATGGCCGGTTAGGCAACTGGCCCGCCATTCAGTTGGCTTCTGTCACCAGCAGCAACATGCGGGCGCTGCCCTAACGGGTCGAGCGCTCGTAATGTTTTACGCCTCACGTTCACGGCGCGGGATTAGAGCAGGCGACGCCAACCAAACGTCATTCTGGACCTTGATATCTCGAGGCCAACGGCTATTTTCACTTCGCAAATCAACCGAGGATCTACATTGGCTACTGGTACTGTAAAATGGTTCAACTCTGAAAAGGGTTATGGCTTCATCGCTCCGGACGATGGCGCTGCGGACGTGTTCGTTCACATCTCAGCGGTCGAACGTTCGGGCCTTTCGGGCCTAAAGGATGGACAGAAGGTGAGCTTTGAGCCGACGCAGGATCGCCGCTCTGGAAAAACAGCTGCTGAGGACCTTCGAGCTCTTTAATCGATAGCTGCCGCGAGTTAAGCGGCAGCTTTTTCAACGGGACGGTCGTCCCTTACCGCGATCGTGATCGGTCTCCCGCTCCAGAAAACACTGAACGACCGTCTTTTCTGGCATCACCCTCAACC
Source organism: Hyphomicrobiales bacterium (assembly GCA_900469085.1). Classification (GTDB taxonomy): domain Bacteria; phylum Pseudomonadota; class Alphaproteobacteria; order Rhizobiales; family Rhizobiaceae; genus Rhizobium. The sequence goes on along the minus strand of UBVW01000037.1, from coordinate 166,491 downwards.
TTGGATGTCCCTACGCCGTTGGCGACTGGATCCGGGTGAGGGACGCGTTCGCGGCCGGTGGTAGAAACAAACTGGCGATTGACGCACGTCCTCAACGACACCAACGACCTCGTCATCATCAAAGTCATCATCGTCGTCCCTAACAGCACTCTCGCCAAAGTCAGGTTGACTAACCTTACCCGAAGCACCTTAGACCCGACGGCGACACCGGCACCAAGGCTCATCCCGTCTCACTAGCGGCCAAATTCGCCACTTGTTCAGACTTCCGCATTAAAATGGACGGCGCTACCATCCATTGTTCGTTTGCAGCCGTGCAATCCACGGAACACTGGCACTATAGTTGATCCAGCCGAGCTGGCACCGGGGGAAATTCGGCTGGGCTATCGTTTACCTTCCTTTGGACTGTAACCCTCGATACGTGGGTTTGAGTATGGTCCACTAGAACCATCCGCAGAGTTGCGCGGACCTGCAGCAGCGTCAGCGCGCACTTGCACCGCGTACTTGCCATTCTCAGGGTCGATCGGCACAACGCCGAACGCGGCATCCATCTCTGACGTGTCAACTCCAAGCAGACCTGCTGCGCGGGCGAGGTCTGGAACTTTGCCTGGTGACTCAATCATCATAAGGACAAACACGTCAGCCATTTCGGTCTCCGCACACCATTACAAGCCAAAGTGGCTTGCGACCGCCATGGGTCGTATTATCCCCGCGCCATAGTCCTTGTTCCATCCCGCGCCAGGTCCCGGCCGAACAAGCGCATTAGCCTGGAACTGTGAGAATAGATCTTTCGATGCCGTATTTCCAGCTGGAAGCTTGGCTCGGATCGCCGCGACACATCCTGCAGCCACTGGGCAGGCAGCGGATGTTCCGGAGTCAGGGGTACCTTGTCCAAACGCTTCAGAGCCGACGAAGTGTGTGTAAGCCGTCAAGTCCGGTTTCTGACTTGCCATTCCGGCAATCCCGGGTCCTTGCGAAGAATAGCCGACGCGGGTGTCTGAAACATCACAACCCGCGATGGTCAGGACATCGGGATGTGCGTTCGCGCCACCGATGGTTCCGGTCGTCACCCCCTGACAACGCCCGTCAGGACAATCGGCCCCGCAGTTTCCTGCGGCAAACAGCACATCAGCGCCTGATCTTGCTAGCGTTCCCACCATTATGTTGAACGGGTGATTGGGATTGTCGGCGTATCGTCCAGGGTGGCCGACCGGAAAATCCCAGCTCGGATGGTACATTCCCCAACTATTGCTGACCACCAGAGCCTTGTACTTGCGCTGGAACGAGGCCGTGCTGCGCTGGGTGTTCAGATAGGAGAATGCAAGCAGCGCGTCACTCAAGAAGCCTGCCATGGCGCTACCGCCAGGCGTGGTGGATTTCAAAATGGGAAAATCAAGCAAGGTGCAGGCAGGGGCTGCAATCAACACATCGAAGGCACACATCGTGCCATGGTCGACCGCGAATTGACCCGGCGTTTGGGCAACACCAGGCGGCGCCCAGAACACCTGGCGATCGAGCCTGGGTTTCAAACCGTGTCCTCGTAAATGCGCGATGTTGATCCCGGTGTCCATCACCGCAACCGCCACACGGCGGCCGTCCAGCCCTTTGGCAAGCAGACCCTTTATGTCGAGCTTGGTTTCGACATCCGACTTCGTACCGACAGCGGTCGATCCGCAATGCGGCGTCTCGAACAATCCGATTTCCGGATCGGCGAAGATCTCGATCCCGCGATATTCCTGTCTCAGTCGATCGATGTTTTCCGTGTCGATCGTTCCTCGGGTCACGAAAGTCGGGGCAACGTCGGCGGCTGCCATCGCAAGATCGATGCGGTCAGCACGCTTGGCAGACAACGGCAGCGGCGGAAACTTCGAATCGATATAGAGGTCCATTGGTCTCACTGTCGTAAAAGTAGGTGCCGCAGGTCTGCCTGGTGTGAACGCCGCCAGACTGAGCGAGCGTAGGTTCTGTTCCGCAGGCATCGACACGATGACCGAAACGCGCATGACATCCTCCACAGAAAGCGCGACAGCTGAAAGCGAAAGGCGGCCGCGCGGCGAAGCCTCGCCGCGCGATCGTTGATTACTGCATCACGCTGGCAAACCGCATCCATTTCGCAATGGTATCGATCGACGAGTTGTCGGGCATCCGCAATGGGCTCTGATCGGGTGTAAAGCCGCGGGAGAGCGCCGAGTCCGGGTCGGCAAGCAATACGCCCACGAAGGTGAGCGCAACCAGACAGCTTCCAACCTCGCCCAACCTGTCTCCACCTGCGGCTTCCGCCTCCGCCAGGATGTAGAACCAGAGCGGTGTCCGTTCATGGAACTTGGCATTGGTGTTCTTGAGGAAATCCCGCAGGTCGGGCTTCGCATTGAAGAGCGCGGAGACGTCGGCGATCGGCGAGGATTGGACAGCACCGATTTGTTTGAGGTGCTTGTGCAAAGCCTGTCCGGTGGGAAGACGCAGATTATAGCCGCGACGCAGGTTTCGTCGCGCCAAGCTTTTGAAGAGTTTCTTCAAGTTGTCGTCCGTCTCGTCATTGCCCTCCTTGACCATCAGCCGTAGCGGTGGGGCGATATCGGTGTCGATCTTTCTCGCCAAGCGCGCCGGTTGGCCGTCGGAGGTATCGTGCGGGGCAACGCCGGTGAAGCGTGTCCAGTCAATCACCCAGTTCTTTGGAAGTTTCTTGTCGGTGTCCAGACGACCGCCGCCTCCGGTGAACTGAAAGATCAGATCGAGCGTCGCATGGGGAAGGATACTGCCGGGCCGCCCGAAATTCTTGTTGTAGTCGTAGACTGCTCGAACCATCGAATGGCCGAAGCGATACCCAGCAGAGGAGAATTCAAGGGGCAACGCGTTGCCGAGCCTGGTGTTTTGTCTACGCGCATCGAACTCCGCCCTGAACTTGAAGAAGTGCGAGGCCCGGTCGTCGACCACGCGCTGCACCACGGCAGGGTCACACACCCCCTTCAGATAGCCTTCGACGATCAGCCACTGGTAGTGGAGGCGCGTTAGCGTCTGGGCGGAGTTGAAATCGGCGACCCATCCCGTGTCACGGCTCGAAAGAAAATCGACCACCTTGTTGTGAAACCTGAGGAAGCTCAGGTGGAACTGCGCGACAATGAGGTTCTCATCATTGCGGTTGTCACCGATGATCGCCCTTTGCGGTAGACTTGCGGCATATTTCTGAAACGCATCTGCCGGCATACTGGCCTGGGCGAGACGCAACGCGGCGTCGCGAACACTGGCCTGGACCTGCCCATAGCGGGGCAGATCGCGGTGTTCATCTATCGTGTCGGGCAATGGACCGGGCTCGATCGCAGTCCCCACCCTCATTTTGTTCTTCAAGGTTGGGTGGCGAAGGCCGGAAACGACCTTTACCACATCTGCCGTGATCCCGGCTCCAACAACCGATCCGCCATAAACGCTGTCGAGGTCAAATCGGGGTGACCGCGCGTTTCTCAGTTGGCTCTCGACCTCAGACGAGGCTGCAGGCGGGTGCGCGTTGACCATGCTCGACACCGCACTTTCGCGATCGGTGCGGGCGGTCAGCTCATGGTCGAGGAACTGGCCCCAGTAGGTGAATACAGGAGGCAAGGTTGAATCCTCGTCGGGAGCCTCCAGAGCATTGGGGTCAGCGACTACATCGATCATGATGTCGCCAAGTTCATCGAGCTCTCCGACCGTTTCTCCCGTCTCAAGAAGGTAATTCTCAGGCGCGTCCAAAGGCGGGACGAAATACCCGAAATCGGCCTCCTCATCTATGGCAACGTCAGTCCCGGCAGGTGGCCCTGCCCTTAGATCGACTGGTGGAATTTTGCCTTCTTTTTCTGTTCCTCCATGCGATTGAAACAATATACTCATAGAACTCCCTCCACTTTCAGCCCGCGAGAATAATCCCCGCAGCCAAAGCGCGAAGTCAACCAATCAAAAGTCGCCATAAAATTGCTTATCGCAGAGTTACCAGAAACGATAATCGCCGTAATATTGAATATTACTGAAGCACATTCGAATACATCGAATTCAATCTGAACACTTGCTACACACGGATGGTTTTATATTAATTATATTTTCTGCAACCGCGAAACGTTCAACGACAATATCGGCGACACCCCCCCGCGAACTGCCCGTCCCACAACCATCCTGGTTCGATGTTGGGAAGTCGCCCGCTCACTGAGCGGATTGTTCGATACTAGCGTGTTTTGAAATGCCCGGGACCGACACCAGCGAACGGGGCCATGTAAACATCTGTGCTTCGAGTTCACAATTCAACCTCTCAATGTGCGGGAGCCACAACAAGGCGGCTATTTAGACGATCTCGTTGTCCTTGCTCTTAGTCCTTGCGACGCTGGCGGCATCTGTGGGGCATGAAATATGAGCGCCTCGGCAAGATGTATGTGCACTATTTCGGTTCCGGCTGCTGGATGACGGCCGGCGGTGTATCGTTCTTGTCGCTGCCACGATCGAAGGATTTGATGGCGAGGATGCCAAAGATCGAGGCAACCATCGCTCCCACAATGAGGAAACATTAGAATCCGCATATCGACGCCTCCGTCATATTTGAACACCGGGGGCCGCGCATCGTTCCCTCACCTGCAACGACGCGGAGACAATTCGATTGATGCCTCACCTGGGTAGTCTGATTTAAAGCGCGCATCGTAAGATATACGGGATGAGCGTCGCTTCCTGTTCGAGCCGTTGGTAAGCGCAGTCAGTCCGTTAAGTTAGGAAGCCGCTAGGTGTGAGAGCCATGACAACCGGACCAGAATCTCATCTTCAATCCCTGCCAGATGGCTTCCGCGCCGTTGTCATTGGCGCCAGCGGAGGGATCGGAGCTGCCGTTTGCGCTCGTTTGAAAAGCGAGCCACATCTTGGCGAACTGGTCGAAATCGCACGCAAATTGGACGGGTTCGATCTGCTTTCGGAGGAAAGTGTAGCCGATCACGCAAACCGGCTCTCGAATGGCCCGGTCCACCTGGTGATATGCGCAACAGGAATGCTGACGACACATGGTTGCCCGCCAGAGAAATCGCTGCGTCAAATTGATCCCGAAATCATGCTTTCGCAGTTTCGCGTCAATGCGGTCGGACCAGCACTGGTCGCCAAGCATTTTCTGCCGCTGCTCGATCGCAGGTCCCGCACGGCGGCAGCGTTTCTGTCTGCACGCGTCGGCTCAATCGGAGATAACGTGAAGGGTGGCTGGATTTCATATCGCGCGTCAAAGGCGGCACTCAACCAGATCGTGAAGACGGCATCCATCGAGTTGGCGCGAACCCATCCAAACGCGGTGATAGCGGCGATGCATCCGGGCACAGTCCGAACGGCGCTCTCGGAGCCCTACTCGAAGGGCCATCCGACAGTCAGCCCGGAGCAAGCAGCCGCCTCGCTGCTTCGCACCCTGGGTCGGCAAACTCAGACGGGGACATTCATCGCCTATGATGGAAGCGTTATCGAATGGTAGCGCGGCGCAATCAAACGTCGCGAAGTCGATCGTCCGGACATTAGATGAAGTCCCACGTTGCATTTGAGACGGCATTTTAGCCGCCAGGCGGGAAATGGCTCACTTCTTGGTTGGGTGCACCAAGTGCGCACGCAAACATCAAATCGCTTGCAACTCAGGCGCGCCCTTCCAATGCCTGTACCATCATCAGAGAGAGATCATCCAGGTCCGGCGCTTCAGCCTTGACGCCGGATTGTTTTAGCGCATGTCGTGACTTTGGATTGCCACCTTCGGCGAACTGCATCTTTGAGGACATCCGGCTCGGAACGTCTTCGACTTCGCGGTCATCACTGTTTTCAGACATCTCAAGCTCCGCTTTGCGTCTAGCTGGATTGGACCGTGAACGGTGCAACGGCCCAGTTGTTCCGCATGCCCACACTCAATCGTGCCCGCCACATCAAGGCATCCCGTTGCTGTGGTCGAAGCGAAGATCTTGGAAGCCATCGAATGGCCGTCAGTGATGCGAGGGAAGTTCAGGCGCCTCTGAGGGTACGACGATACCTGCGTAGTGTATGGGATTGTTATTGCGGTCGCGAAAGCATCTACCAAAGGCTGATACGCGAACGTAGGAGCCTTCAGCATTCATTGACCGATAGTGCTGAACGGTCGGATGCTGAGCAATAATGGCATCACTGATCTGCTTGGCCAGTCCGGCAACGTCATCCGGGTGCACCCGATCGAGATAGGCTTGTACTGGCAATCCTCGTTCCGTCTCGGCTGCGTCGAGACCAAACAGCGCAGCAAGAGCACTGTCCGCATAGACCAGATCGGCATTCATGTCCCAGGTAAATAGGCCGGCGTCCGGCATCCGGTCCCCGACTATCCGCGTGACGAATAAGGCTTTCGCGTCCGACACCCTTAGGTCTCCCAGCCGTTTTCTCGAGCGTGCTGGCGCCATACATCACAAGTTGCTGAAACAGGCAAGGTGCCTGACACCCAGCCGTTACAACGATCTTTTAATTCTGATATCCGCGGCCGGCTCAAACAACTCCTCGAGGACTTCCAGAACCTTCTGAACTCCTTCGTGCGAAGTGGAATAGTAAACCGTTTGAGCATCACGTCGCGTCGTGACGGCTTTGGCAGCCCGGAACTTCGCAAGATGCTGGGAAAGCGCCGATTGCGAAAGCGAAACCTTCTCCGCGAGCTCGTTGACACTGAGCTCCCGGTTCAAAATATGTGAGGCAATGAGAAGCCGCTTCTCGTTTGCAAGAAGAGCAAGCAGTTCTGCCCGAGCGGCAAACGCTGTTTTTTCGTTCATGTTATCGAACCAAGATCAACTAAATTACAGCTTACTTAAACGTAAGCTGGCACCGTGGCTAGAATAAAAGTATTACAAATTAGAAAAACAAGGCGCGAGCACCGCTGGGGCGTTTCGTGAGCGAGGTTCATTCGGTCTAGAATGGATATTGCTGGTGTGGGTCCTCGATCGTGATCCATCGAAGATCGGTGAATTCATTGATCGCAGCCTTGCCGCCAAATCGGCCATATCCGGAGTTCTTCAAGCCTCCGAAGGGCATTTGGGCTTCGTCATGGACCGTCGGACCGTTGATATGGCAAATGCCTGACTGGATTTGGGCGGCGACCGCCATAGCGCGATGGACATCTCGGCTGTAGACCGATGAAGACAGACCATATTCCGACTGATTTGCGATCTCTATCGCCTCAGCTTGGCTTCTTACCCGGATGATGGGCTTCACAGGGCCGAACGATTCCTCGTCGTAGGCTCGCATGCCTGGTTTCACACGATCGAGCAGCGTTGCATTTACGACGGAGCCCTCTCGCTTCCCGCCTGCGACCAGCGTGGCGCCTTTGGCAACACCATCTGCGATAAAGTCCTGCATCTTTATCGCCGCTTGCTGGGTCACGAGTGAACCGAGAACGACATGACCTCGCGGGTCACCTGCGGGAAGCTTCGCCGCGCGCGCCGCCAGCTTCTCAACGAATTCGTCTGCGATCTTCTCGTCGACGATGATCCGTTCGGTCGACATGCAGATCTGGCCCATGTTCGCGAAGGCACCGAAAACTGCACCGTTGACGGCAGCGTCGATGTCGGCGTCATCAAGCACGATAAACGGCGCCTTTCCTCCCAGTTCCAGGAGAGCTGGTTTAATATGGCGCCCGCAAAGCTCACCGATTACGCGACCGACCTTGGTCGATCCGGTGAAGTTCACGCGGCGCACCTCTGGCGCTGCTATCAAGGCCTCGACAATTTGCGCAGCGTCTTCTGGCGCATTCGTAATGACATTCACCACGCCATCGGGAAGCCCAGCCTCTACGAGTGATCGGCCAATGAGAAGATGGATCCCCGGGCAGGCTTCCGACGCCTTCAAGATCACCGTATTGCCGCAGGCAAGCGCCATTGCGACCGCCCTCGTGCCGAGAATGACCGGTGCATTCCAAGGTGCGATTCCAAGGCAGACGCCCGCCGCCTGCCTCACGCCCATTGAAAGGGTGCCAGGTTTGTCCGAAGGGATGATCTCACCCTGGATCTGGGTGGTCATGCTTGCCGCCTCACGCAAGATCCCTGCAGCGAGCATCGTGTTGAAGCTCGCCCATGGTGCTGTACCTCCGGTCTCTTCGACCATGAGACGTGCGAATTCATCGGCTTTCGACGACAAAACGTCGGCTGCCTTCATCAATAGCGTCCGACGCTCGCTGGGACCTGTTTGGGACCAAGCTGGAAATGCCATGGCAGCCGCCGAAACAGCGGCTCTCACATCATCTGTTCCAGAGGCTGGCGCCCGGCTCGCAACCTTGCCCGTATAAGGATCGATACGATCATATGTACGACCCGATTTTGCCGACACGAGCTTGCCGCCAATGATCTGCTGAAGTTCGAACATTATATCTTGTCGACTCCGATGAAGGCGCCCCGTTTGTGAGGCTGGGTCAGTTAGCCATCATTGTTGTCAGTTCATTCGTGCGACGAGTCAAGAATGGACAACAAAAAGCAAGGGACATGCCCAACAGCACAAAAAGATCAGCGGTGGTCCATTGCGTGATGGGACAAACGAGGGACGCCGATCGCGACCTGTTCACGGCAATTGCTGGATCGACGCTGCGGAAACACCCGGCTTCTTCACCAGAGAGCCAGACAGAACCAGACATCGCGCTTGAGTGGCTTGAGTAGCAGAAACCTCGCCGCCAACGCCTTTTTATCCAGCGCCCTGGCACAGGCAAACACTGCGGTTCACCCAATCGAACCAATCGAACATTCCCACGTTCAGCGATATCATCAGTTACAACCCTGAAACAAAGCAGCATCCATCAGGACCGTCCGGTGACCTATCCTCAACTCCGCTCCCAAGACCCAGAACTTGCATCTGAAACCCGCAGCGGGATGCCCTCATTGGTGCTTGCGGCACTTGGTGTTGTCTACGGCGACATCGGGACCAGTCCGCTCTATGCATTTCGAGAGGCATTGCACGCCACAGCCGGATCAGGAACGCATCGGGAAAATGTTCTCGGCATTCTTTCCCTCATCGTATGGGCACTGACCATCGTCGTCACGGTGAAATACGTGACGTTTGTACTCAAGGCCGACAACCGTGGAGAAGGCGGAACGCTTTCCCTGATGACACTTGCGCGACAGAGCTTTTCCGAAAAACCCGCATGGATCCTCGTTCTGGGCGTTGCAGGGGCATCGCTGTTTTTGGGCGACGCGATCATAACGCCCGCAATCTCGGTCTTGTCGGCTGTAGAAGGGATCCAGGTGGTGGCGCCAGGTCTATCGGCATGGATCGTTCCGATCACCGTCACCATCATCGCCGTGCTTTTCTTCATTCAGCGCTTCGGCACGGGCGGCGTTGCCGCAGTTTTTGGCCCGGTCATGGCTATCTGGTTCCTGGTTATGGGAATAAGCGGCGCAATCCATATCATGGATGATCTCGAGATATTCAATGCAATCAACCCGCTCCATGGCGTTCTTTATGCTTCAAACAATGTGGGGCACGCCATCGCCGTCCTCGGCGCGGTTTTCCTCGCTGTGACCGGAGCTGAAGCGCTTTACGTCGACCTTGGGCACTTCGGTAGGCGGCCGATCGTAATCGCCTGGTTTTCGCTTGCCTTTCCTTGCCTACTTCTCAACTACTTCGGACAGGGTGCCTTCGTCCTTGCCAATCCCGCCATGACCGACCACCCCTTCTTCGGCATGCATCCAGAGTGGGCGCGTGTGCCGATCGTGTGCCTGGCAACGGCGGCAACCGTGATCGCAAGCCAGGCAGTGATTTCGGGCGCATACTCGCTTGTTCGTCAGGCCATGCACCTCAACCTTCTGCCACGCCTGCAGATCTTGCATACCTCGCAGACGCATCAGGGGCAGATTTTCATGCCTCAGGTGAACGCGTTCCTTTTCATATTTGTCGTCGCACTCGTCTTGTATTTCAGGAACTCGAGTGGGTTGTCGGCCGCTTATGGGATTGCCGTTACCGGCGAGATGCTGATCACCAGCGTCCTCCTGTTCGTTGTCATGAGACACATCTGGCGATGGACGATGTTGAGCACCGCAGCGGTAATTGCTCCGCTTTTCTTGATCGACGCAGGGTTCTTCGTGGCAAACATCGCCAAGTTTCCCGAGGGAGGATGGGTTCCGGTTACCGTTGCATGCACCATGGGCCTTATCATGCAGACGTGGATGGCGGGGCGACGGCTTCTTGCTGCGCGAACACGCGCTGATGAAGTTCCCCTCGAAGGGATCATACAGAGGCTCACGACAAAGCCACCGACGACGGTGCCGGGAACGGCCATCTTTTTGACCAGCGACGTCGAAGGCGCACCCACCGCGCTGCTGCACAGCCTCAAGCATTATAAGGTCTTGCACGAACACAACGTCATATTGAGCGTGATCACCGCAACGGAGCCGTTTGTGCCGGACGACGAGAAGATTTTCCTCGAAAGCTTCAGTCCGCTCTTCAGCCGACTGGTGATCACCTTCGGATACATGGAGACGCCCAATATTCCGCGCGCCCTGGTGCTCGTGCGCAGGCTCGGGCTTAAGTTCGACATCATGTCGACGTCGTTTTTCCTGTCGCGTCGCACGATCCTACCCTCCAAGAAAGGCGGGATGCCCTTTTGGCAGGATCGCCTATTCATTGTGCTTGCGCAAAACGCTGGCAACGCGACGGATTATTTTGGACTTCCAACCGGGCGGGTCGTCGAGCTTGGACTGCAAACCGTCATTTGACTGCAAGAACTGCACGGCACACTGACGGTGACGAGATACGGGCGGAACCGCAAAGACGCGCGAGGCGTTTTTCTTGCGGAGGAACCGATCAAATGGCGAGACATGGCGAGATCACAGGTGAGGCGCTGGAACTTGAGCTAGCCCGAAAGCTGTCCTGCGACGCGCATCAAGGGCAGTTGGACAAGACGGGCCGACCCTACTTCGATCATTGCGAGCGAGTGGCTGATCGCGTCCACGGCACGAAGGAAAAGACTGTCGCCTTTCTTCACGATATCGTCGAGAAATCTGACGGCTGGGCTTTCGACCGGCTTCGTCAGCAAGGCATCGGTGACGATGTCGTCAGCGCCGTTGATGCCCTTACCCGCCGTGAGGACGAAACTGACGATCAGTTCGTCATCCGCGCAGTCGCAAACAAGCTCGCCTGCCCTGTAAAGATCGCCGACCTCCAGGACAATCTGCAGCAAGCCAACGCTGCCGGCTCTGATCCAGTCAAGTACAAACGGGGGCTGGAGTTAGTCGCGATGGTTCAAGCAAATCCAGATCTGACGCGCCTCACCTGATTTTCCCATTTGATAATCATCTTAATAATATCGATTGCCGCCACATCAGAAGCCCGTGATACGGGCAATTTGCGACGTCGATCAGGAACTCGTCGCCCGTTTGCCCATCGAGGACACAAGCTTTCGCCGGCACAGGCTGCGGAATACTCCCATTCTTCGTCCTATCGCTCAATGACTTCGCGAGGGATGATTTCGATCCGCGGCGTCCTGGCGGTGGGAAGGCGACGGTCGACTTGACGCAAGAGCCAGGCGCGTAGAACGCCGGTCAGCTCGCCTTTTTGATCTCAGTCATATCATCTGGAATAATGTGCATTCCGGCGGCATGGGCCGCATCGACGAATGCGGCGCGAGCCTGCTCTGGGGAGACGGAGTGGTCTAGCGCCTCGAGCGATATGACGAGCGCCCGATGAAAAGCATGAGGCTTCTTGTCCGGCCACTCGACGCTGATCAAAAGGGCCGCCACGTTCTCGACGTTGTTCGCTCCAATGTATCTGCCAGCGCCCTCTATATCAACATGGAGTGGAGCAATTGGAATCGGTGCGTGCATGCCATTCAGAACGCTCTACCTTGATGACTGCTGACGCCCATCAACTCTTGAAGAAGTGTTCCGTTCCGAGCCAAACGAAGGGTTTGACCAGCAACGACCGGAAAACTATTCCCACCCGGAACAAATCGACGTCATCTGGATTAATATGACGGCTGCGAAATGTCCCTCGTAGCCACTCTTCCCCAATTTGCTCCGCCATGTGCGGGGCTTCTTTTTGAGAAGAACTTCAGCGAAATAAGAGCAACCTTAAGTAAATACCGCCACTTCCACAGATGCAAATGCGTGTCGTCCATTTGGAAAATTACTCCAATCGGAACTAACGATTGTTTTCAATGTTAAGAGGCACTCAATGGAGAGATTGATGGCGAGCAACCACCAAGAAAACAGCATGGTCGATGTCCGTATTCCTGAGAGCGATTTACATACATGGATAGTCGCAAGTGCGATCATCGTTATCTCGACGATGTTCTGTGCTGCGGTTCACCTGGGATTTTTGTGAAAGTTTGTCGACTTTGCCACAGACGACAACGGAACGCCTCGGTCGCTTCGCGTCAACCCAAACCAGGTTGCCGCATTTGTGGACGTTTCCGCGCAAACCACCTTGCTCATTCTGGTCGGCGGCAAGGCGTTCACGCTTGCCGAAAGTGCGCAGAGAGTGCAAGCGACGGCCGAGGCAGCCTACGGACCAGTATTGGTCTGAGCGCGAACGCAACTGTCCGCACTCAACTCCGTTGACTGAGGGATAATTGCAAATCGCAATCCTGATCGCGGCAAAACCGCGTGGATCACCCCGCTCCAGCTTTGCGCGTTGCACCAGCCCTTCGCGTTGCAGAAGTAGTTGGGCGTCACATCGTATCGCGTTGAACGGCGCAACGGGCGTCCGGCACGGTGATTGAACACCTGTTTTCCCCGGGAATGCCCGTTGTTTCCGGGGCTCATCGCAGGAGTCTGGTTGTGGTTAGTAATCCGCAAGCAGATACTGAGCATCTGGGTGCCCGAAGCGTGGTGCGACCCCAAGCAGCGGCGCTGCGCGGCCTATGATCGACTTGATCATCGGGGCTGCCGTTGATGCCGCCGTGCGGCCGCCATGCTCTCCCGTCTCCGGCGCGTCGATGATGGTCAGCACGATGTATTTGGGCCGGTCCATCGGAAAGGCCGCAACGAAGGCATTGAAATTCTTGTCGCTCGCATATCGACCATCGACGACCTTGTCGGCTGTTCCTGTCTTGCCGCCGATGTTGAAGCCTTCGACCTGGGCACTGCGACCCGATCCCTTGATGCCATTCCAGGCATAAAGATAGCGCATGTCCTCGCTCGTTTTGTCGCTGAGTACAAGCTTGGCGATATCGCCAGCCTGCTCAGGGCTGCGCGGAAGGAAGGTCGGCGGGACGAGCTTGCCGCCGTTGATCAACGAGGCTGCTGCAACGGCCGTTTGCAAAGGCGTTGTCGCGACGCCGTGACCAAAGGAAATCGTCACCGAGTTGATCTTCTTCCATGTTCGCGGCTGTGTCGGCGTCGCCACGCCCGGCATTTCCGTCTCCATCTTGGAAAGCAGCCCCAGCTTGGTCAGAAATTCCCGGTGCCGGTCGATGCCGACCATGTCGGCGACGGCAGCCGTACCGATGTTCGACGAATACTGAAACACCTCGGGAATGGTGAGCACGCGGTTCTTGCCTTTGAAATCGCGAATTATAAAACCGCCCATGCGGATTGGCCGGGTGGCGTCGACGACGGAATTGAGGTTGATCTTTCCCTCGTCCAGCCCCATCGCCAGCGTAAAGCTCTTGAAGGTCGACCCCATCTCGAACGTCGCGTTGCTGATACGGTTGAACCAGCCCTTCTCGTATTCTTTGTCGATCTTGCCGTTGGCAAGTGTGCGCGACGGCTGGTTGGGATCGAAATCGGGAACCGATGCCATCGCCAGAACCTCTCCGGTCTCCACGTCGACGATCACGGCGCCTGCGGCTTCCGCCCGATATTTGACCATGGCTTCGGCGGCGACTTCTCGCACGATGTTTTGCACGCGCAGATCGATCGATAGCTTGACCGGCTCGAGCGGCATGTCGCTCGTCAGACCGGCGGCTCGAAGGTCGAGGAGCCCCTGCTGATCGAGGTATCGCTCCATCCCGGCGACGCCGCGATTGTCGATATCGACATAGCCGAGCACGTGTGCGGCGGTGTTGCCACCTGGATAGAAACGCTTCTTCTCCGGCCGGAAGCCGACACCTGGAATCCCCAATTCAAGGATCTGACTTTGCTGGCGAGGGGTAATCTGCCGGCGCAGCCATGCAAACCGCGATGATTTGACAGAGAGCTTGGCGTAGGTTCCCTTGCGATCAAGATCCGGAAAGATGGTGGCGAGCTTTTCCACCGCATCATCAACATCGACGATCTTGTTGGGCTCGGCAAACATCGAGACGGTCCGAACGTCGGTTGCAAGCAATTGCCCGTGTCGGTCGAGAATGTCTGGCCGCGATGCTAGGAGCTTGTCTGACGGCAGGATACCGGATGTGGCCTCGGGATCACGAACCCCATATTCGACAAGCCGTACAGCACTCGCCCCAAATCCCATGATGAGTGCCAGCGCAACCAGAAGAACGCGCGTCTTGCCCTGCCTGTAGAGATCGACCTTCTTTCGGCTTCTCCCATTTTGTGTCGAGACGTTGAGATGGCCGCGACGTTTCGCGAGGATAATTTTCGATACGAGGCTCATCGTGCGCGCGCTCCCGGTATCCGGGCATATCGCGGCGATGCAGGCAGGCTCTTGGGTACGTCAGCGATCAACAACATCAGGGCTCTCTCTCGAGCAGCCCTCAATCAACAGGAGATCGTCAGGCTGCTCTGGCTATTGGATTGGGATGAGAAAGCGTGCCGCCGCCGATCGGCGGCCTATAGATGGGATCGAGCGCCCGGCCTTCCAGTTGGATTGGGAGATTGGGATAGTAGCTCACGTCGGCTAGCTCCCAGGCATCGGGCCAGCCTTCAACAGGTAACCGCCTCGTCCAGTGCTCGGCGTCATTGACATGGCTGATATCGCGGTTGTCAGCGCCGGACAGGGCGTCGCCTTCGGTGAGAACTTCGGTTTGGCAGGGGGCGACGAAGGACGTGTTCGCAAGGCATAGCTTCGCACTGCCGATCGTGGTCAGCATGATCATTACAATAATGAGGATGCGCCGAATCATCTTCTACCGAGTAAGGCTTCGTTAACGCTAACCAGCCTAGCGCCAGAACCTTACCTAAATCTCAATAAGTCAGAAGACGTGCATACCGTCGGGAAGTTGGGGGCGGCATATCGATGTCGCCCGCCATCAGTTTTATTGCTGCAGGCTCTCGCGCAGCTTGGCGACTTCGCTCGCCGATACCGCTGGCGCAGCGTTACCCCAGTCGTTTCGGACGTAGGTAACGACGTTGGCGATATCCTTGTCGGACAGGTTCCACGCGAAGGATGGCATGGATGGCCCTGTCGGAGCCACATGCGTACCGCCCGACTGGCTGCCGGCCAACACGACACGAATGAGGTTGGTTGCGTCGTCGCCGTTCACGAGCGGCGCCTTGGCAAGCTGCGGGAACAGCTTGGGTATGCCCGCACCATTCGGCGTGTGGCATGCGGAGCAACGGTCGGCATAGATCGCGGCGCCAGCAACCATCCGTCCGTCTGTAGCGGGAATGGGCTGCGGAACCGCCGCGGCTTTCGCATCGGTGTCCTTCAGGTAGTTTGCTACGGCCTTCAGGTCGGCATCGGTCCAATGCTGGCTCGACTTCTCGACTTCCTCGGCCATCGGTCCGGATGCGATGTCGAAGCGATTGGCACCGGTCTTAAGATAAGCGACGATGTCGTCTTCTGACCACGAGCCGATACCGCTGTGGGCATCCGCAGTAATATCCGGCGCATACCAGTTGTCGAGAACGCCGCCCTTCAGGAACTCACCGCTCTTGTCACCGCCAAGTATATTCTTCGGCGTGTGGCAGGTACCGCAATGCGCCAGACCCTGGACGATGTAAGCGCCGCGGTTCCATTCCCCGGACTTCGAGGGATCAGCCTGATAGACGCCCTTGTCGAAGTTCATCGCGTTCCAGACCGAAAGGCTGGCGCGAACGTTGAACGGAAACGGCAGGAGGTTGGTCTCGACCTTGTTGTGGACGGGTTCGAGGCTCTGAAGATAGGCGTAGATCGCAGCGTTGTCTTCTTTTGTGACCTTGGTATAGGCCGTGAATGGCATCGCGCCATAAAGATGGTAGCCACCCCTGCCCTCGCCCTCGGACATTACCTTCTGGAATTCCTCGGGCGTCATCCGTCCTATACCTGTGTCAGGATCGGGCGTGATGTTGGCGCCGACAAGGTCGCCGAAGGGGGTATTCAGCGTCACGCCCCCGGCAAATGGCTTGCCTCCGGGAGCGGTGTGACAGGCGGAACAGTCTCCGAGCGTCGCAAGGTAGCGGCCCTTTTGTATCTGCTCGAAGGAATCTTCACGGGGGGACTGCGCCCCGGCGGATTGGGCGGCAAGTGTCAGAGCACTTGCTGCAATCAGAAGAACTTTTCTCATACTTGCACCAGAGGGCCAGGGTTTTTCAGATACTGGTTGCGGATGGCGTCGGCCGCCTTGAAGGCGAGCGCGCCGACCGTACCCGTCGGGTTGTAGCCGGGGTTCTGGGGAAACGCCGACGCGCCAACGACGAACAGGTTCGGGACATCCCAGGTCTGCAGATACTTGTTGACGGAGCTGGTCTTCGGATCCGCGCCCATCACGAAGCCGCCGACGACGTGCGAGGACTGGTATGGCCCGGTGTTCCAGTGCCCCTTCATCGGGTTCTTGACGATCTGCTTGGCGCCCATCGCCTGCGCGATCTCGCCGACCTTGTCCGTGCAGTACGCCGCCATCTTCAGATCATTCTCGGGGAAGTCGAAGGTGATGCGCAGCAGCGGCCGGCCGAGATGGTCGGTATAGGTCGGGTCGAGCGAAAGGTAGTTGTTGCGCGTTGTGTAGCTCGAGGCCTCGCAGCCGACGCCAGCCGTCGAAAGATAGTTGTCGACCGTCGCCTTTTTCCATTCCGAACCCCATTTCGGTGTGCCCGGTGGCGTTGGACGGTAGCCGATGGGAGCCGCGCCGATCGGCGTGATGCGGATGCTGCCGCCGCCGAAGAAGCCGAGGCCCGAGTGGTCGAAATTGTCGTTGTTGAACTCGTCGATCCCCATGCCGACAGCACCACCGCCGATGAACGGATTGAAGTTCTTGTCGTCGAAGAACATCTGGACGCCGTTTGCCGTCTGGTAGGCGTAGTTGCGGCCCGTCGTCCCGACGTTGGTGTTCGGATCATAGGGTGTGCCGACGCCCGAAAGCAGCATCAGACGAACGTTCTCGAAGGTGAAGGCCGTGACGACAACCAGATCGGCCGGCTGTTCCCACTCTTCGCCGGACGAATCCACGAAGACGACGCCCGTCGCCCTTTTGCCCGTCGAATCGAGCGTGATCTTCAGCACCTCGGAATTGGTGCGCGCCGTGAAGTTGGACTTGCGCACCAGGGCCGGAAGGATGGTCGTGATCGCGCTCGCCTTGGAATAGTTGGCGCAGCCGTAGTTCGTGCAGAAGCCGCAGAAGGTGCACGGACCCATCGTGACACCAAGCGGATTGGTGTAGGCCTCGGAGATCAATGCCGATGGTACCGGGAATGGATTGTAGCCGAGTTCCTTTGCCGCCTTGGCAAACAGCGTCGGGCCATAGGGCTGCCGCATCGGTCCGGTTGGATACTCGTTGGAGCGCGGGCCCTCGAACGGATTGCCGCCTTCCTTGATCTCGCCGCGTAAATTGCCGGCTTTTCCGGAGATGCCGGCGATCTTGTCAAAGGCGTCGTAGAAGGGCTCCATCTCGTCCCAGTCGGTGCCCCAGTCCTGGAGAACCAGTTCTTCGGGGATGGCGTTGGCGCCGTATTTCTCCGTCAGGTGGCTCTTCAGCCGGAACTCGTCGGGCTGGAAGCGGAATGTTATGCCTGCCCAGTGATTGCCGGCACCGCCGGTGCCGTTACCGGGATGGAAGGATCCCCAGTTGCGCATCGGCAGCGCGGTCTGCGAGGGATTGTTTCGCGCCGTGATGGTGTTTTGCGCGGTGCGCAGCATCAGCTCCTGGCGCTGTGCGTAGCGAAGTTCGTCGGCAACCGACGCGACATTGAAGTCGGCCGCGGTATCGCGCCACGGGCCACGCTCGAGCGCCACGACCTCAAGGCCCTGGTCGGTGAGCTCGTTTGCGATGATCGCTCCGGCCCAGCCGAGGCCGATGACCACGACATCTGTGGAAGGAAGTTTGCGAGCCATGTTCTAGTTCCTTGCTGTCCATTCCGGCCGACCAGCGATGCTGAGCGGCGGCAGGTCGATCTTCTCGTTGTGACGTTCGACATAGTCGCGGTAGTCGTAGCGGGCGCCGGGGAAACCGATCATCCGCCAGGAGACCATGTCGCGATTGCCGCCGTAGATCGGATCGCCAAAGAAACCTTCCATGGTGTTGGACAGGAGCTGGCCGAAGAACATTTTGGAATCGATGCCTTCGAGCTTGATCTCGCCGCTCTCGAGGCCCTTGAGGACCTTGTCCTGGTCGGTCTCGCCGAGCTCGGCAAAGACCTTCCCATTCGCGCTTCGACAGTGCGCGTTGATTGCTGCGAGGCCGATCCGGTAGCGCTGCTGCGGCACGAGTTCGGACTGATCGCCCTGCTCGGGCGTTCCCGCCATGAACGGACCCTTCATGTAGAGCCGCTCAAACGTGCCGTAGGAGCCAGCCAGCTGCCGGTCGATGAATACCGCGCAGCCCGCATCCTTGCCGGAAACGCTCAAGTTGTCGGCGGGGATGATCCGCGACACCATCGCTTCGACTGCAGTCGCTTCTTCGGCCGTGAAGAAATACCAGCCGCTCGGGCCGAGCGTTTCTGGCGGATTGTAATCGAAGGGCTTAAAGGGAGCCGCGCCACGAATGATGGTTGCCCCAGCGCTGCCCGCCGCCGCGACGAAGAACGCCGCCGCGCTGCTCAATAGGAGCTTCCGGCGGCTAATCCCGGTGTGAGCCTTTTCAGTCATCGAGGACCTCTCTGTTACAAATTCAGGAACGAATTGACAGGATCTGCGTACAGACCCTGGAGATATGGCGTCCGCGCGCGCCGGGTCGATAGGTCGCGTAGCCGCCACCTGTCGGGATGCGCGCGCGGGTGCATTATTCAAAAAAGGATGATGAGCGGAGGGGAGCCAGAGAGGGCTCTCGCGCTTTTGCGAGGGTTTGTCGCGTCACATTTGCCTTTCAAATTGAAAGATAGTTTGTTAGCTGAATTTCAGCTATGACAGCATTTGATCAATGTCAACTTCTGGGAGGATGAAGAATGACAATTTCCTACGAGGACATCGCCAAGGCGCCGGGTTTCCTGATCCGTCGATGCCATCAGATTTCGACCGCAATTTTCCTTGAAGAGATTGGCGATGCTGATCTTTCGCCGACACAATTCTCGGCGCTCGCAACCATCAACTCCTCACCAGGGATTGATCAGACGACGCTCGGCGACGCGATCGCGCTCGATCGGTCGTCGGTCACGAAATGCGTGGAGAGACTTCAAAAACGAGGTCTCATTCGGCGCACTGTCAGCAATTCCGACAGGCGTGCCCGCAAGCTCTCCTCCACGCAGAAGGGCGCAAGCCTGATCGAAATGGCCGGCCCTGCCGCCAAACGCGCCGGCGATCGCATTCTTACAGCAATGGATCCTGACAAGGCTGCTATCCTGCTCGCGCTGTTGGTTGAGCTGAGTGACAGCCTCAATGCCACGAGCAGGTCGCCACTGAACCAGGCATGATCCCTCTCGATCGCGCGTTGATCGCCCTGACCTCTGGGACGAAAGACATATCTTCAAGGCCTGATCGAGTGGCCATTGGTCCTTCTTCATCTGGCAAGGAAAGATCGATATGGTAGCGCGATGAATGTCGTTTCGCTCACCCCACCTCGCAGGATGTTGCGCCAAAGGCTTAGCTTGGCGTGGCAATTCGGCATCGTCGGTGGTCTTGTGCTTCTGCTTGGGATGGCGCTCATTGGACTGTGGGTCACGAGCCGGATCGAGAGTGCGGCAGTGCGCAACACCGCCAGCGCCACGGCACTTTATGTCGATAGCATCATCGCGCCGCTCACACAGGAACTTGCCTCCGCAACGTCGCTCGGCGAAGGCGCCAAGCTGGCGCTGACAGAAACGCTGCAGCAGGGCGTTTTGCGCGGAAGGCTTTATTCGTTCAAGATCTGGCGCCCAGATGGCACGGTGCTTTTCAGCAGCGAGTCCAGTCTCGTCGGAAAGCACTTCGCGATGACTGAAGGGCTTGCCACGGCGCTTGCCGGTTCGGTCCATGCAGAATTCGACGACCTCGAGGGCGAGGAAAACCAGCTGGAGCAGAAAAGCGGCCAGCCACTCCTGGAAATCTACAGCCCGATCCGCGAACCCTGGTCGGGCGACATCATCGGCGTTGCCGAGTTCTACGAAATCGCCAGCGACCTGCGCTCTGATCTCGCGGTTGCCAGACTGCAGAGCTGGCTCGTTGTCGGCACGGTGACGGCCGGCATGCTTGCGCTGCTCTTTATTATTGTTGCCAGAGGCAGCCACCTCATCGACGTCCAGCGACGATCGCTCGACGAGCAGGTCATCGAACTGTCGCGGATGCTCGACATCAACCGGGCTCTGCGACGACGCGCCGACACGGCAAACCAGCGCACGGCAACACTTAACGAGCGCTATCTCCGCCGCATCTCCGCCGAACTGCACGACGGCCCGGCGCAACTGTTGGGCTTTGCCGCGCTGAGGCTGGAAGCGATTGCCAAGGGAAAGGCAAAGGGCGACGACGTTTCGCTTGTCAGCAGCTCGATCACCGAAGCCATCCAGGAGATCCGTGACATCTGCCGGGGCCTGACGCTGCCCGAACTCGAAATGCTCTCGGGCGACGATGTCGTTCGCCGCGCCATCCAGGCGCACGAGACGCATTCGCGCACCAGGATCATTTCGGATGTCGAGCCGCTCGATATCCCGGCGCAGGCCGCCAAGATCTGCGCCTATCGCTTTATCCAAGAGGCGCTGAGCAATGCTACCAGGCATGCCGGCGCCTCGAAAATTTCAGTGACGGCGATCGAAGACCACCAGCACATCAAGATCGCGGTCGAAGATAACGGGACCGGGTTTGTCCGGTCTAGTGACGAGGACGGTCTTGGCCTCGTCGGTCTGGAGGAACGGCTTGCAGGCCTTGGTGGACGTCTCGACATCGCATCTGACGCAAAGGCAGGCACCCGCATTTGCATGACACTACCGAAGAGGACGGCGGAATGACTTCAGAGATGCTCAGGGTCGCGATCGTCGACGATCACCCCATATTCCGCAACGGCCTCGCCCGCAGCCTGTCCGACGAACCGGGTTTCGAGGTGGTTGGCGAAGGCGCCAGCGCCGCCGATGCCGTGGCGCTCTTTAGCCAGCACCGACCCGACGTGCTTCTGCTTGATCTTTCGATGCCCGGAGGCGGTCACCACGCGCTGAACACGATCATCAAGGCGGATGCGGCCGCAACCGTGATCGTGCTCACGGCCTCGGAAGAAGACAGCGATCTGTTCGACGCGCTGAAGGAAGGGGCAAAGGGCTATATTCTAAAGGGGGTGAATGCATCGACGCTGGTATCGGCGGTGCGCAACGTCGTGGCCGGAGAGCGTTATGTGTCACCAAGTCTTGCCGCGCGCATCCTGACGGAAATGAAAGGCGAGGCCTCCCAACCGGAAACGAGCGCAGCGCGCAACCCGCAAGAAGATGCTCTGGCGTCGCTGACGCCTCGCGAAGAGCAGATCCTGCGCCTGGTCGCAGATGGCAACAGCAACAAAGAAGTTGCCCGCCAGCTCAACCTCCAGGAAAAAACGATCAAGCACAACATGACGCGCATCCTGCAAAAGCTGAAAGCACGCAATCGCACCGAAGCCGCTATGGTCCTGCGCGATGCACAATCACGGTCCTGATCATTGCGAATTTCGTTCAGCGGAACCGTTCGACATCGCTATTTTTGGCGGCACGACGGATAACGAGGCGGCCCTCGGGATCGAAGAGCTCATAGCGGCCGTTGCGGATGCGCTCGCGCCAGCCACCATCATAAGCGCGCTCCTCGCGTTGCGATATCGAGCCCGTGCGATCGTCTCGGCGACCCTGCCTGTCGCTTCCAGATCGGCTGCCGCCATCGTCATCCTGCGATCGCGAACCGGACGAGCCTGATGTACCAGAGCCTGACGAGCCCGAATGCCCGGAACCGGAGGATCCTGAGTGGTCGGAGCCAGAGCCAGAGCCAGAACCTGAACCGGAACCGGACCCCGATCCGCTTCCACCAGAGCTACCACTAGCGTTGCCACCAGAACTCCCGCTTCCACTCGAACCGCCGCCGCTTCCCTTCTCCGCCCATGCGCAGACCGGACCCGCCACGACTGATATCGTGCAGAAAATGACGGTGAAGGCGATTCTCAGCGACGTGTTCACGATCAATCTCCTTGAAGGACGATCCCGGCCCATCAAACGGGCCGGGACATGCCGGGATATGATTGCCAGCGCGACTAGCGGCGGCCGCCATGATCGTCGCCGCCACGACCCCCGCCGTGATCGTCGCTGGCGCCACCACCATGGTGATCGCCGCCGCGGTCGTCGCCACCGTGATGTTCGTGGCTCGCGCCATCATCGGAGCCGCGTCCACGCGACGAGGATGCCGACGAGGAAGCCGAAAACGAGGTCGAGCTGTGGCGGACGTGGTCGGGACCGTCATCGAGCCCGCGACCTTGGCGCTTGTGCTTGACGAGATCGTCGGCGCCCTGACGCACGAGTGTTGCAAGCGGCGGTTTGGAAGCGGCTGGTCCGAGGTCTAGAGACAAAGGCCCGGCCCCGGCCGAGCAAAACGCCAGCAAAAGCGATCCGGCGATTACGCAAGTGTGAACGATGATCTTCTTCATGCGTACGCTCCTTGGTTTTCCGACCGATACGGTTGCCATTGATCGATGATGGCCGGCCGGGTGGTCCAATTGTCGACGATTGAGCATGCATTCCAAGCGGCCCCGGCCTTCTACGACGCCACTAGGGACTTTAGTCCCCATGGTCACGAGACAAAGCCCACGATAAGTGGAGTGTGTTGGAATAGTTTTGGCCAACACAGTTGGCCCTGACGTCCAGACGCATTGGAAAACCAATTCATAGCGACCGAAAACTTGAGCCCATGTGCGCTTGGTTTCGCTCCAATCGGGAGTTTGACATGAAGAAATCCATCAGCCTGAAGCTGGCCACCGCCGCAGCGCTTCTTGCCGCGACAGCCTTCGCAAATGGTGCGCTCGCGCAAGATGCGGACGGCATCGTTGTGTACAATGCGCAGCACGAGGGCCTTGGCACCGAATGGGCAGAAGGCTTCACCAAGGAAACAGGCATCAAGGTCACCGTCCGCAAGGGCAGCGACATGCAGTTCGCCAACCAGATCGTTCAAGAAGGCGATGCTTCGCCGGCCGACGTGTTCCTGACGGAAAACTCCCCTGCGATGGCGCTGGTGGCCTCCGCCGGCCTCTTCGCGCCGGTCGACAAGGAAACGCTGGCCCAGGTTCCGGCCCAGTTCCATCCCGCCGATGGCACCTGGACGGGCATCGCTGCCCGCTCGACCGTCTTTGCCTATGACAAAACCAAGCTCACGGAAGACAAGCTGCCAAAGTCGATGCTTGATCTTGCCGATCCGGCCTGGAAGGGTCGCTGGGGCGCTTCACCTGGTGGCGCTGACTTCCAGGCGATCGTCGGTGCACTTCTCCAGCTTAAGGGCGAAGAAGCAACCACCGCGTGGCTGAAAGCCATGAAGGAAAACGCGACGCCCTATAAGGGCAACAGCGTTGCCATGAAGGCAGTCAATGCCGGTGAAGTCGAAGGCGCTGTGATCTACCACTACTACTGGTTCGGTGATCAGGCAAAGACGGGTGAAAACAGCAAGAACGTTGCCCTGCACTACTTCAAGAACGAAGATCCGGGCGCTTTTCTCAGCGTTTCGGGCGGTGGCGTGCTGAAATCCAGCAAGCACCCGAAGGAAGCCCAGGCCCTGCTCAAGTGGATCACCTCGAAGGCTGGTCAGGATGTGCTGAAGAACGGCACCTCGTTTGAATATTCGGTCGCGGGCGATTCAAACGCCAAGCTCGTCCCGATCGCCGACCTGAAGGCACCGAAGGTCGAAGCTTCCAAGCTCGACAACAAGAAGGTCGTCGAACTAATGACCGCCGCTGGCCTGCTCTAAGTTATTCGAGCCCCCAAAGATTGGCGAGCCGCGCGCTGAAAGGCGCGCGGCTTTTTGTCGTCTCTTCTCATCGCTATGAGCGACTTCCAGCTGCCGGCTTTTCGCGTCAGTGCCAGACGAAAATTCGACAGGGGTGAAAAGGCGGCTGGCTGCAACCGCCATTTTGCGCGTTCGACTAAGAAGAGTGCATTTGTCACGACCAGGAATAGCTCGTGATCGAAGCACGCGGGCGCGACTGGCGACCCCGCCGGGCGCCAGCGTTTCCGCACGAAATCAGACCCGATCGGATCGTCACGCTACCAGGCCTCCCGCTACCCCGGATCTCACGAGGCCGGCGTAAACCGCGCCACCAGCGCATGCTTGTCACCGGGATAGGTGAAGCGCACATGGGTAACGGGGCCAATATTGCTCCAGGTGCGGCGCTCGACCACCAGGCAGGCTGTGTTGCGGGGGATGTCCAGCAAGGTCGCTGCCTCGCTGCCTGCACCAACCGCGTGGATGCGGTGTTCGGCGCTAGACCACGGGACCTGATTGATCAGCCAGCTGCCGGGCGGAACGGTCGAGAAGTCGGCGTCGTTTGCCTCAGGCACGGTTGCAAGGCTGATCAGCCGCTCCTCCAGGCAGAAGGGACGGCCGCCGGCATGATGGATGCAGACGACTTCGACGAGTGAGGAGCCCGGCTTCAGATCGAGACGCAGTGTGTCGTCAACGCCCGCCTTGCGCCTGGTGCGCCTGGTCACGGAAAACGAATAGGCAAGGTTCAGCGACTTCACTTCGGCAGCGATATCGTGAATTTCCAGAACGGCGGACTGAGCCTGCGGCTGCGTGACGAAGCTGCCTGACTTCTTGCGCCGCTCGATCAGTCCAGCCTTGGCAAGCTGTGTCAGGGCCTTGTTCACCGTCATGCGCGAGCAGTCATACTCTTTGGTGAGGTCGAGCTCGAACGGAATCCGGTGACCCGGAGGCCACTCGCCCGAGACGATGCGGCCTTCGATGTCGTTCACGATCCGCTGATGCAAGGTGAGATCCCTGCCCTGATCCATCGTTACGCTCCGCTTTATTCTCGGTCTACCGGCAATGCCTGAGTCGGGAAAGACTATCGAGCACCGCTGGCAAGAAAGGCTGTCAGGCCGCCAGCAACTCGCCGATCGCCTTCAGAAAGCGACGGTTGATCGCGTCGCGGCCCCGATGCCGCCCGCCCTCGACCGTCTTCTTGCCGAGGGCCCAGACAGTATCGACTGAAACACCGCCGGCAAACATCCAGTGGTCAAGCAGTTGATCACCGGCAAGGTAGGGAACGGCCGACGTATCGAGTGCGACAATGTCGGCGTTGTGCCCAACCGCCAGGCCGCCCGGCGCTGTGAGCGCCGCGCCCCCACCTGTGATCGCGTGATCAAAGAGGCTGCGCGCAGTGGAGCCGCCGGACGCAGCGATGACGTTGCGAGCTCTAAGTGCAAGACGCTGTGAATATTCAAGCTGCCTCAGCTCACCTGGAAGCGAGATCAGCACGTTGGAATCAGAACCCACGCCGTAGCGTCCGCCCTCCTCCAGAAACAGAGGCGCCGGAAAAGTGCCGTCGCCGAGATTTGCTTCGGTGATCGGGCAAAGACCGGCAATTGCGCCGCGCCGTGCCATCTGGCGTGTTTCGTCATCGGTCATATGAGTGGCATGGATCAGGCACCAGCGACCATCGACGTCAGCATTTGCGAGGAGCCATTCAACGGGACGGGCGCCAGACCAGGCGATGCAGTCCTCCACTTCTTTGACCTGTTCTGCGACGTGGATGTGAACAGGCCCCTTGCCCGCCATCGCCACAACCGTCGTGAGCTCATCCGGCGTTGACGCCCGCAGACTGTGCGGGGCAAGGCCGAGTTCGGCGCCGCTCAGCTGCGACGTCACCCGCCGGCAACCGTCCATTAGCGCCGCGAAACTGTCGAGCGAATTGACGAACCGGCGCTGACCGTCGATCGGCTCGGCACCGCCGAAGCCGGAATGGGCGTAGAAAACTGGCAACAATGTCAGCCCGATGCCGGCCGTGGCGCTCGCCGCACCGATCCGCTCGGCCAGCTCGGCGATATTGGCGTAAGGCCGCCCGTCCTTGTCATGATGCAGATAGTGAAACTCGCCGACGCGGGAAAAGCCGGCCTCCAGCATTTCCATGTAGAGCTGCGCCGCCACGGCCTCTACATGCTCTGGCGTCATCGACAAGGCGAACTTGTACATGACGGTGCGCCAGCTCCAGAAGCTGTCATTGGCGGGGCCCCTCACCTCGGCAAGGCCCGCCATGGCACGCTGAAAGGCATGGCTGTGAAGGTTCCCCATGGCCGGCACGAGCGTGTGATGACGTTCATCGGCCG
The DNA here is from genome assembly GCA_900469085.1 of Hyphomicrobiales bacterium. GTDB lineage: Bacteria > Pseudomonadota > Alphaproteobacteria > Rhizobiales > Rhizobiaceae > Rhizobium. Next base: position 140,074 of record UBVW01000037.1, on the reverse strand, counting down.
GCTCTGCGGTAACCGCGGTCTCGATGCTGGAAATGCGCCCGTCCTCAAGGGTCAGCCGGACATTATCCTGCCAGCCTTCCGGCAAAAGTGCTGCGCCTGCGTGGAGTGTCGTCGCAACCGTTCGTGCCATGACCGTTTGTTCCCTTCTGGCGAAGGCGCCTCTTTCTTTTCCAGAGATACGCCCAAACTTTTCCTTGTCACCTGTTTATTATGTATATACATGTTGAGACATAAGGAAAGGCGCAAAGCTGATGAACGGGAACAATTTTTCAGACGAGCAGGGATCTGTTGAGCGGCGTCCGCACCTGTGGCGCAATGTCCGCCTGGCAACGCTTGCCCCGCATAAAGACGGCCTCGGCGTCATCGAAAAGGGAGCGATTGTCGTCGAATCGGGCCGCATCACCTTTGCCGGCCCGGAAACCGAGTTGCCGATCCTGGCGATCGAACGCGCCGAGATCACCGATCTCGAAGGTCGCTGGGTGACGCCAGGTCTCATCGATTGCCACACCCACATCGTCTATGGCGGCAACCGCGCCCGCGAGTTCGAGATGCGCCTGGAAGGCGCTACCTATGAGGAAGTCGCCCGCGCCGGCGGCGGCATCGTTTCCTCGGTCAAAGCCACCAATGCCCTTTCCGTCGATGGCCTCGTGGCCGCCTCGCTCCCCCGCCTTGACACGCTGCTGTCCGAGGGAATGACAACGATCGAGATCAAGTCCGGTTACGGTCTGAACATCGAGACCGAGCTGAAGATGCTGCGCGCCGCCCGTGCGCTGGGCAATATTCGCCCGGTCCGCGTCGTAACCTCCTATCTTGGCGCCCATGCCACGCCGGTCGAGTACAAGGGTCGCAACGGCGATTACATCACTGATGTCGTGTTGCCCGGCCTCGAGCAGGCGCATGCTGAGGGCCTTGTCAATGCCGTCGACGGCTTCTGCGAGGGCATCGCCTTCTCGGTCGAAGAGATGCGCCGCGTCTTCGATCGCGCCCAGAGCCTCGGTCTCCCGGTCAAACTCCATGCCGAGCAGCTCTCCAACCTCGGCGGCGCGCGGCTGGCGGCCTCGTATCTGGCGTTGTCGGCCGACCATCTCGAATATCTGACCGCTGACGATGCCGTCGTCATGGCCGCGGCTGCAACCGTCGCCGTGCTTTTGCCAGGCGCCTTTTACGCAATCAACGAAAAGCAGAAGCCGCCGGTCAAGGCGCTGCGCGAGGCCGGCGCCCACATCGCCATCGCCACCGATTGTAATCCCGGCACCTCGCCGTTGACCTCGTTGCTGCTCACCATGAACATGTCGGCCACCCTGTTCGGCCTCACCGTCGAGGAGTGCATCGCAGGCGTCACCCGGGAAGGCGCGCGTGCCCTTGGCCTTATCAACGAAACCGGCACGCTCGAAGCCGGCAAATCCGCCGATTTCGCGATCTGGGATGTCGAGAGCCTCGCTGAGCTCGTCTACCGCATCGGCTTCAACCCGCTTCACGCACACGTCTTCAAGGGCGAAAGGATCGACCGTTGACCATCACTCTTCATCCCGGCTCCGTATCGCTCAAGCATCTGGAAACGATCTACTGGACCGGTGAGCCGGCCGTGCTCGACCGTTCCTTCGACGCCGGCATCAACAAGGCCGCCGCCCGTATTGCCGAGATCGCCGCCGGCAATGCGCCGGTCTATGGCATCAATACCGGCTTCGGAAAGCTCGCCTCGATCAAGATCGACAGCGCCGATGTTGCCACGCTCCAGCGCAATCTCATCCTGTCACATTGCTGCGGCGTTGGCGCACCTCTTGCTGAGAACATCGTCCGCCTCATCATGGCTTTGAAGCTTGTCTCGCTCGGCCGCGGCGCCTCTGGCGTGCGGCTGGAATTGGTGCGGCTGATCGAAGGTATGCTGGAAAAGGGCGTCATCCCGGTCATTCCCGAAAAGGGCTCCGTCGGCGCCTCTGGCGACCTTGCGCCGCTGGCGCATATGGCTGCCGTGATGATGGGCGAGGCCGAAGCATTCTACAAGGGCGAGCGCCTTGCGGGTGCTGCAGCACTCGACAAGGCCGGGCTGACGCCGGTGGTTCTCGCAGCCAAGGAGGGCCTGGCCCTGATCAACGGCACGCAGACCTCAACTGCGTTGGCGCTTGCAGGCCTCTTTCGCGCCCACCGCGCCGCCCAGGCCGCGCTCATTGCCGGCGCGATGTCGACTGATGCGGCCATGGGGTCCTCGGCACCGTTCCATCCCGATATTCACACACTGCGCGGCCACAAGGGCCAGATCGACACCGCCGCTGCCCTGCGCGCACTTCTCGACAACTCGGTCATCCGCCAGAGCCACATCGAGGGCGACGAACGCGTCCAGGATCCCTATTGCATCCGCTGCCAGCCGCAGGTCGATGGCGCCTGCCTGGACCTGCTGCGCTCGGTCGCCCGGACGCTGGAGATCGAGGCGAACGCGGTCACCGACAACCCGCTGGTTCTGTCTGACAATTCCGTCGTCTCCGGCGGCAATTTCCACGCCGAACCCGTCGCTTTCGCCGCTGACCAGATCGCCATTGCCGTTTGCGAGATCGGTGCCATCGCCCAGCGTCGCATTGCCCTCCTCGTCGATCCTGCCCTCTCCTACGGCCTGCCTGCCTTTCTCGCCAAGAAGCCCGGCCTCAACTCCGGCCTGATGATCGCGGAAGTCACATCGGCAGCATTGATGTCGGAAAACAAGCAGATGTCGCATCCGGCCTCGGTGGATTCGACCCCGACCTCGGCCAATCAGGAAGACCACGTCTCCATGGCCTGCCACGGCGCACGGCGCTTGCTTCAAATGACCGACAATCTCTTTTCGATCATCGGCATCGAGGCATTGACGGCAGCCCAGGGTGTCGAATTCCGCTCCCCGCTCGCCACCAGCCCTGAACTTGCCAGCGCCATCGCCGCGATCCGCGCAGTCGTACCGACGCTCGAAGTTGACCGCTATATGGCGGGTGATCTTCAGGCAGCCAGCGATCTGGTGGCATCGGGTGGGCTCAATTCGGCGGTATCTTCCGGCATCTTGCCGATGCTGGAGGGATGAAAACGATGTTCCACGACGCACCCGCCCCGGCCATCAGCGGAGCCTTCAGCCAATGACGACCCATCAGATCCGCCAAGGCACATCCCCTGTCATCCTTGCCTTCCCGCATACCGGAACCGACGTGCCGGCCGGCATCTGGGAACGCCTGAACGACAACGGCAGGCTGCTTGCCGACACCGACTGGCACATCCACGACCTTTATGATGGCCTCATTGACGGCGTGACGACCGTGCGCGCCACCTTCCACCGCTACGTCATCGACGCCAACCGCGATCCATCGGGAACAAGTCTCTATCCCGGCCAGAATACAACCGGGCTGGTGCCCGCGACGGATTTCGATGGCCTTTCGATCTGGAAGGAGGGCCAGGAACCCGATGAGGCTGATATCGAGGAGCGCCTGCGCGATTTTCACGCACCCTATCATGCCGGCCTTGCGGCCGAAATCGACCGGGTGAAGGCAATCCACGGCGTCGCTATCCTCTATGACTGCCACTCGATCCGCTCGCACATTCCCTTCCTGTTCGAGGGCAAGCTGCCGGATTTCAATATTGGCACGGACATGGGCAAGACCTGCGACGCAAGGATCGAGGAGGCGGCTGTCGCGGTCGCCGGCGCCGCCGAGGGTTATGACAGCATCCTCAACGGTCGCTTCAAGGGCGGCTGGACGACACGTCACTACGGCCGGCCTGAGACCGGCGTACATGCAATCCAGATGGAGCTGGCACAATCCACGCACCTTCAGAGCGAAATTCCGCCATTTGCCTATGACGGCGCCAAGGCCAATCGCCTGCGCATCCATCTGAAAGATATCCTGGAGCGCATCGCCGCGATCGCGCCGAACCTCAGATAATAAGCCTCAGACAGCAAGCCTGAAACAATACGCCATCCAACCCGGATAAGGGGAACCGCAATGACCAGCAATCCACGTCATAACATTCGCGATGTCAGAAGCCCGCGCGGGCCCGAGCTCAATGCAAAGAGCTGGATGACAGAAGCGCCTTTGCGCATGCTGATGAACAACCTCGACCCGGACGTGGCGGAAAACCCACACGAACTTGTGGTTTACGGTGGCATCGGCCGTGCGGCGCGTACCTGGGCCGATTTCGACCAGATCGTTGCAACGCTGAAGACACTGACGGAAGAAGAAACGCTTCTTGTCCAATCCGGCAAGCCGGTCGGCGTGTTCCGCACCCACAAGGATGCCCCGCGCGTCTTGATCGCCAATTCCAACCTCGTGCCGCACTGGGCGACCTGGGATCATTTCAACGAGCTGGATAAGAAGGGTCTCGCTATGTACGGCCAGATGACCGCCGGCTCGTGGATCTATATCGGCACTCAAGGGATCGTACAGGGCACCTACGAGACCTTTGTCGAAGCCGGCCGCCAGCACTATAATGGCGATCTCAAAGGCAAGTGGATCCTGACGGGTGGTCTCGGTGGGATGGGCGGCGCGCAGCCGCTCGCAGCCGTCATGGCCGGCGCCTGCTGCCTCGCAGTCGAGAGCGACGAGACGCGCATCGATTTTCGCCTGCGCACCCGTTATGTCGACGCCAAGGCCAAGTCGCTGGATGAGGCGCTTGCGATGATCGCCGAATGGACGGCGAAGGGCGAAGCCAAGTCGGTCGGCCTGCTTGGCAATGCCGCCGAAATCTTCCCGGAACTCGTGGCCCGCATGAAGGCCGGTGGCCCGCGTCCCGATATCGCTACCGACCAGACCTCGGCGCATGACCCGCTCAACGGGTATCTCCCGATCGGCTGGAGCGTTGCCGAGCACAAGGCCAAGCGAGAAAGCGATCCAAAGGCCGTCGAGGCCGCCGCCCGCGCCTCGATGAAGAAGCACGTCGAAGCCATGGTCGCCTTCTGGGATGCCGGCGTGCCGACGCTCGACTACGGCAACAACATCCGCCAGGTCGCCAAGGATGAGGGTCTCGAAAACGCTTTCGCCTTCCCGGGCTTCGTGCCGGCCTATATCCGTCCGCTGTTTTGCCGCGGCATCGGCCCGTTCCGCTGGGCGGCCCTCTCGGGCGATCCCGAAGATATCTACAAGACCGACGCCAAGGTGAAGGAGCTGCTGCCCGACAACAAGCACCTGCACAACTGGCTCGACATGGCCCGCGAGCGCATCGCCTTCCAGGGCCTGCCGGCGCGCATCTGCTGGGTCGGCCTCGGTGATCGCCACCGCCTGGCGCTTGCCTTCAACGAGATGGTCAAGAACGGAGAACTCTCGGCCCCCGTCGTCATCGGACGCGACCACCTCGACAGTGGCTCGGTCGCCTCGCCGAACCGCGAGACGGAAGCGATGAGGGACGGTTCGGACGCCGTGTCCGACTGGCCGCTCCTCAACGCGCTCCTCAATACCGCATCCGGCGCCACCTGGGTCTCGCTGCATCACGGCGGCGGCGTCGGCATGGGCTTCAGCCAGCATTCGGGCGTGGTCATCTGCGCCGACGGCTCCGACGACGCGGCAAAGCGCCTTGAGCGCGTGCTGTGGAACGATCCTGCGACCGGCGTCATGCGCCACGCCGACGCCGGCTACGACATCGCCATCGATTGCGCCAAGGACAAGGGCCTGCGTCTGCCGGCCATTCTCGGAAACTGACGATGCAAAAACCGGGCCTCAAGCCAGAACGAGGCCCGGTTCTTGAAGCAGGGTCTCATCACCTTGCTCGCGGTGCCGGGCGTGTCCTTTCGCCAGGCCCCCATACACTTTGAATGAAGACATCAGCCTGTCGCTGTTAGGCGCTGCGCGCCCGTCACTCGCAAGCACCGGAGATCGCATGACCCGCGCCACAATCCTTGCTGCCAGTCACTACCGCCGCATGCCGTGGAAGAACGGCGGTGGGGAGACGGTGGAGATCGCGATTTCACCCGCAGGCTCCGCACTTTCAGAGTTCGATTGGCGCATCAGCATGGCAACGGTTGCAACCGACGGACCATTTTCGATCTTCCCCGGCATCGACCGGACCTTGTCGATCCTCGACGGCGAAGGAATGTCGCTTGAAATCGGCGGCAGCGCGCCAGTTGCTCTGACGCAGACGAGCGCCCCGCTCGCCTTCCCCGCCGATGTCCCGGTGTCGGCAACGCTCAAATCCGGACCGATCACCGATCTCAATGTCATGACCCGGCGTGGCGACATGGGACACCAGGTCGAGCGTCTTGTTGTCGATGGCGAGGTCAAATTTTCCGGTGCGGCTGATACGCTGCTCGTCTTTTGCCATCGCGGCACACTCAAAGTGACTTGGACGGACGGCCAGGCCTCGCTTGGCGAGGGCGATACGGTGCTGCTGCAGGATGCAACAGGCACGCCACTCGAAATCGATGGGCAAGCCGTTTGCTACATCATAACGATCGACGCCGCCTGACGGACGCCAGACGCGGCCTTCTCACGACAAGCCGCAATCGTCCGCCCACCAAATCAGGCGCAAAACAATATTGTCAGCATAGTCTATAAAATAGATAGTTTTATCTGTGTGCCGATCATGGGTCGCCTTAGTGTTTTACCGTCGAAACAAGTTGAGCCGACGCAAAGGCGCGGCATCTGGGGGCGAAACATGAATATCAAAGGTCTTATCGCAGGACTGATGGCAGGACTTACACTTGGCGTGGCTGTCGTGGCCGCGCCGTTCCTGGCACAGGCAGCCGACAAGAAGGTCGTCGTTGCCTACCAGACGGACGCATTGCCGTCGTCGGTCGCCATCGCCAATGGCGAGTTCGCCAAGGCGACGGGCTATGACATCGACTTCCGCAAGTTCAATTCGGGCGCAGAGATCTTCGCAGCAATCGCTTCCGGCGACGTACAGGTCGGTTATGTCGGCTCCAGCCCGTTTGCGGCCGCCACCTCGCGGGGCCTCGCCGTCAAGGCCTTCTACCTCTCGTCGATCTCGGGCATCGACGAGGCGCTCGTTGTCCGCGACGGTTCGGGCATCTCCTCGCTCGACGACCTGAAGGGCAAGAAGCTTGCCGCGGCCCCCGTCTCCACCGACCACTACCAGCTACTGGCGCTGATCAAGTCGCTCGGCCTCAGCGAGAAGGATGTACAGGTCTTTGCCATTCCGCAGCCCGAGATCGTCGCCAGCTACAATCGCGGCGACATCGATGGCGGCTTCGTCTGGGATCCGGCGCTCACCGAATTGAAGAAGAAGGGTAAGGTGCTGGTCACCTCCAAGGATGTTGCCGACAAGGGTGCACCAACCTTTTCCGCATGGGTCGCAGCGTCGAAATTTGCCGATGAGAACCCGGCCTTCCTAAAGGGATTTGCTGGTGTCATCAACACCTATTACGCCTCCTTTGCCAATGACAAGAAGGCCTGGCAGGCCGACAGCGAAAACGCCAAGCTGCTTGCCAAGGCGCTCGGCGGCACGCCCGAACAGCAGGCGGCGGCGCTGAAGAACCTGACGCTTCTGACGCCAGACGTTCAGGCATCAGAAGCATGGCTCGGTGGCGGCGAAAAGGCTGGCGCGGCCAAGATCCTCAAGGACACCGCCACTTTCCTGAAGGAACAGGGCAAGGTCAGCGAAGTCCTGCCAAGCTACGCTGCCTTCGTTACCGCCGACGCGCTCACCAATCCGAGCAACTAAACCATCGCGGCAATGACGCTGGCGCGATCGGCGCCGGCGTCCCTACTTTTCAAAGAGACCTGACATGCTCAAAGTCGATCACGCGAGCGTCTACTTCAAGACACGAGACGGCAAAACGGTCCATGCGCTCGACCGCGTCTCGCTCGCCATTCCCGAAAACAGCCTCATTGTGGCGCTCGGCGCTTCCGGCTGCGGCAAGTCCACGCTGCTCAACGCCATTGCCGGTTTCCTGCCACTGTCTGAGGGCACGATCACGCTCGACGGGCGACCCGTGACGTCACCCGGTGCCGATCGTGGCGTCGTGTTCCAGAAAGACACGCTGCTCCCCTGGAAGACGGTAATCGACAACGTCGCCCTCGGCCTCAAATTCGCCGGCGTGCCGAAACGCGTCCGTCGCGAACGCGCAGAACGACTGTTGCACCTGGTCGGCCTCAAGGATTTCGCTGCAGCTTTCCCCTATGAGCTCTCAGGAGGCATGCGCCAGCGCGTCGGTATCGCAAGAGCACTCGCGACTGAACCCGCTGTGCTCCTGATGGACGAACCTTTCGGCGCTCTCGACAGCCTGACCCGCGAGCAGATGCAGGAACTGCTGGTCTCGATCTGGAAAGAGACGCATACCCGCATCTTCTTTATCACCCACTCCATCGAGGAGGCGCTATTTCTCGGTACCCAGGTCGTGGTGATGTCGCCTCGCCCCGGCCGCATCGTTGCCCGCTTCGATCTAGACTTCGTGCGCCGCTTCGCCGAGACCGGTGACGCCAGGGCGGTGAAGACATCGCCGGAATTTGCCAATCTGCGAGAAGAAATCCGTGACATCCTGCATGGGTCGGAAGAGCTGAGGAGTGCCGCTGAATGAGCGATTTCACCCAAACCGGCCGTGTCGTCATCGCCAGCCCGGCGCAACGACCAAAGCTCGTGAAGATGAAAGGCTTTGGCGCCGGCGACAGGCCAACTGTGCTGATCAGCATTGCAACCGCGCTTGTGCTTCTGGGTGCCTGGTGGCTCGTCGCCAAACTGGCGCTGGTTCCGCATCTCTTCTTGCCGACACCGCAGGAGGTCTGGACCCAGGTGGGTGCAATCTACAATGACGGTTATGCCGGCGCCTCGCTTTACGAGCATGTCTCCGCAAGCCTTTTTCGCATTGTCACCGCCGCCGCCATTGCCACCATTGTCGGCATTCCCGTCGGCCTGCTGATGGGGTTGAACCGCTGGGTCAAGGGCGTTTTGGATACGCCCATCGAATTTTACTGGCCACTGCCGCCGCTGGCCTATCTGCCGCTGATGATCATCTGGCTCGGCATCGGCGAGACCTCCAAGGTGACGCTTTTGGTGCTCGCCATGTTTGCGCCCATCTGCCTCTCGGCGCAGGCCGGTGTCCGCTCGTTGCCGATCGAGCGCGTCAACGCCGCGCGCGCGCTGGGCGCCCGCCACTGGCAGATTTTGGTCAGTATTGTCTTGCCTTCGGCGCTGCCGGAAATACTGACGGGTCTCAGGATCGCGCTCGGCATCGGCTGGGGCACGCTGGTGGCCGCCGAATTGATCGCATCGACCAGAGGTATCGGCTACATGATCATGTCAGCTTCGCAATTTCTGGCGACAGACGTCGTCTTCGTCGGCATCGGCATCATCGCCGCCTGCGCCTTTTCCTTCAGCGCCGCCATCCGCATCCTTGAAGCCGTGCTGGTGCCATGGAAGGGGAAGAGCTAGCAATCGCAGCAGTTCATCTCCGCTTCGCGCGGACCGGGTTAAGCTGGCCGAGCCTTGCTCTCGGCCAGCGTTGCCAGATGCATGGACGATGCCTAGATTGCGATCGATGCCGCAAGACAGACCGAAATGGACCGCAGACCGTGAATGACGACGATACCTTTCCTTCCCCGGCGGCGCTAAACGGCGCTCGCCGTCGGCCGCTGGTCGCGATCATTGGCGGCGGCGTTTCGGGCGCGGGTGTCGCTTACCACCTGGCGCTTGCGGGGCGGGATCACCCCCCTGCCATCATCGTCTTCGAGCCGCGCGCCGAACTCGGCCGCGGACTTGCCTATGACACGAACGACCCCGCACACCGCATCAATGTGCCCGCGGCCAGGATGAGCCTTCTGCCCGAGCATCCCGCAGATTTCCTCGAATGGATCGAGCTCAACGACGCGATCGCCGACGATCCCGCTGCCCGTCGTGTCGATGGGGCCATCTTTCCCCGCCGAGCGCTGTTTGGGCGCTATGTTGCATCAGCCTTGCGGCCGCTTGTCGAAACCGGGGCCATCAGGCACCGGCGGGCACTCGTCACCGACGTCGAGCGCGACGGCGCTTTCTGGCGACTTTCAGACAGCCAGGGCGGCCAGACTTTCGCCGACTATCTGGTGATCGCGACAAGTCACCCCTCGCCATCTCCTCCATCGACATTGATGGCGCTTGCCGGCCATCCGAAATTTGTCGCCGATACCACCGTGCCCGGCGCGCTCGACGCGATCAGCCCCCAGGATCGTCTCCTCGTTGTCGGCAACGGGCTGACGGCCGCAGATGTCGTGGCGTCTCTAGCGAGCACCGGTCATCGTGGCCCGGTGACGTCGATCTCTCGACGAGGATTGAGATCGCGAGGCCATCCAGCAATTGCACAGGATCCGTTTGGCGCCTTCGAGGCAGTTCGCTTTAAGAGTGCCACGCAGCTCTTGCGCCTCGTGCGCCGCACCATCCGCGAGGCCGAGCAGGCGGGCCACACATGGCATGCCGTACTCGATCAGGTGCGTGGTCATGGGCATACGATCTGGCGGGCACTACCAGTGTCGGAGCGCCGCCGGATCGTTCGCCACCTTCGACCCTTCTGGGACGTGCACCGCTTCCGCATTGCGCCACAGGTAGAAGAGGTACTTGAGGACGCGCTCGCCAACGGCCGGATGGAAGTGCTGCCCGCCTCCATTGCCAGTATCGGTCGAAAGGGCGAGGAGATCAATGTCGTGCTGCGACAGCGCAACGCCGCTTTGTTAGAACGAGTTTATGACGCGGTGGTCGTTACCACGGGCCCGGCCCATGGCGGTATTCTGAACAGTCAACCGTGGTTGACGAAGCTACGCGACCTCGGCCACCTGCGGCTCGATCCGACCGGGCTCGGCATTGCCTGCAACCTGTCATGCGAGGCACTGGCGGGCGATGACCGACCGGATCCGACACTGCTGATCTCAGGCCCTTTGGCACGCGGCAGCTTCGGTGAGTTGATGGGCCTGCCGCAGATCACCGAACACGCCGTCTTCGTCGCAGGCGAGCTTGACAAGAAAGTCGAAAAAAGCACAGAACGACATTGATATTACTGATGAAAAAATCGTTTCTCTATCGAGAAACGCGCTCGGCGAAGGCGTCCAGCTCCGGATCGAATTCGACTTCGACGACATTGTTGAACACGGCGGTCGCGATCATGATGCCGGCGAAAGCAACGAGATCGACCAGCGTCTTCGCGTCGTAGCGACGCTTAAGTTGCGTCCAGATCTCGCTCGGGATGGCGTTGCTGTCGGCGACGATCGCCTTGCCGAACGCTTCAAGCAATACCTCTTCCTCGCTAAGTTCGAGCGCATCCGGATCAAAACCGTTATTGATCAGCGCGCGGCGAAAAAAAGTGATTGCTATCTTCGAGTGGCAGGACTTCGAAATCGCGTGGGAGAAGATCCAGATCGGCCGATCGCTGATCGAAGCCAGCTCGGCGCGCAGCGTGAACCATTCCGCATAGATGCGGTGCGCCTGAGGCGAATGTAAAAGCGTCCGCTTCATGTTGGTCATCCGGCCACGAACCCTGACTTCCTCGTCGTGGGCCGAGCGGATCTCCTCGGAAGCGGTGTCGTAATCGATCTGCGGAATCTGGCTCATGTCGTGGTGCTCGTTGGATCATGTCGATATCGAGTTGTTAGCCCAAAAGCGCACGGCAAGGAAAGCTGTAAGCGACGGCGCATAATCGCACGCAGTAGATAGAGTGACTATGTTCTAAGCCGCGTGGGTCTGCGATCTAAATGACGGGTGAGCGAGGCTGAAACAGTTGCGGCCACCGCTCTTGGCGGCGTAGAGCGCTCCGTCAGCAGCTGCGAAAATGTCCTTCGATGCAAGATAGCCAGCAGCAAGAGCCACGCCAACCGATCCGCCGATGCCGATATCGCGGCCATTCTCGTCGGTCGTTGCGGCAAGCGCGGCGACAATGGAACTGGCAATGCGGGCAGCCTCATCGCTTGACCCGCAGCGATGTAGCACCGCGAACTCGTCGCCGCCGATACGCGCCACGAGCTCCGCCCCGTCAAGCACCGATCGCAGACAATTGGCCGCCACGCGCAGGCATTGGTCTCCGGCCTGATGGCCGAGCCGGTCGTTGACCTGCTTGAAACCGTCGAGATCAACAAGAAACAGAACCACGGTCTGCCGTGACGTCTCGCTCGCGCACAGCGTCTCGAAGGTGGATTGGAACTGAACGCGGTTGGGCAGACTGGTCAGGAGGTCGAACTCCGCCAGATAGCGGATCTCGTCGAAGAGCTTCTTTTCGGCGGTAATATCCTGCTTCATTCCAAAGATGCGGACCGGGCGGTCACCCTCGCATTCGACCGTGGCGGTGATCCGGATCCAGCGATGATTGCCCTTCGCCGTAATGATCTCGGCATCCAGACTGAAGCCGGATCGCTCCATGATGGCCCGATCGCGCAGCTTGGTCAGCTCGGTGCGCGATCGATCTGTATAAAGCTTGACGGTCTCCTCACGATTGAGAGGGAGGCCGATAGGTAGGTCGAACAGCTCGTAGACCATGTCGGTCCATGCCAGCGTCTCGCCTGGAAGATTACATTCCCACACGCCGATACGGGCAGCGCGCGACGAGTGATCGAAGAGCTTCTTCAGGTGGACGAGTTCGGCGGATGTGTCGGCGGAAATCGCGTTGGCGCCGATCTCAGGCGAATACACACATGCGGACAGGCATCCGGTAAGTCGCGACCTGACTTCGCGTACAATAGATGAGAACATTCGCCGCCTCTGCCACGCAAGAAGGCGTTCATGCCTTCCACTGTGCATACTCTTCAGCAAAGGTTTACGTTGTACTGCAGAGGTTGATTTCCCACTGAAATATAGTGGAAACAGATGATCGTACCTAAAGAAGTGTTAATCCGAAAAGCCGCCAAATAGTCTTGGCGTGGCAAGGATGATCAGCGTCTTGAAAGGCGCGAGGACGTGGATTTCCCAGGCGTCTCGGATCGATCGTCGCGGTCCGCTTCACGCATGCTCCGACCCATTGTTTTCAAGCGTTCTATCAAGTCGCTGCCATCGGCTGAGGCACGCGTTTGCTCCAGCATCTGATACTCGCGGGCCGCCTGTTGCCAATGCTCGCTGCCGCGCCCATCCGGCCGACCTTCCGCTTCCCAAAGCGCATAGGCGCGCTGATTGATCCAATCGTCTTTACTCAAAAACATGCAAGACCTCGGACAACGGATTATGAAAATCAATAGCTCAGAGGCTGACAAACGGAGCTTAGCAAGTCGTTACTTCAGCACGACTTTCATCGTCTCAACAGCGATATTCTGCATTGGCCCTGGTCGCGGTCTTTTCTTCTGGCTAACGGGCACCCTCGGGTAGCCAGGAGCGGTAAAGCGTGTGGTCGGAAAGGATCGGCAGGCATGTCGGAAGGCCGGTGCGTTGCGAGTGGTAGGCAGCGGTGACGAGTTCTAGCGAATTGCGGGCGTCGGCAAGCGTCACTGGCGGCTCCTCGTTGCGGACCAGGGCCTGATGGAAGAGCTCGAACTGGCGGGTATAGCCGTCCTCCTTAACCTCGTAAGCAGCGAGCGCCGCATCCACCTTCTGCTGATGCTCGTCGTTGCCCGCCTTGAACGTCCAGGGATCGCGGCCCATCGTATACGGCTCGATAATGCTCTCGGCCACCAGATCGCGGAAGCAGAACCGCAGGCGCGAGATCTCCTCGCGCGACCCGAGCGTCATCGACAGGCTGGCGAGCGATCCGTTTTTCATTTTCACCGAAAGTGCTGCAGTGTCTTCGACCTCGATCGGATTGACCAACGTGGCGCCAAAGGAAAAGAGTTCGCCACAGGGACCGTGAATGTAATTCAGCATGTCATGAGCGTGGATGGCGTGGCCGAGCAGGCCGCCGCCAAGCTCGGTCGCCCATTTGCCGCGCCACGGCACGGCGTAATAGTCGGGCCCGCGCCACCAATGGGTTTCAATCGTCGTCAGGAATGCCTCGCCGGTGAGCCCGAGCTCGATCAGCATCTTCAGCTTCTGAAGACCCGAGCCATAGCGATACTGGAAGATCGGCATCAGCTTCGGCCCATTGGCTGTGGCCACGATGTCGGCCATCTCGTCCACTTCGGCGATAGAGCCGAACAGCGGCTTTTCACAGATCACGTGCTTGCCGGCCTCGATTGCCTTGCGGCAGAGGTCGAAATGCGAGCTCGGAGGCGTGCAGATGTCAATGATGTCGAGATCGGCTCGGGCAATCATCGCCTCGGCATCCTGTGTATACTCAGTGATCCCAAACTCCTCGCAAAGCGCCTTGCCCCGATCCGCATCGAGCGAACACAGAACCACGACGTCGAACAGCTCCTTGTTCCAGCCGAAACCGGACAAATGGCGAGCGGCGATGCCGGCGCCGATCACGCCAACGCGAAATTTCCTGCTCATTGTCAGCGCCCGTGCCCCTCACCCTTGCCGATCCTGACCGCGTTCGCCTGCGCCTCCAGAGAGACCCGGCAGACCTCAAAGACATGCGCCTGTGACATCGCAGTCTGGGTGCGGTCGCGCACGTCAGCCAGGAACGCCTCGAAATAATCAAGCGTCTCGTCGCTGCAATCGATGTGGGTCATCTCCTTACCGTTCACGAGGAAGAGGTGATCCTTGCCGGGACGGCCAGTGATGTCGATGTACTTGCGCAGCTCGATATAGCCTTCGGTCCCGAGAATGGTGAGACGACCGTCGCCCCATGTCGGCAGGGCCTCGGGGGTGAACCAATCGACGCGGATGTAGCCGGAGCCCTTGTCGGATCGCAGAAGCACCTCGCCAAAATCCTGGAAGGCCGGCCGGTCGGGCATGCCGAAATTGCCGATCGAGCTTGCAGCAACCATGGCCGATGTCGAACCGGTGTAAAACAGGAACTGATCGACCTGGTGCGAAGCGATGTCTACGATGATGCCACCGAATTTCTCCGGGTCGAAGAACCAGTCGGGCCGCGTCGGTAGTTGCAACCGGTGCGGCCCCATACCTAGCGTCTGGATGACGGTGCCGATCGCGCCAGCTTTGACTAGCTTGCCGGCCTTTACTGCCGAGCGCACGCAATGGCGTTCGGAAAAGCAGATCGAGAAGATGCGGCCCGTTTCGGCCACCGTATCCTTCACCGCCTGCAACTGCGCTGATGTCGTCACGCCGGGCTTGTCGGTCATCACGTCCTTACCGGCCTTCATGGCGCGGATAGCGAGATCAGCCCGGTCGGCCGGGATCGCGGCGATGCAAATCACGTCGACCGAAGGATCGGCCAGCAACTGCTCACGGTCGATCTGCGGTGCATCGGGGTAAGTCTTTTCGAACATCTCGCGAATGGCAGGAACGGATGTCTTCGGGCAATAGCCGACGAGTTCGGCCCCGGCGGCCAGCAATCCCTTCACGTGATCGAAGGTATGCCCATGATCGATCCCGACAACAGCAAATCTCAACATAGAAACGCGTCCTCCTCACATGCGGCGTGAAGGTCGACATTTACCGAACTTCGCCGCAATCCTCGCGACAAGACAGACAGTGAAAGCGATTTCGTGTCAAGATCGCGTCACCGGCTCAGATCACCGAAAATCGACTTACCTCTCTGTTTTATATGAGAAATATTTTGTATCTAAATAGTTATTTATCATAGAAACAAGATTAGAACGCCATCATCAGCCGCGCATTGACAATGGTAAGACGGGGGTTGGTTTGCGCCTAAACGCCCTGGTTTGGCAGTGTCTACGCGTTAGGTGTGGGCCTGAATAAATCCGGGCCCCGAA
Source organism: Hyphomicrobiales bacterium (assembly GCA_900469085.1). Lineage (GTDB taxonomy): Bacteria > Pseudomonadota > Alphaproteobacteria > Rhizobiales > Rhizobiaceae > Rhizobium. Next base: position 124,457 of record UBVW01000037.1, on the reverse strand, counting down.
GGCGGTGATTTGTGTTTCCTAGATCGCGAACACTAATGTCCGACAAGATCGACGGGTACTCGATCTGAGAAGACTTCAACCTGAGCCACCCTCGCCCCGTCATCTGCCCGCTGGATCAAAGGCGTCGCACCGCTCCCGACCGACGCATTCCAAAGCATGTCGAACGGTGGAAGCATGAGAGCCGGAATATTGGGGTCGGCCCCATTCACCAGGATTCCCGGCACAGGCAAGACTTCTCTTCCCGCTGCTCACGTGTCACCATAGCCACCACCCGGCACCTCGAACCGGTTCACGGTCTTTCGGGAATTGTCGCCGTCATGGAAAGTCAAGAATGGCGGGTTTCACTCACACGTTGTCCGTGCTGCTTGGTCTTTTCGAAGGCTTGGCTACGGGAGGGAGGGCGCGTCCGCGCCACTCGCGGCTACCATCAATGCGACTACGCAGACCGAGCTGACGAGCCGAGTGCCACGGTGGGAGCCATCGAAAACGACTGATTGTTGCCGCACCGATCCAACGAAGACCACGTCGACTGTTTGCCGCCAGGGCGGATACGGAAACAGGAAGCAAGGAAAGGAAAGGAAAGGAAAGGAAAGGAAAAGTTCGGGTTCTCGCAGTCCGTCTCAAGAGAGATCTGCTCCGGAACGTTCAACGCGGGCTACGAATTCCAGCACAATAAGGTGAAGCGCGCGCGTCTGAACGTCACCACCTGCAACACCACCGAGGTGCAGCGCGGAGCAATTTGCATCTATCAAGTCCATTTGGCGCGCCTTTGGTGTCTTCAGCGGACCGGTATGTTGCTGGCCGGACGATGCTCACTAAACGCGGCGGTGATCGCACGAAGGGTCGCTCTCGTCTTCTTATCTGTCAGCGATGAATGCAGAAGGATCGAAAGCGAAGGAACCGCCGGCAGTCCTAGGGCATCGCCGAGATCAACCATCTCTGGCGTTGTCAGTCTAACGGGGAAGGCAGCCACAGCGAGCCCAGCACAGAGCGCCGCTTTAACCGCAGACGTGCCGCCAACGAACACCTCAGTCCAAGGGATCTGGGCGGCATCCAAGAGACGCGTTGCCACCTCGCGCACGGTACAACTCGAGTGATGACTAGCGATTGGTAGAGGGTCTCCGGCGCGATGCTCGAAGCTTCGGGACGCGAACCATCTGAAGTGCTCAGGACCGAGAAACTCACCGTCACGCCTATCGTCGTCACTGCGGGCAATTACCGCGTCGAGCGAACCTACCTCATATGCATCCAGCAGATTTCGCGCATTGTCGACCAAAACCTCGACCATCAGGCAAGGGTCGAGCGCTTTCAGCTTGGCAAGCAAAGTCGGCATTTCCGGTCCCATAAGATGCGCAGCGATGCCGAGGCGGAACCGACGGCGTTCCATTGTCAGCGCCGACACCGCACGCTCATGTGCGGCCAAGAAATCTCGAGCGGCCGGGAGGAATGTCTCGCCCTGCACCGAAAGCCTGACCTGTCTGGGCGTGCGCTCAATGAGACGCTTGTCGAGACGATCCTCGAGACGCTTGAGCTTGACGCTAACGGCGCCCTGTGTCGAGCCGAGTGCCTCCGCAGCACGGGTGAAACTCTGAAGATCAGCGATCATGACGAAGGCGCGTACCGCCTCGACATCTAACACATCCATCGATCTATCCATTTTCGTTGTCACTCATATGTTCAGCCATTAGATTGCATGATGGCGCTTTCGATAGCAATTACGGATCGCGGTTTTCGCATGCAGGAGCGCTGACGCCCTGTTCGCATCCCCAGACTTCGGAGTTCAAAGGCGATCTCATGAAAGAAGAAACTTTACTTGGAAACAGAATTGCGCTCGTAGCAGTGTGCCTATCGGCGCTCATGCTCGGACTGGAGATAACCAGCATTCCCTCGATACTGCCAACGCTGGAAAATGTTCTCCCCGCCGATTTTCGCCAACTCCAGTGGATTGCGAATGCTTATACAATCGCCATGTGCTCGGCACTTATGGCGATGGGTGCCCTTGCTGATCGCTTCGGACGGAAGCGCGTTTTCATTTGGGGCACTATGATCTTTGCGTTTGCCTCGCTGATCTGCGGCCTCGCCAACAGCGCCCCCCTGCTGGTTGCCGCGCGCTCACTACAGGGATTGAGCGCGGCCGCCATGCTCGCATGTCAAGTGGCCGTTCTTTCGCATCAGTTTCGCGACGTTGGTCGGAGCAAGGCGTTCGGCGCGTGGGGCATCGTATTCGGAATTGGGCTTGGGTTTGGTCCGATCATAGGCGGCGCCATTGTCACTCTTGCGAGCTGGCAATGGGTATTCCTGATTCATGTCGGGCTTGCCACAGTGACTGGCTTGTGTGCCGCTCGTGGCGTCATGGAATCTCGTGACCCTCACTCACTCCGACTCGACTACGCGGGAATGGCTACGCTCTCTGTCGCCGTGTTTGGTATCGTCTATCTTATCACCCGAGGGCAGCCCCTGGGATCGGATACCCCGCTGCTCTGGTCTATTGTGGCTCTTTCCGCCATGAGCTTCCTTCTTTTCATCGCGATCGAAAACCGTGTCGCGCAACCGATGTTCGACTTTAGCGTCTTTCGTGTCCGAAGATTTTCCGGTGCCCTACTCGGCTCGAGCGGGATGAATTTCAGCTTCTGGCCATTTGTGATCTACCTGCCGATCTATCTGCAAGGCGTACTCGGCTACAACCCGACCGCCGCCGGATTAATGGTGCTCGCATACACGTTACCAACCATCTTCGTGCCCCCTTATGCCGAGAGGCTCCTCCACAGCCGCGGACCACGCACGGTGATCCCATTGGGACTACTCACCATCGGCGTTGGATTCGGGTTGCTCCACGTCGCAATCATCAGCGGTCACGCAAGCTGGCTAACGCTCCTACCAGGCTGTATTCTCGCAGGAACCGGTCTCGGCCTGACGAATACACCCGTCACCAATACCGCGACGGCCGCCTTACCAGCGGAGCGTTCTGGAATGGCGTCGGGAATGGACATGAGCGCGCGCATGATCTCGCTGGCAATAAACATTGCCATAATGGGGCTCCTGCTGTCCTCGGGGGTCTCCGCTCATCTCGAACAGGCGCAGATTCTTGCCCCGTCCGAAGCCATCGGCGCGATCGCCGACATGGTCGCCGCCGGAAACGTTACCTCCGCGCATGATTTGGGAATACCATTAAACCTGGCTGGGCAGGCTCTCGCCCGAGGGATCGGTTGGGTCACTCTATACGGCGCCTTATCCGCTTGGTTGATGTCGGCACTTTGTTTTGCGGTTCAAAGGGCGACTGGATGCTGTCACCACGAACCTGTCGTTGAAACGTAAGTTTCTCACCCCGATCGGACGCCTGTCGGGTCGGGAACTACTTGCAGTACCGTGGGAGGAGCTTAGTTGCGGCTATAGAGAGGTTGAAACCCTCATCCGGTCGCTCACGGCAGAGAACTCGTCGGGTTTCCGGGATCGCCTCAGCCTCACGGCGCTGTTTCGCGAGCATCATCCTCGTCACCTGACAAAAGGCGCCCCGTCCCTCTCTGCTGGGCGCTCCGCACATCACGAGCAGGAAAATAGCAGAAGCTTCGAGCGAACGGAACCGGTTCGTCAACTCGAAGTAGCAATCGCCCAATACGAACGCGGGTGAACGCTATACCGACGACCGTATCCATCAAGCTCGAAATGGTCGATAGACGCCTCAAACGTTGCAACCGAACGCTGTGATCTAAACCATGATTTGCTTGGCGCGCAACATCGCATCATCACCGTTCAAGTTTCCATCCGCCTCTATCATCCTCACAAAAAACGAGTTCGCTTGCCTCGCCCCTATACGCAACTATCACCGTACCATCAGGAGAATTTCTTATGTGTGTATCGATCACGTGCATCGACCGGCCTCCTGACTTCGAAGAGGAATGCAGATCAAACAATTCGGGTTCAGCGGGTCGGACAGAGCGGGCAAAGATTTGCTTACACTCGTAACCCTAACAGCTTCCACACCGAGATAGAGTTGAAAGACCGCCAGGCGCGGCCAGTGTCTGGAACGATGGGGCCGCAAGTTCGTTACCCCGCCAGCATGGAGGAAATCATGTCACGATATCTCGACACCCCGCCGTCAGCTTGCCCGCCGCCTGCAGACCTGGACACCCACATCCGCACCAATGCCCGCGTCAAAGGATTGCTATGGACTGCGGCGGCTGGCATGGCCATCCTGATCGTTTTCGCGATAGTCATTACCCATGCCAACTAAAAACACTGGCTCCGTCAATTACACCTTTCCAGGCAAAGCTGCCTCTGGAGAAACCACACCGAGATATGTGGTGGTCAGCATCTCCGAAACTTGGTCGGTAATCGACACCTTGAGTGGCCTCCCAGCAGCTTCTATTGGGCGGGATTTCGTTGCCTTGCGCAAGTGCGATGCGAAAGAGCTCGCTAAAGAGTTTAATCGTTGCGAAACTGAAGGTCTGGGCAGCCCGCTGCTTTAGCAATACGTCGAGTGGCGGGACCACGAGCCCGTTATCACGAACTTGTCTTCCGCAATCGTAGATGCGGATGAACTGCTTCCAGGTCTGCCTAAGCCGTAAATTATATATTTTGTGCGACGCAACTAACCCGACGTAGCCAAGTTCACCTCAGTCACCGCCGTTTCGGCGTTGATGGCTGGAGAACGACATGACGTCCCTATCCGACACAATCAAACGCCTTGCTGCCGTTCGAGCCCTTGGGTCTCAGAACAAGCGCTTATCGCACCATCTCGCAGAGATGCCCGCATTCGGCTCAAATCCAGGAAATCTGGCAGGAAGGATTTTTGTTCCAAGCACCATCCGCGGTGATCCAGCCTTGGTGGTAGTCCTCCATGGCTGCACGCAATCGGCGGCCTCATATGATGGCGGCTCCGGTTGGGCGCAACTGGCAGCCGATCACGGGTTCATCGTCCTCTATCCCGAACAGCGCCGGCAGAACAATCCCAACCTTTGCTTCAACTGGTTCGAGCCTGGCGACATCCGCCGAGACAGCGGGGAAGCGTTGTCGATCAGGCAAATGATCGAGACCGTCTGTGTCAATCACAACGTCAACAGTAGGCAGGTTTTCATCACTGGCCTATCAGCTGGCGGAGCGATGGCGAATGTCATGCTGGCATCCTATCCAGAAATATTTTCCGCCGGGGCGATCATCGGGGGGCTGCCTTACGGTGTCGCCTCATCGGTTCCTCATGCACTCGAGCGCATGCGTGGTGTTGGGCTTCCTTCCGGAGCAACGCTCTCGGGAATGGTGCACAGAGCCTCTGCTCACGCTGGACCATGGCCAGCGGTCTCCATTTGGCAGGGCTCAAAAGATCGGACAGTCGCCGAGGCAAACGCCCACGCACTCGTAGAACAATGGTTGGGAGTTCACGGCTTATCGACATCGTCTTCCAAGTCATCATTGGACCGCTCGCACCATACGACGAGATGGTCTGACAGCACCGGTTTCGTGCCAGTGGAGTTTCACAGTATTGATGGCATGGGGCACGGCACGCCAATCGACGAGAAAAGCGGCTTAGGATCTGCCGGGCCATTCATGCTTGATGTCGGGGTGTCCTCGACAGCGGAGATCGCGCGAAGCTGGGGTTTGACGCCCTCATTCGCCGTCGACCGCTCTGCGGACGCGGTCCAGACCTTTCGGTTGAAGCCTCAGGGTGTGCCCGCGACCGGGATACAGGACATCATCGAAAAGGCACTGCGCTCAGCCGGGCTCATGCGCTGAACCCGAAGTACCCATTCCCGAACACGGGAATACTTCCGCCGTGTCCTGGCGGCATTTCCAGGCATTACCCAGAGGAGTTGGCAATGTCCCAACCTATCTCAACACACTCGCCCACCGGCATGACATACTCGACCGACGAAGCAATTACAGCCATCGACAAAATATCATGGGGGGCAGTGTTCGCGGGTGTAGTTATCGCGCTGGCAACGCAGTTTCTGCTCAATCTACTGGGCGTCGGAATCGGCGCAGCCGTCCTCGACCCCGCCACCGCAGATAACCCTACCGCATCGTCGTTGTCTATCATCGGCGGCCTTTGGTTTGTTGTGGCGGGCATCGTGGCGTCCTTTATCGGCGCTTACGTCGCCAGTCGTCTTTCTGGCCGTCCAAACGAAACGACGGGTGGGTTCCACGGCATCACGTCGTGGGGCGTCACGACCCTAGTTGTGCTGTACCTTCTAACCACGTCCGTGGGTGCCCTCGTGGGCGGCGCATTCAGTGGTCTATCGAGCGTGGTAGGTGGAGCAGGACAGGCAGCCGCCTCGGCTGTTTCAGCCGCTGCGCCAACGCTCATGCCATCTGATCCGATGGCCGCAATGGAAGCTCAAATTCGAGACACCAGCGGCGGGAGCGATCCGCAAGCGCTGCAGGCGACGGCGCTGTCAGCAATGAAAGCCGTCACATCCGGTGATCCGTCAAAAGCGGCCGACGCCAAGACTAGAGCCGCCGAGGCTTTGGCCAAGGCACAAAATGTCCCGGTCGACCAGGCGCGTGCGAAGGTTGACGAATACGAGGCGACCTATCGCGAAACACTCGCGACAGCCAAGCAAGAAGCTCTCAACGCCGCGCAGACCACTGCCACTATCGTATCGAGGGGTGCCCTCCTTGGCTTCCTCTCCCTTGTTCTTGGCGTCGTTGCCGCATGGTTCGGCGGCGTCGCTGGCACGAAGCCCGTCACTGTCGTCCAGGAATACACCCTCGGACGGAAACTCTAACTCTCCCTCAACCTGACCCGAACAAAGGAACACGACCATGACGGAACCAAAGAACCTCAACGATCTGCTCTATGAAACCCTGAAAGACATCTACTTCGCTGAGAAGCAGATCGTCAGCGCCTTGCCGAAAATGGCGCACGCCGCACAATCACCTGAACTCAAGCAGGCGTTTCAGACCCATCAAGGGCAGACTGAGACACACATCGAACGCCTGGAGCAGGTCTTCGAGCTACTCGGCAAGCCCGCCCAGCAAAAGACCTGCAATGCTATTCTCGGCATCATCGAGGAAGGCAAGGAAGTCATGGAGGAGTTCAAGGGAACGGATGCTCTCGATCCCGCTCTCCTCGCAGGGGCGCAGGCCGTCGAACACTATGAGATCAGCCGCTACGGTACGATGGTCACATGGGCGAAAACGCTCGGCCAAGACGACGTTGCCGAATTGCTCGCCATGACCTTGGACGAGGAAGAAGAAACTGACGAACTGTTGTCCGAAATCGCCGAGACCACGGTCAACGCCAAAGCGGCCTGACTGATCGAGCGTGCGTCGCCCGTCGACGCACGCATTTCAAAGGAGAATACAATGCACATCATCAACCAGAGTGTCGCCCGCACAGCATCTGGCACCGCCGTCGAGTTCGTCGGCGAAGGCGGAGAGAAAATCTCAGTTTTCATGACCAGCGCGAATATGCCACCCTCCGATGCCCTAGCAATCGACAAAGCGAAGGCCGCTATGGTCCAGGTCGCAACGTTCGAGACAGAGTTCGACGACACCCGAGCTGAAACAGCTGGCGAGCCTATCGTGCAACAGCATCAAGAAGCGTCCACCAGTCGCACCTACAGCCCAATCGATTGATAGGGCAAACAAGACCCTGTTGCGCCTCAGCAGGTGATCGTTCGAGCCCTTTGCGATGGAACAGATAGGCCACCGCTTGGTTAGGATATCGCACGTTGGTGCACCAATCATCGTGGCCCTTCAAGTGAGGAATAGCATTATGGATTTACCCCAGAATACGGTCATCGCGGTCGCGGACGGCGAAAAGCTCAGTCTTTTTCGGAATGATGGAGACGCGGCGAACGTTAAACTGATCGCGTTGCCATCCGTAGAAATCGATAGCGCCAAGATTTCTTCAGGCGCACGCCATTCAAGCAGCTCGGCCAATCCCGACGATAGTCAGCAAAACGAGGACGGCTTTGGCTCCGGTGTCACCGAAATGCTGAATAAGCAGGTGCTCGATGGAAAGGTTAAAAGTCTTGTCATCGTGGCTGCCCCACGGACACTCGGAGAGATGAGGAAAGGCTACCACAAATCCCTGGCCGACGTTCTCATTGGCGAGATAGATAAGGATTTGACCGGCCACTCTCTCCAAGACATCGAAAAGGCACTGGCAGCAGCCTAAAAGATTCCTCTGATCCCTCCACCAATGGCGGGATCGGAGGCTTTCTCCCACCGCTTCTTGGCGGCTGTGGTCCTCACCCTCGCGGGTTGCCAGCATGCCGCGCGCGTGGTTCGCCTAATTTCTAGCGGTAAAAAAGGCGCTGACGTGAGCACCGTTTAAATCCTCATATGTGTATTAGTGTATTGCGCAATCTCGACTAAACGGTATGTTTGCTGTCATCGGCCCCACTCTGGATGGTAGAGGTCGCTTGGGAGTTACTACTTGCTCTTGCCGTTGAACGGAGGAGAGCGATAGTGCTGCAGTCTCTTGTTACCCTGTCTGATTTGGATATCGAACGCGTTGCCAGCGCCGTTCACAATTGGTGCCGGACGACCCGTCATCGAGACATCAATAGCTGCGATGGACACCAGGCTCTCACAACCGCCGTCGCCTTCATACCGTCCAAGCTTACGGACGCTGGTCTTGACCAGTCACTGGCGCATCGTCCTGGCCGTATTGGTGACTCTCCAAATCGGGTTTCGCTATGAGGACGTCAATGACCCAGAGCGAACGCCGAGATAAATTTGCTGAGACCCATCAAGTCGCTACTGCGCTCATCAATTCTCAGCGCGCCGTGCGTGATGCAAAGACCGCTCGACTTCGCGCGATGAGGCTGGCTGCGGAAGCGGATGAGGCAGCCACTCGGACAGGTTCCTCATCGCCCATCAAAGAATGAAGGGGTCCGTAGATAGGGCGCACACGGCGCGCGCATGCGGATGTAGCCAGTTCCGTCGAATTGGACTGAGGCATTGATCATGGGGAGTTGGCGATGATCGAATTCAAGACTTCCGATAGTGGCAAAGTCCGTTCCGAAGAAATCGGACGGCAGCTTAACAGACTGGACGCTGAAATGGCCTCGCCCAATATCAGGGAAGCCAAACACGCCGAACTCAACGTCATCTATCGGCAGCTGTCTGCTGAACGAAACGCTCTGGCACCGCGTCACTGACCCGGTGAATCGAGTGGGCTGGCCCAAACCTGCTCATTTTCCACAGGGGCATAAGAACTCGAAATATAGGGTGGACCAATTGTGTCCCACATCCCAAGATACATCACAACGTCTCAACTCGAAGTCATCAGATCGGTACTTTCCCACGGAGGATTTAGCGACGAAGTCTGGGGGACATCTCCGCCCAACAGCGAAGCGAAAGCGCTGATCAGGCTCGTCCAGAATGGAATGGGTGATCCAATTGATCTTGCCCGAGAACTTGAGGCCCGTTTCGGCAGCGAAAGTAAGCCCTCTGCCGCCCTGCAACGCTCGCTCGACCAACTTGCGGATCACGGGTTACTCGTTGCACCAGGCGTTGCCTATCCAACCATTACAGGCGCAGATAAGTAAGTTCGCTGCGCGGACTTCAGCGGACGTTTGCCATGACCTTCCCGATCGCCCTGGCAAGTTGGTCTTGGCTGTATGGCTTTCCCAATCTGGCGACATCGAGACTGACGCCAGGTGGAAGGTCGGCGTATCCGGACGCGATGAGGATAGGTAGATTCGAGATTGTCTGTCGAGCCGCTGTTGCAAGCTCGCCTCCGTTCATACCAGGCATCGAATAGTCTGTAATAAGCAGATCGAATGTCGCGTCGTCTTGCAGCTGCTGAAGCGCCTCTTCTCCGGAATGGACTTCAACGACGTCGTGACCCAAATCGAGCAACATATCGGTTGAACTCATCGCAATGAGCGCGTCGTCATCGACAAAGAGAATTCGCATCGGTTTGCTCGACTCAGCGCTCGACGTTGGCACCAAGTCCTCAGTGGCGGCAACGGTTGGCAACAGGTCCGAAACGGGTATCCAAAGCTCCGCGGTCGTGCCGATCCCGACGACGCTTTCCAGTTTCAATCGGCCTTTCAACTGGAGCGCCAAGCCGTGGATCATCGAAAGACCCAGTCCAGTGCCCTTGCCCAACTCTTTCGTCGAGAAAAACGGTTCAGTTGCCTTTTCCAGTGTCGCTTTGTCCATCCCCGAGCCATTGTCGGCGACCGACAGAACAACGTAGCTCCCGGGGCTAAGGCCGTTAGCGGTACTGGCGACTTCGGCAGTCTTAAGTTCTACCCGAATGGTTCCGCCTTCCGACATTGCATCGCGCGCATTTACCGCAAGGTTCAAAAGAGCGAGTTCAACCTGGTTAGCATCTGCCGAAACCGGTGGGAGATGCTTCGGCAATGAGGTGATTACGGTAACCGTCGATCCCACCGACCGCTTGAGCATATCCTCCATACCAGCCACAAGCTGTCCGAGATCGACGGGTCCGACCTTGAGGTCCTGCCGCCTGGAAAACGCCAAAAGCCGCTGAGTGAGAGATGCACCGCGCTTCGCGCCTTGCATTGCACCGTCGACAAGGCGCGTAGCCTTCTCATCATCCGCAAAACGCTTGCGCAACAGCTCGAGATTGCCGAGGACTGCCATGAGTAAGTTGTTGAAATCATGGGCGACGCCGCCTGTCAGTTGCCCAATTGCCTCCATTTTTTGGCTTTGCCTAAGTTGCTCCTCTGCCCGCTCGCGCTGACTGACTTCGTCGAGCACGATCGCGTGCGCCTGCTCCAAAGCCCGGGTTCGTTCCTCGACACGCTGCTCGAGCAGCTCATTTAATCGTCGCTGCTGCTCCTCCGCTTCCAACCGAGCGGTGATATCAGCCGAAACCCCGACGATCTTAGTCGCCCTCCCGGCTTTGTCTCTGTAGCGCTGAGCCCGCATCTCGATCCAATGAACAGTGCGGTCACTCCAGATTACACGGTAATCAATCGCAAGGTCGGCTCCTGTCTCCCTCGTTTCATTGAGCGCCAAGGTCAATCTCGTCAGGTCCTCCGGGTGAACGACGCCCACCATCTCGTCAAACAGCAAAATGTCGGCATTACCCCGTCCAAATATTGCACGGCAGGCGGGCGACGTCGTAAGGATGTCGGTGTCCAGGTCAAGCTCCCATGCTCCAAGCCTACCCGCCTCCAATGCCGTTTGAAGGCGCCGCTCTCCTTCATCAAGCTCGATAATCCGTTGGCGTGCTTCATATTGCCGACGTCGTCCTCTCAGTGCAGACCTGACCACACTAACGAATGTGGTTGCGTGGAAGGGCCGTTCGACAAAGCTGACATTGCCCAGTATCTCCGACAGCCGCGCCGCCTGGGGGTTTCGCTCGGGACCAGCACCGCGGGCGGTCAATACGACGAACGGTAGGTCGGACCAGCTTGGTTGGCGCTCTATCCACTCGGAGATGGGGCGTAGATCAGCCGACCGCAATGTCTCCTCGGTGATCACGACGAAGGCAATGTCTTCCCCGAGCTTGACGACGAAATCGAAGAGATCGGGCACGGTTTCCGCGTGGATACCCACTTCCGCGAGTAGCCCGGCCGCGATCTGCGCGTCACGCCCCAGTGGTGCGTAAATGAGGCCGGCAGCGTTTGTGTTATGAATTGTCGTCGTCCTCCGTAACACCCGGGAGAAGCGGACCTTTCGCTCCAACAAACGTTGGTACGCCGCGAAGCACACCTTGAAAACCGCTGAGGGCCTCGCCGAGTTTCAGCCCCTCTTCGGTGATCCTAAACTCCCTGATCGTGTCCTCGTGCCTGCCGGTTCGCTTTTTGATGATTGATACCGCTCGGCGCACTTTCCCCAACGCCTCAAAATAGCGAAGCAGAACGACAGTGTCGGCCAAATACGTGACATCGACGGGAGACTTCATGTCTCCAACCAACCCATGCTGGGCAACGGTCAAGAACGTGTTTGCACCCTGCCGATTAAGGTACTGCAGCAGTTCATGCATATGAAGAATTAGCGCGTTTTCCTCCGGCATCGAAGCCTGGTATCCATTGACGCTGTCGATCACGACGGTCTTGGCGTCATAGCTCGCCACGCGGTCACGTACGCGTTGCGCGAACTCGCCCGGTGATAGTTCGGCCGCATCGAGTTGCTCGATATGAATGGAACCCTCATCGCGTAACTTCTCCAGGTCGAAACCTAAAGCCTTGGTTCTTGCAAACAGCAAACCCATCTCTTCATCGAAGAGAAATAGTGCAGCCTTTTCACCCCGTGCGACGGTTGCCATAACGAATTGAAGCGCGAACAAGCTCTTGCCCGTTCCCGCTGGTCCAATAAGCAACGTGCTAGAACCCCGTTCGACTCCTCCCCCCAGAAGATCGTCGAGCTCGCCGATACCGCTGGAAAGAGTGACTCTTTCGAAGCCGGTACGGTGTTCGCTTGCCCGCAAACGCGGGAAGACCGCAACACCGCCAGTCCTGATGATGAAGTCATGATACCCGCCGCGATAAGATTGGCCACGGTACTTGATTACACGTAACCTGCGGCGCTCGGCACCATACTCGGGAGCGAGCTGTTCGAGATGGATCACGCCGTGCACGACACTGTGTACAGTCTTGTCCAGCGTGTCGGCAGTCATGTCATCCAAAAGCAGGACCGTAGCGTCTGACCTGGAGAAGAAGTGCTTCAATGCCAATATCTGGCGGCGATACCTGAGGGAACTCTGTGCTAGTAGTCGGATTTCGGAGAGACTGTCGATCACCACCCGCTGGGGCTTTACCCGCTCGAACTCTTGGAAGATCAGCTTCGTCGTCTCGCCGAGCTCAAGATCAGACGAGTACAGCAGGCTCTGCTGCTGATCGGGATCGAGAAGACTTTCGGGTGGGACCAACTCGAATATTTTCAAGACGTCGGGCAATTCGATCCCATGCGAAGCGGCTCCGTCGCGGAGCTCTTCTTCGGTCTCAGACAAGCTGATATAAAGGCATCTCTCTGCACGGGCAGCTCCTTCAGACAGAAACTGTAGGGCAATAGTGGTCTTTCCGGCTCCAGGTGAGCCCTCAAGCAGAAAAACATGTCGTCGAGAAAGACCACCAGATAGAATATCGTCGAGACCTTCAACGCCTGTTTTTGCTTTATTGGCGGTCAATTCGTTCATAACACCTCCGAAACACGTACACACTTAGAGCGATTCGCTCTTCTAACAAGGATCGCGTTGCGCATCTGTGTGAACCGCACCGGGTTTGCCGGAGGCTCCAACTTCTGAGAGAGTGGAGCCGATATGAGCAAGACAACGAACAAATTTTCACCCGAAGTCCGCAACCGTGCGATCCGTATGGTGCTGGATCACGAGGCAGAACACCCGTCGCGGTGGGCGGCCGTTTCATCTATCGCGGCCAAGATCGGCTGCTCGCCAGCCACGCTGCATGAATGGGTGAAGAAGACCGAGGTCGACAGCGGCAAACGAGCAGGCTTGTCGACCGACGCGGCCGAGAAGATGAAGGCTCTTGAGCGGGAGAACCGCGAGCTTCGTCAGGCCAATGAGATTTTGCGCAAGGCGTCTGCTTATTTCGCGATGGCGGAGCTCGACCGCCCCTTCAAACGATGATCTCGTTCATCGACGAACACCGTAGCGTGTTCGGGGTCGAGCCGATCTGCAGGCTTTTGCCGATTGCCCCATCAACCTACTACGAGAACGTCGCCAAGCGCTTGGATGTGGACCGCCTGTCGATCCGCGCCCGCAGCGATATCGGCCTGAAGATCGAGATACGCCGGGTGTTCAATGAGAACTTCCAGGTCTACGGCGTGCGCAAAGTCTGGCGGCAATTGCAGCGGGAGGGCTTCGACATCGCCCGCTGCACGGTCGCTCGGCTTATGAGGGTGATGGGGCTGCAGGGCATCATTCGTGGCAAGCCGATCCGCACGACGATCAGTGATAAGACCGGCACATGCCCGCTCGACCGGGTGAACCGACACTTCTTCGCGCCTGCGCCAAACATGCTCTGGCTTTCTGATTTCACGTATGTGGCAACCTGGCAGGGCTTCGTTTACGTCGCGTTCGTAATCGATGCCTTTGCTCGCCGCATCGTCGGTTGGCGGGCAAGTCGGACTGCCCATGCGGGTTTTGTTCTCGATGCACTCGATCAGGCGCTTCATGATCGGCGGCCCGTGCACCGTGGGGGACTGATTCACCATTCCGACCGCGGATCGCAATACGTGTCCATTCGCTATTCCGAACGGCTGGCGGAAGCGGGCATCGAGCCGTCTGTCGGGAGTGTCGGCGACAGTTATGACAACGCTCTCGCCGAAACGATCAATGGTCTTTACAAGGCCGAGGTCATCCATCGGCGAGGACCGTGGCGGAACTTCGAAGCCGTGGAGTTCGCCACTTTGGAATGGGTCGACTGGTTCAACAACCGTCGCCTTCTGGAGCCCATCGGCAACATACCGCCAGCCGAAGCCGAAGAACGATATTACGCCATGCTGGACGCACCCGCCGTGGCCGCGTAACTTAAACGAAATGGCCTCCGGCAAACCCGGTGCGGTTCAGTGCACGTCTATCACCGAGGTATAGTTTGCCCGAGGTGGCACGCGACAAAGCTGAACGTATTTTTGGGAGAGGCGCGGCTATCGATCGATGGCGGAGGAAAAGCTTGGTAGTAGCGTGTTCACGATGCAGAGCATCTTCCAACGACGGGCCCGCAATGAATCAACATAGCTCGAGGGGATCGGAGCCCGCCGAAGCGTCTTCCACATACGACCGATGAGTTCGCGGCGCTCATGCGATCCTCACTTCAACTTTGTTCCGTTGTGGTTCTAACCGATCCGCCTCTATATCCGAACTTTCGAGCAAGCACCGGCCGGAAGAGCGGTTCTGGCTGCACGGGTAGATCTGCGGTGAGCGGGTTGAAGGTCATACGGCATTGTCGTTGAAGGGCAAACCTCGGCTTCGCCAAGTATCGCGCAGAATATCCTCGAGGTCTTCGACGCTAAATTCGTCGAAATTAGCCCAGAGCTGAACTGCGAGCGAGCTGAGATCTGCAACCGTCTCCGGCTCGGCTTCGGCAGCTGCGGCCAGGGCTTCAACGCGCTGGCGGAGTTCGTCTTGCTCGATCATCGAACGCCTCACAGAGCCGCGCCGGTGATAGGATTGACGATTGGCCGCTCGCTCTCATCCCTGCCACCTGTGGGTTGCACTGTCGTTGGTGCAAGCGAGCCCTTATCTGCACCCTCGGGCTTTCCCGGAAGCGGTTTAACATCCTTTGGGCGACGCTGCTCGGGCGTGGCATTTGTATCGTTGGTACCCATCATGTCCTCGCTATGCATAATACATCTGCGATCAGACGACCGTGGTGATCGGAACGCTGCGGTTTGGCCTGTCGAACCTCAGGATAACCCATTCGTCGGTCGGTCAGTTCCATTGCGCCGCATTCAATGGCAGCCGATTTGGCCGCCTGCAGAAAGCGGGCTGACTGTTGTGGCCGCCAGTCGCCCAAACGGGCGGATCGCTCCTGTCCATTGAAGCCAAGGCCGACATATGGCAGTGACCGCCATCCACGTGCCTTGAATGATCGATGACCCAGCCATCTGTAATCTGGCACTCCCGGGCTGATCAAAGGTGTCCCGTTGGGTGTCTCTCTCGACCTGAAGACCAGCATGACCAGACGATCAAGTCTCCAATGAGTTGATGCCTGGCGTGGTAACGCGTTCAGCCAAGTCGCTGCCCGAGGCCCGTATGGCTTTAGCTGCGCGTTGGATAACATTCTGTTCACGAATTTTCGTTAGCTTTGAAGCGTCACGGGGATGAGATACCGAGATGGAGATTAGAGAGGCTGTGTTTGTAGATAGTCGCAGCCCCTCGCCTTCACCCAAAGGCACAGCTCAGACCGCCTGACC
Organism: Hyphomicrobiales bacterium; assembly: GCA_900469085.1. Lineage (GTDB taxonomy): Bacteria > Pseudomonadota > Alphaproteobacteria > Rhizobiales > Rhizobiaceae > Rhizobium. The sequence goes on along the minus strand of UBVW01000037.1, from coordinate 108,656 downwards.
AACATCCATCCGAAGCGCCAATTTTGATGTGGTCGCTACTTTTTTCTCAGCGCGTTGATCGACCGATGCCCAAGTAAAACTCTAAATGCTGGCAATCCTGTCCTTGAGGGCCGTTTTATTGCGCGCCACACGGGGAAGTCAAATTCGCTGAGCGTTCGGGGTGGAGTTCGTCAGAAGGTCACCAACAGCCGCGCATTCACAGCCTGATCGACGACGTCCCGGGACAAGGCTGCATTATAGGACAGCCCAAGCCTCATATTGTCCGAAACAAGGGCATCAAATCCGAGTTCGACGAGCGCAGCATTCCTGGTCGCGGCGAGCCCGCTCACACCGAAGGGCGAACCGCCGGAAAAGGCGACGACCTCGACCGGCGCGAGATCGCCGAACGCATAGCGCCAACCGATCATTCCTCTCGCTTCCACTGTCACATTCTCAAGGGAAAAGGCCGAGGTTGTTCGCAGCCCCAAGGTGGTGAGCCCGACATTGTCGTTGCCATCGCCGACCTGGAGCGCCGCATCCCCACCGCGTTCGGTGAAGCCGTTGGAGCGCACATTGACGTAGGCGGCGCCGGCGAAAGGTTCGAGTGTCGCCTGACCAAGCTCAATTTCGTATCCGGCTTCGCCGAACAGCTGAGCGGTTGCAGCATTGTAATCGCCTGAGAGCCTTTCGTTAAAGCCGGGGAAGACAACGTTGCGTGTCGTATCGACGTCGTGCCAGGTGTAGGCAAGACCGCCTCTCACCCTGACCCTGCCGAGGTTCGCCCCCACATAGGTTGCGATATACCAATCGTCACTGTTAGCGTGGGCGCCGCGACCGTCATCGTCGAAAGCCGATCTGCTGTAGCCGCCGGAGAGGCCGATCCTGACGGTGTCGCTCATCTCACCATCGCCGCCGAGGAAAAAGCCTCCAATGGAACGGTCGAGACCGGAGGCCTCCGAGGTTGCGTCACGGTTAGCCCAAGAGCCAACGCCTTGAACCCAGAAGCCGCTCGCAGATCCTTCGCTCTCACCCGTCTGTGCGGTTGCAAACAGACGATCGTTGACGGTGTCCCTGATAAAGCGGCTGTCGTCGATCATCGATGAGCGGATGGATGCGAAACTCTGACCCGAGAGCTGATCGAGGGCAGTGTCGATGGCAGTCGTAGAGACTTGCCCCACGATCGCATCGAAAACCGCATTGCCCGAGCCCAATGACTGCACGCCGGTTCCAGTATCAATGCGTGCGAAGGTTCGCGCTGCAATGGCGGATGTGATGGGCTGACCGTTATAAGTAACGTCGAGATAGCCGCTGGAAGCATCGTAGGCGAAGGCGAGGTCGGCCAGCGGGAGCTGTTGTGGCGTATTGGCGAAGAAGCCGCTGATGCCGCCGGCCGCCGTAATCAGCGTGTAGCGGTCCGGACGAAAGAAGGACCCGACGAGGTCGAGGGAGGAGCCGCCGATAGTGGCCACGCCAGTGACGTCAAGAAGATCGCTCGTGCCGATAGCACCGATATAGCCGATGTCCGCGCGGTAGGTCGAGCCAGGAGCCAGCAGCAGATTGCCTGCGATGGACAGGAGGCCGATATCGTGGCCGGTGCTGCCAGGGGAGATAAAGCCGCCTGAGTTTACAGTCGTGGACGGCAAGGTGCTGTCATAGCCGGCTATCGTGCCGCTGGCATTCACCGTGAGCGAGCTCGAGCTCGACAGGTCCATGCCGTTGATGGCCAAGGTACCACCATTGATGATTGTCGAGCCGGTGTAGGATGCCGTTCCCGAAAAAACCTGCGTGCCCGCGCCGGTCTTGACGATCCCGAGCGGACCTGCAGAGAAGCTGCCAAGAAACGCGACTTGTCGCCACGCTGCCGTATCGATGGTCAGTGTCGCTGCACCGCCCGAAGTGCCCACGTTTCCGGCACCCGAGAGCGAGCCGACTGTCGCTACATGTCCTAACAGGTCCAGACTGCCGTTGATGATGAAACCGCTTACTGGGGACAACACATTATCGGCGCCTGCCTGCAAGGTGGCGGCTAGGCTGATGGTCGTATCTCCTGTGTAGCTGTTCGCACCCCCAAGCGTCAGCAGACCGCTTTGCAGGGTCAGCGCGCCGCCGCCCCGGATCGCGCCTGCTATGGTCGTGTTGCTCGCTGCGACACTCAGTTCGCCATCTGAAATCAGAATACCGCCAAGAAGCGTCGCGCCGGTCGAAAATCCGAGGAAAGTCGAGCCGCCTGTCTGCAACCCGTCCGCACGCGTGATGCCATAACCGCTCAATCCGCCGTTGATCGCGCCACCATTGATGATCGAAAGGTTCCTGCCGATAATGCCGACACCGCCCGCGCCAGCCGCCCCTGCCGTGCCGAACGCACCACCAGATCCGCCGGCTCCGCCGACACCACCTGTAACCGTCGCGCCTGTGCCGATTGTGATTGCGGTCGGAACGGTTGCGAGGAACCCGGGGCCGCCCGCACCGCCCGCGCCGCCGGTAGATCCCGGCGAACCACTGGCCGCACCGCCAGCGCCCCCTGCGCCACCCGAGACCGTGGTGCCTGGCGCAACATCATATGGGACACGCTCTTGTGCCTGCAAATAGGCAGGCGCCAGAAAGGCGGCGGTGCAAAGCAGGAGTGCTAGCGGACTTTGGAGGCCGCGGAGGGAGTGCGCCCCGACGATATGCTCGCCGTAGCCGGTCTTGTGATCACGAAATAGGCGCCAACGATTGATAATGGACTTGTCCCCTCTGCCCAGAATCACAACGTAAAAAAGTATTTGCGAATTGTCTAATGGATAGAAGCCAAATCCGTGGCCTGGATCTACCAATCTATCCTGATGGTAAATTTCGACGGCCTGCGGGCGGGCCCAGCCCAGCCCAGAAGATTTCATGCAGCCGGCGCGGCCTGACCGACAAATTGCGCTTGGCACGAGTTATGCATCGTCTTCTTCGGGTTTCCTTTGCTTGGAGGGAAGAATGACGGCTTTGATCACTGACATCGTAAGTGCAACCGGACAGCTTGAGGCGGCAATCCTGAACGCGACGATTTCCTCGCCGGATGTGTGGCGCGGTTCCAAATCCATGAAAACAAGAGCAAAACTGCTTCCGCAGGTGCTTGTGAAGCAGTATCCCGAACTGTCCGAGATCGAATGCGAGCTGCGCGGACTGTTCGAGGCATGCTCAAACGCCGTTGATCGGAATTCGATCAATCCCGTGGTTGCGAAAGCGGCAATTACGCTGGCGCACGAATATCAGGCGGTCATCGAAGGGCTGCGGCGCTGATTCTAGAGCCGCGTCCAGGTCAGCGAGCGGCAGATCACCTTCATTGTGCAGCCGCGCATCTTCACGGTGTCACCGGAGACAGTCAGTACGCCGTCAAACGTCTTCTTGCTGTCGGGTTCGATGATGGTGCCGGTGAAATTGCCGTTCTCGCCGGTAAACGAGCCGATCTTCTGGCCGGCATGATCGCCGGTCTTCATGGTTATGCAGTAGCCATTGCCACATTCCGCGATCGTTGCCGTCGTTCCGACCTGCGTCTTCCACACCCCGACCACCGGCTCTTGCGCCAAGGCCATCGGCGTCAACGCCAGCTGCGTCACGAGCGCCAGGGGCGCTGCGATTGAAAAGAGCGATTTCATGGGATGCTCCTATATCGTTCATACCTGAGCGCGAGGTCGCCGGGCGGCTGATCGCGCGAATTGCGCCCGTCCGAGCGCTGTTCCCACTCTTTGTGGGAGCGTTTAACCCGATATAGGTCGAATGGCGGCGAACGCCAGAAAAAAAGCGGGAATCCGGTGCCCGAATTCCCGCTTTCTCACATCATCTTTAAAGACGATCGATTACGCCTCGAGCCACTTCACCTGTTCTGGTGTCAGCTTAATATCGAGCGCCGAGAGGCTGTCTTCCAGCTCTGCGATCGTGCGTGGTCCGATCAACGGAATGACGGGGAATGGCTGCGCGATGACGTAGGCGAGTGCGATGTGAATCGGGCTGCGGCCAAGCTTGGCCGCCAGCTCGATGGCCCGGTCGCGGCGCACAAAGTTGCGGTCAGAATACCAGCAACGGACGATTTCCTCGTCATCGCGCTTGTCGCGACCGGCACGGTCGGTGAAGAAGCCACGGCCCTGGCTCGACCATGCGAAGTTCGGTACTTGACGCTCATTGAGCCAGGTCTTCCATTCGTCGGTCGACGACGTCACGCAACCGGCCCAGATCGGGTCGAGCATTTCGGCGAGCGAGTAGTTATTCGACAGCGCTGCTGGCGCCAGCTTGCCGTTCTTCGCGGCATAGGCCGCCGCCTCATCCATGCGTTCGCGGGTCCAGTTGGAACCGCCGAAAATGCCACGGATGCGGCCACGCTTTACCTCGGCGTCCATGGCATCGACGAACTCGCCGACCGGAACGTCGGTGTTGTCGCGGTGCATGAAGTAGATGTCGACGTAGTCTGTCTTCAAACGGTTAAGCGACTGGTCGAGCTGCTTGGCGATGACATCGGGATAGACGAGTGGCGAATGCGCGCCCTTGCCAATCAGCACGATCTCCTCGCGATTGACATTGCGGGTGGTATGCCAGTCGCCGAAAATGCTCTCGGTCTTACCGCCGCCATAGACGAAGGCAGTGTCGAAGACGTTGCCGCCGGCTTCATAAAAGGCATCGAGCGTCAGCGAGGCGGCGGCGAAGTTTGGGAAGAACTCAAAACCGAGGGTGACGACTGAGGCGGGCTTGGAGATGCCGGGGATGGCGCGCTTGGGAATGCTGTTGCCAAGCGCGACCTTGCCGCCTGCAAGATTGCTTACGCGCTTTGCCGCCTTCTCAACGCTATATTCCAGGCCGATCGAGGCGCGCCACTGGTCGAGCACGCGCAGATTGCCGACGGAATCGGCCCAGCCCATGCCGGGAGAGGTGAATTCCTGCTGGCCGGCGCGGATGGCATCGCCTGCCGCATCGACTTCGAACGAATAGAGCCAGCGGTCTTCCTTGACCTCGATCGTCTGCTGCTCGTTGCCCTTGAAGAGCTCGATCTTGCCGACGCCGCCTTTGTGTCCGGAAGCGAACCAGAAGTCCTTGACCTCGATGCGCCCCTCAGAGCCGATGATGCGCAGCGTGTTGTCCTGGTTTGCCATGATCGAGCACGAGACCTCGGCAATGACGCCGCCGGGGAATTGCAACACGGCGGACGCCCACTCATCGACGCCAGACTGGCCGAGATGGCCGACGCCCGCGACCTTTTCCGGCTCCAGGAACGGCTTGCCTTCGGCCGCCCCTGCGATCAGCCGCGCCATGGAAACCGGATAGCCGCCGACATCCAGAATGCCGCCGCCGGCCGTCTCGTTTGCAAACAGGCGGTGTTCCGGGCGAAACGTACCCATGTTGAAGCCGAAGCTGGTGCGAATAATGCGCAGCGCACCGATGGTGCCGGATTTCACCAGTTCGACGATCTTGGCCGTCTGCGGATGGACGCGGTACATGAAGGCCTCGCCTGCGAAAACGCCGGCCTTCTTGGCTTCATGATAGATGGCATCGGCATCGTAGGCGGTAAGCGCGATTGGCTTTTCGACGAGCACATGCTTGCCTGCCCGGATCGCCTTGATCGCCCATTCAGCATGGCCGGTGTGCGGCACGGCGATGTAAACCGCATCGATCTCGCTGTCGCCGACCAGAGCGTCATAACCCTTGACGATGCGGGCGCCGGGGAAGTTATCGGCAAGACCCGGCTTTTCGGGGTTGCGGGTGGCGATAGCAACGAGCTTGCCGGTGCGCGAATGAGCGATGCCATCTGCGAAGGTGCGCGCAATGGTGCCCGGGCCGATGATACCCCAGCGGATCGGTTGATCTGAGCTCATGGGAAAGTCCTCTTCTTTTATGTCAGTCAGTGATTGTTCTTGGGATTCAAGTCTTGGGATGGACCGATTTCAGCGCAGGCGTTTGCCCGCACTGTCGAACAGAAAGACGCGCTTTACCGTCAGCCCGACCGTCAGCGTGTCTCGCTCGGCGGCTGTGCGTGATTCCGGGCGCTCGATGATCATCTGCTCGCCGCCTTTCGTGGTGGCGTAGATGTAGCTGGTGTTGCCGAGGTGCTCGGCGACATCGATGGAGACGGTCAGATCCGTGTCGCCCTGCCCGGCATCGCTGAAATGCTCCGGCCGGATGCCAATAGTGACGTCAGCGCCCTTCTCGACCGCCGAAAGGACCGGCAGCGTCAGGCGAACGTTCGGCTCGCCGGCGATGGCGACGGTGGCCGTTCCGCCCCCCGTCTCGATCACTTTGGACTTCAGGAAGTTCATCTTCGGCGATCCGACGAAGCCGGCGACGAACTGGTTGGCGGGATCGTCGTAGAGATCGAGCGGCGCACCCACCTGTTCGATGTTACCGGACCGGAGCACGACGATCTTGTCGGCGAGCGTCATCGCTTCTGTCTGATCGTGAGTGACATAGATCATCGTGGTGCCGAGCTGCTTGTGCAGTCGCGAAATCTCCACTCGCATCTGAACGCGTAGCTCCGCATCGAGGTTGGACAGCGGCTCGTCGAATAGGAAGACCTCAGGTTCGCGCACGATGGCGCGGCCGATCGCGACGCGCTGGCGCTGGCCACCTGAGAGCTGTTTCGGGCGCCGCTGCATCAGCTCGTTTATCTGCAGGATGTTGGCTGCATGCTTCACGCGCTTTTCGGTATCCGCCTTGGGATTGCCGTTCATGCGCAGGCCAAAGCTCAGATTCTCCTCGACCGTCATGTGCGGATAGAGCGCATAGGACTGGAAGACCATGGCGATGCCGCGGTCAGCCGGCTCGACATCGTTGACAACCTTGCCGCCGATGTTGATCTCGCCACCGGAGATATCCTCCAGTCCGGCGATCATGCGCAGCAGCGTGGACTTGCCGCAGCCCGACGGGCCGACGAAGACGACGAACTCGCCATCCTTCACGTCGAGATCGGCGCCATGGATGATCTCGAGCGCGCCGAAACGCTTGACCACATTTTTCAAAGAAAGTTCAGACATCAGGCGTTCCCCGACTATTTGACTGCGCCGGCCGAAATGCCGGCGATGAAGTGACGTTGCAGGAACACGAAGACCACGAGGATCGGCGCGGTGAGCAGCATGGCGCCAGCCATGATGCCGCCCCATGAAACCTTGGTGAGACCGATCAGTGATCCGAGCGCCACCGGCGCGGTCATCATTCCGGGCTTGGAATTGATGAGCAGCGGCCAGAGATAGTTGTTCCACGACGCCAGGAAGAGGATGATGGCGAGCGCTGCCATCGTCGGGCGTGCTAGCGGCAAAGCGATCCGCAGGAAGATCTGCCGCTCCTTGACCCCTTCGACACGCGCGGCATCGAAGAGTTCAGCCGGCATCATCGAGAAGGCCTGGCGCATGAACAGCACGCCAAGCGAGTTGAACAGCGGCGGGACGATCAACGCCACCCACGTGTTGGCGAGCTTGAACTCGCGCGCCACCATGATGAACTGCGGGATGACCACAACGGCGAAGGGCAGCGTGATGGTGCCGAGAATGATGGCGACGACCATGGACTTTCCGACGAAGCGATAGCGCGCAAGCGCCCAGCCCGCCATCGAGGTCAAGAGTACCGACAGGAAGGTATAGACCGAGGCGACCACCACCGAGATGAACATGGCACGGACGAAATCGGTATCAGCCTGCAGGTTCTTGAAGTTTTCGACGAAGTTCGTCGACGGCCAGAGCACGATGTCAGGGCTGAAGATGCCGTAATCGGGCATGGTCGAGAAGACGAACATCATCCAGATCGGAAACAGCCAGACGATGGCAAGCGGCGTCAGCACAACATGCAGCAGCACGGTCTGCAGCATCTTGGATTGGGACTTGGACTTCATTTCTGCTCCCTCCCGACCCAGAGATTGAGCAGCGAGATGGTGATAGCGAGGATGGCCATGGTGTAGGCGATCGCCGACGCGTAGCCGAAGTTCAGCGACAGGAAGCCCTGGCGATAGAGGAGCAGGCCAAGCGTCTCGGTGCCGCCACCGGGTCCACCGCGATTGGTGATCAGGAAGGGTTCGGCAAAGAGCTGCATCGTTCCGATGACCGACAGGATGACGCAGAACAGGATGATCGGCTTCAGGAGCGGCAGGGTGATATGAATGAACTGCTTGGTCTTTGACACTTTGTCGAGCGTCGCCGCCTCATAGACATCGTCAGGGATCGATTGCAGACCTGCGAGCAGGATGATGGCGTTGTAGCCCGCCCAGCGCCAGGTGACGGCGATGATGACGAGCGCCATCGCTGCGTTGGCATTATCGAACCAGGAAACGGGAGACAGGCCGACCGAGGTGATTAGCTTGTTGACGATGCCGAAATCGATGCTGAACATCAGCCGGAACACGGCGGCATAGGCCACCTCACCGACGACGACGGGCGCGAAGAAGGCAAAGCGATAGAGCGGGCGCGCCTTCAGGAGCGGCGAGTTCAACAGCACGGCCATCAGTGTCGCGAGCGCGATCATGACGGGCACTTGGATCACCAGGATGATTAGCGTGTTGTAGAGCGCATTGTAGAAAGCGGGATCGCCGATCAGGCGTCCCCAATTGACGGATGCACTGAATTTCCAGGGATTTACGCGCGTATTCTGAAACGAGATCAGAAACGAGCTGATGATGGGCCATAGCCAGAAAGTGGCGAAGACGAGCAGATAGGGCGCAAGAAAAAAATATGCGCTCCGGTTCCGGGTCGGCATTTCATTCTCCTCAAAGTCGAAGCGAGAGATGGAAGCCGGGCACCCAAAAGATGCCCGGCATCGTCACTCATTCCGCAATGGGAAGACCGGTGGCGGTCTCGATCTGCTTGGCGGCATCATCGAGTGCCGCCTTGGCATCGGGATAGCCGCCGGCGAAGTACTTGGTCTGCGTTGCCTTGTAGATCGCGTCAGCATCCGTCTGGAACTGCGTGCCACGGCTCGGCTTGATCTTGGGCAGGGTCGAGAGAATATCGGCCCAGACCTTTTGGCCGCCCCAATAGGGCTGCGCCTCGTTGACGAACGGATCTTGCACCGCCGTAAGCAGCGAGGGAACAAGACCGAAGGACTTCAGCATAGCGACCTGGCCTTCATTGGTGCCGAGCGCGTAATCGACATAGGTCCAGGCGGCTTCCTTGTTGGCCGAGTTGGCGGCAATCGCCAGCGACGAACCGCCGAGGTTGGCAGCATGCGGCCCATCCGGCGTCAGGCTCGGCATCATGTAGACGCCCCACTTGCCCGACAGATCGGGCGAACCCGAGCGCACGGTGCCTTCGTACCAGCCGCCATACATCTGGCTGGCAGCCTTGCCGGCGGTATTGGCCTGGATTTTTTCGTCCCAGATGGCAGCCGTCAGCGTACCGGCGTCCTTCATCTCCTTGACCTTCTCAAGGGTGGCGACGCAGGCGGGCTGGTTGATGGTGATGTTCTGGCCATCGGTCGAGAAGTAGCCGCAGCCCTGCTCGTTGGAGATCATGCGGAACCATTCGCTGTCGCCGTTGAAGTCGGCCTGGGCCATGACGACGCCTGGATTGGCGGCCGAGATCTTCTTGCCGGCGGCAATGAAATCGTCCCAGGTCTTGATCGATGCCGGATCGACGCCGGCCTTCTCATAGAAGTCACGACGATAGAAGACGGCGACCGGACCGGAATCCCAGGGCATTGCATAGGCGACATCGCCCACTTCAAGCTCGGTGCGCTTGAATTCAGGGAATTTCGCTTGAATTTCAGCTGTATAGCCGAGGTCCTTCAAGTTGGCGAAGCAATCCGGGAAGCGATTCCAGAAGATCTCGGCCTCGAAGTTTTCGACGGTCACGATGTCAGGAAGACCCTCGCCGCCGGCAGCACATGCCGCCAGCATTTTGTCGAAAACCTGTTGGTTTCCAAGGTCTTCCACGGTTACCTTGATATCTGGATGGAGCTTGTTGAAGCCCTCGAGCGTGGACTTCAGCGCCGATGCGGCGACGTTCCAGCTCCAGATGGTGAGATTGGCCGACTGCGCGAATGCGGAGCCGGATGCAAGAAGTGCAACAGCAGCGGTTGCACCGATAAGTTTGAAGCGCATTGAAAATCCTCCCTTTTCAATTGCCGTCCCTTAGCGAACGTGACTACACTAACCGCAAGGGAGCCGCTGTCTCCTAAAAAGGGAATATGGATTTGGCGGAAAGTAAGATTGAACAGAGGGCTGTCTATCAGCCGGGAGCGAGCAGCATCGAAGGATTGCCAACGGCACTCCAGATGTTTCACAACCATCCGCCACCAATGCTCATGCCGCATTGGCATGTGCAGGTGGAGCTGAATTACATCATGCGTGGTGAGGTGCACTACCGCATGAACGGCCACGACATCAGCATGAAGGCTGGAGACATGTGCCTGTTTTGGGGCGGGCAGCCGCACCAGATGGACGAGAGCAGTGATGATTCGATCTATGCGGGCGGGCATCTGCCGCTGGTCTATTTCTTTCGCATGCGGGTGCCGATCAACATTTCGAGCCGGCTGATGAAGGGCGAGATTCTCTTCACCTCTGCCACCGATGCCGCCGACGTGGAGAATTTTCCGCGCTGGGTGGCCTATGCGAAATCCGGCGATGCCGCCAAAGCGCAGCACGCTGTGGAGGAGATGCTTCTGCGCATCGAGCGCATCGTGCTCGAGCCCTATTCCATGCTTACGCCCAACGGCTTGTTGGCGACGGATGATGTCGAGCAGGCCTATCCGCAATCCTCGCGCAGCGTCGCGCGCATGTGCGATTTCATCGCCTTGAACTTTCTGCACGAGATCGATTCGGTCGATATAGCGCGCGCCGCGGACCTCCATCCGAAATACGCGATGAACCTGTTCAAGAAGACGACCGGCATGACGCTCAGCAAATACGTCAACCTGCTCAGGCTTTCGCGCGCGCAGGCGATGCTGATGAATGAAGAGGCGAATGTGCTGCAGGTAGCGATGGATAGCGGATTTGGCTCGATCAGCGCCTTCAACAAGTCCTTCCGCCACATCGCCGGCATGTCGCCTTCCGATTTCCGTCGCGACTCGCGCTTCATCTCGCAATACGTTCCGGCCTGAGGAGGCAACGTCGTAAACGTTGCCGGAATGATCTGAGCCGGTTTCGCGCGCCGACAATCCGCCATGTTGCCGATGATACTTGGAGGTACCGATCGACTAACCGCATGACAATACCGCAGCAAAAACAAGGAAAATGATCGTGGTCGAGAAAACACCCGCCTCATCCAGTGACACCGCAATCGACGAGAAGACCGGGGCGCCGCAGCTTCGCTCCAGGGCATGGTTCGACAATCTGGCCAATCCCGACATGACCGCGCTTTATCTCGAGCGCTACATGAACTTCGGCCTCAGCCAAGAAGAGCTGCAGTCGGGCCGGCCAATCATTGGCATCGCGCAGACGGGCTCGGACCTGTCGCCATGCAACCGCCACCACATCGAACTTGCCAAGCGCGTGCGCGAAGGCATCCGCGATGCAGGCGGGATCGCCATCGAGTTCCCGGTCCACCCGATCCAAGAAACCGGCAAGCGCCCGACCGCCGGCCTAGACCGCAATCTCTCCTATCTCGGCCTTGTCGAGGTGCTCTACGGCTACCCGCTCGATGGCGTCGTCCTGACGATCGGCTGCGACAAGACCACGCCGGCCTGTCTCATGGCCGCGGCAACTGTGAACATCCCTGCGATCGCGTTGTCCGTCGGCCCGATGTTGAATGGCTGGTTCCGCGGCGAGCGGACGGGCTCGGGCACGATCGTCTGGAAGGCGCGCGAGATGATGGCGCGCGGCGAGATCGACTACCAGGGCTTCGTCAAGCTCGTCGCCTCCTCAGCACCCTCGACCGGCTATTGCAACACGATGGGCACGGCGACCACGATGAACTCGCTTGCCGAAGCACTCGGCATGCAACTTCCGGGTGCTGCCGCCATCCCCGCGCCCTACCGCGATCGCCAGGAGATCTCCTACGAGACCGGCCTGCGCATCGTCGAGATGGTACGCGAGGATTTGAAGCCATCCGATATCCTAACCAGGGAAGCCTTCATCAACGCGATCAAGGTCAACTCCGCGATCGGCGGCTCGACAAACGCACCGATCCACCTGAACGCCCTTGCCCGTCATGTCGGCGTCGAACTCTCGGTCGACGACTGGCAGACCCATGGCGAGGAAATCCCGCTGCTCGTCAACCTCCAGCCGGCCGGCGAATATCTCGGCGAGGATTACTACCACGCCGGCGGCGTCCCCGCCGTCATGGGCGAGTTGATCAAGCACGGCCACCTCGATACCAACGCGATGACGGTCAACGGCAAGACAGTCGGCGAGAACTACACGGCCTCGATGATCGAGGATGAGAAGGTAATTCGGCCGTTTGATCGGCCATTGAAGGAGCGCGCAGGCTTCCGCGTGCTGAAAGGCAATCTCTTCTCCTCGGCGATCATGAAGACGAGCGTCATCTCACCGGAATTCCGCGATCGCTATCTCTCCAATCCCGATGACCCGGAAGCCTTCATTGGCCGCGCAGTCGTCTTCGACGGGCCGGAGGACTATCACCATCGCATCGACGATCCATCGCTGGCGATCGACGCCGCGACGATCCTGTTCATGCGCGGGGCCGGCCCGATCGGCTATCCCGGTGCTGCCGAAGTGGTCAACATGCGCGCGCCCGACTACCTTTTGAAGCAGGGGATCTCATCGCTGCCGTGCGTCGGCGATGGTCGCCAGTCGGGCACGTCGGGCTCACCCTCGATCCTCAATGCCTCGCCGGAGGCGGCCGCCGGTGGCGGCCTTGCCATCCTTGAGACGGGCGATCAGGTGCGTATCGACCTGAAGAAAGGCACTGCCAACATACTGATCAGCGATGAGGAGATCGCCAAGCGACGCGCCGCGCTCGTGGCGGCCGGCGGCTATGTATATCCTGAGAGCCAGACCCCGTGGCAGGAAATACAGCGCTCCTATGTCGGGCAAATGGAAACAGGCGCGGTGCTGGAGCCGGCGGTGAAGTATCAGCGGATCGCCCAGACAAAGGGCATTCCTCGCGATAACCACTAATCTGATCGGTTTGTCCCGCCGTGGGCCGATGCCTTGGTTGGCACCGGCCCATGCGCGCCATCAAACGATCGTCCTCCGTGCAATCCGGCCTTGCCCGCCGGTCACGAATGTGATCGATTTTGCTGCCGCTGGGTTGGAGGGCGGCGTATCCCTGGCTCATAGAGCGCGTCCATCGCTCGCGTGACGGAACAATATCATGTCGTATACCCTTCTCGACGCCGCCGCCTCGGGTGGTCTGTTTGTTGGCCGTGTCTGGAACCCTGACGTTGGAGGCCCGAGCCTCGTCACGGTCCGCGATCAACAGGTGATCGATATCACCTCGAAAACAGTCGCCACGATGAGCGCGCTCCTGGAGAGACCTGATCTTGTCGCCTTCGTCCGCTCGGCGAACGGCAAGTCACTTGGAACGCTCGAGGAGATCGCCGCAAACAGCTCTGGCAAACCGGATGAGACGCACCCCTATTTTCTCGCACCTGTCGACCTGCAGGCGATCAAGGCCTGCGGTGTCACCTTCGCGCAGTCAATGATCGAGCGGGTTATCGAGGAGAAGGCTGCGGGAAATCCTGATCGCGCAGCCGCTATCCGTGAACGTGTCAGCACGCTGATCGGCGGCAGCCTCAACAATTTGAAGGCCGGTTCTCCCGATGCTGCCAAGGTCAAGCAGGCGTTGATCGAGGAAGGCATGTGGTCGCAATATCTCGAGGTCGGCATTGGCCCGGATGCAGAAGTCTTCACCAAGGCGCCGGTGCTGTCCTCTGTTGGCTGGGGTGCCGATGTCGGACTGCATCCGGTCTCGACCTGGAACAATCCGGAGCCGGAAATCGTGCTCGCGGTCAATAGCCGCGGCGAGATCCGGGGCGCGGCGCTCGGCAACGACGTCAACCTGCGCGATGTCGAAGGGCGATCGGCGCTGCTGCTCGGCAAGGCGAAGGACAACAACGCCTCATGTGCGATCGGCCCCTTCATTCGCCTGCTCGACGACAGCTTCGATCTCGATGCGGTGCGCAGCGCCGAGCTCGACTTGAAGGTAACCGGTGAAGATGGCTTTGTGCTTCACGGCACGAGTTCGATGTCGAAGATCAGCCGCGATCCGACCGATCTCGTCCGCCAGACCTGCGGCGCGCATCACCAGTATCCCGACGGGTTCATGCTGTTTCTCGGGACGCTGTTTGCGCCAACCAAGGACCGCGACACGCCGAACCAGGGTTTTACCCATAAGATCGGTGATGTCGTGGAGATTTCGTCGCCCGGCCTCGGCTCACTGGTCAATACGGTTCGCCGCTCGAATGACTGCCCGCCATGGACGTTTGGCATCGGCGCCTTGATGGCCAATCTGGCAAAACGCGGACTACTCTAGCCGCCGACCACATGTTTGGACACTCGGACAAGCGGGCCTCGGTGGCGGTGTGCGACCGCCATCAAAAAACATTCGGTATAAGCCTTGAGCGCCTGTCTATTCCGGGCCGCAACCATATATGCAACGGTTAAGCGAAGCTGAGATATGAGAGCGCGATGAAACTGACTGCGGTTGCAATGATCGCCCTGGCCGTCTTGGCGGGATGCACGACGGGCAAGGACTATTCCGCCCCGGGCCTGACGCCAATTCCCGGCAGCATCATCTATAGTGGCCAGCCGCGAACGAAGCTCACCAAGTCGCCTGTTGGTTCTACGTTCCCGCACAGCTTTATCGACCAATACGGACAGGAGGTCGAGGAGACCTACATGATCCAGCCCGACCGAACGCTGAAGATTGTTCACCGGGTCATCCGGCCGATCCGCTTTGGCGGTAGAGATTGAAAGCAGCACACGCCCAGCGCGCATCTTCAGGCTTTTTTTGCACAGATCACCTTATCGTCATAATCCTGAGGTTGAAATTGAACGCTTGCTAAGACAAACTGTTGTTGCTGGATAGAGCCGGTTTGCCGGGGACTGTTTCGCTTTGGTTCCAGCATAGGAAATACAGGATGAATGCAAAGACACCGAATGCAATCGATAGCTATGTGGGCTCTCAGGTCAGAATGCGCCGGCAGTTGCTGGGACTGAGCCAGGAACGGTTGGCCGAGCAGATCGGCGTGACGTTCCAGCAGGTGCAGAAATATGAAAAAGGAATGAACCGGATCGGGGCGAGCCGCCTGCAACGCATCGCCGAGGTTTTGAACACCACACCAAGTTTCTTCTTTCAACAGGACCCTTCAGAGCCTTTGTCGCTCGCCGGTCTCGATCTGGCGGCGACGACAGATCCTGTCGCGGAATTCCTGCATTCCAAGGAAGGGCTCGCGCTCAACAAGGCGTTCATCAAGATCACGGACATGCAGCTGCGAGAAAAGATCGTGGCGCTCGTGAAGGCGATGGCGCAGACGCAAGTTGCTGCCGACAAGTCCGGCGCCTCGTCCAGCCAATAATGGATGTCCCGGCCGACCGCGCATCAGCGCGACGACCTGTATGACATGGAAGAAGGGGCGCCTGTTTGGGCGCCCCTTTCGTTTCTTGGGAGGAACAGATGCCGCACCGTTCTATCGTGGACGGCTCGGCGACCTGACGACTACGCGTCGAGGTAGCGTTCGGTAAGACGCGCCCACATCGCCGCGCCCGCTGTCAGGCTATCGTCGGCGAAGTCGTATTTGGCGCTGTGCAGGATTGCCGAATTCATGCCGTTGCCGAGGCGCAGGAAGCTACCGGGCTTGTGCTGGAGAAAGTGAGAGAAATCTTCACTACCCGGAATAAGCGGGCAAAGCGCGACATTGCCCTCGCCGACAAGTTCCTCGGCCACCATGCGGGCAAACTCCGTCTCCTTTTCCGAGTTGACGACGACCGGATTGCCATAGGCGTAGTCGATCTCGACGGTGGCACCAAAAGCCTCGACGAGCGACGTCGTCAGTGCGCGGATGCGCTTTTCGAGGATCTCGCGGACCTTGGGATCGAAAGAGCGCACGGTCAAAAGCATGTTTGCGCTTTCGGGGATGACGTTGGCGACTTCACCGGCATGGATTGCGCCGACCGTAACGACAGCCGTCTGTGTCGGATCGACGTTGCGCGAAATCACCGACTGGAGTGAGACGACCAGATTGCACGCGACGACAACTGGATCGATTGTCAGGTGAGGACGCGATGCGTGGCCGCCCTTGCCGATGATCTTGATCTCGACCGTGTCAGCCGCCGCCATCAGCGGGCCCGAACGCATGAGCCAGCTGCCCTCGGGCGCGCCAGGGTGGTTGTGAAGACCGAAGATGGCGTCGAACGGGAAGCGCTCGAACAGGCCGTCATCGATCATCGCCTGAGCGCCGCTAAAGCCGCCAGCCTCTTCGGCCGGCTGGAAAATCAGGTTGACCGTGCCGTTGAACTTGCGGGTGCGCGCCAGATATTCGGCAGCACCGAGAAGCACGGTCGTGTGGCCGTCGTGGCCACAGGCATGCATCTTGCCGGGAACCTTGCTGGCATAAGGCTTCCCAGTCTGCTCGGTGATCGGCAGGGCATCCATGTCGGCGCGGATCGCGATGCTTTTCTTGCCGGCGCCCTGCGTCATGCGGGCGACGACGCCGTTGCCACCAACGTTGCGGGTCACCTCATATCCCCACCCCTCGAGCTTTTCGGCGACGAAGCGGGCGGTTTCCGTCTCTTCGAACGACAGTTCGGGATGGGCATGAAGATGCTGGCGGATGGCGCGCAGTTCGGCGTCCATAGGCTCGAAATCCGAAAGGCGGGCGAAATCGTTGTCGATGGTCATGTCCGTTCCAATTTTTTGCGTGCGTGGTCCGTTACCGGCCCCTTGACAGGGCCGGCCGGGTCTTCGTTTGCGTCAAGAGTGGCGCTCGGCCGGATGAGCCGGACGTCACAGAAAGCGCGACAGGAAGGACTGCGTGCGCGGATGCTGTGGATTGCCGATCACATCTTCGGGCTTGCCCTGCTCGACGACCACGCCGCCATCCATGAACACCACCCGGTCCGCCGCCTCGCGGGCAAAGCCGATCTCGTGGGTGACGACGATCATGGTCAGGCCCTGCTTGGCGAGATCGCGCATCGTGGCGAGAACCTCGCCGACAAGTTCGGGATCGAGCGCCGAGGTCGGCTCGTCGAACAGCATCAGCTTCGGTTTGATCGCCAGAGCGCGGGCAATCGCGACGCGCTGCTGCTGGCCGCCAGAGAGCTGGCGCGGATAGGCATTCGCCTTGTCCAAAAGGCCGACGCGCTCGAGCAGCTTTTGGGCGTTGGCGATCGCGTCCGAGCGCTTTTCACCGTGGACTCCGACCGGCGCCTCGATGATGTTCTGCAGCACCGTCAAGTGCGGATAGAGATTGAACTGCTGAAACACCATGCCGATCTTGCGGCGCTGGCGGGCGATGCCGTTGGACGACAGCCGCTCCAGGCGGTTGTTGCGCAGGCGGTAGCCGATCTGCTCTCCATCCACCTCGATGTAGCCTTTCTGAATGGACTCGAGATGGTTGATACAGCGCAGGAAGGTCGACTTGCCCGAGCCCGACGGCCCTAGGACGACGACGACTTCGCCCGGCATGATGTCCAGGTCGATGCCCTTCAGCACTTCGAGATGATCGAAGGACTTATGGACGTTGCGGGCCTGGACCAGCGGCTTGTTGGAGACTGCGGTCAATGGCTTGCCTCCTCTGTGGTGGCGACGGCGGCCGGCTTGGCGGTCGCGCCGTTGCGACGTTCGCTACGGCCGTAATAGGCTTCGATGTAGCTCTGGCCGATGTTCAGCACCGAGGTGATGAGCAGATACCAGATGACGGCAACGAGCAGCATCGGGATGATTTCAAAGGTGCGGTTGTAGATCGACTGCACCGAATAGAGCAGATCGGCCATGGCGATGACGCTGACGAGCGACGTTGCCTTGATCATGCTGATCAGCTGGTTGCCGGTGGGCGGCACGATAGAGCGCATCGCCTGCGGAATGATGATCCGCCACAGCGCCCTGCCCTTAGTCATGCCGAAGGCTTCGGCGGTTTCCGCCTGGCCGCGATCGACCGAGAGAAGGCCGCCGCGAATGATTTCCGCCATATAGGCCGCTTCGTTAAGCGCGAGGCCAACGATCGCCGCCGTCATCGGCGTGATCACCGAATTGGTATCCCAGCTGATGAGAGACGGACCGAAGGGAACCGATATCGACAGCTGCGGAAACAGCGTCGACATGTTGTACCAGAAGATCAGCTGGACCAGCAGCGGCGTGCCGCGGAAGAACCAGATGAACAGCGAGGCAAATCCGCTCGCCAGCCGGTCGTTCGACATACGCATGATGGCGATGATCAGGCCGAGCGCCACGCCGAGGATCATGGCGACGACGGTCAGGCCGAGGCTGACATAGAGGCCGCTGATGACGGTCGGGTCGAAGAAATACTGGGCGACGACGGGCCAGCCGAAATTCTCGTTGTTGGCGACGATCCAGACGAAGTTGAGGACGATGAGAGCGATGACGATCCACAGCACGAGGCGCCCCGTGCGGAACGGCGTGTGGGCCGTCACCACATCGCGAAAGTCAGCACCGCCCGAAGGCGGTGCATTGGTCGTGTTTTCAGTGCTCATTTGGGAAGCTGTCCACCGAGGTTGAGACCGGGTTCCTTGATCATGTTGTTCTCAAGGCCCCACTTTTTCATGATCGCGGCATAGCTGCCGTCGGCCATCAGAACCTTGATGGCGTCGATCAGGATCGGACCAAGCGGCGAGCCCTTCGGCACGACGGCGCCCTGGAAGATATCCGAGAAGCCATTCTGCTGGCCGACGCCGGTCAGCTCGAGCTGGCCGTTGGCCTGGCTGACGAAGTAGGTCAGCGGCGCCTGCGAGGAGAAGAAGGCGTCGGCGCGCTTGGAGCGGACGGCGAGGATCGAGGCCGGCTGGTCGGTATAGGACTGAACCTCGACCGCGCCCTTGCCATCGGCAACGCACTTGTCCGACTGCGCCTTGATCACGCGCTCGGCGGAGCCGCCGGCCATGACCGAGATGCGCTGGCCACACGAGGTTTCAAGCGAGGTGATGCCCTTCGGATTGCCCTTCACGGTGGCGAAGACGACATATTCCTGAACCCAGTCGACGAAGTCATTGGCGGCTTCGCGGTCCTTGTAGTCACCGACCGGGCCGAAAGCGAACTGGTAGCGGCCGGAATTGACGCCGGCGAGCAGGGCCGGCAGACCGCCGACGGTGGCATGCTCGATCTTGACGCCGAGGACGGCGCCGAGGGCTTCCGTCAGATCGGCGCTGGCGCCAGTCATGACGGTGCCGGTAACGATTTCATAGGGAGGGAACGAGCCGTTGTTGACTGATATCATCTTGCCAGCGGTCTTGATGGCGTCGGGCAGCCTGTCATGCAGCGCGGCGTCGAGCGCGGGCTTCGGCAGCGCCGCGTCTTCTGCCATCGCGGCACCCGAAAGGGCGACGCTGGCCATGGCAATGTAGGTCATTTTTTTCAACATCATGTTCATTCCCCTTATCATTGATGTGTGGTCGTCTGTATCAGGCGGCAGCAGTGCGGCTACCGTCGATGTCGAATGGAAAGAGTTCCAGCGGCGTGAGCTCACGGGCCAGGATGCCCTGGGCGTGCAGCTCGGCCGAGAAATCAGCGATCATCTTCTCGTTGGCGGCGAAGCCGTTTTCGTCCCAGTTCGCGGGAAGTTCGAGAGAGGTCTTCAAAAGCTCGTCGAACATCCACGGCGAGGTATCGGCGTACTTGCGGCGCTTGTTCAGCCACATGCGCTGCGACGCCTCGATGAGCTCATTCAGCTCAGCGATGATCCAGGGGTTCTCCTCGACGATCTCCGACTTGATACCGATCAGGTGCATGCCCGGTACATATCCCACCTCGTCGAAATATCGACGCTCGGCGCCACGGAAATCAGAAAGAACCTGCCGGAACGGTGACCCATTGGCAAAATAACCGTCCGGCATGAACGGCGTGAAGATTGCATCGAGCTGACCGTCGCGCAGCAGATCGACCATCGGGCGCTCGCCGGGGGCAGCTTCGATGCGGCCCGGGCGGCCGAAGCCATCGAGACGGTCAACGATCGGGTGCGCCTCGGTGAGACGGCCGGCATACCACATCGCATCCTCGACGCCGACGCCTTCGCGGCGCACTGCGGCGCGCGTCCAGGTGTTGCCCGAGTCGCGCCAGCCGGTGACGCCGATGCGCCTGCCTGCTAGGTGCGACAGCTCGGTGATCGGGCTGTCCTTCATGGTGATGACGCAACGATGGCGGAAGCCGCGCATGATGAAGTTCGGGATGGCGACGACGCTGTGGTCGCCATCGTAGCGCAACTGGGTGTAGCGGCTGAAGGACATTTCGGCGGCGTCGCAGGTGTCGCTCTTGCCGACATGCGAAACGAGGGTGCCGACGCGCTCGACCTTGACGTCGAGTTTCGACGACGAGACGTCACCGAGGACGAGGGGGGTCATGTAATCCCAGTCACGAAGGGCAAGGCGAAGTGTGATCGACATCTGCATTCACTCTCAAAATTTCTTGTCTGGCGCATCGTTAAATGTTCAAATATGCCTGATCAAATGTTATTACGTTATTGAACATTAATTATGGTGCGAAAATGAGCGACATTCGGGATGCAACCTGGTTTGCCCAAAAAATAACCGATCGGACGATTCGGGGGATCGCACTCGAGACCAGCGCCTTGATCCGTGGCGGCGCCCTGCCCGTCGGCACCAAGCTCCCGGCCATTCGCGATCTCGCGTTTGCTTTGGGTATCAGCCCGGCAACAATCTCCGAGGCATGGAGCGAATTGCGGCGCCAGAAGATCATCAGCGGCCGTGGGCGAAATGGCACATGGGTCAGCGGCGACCGCTTTGTCGCCAAGCCGGAGCGCTTGGCGAGTTCCGGTAACTACGGTGAGGAGGTGCTGAACCTGACGGCAGCCGTTCCAGACGTCACTCTTCTGCCGAAACTTGAGGCGGCCATGGTGTACGGCGCATCGGCAGAAAACCTGAATAGCTACGAGCGCAACCGCATTCTGCCCGAGCTCGAGGCGGCGGTCAGAGAGACATGGCCTTATGAGCCGGAGGCATTTCTCGCCACCAACGGCGGCTACAACGCCGTCTACACTTTGATGAACGCACTTGTCATGCCTGGCGCAGCGGTTGCGATCGAGAACCCCACGGCGATGCGCCTACTTGATATCCTGGAGGATCGCGGCGCGCGTATCATCCCGGTCGAGTGCGACCACGAAGGCCCACTACCTTCATCATTGCGTCAGGCCATGGCCTATCGTCCCGTCGCCTTTGTCTTCCAACCGCGTATTCATTCGGTTACTGGCCAAACCGTCACGGCTGCACGCATGCAAGGCTTGGCCGACGTGCTGCGCGGCGCTGATACGCTGATCGTTGAAGATGACGGCGTCGGGGACATCTCCGATGCGCCACGGCAATCGATGGGAGACATCTTCCCTGACCGGGTGATCCACATATTCTCCTTTTCAAAGACCCACGGCCCTGATCTACGACTGGCTGCACTGTCGAGCTCGCGGGCGATCGTCGAGCAGATCCAGTCGTTCCGAAGCTTCAGCGCCGGTTGGACAAGCCGCATCCTGCAGGCAGCGGGCGCTTGGCTGATCCGCGACCCTGCCACGCAGGAAACGGTGCGAGCGGCGCGCGAGATTTACGCCAGGCGTCGCCACGACCTAGTGCAGGCATTGCGTGACCGAAACATAAACGCCGCCCACGGTGCCGGTCTGTCAGCCTGGGTGCCGGTCTCCTCGGAGCCATTTGCGATGGTAACGCTTGCGGCGCGCGGAATTGCCGTGCATCCGGGCGCAAAATTCTCGCTGCTACCGGGAAACTTCCTGCGCGTGGCGACCGCAACACTGTCCGATCGCTGCACCGAGGTGGCCGATTCGATAGCGCTCGCGGCATCGCACGATTAATTCGTGGCTTAGCCAGGCCAATCCTTCGAATTTCGAAACAGGTCCGCGTAGATGCCAATACGGCCGATGATGAAAAGAGTGATTGCAGCGGCGTGGACGTCAGTAGCTGCATGTCCAGTTGTTGGTCGGCCTGAACCCAGCGTCGCAAGCCGGGTTCGCTGACGTTCGCGGGTTATAGTAATTGTCGGCCGTATTATGGCTAGGGCCCGTTGTGCAGGCGGACGTGAGCGCGGCCAAGATTACTACGACACCGCCGAATACAAATCGGTGAACTGCGCCCATCTGACTTCTCCACCAGGACTTTATCCCAGTCTCACAATGCTCTGCTGCTGCAACATGTGCAAGGGCAAGGGCAAGAGCATTGCCCGATGCGTGCTGGTCTTCATCGGCTTCTTATGTTGGGTCGAGGAACCCGGGATAGCGGATCTTTCTCATCCAATGAGCTAAGGCGACTGACTGATAGCACCGAGCTACGCTGCGTCGGGTTAGTCGACGTGCCTTGGGGGAAGAGAATGGACGGCGCCACAGCCAGCAGCGATCTGGCGCACATACATAGACGTTTTACCGTGGTCGATGGACTGAGAGGCATTGCGGCTTTATCGGTTGTCTTGTTTCACGCAGTCACGGCCGGTCATGTCGACGCCGTCTTTCGCCTCTTTCCGACCTGGACCAAAGACGTGTTCCTGCTCGGCGAAAATGGAGTGGCAATTTTCTTCGTCCTAAGCGGCTTTGTCATTGCGCACTCACTGTTCAGAAAACGCATGTCTGGCGGCGATTTCGTGCGCTTTACGCTCAAGAGATCGGCACGATTAGATCCGCCCTACTGGGTCTCAATTCTCGTGGCGATTGGCTTTGCTTATCTCTCGTCACGAATAGTTTCCGACAAGGGGATGCCGCAATATACATTAGGACAAATAGAGGCGCACCTCTTCTACCTTCAGGATCTACTGGGATACCCCGCCATTGGCACCGTTTACTGGACACTTTGCCTAGAGATTCAGTTTTATTTACTCTACGCGCTGATGGTCATGTCCGCCGATTTTATGGCGCTTTTTTTTGCTGCTGCATGCATCGCCAGTGCTTTGTGGCCCCTACATCTTGCTCCCCATGTATGGACGGGACTTTTCCTGCCGCTATGGCACACTTTTCTCCTTGGCGCTGTCTCCTATTGGGCTTGGCAGCGACCCAAGGTCGCACCACTCTTCTTCCTCTTCGCAAGCGTTACACTCAGCGCAGGATTGTTTTACGGTGAACGCTTCACGGTCGTTGCGGCGATGGTATCGTTGCTGCTCTATCTCTGCGCTGTAAGGGACGCTCTATCCTGGGGTCTCAACTGGCGCTGGCTTCAGTTTCTCGGCCTGATCTCTTATTCATTGTATCTCTCACACAACATCGTTACGGGCGCTGTGTTTCGGGTAGGCAAAATCGTGTCTCCGCCCGGGGCGTCCGCTGAGTTAGCGTGCTGGATTGTTTCGGTTGCTGCCTGCGTTACGACCGCCGCCTTGCTCTGGTGGACAGTGGAACGACCAAGCCTGCGGCTTTCGGCATGGCTGGGAAGAAAACAGCCTCGTGAAGTGTCCGATGGGCTCTCTCCCGGGATGCTCCCGACACCCGAATCTCGGGCGGTGCTCACTGTCGTCAACGCGGGCAAGTCGATGTCCCGCGACAGCTAATGCTGCTCACCGGTGAGACAGCGGTTCTGCCGGGAGATTTTCATGCGCCTCCACTCGCTCGCCAGAGCAACGAGAACTATACCGGTAATTTCCAGTATCCAGTTCCACTGGAGGCCGAGGATGCGACTTCCTATGAAGCGGTCGAAGTGATGGAAAGATGCCGCGCGAATGACGACATATCCAAAGATGAACATCGATCCCGCCAACGCTAGCAGGACCTCGCGGGACAATTTCCGCACCTTGAAAAGAACTATCGGTATCCCGGCCGCCGCGATTACCAACATGGCGAGGATGAAGTAAAGTTGCACCATCCGCCGCTGATCATACCATCCGCCGGAAAGAGCAACCACGCGGCCGATTTCAGTCAGCGCGGATTGCAGATCAAGTTGCTTGTTAAACCCCAGAGCGAAGAATGCGACCGATATCCATCGCCACGTGGAAGCCTCATTCCGACCAACCACCCCGACCGCTTTTTCCACTCCCGCCGTCCGCCAGCAGCTCACGCCGGCAAGTACATATAGAACAACGGTAATCCATCCCCCAAACGAGGGATCGCCGATGCCTGGGCGCCAACTAAAATTCTCTAGCAATTTTATCCTCAAAGCTGTGGATCGGCGCCCTTCGCCACGTACCGAATGGAGCGACGATGAGATGAGAATAGCCGCGACGCAGGCGTTTGTCTCACCCCAATATCCCGGGACATGGGTACTAGATCTTAAGATCAAAGCGGGGGTGTGGCGTGCACTGGCGCGAGAGGGCAATACCAGTCGCCTGATGATGTTCTCCGATCCGAGAAGCAGCAACCGCTCCGCGTTCTAGATCAACCTGGGTCGGACCTTTACCGACATCGTACGCGCCCGCGTTATCCTACTTGTCGTCCTGCGTGCAATCACGGAGCGTTTTCGACCTGCTTGACACAAAAGAAAAGTGACTTAATCTAGTCAACGGATCGGAGGAGACCCGTTGTTGTGGAGGCAGCGGCTCGGATGGGATCCTGAATCGGGAGGAAATACTGGTGAAGAACAAGGCAATCATGCTCGCCCTTCTGGCGGGTTCGTTCCTGGCCGCGCCCGTTATCGCGGCGGCTCAGGATCTGATCACGGGCGACATCGTCGGCAAGGCCGATGCGCCCAACAAGCTCATTTTCCGCATGACGACAGACGGGCCGCGCAACAACGAGCCCGTTTATGCCGAGGGTTACAGCAAGCTCTTCAACGACTTCATCGCCAAGCGCCCGGACTGGCAGATCGAGCTACAGATGATGTCGGGTGATATCGGCCAGGAACAGGCGCGCATGCTCGAGCAGGCGAAGTCCGGTTCGGCGCCCGATTGCGCTGCGGTCGATTCCTTCGTGCTGCCGCTCTTCAAGAAGTCCGGCGTACTGCAATCCTTCTCGCCCTATTTCAGCAAGGAAGAAATCGGCCAGTTGTTCCCGTTCATCCGCGAGGGCATCACCGGCGATGACGGCAACATCTATGCCTGGTGGTGGTCGACCGACCTGCGTGTCCTCTACCGCAACAAGGAGATCGTGCCCGACGCGCCTCAGACCTGGGACGACCTGAAGAAGGCCGCGCTGCATTCCGTCGACGAGGGCATGGAGGGCATTCTCTTCAACGGCAGCCGCTATGAAGGCACGACCTTCGACTGGCTCGCCAACTTCTGGGGCCAAGGTGGCAAGCTGGTCGACGATCAAGGCAAGCCGATCTTCGGCGAGGGGGAGAACCGCGAGAAGTTCGTCAAGGCCGTGAACTACTATCGTGATCTCGTGGAATCGGGTGCTGCTCCCAAGCGAGTCGCGACGCTCGGTAGCTATGACGACTTCAATGCGGCGGCCGCGGCCGGAACAACCGCGCTCTTCGTTGGCGGCAACTGGCAGTATGCGCAGCTGAAGACAGCACTCGACGAGGAAGAGTTCGCAAAGTGGACCTTCTCGCCCCTTCCCGGCCCGACCGCCAATGAACGCTCGACCGGCACCGGCGGTTGGACCGTCGCGGCCTTCAGCAAGGATGCCGCCAAGGTGAAGGTCTGCGCTGACCTTGCCCGTGAGGTCTATATGGGACCCGCCAACGCGCTGCAGGAACAGCTGCCGACGCGCGCCGACCTCTACGACAAGTACAAGGTGTTCTCGACGCCGGCGAATAAGACCTTTGCCGAAGCGCTGAAGGTCGGGCAGGCGCGGCCGGGGGCTGCCGTCTATCCCGAAATATCCAACCAGATCCAGATCATGATGGGCAAGGTGCTGACCGGCACGCAGGCAACGGATGCCGCCGTCGACGAGGCCTTCACCGCCTCGCTCAGCGCCTTCAAACGGAGCTGAGCTGATGATCGGTGGCGCGGGGCAACCTCACCCGCGTCACCGATGCCGACTGCCTGATCTCAATGACACATGACCGGACGGATCGATGACCAATCTCAGCATTGCGGCCGAGACTGCGCCTACCGGAAGCAGGCTTGCCGCGCGAAAGTTCTACCCCTCGCCCGCGCCCTGGCTTATGCCGCTGATCCTCGTTCTCGGGATCTTCTATCTCTATCCGCTGATCGACGTCTTCCGCTTCGCCTTCACCAACATTTCGCTCGTTGGCAACGACGAGGAATATACGCTACGGACAATCGCCAACACGCTTTCAAAGCCGGAGCTGCTGCAGATCCTTTGGGTGACGCTCGTCTTCACTGGGTCCAGCGTCGTTGCGCAGCAGGTGCTCGGCCTATTCATCGCCCAGGTTGTCGTGCGCAGCGAAAAGCGCGGCCTGTTCGGCTCGACTATCGTGCGGACCACTGCGCTGGTCGCCTGGGTGGTGCCCGGGATCGCCGGCGGCATTATTTGGAAAATGCTGTTCAACGAGGCCCCCTTCGGCGGTCTCAACAGCCTGCTCAGGATGCTCGGTGCCTCCCCTGTTCAGTGGTTGTCGGACCCGAATATGGTCATGTGGTCAGTCGTCATATCCAACGTGTGGCGCGGAACGGCGTTTTCGATGGTCGTTATGTACGCCGCCATCAAGGCGATAGACCCGGAGCTTTATGAGGCCGCGGAAATGGACGGCGCCAACCCCTGGCAACGGCTGATCTACATCACCCTGCCGCAGTTGCGCGCAGCGATCCTCGTCAACATGATCCTCATCACCATCCAGACGCTGAACACCTTCGATGCGATCATCTCGCTGACCGGTGGCGGCCCGGGCCGGGCGACCGAGGTTCTGTCGCTCTACACGTTCAACGTCGTCTTCCGGAATTATGATCTGGCGGCCGGCGCGGTGTTGTCGATCCTGATGCTTGTCATCAGCCTCAGCCTGGCGCTCATCTATGCCCGCTTTCTGCCGAAGGGAGAACCGGTATGATCAATTCGAGACAGGAACGCATCGGCGACCTCTTCAGCTATCTCTTCATGCTGATCACCTTCCTCTTCTTCGCCTGGCCTCTGGTCTGGCTTTTGTCGCTGGCGTTGCGCACCCGAAAGGAAGTGTTTCTCGGCGTCTCCAGGCTGATCCCCAAGTCGCCTACGCTCGACAATTTCATCGCGATCCTCTCCTCCGACAAGTTCGCTGGCTATCTGTGGAACGCGCTCATTTTGTCGACCTCGAGCGCGATCGGCTGCCTGATCGTGGCATTGCCGGCGGCCTACGCCTTCTCGCGCTTTCCTTTCCGCGGGAAAGGTCCATGGATGATGGTGCTGCTTGCCTTTCAGATGATCTCTCCACTCGTCATCATGGTGCCGCTTTATCGCTACATGGCCAAGATCGGTCTCACCGACAGCCATTTCGGCGCAACGATGGTCTATATCGCGCTTGCCGTTCCGATGGTCACATGGATCCTCAAGGGCTTCATCGACGGCATCCCGCGAAGCCTCGACGAGGCGGCACTGATCGACGGGTGCAGCCATTTCGGAGTCTTCTGGCGCATCATTCTGCCGCTCGCGAAACCAGGGATTGCGTCTGCCTTCATCATCTCGGTCATCGCCGGCTGGTCGCAATTTCTTGTGCCTTTCCTCTTGATCAGCAAAGAGGCGCTGATGCCGATCGGTGTCGGCATCTTCCAATACGCCGGCACCCAGAACGACAGCTCCATTCAGTTGTTGGCGGCCGCCTGCCTTGTGTCTGTCGTGCCCGCCATCGTCGCATTTCTTTCGCTCCAACGCCTCATTCTCGGCGCCATGACGGCTGGTGCCGTCAAGGGCTGATTTCTTTCAAACATCAGGATATGATCATGTCGCTTACGCTTGCCCAACGCCTCGACCGCATCCGCGTCCGCATGTCGGAACTCGAACACTGGCGCTCCCGTGAAACAGTGCAGATCAGCGGTTGGACCTTTGACGGCGAACCGATCGCGATCGGCGCCGCATGGCCGCGCAAGGACGGCACGGTCAGCTTCTGCGCCTCGGCGCGCGTGCCGGAACATTGGCCGGTAGAGGAAGCCCGCCTCAGCCTCAATCTTGGCGGCGAAAGCCTCATCATCATTACCAACGAGGCCGGTGACGAAGCGCACCTTGGCCTTGACCCATATCATCAGGAATTCCGCCTGACGTCGCGCCGGCTCGCGATCTCGTCAGAAACGGTCGCACGTCTGCCGTTCGGCGAGCCCGTGCGCGCGCCCCGGCTCGAACGGGCAAACCTTTTGTGGCTGGACGAGCCGGTCGATCGGCTGTGGCTGCTCTTGCGCCAGATCTCGGAGGCGGTCGATACGCTTGAGGGCCATGAGGTCGTTCCACATTTGATCGATATCGCCGAGGCCGCCATGCGCGGGCTCGACTGGCCGTCATCAACGGCAGCCTATATCGCGCGCATGTCGCCATCGGTCGGCCAGCAGAAGATCTGGCAGCTGCCTGAACTCGAAACCGCACCTGAAGGTCTCAACCAGGGACAGCGCGCCAGCGTGGTCGCGGCTTACGACACGCTGATCAAGGAGCTGAAGCAACTGCGCGAACGCTTCCCGCCGCAGGGTGAGATCGCGCTGACAGGTCACGCGCATATCGACCTTGCCTGGCTGTGGCCCTACCGCGAGACCCGCCGCAAGATGCGCCGTACCTTCCACACCGCGCTCTCCCTGATGGAACAGTCGTCCGACTTCCGCTTCAACCAGTCGACGGCGCATTATTATAACCAGATCGCCGAGGATGATCCCGAACTGCTGAAGCGCATCGTCGAGCGCGTCAAAGAGGGGCAATGGGAAACGCTCGGCGGCATGTGGGTCGAGCCCGACACCAACATGCCGACAGGCGAAAGCCTCAGCCGGCAGATCCTCTATGGCCAGCGCTACTTCGAAAAGACCTTCGGCGTTCGCCACACCGTCTGCTGGCTGCCCGATTGCTTCGGCTTTTCCGGCGCCCTGCCACAGCTTCTGCGCCAAGGCGGGATGAAGAGCTTCTTCACGATCAAGGTGAATTGGTCGGAGACCAATAAATTCCCTGCCGACCTCTTCTGGTGGGAGGGCCTCGACGGCAGCCGGGTGCTGACCCACACCTTCGACAACCCGATGCATGGCTATAACGGCTTCGTGCAGCCGGATTGTTTCGCGCCCACCTGGCGGAACTTCCAGCAGAAGGACAAGCACGACACGACGCTTCTGGCGGTCGGCTATGGCGATGGTGGCGGCGGCGTGACGCCGGAGATGATTGCCCGCGAGGAGCAGCTGCGCGCCTTCCCGGCTCTCCCCGCCGCTCGCTGGACCAAGGTGCACGACTTCTTCGAGGGCGCGCACAAGAGTGCCACCGAAAAAGAGCTCACCACCTGGCAGGGCGAGATCTATCTCGAGCTGCACCGCGCAACACTGACCAGCCAGAGCGTGGTCAAGCGCTTGCACCGCAAGGCCGAGCGTAGCCTGATCACTGCGGAAACCCTTGCCGGACTGGCGCATCTCATGGGTGGCGAGAAGCCGGCCTCGCTGGAGAAAGAATGGCGTGTTGTTTTGAAGAACGAGTTCCACGACATTCTGCCGGGATCTTCGATCGCCGAGGTCTATGCCGACAGCGCGGAAGAACTCGACGGCGTGATCGCCGACGGTCAGGCCGCGCAGGCAAGCGCTTTGGCGGCCATCGCCAGACAGTTGCCATCTGGAGGCGGCAGCAACGTGCTGGTGGTCAACCCGTCGCTGGATGAACGGCCCGTCAGGCTGACGCTGGCCGATGGCAGCCACGTCGCGTCACGCGACAGCATCGCCCCGCTCGCCATCGCGGTCATCGACATTGCCTCGCTGAAGGCGCAGCCAGGCCTTTCGGCCAGCAGCAGCCACCTCGAGAACGAAACGCTGAAGGTGACGCTGGCCAAGGACGGCTCGATTTCGAGCATACTGCACAAGCCCAGCGGCCGCGAAGCGCTTGAAGGCGCGGGCAACCGGCTCTTCGTCTACCCGGCCGACAAGCCGCGCAACTGGGACGCATGGGACGTGGAGGAGGATTACGCCGCGCGTGGCGAGGAGATCACCGCGCTTGATAGCATCGAGCTGATCGAAAACACGGCTCACCGTGCCGCGATCCGCATCGTTCGCAGCTGGCGCCATTCGCGCATCACACAGATCCTGTCGCTTGGCGCCAATTCCCGCCGCCTGGATATCCAAACCGAGCTT
This sequence comes from Hyphomicrobiales bacterium, assembly GCA_900469085.1. Taxonomy (GTDB): domain Bacteria; phylum Pseudomonadota; class Alphaproteobacteria; order Rhizobiales; family Rhizobiaceae; genus Rhizobium. The sequence continues at coordinate 78,570 of UBVW01000037.1, read as the reverse complement.
GACTGGCACGACCGCCGTGCCTTTCTCAGGACCTTGACGGCGGTCGCCGTTCGCAATGCGCGTGCCACCTGCGAATGCGCATATGGCGTCGTCGAGCGGCCCACTCACGCCAATACGTCATGGGACGCGGCTATGTTCGAGGCCCCTGCGCATCGCTTTGCCGATCTGTCCGAGCCCGGCTTCGGCGTCGCAATCCTCAACGACGCCAAGTATGGCCATAGCATCAGGGGTAACGTACTCGGCCTTTCACTTCTGCGTTCGCCCATCTATCCCGACCCTTTGGCCGATGAGGGGTTGCAGAGCTTCACCTATTCGCTGATGCCACATGAGGGGCCATGGCACGAGGGTGGCGTGCGAGAAGAAGCCGACGACCTCAACCAGCCGCTTCTTGCCCTGGCCGTATCGGACCGTGCCGTGGGGGCATGGCAGCCGATCAAGACGGATGGCATCTGCGCGGCTCTCTCGGCGATCAAGCCGAGCGAGGATAATGATGGCCTGATCTTGCGTGTCTACGAGCCCGCCGGTCGGCGTGGTGCCTTTGAGCTGACGCTACCGCAAGGATGGCGTAACGAAGGGCCGGTGAGCATCATGGAGGAACCTATGAGCGACGTGCCGCTCGAGGGATTGATGCCTTTCCAGGTCAAGAGCTGGCATATCTCGCGCTAAGTCGAGACCAAAGCATGGTGAAAGCCCGGTCACGACGTGACTGGGCTCTTTCCGTTTACGCCACAATGACTTAGTCTCGATAGATCTTGTGGCAGTTCAACATGTCCGACACGGTCAAGGAGAAGAGTGGAGTTGCAGGTTTCGGGTTCCAATCCTGAGCAGGCGGCAGCGGCCAACCGGGCCATGATCGTGAGCGCGATCCATCGCGGCGGGCCGATTTCGCGTACCGAACTGGCGGCGCAATCGCGGCTGACTAAGCAGGCTGTGACACGGATCGTCGAGCGCCTGCTCGACGAGGGCCTCGTCATGGAGGCGCGGCGCCGGCATGGGTTGCGTGGGCAGCCGGCCATCGAGCTGGAGATCGATCCGGAAGGTGTTTTTTCGATCGGCGCCAATATTGACCGCGATCACCTTACCATCGTTGCTGTCGACGCTGTTGGTACGGTGCGTGGCCGCATTCATCACGAGGCGCGGTTTCTGCTGCCGGATGATTTCGCGGCTTTGATGGCTGATGCGCTCTCCTCTTTCCGGCGACGCAAGATCATCGAGGAAAGCCGGCTGGCCGGGATCGGCCTTGCTATCCCCGATTGGCTCGGTGAAGTACCCGTTATTGGCTTTCCGCCGGAATACCGACGCTGGAGCGGCTATGATGTGCGCGGCGCGCTCGAAGCGATCTCCGACCATCCTGTTTTCATCGACAATGATGCGAATGCTGCCGCTCTGGGCGAGATTGAATACGGTCTCGGCACCGAGATCGGCAGCTTCTTCTACATCCTGGCGAATGCTTGCCTTGGGGGCAGCCTGGTGATCGACGGCATCCGCCACAAGGGGGCCAGCGGGATCGGCGGCGAGATCGGCTGGTTGCCGGTGCTTTTCGACGATGGCCCATTCGCCGGTAGCACGCAGCCGCTCGGCGAGATGTTCTCGCTCTTCATTCTGCTCGACCACCTGAAGCGCAATAGCATCGAGGCGTCCACGCCCGCTGATCTCCAGACGCTCGATACGAACGGACGCGCAATCGTCAGCGCATGGCTGCGCAAAGTGAGTGTCAAGATCGCCCAGGCGATCGTTCATATCGGCATGATCGTCGACCCGGAGGGCGTTCTCATCGGCGGCCGCTTTCCCGTCCGGATTATCGACGAGCTGTTGCTTTACGTCCACGAGGAGATTGGCCGCCTCGGCGCCAAGGCGCCGTCGCTGCATCGCGCGGCCGGCTCGGAGGATGCGGCAGCCCTCGGCGCCGCGGCCATTCCGCTCGCCCACCGTCTCGGCTTGCCATCGGCCGAACCCGCGCAGCGCTTCCGCAACCCGATAGGTGGCCTGGCAAACAATGTGGGACGGTGGCCCGAAATGGTTTCCAAGGTTGCAGCCGGTTGACGCTTCAAAAGGGAAACAGCGTCTCATTGAACGGTCGAAGGGCAGCGCCCAGCACGACGCCGTCTTTCGGATGGGTTGCCGGTTGAACCACCGGGATCCAGGGAGCGATCACCAGGTCGCGGATTTTTTCCTCTCGCTCCCGCACCATGCACGATATCACTGACGCCAGAATGTCGTCAGGCAACGACCCGCCTATGAGGATCGCCCCCGGCGCGATGAAACCGGAGATTGTCAAAACCGCTTCGTGAAGGTGGCGCGCGGCCACGACAGTCCATTCATCCACCGAAGCGGATCGGGCCGCCAGGTGACGCTCAAGCGAGGGCAATGTCGCAACCTCGTTCAACGTCGCGCCATCCACGCCCGATCGCATATTGCCGATCTGGCCGGCAAGTCCGTGAATGCCACGAAACGGTCTGCCCCCGATGAGTAGCCCCGCGCGAACCGTATCGTCGATCAGGATGGTCACAAGCCCCCCATCCGGATCGCCGATCCCAAGCGTGCGTTCCGCACCGACGGCGGCGTCGCTGTCGTCCAGTACATAAAGCGGCCCGACCATCTCGCCGATGCAGCCCTTTAGCATCGGATGGTCGATGGACGCTCCGGGCGCAAGTGCGACGCCACAGCCGACAAGCTTGCCCGGCGCCGCATGCCGGACGCTTCTCATCGCCTGGCCGATCTCATCGATATCAGTGAAGTCGACACGCGCGCGGATCGCACAAGAAAGGTCGATGACAATGATCTCACCACCTTGTGCAGCGACCGAGATCCCGAGCGAGAAGGCAGCGTCGGGACAAAGCGCGAACTCAAGCGCCGCGTAGCGCGTCGTGCTAGCGCGCTTGCGCCCGACGACTAGCCCGGCACTCGCCAAGCGCTGCACAATCCCTGCGATTGCGGGCTCCGTCAGCCCGAGGCGTCGCGATAGCTCCTGGCGCGTAAGCGGGCCGAAGCGACGCATGAGCCCGAGCGTAGTACGGGAATTGTGATCAGCGATGTCGACAGGGCTGATCCCAGGCCGCACGTCCGACGGATCGCGTGTCTTCGGCGAACCAGACACAGAAAGGCGCCGCGCCGTCTTCAACCGTGCGTTCCTTGAACCATGTCATTGGCGCAGGTCACTGACGAACTCCCTTCATATGCGCAATACAGTCTATTGAAATATCGCGCAGTTTTCCATGAGCAGCAAGAATGCCGTCTCCGATATGCCACGCGAGAGCGCAAAAATGTCGGAACCATCGTGGCAAACCACCGGTTTTGATGAAAAGAAGGATAAAGGGCCTTGTTGTTTCCATAGTCGGCTCATAGATGAGCCATTCAAGCGACCACTCATTTTTTAGGGTTTTCTGTTTCAGTTCTTAGGACTGGATTGACGCGCACCCCGAAATGTTAGTGGTCTACCGTCCATCATCGTCCGTAAGAGCGACATGGCCAAGAGGCCGGCTGCCGCATTTCGATTTTCCGCCAGGGTCATAAACATTGAATCAAGAAGCTGCCATCAATCCCGTGGCCAACGCAATGGTGGAAAGACGCGTCGTTCTGCATTTTCCCGGTTTCGAGCCACTTGATTCGAAAGCCCACCATGCACGCTACGTGCGGTCCGCCAATCTGAGTGCCAGGGCCTGGAACCTCGACCTGAATGTCGGCGCCTTCAAGGAGGTCGGTCAATTTGACGTCAGCTGCAGCTTTCAGGCGCAAAAAACGTCAAGCCGCGTTTTCGTCTTCGACCATAATGACCTCGTCCGCAAATATAGTGACAAGAGCCTGCTACAGCGCCTCTTGTCAGGGTATGCCAGCGCTGGCCGCGTCATTGCTCAGGGCGGGTTGTCCGGTTACTTCAAGCACGCATGGCGCTTCGGCCTGTTCTTCGTGTTTCCCTTCGCGTTGGTTCTGGTCGCACTTGTCCTCAGCGCCACGATCACTGCTGCTCCCTATGTTCTAAGCCTCGAGCGCTGGAATTTCCTCTGGAGCGCGCTGCTTGGCATAATGTTCTTCCGCTTCGTCTTCCTTCCCTTCGCCGCAAGGTTCCACACGCTGCATCTCTTTGCGGATTGGGACTTGGCGGTCGCGCTGGCAAAGCTTGACGATCCAGCTATTGTTCAGTGGCTCGAGCGGTGCAAGGCGCGGGTGCGCGATGCGATGCGCGAGAATGCGGACGAGTATCTGATCACGTCGCACAGCATGGGATCGAGCATTGCCAGCCATGTCATCGGCATGCTGGTCAAAGAAGAACCAGAGCTCTTCGCCAATAAGCGGGTCGTCTTCGTGACGCTCGGCGGTGCGATTTTGCAGTGCGCCCTGCTTCGATCGGCAAAGAGCCTGCGAGCAAGAGTTGGCGCGATTGCGAGCACACAACAGATTTTCTGGCTGGAGATCCACTGTCTGACCGACGTGATCCATTTCTACAAGTCGCGCGTCGTGGCCTGCTGCGGCCATGCCGATGCGCCCCAGGCCTCGATTGCCACGATCCGCATGCGCCATATGCTGACTGGAGAGCACTATCGCAAGATCCGCCGCGATTTCTTGCGTGTGCATCGACAGTATGTACTGGGCTCGGATCTGCGCTCCGCCTTCGACTTTACCTTTATGACCGCCGGGCCGCTTCCAGCCGCATCCTTTGCAGACCTCAACCAAGACTGGATCGCGAGGGCGTAACCGCTTGCTTTAAAGTATAAATGCGCGGCCGAGACTTCGTCCGACCGCGCATGCTTCAAGCTCAATGCAGCGCTGCATCCGCGCCGATTACGGGATGGCCGACATGGCTTTAGCCGCCGCCGCGGGCGCCGCCGCTTGCGGCGTGCCCGGCTCGTGACCGACGAGGCAACGGATTAGCTCGCTCATGCTGACGCTGCCGATCTCCTGACCGTCTCCAGACACGACGGCTGCTGCCGACGCGTTAGCGGCCGATAGCTGCCGCAAGGCTTCCTCGACGGCTGTCCCGGCAAGAATGCGAACGCCAGACTTCGCAAGCGCTGACGGCGGTGACATGACGGCGTCGACTTGGATGACCCTGGCGCGGTTCACTTCCTTGACGAAGGCGGTGATATACTCGTCGGCGGGCCTGAGTACGATATCAGCCGCAGTGCCCTGCTGGATCACCTCGCCGTCTCTAAGGATCGCGATGCGGTCTCCGAGCCGCAACGCCTCGTCGAGGTCATGGGTGATGAAGACCACGGTCTTCTTCAACTCCTTCTGTAGATCGAGCAGCACCGTCTGCATATCCACGCGGATCAATGGATCAAGCGCCGAATAGGCTTCGTCCATCAACAGAATTTCGGCATCGTTGGTCAGCGCACGGGCAAGGCCGACACGCTGCTGCATGCCGCCCGAAAGCTGATTGGGGTAGTGGTTGGAGAAGCCTTCAAGCCCGACACGCTTGATCCAGTGCTGCGCGCGCTCTTCGCGCTCGCCCTTTCCCACACCTTGGATTTCAAGCCCGTAGACGGCGTTCTGCAACACGTTTCGGTGCGGCAGCAAGCCGAATTTCTGGAAGACCATGGCCGTCTTCTTCTGGCGGAACTGGCGCAACTGCTCTTTGTCCATTCGACAGACATCGACATCGCCATAGCGAACCTCTCCGGACGTCGGATCGATCAGGCGGTTGATGTGGCGGATCAGCGTGGACTTGCCGGAGCCTGACAGCCCCATGATGACAGTGATGCCGCCGCCTGGGATAGTGATATTGATGTCCTTCAGGCCAAGGACATGACCGTGTTCGCGGTTGAGTTCGGTCTTCGACATTCCCCGCGTGACGGGCTCAACAAAATCACGAGCTCGAGGCCCGAAGATCTTGTAAAGATTACAGATATTGATCGATTGGCTAGCCATGGACGACCTCCCGGTGCTTCTGAAGACGCAAACCGTACGCCTGGCTGATGCGGTCGAAAATGATGGCGATGCCGACAATGGCGAGGCCATTGAAGACGCCGAGCGTGAAGTACTGGTTGGCGATGGCCTTCAATACCGGCTGGCCGAGGCCCTGCACGCCGATCATTGATGCGATGACTACCATGGCGAGCGCCATCATGATCGTCTGGTTGATGCCGGCCATGATCGTCGGCAGTGCCAGCGGCAGCTGGACATTGCGCAGCTTCTGCCAGCTTGATGACCCGAAGGCATCTGCGGCTTCAAGCACATCGCGGTCGACCATGCGGATGCCCAGATTGGTCAGTCTGATCATCGGCGGAAGTGCATAGATGACGACGGCGATGACGCCAGGCACGCGTCCGATACCGAGCAGCATGACGACGGGAATGAGATAGACGAAGCTCGGCATCGTCTGCATGACGTCGAGGATCGGGTTGACGATCCTTTGAAGCCTGTCCGAGCGCGACATGGCAATGCCGATCGGAATGCCGATCGCGATCGAAAGCACTGTACAGACGAAGATCATCGAGACCGTCTTCATCGTGTCTTCCCACATGTCGAAATAGCCGATGAGAAGCAGTGTGACGATGCAACCGATGACAATGCGCCAACTGCGTGTCGCCAGCCACGCGATGGCGCCAATCAGCGCGATCACCAACGGCCATGGCATGCCCGTCATCAGGCGTTCAGCCCAGATCAAAAAGCTTTGCAGCGGGCTGAACAGATTTTCGATGCCACTGCCATAGCCGCGCGTGAAGGCGCGAAAGCCTTCGTCTACGCTCTTTTTCAAGGCGCGCAGCATATCCTCGTCCATCGACGGAAATTTCCAGAGCCAATCCATGTCGGTTCCCCATGACAAAATCGGCGGCGGCTTTGATTATTGTTGGCCGTCCTGCCGGTGTGTAGGCGGGCGATCCCTTGATCGGGGCCGCCCGCTGTCGATGCGGTGCTTACAGCGAAGCCTTGATCTTCGTGGCGACCTCGGGAGAAACCCAGGTGGTCCAAAGCGCTTCATTGTTCTTCAGGAAGTATTTGGCACCTTCTTCGCCGCTGGCCTGGTTATCCGACATCCAGGCGATCAACTTGTTGACAGTGTCGTTGGTCCAGGCGCGCTTGTTGAGGTAGCCGACGACATCGGGACCGGCGCGATCAGCGAAAGTCTTGGTGACCAGCGTCTCGACATTGTCGGCCGGCCAGGCGTTTTCCTTCGGATCGGCACAATCGGCAACCGAGGTGCAACGCTTCCATTCGGCGGCGTCATATTCGGCGCCGTAGCCGAGCTTCACCATCTCGTACTTGCCAAGAAGCGCGGTCGGTGCCCAGTAGTAGCCGACCCATGGCTGCTTGGCTTCGTATGCCTTGGCGATCGAGCCGTCGAGGCCAGCGGCAGAGCCAGTGTCGACGAGCGTGAAGCCGGCCTTGTCGCCGCCGTAAGCCTTGAAGAGCTGCGCGGTCACGACCGTGCCGCCCCAGCCCTGCGGACCATTGAAGACAGCGCCCTTGCTCTTGTCTTCAGGTGCGGGGAAAAGCTCCGGATGCTTCATCAGGTCTGGGATCGTTTTCACATCAGGATGAGCGTCGGCGAAGTACTTTGGTATCCACCAGCCCTGGATGGCGCCATCGGAGAGAATCTTTGCGGCCTTGATGAACTTGCCGTCGGTCAGGCCGCGGTTGACGATCTCGGGCTGGAGGCTGACCCAGGCCTCGGGCGCGATGTCGGGCTGGCCCTTTTCGGCCATGGAGGTGAGCGTCGGGACAGTATCGCCGACAACCAGTTCGGCCTTGCAGCCGTATCCTGCCTCAAGGATCAGTTTGTCGATGTTTGCGGCCACTTCGGCAGACTGCCAATTCATGTTGGCGATTGTGACATCACCACATTCGGTGGCGGATGCAGCGCTGCCAAGGCCAAGCAGGCCAGCGGCAAGGACGGTGGAAGCCAAAAGCATTTTCATTTTCTTGTTCCCTCTGGTCGCGGTGCAACGTGAACCCGGGCGCCGGCAGCACCGCGTCCGCCAGCCTCCCCATTGAGCCGTCATTGGCTCGGCATGCGCCATTCCGATTGCGTCAAAAAATGGCGCATTGGAGCTTTCTTTCAATGTTCTCATGTATTGGCAGTCGCAATAAGATCATCCTTGTCGCTCCTGATCTCAAAGAAGTGATGCAAAGCGGAACGCTTCGTAAATCGCGGCGTGGATATTGCGGCTCGCCACCGCGTCACCGATTCGAATGAGATCGAAACGGCCCTCCGGATTGCGCAGCCGCAACGGCGCACGTCTCGCGATCAGGGCGCCATAGTCGACGGCGCCGAGATTGCGCGACAGCGGCTTCAGCTCGAAATAGAGATCGGCATTGGCCATGGTGCCGTGCTCTACGACAACTTGCGATACCCTGCGCTCCAACGCGGTCGCTTCGGCATAGTCGGAGCCCAGCACGGCCACGAGCTGATTGCCATCGCGGCGCACCGATTTCAGCCGTGTATTGATCGTGACCTTGACGTTCTTTTCGGCGAAAACCTTGGCATAGGGCACATGGTTCATGCCGCCGATCTCGGGCGCGAAGAAGCGCTCTGGCGACACCAGTTCCAGTTCGGCGCCGGCGCCGGCAATCACTTCGGCCGCCGACATGCCGGGATGGGAGCCGTTGTCGTCGAATAGAAGCACGGTCTCGGCCGGCTTTGTCGAGCCGGCAAGGATATCCCACGACGAGGTAACCAGTTCATCGCCGGCATCGAGCGCCGGCGATTGCGCGATACCGCCGGTTGCCACCACCACCAGATCCGGCGCGAAGGCAAGCACATCGTCGCCGCCGGCAAAGACGTTATAGTGTATCGTGACGCCGAGACGCTCGAGTTCCTCCAGGCGCCAGTCGATGATCCCGACCATCTCACGCCGTCTGGCATTGCGGATGAGCAGATTGATCTGGCCGCCCGCCGCGCCACTTGCTTCCAGGACGTCAACCTGGTGACCGCGCTCGGCCAAGACGCGGGCGGTTTCGAGCCCACCCGGGCCCGCGCCAACGACCACGGCGCGTCGCGGCGACGCAGCGGGGACGATTTCATGTGACAACTCCGTTTCGCGGCCCGTCACCGCATTGTGAATACAGAGCGCCTCACCGCCTTCATAGATGCGATCGAGACAGTAGGTCGCGCCCACGCACGGCCGAATACGTGCCTCTTCGCCAGCTACGATCTTTTTGACGATGTGCGGATCGGCGATATGAGGACGCGTCATGCCGACCATATCGAGCTTGCCCTCGGCTATGGCGTGACGCGCGGTCGCAACGTCGGAAATGCGGGCCGCGTGGAAGACGGGAAATTTCGTGGCGTCTCTGATCTCTCCGGCGAAATCCAGGTGCGGCGCTGACGGCATGCCCTGGATTGGAATGACGTTGTTGAGCGCTGCGTCGCTGTCGATATGCCCGCGGATGACATTGAGAAAATCGATCGACCCGCCGGCCACGAGCCGCCTTGCGATTTCCACACCCTCCTCGCGCGACAGGCCCTTGTCCCATTGCTCGTCGGCCACAAGCCGGATGCCGACGATGAAATCGGGGCCGACCGCCTTGCGTACGGCCTCAGTGACCATTGTTGAAAAGCGCATCCGGTCCTCAAGTCCGCCACCGAATTCATCCTCGCGGATGTTGGTGGCCGGCGACCAGAAGCCATCCATCAGGTGGCCATAAGCCTCGAACTCGATGCCATCAAGGCCGGCTGCCTGCATGCGCTCAGCAGCTGAAACGTAATCGTTGACGATCCGCTCGATGTCCCACTCTTCAGCCTCCTTGGGAAAGGCCCGATGGGCGGGTTCGCGGATCGGGCTTGGCGCAAGCACCGGCAGCCAGTCGCCCTTGTTCCAGCCGGTGCGGCGGCCAAGATGAGTGAGCTGGATCATCACGGCCGCGCCATGCTCGTGACAGTCGTCTGCCAGGCGTCTGAGCCATGGCACGATCTCGTCGCGGTAGGCGTGCAGGTTGCCGAAGGCGGGCGGTGAATCGGGAGACACGACCGCCGAACCGGCTGTCATGGTCAGCGCGATGCCGCCTTTGGCCTTTTCGAGATGATAGAGACGGTAGCGGTCGGTTGGCATGCCGTCTTGGGAATAGGCCGGCTCGTGCGCGGTCGACATCAGCCGGTTCTTCAGCGTGAGGTGTTTCAATTGGAATGGTTGAAGTAAGGGATCATGCGAAGCCATCGATCTGCACCATCAAACAAGACAAAGGCCGATCTTCACCCAAAACGACGCCAGGTGCGATGAACAAAAACGCCATGAAACGCCTCCAATGCGTCGCGCGGTGATTTTTGTGCGACACGACCGCCGCCAAACGGTCGCAACATGAGCATCGCCTCATCTAACATTATGGTTGGAACCAAATCCTTCCGCCGGCGTTTAGGCCGCCGATGAGGTGATGCATGACTGATGAAAAGCTCTGGAAAAGACCACTCATAATCGCGATTGGTTCTGTGAAATACGTCGTGAAAGGTACCCGTGACGCGGCTTGGCTTCTGGCCGACAAATGGCCGGTTCTGACGAGTGATTCCTTTGTTCGCGCGCTCAAAGCCTGCGCCGCTGTTCTGGAAGGAAAGCGCGGTGTAGGACATGCAAGGCAGGCCCTGATCGCGGCCGCGCGCGATGCCAACCTTCAGATTGAAGGCTGATGCTCACATCTAATTGAATCGAAAGCGCCAGCCATAAATACGGCTGGCGTTTTTTCGCATTGATATCCCGCCTAACGGCGGCCGGCCACCTTTGGCTGCGCACGATGATCGACCAGTCTGACGCCAAGCGACACGATCGCGAGCAGTCCGCCAAGAACGGTCACGGCCGACCATGCGCCATAGGCCCAGGCCAGTGTCGCAAGCGATGACCCGGCAGCCCCGCCGAGAAACATGCCGCTCATGAAGATGGTGTTCAGCCGACTGCGGGCCTCGGGGTCCAGCGCGTAGATGATATGCTGATTGGAGACCAACGCGCTCTGAATGCCGAAATCGAGCACGATGACGCCGATGATCAGCGCTGCGATCGACCACCACACGCCGAAGACGATCCAGGCGACGAGCGTTAAGAGAGCACCGAGCCACACCACGAAATGCGGGCCGCGTTTGTCTGCAATACGGCCCGCCACCGGCGCCGCGAAGACGCCGACCGCGCCGACGATGCCAAACAGCCCCGCGACATCAGCACCGAGCCCGAAACGTGGACCTTGCAGGTAAAGTGCCAGGATCGTCCAGAAACTTGTGAACGACGCAAACAGCGCTGCCTGTACGAAGGTGGCCGTACGCAGCGCCGAATGCTGCTTCCACAGTTGTGCGAGCGACCGGATCGCGTTGTGATAGCGCATGCGCGAGGTTGGGCGATGGTTTGGCAAGGCGGTGAACATCATGGATGCACCCAAAAGCGCCATCGGAACGCCGATCCAGAACATGGCGCGCCATCCGGCATGTTCGCCGACGAAACCGGACAGGGTGCGGCTGAACAGAATGCCTGAGAGCACGCCCGCCATCACCGTGCCGATCGTGGCGCCTCGCTTTTCAGGCGAGGCCAATGAGGCCGCGAAGGGCACGATCTGCTGGGCAACAGTTGCGCTCGCGCCGACCACAAGGGATGCCGCGACCAGTGTCCAGGCGGTGGGTGCGATCGCCGCAAGCGCTAAGGCGACGGCAAGTATCAGGAACTGGCTGATGATCAAACGCCGGCGATGAACAAGATCGCCAAGTGGCAGCAATAGGAAGAGGCCGATCGCATAGCCAAGCTGAGTGGCAGTCGGGATAAGCCCAGTGGAGGACTGGCCTGGAAAATCGGCTTCGATGATCCCGAGCATGGGTTGGCTGTAATAGATATTGGCAACGGCCACTCCACTGGCTACGGCCATTGCAAGCAGCCCGATCCGGCCTATGCCGGCTGGCGTGGCAGCTAAGGGTCTTTCGATGGTGGTCACGGTGGTCATGCTTGTCGCCTTTCTGGCTTCAGAAGATGGAACCTATCTATTATTTTCTCGAATTTCGGTGTACTGAGCAAAAATGATCAACTGGAATATCGAAATACGATATAATGAACACCGAGGATGTCAGGATTTTCGTTGCTGCATCAGCGGCCGGCAGTCTCTCGGAGGCCGCACGACGCCTCGGGATCGCGCCGATGGTCGCGACGCGCCGCCTCGCGTCTCTGGAGGCGGCGCTTAACGTGCGCCTGATGCATCGTACGACGCGATCCCTTTCGCTGACGCCGGAGGGTGAGACATTCCTGCCGTTTGCCAAGGCGCTGATGGAAAACGAGGAAGAGGCCAGGACCCGGCTGCGGACAGACGGCAAGGGTGCAGCGGGCCTGCTGCGTGTCTCGGTTCCCGTGGCTTTCGGCCTGAAGCTCGTCATGCCACTGGTGCCTAAGCTTCTGCAGGACAATCCGGATCTTAAGATCTCGGTCGATATGAACGACAGCTTGCCCGATCTCGTTGCCTCGGGCACCGATCTTGCGATCCGGATTGCGCGGCTGAAGGACAGCGGCCTGATTGCCCAGAAGCTCGCCGACAATGCACGCTCGCTGGTCGCCGCACCCGCTTACCTCAAGCGGCGCGGCGCACCAGTGAACACGCACGACCTGCGTGAGCACGATTGTCTCCCCATGACCGGCGTCTCGCATTGGACATTCATGCGCGGAAGCCACCGTTTGGACGTGCATGGGGACGGGGAAACCCATGTGCGATTGAATGCGCGCTTCTCGTCGAGCAGCATCGCCGGTTGCCACGCCGCCTGCCTTGCCGGCGGCGGCCTCGCTTTGCTTTCCAACTGGTATGTCGAAGATGACATTGACGCCGGCCGCCTGGTTCGCATCACGCTCGAGGACGCAGTGCCGGAAACCAACGCGATCTGGGCGGTCTACCCGACGACCAGGCTGATCCTGCCGAAAGTGCGGGTTTTTATCTCCGCGATCCGATCGACGCTTGCTGAACCGGCCCCATGATCGCTGGACCGTACGCTCCGGTATCAGCCGGACTGGTGTCGCGTGCATCATTGATCGCCGCCTCACTCGTGCTTCAAGAGCGTCGATCAGACAGCAAGCGCGAGCTCGTATTCACCAGCTTCGCGCTTGGCAGCAGGGCGAAGGCGAAAGCGGCGCCAGGCGCTGGGTGTCGTACCGGTTGCGCGGCGGAAAATCCGCGAAAGATGAGCCTGATCGGAAAGGCCGCAATCGAGCGCAATCTCACATAGGGGTGCATTGGTGGAAAGCATTAGCTGCTTGGCGCGCTCGACGCGCTGGGCGATAATGTAGGTGTGCGGAGACAGACCGAAACTCGTCTTGAAGGCCGCCGAGAAGTAGCTGGTGCTCAGCCTGGCCAGTTCCGCCAGTTCGTCGATCGCAACGCTCCGCGCCATGTTATCTTCGACGAACCGCTTGACACGCGCCACCTGCCATGGCGCCAACCCGCCCGATGCCGCCCTTTCGCGCGATACCGGACGAGCCGACACGGCAGGGGATGGCTTCAGCAGCATCGAGGCGCGTTTGACAAGATCGATGGCGATCGCCTCGTCGTGGTCGACACAATGTATGGCGCGTGCCAGGAGCTGTGATACATCTGAGGCGCGTTGCTGGAAGACGCCGAGAGCGCCGACGTTCGGCTCGTGGTGGTCCATCGCAATTGTCGTGGTCGCCTGCATCGTCGATCTCCGTCCTGGAACCGGTTGAGGTGTGATTTTCTGGCGCTATTCTGGCGATGGGACCGTGCCGGCGGAATCCTACTATGATCAAGTTTGCATAGACCTGGGTCTTGTGGGGGGCATACTCGGGTATAGTTGCCCGCGCATCAAAGGGCTGCATAAGTCTCGTGGGAAAGCTGCGAATCCGTCATGTCACGGTGCGAGAACTCCGTGCCCGCGGGCTCGCAGGAAGTGAATATAATTGGCCGAAGCCGCTTGCATAAATTCAGCTCACGCGAGGAAAAACCATGTCGCATACTTGCAAGCATGTTCGCCTGGTCCGCGATGTCCGCCCAAGGACGCGCGGTTGTGAAGAGTGCCTGGCGATTGGTCAGGCCTGGGTCCATCTGCGACTGTGCCGGGAATGCGGCCATGTCGGCTGCTGCGATCAGTCGATCGGCAGGCATGCCACCGCTCATTTCCTTCAAACCGGTCATCCCGTTATGGAGGGCTATGATCCGCCGGAGGGCTGGGGATGGTGCTATGTGGATGAAATCATGGTTGACTTGCCGGATCAAACCGAACAGGTAGGGCCGATCCCGCACTTCTACTAGGTCTTGCCAAGGCCCTTGTGGATACCGCGCACTTCAGACCGATCCGGCCCTGGATCTCAGGCATTTTGAATTCAGATGGGAGCCCATACATGGCCAAGGTGCTCGTGCTTTTCGCCCACCCCGGACAGCGCCACTCGCGCGTCAATATCCTGATGGCCAAGATCGCCGGCAGCATTGAAGGCGTGACCTTCGTCGATCTCTACGCCGATTATCCAAAGCTTGATATCGACATTGACGTCGAACAGGCCCGGTTGCTGAAGCACGACGTGATCATCTTCCAATTTCCGATCTACTGGTATTCGACGCCGTCGATTTTGAAGGAGTGGCAGGACCTGGTGTTGGAGTATGGGTTTGCCTACGGCCACACCGGAGACAAGCTTGCCGGCAAGCTGTTCCTGCCTGTCATTACCGCCGGCGGCCCCGACCACGCCTATACCGAACAGGGCAGCAACCATTTCCGCCTCCGCGCGCTGCTATCACCGCTGGAGCAGACGGCAAATCTGTGCCGGATGCGCTTCGTTGCACCGTACGCACTGTTTGCCGCGCACGACGCGCGTGGCGACGGGCGGGCCAAGCCGCATCTGGAGGGCTACCGCCGGCTGCTGGAGGCTCTGCGCGACGAAACCTTCGACATTGACGCCGCCGCCGGCATGGAATTGCTGAGCGCCGAGACGCTTCCACTTCGTGAGAGCACGCCCCATGAATAGCTTTATCTTCCAGGCCTTCATCTATCTGCTGGCAGCCGTCGTCTCGGTGCTCATCGCCAAGAGACTGGGGCTCGGCTCCGTGCTCGGCTATCTCATAGCCGGCATCGTCATCGGGCCGGCCCTGCATCTGGTTGGCAACGAAACGCAGGATCTGCAGCATTTCGCCGAGTTCGGCGTAGTGATGATGTTGTTTCTCGTCGGCCTCGAACTGCAGCCACGCGCGCTATGGGAGATGCGCTCGAAGCTGCTCGGCCTTGGCGGGCTGCAGGTGATCGTGACCTCACTGGTCGTTATGGGCTGCGCCATGCTTTTCGGTCAGGTCTGGAGCGTCGCGCTGACGATCGGCTTCATCTTCTCGTTATCATCGACCGCAATCGTTCTGCAAACGCTCGGTGAAAAGGGCCTGCTTCGGTCGTCCGGCGGACAGGCGAGCTTCTCGGTGCTCTTGTTCCAGGATATTGCCGTCATTCCGATGCTGGCCTTCATCCCGCTGCTGGCTTTACCCGAGCTTGTGCGCCATCCCCTCGGCAGCAATGCCGAGAATGGTGGGCACCACTCGTTCAGCCTCGTCGAAGGATTGCCGGGCTGGCAAGTGACGCTGGTGACGATCGTTGCCGTCGCCTTCGTCATCGCCGCTGGCCACTATCTGTCGCGCCCGATCTTCCGGCTGATCGCCCGCTCCAAGCTGCGCGAGATCTTCACCGCCGCCGCCCTGCTTCTGATCATAGGCATCGCATTGCTGATGACCGTGGTCGGCCTGTCGCCGGCGCTCGGCACGTTCCTGGCAGGTGTTGTGCTTGCCAACAGCGAATTCCGCCACGAACTCGAAAGCGATATCGAGCCGTTCAAGGGATTGCTGCTCGGCCTGTTCTTCATCACTGTGGGCGCCAGCATCGATTTCTCACTGCTCTATGCGCAGGTCTGGTCCGTACTCGGGATCACGGTGGGCGTGATGGTGCTGAAAGCGATCGTGCTGCTGGCGCTTGCCTTCGTGTTCAAGCTGCGTGGCACCGACCGCTGGCTTTTCGCGCTGGGTCTGGCGCAGGCTGGCGAATTCGGTTTCGTGCTGATCTCGTTTACCGTGCAAAGCGCCGTGCTGCCGCCCGATCTGGCCGCGATCCTGTTGCTGGTCGTCGCGGTGTCCATGTTGCTGACGCCGGCACTCTTCATCATCTTCGACAGGCTGATCGTGCCGCGCTTCGACCGCCGACAGGAGGAGGACGCTGACGAGATCCCCGAACCTGGTTCCGTCATCATTGCCGGCCTGGGCCGCTTCGGGCAGATCGTCAACCGCATGCTTCTCGCCAATGGCTACAAGACCATTGTGCTTGACCACCAGGCTGACGTCATCGAGGGACTGCGCAAGTTCGGCGTCCGCTCCTTCTTCGGCGACGCCAGCCGGCCGGACCTCTTGCATTCGGCGGGCCTACATGAGGCAAAGGTCCTTGTGGTCGCGATCGACGATCCGGAGCGGGCGATCGAAATCGTCAAGCATGCGCGCCGGGAGAACCCGCATATCCACATCATCGCCCGCGCGTTCGATCGGACGACCGTCTACCGGCTTTATGAGGCCGGCGCCCACGATATCGTCCGTGAGGTGTTCGACAGTTCTGTGCGCGCCGCCGGCTACGCGCTCA
Organism: Hyphomicrobiales bacterium; assembly: GCA_900469085.1. Lineage (GTDB taxonomy): Bacteria > Pseudomonadota > Alphaproteobacteria > Rhizobiales > Rhizobiaceae > Rhizobium. Next base: position 62,078 of record UBVW01000037.1, on the reverse strand, counting down.
AAGGGCTCGGCATGCATCCCTACGACGTCGAAAAGAGCAAGGCCGTGTTCGTGCGTCAAGACGTCCGTGGCCTTCGCAAACTCGCACCACTGTGGCGGGAAGAGGTCGCGGTCTTCGACAACAAGGAATACATCGCGAAGGCCAAGGAAATCGCCGACCTGCTGGAGCAGGCAATGATGGGCGACCGCAGCGCGCTTGGCGAAAAGGCCGAACGCGGATGGACCCCACCCGATATCGCAGCCGAACAACTGGAAAAAAACATCGACTGAGCGATCAGCAATCTGGCGGTCAAGCCGTCAAGCCGTGGTCGCCGCTTTTAGCGCGCAGCGGTCGCGCTCAGTTCCGGATCTTCATGCTCGCTTTGGCGCTCACGCTCAAGGAACTGGTGGATCGCCGCAATTACCACTGACCCTTCGCCCACAGCCGAGGCGACGCGCTTGACCGAACCGGCGCGTACATCACCGACCGCGAAGATGCCGTCTTTCGAGGTTGCATAGGGTGACGCAGGGCTATGCTCCGTCGCAACCATGCCCGTCTTGACGAAGCCGTGCTGGTCGAGATCGAGGCAGCCATCGAGCCAACCGGTGTTCGGGGAAGCGCCGATCATGACGAAGATGTTGGTGGCCGCCAGCTCATGGCTTTCTCCTGTCCGATGATCGATCCAGGTCACGCCGTTCAATGACTTTTCGCCATGCAGCGCGGCGATTTCAGCCTGCTGGTAGAGACTGATGCGCGGCGACCGCTCGATGCGCTGAACGAGATAATCAGACATTGTTGACGCGATGCCGCTGCGCATCAACATATGTACGTGCCGGACCGTTCGAGACAGAAAGACCGCCGCTTGACCTGCGGAATTGCCACCGCCGACCACGACGATATTTTCATCCGCGCAGATCTGGGCCTCCATGGCTGTTGCCGCGTAGTGGATGCCCTGCCCTTCGAACTTGTCGTAGTTCAACACGTCGAGCTTTCGGTAGCGCGCGCCTGTCGCGATCACGATGGAGCGCGCGCGCAACGACGTTTTGTCGTCAAGAACGAGGCTGTAGGGATGCGAGGAGCAATCGAGCTTCATGACCTCATGCGAGACCGAAATCCTGGCGCCGAACTTCTGGGCTTGAATATGCGCCCGGCCGGCAAGTGCCTGGCCGGAGATACCAGTGGGAAAGCCGAGGTAGTTTTCGATTTTGGATGAGGTGCCCGCCTGCCCGCCAGGCGCCATTGTTTCAAGCACGATGGTGCTAAGACCTTCTGAGGCGCCATAAACCGATGCTGCCAGACCGGCAGGCCCGGCACCGACGACCGCAACGTCATAGATGGTGTCTGCCTCCGGAGGCTCATTGATGCCAACCAAATCGGCGAGTGCGGCGTTGGACGGACGCGACCAGACTTTCCTGTCGGGCGTCACGACGACAGGAAGCGCATCAGATGTCACTGCCAGTTTCTGCATCAACGCCAAAGCCGTCGGCTCGATCGCGGGGTCGACGACTGCGACAGGATAGAGGTTACGCGTGAGAAAGCGCTGAATACGAAGAACGTCACCATGGTGCCGGTCCCCGATCAACAAGACGCCGCCTTCGGAATGGCGCACAAAGCCGGCGCGGCGCAGGATGTAGGATCGAATGATCGTCTCGCCGATATCGGGCTCGCCCGTGATAAAGCTATGGAAGTCGCGATTGGTGATCCGCAACAGGCGCGAACCGGCTTTTGCCAGCCCGGTCAGAAGCATGGGCCGCTTCGTGAAGATGTTCTGTTCGCCGGAAAACTGGCCTGGGTGATAGGTGAACACCAAGCGGCGACCGCGCCTGACATCATCGATGAACAACTCGATCTCCCCCTCCAGCACAAGGAAGAAGTCGATCGTGCGCTGGCCGCGCTCAAAAACGATCGTGTCCTCAGTCACCGTCTCTTCGAGACCGTAAGCCTTGGCGCGCTCGATCATCTCGAAGGACAGAACCGGGAATGTCTGCGCCTGGCGCAGCCAGGGATCAGTCGGGTCGATGGGCGTACCAATCATCATCCGTCTCCGAAGCAGTCAACATCGATTGCCGCGACATTCTCTGACTGCCGGCAGGTCGCGCGTCCATTCAGGGGCCGGGCTTCAACCACCATCATCAAGCATAAAACGACTGCCGCGGCAGGATTGTACGAATGGACTGTGTTTGCAAGCGTGAGCTTGTCACACGTAGCTCAGGCCATCATCGCGCGGTACGGAATGAAGGTAACGGCCCGTTGCGGCTCACCGATCAGTTTTCTTCTTTTCCATCTCGTCCCATCGCCGCTGCTTGCGTGATTTTGGCTTCAGGCTCTTCCAGGTCCGATCGACAAAGCGGAGAAAGCGGGTGACATCCATCAGGCGGTCGACGATCGAACTCAGGTTGCCGAGCCGTTCGTCTATGATCTCATTGGCGGTTAGCGCAATATCGGCGGGCGTATACTCGGGAAAGTGAGCTGAAAGGTCCGCATATGGATTGGCCGCGTCTCTTCCGACGATATTGATCTTCCCTTTGCGGAACATCAGACGCAGGAGCACCTGTTCGAAAGTCCAGTCGTGAACATCGAGCACCTTGTAGCGCTCGCTTCGCTTCGACGAGAAACCAGCCAGCGTGATCCTGGTCCCAAGATCAAGTGTTGTCAGCCAGAAGCAGAGCGCGAAACCGGTCGTGGGCACACTTGTGGGTGGATAAAACGGTGTAAACACCTCCGTCAGATCAAGGTGTCTGACATGAACGTCCCCGAACGCAGATGCCGGACTAAGTTGCTCGTTCGGCCCCGCCTTGACGTTCACCACACCGTGGAAAGTGCGCATGTCGAAATAGGGCAAGACCTTGTCGACCTTACCGCTCTTCACGAGGTTGGCACCCAGGGTTCCGCTTCTCGACAGGAGCAGGGAAGGACGGGTGAAGGGCTCATTCAGAACCTTGAAGACCTTGTTGAAGAAGATAAAAAGTGTGGTGTCGGGAAAGCGCGCCTTGAGCTCCTCGATGTTCACTTCATCGCTGTTTGCGACCAAGACAACATCGCTATATCCTGCCAGGAGAGATTTCCACTCCTCGGCGACAGCGTTCGCCTTTTTTGAACCGGTATCACCATGCCCGTCGGTCATTTTTCTCTCCCAGTCGTCTCGGGCAATCCACGCCTTTTGACCAAACGCGCGGGCGACCCAACATAGACGCCAAACGGCTCCGTTGCCCCCTTGATCACGCTGTTTGCCCCGATCACGCAACCATCGGCGATCTTGGTGCCGGCAAGCACCTTGGCGCCCGCGCCGATCCAGACGTCCTTGCCGATTTCTACTCTGGCTTTTTTGATAGGCTGATCCTTGATGGGAAGCGTGGCGTCGTCATAGCTATGCTCGAACGAGACAATGACGACGTGCGCCGCAATCCGGGTACCGTCGCCGATCGTTATGCCACCATGTCCGAGCACGATCGAGTAATCGTTTATCGATACCTCGTTGCCGATCTCGATCGCGCCGCTTTGGGCATCGAGGACGACGCCACATCGGGTGAAAAACCGATCCCCGATTTCAATCCTGCCGTGGCGATAGCGAAGCTTTGGCAGATATCGCATGTTAGCGCCCTTGCCGATCCGCAACGCCCCGCGCGACAAGGTAGCGCGCAGGCGAACCACAAAGCCGAGGTTCACGGGATCACACAGGTGCGAAATGGGGATCGAGCCCGCGAGCCTTTTCTAGCCATACATCCGCGTATTCAACGTCCTGCCAATTATGGAACCAAGGGCCGCCGTTGGTGTAATGGACGCCTTTTGGAAAACCCTGCGAGGGTCTGGTGCTCCAGCCCTCCAGCCAGTTCCACTCTTCCGGGATCTCGCCGATTTCACTGTCATTGGCCCACTGCAGGCGGTGAAGATAGGCGCCGGTCTGTGAATTGACGAGCTCGGGTGTCAGCTGGCGGGTGGAAGGGTGCTCGCAATTGAACAACATGAACGAGGACCAGTTCTTACGGGGGTAATTTGTCTGCACCTTGCCATCCATCTTCACGCCTTCCTTCGGCGTGTAGTCGTGGTGGACGCAAGCAACGGCCTTCGTATCGTCCTTGTAGCGCAGCAGCTCCGCCACATCCCCGAAGAACAGAAAGTCACAGTCGCAAAACAGCGCCCAGCCCTTGTAATCGGCAAGCCATGGCGTGAAGAAACGGGAATAGGTAAACTCGGTCGACGCTAGCGGATCTACTTCACGGGTATAGACACCCCGGTCGACGAGCTCTTGCAGCTTGATAGGATGGACTTCGACATCGATAGACGCCTTTTCGAGCAAGGTAGCCTTAGCGACCTGATAGGCGATATCTTCGCGGGAATCCCATCCGATATACACTTTTAATTCGGCCATTCGTCCATTCTCCAAGCGGTCTGAGATCATCAGTTAAGGGAGCCATTTGGAATGCTTGAATGATAAAGTCAACATCTGGACGTCCCCAGCACGCCGGACTTTGGTGCCCATTTCGAACGGTCGGTCGAAAGATAACTGTCACGACGACCTCGCAGTGATGCCCGAGCGCCCCAACGGCAAAAATCGCAGGGCGTCGTTTTTTTTCGACGCCAGCAAAGGCGCCCGTTGAGAGCCAAATCGCTCCGTAGAGCAAAGTCACCAGCAACAACGGAGGAGCACCGGATGTGTCACGTCGAAGTCACAACATCTGAAGCATCCTTCGTGCATAATTGATCTTGTCGCCGCAACAAGAGCATCGATTAGCAGAAGGTTCGGTATGGCGTTCAGCGTAAGACGAATTGATCAGGCAGAGGCGCTGAGCGGCGCCAATATTCTGGTTCAAGCCTATGGCGAACCCCCATGGGAGGAGGCTTGGACAATGGAGAACGCCAGGAGGCGCCTTGTCGAGCTGTCTTCACCCCCGGACGCCATCAGGCTCGGCGCGTTCTGCCAGAGCCAGCTCGTCGGCTTTGTGTTCGCATCACCGCATACATCGGCAATCGGTACTGGCTTGTATGTAGCGGAGATTGCGATCTCGCCATCGCACCAGAGAATGGGATTTGGAACCGCGCTGCTTGCTCACGTCGAGCGTGCGGCGATCAAGCTCGGGTACTTGCAGGTTTGGCTCGTGTCTCGCCAGGTCGGTGGTGTTGCGGATTATTACAAGACGAATGGTTACAAAAGGTCCAACGCCTTGTGTATCTACTCGAAAACGCTTGCCACAACGGTGTTGCAACCCAGCTAGTTCCCGCGTGTCACCCCTGCCGGCTCGCTCGTACCACTCACAATATCAATGGGTGCTGCGACTGTCTGTCAAGGTCGTAAGGTGCGGTGCAACGATCTCCAGGTGCGGCGAGGCCAGAATTTCCCGCTTTACAGCCTGCATGGCAAGCTCGAGCCAATGGACTGCGCCGACAAGTTCGACATCTTCCGCAGCAGCGCGCGCGTAGCTGATAAGGCGCGCGAGTGCCGCAAGCTCCTTGATATCCTCTGCCGACCTTGCGTTGTCGCCGTGATCATCCCCGTGGTCTTCAGGCATTGCACTCATCTTTGCTCTCCGCCAATCCTGGGCAACATAAGCCGGAGACACGCGCAGCGCCCGTGAATAAAGTGTGAAACAACTTCAGGGTGTTATCTCGCGGGATTGCCTTGCAGCTGCCAGGATAGAAGACCTAGAAAAGAAAGGCGCTCGAAAGAGCCCGATTGCCGAAACGCCGGGCTCGCTTTCCGTCTGGATTTTCCAGATCCGGTATCAGCACCTTGACCACGGCGAATGGAAGATCCGGGTGACTAAGCTGCACAGCAGCCACCGTTGCGATCCGGGCGGCGCGCAGCTTGTCCGTCGTATGATCCAGATACTGCTGCAAGGATAGACCCTTTGCAACAGACGGTGGCGGGGGCACCGTTGGCCTGCTCGTGAAACCGACACGCAGCTCGGCGGGGAGCAGCGCTTGAAAGGCTGTCGGCGCAATATCGTCGCGCGCCCCGCTAATAAAGGTCAGGCGCGACTGAGCTGCCTCGGTTATCGCACGAATGGCTGCGCGCACGGCTGATGGATGGGCACCACTTCCACCCGTCACTTCGGCAAATCGCACAGTTGCACCAGACAGGGCGGCTTGCGGTCCGAGCAAGGCGGTAAAACAGGGAATGGCGACGTCACTGGTTATGTCGAACAGCCTGAGTACCAGGCCAGCGGATTTTATCTTCCCCAACAGCCGATCGAGAACATCGTCTCCGAACAACGCCGGGTCCACGCATCGGGAGTGTCTGGCGCTCTCGTCGCTGATCTGCCAGAGCACATACGCGTCGCGTTCGATGCGCTCGAGCATGCCATGCAAGATGGCTTCGTCGATAGTGTTTCCCGACGCCAGCCCGTCGGACGACATCCAGAAGCGGGATTGTCTGGTGCGGTTTAAGACCACAGCCTCGAACGGGACGTGGATCATGCCGCCCGATATCAGTTCGCGTCCACTCACCCAGTCGACCGACTCGTGCGGACCAATATCTGCTTGGTGCGATCCGATCAGACAATCGAGAGTCGTCAGTTCATGCCCTACATCACGCAATTCCTGGACGGTGGAGCGAAATGTCGACACCGCCGGTCGACTGGCAACAGCCCGTTCGAGCGCCTCCATGATTGCTGAAACGCGTGCATCAATGTCTGACAGCCCCTTGCCTTGCGCCACGACGGCAGAGGGCGCGTTCGGTGCATAAGCGCACCACACGGGTATGCCGATAAGATCCAGCCCGGTATGGCGGGCCACTCGTGTTATGCCGAATTGCGCCAGAAGTGGCGTCACGCGCGAAAGCGTCGCAGTCGGCGGCATGATCCGATCCGAATAGCTTGATGGTTCGATGCTAGAGTTCAGTGCCAGTCACCCAATAGAAGAAGCAGGGAACAACCGCTCGCATCGTCAAGCACGCGGGCGATTGGCTTATTTCTTTAACCACCCTCGAGCTCCGTCTGGTCGGCTCTGTCACTGATCACGATGGCGGAGGAGCCAAGGCTGCGGGTCAAAGCGAGCAGTTTCTGACGTACATTCGGGTCCTCGATGGCAATGAAGGCTTTGCCGAGCGCCAGACCCTCCTTTGAAGCCATGAATACTGCAACAGCGTCTGTCTCTGGGCGGCTGCTGTCTTCGCCGTCGATTGAGGCGCCGTTCTCGAAGAAATAGCCGACGGTGACGCCGAATATCTCCGCCATGCGCAAGAGCCGGCTCGCGCCAATGCGATTGATGCCCTTTTCGTACTTCTGAATCTGCTGAAACGTTATACCGAGGGCTTCGGCAAGACTGGCCTGGCTCATGCCTAGCATCTTGCGGCGCAACCTCACCCGTTGGCCCACATAGCCGTCGATCGCGTTCGTCGATTTCGCCTTCATGGCGTCCCTCGCCTGCAACAATAGAGATGTAGGTGCATAATGAAGCTGCGGCAGAAAAATGCAACCAAAAGTAAAGAGGCGACCTAGAAACTTTCGACGCCAGTCCGAATATTGTAGAAGCTATCCACAACCCCTTCCCAGACGCCCGCTTCCCCTACATCACAAGAGCGTATTTTCCTTCAAAAACCACTTTAACTGGTGTCACGTCGATTTCACGTGAGCGGCTGGACTTGCCCCTCTATACTATCGCCTTAAGATCGGGGCATGCGCTTGGTCGATGCCAGGTGGGCGACTTTTAGCAATGAAGCAAACACGAAACAAACCAAGCGCAGCACATGGGGAAAAACGTCATGCAGATACCTGCCATTGAAATAAACCACTCCGAGCGATTGTCGGCTTGCCGTCAGCAGATCGAGGAAGCAGTCCATCAGATGATTTTCGGTGAAAAGCAGGTTGAGTATTCACCCGCGGAGATCGCTATGGCCATCGCTGACATCGCCGACGATTACATCTTGAGCCTTTCCAAGCTCAACCGGGCGGCGACACACTGAATAAACCAATGCACGTAGCTTTTGGGCGTGTGTAAAGGGTTGTCGTCATTGCGCGCTCAGCTGTTTTGACCCGGTGACAAAGGTTTTGCGGTGAACTGTCGCAGGAGCGCCTTGTCAGTCACGCTTTTTTCGTAAATATCGACTTGGTAGTTGACGCACCGCGCTTGCAAGAGGCGTCGGTGCCCGTCATGTTTTCGGTGAGCGGCCATCGACATTGACACGGAAACTCGCGCGCGGGCAGAAGTAGACATCTTGGACAGTTCGTTTCGCGCTTCAAGCGCAGCCATGAGCCCGGCTCTTAAAGTCTTTGGCGGCCTTTTATGGGTGCTCGCATCGTCTGCCCTTCTTGTGGAGAGCGACACCTATCGCTACGCTTGTGCGATCCTGGCGATCATAGCACTGGTCTACTATGTGAGGGAGCCGTTTCGTCCCCGCACGAACTGGCTGGGTTGGCTGTGCATGGGCTGGGCACTCTATGTTCTGGCACGCTTTGCGTTCATCTACCTCACGACCGAACATCATGATATGGGCGGATCCGACTGGCTCTTTGCATTTCCCTTGTTCTTCCCGATCCTCGGGGTCGCATTCGCGCTCTATGAGGGCGAGATGGAAAGGATCATCGCGGCATTTTTCGTCGTCGCCGTTGCCATGCTTGCCGTTACGGTGGCGTTGACGATTGGCACGATTACCACCGGTGTCGCCGTGCGCCCACTCGTCATGAACAACCAGATCCACGGCGCAGTCGCCTGTGGCCTGATTTTCGTGATGTCGACCTTCTGGCTTCTGCACTATTTGACGACCCCTGATGCTGACCGTCGGTATGCTCTGCTCGCCTACGTGGTGTCTCCGCTAGTACTGGTCCTATGCGTGATCGCGATCTATGGAGCCAAGTCCAAGGGCGTCTGGCTCGCCATGGCGTTCACACTGCCAGTTCTCGCCATCGTTGGCATGCGCTATATCAAGGTGCGCGCGCGCGGCGGATTGGTTATGGCCTGCGCGATCGCTCTGCTTGGCGTTGGAATCTACGCTGTGCGCCATAATCTCGATCAGACTGCCGGCCCAACGATTAAGGCAACCGCGTTGCTCTTTTCTGGTGTTCTGGGCAGCTCGAACCACGCGGAGACGATCACGCAGACCATTCAGTCGGACACGACGCCTGTTGCAATGGACGAGCGCCTCCAGCTCTGGTCGAACGGATGGGAGCTCTTCTCCTCCGCACCGATCTTCGGCTGGGGCAACGAATGGCTCGAGCGCTGGCAGCACACACGCTACGCCCACGTATCCTACACGCTGCTCCACAATGGATATCTGGAGATACTGGTGCGCTTCGGCTTGTTCGGGGCCGTCGCCATGGCGCTCATCCTGGCGAGCTTCATTGTCTCCGTCTGTAAGGCCTGTCGCCAGGGCATCATCCCGCGTGCGGCCATGCACGCCTATCTTGTCTGCATCTTCTTTTTCGCGCTCACCCTTCTCAGCAACTCCAACAACAGGCTGGCGATCGGAGAAAGTCTTGCGCTCGTGACATCGGCTTTTGCCTGTTGGTGCAATCTGCGCTTGCGGCCAGCGCAGGAAAACCTAGCGGGTCTGCAGGCAGCCGCAGGCTAGTTACTTCGCGAACTCTGTGAGCAGACCGCCCGAGAGAGCGAAGAAACCGCCCGTCGACGCCAACAGCTATTTCCGCGCTGCGTCGCCTTTTCCCTTGCCCATCACGGAGCCGAGGATCATGGCGATGTCATTCCAGAGGCTGGCGGTCTTGACGTATTCGGCATCTGCCGCGGCAAGTCGCTCGGGGGTCGACATGTCGATGCCGGCAATCTGCGCCAGACCGGTTATGCCGGGGCGAACAGCAAATACGCCACGGGCTCTGCGGGCCGCTATGACATCGGGCTGGCTCGGCAGGCATGGGCGCGGGCCAACCAGGCTCATCTCGCCCTTCAAGACGTTGACGAGTTGGGGCAATTCGTCGAGCTTGTAGGCGCGAAGCGTCTTGCCGATCGGCGTGATCCAAGCTTCGGCGGCATCATGGGAGCCCACATCAGGCGTGCCGGCGGCCATGGTCCTGAACTTCAGGCAGGTGAATGGCAACTCGTTTCGGCCCACTCTTTTTTGACGAAACAATGCACCGCCAGGCGACGAACGCCGGACCATGACGATAAGCACAAGCAAAACGGGAGACAATACGACGAGCCCACCGGCTGCCGCACAGAAATCGAACGCCCTCTTGATCCCTTGGTCGAGCTTGCTTGTCATGTCAGTCCTTAAAGGGTTGCGGGGCTTTGGCGCTCGTTGCCGGGCCAAGCGTTCGAACCAGTGCTTCGTCCATCGAAAACGGCGGCGTCCAGCCTAACCGCCTGGTTTCAAGAGTGTCGACTTCAAGCGAGCGTGTCAGGCGATGAACCAGTTCGCATTTTCCAGCAACGCTACCAGCAAGTTCCAGCAGCACTGGAGGAAACGGCAGCAGCGAGGCCGACGAGCCGGATGCCGCGGCAATCATGCGCACGAGTTCCGGTGTCGATGGGCTCTTGGCGTCAGCAACCATGAATGTTGCCCCCGCCGCATCCGGGTGGTTTGCGGCAGTCACGATAAGATCGGCCAGGTTCTCGAGATAGACCATCGAGCGGCGATTATCGATCGAGGCGAAGGGCAGTGGCAGGCCACGTTGCACGAGCCGCACCAATGCCTGGAAGCTTCCACGCATGCCGGGTCCATAGACGAGCGGCGACCTGATGACGACGAGCTGCATTTTCGAGCTGGCGCCAAGGGCAAGCAGCAACCGCTCGGCTTCGAGCTTCGTTCGACCGTAGTCACTTTGCGGGTCGGGTGTGGCCGTCGCTGTAAACGGCGTGCCTCTGGTCGTTGCCTCGCCGTTCGCCTTGATTGAACTTAAGAACACGAACCGTCTTACGCCTGCCGCCGCTGCCTGGCGCGCCAGATTGATCGTGCCCTCAACGTTCACGGACCGATACTGCGCAAGAACCGCCTGCGAGCCTTCGACGACGTTTTGATTGACGGCAGCGAGGTGGACGACGACATCGACCCCTTCAAGGGCAGCCGACCAGTCGGTCGCGCCATCAATGTCGCCGACGGCAAACAGCCCATCACCGCCCCGCCTGCTCGTTGCACGAAACGGAATGGAGCGTTGCTGCAATGTGCGCAAAAGCCCCTGACCGACAAAACCAGAGGCACCGGTTACGAGAAACATGACGGCCTCCAGCGCAGCAGGCATATCGGCAAGACGAAGGCCCTCACCGGGAAACCTCCTGCCTGAGGGCAACGAGATCCACCACGCGCTCCATGGGGCTGTATCCCGGCACCAGATCGCTCAATGCTTCCTTCAGACGCCTTGCATCGCCATCGCGTGCAACTTGCGCGAGTGCGTCGAGCTTTTCTGACAGTTGCGACCAGCCAAGGAAGAGTTCACGCGCGCGCCGGATCTTCGGATGGTCCGTGACTTCGGGATTGTCGTTGATCAGCAGCTCTTCGTAGAGCTTCTCGCCCGGCCGCAGACCGGTTGTTACAATCGCGATGTCGCCGCCCGGATTTTGATCGTCCTGGACCGTCAGCCCGGAGAGTTCGACCATACGGCGCGCAAGGTCGATGATCTTGACCGGCTCGCCCATGTCGAGCAGGTAGACATCTCCGCCCGATGCCATCGCACCAGCCTGGATGACGAGCTGGGCGGCTTCTGGAACCGTCATGAAGAAGCGTGTGATCTCCTCATGCGTCAGCGTGATCGGGCCACCGCGGCTGATCTGCTGGCGAAAGAGCGGCACGACGGATCCCGATGATCCCAGGACGTTGCCGAAGCGCACCATGGAAAAGGTCGTGTCCCCGTGCTTCTCGGAAAGCGCCTGCAGGATCATTTCGGCCAGGCGCTTCGTCGCACCCATCACATTGGTGGGCCGCACTGCCTTATCCGTGCTCACAAGGATCATGCGCTCGACGCCGGCGGCCAGAGCAGCCCTGGAGACCGTAAGCGTACCAAAGACGTTCGTCTTGACGCCTTCGGCGGGGTTTTGCTCGACCAGCGGCACGTGCTTGTAGGCGGCCGCATGATAGACGGTTGCGGGTTTCCATGTCTGGATGATCGTGCTGATGCGGTGCTCATCGCACACGTCAGCAAGCAGCGGGACGATCGGAAATGGCGGTTCTGCATCTTCGCCGGCAAGCTCGCCCTGCAACGCGTAGATGCCGAACTCGTTCTGGTCCAGAAGCAGAAGCGCCTTGGGACGCAGTTTGGCGATCTCGCGGCACAGCTGGCTGCCGATGGAGCCTGCAGCACCGGTGACCAGGACAATGCGGTCGGCGACGTTTTGCTCCAGCAAGGCGGTGTTCGGCAAGACCGCGGTACGGCCGAGCAGGTCCTCGACATCGAGGTCCTGGAGGTCGGTCAGCTGCGCCTGGCCGGTTGCCAATGCACTGATATCGGGGACAGTGCGAACGGCAACCCGTGCCGAACGCAAGCGTTCAATGATCTCGTTGCGCCGGCCCCGCTCGATCTGTGGCAAGGCCAGAAGAACGGTCTTGACCTCGAGATCCGCGCACACCTTCTCGATGTTTTGAGGGCTGTAGATCTTCACCCCGTTGAGCGACATTCCTTTCAGCCCGCGATCATCGTCCAGAAAGCCCACGACCTTGAACTCGGCCGAATGGCCCAAGGCGCTGACCAGCTGTCGTCCCTGCGAGCCGGCGCCGTAGACCAGGGTTCGGATTGGCGAGGCCTCGCCGAGAATTTCGCTATAGGCATCGTAGAGAAAATAGCGTGCCACGAAGCGCGAAAGGCCAACGGCGAGCAACAGCAGCATCGGCTGCAATATGCCGACAGTTCGAGGGATCGTCGGTACGCTGATGACCGTGAAGATCACCATGTAGACGGCGCCATAGATCAGCACGCACTTGATGACTGTCGAGAATGCGGCCCAGCCCATAAAGCGAAAGATGGCGCGGTAAAGACCGAAGGTGATGAACAACGGCAGCGCGATGACGAGCGATACCGGGATCGTCCAGAACTGCACACCCGTGAGCAGGTACCAGTCGTTGAAGCGAAAGCAGAATGCAATCCAAACCGTTATGATGCATAGACAGGCATCAAAAAGCAGCGCGATGACGCGCTTGGCTGGCCGGGGCAAGGCAAGAACCTGCTGCACGTAATTGTCAAACATGGCGCTCGCTCGATCGTGACGGGTTTGGCAATAGCGGCCGACATAGGATGCTACGGCAAAAACGGGTTCGGAAAAGATGGCTCATGAAACTGCGTACCGTACACGGCGAAGGAGTTCCAGCGTGCGCCAGACATGCGTTGGAATTTTGCGAAGCCCGCGCAGCTTCACTGATCGATACCGCGCGCGATCGGCGATCTGGCTCTCCTTGGATCGAACCGACAGGGAGATCAGATCGTGCTTGAGGGTGTAGACTTCAACGCCGGTTGCCCAACCGCGTTCCAGCGCTATGTCGAACGGACATGTAATGACCTTGAGAGCGTCGACGAGTTTTTGAGCGCCTGCTCGGGTCACGAGATAGCATGCCGCCGACCCCTGTGGTCCGAACAGGCATTTGCCGACGATATCGCCGTCGACGGATCGGGCAACGGGTCGAAACCAGACGACACGGTGGTTCAATAATTTCAGCACTTCCGCAAATGGCGCAGCCTTATGTGCGCTATAGCCACGAGAAACGAGGTCGCCGCTGAGGTTGACGTCGTCTTCCATAATGATTGCGCACTCCGCCGCGCTTTCGACAAACGCTTCAAGCGCCTTTAGATGGGCGAGATAGCAACCATATTCCTGCGGCAGCATCGGACGGCCATTGCGGCGAACAAAACCGGCTCGGTCGTAGTCTCGCCATTGCACGGTGCTCGCCGCATCAATCTCAACGCCTGCGATACGCTGCACATCAAGGCCGAATTCTTCAGCCTGGCTCTTTATATACTGCCAGCGGTCGATGGAGCGATCGAGGTTGATGACGTAGGACACGATTTGCCGCCGAGACAAGGTCTCGCCTGTTGCGGATCGGCGCGTTTGGTCGTCAGCTGCGCTGTCAGTCTGCTGGCGTTCACGCACAGTGGTCTCCTGGGGCATCCATCGGGCGCCAAGCTTGCTATAGGTTTCTCGCTGGACACACGTCTTTGCCAACCGCGACAGCCATTAATATGTATGCGCGGCGTGTGCAAGGATCTACCCAAACGAGCAAAGCGTTTTCACACGAGAGTGGCTCAGGAGCCAGACTGCAACCACCTACCAAACTAGACAGCATCTTTTCACATGATGGCAAATCAGCCACCTATCGACAAAAGCTTCAGTTGTTTTCGCATTCGACCACACTGCGGGGTCGCAATTTTCCTCCCCCAACTCTTGCGAATTGGCCTTTGGCCCATCACGCCGGCGCCGCGCCTGCGTTGCAACCTGAAGGCATTATCCCGATGAGCTCTTTCTTGGTCCGCGCTTCAACACGTCTCTGATCGAGAAGCTCGAATGGATACGTGCGACGCCAGGCAAAGTCGATAAGATATCCTTGTGGATCCGCTCAAAATCGCGCGCACTTTCGACCTCGACCTTGAGAATATAATCCGAACCGCCCGTCATCAGGAAGCACTCCTGGATCTCTGGATAACGGCGGATGGCCGCCTCGAACCTGTTCAGGTGTTCCTCGGTCTGTCGATCGAGCGTAATATTGACGATTACTGCAAGCGCGTCGTCACTGTCGGAGGTACCGATCAGGGCCGTGTAGCCCCTGATATGGCCGGATTTTTCCAGTCTTGCGATCCGTCGAAGACATGCTGATGGAGAAAGACCGACTTCGGCTGAAAGTGCCGTGTTGGCAATGCGTGCATTCAACCTCAGCTGCCGGACTATGTTACGGTCGATCGCATCCAGGACCATGCGCAATATTTCCTCTTTTACCGCACGATAATTGCGCTTTAGTGCATCTATTGCAACAATGGAATGCGCTTCGGCAGGATATTGCTCGATTGTTTCGCTATGTTCACGTCAATGATGATAGGGGGCCGGGATGGGCGTTGGCATCGCAAATGATCTCAGTGAGGGCGCGTTGTCCGGTCTTCTCACGATCGACCTTGGCGCGCTCGCGGCGAATTACCGTTTGCTCGCCAACTTGGTTGCGCCATCAGTTTGCGGCGCTGTCGTCAAGGCGGATGCTTATGGCCTGGGAGCCGATCGCGTCGCCGGGGCACTGGCTCTCTGCGGGTGCCGTCACTTCTTCGTAGCGCATCTCGTCGAAGCAAGAACGCTGAAGCGAATTTTACCCGCGGATGCCAGGCTCTATGTCCTAAACGGGATCATGCCCGGCGGTGAAGACTTTGCCGCGGCCAACGGGATCGTCCCGGTTCTCAACTCGATGGCGCAGGTAAAAGGCTGGAACCTTGCAGCCGCGCGGCGCGGTGCACCCCTGTCTTCCGTGCTTCAGTTCGATACCGGCATGTCGCGCCTCGGCCTGAGCTTGGACGATGCATCGGTTCTTGCGCAAGACCCTGAATTGCTGCGCAATATCGACGTGCAATTCATCATGAGCCACCTGGCCAGCGCTGATGAAAGCGAGAACCCGCAGAACACCGCGCAGCTTGCCGTCATGCAGGATCTCGCGGCCCGCTTTCCGCAGGCCAAGCTGTGCTTTGCCAATTCAGGCGGCATTCACCTCAGCTCTGACTTTCATGGCGACATGGTGCGGCCGGGTATCGCGCTCTATGGCGGCGCGTCAAGCGATCGCATTGCCAATCCGATGAAGCCGGTTGTTCAACTTAGCGTCCGCGTCGTCCAGACGCACACCGTGCCGGAAGGCGCACTGGTTGGCTATGCCGGCACTTACCGGGCCCCGTCGGAGAAGCGGCTTGCGACGCTCGCCGCTGGCTATGCCGATGGTTTGCCGAGACGTCTCAGCGGGCGTGGTGCCGCCTATTTCGCTGGCCAGCGCCTGCCGATCGTCGGCCGCGTGTCCATGGACAGCATGACGGTCGACATTTCGTCTCTTCCAGGAGATGCGATTGGTCTCGGCAGCCTCGTGGAATTGATCGGCGCCGATCAAAGCCTTGAGGACATCGCGCGCGATGCCGGCACGATTTCGTATGAGATACTTACGGGCCTTGGCCAGCGCTACCATCGCCAATACATCTGATAAAAAAGCATACATAGGAGGGGCGAGCATGAAAGTCACAGTTCTCGGCGCCGGCGTCATCGGTGTCACCAGCGCATACTATCTGGCCAAGGCGGGACATCAGGTCACCGTTATCGATCGCCAGTCCGGCCCGGCTCTCGAAACCAGCTTCGCCAATGCCGGCGAAGTGTCTTTCGGATATTGCTCTCCGTGGGCAGCGCCGGGTATTCCGCAGAAGGCGCTGAAGTGGCTGTTCATGGAACACGCGCCTTTGGTCCTCCGTCCGAAGGTGGACTACGCGATGATCTCCTGGATGATCAGGATGCTCGCCAACTGCACATCCGAGCGCTACGCGATCAACAAGTCGCGCATGCTGCGCCTTGCCGATTACAGCCGCCTGTCGCTCGCCGAGCTGCGCGCCGAAACCGATATCGCCTATGACGAGCGCATGCAGGGAACGCTGCAGCTCTTCCGCACGCAGGCGCAACTCGACGCATCGGCCAAGGATGTGAAGGCGCTGGCGGCTGACGGCATTCCTTACGAAGTGCTGGACCGCGAGGGCTGCATCCGCATGGAGCCGGCGTTGCGCCACGTCAGCGACAAGATCGTCGGCGGCCTGCTGACGCCCAAGGACGAGACCGGCGATTGCTTCAAATTCACCAATGCGCTCGCCGCCAAGTGCGTTTCGATGGGCGTCACCTTCGACTATGGACGCCAGATCAAAGGCCTCGTGATCGAGGCGGGACAGGCCAAGGGTGTCGTCACCGATACCGGAACCGTCTTCTCCGATGCCTTCGTCGTGGCGCTCGGCAGTTTTTCGCCGCTGCTGTTGAAGCCATTTGGGATCAAGCTCCCCGTTTATCCGGTAAAGGGCTATTCCCTGACGATCCCGATCACCGATGCATCGCGTGCGCCTGAGTCCACGGTGATGGACGAAACCTACAAGATTGCCATCACGCGCTTGGGCGACCGTATCCGGGTCGGCGGCATGGCGGAGATTTCTGGCTATACGAACGACCTCGGCCCCGCGCGACGGAGAACCCTGGAGCATTCCGTCAGCGATCTCTTCCCCGGCGGCGATCTAAAGGCCGCCAATTATTGGTCCGGGCTGCGGCCGATGACGCCGGATGGCACGCCCGTCATCGGCGCGACCAACATCCGTAATCTGTTCCTCAACACCGGCCACGGCACGCTCGGCTGGACCATGAGCACCGGCTCCGCACGGGTGCTGACGGATGTCGTCGGTGGCCGAAAGGCAGATATCGACGTCAGCGACCTGTCGCTCGCCCGATACGGCCGATAAAGGGCGGCATCGCGGGACGATAATGCTGGATCCGAAGCTCAACCCGTTCCAATAACGCGGCTGAGCCGCGCCGCAACGATCGGTCTGACGCAGCCATTCGTCCGGCAATTTCGTTGCCCGCTGCCGATAAACATCGCAACAATTTGCCATCGCTTTCAACGAAGAGCGCGCATAGACTTTGCTTTATCTTGATTGCCTGATGTGCTGCTGGAGGTTAATGCGGCGAAGTGCAATTCACGAGATGATGCATGGGAGGAGAACCGTGCAGCTTGACGACGTTTGGTCTTCTCGGGGCCAAGTTCGTTATGGCCTACGGTACAGCCCGATGCCGGCTTCGAGGAGGAGGTCGCGATGACGATGCAGGATCCGATTGTGATCACAGGCGCCGCCCGCACGCCAATCGGTGGCTTTCAGGGAGCCTTCGCCTCCCTGGCCGCACCGCAGCTGGGAGGATCGGCAATCGCAGCGGCGTTCTCGCAAAACCAAGTCCCGGCCGAGTGTGTCGATGAGATCATCATGGGCTGCGTGCTTGCGGCTGGCCAGGGACAGGCACCGGCCCGACAGGCGGCGATTGGCGCCGGCCTCCCCTTCTCTACCGCCGCCAGCACCGTCAACAAGATGTGCGGCTCCGGCATGAAAGCCGTGATGATCGGCCATGATCTGCTCGCCGCCGGCAGCGCTTCGGTGGTGATCGCGGGCGGCATGGAAAGCATGACGAATGCGCCCTATCTACTTGATCGTGCTCGTGGCGGCTATCGGCTCGGTCATGGGCGCGTGGTCGATCATATGTTCCTCGATGGGCTCGAGGATGCCTATGAGAAGGGGCGCTTGATGGGGACATTCGCGGAAGACTGCGCCGAAGCCTACCAATTCACGCGCGAGGCGCAGGACGCCTATGCCATCACGTCCCTCACGCGGGCACAGAAGGCGATAGAGGCTGGCTATTTCGATCGCGAGATCGTGCCGGTTTCGGTCATGTCAGGCAAAACCGAAGCGACTATCCGTGAGGACGAGCAGCCCGGCAAGGCCAGCATCGACAAGATCCCCAGGCTGAAGCCGGCTTTCCGTGAGGGCGGCACGGTGACGGCAGCCAATGCGAGCTCGATTTCCGACGGAGCTGCCGCGCTGGTGCTGATGCGCCGCTCGCGGGCCGACCAACACGACATCGCACCGCGCGCGACCATTGTCGGGCACGCCACGCATTCCCAGGCACCCGCCGAATTCGCCACGGCGCCGATCGGCGCGTTGAGAAAGCTTTCCGAGCGCATCGGATGGCAGCTATCGAATGTCGATCTGTTTGAGATCAACGAAGCATTCGCCGTCGTGCCGATGGCCGCCATGCGTGATCTCGATATACCTCACGACAAGGTCAACGTCCACGGCGGCGCTTGCGCACTGGGCCATCCGATCGGCGCGTCCGGAGCCCGTGTCATCGTTACGCTTCTTGCGGCGCTGGAGCGATACGGGATGAAGCGCGGGATGGCGACTTTGTGCATCGGTGGCGGCGAAGCGACCGCCATCGCCATAGAGCGTCAGTGAGCGCAGAAGGGAGGTGCGCTGATGATCTTGTCCGACACGCAAAGCCAAATCCGGGACGTCGCGCGCGATTTTGCACGCGAAAGACTGGCACCCGGGGCCGCCGAGCGGGACCGCACACACAGCTTCCCGCGCGACGAACTGAAGGAGATGGGTGAACTCGGCCTTCTCGGCATGCTGGTGCCGGAGGCCTATGGCGGCTCCGATACGGGAACGGTTGCCTACGCCGCCGCGCTCGAAGAGATCGCCGCCGGCGATGGCCCCTGCTCGACGATCATGAGCGTCCATAGCTCCGTCGGCTGCGTTCCCATCCTCAAATTCGGAAACGAAGAGCAGAAACAGAGTTTCCTGCCCAAGCTTGCCACCGGCGAATGGATCGGTGGCTTTGCGCTGACAGAGCCGCAAGCCGGCTCGGATGCCTCCAATCTGCGCACCCGCGCGCGACGAGATGGCGATCACTACGTGCTTGATGGCGCCAAGCAGTTCATCACCTCGGGCAAAAGCGGTCAGGTCATTATCGTCTTTGCGGTCACGGATCCGCCCGCCGGAAAGAAAGGCATAACCGCCTTTATCGTGCCGACCGACACACCTGGATACGAGGTCATTCGCGTCGAGCACAAGCTGGGTCTTCATGCGTCCGACACCTGCCAGATCGCCTTCAACGACATGCGCGTTGTCGCCGACCTTCGCCTCGGCGAGGAAGGCGATGGCTACAGGATCGCGCTTGCCAATCTCGAAGGCGGCCGGATCGGGATCGCGGCGCAGGCGGTCGGCATGGCGCGCGCGGCCTATGAGGCAGCGCGCGACTACGCCCGCGAGCGGACGGCGTTCGGCAAGCCGATCGTCGAGCATCAGGCCTTAGCCTTTCGCCTCGCCGACATGGCAACACAGATCGAGGCTGCGCGGCAGTTGGTGTTTCACGCGGCAAGCCTACGCGAGGCGGGTCTGCCCTGCCTTTCAGAGGCATCGATGGCCAAGCTCTTTGCGTCGGAAATGGCCGAGCGCGTCTGTTCCGACGCGATCCAGATCCACGGCGGATACGGCTATATGAGCGATTACCCCGTCGAGCGCATCTACCGGGATGTCCGCATTTGCCAGATCTACGAGGGAACGAGTGACGTGCAGCGCATGGTGATCGCCCGCAATCTATAGGGAGAATACGCCGCGTTGACCCTGAGGAGAGGATCGACGCGAGCGGAGGAGGAACACAGGAAATGCCAGACAGTCAACGACTGAGCCTCTACGTCCCCGAACCCGCCGTTCGCCCTGGCGGTCAGCCCGATTTCTCCAACGTCAAGATCGCCAAGGCAGGCGCCGTGCCGCGCCCGGAGGTGGATGTCGCTTCCGAAGACATTCGCGATCTCGCTTACTCGATCATCCGCGTGCTTAACCAGCAGGGCGAAGCTGTCGGTCCCTGGGCAGGGTTGCTCTCGGACGAGGCGCTTTTGAGTGGACTGCGCAACATGATGAAGCTGCGCGCCTTCGACGCACGCATGCTGATGGCGCAGCGCCAGGGCAAGACGTCCTTTTACATGCAGCATCTTGGTGAAGAGGCGGTCAGTTGCGCCGTGCGCAAGGCGCTGAACAAGGGGGACATGAACTTCCCGACCTATCGGCAGGCAGGCCTCCTCATCGCCGACGACTATCCAATGGTCGAGATGATGAACCAGATTTTCTCCAACGAGAACGATCCACTGCGCGGGCGGCAATTGCCGATCATGTATTCCTCCAAGGAGCACGGCTTCTTCACCATCTCGGGCAACCTTGCCACGCAGTATGTCCAGGCCGTCGGCTGGGCGATGGCGTCGGCGATCAAGAACGACAAGCGCATCGCCGCCGCCTGGATCGGTGACGGTTCGACCGCGGAATCCGATTTTCACTCGGCGCTCGTCTTCGCCTCGACCTACAGGGCGCCGGTGATCTTGAACATCGTCAACAATCAGTGGGCCATCTCCACATTCCAGGGTATTGCGCGCGGCGGCTCCGGCACGTTCGCCGCTCGCGGGCTTGGCTTCGGCATCCCGGCGCTGCGCGTCGATGGCAACGACTATCTGGCCGTCTATGCGGTCGCCCGCTGGGCGGCGGAGCGGGCGCGGCGCAACCTTGGGCCGACACTGATCGAATATGTCACCTATCGGGTCGGCGCCCACTCGACCTCCGACGATCCTAGTGCCTATCGACCGAAGACTGAGTCCGACGCATGGCCGCTTGGAGATCCCGTGCTGCGGCTGAAAAAGCACCTGATCCTCAAGGGCGTCTGGTCCGAGGAGCGTCACGTTCAGGCCGAGGCCGAGATCCTGGACGAGGTGATCGATGCGCAAAAACGCGCCGAGGAACACGGAACGCTGCATGCAGGCGGCAAGCCTTCGGTGCGCGATATTTTCGAGGGCGTCTATGCCGAGATGCCGCCGCATATCCGCCGCCAGCGGCAGAAGGCGGGGTATTAATATGGCGCGCATGACCATGATCGAGGCGGTGCGCAGCGCCATGGATGTCTCGATGGCCCGAGACGATGACGTCGTCGTGTTCGGCGAGGATGTTGGCTATTTCGGCGGTGTGTTCCGCTGCACGCAGGGGCTTCAGGCGAAATACGGCAAAACCCGCTGTTTCGACACCCCGATCAGTGAATCCGGCATCGTCGGCACGGCGATCGGTATGGCCGCCTATGGGCTAAAGCCCTGTGTCGAGATCCAGTTTGCCGATTACATGTATCCGGCCTACGACCAGATTACACAGGAAGCGGCACGCATTCGCTATCGATCGAATGGTGACTTTACTTGTCCGATCGTGCTCAGAATGCCGACGGGCGGCGGGATATTCGGCGGGCAGACGCATAGTCAGAGCCCGGAAGCGCTGTTTACACATGTGTGCGGCCTGAAGGTGGTCGTTCCCTCCAACCCCTACGACGCCAAGGGGCTGCTCATCGCCGCGATTGAGGATCCGGACCCGGTGATGTTCCTAGAGCCAAAGCGCCTCTATAACGGTCCATTCGACGGCCATCACGAACGCCCGGTTACGCCATGGTCGAAGCACGAACTGGGTGAAGTGCCAGAAGACCACTATGTCATCCCGATCGGCAAGGCGGAGATCCGTCGCGCTGGAAGCGGGGTCACTGTCATAGCCTACGGTACGATGGTGCATGTGGCGCTCGCAGCCGTCGAAGATACCGGTATCGATGCCGAGGTCATCGACCTGCGCAGCCTTTTGCCGCTTGATCTCGATACCATCATTCAATCCGTATCGAAGACCGGCCGTTGCGTTGTGGTCCATGAGGCAACGCTGACCTCGGGCTTTGGAGCCGAGATTGCAGCGCTGATCCAGGAACATTGTTTCTACCATCTGGAGGCACCGATCGTGCGTGTCGCAGGCTGGGATACGCCCTATCCGCACGCGCAAGAGTGGGACTATTTCCCCGGCCCCGCGCGCGTCGGACGGGCACTTGGCGAAGTCATGGAGGCGTGAGGATGGGCGAGTTCACGATCAAGATGCCTGATGTCGGAGAAGGCGTGGCCGAGGCGGAGCTGGTGGAGTGGCATGTGAAGGCTGGCGATCCGGTTCGCGAGGACATGGTTATCGCAGCTGTGATGACCGACAAGGCAACAGTCGAGATCCCCTCACCGGTCAATGGCACGGTGACATGGCTGGGTGCGGAAGTGGGCGACACCGTGGCTGTGAAGGCACCGTTGGTGAGGATAGAGACAGACGGCAAGGGTGAAGATGATGCGAAGGCACCCGCTCAGTCAGCGCCGCTTGTGGCAAAGACCCAGTCCGGCGCCGAGGAAGCACCCGCTCGGCCGCAGCCCGCGCATGCAAAGCCATTGCCGTCCCCGCCACCAAGTCTCGCGCCACAAGAAAAGCCGCTGGCGTCGCCTTCCGTGCGCCTGTTCGCACTCGAAAGCGGGGTCGATCTTCGGCAAGTGCCACCGACCCGTCCGGACGGGCGCATCCAGCGAGAAGATGTCGAGCAGTATCTCGCGCGTGGTGCGTCTTCCCTCGCCGCCCCTGCCCCGTTTGCCAGGAATACCTCGACCGAAGAGGTCAAACTGACCGGCATGCGGCGGCGGATCGCCGAGAAGATGTCGCTTTCCACCTCGCGCATCCCGCATATCACCTATGTCGAGGAAATCGACATGACGGCGCTGGAGGATCTGCGGGCGACGATGAACAGGGACCGCAAGCCGGAGCATCCGAAACTGACGATCCTTCCCTTCCTGATGCGGGCGATCGTCAAGGCCGTCGCCGATCAGCCGGATATAAACGCCACCTTCAACGACGATGCCGGCATCCTCACTCGCTCCGGCGGCGTTCACGTCGGCATCGCGGCACAGACGCCGGCAGGCCTCCTCGTGCCGGTGGTGCGCCACGCTGAGGCGCGCACGATCTGGGACTGCGCCGGCGAGATGGCGCGCTTGGCGGAGGCGGCGCGCAATGGAACCGCGACGCGTGACGAACTCACGGGTTCGACCATCACCATCAGCTCGCTGGGCGCGCTGGGAGGGATCGTCTCGACGCCTGTCATCAACCACCCGGAAGTCGCAATCATCGGCGTCAACAAGATCGCCACCCGCCCCGCCTGGGATGGAGTGCAATTCGTGCCGCGCAAGATGATGAACCTTTCCTCCAGCTTCGACCATCGCATCATCGACGGCTGGGATGCCGCGACCTTCATCCAGCGCATCCGCGTGCTGCTTGAGACGCCGGCGCTGATTTTCATCGAAGGCTGAGGGCCATGAAAGAGATCATCTGCAAATTGCTGGTCATCGGCGCTGGGCCCGGCGGTTACGTCTGCGCAATCCGCGCCGGTCAGCTGGGCATTGACACGGTGATCGTCGAAATGGAAAAGCCTGGAGGCACCTGCCTCAATATCGGCTGCATTCCCTCCAAGGCGATCATCCATGCCGCCGACGAATTCGATGCCGCGCGGCGGATGGCGAGCGGTCAAGATCCACTTGGCATTCGTGCCGAAGGTGTGGCAATCGATCTCGCCAGGACGATCGCCTGGAAGGACGGGATTGTCAGGCGCCTCACTGGTGGCGTTGCCGCCTTGCTGCAGAAGGCAAGGGTGAAGCAGGTCCATGGCCGGGCGCGGTTTCGCGACGGAAAAACGGTGGAAGTCGAGACTGAGACCGGCGCACAGCTCATCCGCGCGGAGAATATCGTGATCGCGACGGGCTCCGAGCCGGTTGAGCTGCCGGGGCTTCCGTTCGGCGGACGGGTGATCTCCTCCACGGAGGCGCTGGCACTGCACAGTGTACCGGAAAGACTGGTGGTTGTCGGCGCCGGCTACATCGGCCTGGAACTCGGCACGGCCTTCGCCAAGCTTGGCTCTTCGGTCATCATCGTCGAGGCAACGGGCCAGATCCTGCCGCAATATGACGCCGAACTCGTGCGGCCTGTAGCAAAGGCGCTGAAGGAGCGCGGCATCGAGCTTCATCTGGCGGCCAAGGCAAAGGTGCTGTCCGATGCCGGCGAAAGCCTGATCATCGAGCAAGCCGACGGCCGCGAGGTCAAGCTGTCGGCTGACAGGATACTCGTCACTGTCGGCCGCAGGCCACAAACATCAGGCGCGGGATTGGAGGAACTCGATCTCGATCGCGCCGGGCCATATCTACGCATTGACGACCGGTGCCGCACCTCGATGCGCGGTGTTTACGCCATTGGTGACATTACTGGCGAACCGATGCTTGCACACAGGGCGATGGCGCAGGGGGAGATGGTGGCGGAAATCATCGCCGGCCGGCCGCGAAGCTTCGACAAACGCTGCATTCCCGCCGTTTGCTTCACGGACCCAGAGATCGTCAGCGCCGGGCTGTCACCGGAAGAGGCCCGCGCGCAGGGTTACGAGGTCAGGCTTGGCCAGTTTCCGTTCTCGGCGAATGGCCGCGCCATGACCACACAATCCGAGGACGGCTTCGTGCGGGTGGTGGCGCGTGCCGACACCAATTTGGTCCTCGGCCTTCACGCGGTCGGCCGTGGCGTTTCCGAATTGTCGACAACATTTGCGCTTGCCATCGAAATGTGCGTCCGCCTCGAGGATATCGCCGGCACGATTCACGCGCATCCGACACGCAGCGAAGCAGTTCAGGAAGCGGCGCTGAAGGCGCTCGGCCACCCATTGCATTTGTAAGGCGCGCGGGCCGCGAACCGACATAACTGATGGCGCCATTGTCTACGATCGTCGCTCGTCGAGCAGTGTCTCGGCTTCTTCAAGGCTCATGGCGAGGACCGAGCGTCCCAATTCGAAACCGAAGCCATTGCGGGCGAAGGCCGACATTTCCTTGTTGTAGCGTTTTTCGTCGGCTTCCCCGCGCCGGAAGGGGCCGAAGGCGCGTTTGCGGGCGAAGTTGATCGCCGCCACGAGATCGTCGCTTCCCTCAAGCGCGATGACGGCGGTCTCGCGGTCTATGCCTTTGATCGCGAGCTTCCGGGCCATGATCCGCTTTGACCGGCCGCTGCGCACGCCGGAGCGCACGCTGATCTCGGCATAGGCGACATCATTCAATCCGCCCTGCTCGTAACCGAACTTCACCGCGAGATCGGCGAGCGCCCTCACCTGGGCTTGCGATATATCCTCGAATTTCTGTTTGGCCTTGCGCGAAATCGCATCGGACAACTGCTTTTCGGTCATCATCTGCCGGCCGAGGCGATAGATGGTCGAGTTGCGCGCCCAGCTTTGCATCCGGTTGGTGGGTGTATCAGATTGGTTGTCTTCGTCGGCCATGGGTTTCCGGATCGCATCCAGAATCGCCTGGCGCAGGACTAAGGCTCCAGTTAAAGCCATCCGGCCGGAATTTCCAGCACTCGACTGGCACATCCCGCCTCAGGCGACATGCAAGACTTCCGCTGACATAAGCAGAAGGAAGGTATCGTCATCCAGCCGCTCGGCGATCTCGCCGGTGTCAGTAACGTAATCGGTGCGCGGGCTTGCTCCGACATCAAGCGCCAAACGCGATGTCAGGATCTGTTCGATAACAACATAATGCGCGCCGGAACTGCTCTCACAGTGAAAGCGGTTGGTCTCTTTGTACTGCGCCATGATCAACTTCCTCAAGAAATGACCGTCACGCCGTCAATACTTGGCAGCCGATTGCCGATAGTCAAGAACGGACGCCCTACCCAATAAGTTTTCTGTTAACAGAAACACCAGAGCAATGACGTGCTCCAGGCGCGTCCGTTCAGTGGGCGGACTGCTGCTTTGCCCTTGCGACGATCTGCGTCGGGTTGACGAACTGAAGCGCGATCACCAGCCAGAACAATGTCGTCACCATGTAGACAACGGCCATGGCGTCGATCGACTGGCCAGCCCTAACGCCGGAGGCAAAAACGGCATAGTAGAGCGAGACAACAAGGGTCTGCGTGGTCGGGCCGGCAATCAGGAAGGTGAGCTCGAACATCGCTATCGTGCGAACCAGAACCAAAAGCAGTGCCGCCAGCATGCCTGGCAGAAGCAACGGCAAGAGAATGCGCACGAACAGGCTGGTGGTGCCTGCGCCAAAGACGCGGGCGGCGGCTTCGATGCGAGGATCGATCTGCTCAATAAAGGGGATCATCACCAGCACCACAAAGGGAAGCGACGGCACGACGTTGATGAGAACGACGCCCCAGAAGGTTCCACCCAGCCCCAGCTGATAGAGCACCGTCGCCAGCGGAATGCCGTAGGTGAGCGGTGGGATGAGCAGGGGGAGAAGGAAGAGTAGAATGACCAGCCGTTTGCCGGCGAACTCGCGACGGGCAAGGGCATAGGCGGTCGTCACGCCGAGAATGCCGGAGATGATGACCACGGTGAAGACGATCTCGAAGGTAACGAGGACGACACTGGAAAGCTGAAATTCCTTCCAGGCGCTAAAATACCATTTGGTCGTCCAGCCAGCCGGCAGCCATGTACCGAGCCATCGTGTCGCAAACGAGTTGACGACGACGGCGGCGATGACGGCCAGGAGATTGAGGACGAAGAGCGTGGCCAGTGCCCATATGGCAAAACGCCAGATCTTCGAGGTGAGGCCTTGGTCGCGGATCATGGTCAGCCTTTCGTGCCGCCGGCGGGGCCGCGGTAAAAGAATGAGCGTGCGCCGAGAACGGCCAGCACGACAGCCAGTTCTACACCACCCATGATCAGGGCAATCGCAGAGCCCAGCGAGTGATCATACTGCTCGAACGCGGCCTGATAGGCAGCAATCGAAATGACACGGGTCGGGCCTGCCGGTGCACCGAGAAGCACGGCCGACGGGAACACGGCGAATGCCTGAACGAAGGCAAGGCAGAATGTCACAGCAAGACCCGGCACCAGCAGCGGGAGGAAGACCCGCAGGAAACGCTGCCTTGGGCCAGCCCCGAGCGTTGCGGCTGCCTGCTCGATCGCTGGATCGATCCCGCTGATGTAAGAAAGGGTCAGAAGGAACGCGAAGGGGAAGCCGGTGATCAGCAGTGATGCGAACACCCCCCAGTAGTTGTTGGTCAGCTTGATCGGATTGTCGATGATGCCGATCATGAGAAGCGTGTGGTTGAACCAGCCGCGGGGTCCCAAAAATGTCAGCAACCCATCTGCGACGAAAACCGTGCCAAGCGTTATGGGTAGAACCAGAATGGTCGTCAGCAGACGCTGCCGACGCATCAATCGCACACGAAAGGCAACAGGCACGGCGAAGGCGAGATTGATGATTGTCACCGGCAGTGCCAGCCACAGTGTCGCACCGATGGTGTTGTACTGGAAGGGATCGCTGAAGAACTTGGCATAATTGGCGTACCAAGCGCCATCCTTGGGGGTGAGTGAATCCACGACGCCGTACAAAAATGGATAGACGAACAGCGCAATCATGAAGCCAAGGCCAGGCATGATCAGCATGGTGGTACCGTCAAAGCCTCTGGCGGCCAGCCGCGTTCGAAGCGATGGCGCGCTCATCGTGCGCTGTCTCCGAACACAAGCGCCCTGCCCGCGATCGGCTTCAGCCGCGTCGGCGTTCCGCGCGCAAGCGCATCGTCAGCCCGGAAGTAGAGGTCGGAGCCGTCATCCGAGCGCGCCAGCCCGAAGAAGGCGCGGCCACGATACTCCATGCTTGATACGGTCGCGGCGATCCCCTCGTCGGCTGCCACCAGATCCTCGGGTCGCACCGAGAGGATAGCAGCGTCGCCTGTCTTGAGCGGCGTGCGCATCGTGCCGGTAATTCGTGCGCCGGCGACATCGATCTCGGCCTCATCACCCGAGACCGAGACGACCTTGCCGGGGACACGGGTCCGAAACCCCATGAAGTCGGCAACGCCAACATTAATGGGCCGCTGATAAAGATCCTGTGGTGAGCCGATCTGCTCGATGTGTCCCTGGCTCATGACCACGATGCGGTCGGCCAGCGACAGCGCCTCGTCCTGGTCGTGCGTAACGTAAATCGTCGTCGAGCCGATCTGATCGTGGATGCCGCGGATTTCGGCGCGCATCTCCAGGCGTAGCTTGGCGTCGAGATTGGACAGGGGCTCGTCCATGAGGACAACTGGCGGGCGGATGACGATGGCGCGCGCGATTGCCACGCGCTGCTGCTGACCACCTGAGAGCTGACCCGGAAGTTTGTCCGCCTGGCTTTCCAAGCGCACTAGGGCCAGAGCGTCACTGATGCGCTTGTCGGCCTCCTGCCCCTTGATACCCTGCATGGTCAGACCAAAGCCCACATTCTTGCGCACACTCATATGTGGAAAGAGCGCGTAGCTTTGAAACACCATTCCGAACCCTCGGCGTTCGGGCTCGAGCTGGTCGATGCGGCTTCCGCCCAGACGGATCTCGCCGCCAGACAACCCCAAAAGGCCGGCGATGCAATTCAGCGCCGTAGACTTGCCGCAGCCTGACGGACCAAGCAGCGCCACGAATTCACCAGGCTCGATTGCAAGATCAATACCATCAAGCGCATTGTAGGCGCCGAAGGAGCGGCTGAGCCCATCGAGTTCAAGACGCGCAGTGCTGCGCGAAGAGACCTTATTCGCTACCGAGTTCAAACCACTCTCCGTGTCAGGATGGAAGTAGCCGGCCCGGCTGTTGCAGCCGGTGCCGGCAATGTCAGGGATCAGCCCTTCTTGGCGCCGATCTTTTCGTCCCAGATCCGGAATGCTTCAACGAGCTGCTTCGGCTCGAGCGGCACTTCCAGCGGATTGTTGGCGATCCAGTCGGCATATTCTGGACGGCCGAACTCCTTGATCGTGTCCTGGCTTTCCTGCGGCGCCATATCGATCGTGACGTCCTTGACGGCGGGACCCGGATAGAAATAGCCGGCGTCATAGGCGATCGCCTGCTGCTTTGGCTGCAAGATGTAATTCAAGACGTCGATCAGCACCGCGATCTTCTCGTCGGAAACGCCCTTGGGGATAACGGCGTAGTGCGCATCCGTCACCCAATGGAAGCCTTCCAGCTTCTGCACTTTCGCCTCAGCAGGAACAATGCCGAGTGCACGCGGATTGATGTCCCAGCCTGTGGTTGAAACAACGATGTCGCGCGTCCCCTCGCCAAGTTCCTTCATCACCTGACCGGTGCCGGTCGGGTAGTATTCGATATGCTCGCCGAGCGCTGAAAGATATTCCCAGGTCTTGTCCCAGCCCTTGACCGGATCACGAGGATCGCTGTCACCGAGCAAATAGGGCAACCCCATGAGGAAGGTGCGGCCGGGACCGGAATTGGCAGGGCGGGCGTAGATGAAACGGTTCTTGTTGGTCTTTGCCCATTCCAGCAATTCGGGTGCTGATTTCGGCGGATTGGCGACCTTGTCGGGCATGTATTCGATCAAGGGGCCGGAGGGATAATATGTAATGACAATACCCTGGTCCTTGGCGAGCGCCTGCATCTTGAATGCCTGCGGCTGCAGGATCTTTTCGATATCAGGCAGGTCGGCCTTGTGCGCGGACAGATCCAGCCATAGTCCCTGGTCGAGACCCGCCGACAGCGCATCGGTGCCGGTCAGCACGAGATCAATATCGACCTTACCGGCTGCCTGCTGTGCCTTGATCTTGCCAGGTAATTCAGGGGCCGGCGCCTTGGTGAAGGCAAAGTTGGAAACCCAGTCGGCTTTCTCGGAGGCATAGGCCTCAAACATGCCTTGCGTCAGCGCCAGGTTGCCGGCGACGTCGGCGATTGTGATGGTCACGGGGCTTGCGGGCTTCTTGGCCTGCGCCCACACCTTGACCGGAAGCATGGTGGCAACAGCCGCACTTGCTGCGGTTGCGACGAATGTTCTGCGGGTAAATTTCATTCTGATTTCTCCTCCTCTTTTGGCTGCACGAGCACGATAATTCCGCGCACGTGCGTATCCTGATCCATTTATGCGGTCGGATTTTCTGGCCGTTCTTGTTTGGAACCTCCTGAATTTCTTGCCAGAAACACCGTTCCTCCGCGGTGGATCTTGGCAGCCATGTAGAATTGATATACTAGTATGCACAGTCAAGTCAACGTTGGGACTTTTCATGCAATCAGGCGCAGTCACCGCCACCCCTGACCTTTCGGCCCCGGCCGAACGGCCGGCAAAGCTTCGGCGCGTCACGACGGCGGACGCAATATTCGAACTGCTCTACAACGATATCGTGTCGCTCAAGATGCCGCCCGGGATCGCCTTGCAGGAAAAGCGTATCGCCGAGGATTTCGCGGTCAGCCGGACACCCGTTCGCGAAGCACTGCTCCGCTTGTCGGAAGGCGGGCTGGTCGATATTTATCCGCAGTCGGGCACCGTCGTGTCGCGCGTACCAGTTTCGGCGATCCCCGAGGCCGTCGTGGTGCGCAAGGCGCTGGAGGGAACAACGGTCGAGCGCGCAGCAGAGGTCGCTTCGGCGTCTGATCTTGCTCGCCTCGATGCCATCATCATCCGCCAAAGAGCGCTTTCCATCCTGGGCGACACGTCGGGCTTCCACGAAGAGGATGAGGCTTTTCACGAGGCAATTGCGCAGATCGCCGGCTATCCCGGGATCTGGAGCATCCTCAAATCTGTCAAGGTCCAGATCGACCGCGCTCGGCGGCTGACGTTGCCGGTGCTCGGCCGCATGGAGAATGTAGTCGGCGAGCACGCCGTCATCCGCGACGCAATCGCAGCTCATGACGTCGAGGCTGCACGCGCCGCAATGACCCATCATCTAAGTGCTGTCATCCCTGACGTGGCGGAGCTGCGCACACGCTACCCCGACTATTTCTGCTGACGACAGCGACACCAAAACAAAAGGCATTGAAGGAGGAAACAGATGCGGCAAGGTTGGAGATGGTTCGGACCGGATGCGCCGGTGGCCCTCGACGAGGTGAGACAGACCGGAGCGACCAACATCGTGTCATCCCTGCACCAGGTGCCGATCGGCCGCGCCTGGACCGAGGCCGAGGTGCGCGAGCGCCAAGCGATGATCGAGACGACACCACCGGGGCGTTCGCCGCTTATATGGTCGGTGGTCGAGAGCATTCCCATTCCCGATGCCGTGAAACGCAAGGGTGGGCAGGCGAAGGCCGAGATCGAGGCATGGATCGCAAGCCTTGAAGCGGTCGCGGCCTGCAACATCCCGATCGTCTGCTACAATTTCATGCCTGTCGTCGACTGGACGCGCACCGACCTCGACCACGAGATCGACACCGGCGCGACGGCGATGCGGTTCGACCACGAGAAGTTCGCCGCCTTTGATCTCTTCATTCTTCAGCGCGACGGCGCCGATGCGGCCTATTCGGCGCAAGACAAGGCCCGCGCCCGCGCCGCCTTCGAGGCCATGTCTGAGGACGACATCGCCGATATCACCCGCAACATCACTTCGGCCTTGCCGGGATCGACCACCGAGCCGCTAACAATCCCGGAGTTTCGCGACCGTCTCGCCGCCTATGCCGGCATCGATGCCGGCCGCCTGCGCCAGCATCTGATCGAGTTTCTGGAGGCCGTGGCGCCGGTGGCGGAAGCCCGTGGCGTCAAGCTGACGCTTCATCCCGACGATCCGCCGCGCTCG
Source organism: Hyphomicrobiales bacterium (assembly GCA_900469085.1). Classification (GTDB taxonomy): domain Bacteria; phylum Pseudomonadota; class Alphaproteobacteria; order Rhizobiales; family Rhizobiaceae; genus Rhizobium. The sequence continues at coordinate 30,318 of UBVW01000037.1, read as the reverse complement.
CTGTTTGGCCTGCCGCGCATCGCGTCCACCGCCGAGGATTATGCGGCGCTGTTCAATGCGGTCCCGTCGCCAGCAAACGGCATGTGTTACTGCACCGGCAGTCTCGGCGTACGTGCTGACAACGACCTGCCCGCCATCGCACGGCGGTTTGCCTCGCGCATTCATTTCGCGCATTTGCGAGCGACCAAACGCGAAGGCGACGGCCGCAGCTTCCACGAAAGCGCGCATCTCGAAGGCGATGTCGACATGGTCGCCGTATTGAAGGAACTGGTCGCGGAAGACCGCAACCGCACGGTCAATGAGACGATCGTTTTCCGCTCGGACCATGGCCACCGCATGCTCGACGACCTCACCAAGACCACCACGCCTGGCTATCCGGCGATCGGTCGATTGAGAGGGCTTGCCGAGCTTCGCGGCATCCTGCACGCATTGGGCGCGCCGCCGACCTGACGGAAGCGCGACCACCTCTCACAAAGAGGTGGTGATGCCGCCATCGACATAAAGCGTATGGCCATTGACGAAAGAGGATGCCGGCGCTGCCAGAAACACAGCGGCGCCGATCAGTTCATCGATGTTGCCCCAGCGCCCGGCGGGCGTGCGCTTTTCCAGCCATGCGGTGAATTCCGCGCTATCGACGAGCGCCTGATTGAGCGGCGTGTCGAAATAGCCAGGCGCGATAGCGTTTGCCTGCAGGCCGTGTTTGGCCCAATCGGCCGACATCCCGCGCGTCAGGTTCTTCACCGCGCCCTTGGTTGCCGTATAGGGTGCGATGCCCGGGCGAGCCAACTCACTTTGCACGGATGCAATGTTGATAATCTTGCCGTGGCCACGTGTAATCATGTGCGTTGCGACCGCCTGGCTGACGTAGAACACGCTGGAAATGTTTGTGCGCAGCAGCTGATCCCATTTGTCCGATGGAAACACATCAAGCGGCGCGCGAAACTGCATGCCGGCATTGTTGACGAGGATGTCGATCGGCCCAATATCACGCTCGATCGCATCGACCGCGCTCTTCACCTCGTCATGATCCGTGACATCGAAGGTTGAGACATGAACATCGTGTCCGGCTTCCGACAGACTGAGCGATGCCATGGCAAGCTTGCCTGCGTCGCGGCCGTTGATCACGACCGAAGCGCCATGTTCGGCCAGACCACGCGCCAAGGTCAACCCAATGCCTTGCGACGATCCCGTCACCAGTGCGCGCTTTCCTGTGAGGTCGAACAGCGGAAATGTCATGCCAAGTCTCCATGCAGCCTGATCCAGTCTACATGAGCGCGAAACGCTGTGGCGGCAAGCCACTCGATGCCTAAAAGCGTCAGAACGACAGATCGAGCGCCCTGCCCTCGAACAATCGATCTCGAGACCCTTCGAGATGCGACTGCATCAGGTCGCGCGCTTCCTCGGCCCGGCCCTCGGCAATCGCCTTGTAGATGGTGTTGTGCTCCTGGAAGACCTGTTCGAGCCCGGGTCTCGGTCCCAGCAAGGATAGCCCGTGGAGATGCATGCCAACTGCGATATGGGCTTTCAACGCATCGATCGAGGCGGTGTAATAGTGGTTGTTGGCGGCTTCCGTCACGGCGCGGTGGAAATTGAAGTCCGCATCGGTCCGGTGCAACTGATGGCTTGTCGCTTCCCTGAGATCGGCAAGCGCCGAGGCGATCTTCTGGATCGCAGCCTCATCGCGGCGCTTGGCCGCGAAATAGGCGGCGGCAGGCTCGATTGTAAGACGAAATTCGTAGCAGCGCTGGATATCTGCGATCGTCTTGACCGGTGAATAGGAAAGATGCGTGGTTGGCGAACTGTTGGCGCTAACGAAGGTTCCGGCTCCCTGACGGGCATAGACCATGCCCTGGTCGCGCAGCTTTGCCAAAGCATCACGAACGATAGGCCGAGAAACGCCAAGCATGGACGCCAGCTCGTGCTCGCCCGGCAACCTTGAATCCGGCGGATAGTTTCCCGCACGAATACGCTCCTGCAACTGATCGAACACGCGGTCGACCAGTTTCATAGGCTTGCTGCGCTCCGGCTTCGGTGCCGGGGTTGCCGGCGCACCGTTTGCTTCATCCACGTCCATTCTCCCCGCCGGCATTGTTTCACGCCGCCTGATTCTGCGAAATCAGTCTTAGCAAACTATCGGAATTCCCAAAGCCCCCGGATTTTACCGCACTACGGAAATGGCGACCATCGGCATCAGTCACGTCGAACCAGGGGATACCTGCCTCTATTTCACCCTTGGGCAAAAGTGTGCGCACACCGAGCGCGCGAAACACCGCCAGCGCCGTGTCGCCGCCACCGACCATCAGCATATCGGGACGCGTCTGCTCGATCGCCGATCTCACGCCCTTTGCGAACCGATCTGCAACGATAACCGCATCCTCAGACATATCGCCGGTGCAAAACAAAAGCGCCGGCAGGCTCAGTGTGTTGTCCTCGTCGAGCACGCCCATCGGCGCGGGGATCGACGCATGCAAAGCACCCGACGTATTGAGCCGGGCCATTTGCGCACCGGTGATCGGGTCTCTTGAACCGAAAGCAAAAAGCGTGTTGCGCGCCGGTTCAAACGCAGTCGCCGCATCGCGTGAACGGCGAAGACGACGCGCAAAAGCGCTGCCGAGGCCACGCGCGCCGACGCCAAGCGTCTTATGCCAATCGAATTTAGATACGATCCGGTCGAGATCCGCATCGCTATCGGCATCGGCGAGCGTGATCGCGTCGTGACGGCCCTCGAAAAGGGCGGCAACGGGTAGCGGCTGCTCGACCCCGCGCCCAACCACATAGCCGTCGCGGGTAAAGCGTTCCTGATCTGGAATAGCGGGGGCTACAGTGATTTCGTGGTGGCCGAAGATCGCGGCAATCGCAATGCTTTCGGCCGCCACATTGCCCTTCAGGCGGGAATCGATCTTCTTCAGGACGATCTCGGGGTGTGCGGCAAGAAGAGCACTGGCAGCAAGGCCGGCCCTTCTCGCCGCGTCCCCCTCCGGGAGGGCGCGCGAGGCGGTGTTGACCACCACGACCTCACAACCAGTTGCCAGAGCATCTTTGATCGCTTCGATCTCGATCGCCACGGCAACGGAAAGACCGGCGTCGACGAAGGGTGTTCCCGTATCGAGCGCGCCGGTCAGATCGTCTGCGATGATCGCGACCTTCAACGTCATGCAGTCTGTCCCGTGTTGACCGCGTGGCAGGCAACGAGATGGCCGGGCTTTGCTTCCTTCCACTCCGGGACGACCTTGCTGCATACATCCATGGCGATCGGGCAACGTGAATGGAAGCGGCAGCCGCTCGGTGGATTGAGTGGGCTCGGGACGTCGCCTTGGAGGATCTGCCGTGTCCGGGTGCGTTCAAGCTCCGGATCGGTTTCCGGTACGGCCGACAGCAGCGCCTTGGTATAGGGGTGAAGCGGGTTTTCGAACAGTTCCTCGCGGGTCGCGAGTTCGGCCAGGCGCCCGAGATACATGACGCCGACGCGGGTGCTGATGTGGCGCACGACGGCGAGGTCATGAGCGATAAACAGGTATGTGAGGCCGTATTTTTCCTGCAGGTCGAGCAGGAGATTGATGATTTGCGCCTGGATAGACACGTCGAGCGCCGAAATCGCCTCGTCGCAAACAATGAATTTCGGCTGGCAGGCTAGCGCGCGGGCGATGACGACGCGCTGACGTTGGCCGCCGGAAAGCTCGTGCGGATAGCGCTGCGCAAAGCGGGTCGGCAGGCCGACGTCGGTCAAAAGCGCTGCGACGCGATCTTTCAGCTCGGCCTTGGAGCAAAGCTTGTGGAAGAGGATCGGCTCACCGACGGCCTCACCGATCGTCATGCGCGGGTTGAGCGTCGAATAGGGGTCCTGGAAGACGATCTGCAGGTCGCGGCGGAAGGGCCGCATCTGCTTTTCATCCAGCGTCGCCAAATCCTGTCCCTTGTAGACGACCTTGCCTGACGTCGCCTTGTAAAGGTTGAGAATGGTGAAGCCCGTTGTCGACTTGCCGCAGCCGGATTCGCCGACGAGCGAAAGCGTCTCCCCCTCCATGATGTCTAGATTGACGTTGTCGAGCGCGTAAACGGTTGCCGAGCGCTCACCGAATGCACCGAGCTTTACGTGGAAATGCTTGACGAGATTTTCGACCTTGAGCAGCGGTTGGGCACCCATCACGCGGCCTCCTGCATTTTCTGAACGACGAAGCAGGCGGTGCGGTGGTTTGTAGCGCCCGCAATCGGTTCGAGTTTCGGCACGCTTTCATGACAGACGGCTTCCGCCAACGGACAGCGCGGTGCAAAAGGGCAGCCCTTGGGGCGGCGCCCTGGCTCTGGCGGCGTACCACCGATCGAGCTCAGCCGGCTTGCCGGCGCATCCGACAGCTTCGGGATCGAGGCAAGCAGGCCGCGCGTATAGGGATGGCTCGGGCGGGCATAGAGTTCGTCGACTGGCGCATCTTCAACCACGGTGCCGGCGTAAAGCACAGCAACACGGTCGACCAGACCAGCGATCAACGCCAGATCGTGGGTGATCCAGACGACCGACATGCCGAGCTTGGCGCGCAGGTCCTTGACGAGGTCAACGATCTGCGCCTGGATGGTAACGTCAAGCGCTGTCGTCGGTTCGTCGGCAATCAGGAGCTTCGGATTGCAGGCAAGGCCGATCGCGATCATGACACGTTGGCGCATACCGCCGGAGAGTTCGTGCGGATAGGCTTGAAGCCGCTCTTCCGGTCCAGGGATACCCACGAGGCGCAAAAGCTCTACGGCGCGTGCGCGCGCCTGCGCCTTCTTCATGCCGCGGTGGTAGATCAGCGGCTCGCAGATCTGGTCGCCGATGCGCATCACCGGGTTCAGCGAGGTCATCGGATCCTGGAAAACGAAGCCAATGTCGCCGCCGCGGACCTTGCGCAGTTCCTTGTTCGACATCTTCTGCAGGTCGTGGCCGTCAAAGCTCGCGGAGCCCTTGGTGACTCTGATCTTGTTCGGCAAGAGCCGCATCAGGCTCAGCATGGTCAGGCTCTTGCCGCAACCGGATTCGCCGACGACGCCGAGCGTTTCGCCCTTGTTGACGTGAAGGTCGATACCATCGACCACGACTGCTGGGCCGTTCCTGCCATCAATCTCGACTGTGAGGCCGCGGACATCGAGCAATTTCTCGTTGGATCGCGTCGTGTTCATCACCTGGGTCATTACTTGGAACCCCGCGGATTGAGGGCGTCGTTGAGGCCATCGCCGAGGAAGCTGAAGGCGACCGAGGCAAGCCCGAGGACGGCGGCCGGAGCGGCTAGCAGATGCGGATAGTGCTGCCAGACACGCAGACCGTCGGAGATCATGTTGCCCCAGCTGGGCGTGGGCGGATTGACGCCGACACCGAGGAAGCTGAAAGCGCTTTCCAGCACCATGGCCGTGCCGAGGCCGGCACTAACCGAGACGATCAGAGGACCAAGCGCGTTCGGAATGACGTAGCGCTTCATGATGATCCAATTCGACAGACCGAGCGCTTGGGCAGCAGTGATATAGGGACGGCTGCGGATCGACAGGACTTGAGCGCGAACCAGGCGTGCATAAGGCGGCCAGGAGATAAGCGCCATCGAGCCGAAGACCAGCATGAAATCGACCCAGATCGTCTGGCGATAGAAGGGATTGAGGGTCGCCAGATACTGCGCCTCCATCCACTTGGTGATCGGCGACTTCAGCGATGCGTTGATGACGACGACCAGGAGCAGGTTCGGCACCGACATCGTCATGTCGGTCAACCACATGATGACGCGATCGAACGGATTGCCGAAGAAGCCGGCAATCGCCCCGAGTAAGGTCCCGATGAACACTGCGATGACGGTCACGATGACAGCAACCAGGAAGGCCGTGCGGGTGCCGAACACAACACGGCTGAAGACGTCGCGGCCGAGATCGTCGGTACCGAAGAGATGCGTCAGCGACGGGACGGCGTTGCGGGCCTGCAGGTCCTGGCTCAGATAGTCATAAGGCGTCAGATAGGGGCCGAAGATCGCGGCGAAGGCCAAGATGAGCACGACTGCGAGACCGAAGACGGCAAGCTTGTTGCGCTTCAGGCGATACCACGCGTCGCGCCACAGGCTGACGGGTGCTTCTTCCTGTTGGGCGACGGGAGAGAGAGGGATGGCGGACATGGTCAGCGGCTCCTTCTTGCATCGTTGGCACGCGGATCGAGCAGCGGGTAGAGAACGTCGACCAGAAGATTCGACATCATCACCAGGAAAGAGCCGATAAGCGTGATCGCCAGAATGACGGGATAGTCCGAATTGGTCAGCGCCTGTACGGTCAGGCGGCCAAGACCTGGCAGACCGAAGACGAGCTCGACGAAGATCGCGCCGTTGACGATGGTGATCATGATCAGGCCGAGCTGGGTGACGACGGGTGTCAGCACCGGGCGCAGGATATGGCGCAGCGCCACGACCATTTCAGGCACGCCCTTGGCGCGAGCGGTGCGGACGAAATCCTCTGACAGAACCTCGATGACGGCGGCACGCGTCTGGCGCACGATCAGTGCGATCGGCTGGAAGGAAAGGACGATCAGCGGCAACAAGATGCGCACATCGAAGACGCCGCCCCAGCCATAGGGAACCTTGATCATCGGCACCAGCACGATGAGGCCAACCATCAAAAGCGGGCCGGCGACATAGGCTGGGATTGCCCAGAGGAACAGCGCCGAGCCGAGGATGGTGTAGTCGAGGCGGCTGTTCTGGTTCATCGCGGCGATCATGCCGAGCGGAATGGCAATGACCGTCGTGAGGATGATGGAACAGAGCGCCAGCTTGAAGGAGACGGGCGCGGCAGCCGAAACCATGGCCCAGACAGAGCGCCCTGATGTCAGCGAGTTGCCGAACTGACCATGCAGCAGGTTCCAGATGTAAAGGCCGAACTGCTCGATGAAGGGCCTGTTCAGGCCGGCACTTTCGCGGATGGCTTCGATGCGCTGCGGGTTATAGGCGACGTCGCCCGGTGCGCGCAGAAAGATCAGCTTGATCGGATCGCCAGCACCATAGAACGCCAGCGCATAGACGGCCAGCATGACGATAAGGACTGACGGAATCCAGATGGCAAACCGGGTTAGCACGTAGCGTAACAAGGTCACCTCCCACCGGTTGGCAGACACGTTCCCGCGTTCACGCGGACATGCGATGTCTTCTTGAAACTTGCGCGAAGGCCTTGCGGTCTTCGCGCGGTTGCTAGGTTGCCCAAAATCCGATTACGGGTGGGCTATCTGTTTACAGGTTTCGGACCGGCTCAGCCGATCGAAATGTCCCAGGGCGCCACGACCTGCCAGTCGAGGTTCTTCTCCATGCCCTTGACCTCCTTGGTGGCCCAGCGCGACATCGCCTGAGAATACCACGGAATGAAGGCCCAATCTTCGCGGAATGCCTTCTGGGCATCCTGGGCGAGCTTGATGCGGGCGGGATCGTCGGCCGCCTTGGTCGCGGCTTCCGCAAGTGCTGCATCGACCTTTTCATTCTTGTAGCCGCCGAGCTTGTTCTGGGCGTTGGAAGAGGTCGAGGCGATGCAGCCGGCGAGATAGGAGACTGCGTCAGGAACACGGGTGCCGACGTCGTCGCGGAAGATCTGCACCGCGTTCTGGTCCGGGCCGGCATAGGAGTCCTGCTGCGGCTTCATGTCGACGGCAGTGATGCCGAGGTTCTGGCGCCACTGCTCGGAGATATACTGCGCCGCCGCCTGGATGGCCGGGGCAGAGATACCGACGAAGAGGATCTTAGGCAGGCGTTCTGGACCACCGTAACTGGATTCGGCGAGCAGCTTCTTGGCGGCGGCCGGATCATAAGGATAGGGCTCGAAGCCGGAGTTGTCGGCGCCGGGTACGGAGTTCAGGATCTGGTCGGCCTTTTTGTGCGGGCCATCAGGATAGGACGCCTTGAAGAGACCGTCGCGATCGATCGCCATGATCAGCGCCTGACGAACCTTCGGATCGTCCATCGGTGCGCGGGTGACGTTGAACCAGAAGTGCTGGCTTGTCGGGATCAGCGGACCGGCGGAGAATTCGGGGCCAAGATCCTGGATGATCGTCGAGGTCACCAATTCGGTATGCGCGTTGAATTCGCCGGACTTGATCAGCGACGTCGCCGTTACATTGTCTTCAATCGAGGTGATCTCGATGCGCGCCAGCTTTGGCTTCGGGCCGAAGAAGTTCTCGTTTGGCTCGAATACCAGCTTGCCTGCGTCGATATCGATGCTGGTGAGCTTGAACGGGCCGGAATAGACGGCGCTGTTGTCGGGCTTGTACCAATCCGCCACTTCCTCGCCGTCGCTGCCGCGAGACTGCGCGGCCTTGGTGATCGGCGCGATGTGGTTGGCAAGGCGCATGAAGAAGATCGGATCGGCTTCCGTCAACGTCACGACGACAGTGCCTTCATCAGGGGTCGCGACACCCGTCAGCTCGTTGCCGGAACCGGCGCCGATTTCCTTGTAGCCCTCAACCTTGCTCAGCACCTGATCTGCACGCTGGCTCTTGGTGTTGGGCATGGAGGCGACTTCCCAGGAGCCCTTGACGTCAGCCGAGGTAATCTTGCTTCCGTCGGAGAAGGTTGCCTTGGGATCGATCTTGAAGGTCCAGACTTTGTTGTCCGGCGATTCCCAGCTGGTGAAGACGTAAGGCTTGATCTTGCCTTCGCTGTCGAAATACATCGGCGATGCCCACCAGATCGAGTTCCAGCGGAACGGAACACCACCGCCGCGCAACGGCGACCAATCCTGGTTAAACGCCGGGTTGGCGACCTTGAGCAACTGCCCGTCATCTGCAAGCACGATTTTGGCGTTCAGGCCAAAAACGGTGAGCCCAACACCTGCGGCGAGGCCGAGCTTCAGCGCCTCGCGGCGCGACATTCCCTTTTCCTGGCCCTTATTCTCATTCGTCCGATCAGTCATTCCATCCTCCCATGACAAAATCGATGACGCTTGCCTCTTTCGCTCCATCCCGAAAGTGCGTCATGACATGGCGCAGACACTCGCTCGTTAATGTAAATATGTCAACAAAAATTAATTCCTCCACACTTCTGCGAGATCGACAAAAATTTTAATGTGTTATTTCAATACTTTGAAAAATACGATCGATTGAAATGCTTATTGTCATATTGACAACATGCAAGACGAGGATGAAGAAAACCGCATCTTGCAGGCCGGGTTTCCCGCCTTTTGCCGCAATATGCGGCGTTCATCCGAGGAGGACGACATGAACAAGCACAAGATAACTGGTGTCTATAGCGCCGCCGCAACCCCACTCAATGCCGACGGAAGTCCGGATCTCGGCCTCTTCACCGAACATTGCCAGCGACTGCTGTCCGAGGGATGCCACGGCGTGGCGCTCCTGGGCACCACCGGCGAGGCAAACTCATTCTCGTCGAGCGAGCGCAAGGCGATCCTCGAGGCGGCGTTGAAAGCCGGCATTCCTGCCGACAAGCTGCTGCCGGGCACCGGCGTCGTCGCTATACAGGAAACGGTCGATCTCACCAAGCATGCCCTATCACTCGGCGTCACCAAGGTCGTGATGCTGCCACCCTTCTACTACAAGGGCGTTTCCGACGACGGCCTGTTTACCGCCTATTCGCAGATTTTGGAAAAGATCTCCGACAGCAAGCTGCAGGTCATCCTCTATCATATTCCGCAGGTTTCCGGCGTTCCGCTGTCGGTTCCGCTGATTGGTCGACTGATCGAAGCCTTCCCTGACACTGTTGTCGGCATCAAGGAATCAGCTGGCGATTTCAACAACATGCAGGCGATCATCGCCGCCTATCCCGGCTTCTCGGTTCTCGCCGGGGCCGATCCGCTTCTGCTGCCACTGCTCAAGGCAGGCGGCGCCGGCTGCATCACCGCCACCTCCAACCTGGTAGCGGGCTCGCTGCGCACCGTCTATGACAAGGTCCACGACGAAAGCGGGGCTGAGGCGGTCGAGACAGCGCAAGCGCGCATCAACGCTTATCGCACGTTGTCCAACTCCTATGTACAGATTCCGACGATCAAGGCGATGGTCGGCCTGAAGACCGGCAACCCGGCCTGGAAGCGCACGCGCGCACCGCTGATGCCGATCAGCGAGACCGACTACACATCGCTTGCCGACGCCTTCAAGACACTGCCCTAAAGGAGGACGACTATGGCCTTCACGGGTTTGCAACCGGATGCCGTTCCTGATCTGATGACCGGCGAAATCATCGCCAATCCCGCTAAGAGCGGGCGTTTCGATGCCTATCTCCCCTCCCCATGCATACAGAACCACGCCGCCAACCTGGCCTTCCTGCCGGATGGGACGCTGACCTGCGTCTGGTTCGGCGGCACGATGGAAGGCATGGGCGACATATCGATTTACATGTCGCGCCTGACACCCGGCGCCATGCAATGGTCGCAGCCGGAGAAAATGTCCGACGATCCCACTAAATCCGAGCAGAACCCGTTGATTTTTAACGCGCCTGGCGGAGATGTCTGGTTGCTGTACACGTCGCAGACATCCGGGAACCAGGATGGCTCTGTTGTCAAATGTCGTATCTCCGCTGATGGCGGCCGCACCTTTGGCAAGGTCCGCGTGCTATGCGATATCCCCGGCACATTCGTGCGCCAACCGATCGTCGTGAACGGCGCCGGCACCTGGCTGCTGCCGGTCTTTCGCTGCGTCGGACTGCCGGGCGAACGCTGGACGGGTGACGCCGATACCGCGGGCGTGCTGATCTCGCGCGACGCTGGCAAAAGCTGGACGATGACCGAGGTACCTGACAGCATCGGCGCGGTTCACATGAACATCGTGCCCCTGCCGGAAGGTGAATTCGTCGCCTTCTATCGCAACCGTTTCGCCGAATACGTGCTGTCCAGTCGCTCGAGCGATGGCGAGAACTGGAGTGCACCGGAGCCGATCGACCTACCGAACAACAACTCCTCCATCCAGGCAGTCAAGCTGAAAAATGGCACGATCGCAATGGTTTACAATCATTGCAACGCCTCGATGTCGGACGCCCGTCGCCTGTCGCTTTATGACGAAATCGAGGGGGACGAGGTGGCAGCACCTGTTGCCAGTGAGCCAAGCCAGAGGCGCAAGGCAATCTGGGGCGTGCCACGTGCGCCACTCAGCCTCGCCTTTTCGACGGATGGCGGCCGCAGCTTTCCACGCCGGATCGACCTCGATACGGGCGATGGCTATTGCTTGAGCAACAACTCAAAAGACGCGTTCAACCGCGAATTTTCCTACCCGGCGATCATCCAAGGGGCCGATGGCGCGCTGCATGTCGCCTACACCTACTATCGGCGCTCAATCAAATATGTGCGCCTGTCTCAGGATGCGCTTGGCTGACGCCGGAATTGCGCTTCGCTTGTCAACTCGGCGTGCCGGCAAATCAAGCGTGGCACGCTGACCCTACAGATTATTGCTTGGAGTTTACAAATTGGTGGCTCGCGACGGCGCATGCCGTTTGAAGCGCGACGAGCAGACGGCAGATTCCTCCATGCGCTAATTAATCGTTTTATATCAATATTATGCGACGCGATAACATCGAGCGCGATGGCCAAGAGGCGCCAGCGCAGGGCATTTTTCCAGCCAAAAGTAATGTCCAAGCTTGCCAAGGCGAATGAGCTGGTATAACAAATTTACATCTTGGTGGCGTCGAAAGATGCCGCAATACCGCAGGGGAGGAGTCATCCGGTGGTCAGTTTGGATTCGCCTATCACAATCATCCGGCCTGAAATCATCGAGTTCGGCGTGGGGACGGCGGAACGCCTGGGCAAATGGGCGAGCGAGAAGGGCTACGCCCGCATCCTCGTCATTTCCGATGCATTCAATGCCACACGCGTTGAAGCGCTGGGCCTCAGGGGTGAAGTCACGGTCTTCGCGGACGTAACCCCGGAGCCCGACACTGCCAATCTCGACAAGGTGCTTGCGGCTGCCAATGCAGCAGATGCGCAACTGGTCGTCGGCTTTGGCGGCGGTAGCGCCATGGATCTTGCAAAACTGGCAGCCGTACTCGCCGGGTCGTCGCAGTCATTGCGCGACGTCGTCGGCCCGAACAAGGTACACGGGCCCCGCCGCGTCGCGCTGGCGCAGGTGCCAACAACGGCCGGGACGGGAAGCGAGGCGGGCATCCGCGCGCTGGTGACCGACCCCGTGACAATGGCAAAGCTCGCCGTCGAGAGCATTCACATGCTGGCCGATATCGCTGTCATCGACCCGTCGCTGACCTTCACCGTGCCGGCCCGTACGACCGCGGCCACCGGTGTCGACGCAATGGCCCATTGCGTGGAGGCCTTCACCAATCGCAAGGCGCATCCAATGATCGACCTATACGCGATCGAGGGGACGCGGCTGGTCGGTAAATACCTCGCCCGTGCCGTGAAAGACGGCACTGACGCGGAAGCGCGCGCAGGGCTTGCGCTTGCCTCGCTCTATGGCGGCTTCTGTCTTGGTCCGGTCAACACCGCCGGCGGCCATGCGCTGGCCTATCCGCTCGGCACGCGCTGGCATATCGCGCATGGTGCGGCAAACGCGCTGATCTTCCCGCATGTGCTGGCGTTCAACACGCCTTCGGTCCCCGAGAAAACGCGCGCGGTGATGGATGCGCTTGGCCGCAAGACATCGGACGACGTACAATCGGTCTTCGATGCGGCTTATGGTTTCTGCGCCGATCTCGGCATCGAAATGAAGCTCTCCGCGCTTGGCGTGCCGGATAGCGATCTCGACGCCATGGCGGATGACGCCTTTGTCATTCGTCGTCTCCTCGACAACAACCCGCGTGATCTCACGCACGCCGACATACGTTCGATATACGAAGCCGCCTACTAGGTGCGTTTGATCCAATAAGGAATGGGACTGATGGACAAAAATGCAAAAGTCGCGGTCACGCTGGGTGATCCCGCTGGTGTCGGCCCCGAGGTGATCGTCAAGGCGCTGGCGACGTTGCCGGAGATCGAACGCCGCGATTTCGTCATTGTGGGCAACACCGAGGCGCTTGAGCGTGCCAACCGCTCGGCCGAGACTGGCCTGCAGTTTTCCCCTGCCGGCTCCGCCGGTGCGAACAAGATCGCCGTCGATGAAGTGGACCTGGGTGCTGCCCTGCCCGAGATCGGCAAAGTCAGCCCGGTCGCCGGCGACGCCTCGGTTCGCTATATCACACGCGCCGTGGAACTTGCGATGTCAGGCGAGGCCGATGTCATCGTGACCGCGCCGATCAACAAGGAGGCGATGAACCTCGCCGGCCATCACTTCGATGGTCATACGGGGCTTCTGGCACATCTGACCGGATCGAAAAGCTCTTTCATGCTGCTGGCTTCCGAGCGTCTCAACACCATTCACGTCTCCACGCATATTTCGCTGAAGGGCGCGATCGAACGGGCGCGCACCGAGCGCGTGCTGGCGACCATCGAAGCCGGTCACAAGCATTTCCTCAGGCTCGGGAAGAAGGCCCGCATCGCCGTTGCCGGCCTCAACCCGCATTGCGGCGAAAACGGCCTGTTCGGCACCGAAGACACCGAATTCCTGGCGCCCGCCGTCGAACTGGCGCGGGCCAAGGGCATCGACGTGGTCGGGCCGATCTCGGCCGACACCGTCTTCGCACGGGCCTATAACGGCGCCTTCGATCTGGTGATCGCGCAATATCACGACCAGGGGCATATCCCGATCAAGCTCGTGGCATTTGAAACGGCCGTCAACGTGTCGCTCGGCCTGCCGATCGATCGCGTCTCCGTCGATCACGGCACGGCGTTCGATATTGCCGGCACCGGCCAGGCCAATCACGTCAACATGCTCTCGGCGATCGCCTATGCCCGACTGATGGCCCGTTCGCCGCGTCGTCAGGCAGCCTGATCCGAACGGAGATCTGAAACGACCTGGCGCCATCGCGCGCCGCGGCCTGCCATTCTCTCGGGAGGAGATGAGCAATGGACAAGACGGTTATCGTGCTCGGCGGCCAGTTGGCGCCGGAGGGATTTTCTTTGCTGGTCGAAGCCGGCGCCACGGTCGTGACGACGGAACCCTATATCGACAGACGGGCCGTGATCGACATCATGAAGGCCCACAGGCCGGAGGCTGTGATCATTCGCCTGCTGGCCGAAAAGCTTGGCCCTGAGGAGATGAAGGCCGGCGGAAGGCTCAAGCATATCGCCAAGCACGGCGTTGGGACCAACGACATCGACGTCGCGGCGGCCACCGAGCTCGGCATTCCCGTATCGATGACAACAGGCAGCAACGGCCACTCGGTCGCCGAACACGCGCTTGCGATGATCATGGCGCTCTCCAAGGATCTCCCGCGACAGGACGCGCTGATCCGCGACGGCATATGGGACAAGAACCAGTATCACGGCCGCGAGCTGCGCGGCCAGACGCTCGGCATCGTCGGCTTCGGCTTCATCGGCCAGACGCTCGCGAAAATGGCCGGCGCCATCGGCATGGCGGTTATCGCCTTTGATCCGCATACGCCGGAAAGCGCCTTTGTCTCGGGCATTCGCCGCGAGATCGATCTGGATACGCTGCTTGCGTCGTCGGATATCGTCAGCCTGCACTGTCCGCTGACACCGGAGACGAACAAGCTCATCGATGCCCGCCGCATCGGGCTGATGAAACCTGGCGCGCTGCTGATAAATACGGCCCGCGGCGAAGTTGTCGATGAAGCAGCCCTTGTCCGCGCGCTACAGGATGGCCATCTCGCCGGCGCTGGCCTCGATAGCTTTGAGCAAGAACCGCCCGGCGTCGACAATCCGCTGTTCCAGCTGCCCAACACGCTTGTTTCGCCGCATGTGGCGGGCGTGACTGTCGACGCGAAGCGGGCGGTCTCGGTGATGTCGGCAAGGAATGTTCTGGATGCGCTGGATGGAAAAGCGCTCGAGCCGCGCTTTCTCGCGCGCTGAGCACATCGCAGCTTCAACAACGACGGAGAGACTGGTGAACGACACCAACGATATCCGCTACGCGCCGGACGCGCTGCGCAGCTTTGCCAAAGACCTGTACGCGGCCGCCGGACTTGAGGACGCCAAAGCCGAGGCCGTGGCCCGCTATCTCGTTGAAGCGGATCTGATGGGGCACACGACCCATGGCCTGGCGCTCGCCGGCTGGTATCTGCAGAGCATCGCCGACGGTGTGATGACGCGTGAGGGCAGCCCCGAGGTCATATCGGATCGTGGGCCTGCGGTTGCCTGGGCCGGAAGGCGCCTGCCCGGCGCATGGCTGACGTCGGAGGCCGTCAAGCTCGCCTGCGACCGAGCGGAAACCTACGGCACAGCGACGATCACCATCGCAAACAGCCACCATATTGGCTGTCTCGCCTCCTACCTGTCGATCGCGACTGACCGGGGCTACATGGTGAGCATTGCAAGCTCGAGCCCTTCGGGCGCACAAGTCGCTCCATTCGGCGGGCGGAAGGGCGTCTACACGCCAAACCCGGTGGCGCACGGCATCCCCACATCTGGAGATCCGATCCTCATCGATATCAGCGCCTCGATCACGACGGTCAACATGGCGCAACGCCTGATCCGGGAAGGCCGCCAGTACGAGCACGAATGGCTGATGGATAAAGACGGCAATCCCAGCCGCGACCCCAAAGTCATTGAAAGCGGTGGCACGCTGCTCCCGACCGGCGGGCTGGACCACGGCCAGAAAGGATACGGCATGGCGCTGCATGTCGAAGCCTTCACGCAGGCGCTATCGGGCTATGGCCGCGCCGATGCGCCGAAGGGGACGAATGCCGCCGTCACGGTGCAAGTGTTCGATCCAGCTGCATTCGGCGGTCGCGAGGCTTTCCTGCGCCAGACCGGCTGGCTCGTCGATGCCTGTCACGACAACCCGCCGCGCCCCGGCGTCGAACGCGTCCGCTTGCCTGGGGAAAACGGCCTGGCGCGCAAGCGCGGCGCGCTCGCCGAGGGCGTGCGCCTGTTTCCCGGGATTATCGATGGGCTACGCGATCATGCCGAGCGGCTCGGCGTTGCGATGCCGCCGGTATTGTCTTGACGCTCATCGCCTGCGGGCGATGAGCCAGACGAGATAGGGCGCGCCGGCGAGCGCCGCGAACAGACCCAGCGGCAGCTCGTAGGGGAAGGTTGCCGTGCGCGCGCCGAGATCGGCGACGATCATCAGCAGTGCCCCAATCGCCGATGACGCCAACAGCTGATGCGCCGGTTTTATGAAGCCCGCGCGGTGCGCAATATGCGGCCCCATCAGCCCGACGAAGCTCAAGGGTCCAACCAGCAGCGACGCGGCGCCGGTCGCGAGCCCGGCCACGAAGATCATCGCGGTACGCGCCGAGCGCACCGGCACGCCGAGCGCAACCGGCACCGCGCTGCCGAGCGGCAGGATCGTCAGCCAGCGCGTGAAGAAAAGCACGATACCAGTGCAGACGATCGCCAGAACCGCGAGCACGGTTGACGATGCCGGCGTCGCCGTGTTGGACGAGCCGCCGAGCCAGGACAGGATCTGCCACGAGCGCTGATCGCCGATCGCAAGCAGCGCCGACAGAATAGCTGAGGTCAGCGAACTGACGGCGATGCCGGCCAGCAACAGACGTTCGGGCGAGAGCTGGCGCCGGCTGGCAAAGGCGACGACAATGATCATGACGATCATGGAGCCGATACCGGCGCCTGCGAAAAGCTCGGCGACACCTGCGGCCGGCGCGATCGTAATCGCCGCCGCGAAGCCGATACCGGCGCCGCCGCTGACGCCCAGGACCTCGGGGCTTGCCATCGGATTGCCCGTCAGGCGTTGCAGAATGGTGCCGGCTATCGCAAGCAGGCTGCCCGCAGCGGCCGAAGCGAGCAGCCTTGGCCAGCGCATGGGGAGAAGATCGGTGAAGTCCTGCGCCGAAAGCAGTGTGAACCCTGCCGGCGTCCGCGCCAGGAAAAGCACCAAGAGAGCGAGCGCCGGCAAGAAAGCGAGGAGCAGGATCAGCCATGTGCGCGGCGCCCTCGCCTCGGTCACATGTGCACGCTCCTCATGCAGCTCGACCGGCTTGACCTTCGGCAGCAGCCAGAGCAACAGCGGGCCGCCGATCAGAGCCGTCATCGCCCCTGTCGGAAAGGTCTCGCTGGTGGTAGAGCCAAGTAATTGCACCAGGCCGTCGCACAGCCAGAGCAACAGGCCACCCGCGATGGGTGACGCGAGAATGATGGCATGTGGCTTCCTGACACCAAGGCCGCGCACCAGGGCCGGCCCGGCAAGCCCGACGAAGCTGACCAGGCCGACGCTCGCCGCAACCCCGGCCGCCAGCCCGACCGCGATCACAGCGACTGCCACGCGTATACCAACCAGCCCCACGCCTAGCGATTTCGCGCCGCTATCGCCGAGGCCGAACAGCGTCAGCGGCCGCAGCAGCAGAATGCTGGCCACAAGGCCCGCGAAGAGTTCGAGCGCCAGCGTCGAGGCGACCGACCAGTCCTGCTGGCCGAGCGAGCCGCCGTTCCACGTCACCAGCGACATGAGATATTCGCCCTGCGAAAGCGTCATGGCAGCCGATAGGGCACCACAAGTGATGCCGACGAGCAGCCCTGAAACGACCATGGTGACTGGATCGAAGTTACGGCGCCAGCCGAGCAGGAAGACCAGCGCCGTTGCACCGGCCGCGCCCGCGAGCGCGACCAGCGCACGATATCCATCGAGGATCGCGGGAAAAAACAGCGTCGTCGCGACAATGGCAAGCTGGGCGCCGGCCGAAACGCCCAATGTCGAGGGATCGGCGATCGGGTTTCTCAGCAGCCGCTGCAGCAAGGCGCCGGCGAGACCGAGGGCGCCACCGGCCAATATGGCGACAACGGCTCTTGGAAAGACGCCGTAGGCGAGGATGATCTGCTCGGTGGTCATACTGTCAGGCACGAGCGGCAGCGATGGCCAGGCGGAAAGCGGCAAGAAGGCAAGCGCCTGCTGCAGGAAGAGTAGGACCGCGAGCGCTGTCGCGGCGGCGAAGAAGATCCAGGCTGTGCGCGATGTCAAAGCGTCTCTCCGCCTTTGACGAGCGCTTCGCTCAAGAGCCGCGCGAAGCGAAGGCCGGCGGTGATGCCGCCATAGGGGTTGATGTTACCGATGTTGACGACACGCCCTTCTTTGACTGGTTTGAGCGACTTCCAGATCATGCTGTCGCGCAGGCTGCTGCGCGCCTCGACGGGGATATCGGAGACGATGACGATACGCGCCTCGGGATTGGCGGCGAGGTTTTCCATGGGTACCGGTGCTGCGAAGGTGAAGCGCGATCGGTCCGTCCAGGCGTTCGGCAGACCGAGCCGCTGCAGGATGTCTCCGAACATGCTGTCGGCGCCGAAGGCGCGGAAGTGACGGGAATCGCCGATATTGATGATGTAGGTCGGCCGTGCCGCGAACGGAACGAGTTGCTGGCGAAGGCCCGCCAGCAATGCCTCTTGATCGGCCAGCTCCTTGGCCGCGGCATCCGTCCGGCCAAGCAGATCGCCCAGTTGCGAGACTGCGTTGAGCGCCTTGGCATAGGGCGGCTCGCCCTGGACATAAAAAGGCAACGAGTAGACGGGAGCGATCGCCTCAAGGGCCGGCTGATGCCGGACATAGAAGGGCGAGATAAGGATGAGTTCCGGCTTCAGCAGGTGCAGCAGCTCGAAGTTGGGCGAGCCGCGCAAACCGAGATCGACGACGGAAGACGGGATCTGCGGCTCGACAGCGTCGCTGCGAAACTGCAGGAGCTCGGTGGCCGCGATCGGGGTCACGCCGAGCGCCATCAGGGTTTCAAGCATCGCCCAGTCGATTGCCGCGATGCGGCTTGGCCTTGCCGCCGCCTTCGCATCCCATGCAACGGCAAGGGCAGCGAGCAGGCCAAGAGCCTGCCGCCGCCCGATCAGAGCTGACCTGTTGGAATTGTCTGAAATCATACGCCCACTTTATCTGCCAACTACCAGGCAAAACTCAACCTGGCCATGACCGTGCGGCCATCACCATAGGTGCAACCGAACGAGGAGCAGCTTGAGACATAGTTCTTGTCCGCAATGTTCTTGAGATTGAGTGACGCGGTAACACCATCCTTCTTGTAGCGGAGCGCCGCGTCGAGGAGAGCGACACCACCGAGATCGAATGTGTTGGCCGTATCGCCATAGCGCTGTCCCACATATCTCACGCCACCGCCAATGCCGAAGCCATCGAGATCGCTTCCCTCCTGGAAGGTGTAGTCGAGCCAGAGGCTTGCTGCGTTCGCCGGAACGTTGTCAAGGCGCTTGCCATTGTCCGTACGCCCCAAAATTTCCGTGTCCATGTACGTGTAGGCGGCGTGCAGGTCCAGTCCTTCGGTGAGACTGGCCACACCTTCGAGTTCCACGCCTCTGGCATGCACCTCACCGATCTGGGCAATCGTCGTTCCGCCACCGGGAAGAGCAACCGTATTGGACACGTTGTTCTGGCGAAGATCAAAGACGGCAGCAGAGAAGAAGCCGTTCCAGCCCTCGGGCTGATACTTGACGCCGATTTCCACCTGCCTGCCCGTCGTCGGGTCGAGCAACTGGCCTGTTGTCGGCACAGGAACCGTCTCGAAGGAGGTGGCATAGCTGATATAGGGTGCAATGCCGTTATCGAAGACGTAACCCAGCCCGGCGCGACCGGTCAGCTTGTGATCATCCTTGTCGAGCGGCCGCGCGACATTGGTTCTTCCATTCAACGAGGTGCCGCTTGTGCTCGCCCAATCCTGCCTGAGGCCAAGCGTCGCGCGCCAATTGTTGTAGGCCATCTCGTCCTGGATATAGATGCCAAGCTGCTGCAGGTCGGAGACGACATGCGCGTCGGTGGTCTTAGAGGTGAGCCTGATTGGACCACCATAGACGGGATTGAACGCGTCAAGCGGCGTCGCGCTCCAGAATTGCGTGCTGGCATCGTTGGAGAAGTACCTGTAGTCGAGGCCAACAAGCAGCTTGTGATCGACGTCACCAGTATCGAACTCTGCCAGGAAGTTGTTGTCGATGTTGAACGTGTTGAGGTTTTCGTCCTGAAAGGTCGCATTGCGATTGATGGTCCGGCCATCGGCTGCGAGACCTGACGTGGCCATGCCGAGCGCCTGGTAATTCCAGTCGAAATTGGAATAGCGAACATTCTGGCGGAAGATCCAGACGTCGTTCAGGCGGTGTTCGAACTCGTAGCCGAGGTTTGTCAATGTCCGCGAGGAACGGTCGAAGCTTTCATCGCCCACGAAGAAGTCGCGGGAGAGCCGATTGTTCGTCGCGTTGAGTGTCAGCTGGGCCGGCAGGCTCGATGGGGTGCTCGGGTTGTCGTGCTGGACGCTGGTGAGGATCGTCAGCTTTGTGTCATCATCGGGCTGCCATGTCAGCGCCGGAGCGATGAAGTAACGATCATTATCGATACTGTCTGTCTGGGCACCGGCTGCGCGCACCAGGCCCGTGACGCGATAGGCGAAGTCCGAGCCGTCGCTGAGCGGACCGCCGACATCGAAGTACGAGCCGTAGGTGTCATAGCTTCCGACCTGCAGGCCAACCTCTCCGAAGCGCTCGAACACCGGCCGCTTGCTGATCAGATTGATCATGCCGCCGGGATTGCCCTGGCCGTACATGACCGATGCCGGTCCCCTCAGGACCTCGATGCGCTCCAGCTGATAGGGATCGACAGCAGGCGCGCCGGCGGTGCGCATCATCTTCAGGCCATTCAGATATTGC
Source organism: Hyphomicrobiales bacterium (assembly GCA_900469085.1). Classification (GTDB taxonomy): domain Bacteria; phylum Pseudomonadota; class Alphaproteobacteria; order Rhizobiales; family Rhizobiaceae; genus Rhizobium. The sequence continues at coordinate 9,729 of UBVW01000037.1, read as the reverse complement.
GACTGGCGGCCATCAAAGCCCCGAATCCTCGGCGAATCGAAGCGCGGATCGGAACCATAAGGCGTGCCGGAAACACCAGGTGTGTATTCAACCGCCTGCCCGACCGTTTCGGCGCCCTGTGCGCGCATCTGATCGGTTGTGACGACCGAAATGGATTGCTGGGTCTCCAAGAGCGGCGTGCCCGTCTTGGTCGCGGTCGAACTGGTTTTCGCGACGAAGCCTTTCACGGGGCCCTTCGGATCTTCCGCGCCCTGGGCTTGAACCGTGATCGGAGCAAGCGCTGTTGCGCTGTCGCCATCTTCGGCTCGCAACGGGCCCGGAGCCGCTACCGATACGCCTACCACCGCCGTTGCTGCCAGCGCTTCCATGAAACTAAGGTGTCTTGTCACTCTACCGCCCAATCCAGTCACGTTCCGAAAACTGGACTTGTTTAGTCATCTTATCCTATTTCATCCAATAAATAACAGGGGGTATTTTCATCATTCCTGATTATGATATTTTCCGATCGCCATAGTTTTTAATTATTCTCAAGCGCATCGCACATGACGAACACGGACGCTCGAAGGCCTACCCGCAATCCTTCTTTCGAACTGCGCCATCTCAGATACTTCGTGGCGCTCGTCGAGGAGCGTAATTTCGAGCGCGCGGCCGCAAGGCTTGGTATCGCCCAACCGGGGCTGAGCCAGCAAATCATGGCACTTGAGGAGATCCTGGGAACGGCGCTTCTCGATCGCACGAGACGTTCCGTCCATCTCACCCAGTCCGGCCAAGTGCTTTACGACGAAGCGACCAAGATCCTTGCGCAGGCAGATGTAGCGATGGTGGCGGTCAACAGGGTCAGTCGCGGCGAGACGGGGCGTGTCTCGATTGGATATGTCGCATCTGCCGCCTACTCCGGCGCCGTTGTGCAGTCGATCAGGGCCTATAAGCGCGACCACCCCGGCGTTGAGATAGAACTGACGGAGATGGAATTGCGCAAGCAGCTCGCCCGCATTGTCGAGGGTCTGCTCGACTTCGCCTTCATTCGCGGCCCTGCCCTGATCCCGGATGGCCTTGCAACCCATATCGTCCGCCGCGAGCCCATCGTACTGATGGTGCCGGATGGGCATCCGCTGACACTGGAGCGTAGCGCCGCCAATCTTGCCGGTCTCACGAGTGAAACTTTCCTGACGCCGCAGCAACCGCGCGACGTCGGTTTCCACGGCACGACCTTTGCTGCCTGCAAGGAAGCGGGGTTCGAGCCTAACATCAATTCCACCTCCTGGGACTTCACAGGTATCGGCAGCATGGTTGCGATCGGGGCAGGCGTGGCGATCGTACCGAAATCGCTCGAATGCGTCAGGCTGCCCGGCATCCGGTACGTGCCGCTGCCTCATGCCAACGTTACATCCGACCTTGTCGTCGCCTACAGGAAGACCGAGGCGTCGCCGGCCGTGAGAGCATTTATCGCTCACAGCAAGCGCAACCTGTGACCCCAAAAACAAGAGCCTCGCGCGAAACGCTCGGTTGATTTGAGCTTGAGGCTGGTCAAGGCACGTGCTTTCATCATCTGGGGCGGAAACCTGTGGGGGAGTTGCGACGTGACAGCAGATGCGGGAACGCTGCACCGGCCTCCCACTGGCAGTTTGCTGCAGCGGGAGTGGTTCCTTGCGATCAGCGCGCTCACCAGTGTCGCTTTTCTGTTTCGCGGTCAGGCGCTGTTTGCGCTGCTTGCCAACCCCTTCTGGCTTACACTCATCTTTATCTGGCTGTTCTCCGTCGTTCTCGGCTCTGCACTATCAGTCGTGCGACACGCCGATCACTTGGCCGAGCGCCTGGGCGAACCCTATGGAACGCTTATCCTGACGCTCGCCATTACAACAATCGAGGTAGTGGCGATCACCGCCGTGATGCAGCACGGCGAGAACAACCCCACACTGGTGCGCGATACGCTGTTTGCTGTCGTCATGATCATCCTGAACGGCATGGTGGGACTGTCACTGCTCCTTGGTGCCTGGCGACGGCATGAACAGCGGCATAATTTACAGGGTGCGAACGCCTATCTCGGCGTGATCGTACCATTGGCAACGCTCAGCATGATCATGCCGAACTTTACTCATCCCGGCGGCGGACCGGGCTATTCGACCGTTCAGCAGACGGTCCTAGCCTTCATCTCGGTCGGGCTCTATGGCGTCTTCCTGATGCTTCAAACAGGGCGCCACCGGGGCTTTTTCATCGACGACACCGAAGAAGCGCTACCCCAAAGTCGCCACCACGATCATCAAGGGCCGCTTTGGTGGCCGATCGTGATGCTCGCCCTTTACATGTCGCTGGTCGTGTTCCTGGTCGAGCAACTGGCCCCACCGATTGATTACTTCATCGAGACGCTTCGGGCGCCGGCGGCGCTTGGTGGCGTGATCATGGCCATTCTGGTGGCGACACCCGAGGCGATCAGCGCCGTTCGGGCATCGATCGCCAACCACCTGCAGCGATCGGTGAACATCTTCCTCGGCTCGGTACTTTCGACCATCGGCCTCACCGTCCCCGCAATGCTTGTCATCAGCCACCTCACGGGAAACCCCGTCATTCTTGGTCTGGATCACAGCAGCCCGATCATGCTGGTGCTGACACTCGCCTTGAGCATCATAACCTTTTCCAGCGGCCGCACGCATCTCATGCAGGGAGCGGTGCACCTCGTTCTCTTCGTCGCCTATGTCCTTCTGATCTTCGAGACTTAGAGGCGATCAGCTCGCCCTGTCGCCTTTCGCGTCGAACACATGAACATGCTGTGCGGGGAAGCTGACATTGACATCCGGTCCCGCCGCCAGCGCTGCCCGGTCGAGCGTGAAGATCTTGAACGGCAGACCATGCAGCGAGAGATGGAGGATGATGCCAAAGCCCGTCGGCTCGATCAGCTCGACGCTTGCCTTCATGCCTGTTTCTTCCGACGTCATGACGACATGCTCGGGGCGAATGCCAAGCGTCACTTTGTCGCCGTCTGCAAGCTTGAGCGGATTGGACAGCGCGACAACGGTGCCGTCCTTCAGCTGCGCGCCGCCATTTTTATACGTCGCGTCGAGGAAATTCATGCCCGGCGAACCGATGAAACCGGCGACGAAGAGATTGGCGGGGCGATCATAGAGCTCGAGCGGGCTGCCCACCTGCTGCACCACCCCGCCATACATGGCGACAATCCGGTCCGCCAGCGTCATTGCCTCGATCTGGTCGTGGGTCACGTAGATCGAGGTCGCCTTCAGGTCGCCATGCAGTTTCTTGATTTCCGCACGCATCTGCTCGCGCAGACGGGCATCGAGGTTCGACAGCGGCTCGTCGAACAGGAACGCCTTGGGCTGACGCACGATGGCGCGGCCCATGGCGACACGCTGGCGCTGGCCACCGGATAGCGCCTTCGGTCGGCGTTCGAGCAATGGATCGAGCCCAAGCTTGGAGGCGGCTGCACCAACGACGCTTGCGATCTTGTCCTTTGCCGTCTTGCGGAGCTTCAGGCTGTAGCTCATGTTTCCGGCGACATTCATGTGCGGATAGAGCGCATAGGACTGGAACACCATGGCAATGTCGCGGTCCTTCGGATGCAGTTCATTGACCCGGTTTCCGGCAATGCGGATCTCGCCCGAGGTCACGTCCTCGAGGCCGGCGATCATCCGAAGCAATGTGGACTTGCCGCAGCCGGACGGCCCGACGAGCACGACGAACTCGCCATCCTCGATCTTGAGCTCGACGTCCTGCAGGACGTGGACATGGCCAAAGGATTTCTTGACGTTCTGGATATCGATCGATGCCATGTGATTAACCCTTGACCGCGCCGGCTGTGAGACCCTGGACGAGGTAGCGCTGAATGAGAAGGAAGAAGAGACCGGCCGGAATGAGCGCGAGAACACCCGCCGCCATCATTTGTCCGAAGTCGACCGAGAATTTGCCTACGAAGGTTAGCAGCCCGACCGGGAAGGTCGCTGCGTCGTTGCCGTTGATCAGCATCAACGCGAATAGCAGCTCGCTCCAGGCCGCAGTGAAGACGAAGCCGAGCGTAGCTGCGATCCCCGGCAATGTCAGCGGCAGGATGATCTGCCGAAACGCGGTGAATTGCGTCGCGCCGTCGATCATTGCCGCTTCCTCGAGATCCTTAGGAATGCCGTCGAAGAAGGACTGCATCAGAAAGGTCGCAAAGGGGACGTTGAAGGCGGTGTAGACGACGACGAGGCCTGTCAGACTGTTGGTCAGATGCAGTGGCGTCAGGATCTTGAAGATCGGCGCGACCAGCATGACCAGCGGGAACATCTGCGTCAGCAACATCAGCGCCACAATCCAGTACTTCGCCCGGAAATTGAACCGCGAGAGCGCATAGCCAGAAAGCGATGCACAGATCGTGACGACGACGGCGGTTGAGCCCGACACGATCAGGCTGTTCTTGAAGAATGTCGGAAACGCGCTGTGCTGGAGAACGAAGCTATAATGCTCCCAGGTCGTGCGCGACGGCCACATCCGGACACCTTCGGAATAGAGAAGGTCGTTGGGCGTGACGGAGACCTTGAGCAGCCAGAACAGCGGAAACAGCGCGAATACGATGTAGCACAGGATCGCCAGACGGTGCGCGATGGTGGGGATGACGGATCGTCTCATGGCTCAATCCTTGTTCAGCAGGGTCTGCCGAAGCAGGATGATCAGCATGGAATAGGCGAGCAGCAACACCAGCAGCACAAGCGCGATCGCCGAGGCGTATCCGAAATCGAGCCGCTTGAACGCCTGGGTGAAGATATAACTGGCAACGATCTGCGTCCTGTCGGCCGGACCACCGCCGGTCATAACGACGATGAGATCGGCGAAGTTCGACACCCATACGGTGCGCAGAAGCACGGTGATCGCGATCGTCGGCGCGAGAAACGGCAGCGTGATCGAGCGGAACCGCTGGAACCAGGTGGCGCCGTCGATCGAGGCTGCTTCGTAGAGGTCACGCGGAATTGCCTGAAGGGCGGCCAGCAGCGTGATGGCGAAGAAGGGAATGCCCCACCAGACATTGGCGATGATCGGCCCCCACATGGCATATTGCGGGTCGGAAAGGATGTTGCGCGGCTCGCTCATAAGGCCGAGCGCATAGAGCCAGTGCGGGATAGGCCCGATCACCGGGTTGAACAGCCATGCCCAATTGAGGCCGGCGAGAAACGACGGGACGGCCCAGGGCAGAAACACCAGCGCCTGGACGAGGCCCCTGCCCCAGAACGGCTTGTCGAGCAAAAGCGCGAGGATAAGCCCGAAGATGAATTGCAGGACGACCGATGCGCCGGTCCACCAGAGCGTGTTCTTCAGCGCGCCATAGAAGGCGGCATCCTTGGAGAGTTCGCGAAAATGCTCCAGCCCGACAAAGCCACCGGAAAATGGGTTTAGAAGCTGGATATCGCGGAACGCGTAGGACACGCCGATCACCAGCGGCACCAGCATCACGGCAACGATGAGGACGAGCGATGGGGCGCTGTAGAGATACGGTTCCGAGGCATCGGCGACGCGCTTCAGCCACGACCTGCGGTCACGGCGACTGTCGAGCGTATCGGCGGTCATGGTCATCTTGGGCGGCTTTCATGGTTCGACTGTACGATCCCAATAGGGACTGGGCCCCCTCAACCGCCTTCCGGCACCTTCTCCCGTTGGGAAGAAGGGATTTGCCGCGGTGTCTCCGATCCCTTCTCCCCTTGAGGAGAAGGTGGCCCGTAGGATCGGATGAGGGGGCTGCTTGCTCTGAGCCCGCTTACTTCTTCGCGAGGTACTTCTGCTGAGCCTTGGTCAGATAATCCGCCCACTGGTCAGCCAGTTCCTTCGGCGTGATATCGCCGAGAAGCGCCTGCTGCGTCGTCTTGATGGCGAGCGAATCCTTGAAGAAGGCGAATTCCTCGAGGTAGGTCGGCATCACGGTCGGAACGATGTTCTTGTCGGCCAGTTCGTCGAACCAGCCCTTGAACTGCTCGCTGGCGTAGAAGGGATCCTTCTCGGCCGAGGTGTGAACCGGCAGCGCGCCGGTGCGCTTGTTCCACTCGATGTTGCCTTCGGGCGATTCAAGCGTCTCGATCAGCTTCCAGGACAGATCCTTGTTCTGGCTAGTGGTGAACATCGACCAGCCGGCGAAGCCGATCGTTGTAAAGCCCTTGCCGCTCGGGCCAACAGGCATCTTGGTGACGCCGAAGTCCTCTGGCTTCATGCGCTGGGCAACCGCGATCAGGGCATCCGGATCCTGATCGAGCATCGCGCAAGTGCCGGAATAGAAGCCCGCGACCGTTTCGTTGAAGCCCCAGTTGACACTGTCTTTGGGCGCCAGGCCCTTCTTGTAGAGGTCGACGACCCATTCAAGACCCTTGGTCCAGCCTTCGCTGTTCATGATCGAAGTGCCGTCGTCGTTGAAGAACTTGTTGGAGCCGGCCATCGTCGCGCCGAACATCACCCAGCCGTTCAGGCCGCCCGGTCCGCCGCGCAGGCAGTAGCCGGACTTGCCGGGAAGCTTAGAGACCTTTTCGGAGGCGGCGACGAATTCGTCCATCGTCTTCGGCGGCTCGGAAACGCCTGCTTCCTTGAAGAGGTTCTTGTTGTAGAACAGCGCGCGCAGATAGAAGCCGTATGGCAGCATGTAGGCGGTGTTCTTGACGTCGCGGCCGAGTTCCAGCGCGCGCGGCGTCAGGCCCTTGGTGTATTCCCACTTTTCGAGGTAGGGCTCGAGGCTCTCAAGCATGCCGTTGTTGGCATAGAGCGAGAGCCAGGTATCCGGCATTTCCATGACGTCAGGGGTGTCGCCCGCCGATACCATGGTCGCGAACTTCTGGAACGCTTCGTTCCAGGGCAGCGAGATGATGTCGACCTTGGTGCCGGGATTGGCGGCTTCGAACTTGCCGACAAGCGTTTTCAGGGTTTCGGTGCGCTCGGGGCTGGTGATCACCTCGACGAGCTTCAGCGTCGTGTCGGCCATCGCCGTACCCGCCATCATCGTGGCCAGCAGCGTTGCAGTTATCAGTCTTTTCATGCTCAGTTCCCCCTTCCAGGTTTTTCCTCTGTTTCTGGACTTTTACGAAGCGACGGAAAGCGCCTCCTCGATGTCTCTCCACAACGCCTCGGTTCCTTCGAGGCCGACATGGAGGCGTACGGACCGCGCATCGATCCCGAAGGTATGCGCGGAATTGGGCTGTGCCTTCTGCTGAAGGACGACCTCGCCTGGTACGATCAGGCTTTCATGCCCACCCCAGCTCACTCCCAGTTTGAAGAGCTTGAGATGATCGGCGAAGGCGCGGATACCGACGCCTTCGCGGAATATGAACGAAAACAGCCCCGACGTGCCGTTAAGACCCGCCGGCAGGCCGTTGGCCAGGCCCGGATGGCAGACCGTTTCGACGACATCGAGATCCTGCAGGCGCTTGGCGATCGTCATGCCGGCCGCCTCGTGCGCCTTCATGCGGATCGGCAAGGTGCGCATGCCGCGGATCAACAGCCAGGCATCGAAGGGCGAGAGCTTGCCGCCGAGATAGGGATAGGATTCCGCCTTAACACGGGCGACCATTTCCTTCGAGCCGGCCACAACGCCTGCGACGACGTCGCTGTGGCCGCCGAGATATTTCGAGGCCGAGTGAATGACGAGATCGACACCGAGCGTGATCGGGCGCTGGAAGACGGGACTTGCCCAGCTGTTGTCGATCATCGAGATCACACCATGCTGCTTCGCCAAAGCGGCCAGCGCACCGACATCATGCGCTTCCATGACCCAGCTCGTCGGGCTTTCCATGTAGAACAGCTTGGCGCCGGGCAACGCCTTGGCGACGGCCTCCTCATCACGGCCGTCGACATAGGTCACTTCGACCTTCATGCGCTTAAGGACAGTCCCGAACAGGCGGAAAGCATCGGGATAGACATGCTTGACGGCGACTATACGGTCGCCCGGTTCCACAAACGCGAGCACCGCCGACGAGATCGCTGCCATGCCGCTGGCAAACCCCAGCGCGTCTTCCGCACCCTCGAGCTTCGCCAGCATCTCCTCGAACATGCGCACCGTCGGATTGAGGCCACGCGTATAGATCGGCCGTACCTTCTCGCCGCGGTATGAGGCGATCATGTCGTCGTAATCGGAGAAGGTGAACAGCGAGGTCTGGAAGATCGGCGGCACCACGGCTTCGGCGAAGTTTCCTTCGTCGTGCGCGGTGATGAGTGACGCGAATTCGAACGGGTCTGAACCGTTGATCATTGGGACATTTCCTTGATGTCTTCCTCGACGACCGCGAGGATTTTCAGTGTCTCTTCGCGCGCCGCCTCGGCATCGCGCGCGGCGATCGCGTTGAAGAGCGTGCGGTGAAAGGGAAAGGAACGGCGCGCGAAATCCTGGCGCTCGAATGGATGCTGCCAGAACTGCCAGAAGGTCTCGCGCATCTGTTCAAGTAGTTGGCGAAACAGCGGGTTGTGGCTGGCGTCGTAGATGGCGAGGTGAAAAGCGAGATCTTCCGGACCCGAGGTGCCCTTTTCCAGATGGACGCGCTCCATCTCATTGAGCTTTTCTTCGATGACGATGAGATCCTGCGCGGTGCGCATCTTTGCCGCAACCATCCCTGCCTCGCACTCGATGCCACGGCGCACCTCCAACGTCTGCAGCAATGCATTGCGCAGGTCCGTTGCATGCAGCGACAACGGCATATGGATGGTCGCCTTGGTAATCGGCTTCAGCAGATAGGTCCCGCTCCCCTTGCGCGTCTCGATAACGCCGAGCGCCTGAAAGTGCCTGATCGCCTCGCGGATTGTCGAGCGCCCAACCCGGAGGTCTGCCATCAACTCGCGCTCAGCCGGCAGCCGGTCGCCAGCCTGCAGGCGCGCATCTTCCACATAGTCCGCCAGTGCGTCTGTTACCTGACGCGCGCGATCTACAGCGGGAAGCGGCCGGATAACCGGCCTGTCGATGTTTGGTGCCCGCATGGTTCCCCAATATTGTTCTAGGCAGCCGACCTTCAAATTGGTCTGACATCTTAGCATTTCATACTAATTAATGACTCGTCAAGGTGCCCGCGACTGGCAGTTTGTAGGCGGCATTCCGTCGGTTGCGGACCAGATCGGAAATGCGGTGACGACGGTGGTTGCGCAGGCGGTTGGCCTCGCGATGTTCTCCGTGTTGCGAAGGATGGAGTTTAACTGGCGGAAAATGCTGTTCGGGGCACTGGATCGCTTTGCCGTGTCGCCTCCTCCTTTGGATCCGCGTTGTTCCAGCCTAGGTGTCGCAAAGGATTGGGCAGAGGTCACAGTCGCCTAAGTTCTGCACACAGCAGCCGCCCCGACGATGGCGGCCACCCACTGGGTAATCGTGCTCCTCTGCTGTTCGCCGAGGTGCCGTTGAGGAAGCATAGTGGAGAGCCTGCCCCGTCGCAAAGCAACCGTCTGACTGACCATGGTCCTCGCAGTAATCGACGCCGGTTGCGACATCCATAAGTTTCAGCTCGAACTGCGTCGCATCGCGTGTTAGCCACCGCTCCATGACCTGATAGGACAAGAGAGACTGAGCCAGCGACATGCTGACCCCTTTTCCTTTAACTCTAGGATCTCGATGTATGAGAATTGTGGGTCGCCCACGAGATCTCCAAGGAGATTCGTGACGCACTTTCTCGTGCGGCAAGCATCTAGCTCCCGATCCTGCTGTTGGTTGAGTTGTTCGTATTGCTCCGAAACCTGTGTCTTGCACTGGACAGGATCGGGGTTTGAATAGCCCCTAGCAGGCTGTTGAAGAAG
>UBVW01000092.1:0-1089 GCA_900469085.1 Hyphomicrobiales bacterium | reverse complement strand
GTTTCGGGGGGTGTGGGCGCAGTTCGGCCTTGGTCAGGCGGCCATGGTCACCCAGCGGCGCATGTTGAAGGCAAGCGCTGCCAGCAGGACCTGCGCCTTGGCCTTGGCGAGACCGCGATAGCGGATCAAGCCAAGCCCCATGCGATGCTTGAGCGTGGCAAACGTCGTCTCGACGGCCGCGCGCCGCCTGGAGATAAGGCCGTTGAGCCGGGCGAGCCTCGGCGGCAGCACGCGGTGGTGGCGGTTGGGCCGGCGCATCAGTCTCGGCTTGATGCCGCGCTCCTTCAGGTCCTTCTCGCGCGCATGCGTGTGATAGGCGCCGTCGGCCAGCACGCAGGCCTCGTCGCCAACGATCAGCGCGTCGGCAACGACGGTGTCGTTGACATTGGCCGGCGTGGTGATGACCCGGCGGATCAGGCCGGAGCCTTCGTCGACGCCGACATGCGCCTTGTAGCCGTAGGCCGAGCCAACCCGGCCCTTGCGCCGCGTGAAGCGGGCATCGGGATCGCTGGGCGCCGTACGCCGCAGCCGATCGGTCGAATTGTCCCGCTCCGAGCCCGGATCACGGGCAGCATCGTCCAAATCGCCGTTGCGGCCTTCCGGCGGCCGCGCCGCCGTCGTCTCGATGATGGTCGCATCCAGCATCGTGCCGCGCCGCAGGATCAAGCCGGCCGCGTCGAGCTGGCGATCGAGCTCGAGAAACAGTTTGTCGAGCAGCCCCGCGTCGATCAAAAGGTTGCGAAAGCGGCAGAGCGTCGAATGATCAGGCACCGCTTCGTCCAGACAAAGGCCGACGAAGCGCTTGAACGACAGCCGGTCGCCAAGCGCCTCTTCCAGCTCCATGTCGGAAAGCCCATAAAGCGACTGCAGCAGCAGCGCCTTGAACATGACAAGCGGCCTGTAGGCCGGGCGACCCGCACCCTTGTCGTCGCGCAAACGCGACAGGTGCTTCTCGAAGCGATACCACTTCACCAGCGACGACAGCCGCTCCAGACGGCCTGCGCCCTTCGACTGCGGCATCAGCGCATCCACGAAACTGAACTGACCGCCATCGCGAACCGACATCCCATCATCTCCACCAAGCCTCAG
>UBVW01000105.1:0-3462 GCA_900469085.1 Hyphomicrobiales bacterium | reverse complement strand
GTTTTTACACAGCCTCGGCCGACTGCAGACTTTAGCTGTTTGTCCGCCGTGAATAACTCCACGGCATCAGCACATCGATCTGGCTCTGCTTGTGGCCGCTGACGATGGCGGTGAGCGTAGCAGTCAGATAGGCAAACGGATCAACCGAATTGAGCTTGCAGGTCTCTATAAGCGAGGCGACTACCGCCCAGTTCTCTGCTCCCGCATCGTGGCCCGCAAAGAGAGCATTCTTACGGTTCAGAGCTATCGGGCGGATGGTCCGCTCGACGGTATTGTTGTCAATCTCTACGCGGCCGTCGGTCAGGAAGATACAGAGGCCGTCCCAGTATTTGGCGATATAGGCGAGTGCTTCGCCAAGCGGCGACTTGCCAGCGACGCGGGCACGATGATGCGTGAGCCAGCTCCGCATGTCGGCGACCGATGGCGCTGACCGTGCCTGCCTCCCAGCGAGGCGAGCGTCGGCATCGAGGCCGCGCAGCTCTGCTTCGATGCGATAAAGTTCGCCGATCCGCTTCACGCCGTCCTCGGCAATGGGCGTTGACCCAGTGCGCGTGATCTCGACCAGCTTTCGACGCGCGTGTGCCCAACAATAGGCAAGTTGGATGTCAGGCCCAACGCGATCCGGCGCAATCAGCCGGTTATATCCGGCGTAGCCATCCACCTGAAGGGTGCCCGTGAATCCTTCCAATATCCGCTCGGCATAGAGACCGCCGCGACCGGGTGCATAGGTGAAGGCTACGCCCGGCGGCGCACCTCCGCTCCACGGTCGGTCATCACGGGCCAGCGCCCAGAAGTATCCGGTCTTGGTTTTACGTGAACCGGGATCGAGCACTGGCGCACGGGTCTCGTCCATGAACAGCTTGGTCGACCGTTTCAGGTCGGCGATCAGAGCGTCGAAGACCGGACGAAGTTCGAATGCCGCCCGGCCGACCCAATCAGCGAGCGTGGACCGGTCGAGATCGATACCCTGTCGGCCCATGATCTGGGCCTGTCGGTAAAGCGGCAGGTGATCGGCATATTTGGAGACCAGCACATGCGCGATGGCGGCCTCCGTCGGCAACCCGGCGTGGATCAATCTTGCAGGTGCTGGAGCCTGGGCAACGCCGTCGGTGCAGGAGCGGCAGGCATATTTGGGACGACGCGTGACGATAACGCGGAACTGCGCCGGGATGACATCAAGCCGTTCGGACACGTCCTCGCCGATGCAATGCAGGCCGCCGCCACAGGTGCAGGTCAAACTCTCCGGCTCGATGATCTCTTCGACACGAGGAAGGTGGGCGGGTAGAGAACCACGATTGGCGGCGCGAGATTTGGGGTTCGGTTTGCAGGACGGGCTATCGGCTTCGTCTTCGGCATGGACGGCCGCTATGGCTGTCTCCAGGTCCTCCAATGCGAGATCGAATTGCTCAGGATCGGCCTTCTCTGATTTGCGGCCGAAGGCAGCCTGCTTGAAAGCGGCGACCAGCTTCTCCAACCGTTCGATCCGATCATCCTTGCGGACTTCACGCGCTTGCGCAGCGATCAGCATCGCCTTCAAGGCAACAATATCGTCCGGCAAATCGGCGGCGTCCAACATGGTGGAAGTTTATCAAATTCTGCCTGGTCTTGCCGCCCGGATTTGTTGCCCGAGTCAACGTGTCGCACCTATTCGATTGCGGTCGGCGCTCTTGTCTCAACGGTACGAACCCGACGCCAGTCGAGCCCCGCAAACAGCGCCTCGAACTGGGCATGTCCGAGGGTCATCAGACCGTCCCGGATATCTGGCCAGGTGAACGTGTGCTCCTCTAGCCGCTTGTAGGCCATCACCAGGCCGCCGACATCCCAGTAGATCAGCTTCAATCGGTCGGCCTTGCGTGACCGGAATATAAAGACTGTCCCTGTGAACGGGTCCTTATGCAGCTCGTTCTTTACCAGCGCTGCCAATCCATCGTGGCCTTTGCGGAAGTCGACGGGCTTCGTCGCCACCATGATCCGCACGTGGTTCGATGGAAAGATCATGCCGGAACCGCGCACGCACGCGCGACAGCCGCGATCCGGGCGGCAGACGCGCCTTCTTCCAAACGGATCATGACAGAGCCGACTATGATCTCGGGACGGCTGGCTTTCTTGATCGGCGGTTCAGCAATGGGTGGACCAACGATCACCGATGCGAACTCCACCGCGTCCTCCGGCGCAGGTAGTACAAGCTTGCCCTCCCGCGCCATCGTTCGCCAAGTCGAGAGGTGGTTCGGCTTCAGGCCGTGTCGCTCTGCTACCTGATTGACCATCGCGCCGGGCCGAAGGCTCTCCGAAACGATCTGCGCCTTCACCGCGTCCGGCCAGTGCCGGTGAACTTCACGTCCAGACTTCCCTGTCGTGAGAAGCTCCAATGTAGTCTCCATGGAGAAACTCCCGTTGCTCGTCCATGGATATGCGATCACAGATCAGGGCGACGAGGACAACGTGGGAGCGGAACACCGGTTACGGTCCTGCCAGGCTCGCGCCGGCTGCAACGGCTATGCCGTCCTGCTCTTTGTTTCGGCCCTGCGGGTGCCAGCCGCCGCTCCTAGCCCGGCTTTCGGACCGCCGTAGCAGGTCGCGATTGTCGCGACCTCAAATGGAGGCCGACATGACAAGAGAGCACATCAACCAGCGATCCGATATCTACAGCCGCATCACCGACAAGATCATCGCCGAACTCGAGCGTGGCGTGCGCCCCTGGACCCAGCCATGGCACAGCGCCTTGCCATCACAGACCGTCACCCGGCCACTTCGCCACAACGGCGAGCCATATTCCGGCATCAACGTCCTTCTTCTCTGGTCCGAGGCAATCGCCCGAGGTTTCTCCTCCTCGACCTGGATGACCTATCGTCAGGCACTGGAACTGGGAGCCGCCGTCCGCAAGGGCGAGACCGGCACGACTGTCGTCTTCGCCAGTTCGATCATCCGCACCGAGACAGTCGAAAAAGGCGATGACGTCGAACGCACCATCCCGTTCATCAAAGCCTATACCGTCTTCAACACCGACCAGATCAAGGGACTCGACGGAAAGCATCAGGCAACTGTCGATCTATCCGATCCGTTCGATCGCATCGGGATGGCCGGACGTTTCTTTGCCAATACCGGAGCGCTCATCCGCCATGGTGGGTCGTCCGCCTACTATGCTGCGGCAAAAGACTACATTCAGATGCCGCTTCTCGACAGTTTCGTCGATGAGGCTAGCTACGTTGCCGTCCTCAGCCACGAAATGACGCACTGGACTTCGACACCCGCTCGTCTGGATCGCGATTTATCCCGCTACGCCAAAGACCGCACGGAACGTGCCCGTGAAGAGCTCGTTGCCGAACTCGGTAGTGCATTCCTCTGCGCCGATCTCGGCATTACCCCGGAGCATGAGCCGAGGCCCGATCATGCAAGCTATATCGACGGATGGCTGAATCTATGACGAGGTGAGCATAAGTTGAGTTATCCGCAGCAGCCCAT
>UBVW01000008.1:0-82578 GCA_900469085.1 Hyphomicrobiales bacterium | reverse complement strand
CCGCGCCGCATCAAGGTTCCGGATCGCGCCCACGGCGCCACGGGTGCGGCCGCCCGCCGCAAGGCGGAGCCGGGCAATGCCGCCCATGTCGGCGCGCCGATGCCTGGTGTCATCTCCCGCGCCTTCGTTGCCGCCGGCCAGGCGGTCAGCGCCGGCGATGTGCTGGTGTCGATCGAAGCGATGAAGATGGAAACCGCCATCCACGCGGAGAAGGACGGCACGATCGCCGAAGTTCTCGTTAAGGCCGGCGACCAGATCGACGCCAAGGACCTGTTGGTCACTTACGCGGGTTGATCATCGGTCAACGAACTGAAAAAGGCGGCCTCGGAGCCGCCTTTTTCATGTCATGTAATCCCGATGTCTGCCTTCAGATATCGTAACTATGCGCCGCGTTGATCGTCGAGATGAAGCGCTTGGTGCGCTCGCGCTCGGGCGCCGTGAAGATGTTCTTCGCGCTGCCGGTCTCGACCACGCTTCCCGCTTCCAGGAAGACGACGTCGTTGGCAATCTTCGAGGCGAGCCTGAGGTCGTGGGTGGCCATCACCATGGTCGTACCCTCGCTCGCCAGGCGTCCGAGCACGTCGACGACTTCGGCCGACAGTTCCGGATCGAGCGCCGATGTCGGCTCGTCGCAGAGCAGCACGCGGGGCGAGGGGGCGAGTGCACGGGCGATCGCCACGCGCTGCTGCTGGCCGCCGGAGAGCGTCGCGGGCCAGGCATCGGCCTTGTGGGCCATGCCGACCTTGGTCAGGAGTTCCATGGCGCGGTCGCGGGCCTTCTGCTTCGGCCATCTGAGCACGGTCACCAGGCTTTCCATGACGTTTTCGATCGCCGTCTGGTGCGGGAAAAGCTGGAAGTTCTGGAAGACCATGCCGGTCTGGCGGCGGATCTTCTGGATCGCCGGCCAGCTGGTCTTCTGGCCGGGCTTGAAGGTCAGCGTTTCCTCGCCGAGACGGATGGTGCCGGCAGTCGGGATTTCCAGAAGGTTGATGCAGCGGAGCAGCGTGCTCTTGCCGCCGCCGGAGGGGCCGACCAGGGCAGTGACGTTACCCTCCGGAATGCGGATGCTGATGTCTTTCAGGATGACGGCGTCGCCGAAGCGCTTTTCGATATTGCTGAGCTCGATCATGCGTTTGCCTCCAGCATGCCGCCATAGCGGGCGAAGCGGCGCTCCAGCCTGACCTGCAGCGTCGAGAGCACGGTGCTCAGCACCAGATAGATCAGCGCGGCCTCGATATAGAGGATCAACGGCTCGTAGGTCGTGGCGACGATGCGCTGGGCGGCCTGGAACAGCTCCGGCACGGTGATTGCGGCGGCGAGCGAGGTGTCCTTGACCAGCGAGATGAAGGTGTTCGACAGCGGCGGCACTGCCACGCGGGCTGCCTGCGGCAGTATCGTGCGGCTCATCGCCTGGCGCCAGCTCATGCCGATCGAATAGGCGGCTTCCCACTGGCCCTTGGGCACGGAGGAGATGACGGCGCGGATGATCTCGGAGCTGTAGGCGCCGATGTTGAGCGTGAAGCCGATCAGGGCGGCGGGGAATGCGTCGAGCAGGATGCCGATGCTGGGCAGGCCGTAGAAGATGACGAAGAGCTGGACGAGCAGCGGCGTGCCACGGATGACCCAGACGTAGAAGCGGGCGACGGCCACCAAGGGAGCGGCGCCGAACAGGCGGGCGATGGCCGTGGCGAGCCCGAGGATCAGTCCGAAGGTGAAGGACAGCAATGTCAGCGGAATGGTGAAGACCAGCCCGGCCCATAACAGGGGCACGAGCGAATCCGCCATCAATTGAAGCCAGTGGGGCACGGGCGTGTTCCCTTTTTGGTTTTGTGTATTGACCTGAAATACCCCTCCCCAACCCCTCCCCACAAGGGGGAGGGGCTTAGAGGGCACAGAGAGACAATAAAAAAGCCCCTCCCAACAAGGGGGAGGGGTTGGGGAGGGGATTTATCTGATGGTTTTGGCTTACTTCGAAACGTCCTGGCCGAAATACTTGTCGGAGATCGTCTTGTAGGTGCCGTCGGCCTTGATGTCGGTCAGCGCCTTGTTGATCGCCTCGACCAGTTCCGGCTCGCCCTTGCGAACGATGATGCCGGAATAATCGGCGTTTTCCTGCTGTGCGGCGATCTTTACCGGGGCGTCCGGCTTGTGCTTCTTGAAATCGAGGAAGGACAGGCTGTCGTTGATCGTGGCGTCGGCGCGCTTGGTCAGCACCAGCTGGATCGACTGGTCGAAGCCGTCGGTGCCGACGAGCTCGGCGCCGGACTGCTCGGCAAGCTTGCCGAAGTTGCTGGTCAGCGACTGGGCCGACTTCTTGCCCTTGAGATCGGCGAAGCTCTTGATGCTGTCGTCGCCGTCGCGAACGATGAGCACGGCCTTGGAGGCGATGTAGGGCTCGGAGAAGTCATACTTCTGCTTGCGCGCATCGGTGATGCCGACCTGGTTGATGACGGTGTCGTAGCGCTTGGCGTCGATGCCGGCGATCAGGCCGTCCCACTTGCCTTCGACGAACTCGGCCTTGACGCCGAGCTTTGCGGCGACCGCTTCGCCGATTTCGACGTCGAAGCCGACAAGCTTGCCGCTGGCATCATGGAAGGTGAACGGGGCGTAGGTGCCTTCGGTGCCGATCTTCAGCACGCCTGCCTGCTTGATGGCGGCGAGGTTTTCTCCGGCCAATGCCGGCATCAGGGCGGCGGCCTGGATGAGAGCGGCGGTCGCGAGGGTCTTCAGGAGGTTCATGTGTCTGTCCAATTCACCAGTGTGTTCGATGGCTGGAAAATCGCAGAAAAGCCGAGGCGCGGATGCGTCAAAAACTGCGAATAAAATCGGCAACTGCGAATATTTTTCTCATTTATCACGGATTTGGTGTTCAGTGTTTCACAATGTGAAGCCATGATTTTTCGGTTGCGGCTTGTTTGCACGTTTTTATCGGTTTATGCATGATTCAATCGAGTTAAGATTGGTCAGGCTAAAACCGGCATGAACACGAACGAACTTCTGCTGCAGGAGCGCAAAAGCGTCATTTCGCGCAAACTACAGATGCATGGGCGCGTGCTTGCAGCCGAGCTTGCGGCGGAATTCGGCGTGTCCGAGGATACGGTGCGGCGCGACCTGCGCGAGATGGCGGCTGCTGGGCTCTGCGAGCGTGTCTATGGCGGCGCGCTGCCGGTTTCTCCTGCTGGTGGCAGCCTCAATCATCGAGCCGGTATCGCGCGGGACCGGAAGCAGGCGCTGGCAGCGGCTGCTGTTTCGCAGATCGCCCCCGATATGACCGTGTTCTTCGACGCCGGCAGCACCAACCTTGCGATCGCCATGGCGCTGCCGATGGATATGCCGTTGACGGCGGTGACCAATGCGCCGTCGATTGCCGCGGCGCTGATCGACAAGCCGCTCGTCAATGTCATCCTGATCGGTGGCTTGGTCGACCGACAGGTCGGTGGTGCGTTGGGCGCCAAGGCGATGCGCGACATGGAGCCGTTGTCGCCGGATCTCTGCATTCTCGGCGCCTGCGGCGTCGATATCGCGGCCGGCGTCACCGTCTTCGGCTTCGAGGATGCGGAGTTCAAGCGCTTCGTCGCGACCAAGAGCCGGCAGGTGCTCGTCGCCGTGACCTCGGACAAGTTCGGCACGGCCGCGCCGCATGGCGTGCTCTCGGTCGCCGACTGCGGCTGCCTCGTAGTCGAGCGCGATGCCGATGCCGGGATGCTGGCGCGCTATCGGGATCTTGGCTGCAAGACGCTGGTTGCCGGCCAAACCACTTAAATTTCGTTCAATGACGCGCCGGACGAGGAGTGCCGGCGCCAGTGCATATGGGAAGAGACATGGATAATCACGTCAACACAGCGCTTCCGGCAAGAAGCGGCTACGTCACCAAGAACAGGACGGCGGTGTCGCTACTGTTCCTGATCAACGGCTTCACCGTGGGTTCCTGGGCGCCGAAGATTCCCGAATTCGCGGAACGGCTGGAGCTCAGCAAATTTCATCTTGGGCTGATGATCCTGGTGCTCGGCATCGGTTCGCTGACGATGATGCCGATCGCCGGCGCACAGATCGCGCGGCATGGATCGCGGGTCGTATCGCTGGCGATGGCCGTCTGCCTGCTGCCCGGCCTGCTGGCGCTGACGCTGGCGCCCAATATCGTGACGGCGGCGATCGCGATCTTCCTGTTCGGCGGGTTCATGGGGGCCATGGATGTTGCCATGAATGCCAATGCGGTTGCTGTCGAGCAATCGATGCGGCGGGCGATCATGTCGTCCTGCCACGCCTTCTGGAGCCTGGGAGGCCTGATCGGCGCCGGCCTCGGCGGGCTGCTGATCGCGCATTTCGGCGTGTTCGCGCATGCCGTCGTCGCCACGGCGCTTGCCGCGATCACGCTCGCAGTTGCCTGGAACATGATCCTTGCCGACCAGCCGCATCCCGATACCAAGAAAGAGAAGACACGGCTGCCGATGGTGCCGCTGCCATGGCTGCTCGGTCTCGTCGCGCTGTTTTCGATGATGCCGGAGGGTGCGGTTCTCGATTGGGGCGCGCTCTATCTGCGCGAGGAACTCGGTGCTTCGGTTGCGCTTTCCGGCTTCGGCTTTGCGGCCTTCTCGCTGACGATGGCGGCGATGCGGTTCGCGGGCGATCTCGTTCGCGACCGCCTTGGCGGCGTGCGGACGCTGAGGATGTGCACCCTGTTTGCCATCGTCGGCATGCTGCTTGCCGGCTTTGCGCCGAATGCGGAGATCGCCATCCTCGGCTTTGCCTTCTGCGGCATCGGTATTTCCAACATGGTGCCGATCGCGTTCTCTGCGGCGGGTAACATTCCGCATCTGAAGGCGGGTATCGGTATCTCGGTCGTCACCACCATGGGCTATTCCGGCATGCTGGTGGCGCCGTCGGCCATCGGCTTCGTGGCGGAGCATGTCGGCTTTTCCGTCGTGTTCATTGCCCTGCCGGCGCTTCTGCTTGTCGTGCTGGCGCTCTCCAACCTGGCGCGCTATGCCGATGGCATTTCCGGTGGCGGTCACTGACAAACGTCAAACAAAGTGATGGATGGCGCGGGTTGACAAGCGGGCGGTCATGATCCACCTGAAAGACACGAAATTTAAGGGTTCAAGAGCTCTATCCATGTCTTCAGCTACGGATTTTGATCCGAAACCGCGCCGCGCATCCGTCGCCGTCGATGTCGGCGGCGTCATCGTCGGCGGCGGCGCGCCCGTCGTCGTCCAGTCGATGACCAACACCGACACGGCCGATATCGACGCTACGGTCGCCCAGGTGGCCGCTCTGTTCAAGGCCGGCTCCGAGCTCGTTCGCATCACCGTCGATCGCGACGAGAGTGCTGCCGCCGTGCCGCGCATCCGAGACCGGTTGCTGCGCCTCGGCATGGACGTGCCTTTGGTCGGCGACTTCCACTATATCGGCCACAAGCTGCTTGCCGATCATCCCGATTGCGCCGAGGCGTTGGCGAAGTACCGCATCAATCCCGGTAACGTCGGCTTCAAGGACAAGAAGGACAAGCAGTTCGGCGATATCATCGAGATGGCAATCCGCTACGACAAGCCCGTGCGTATCGGCGTCAACTGGGGCTCGCTCGACCAGGAACTGCTCACTGCCCTAATGGACCAGAACTCGGCTGCCGGTTCGCCGCTTTCGGCGCGCCAGGTGACGCGCGAGGCGATCGTGCAGTCGGCGCTGATCTCGGCCAATCTCGCCGAAGAGATCGGCCTGCCGCGCAACCGCATCATTCTGTCGGCCAAGGTCAGCCAGGTTCAGGACCTGATCGCCGTCTATTCGATGCTGTCTGAGCGCTCCGACCACGCGCTGCATCTCGGGCTCACCGAAGCCGGCATGGGCTCGAAGGGCATCGTCGCCTCGTCGGCGGCCATGGGCTACGTGCTGCAGCACGGGATAGGCGATACGATCCGCGTGTCGCTGACGCCGGAGCCGAATGGCGACCGTACGCGCGAAGTGCAGGTGGCGCAGGAAATCCTGCAGGTTATGGGTTTCCGCCAGTTCATTCCCGTGGTCGCTGCTTGTCCCGGTTGCGGGCGCACGACCTCGACGGTATTTCAGGAGCTGGCGCAGAACATCCAGAACGACCTGCGCAAGAACATGCCCGTGTGGCGCGACAAGTATCCGGGTGTCGAGGCGCTCAACGTCGCGGTCATGGGTTGCATCGTCAACGGTCCGGGTGAAAGCAAGCATGCCGATATCGGCATTTCGCTGCCGGGAACGGGCGAAAGCCCGTCGGCGCCCGTCTATATCGACGGGCAGAAGGCGATGACGCTGCGCGGCCCGAACATCGCCGGTGATTTCGAGGCGTTGGTCGCTGATTATATTGAAAAGCGTTTCGGCCAGAACAGGACGGCGGCGGAGTAATCCGCGCCGTCGCTTTCTTACCCAAAATCAGATGCGGCTGGTGAGCAGCTTCAGCCCTGCGAAGCAGTAGAAGGCCGCCATGGCGCCTTCGATCCAGCGGCGTAGGCTGGCGTAAATCTTCAGCGCCTGTGATGTCGAGAACAGTACCGCGTATCCCATGAATACGATAAAGCCCGTCGTCAGGCAGATGCCGACGATGAGCCCGGCAACCGATGCCGGCGCGCCCTGCGGCATGCCGAGCGCGATGATCGCCAGCCAGGCGAAGATCGCCTTCGGGTTGGTGACGTGGATTCCGTAGCCGCGCAGAAGCAGGGCGCGCGTCGACATGTTCTTCGGCGTGGTGGCCTGCTGGATATCGGGGGTGGCCCGCACGGCCTTGAAGGCCTTGTACGCGAGATAAAGCAGGTAAAGGCCGCCGAAAATCTTCAGGATTTCGAGCGCGATCGCATATGTGTGCAGGATGGTGGCAAGACCGAGGGCAGCCGCGCATGCCCAGGTGAAGGAGCCCGCGAAAATGCCGAGCGAGATCGTCATGCCTGCCTTGCGGCCATGCATCATCGACGTTGAGACGATCGCCATGATGGCCGGGCCGGGGCTGATGACCGCGACGATATAGGCGATGTAGGCAGGCAAGATCTGCGGAAGGTAGCTGAGGGTCTCGTGCATGACGCTTGTTCCCGGTCGGTCGCGCAAGGGCGCGGCAGTTCCAGTCGTTTTAGGCGCGGCTTATGCTACTCGGCAAGAGATCGCGACGCGAGCGGGCGCCGGAATCTTGTCTCGGTGACGCTTTTTCAGCGATCACGGAGGCGGGAGCCTCAACTCTTGCGCTCGGCGATGAAACGGGCCGCTTCAGCGAGAACCGCGGCGCGCGCGCCATAGGGCTTCAGCAGCGCGTCGGCTTCCTGGATATGAGCCGAGAGCGTGGCCTCTGCCCAGCCCATGCCGTATAGGCCCACCAGCGTGCCCTTGCCGCGTCCTGCATCCTTGCCGGTCGCCTTGCCCATGGTGGCGCTGTCGGCCGTCAGGTCGAGGATGTCGTCGGCAAGCTGGAAGGCGAGGCCGATCCGTTCGCCGAAGCGGCGCAATGTCGCGCGGTCCTCAGCCGGGCTGCCGGCAACGATGGCGCCCGCCTCGCAGGCGAAGCGGATGAGCGCACCCGTCTTCATGGCCTGCAGCATGACGATGCCGTGTTCGTCCGGCGCGTGACTTTCGGCGGCAAGATCGAGCGCCTGTCCACCGGCCATGCCGCCGAGGCCGGAGGCCCGCGACAGTGCCAGGATCAGCGCAACCTTGCTCGCCTCGTCGATGCCTGGGGTCGAGGCGATGATGTCGAAGGCGTAGGTCAGCAGGCTGTCGCCGGCGAGAATGGCGGTGGCTTCGTCATAGGCGATGTGAACGGTGGGTTTGCCGCGGCGCAGGTCGTCGTCGTCCATGGCGGGCAGGTCGTCGTGGACGAGCGAGTAACAGTGAACGCATTCGAGCGCCGCGCCGATCCGCAAGGCGGCGTCGCGATTGCCGCCAAGCATCATTGCCGTCTCGACGACAAGAAACGGGCGGAGCCGCTTGCCGCCGTTCAACACGGCGTAGTGCATGGCGGAGCGCAGGTTTTCCGGGCGGGCGATCTCGTCGTCCAGAACCGGTTGCGAGAGCAGCGCGTCGAGCACGCCTTCGATCTCACGGGCGTTGGCTGCGAGCCGGCTTTCGAATGTCTTCAGATGCGCGTTCATGCGGCGTTGTTTGGCACGGGCAAGCTTGGGCTTGCAACGGAATTGTCGATGGAGCCGCCAAGATTTCCTTTGTGTCTGGCAATGGCCGTTTTCAGACGGTATGGAGAAGGGGGGAACCAGACTGGGTCAGGGGAATTGGACATAGCGCCGGAGAGAGACGACAGCATTGCCATGCCGATCCACCGGCGTGCCATTCTTTGGCTGAAAGGTCGTTCGTTGATGATGCGTATCGTTCTGGCGATCGCCGTGCTGCTTGCTCTGCCCTATGTGCTGATCTTACTTTACGTCCTTCCTTTCATCCATCCGGTCTCGACGTTGATGCTGCGCGATCTGGCGCTGCTGCGCGGCTATGACCGGCAATGGGTGTCGATCGACCAGATCTCGCCGGTTCTGGTGCAGTCGGTGATGATGTCCGAAGACGGGCAATTCTGTTTCCATGGCGGCGTCGACTGGGGCGAAATGCGGATGCTGGTCACCGACACGCTGCGCGGTGAAGCGACGCGCGGCGGCAGCACCATTCCGATGCAGACGGCGAAGAACCTGTTCCTGTGGAACAGCCGCTCCTTCGTGCGCAAGGCGATGGAACTGCCGCTGGCGGTGACCGCCGATTTTGTGTGGTCGAAGCGGCGGCTAATGGAGATCTATCTCAACATCGCCGAGTGGGGTCCGGGCATCTACGGCATCGAGGCGGCAGCGCGCCATCATTTCAAGGTGCCGGCGTCGAAGCTGACCAGTCGGCAAGCCGCCCTTCTCGCAGTCTCCTTGCCCAATCCTATCGATCGCAATGCCGGCAAGCCTGGACGTGGCCTGCGCCGGCTCGCCGCCGTCATAGAGCGGCGCGCGCGGGGTTCGGGCGATTACGTCAGATGCATTTATGACTGACATCAGAATATGTCGTTGGTGACGTCAGACGTCATCTGGCATCGATGATCGTAACCATGAATGATCGATGCATAAGGAGAGATCGTTGGACAGGCTGACACTCTATATCGGCAACAAGAATTATTCCTCGTGGTCGTTTCGCCCATGGATCGCGATGAAAGCAGCCGGAATTCCGTTCGAGGAGGTTCTGGTTCCCTTCGACAACGCGGCGGGCAATCCTCGCTTCCGGGAATTTTCGCCGACCGGCCAGGTTCCCGTGCTGCAACATGGCACCACTCGCGTCTGGCAGTCGCTCGCCATCATCGAATATGTCGCCGAGCTTTATCCAGAAGCCGGCCTGTGGCCTAAGACGCGCGACAAGCGGGCCGTAGCGCGCGCGGTGTCGATGGAGATGCTGTCGGGCTTCCGAGCGCTTCGCAACGCCTGCCCGATGAACATGCGCCGCCCGAAGGGCCGGATTGCGCTGGCTGATGGCGTCATGGCCGATGTCGCGCGCATCGAGACGATCTGGCGGGATTTGCGCGCCCATTCCGGCGGGCCGTTCCTGTTCGGCGGCTTCTCGGGTGCTGACGCGATGTTTGCTCCCGTCGTCAATCGCTTCGAGATTTATGACCTCGTGACATCGGGTGATACATTGAGCTATATGAGCGCGATGAAGGCGCTGCCGGCTTGGCAGGTCTGGGAAGAGGCGGCGCGCGCCGAGCCCTGGATCGTCGAGGAAGACGAGGTCTGATCGGAGATTCACTTGAATCTCAAAAAATAAAGCTGGGGACTGGTCAAGCCCCTCCAAGGCATGTATAAGCGCGCAAAATTTCCGAAATCGCGACACGTCGTTTCGGCCGCCAGTCTGGCCGTTGGATGTGTTCGCCCGTGAAGTGGAGTAATTAAAATGGCTGTACCGAAGAGAAAAACAAGCCCGTCCAAGCGCGGTATGCGCCGCTCTGCTGACGCGCTGAAGGCACCGACCTACGTTGAAGACAAGAACTCCGGCGAACTGCGCCGTCCGCACCATATCGATCTGAAGACCGGTATGTACCGCGGCCGCCAGGTTCTGACGCCGAAGGAAAGCGCATAATTTCATTATGCGTTCTGCTTCAGCAGAATTCGCAAGGCCGGCTTCGTGCCGGCCTTTTGCGTTTTGGCAATAATATATCGCATGATCACTTGAAGTGACGCGGTGATTTGCGGCACTATTCTTTCACTGAGGGAGAATACCGCCACATGTTCACCGCAATTCCGCTGATGGTCGTGCCTTTCATTCTCTATAATCTTGCGATGGTCGGGTTTATGGGTAGCGGCGGACTTCCCGCGCTTCACAATGACCTCATCGTACTGTCGATGATTTCAGGTGCGATCTGGAGCATGTCGCTCGGCGACCTGTTTATCGTTGTCGCGCTCGTCGTTTTGTTCTTCGAGATATTGCGCGCAACCCGCAATGCACGCGGAAGCTTGGCCAATCACATGCTGTCCATGCTTGTGTTCATCGCGTTTCTGGTGGAGTTCCTGCTTGTTCCAGATGCGGCGACGCAGGTGTTCTTCATTCTCTTGACGATCGCGCTGATCGATGTCGTCGGCGGCTTCGCGGTGTCGATCCGCAGCGCCGGGCGGGATGTCTCGATAGGGCTGTGAGTCTCGGCATCTCCCCAAGCCTCGGCCCGAGGAGATGCGAAGCGATCGGCTTTGGTATCAGAGGCTGTCGAGCTTGCTCTGAAGCGCGCGCAGTTGTTCCTTGAGTTCGTCGATGTCCTTGGCTTCAGCCTTGCGGCTTTCCTTGGCAGCTGTTGCCGGCGCCTTGAAGGGTGAGAACATCTGCATGGCCTGCTGGAACATCTCGGTGTTGCGGCGGACCTGATCCTCGACCATCTGCATAGGCAGCGCCAGATTTTTCGTCAGCGGTGTCTCACCGAAGGCGCGCGTCACCTGCTCGCGCATCTGCGCCTGCTGTTCGGTAAAGGCGCGCATGGAGTGTTCCAGGAAGCTCGGAACCACCATCTGCATCTGGTCGCCATAGTAGGTGATCAACTGGCGTAGGAAGGAAATGGGCAGCAGCGTGTTGCCGGTCTTCGATTCCTGCTCGAAGATGATCTGCGTCAACACGGAATGCGTGATATCGTCGCCGCTCTTGGCGTCCTGTACGGTAAAGTCCTCCCCCTTTTTCACCATCTCCGCCAGGTCTTCCAGCGTCACGTAGGTGCTGGTGCCTGTGTTGTACAGTCGGCGATTGGCGTATTTCTTGATCGCTACCTGGCCCTCATTCTTCGCCATATGAATCTCCCAAAGCCCGTCTTATTGTCATTGAAATTCCTCCACTTGGGAGTGTAGACGCAAAATCGGGCCGGTGACAATCTCTTTGTGCGATGCGGCAAGCCCCTTTTGGCGCAAGATAATTCACGCAGCGTAAGTTCTTTCGAAAATTCGCATGTGCTGTCTTGTCGTTTGACTTGGCGGTGAAGCTTTGTCAGTTTCAACCTATATGTGGTGGAGCTAACGAGGAGGCCTTCATGTCCAGTCAGTCTATCGTCATCGCCAGCGCCGGCCGCACGGCCGTCGGCTCGTTCAACGGCGCTTTCGCCACTGTCGCCGCCCATGAACTGGGTGCCGCGGCCGTCAAGGGCGCGCTCGATCGGGCGGGCGTCGATGCCTCTGAGGTGGACGAGGTCATCCTCGGCCAGGTGCTGCCGGCGGGCGAGGGGCAGAACCCGGCACGCCAGGCGGCGATGAAGGCCGGCGTGCCGAAGGAAGCGACCGCCTGGGGTATCAATCAGCTCTGTGGTTCGGGCCTGCGTGCCGTGGCGCTCGGCATGCAGCAGATCGCGCTCGGCGATGCGAAGATCATCGTCGCCGGCGGGCAGGAGTCCATGTCGATGGCGCCGCATGCAGCGCACCTGCGTGCCGGCACCAAGATGGGCGACATGAAGATGGTCGACACCATGATCAAGGACGGCCTCACCGACGCCTTCTACGGCTACCACATGGGCGTGACCGCCGAAAACATCGCACGCCAGTGGCAGCTGACGCGCGAGGAACAGGACGTGTTCGCCGTAGCCTCGCAGAACAAGGCGGAAGCCGCGCAGAAGGCCGGGCGTTTCACCGACGAAATCATCCCCTTCGTCATCCAGACCCGCAAGGGCGACGTCACCGTGGATGCGGACGAATATATCCGCCATGGCGCCACCATGGAGGCGATGGCGAAGCTTCGCCCGGCGTTCGACAAGGAAGGCACGGTAACGGCCGCCAACGCCTCGGGTCTCAACGACGGTGCGGCGGCCGCCGTGCTGATGACGGAACAGGAAGCATCGCGTCGCGGCATCCAGCCGCTCGCACGTATCGTGTCCTGGGCCACTGCCGGCGTCGATCCGCAGATCATGGGCACCGGGCCGATCCCGGCTTCGCGCAAGGCGCTGGAGAAGGCCGGCTGGTCGATCAACGATCTCGACCTCGTCGAAGCCAACGAAGCCTTCGCCGCGCAGGCTTGCGCGGTCAACAAGGATCTTGGCTGGAACCCAGAGATCGTCAACGTCAATGGCGGAGCGATCGCCATCGGTCATCCGATCGGCGCGTCCGGCGCGCGCGTGCTCAACACGCTCTTGTTCGAGATGAAGCGCCGTGGCGCGAAGAAGGGACTTGCGACATTGTGCATCGGCGGCGGAATGGGCGTCGCCATGTGCTTCGAAGCATTCTAATAGCCTGCTTTACATCGTGTCGTGATTGAGCTCCGAGGATAGCGGAGCCTTACATTTGGGGAGCGGAACATGAGCAGAGTCGCTGTTGTCACCGGCGGTACGCGCGGTATTGGCGCCGCCATTTCACTGGCCTTGAAGACTGCAGGCTACCGCGTTGCGGCCAATTATGCCGGCAACGACGAGGCCGCCCAGGCGTTTCACGCGGAGACCGGTATTCCGGTTTTCAAGTGGGACGTGTCGAGCTACGAGGCCTGTTCCGAAGGTTTGGCGCGGATAGAGGCGGAGGTCGGCCCGATCGAAGTGTTGGTCAACAATGCCGGCATCACACGCGACGCGATGTTCCACAAGATGACGCCGCAGCAGTGGCACGAGGTGATCAACACCAATCTCACCGGCCTGTTCAACATGACGCATCAGGTTTGGGCCGGCATGCGCGAGCGCAGTTTCGGGCGTATCGTCAACATCTCGTCGATCAATGGTCAGAAGGGCCAGATGGGACAGGCGAACTACTCGGCGGCAAAGGCCGGCGATCTCGGCTTCACCAAGGCGCTTGCCCAGGAAGGCGCGGCGAAGAACATCACCGTCAACGCCATCTGCCCCGGCTATATCGGCACCGAAATGGTGCTGGCGGTTCCGGAGAAGGTGCTCAACGAACGCATCATCCCGCAGATCCCGGTCGGGCGTCTCGGCACACCCGATGAAATCGCGCGCTGCGTGGTGTTTCTGGTTTCCGATGATGCCGGCTTCATCACCGGCTCGACGCTCAGCGCCAATGGCGGGCAGTTGTTCGTCTAAGGCGGGCTGCGCTTTAGCGAGGCATGCTTAGCGGATCGAGGCGGTATGTTCGGTGTCGCTGACGGTCGTCTGGTGCGACGGCTTATGCGGGGTCTTGCTCGTATCATAAGGGTTGAGCGAGGCCGCATAAGTGGCGAGCGCAATCGTCAAGATTGCCGCTGCGCCGATGATCTTCGTCATTGTCTTTCCCTCCCAAGCCGGTCGAGGCATTCCTGATCCCGACCGGTGTCGATATTGGGGCGAATTCGAGGAATTATTCGGTCATTCAACCGTTGGGGTGGTGCCGTTCCCGGACCTTCACGGGCACGCGGACGCGCACCTGGTTTTCATTGCGGAGCGCCATTGCTGCCGTTGCCAGAAATGCCGCCGCGATCAGGATGGCGGTTGCCGAATTCAGGATGATCTGGGCCATGATTTCGTCCTCTCACAGGGCCGGCGCGTTTGATGTGCCGCCGTTTCGTGAGGGGAATATGAGCCTGCCCGCGGTCACCGAATAGACCAGGCTTCGGCGACCGATTGTCAACACTTGGTTGACAATCATCATTTTGCGGTCACGTGGGATCGCCGCTGATCCAGGTCTGGTTGACCTTGATCCCGTCGCTCATGTGCACGAGATCGGCGCGCAAGCCGGGCGCGAGACGGCCACGATCGTCGAGCTTCAGGAAGCGGGCGGGGTAGAGCGTTGCCATGCGCAGCGCTTCTGAGAGCGACAGGTCAAGATAGGTGAGGCCATAACGGATCGCCGAGGCCATATCGACATCGGAGCCGGCGAGCGTGCCGTCGGAGAGCACCAGCCGCGAGCAGAAGGCGCCGGTCTCGCGCCGCACCGTGCGGCCGTTCAGCGTGAAGCTGTCCTCAGTGGAACCCACCAGCGACATGGCGTCGGTGACGAAGAACAGCTTGCCCTCGCCGCGCTTGGCTCTCAGCGCCGTGCGCAGCGCCTTGGGATCGACGTGGTGGCCATCGGCGATGATGCCGCACCAGACGGCCGGGTGATCGATTGCTGCTCCGGCAAGGCCCGGCGTGCGATGGCCGAGCTGGCTCATGGCGTTGAAAAGATGCGTCACGCCACGGGCGCCGGCGTCGAAGCGCGCCTCGGCGGCTTCGCTCGAGCAATCGGAATGACCGATGCTGACCGTCACGCCCGCTTCGCTCAGCTCCCGCACCTGTCGCTCCGTGACCTGCTCGGCCGCCATCGTAACCAGCAACGTGCCGATCGCCTCGGCGGCGGCGGCAAGTGCCTTGACGTCGCTATCATCAACCGGTCGCATCAGTTCGGCCAGATGCGCGCCCTTGCGTGATGGCGCGAGATGGGGACCTTCGAGGTGGAGGCCGACAACGCCCCGGTTCGCCTTGACCGCTTCTTTCGCAGCGTCGATGGCGGCGACCGTCGCCTCGCCGGTATCGGTGATCAGCGTCGGCAGTAGCGACGTCGTGCCATAGGGACGATGCCCCTCGGCGATCCGGTACATGGAGGCGGGCGAAGGTTCGTCGTTCAGCATGCGGCCGGCGCCGCCATTGACCTGGGCGTCGATGAAGCCGGGCGCGAGAATGCCGCAGTCGAGCGCGATCGTCTCGCCATCAGGCAGGTCGTTCAGGCCGGCGATCGTCTCGATGCGCCCGTCGGCGACGACAAGCGCCTTGTCGTCGTGAAAGCGCTCGCCGTCGAAGATGCGGGCGCCGGAAAAGATCTTGAGCGACATCAGACGGTCTCCGTCACCTTCAAGAGGTTCGCCGGCTTGTCGGGGTCGAAGCCCTTGCGGCGGGTGACCGCTTCGATCATGCGGTAGTAGACCAGCAGGGAGACGAGAGGGTCCAGCAGGCCGTTGCCGGTCGTGGGTACGCGCAGGTTGATGCCGGGTAGTTCCTTGGTCGAGAAGGGCACGGTGGTGGCGCCGAGCTTGCTCAGGCGCTCCAGCGCCTTGACGTTGTTGGCATAGGCGGCGTCATCAGGCGTGAAGGCGAGGATCGGGAAACCCGGCTGCACCAGACGCATCGGGCCGTGCATGAGTTCAGCGAGCGAGAATGCCTCGGCATGAAGGCCGGAGGTTTCCTTGGCCTTCAGCGCTGCCTCGAGCGCGATGGCGAAAGCCGGGCCACGGCCGCCGGTATAGAGCGAGGTGGCGTTGAACAGCACGTCTTCGGCGGCGGCCGTGTCGATGCCCGATGTGGCGCTCAGCGCTTCGGGAAGCTTTTCAAGCGCGGCCTTAAGGTCGCCGCTGGCGCCGATTGCCGCCGTCACGCCTGACAGGGCCGCGACCGAGGCGATGAACGACTTGGTTGCCGCGACGCTCTTTTCGGCGCCGGCGTTGAGGTCGAGCACGAGATCGGCCTGCTTGGCGAGCGGGCTATCGGTGACGTTGACGACGGCAATGGTGGTCGCGCCGCCGCGCTTGGCCGCTTCCTGAAGCGCCACGATATCGGGGCTTGCACCCGACTGCGATACGGTGAAGTGAATGCCGCCCTTGAGGCGTAGCGGGGTGCCGTAGACCGACGCGATCGAGGGGCCGACCGAGGCCACCGGAATGCCGCAGGTGATCTCGAAGAGATACTTGAAGAAGGTGGCGGCGTGGTCGGACGAGCCGCGCGCGGCGGTGGTGACGACGCTTGGCGCGTTCTTGGAAAAGAGCTTGGCGATCTCGTCGAAAACAGGCTTTTCCTTGCGCAGCAGCGTGGCGACCACATCGGGAGACTGGCCGGCTTCCTGCAACATCAGCGACTGGGGTTCACTCATAGCTCGTCTCCAATTCTCAATTCTGCAACAAAATCATATGCATCGCCACGATAGTGGGAGCGGGTGTATTCAACGACGCGCTGGTCTTCCAGGCGCGATACGCGTTCGATCAGAAGGGCGGGCGCCCCGGCCGCAACGTCGAGCGCTGCCGCCGACGTCGCGTCGAGCGTTACGGCGGAGAGCTTCTGCAGCGCGCGCACCGGGCGGTGGCCGCTTGCCGTCAGCGCGTCGTAGAGCGAGCCTTCGCCGCCGGCGGTGTCATCGAGAAACTTCACGGGGACCACGGAGCGATCGATCGCCAGCGGCAGCCCGTCGGCAAGGCGCAGGCGATCGAGGCGCAACACGCGCTCGTCGACGCCGAGGCCCAGCAGGAAGGCCTCCTCCGGTGAGGGCTTGTTGATGGTGCGCGACAGGATCCTCGCCGCCGGCACACGGCCGCGCGAGCGCATGTCTTCCGAGAAGGACGAAAGCCGCCAGAGCGACTGCTCCATGCGCTCGACCTTGGTGGAGACGAAGGTGCCGCTGCCATGGCGCGATTCCAGCGTGCCTGAATTCAGGAGATCGCGGTAGGCGGTGCGCACGGTGACGCGACCGATCTTCAAGGCTTCGGCCAGATCGCGCTCGCTCGGCAGTGCGGTACCAGGCTTGAGCAGGCCCTCATTGATCAGCCCGGTCAGGGTCTGTGCAAGACGACGGTAAAGAGGCCCGCTGCGCGCCGTGTCGCGCAGTCCGCGTGCGTCGATCTCCGCTATCAGACTGGTTCTATCCATGAGATTAAAATAGAACCTATTTGGAACCAATTGCAAGTGCTATGTTCAACGAAAAAACCCTCGCAGAGCTTTGCGAGGGTTTGATGACGTCAGAAGCGATCGGCTCGTCGCCGTCAACTCTTCGAGAAAATGTAGTCCGTTTCCTGGCGCAGCACTTCGCCGGGGCGGAGAACGGCGTTGGGAAAGCCCTTTTGGTTGATGGCATCGGGCCATATCTGCGTTTCCAGGCAGAAGCCGGCAAAGGGACCGTATTTGCGGCCGCCGATGCCGGGCACCGGCACATCGAGCTTGAAGGCGGCGTAGAA
Source organism: Hyphomicrobiales bacterium (assembly GCA_900469085.1). GTDB lineage: Bacteria > Pseudomonadota > Alphaproteobacteria > Rhizobiales > Rhizobiaceae > Rhizobium. The sequence continues at coordinate 65,316 of UBVW01000008.1, read as the reverse complement.
CTGGACGCCGGGCTCGGTCGTGCGGACTTCCATCGAGACGCCGGAATAGAGGCTGCGTGCCAGGACCACGGAGCGCTTGGCAACACGGTCGGACGAGAGGCAGAAGTTGTGGTCGTAGAGCGCCTGGGTGTCGCCCTCGAAGCGCTTCAGCGAGGCCATTTCGCGGAAGTCGAAGACCGTGCCTTCGACCGGGCGGATCTCGCCTGTCGGGATCTGCCGCTCGTCTGTCGGAAGATAGGCGTCCGCCGCGATCATGATGTCGTGGCCAAGCGTGTCGTCGCGACCGTCGAGATTGAAATAGGCGTGCTGGCAGACATTGGCGATGGTCGGCTGGTCGCTCGTCGTCTCGTAGACGACAGAGAGTTCGCCATCGCCATGCACGCGGTAGGTGACGAGGATGGTGCAATTACCGGGATAGCCGCCGCGGCCATCGGCATCGACGATCTTCAGGACGACGCGGTCGCTGTCATGCTCGACGATCGTCCAGTTGCGCAGCGCGATATTTTCGAAGCCGCCATGCAGGTGGCTGACGCCGTTTTCGTTGAGGTCGAGCTGATAGTCCTTGCCGTCGAGCGTGAACTTCCCGCCGCCGATACGGTTGGCGTTGCGGCCGGGCGTCGCGCCGAAATAGGCGGAATGGGCGGGATAGTTGTCGAAGTCATCGAAGCCGAGGGTGAGCGGCGCATCATGGCCTTCGAGCCTGAGGTCCTGGATGACGGCACCCCAGGTGATCACCTTGGCGGTCAGGCCGCCGCCCGAGATTTCGACGCGATGGACGGTTTCGCCTGTCTTCGTCGTTCCAAAAACGTCCCGCTTCAATCCATCCGCCATTCTGTTTCCTCCCCGGTTCGCGTCCGCAATTTCGCGACGGAACCTGCTCTCAATTGAGTGAAACCGCAACCGCCGCGATATAAAAAACAAGCGCCGCCGGTCAGGTCCGGCGGCGTATCAAGCACGGCGAAAAGCCTCAGCCGTCCTCGCCGATGTCTTCCAGATTGTAGGGTGTTGTCTGGTAGATTTCATTGATCCAGTTGCCGAAGAGCAGATGCGCATGGCTGCGCCAGCGGTTCTGCGGCGGGATGGACGGGTCGTTATGCGGGAAATAATTGTGCGGCATCTTGATCGGAATGCCGGCATTCACGTCGCGGAAATATTCGTCGCCGAGCGATGTCGAATCATATTCCACGTGATTGAAGATATAGAGCCGGTTGCCCTTCTTCTCGTGCACGAGGCAAACGCCCATCTCGCTCGATTCCATCAGGATTTCGAGCGTGCCGGATTGCTCGATATCGGCGCGGCGCACTTCGGTCCAGCGCGAGACTGGAACCTCGAAATTGTCGGAGAAACCGTTCAGATAGACCGACGACGGCTTGAGGTTCTTATGGCGATAGACGCCGAAGGCTTTTTCCGTCAGCGCGTGCTTCGGAATATCGTGGAAATGGTAGATCGCGGCCATCGCGCCCCAGCAGACATTCATCGCGGAGTGCACGTTGGTGCGCGTCCAGTCGAAAATCTGCTGCATTTCATCCCAATAAGTAACGTCTTCGTATGGAAGCGTTTCGATCGGCGCGCCTGTGATGATGAAGCCGTCGAACTTCCGGTGTTTGATCTCCTCCCAGGTCTGGTAGAAGGAGAAAAGATGATCTTCCGAGGTGTTTTTCGCCTTGTGGTTCCCGACGCGAACAAGCGACAGCTCGACCTGCAGCGGCGAGGCGCCGATCAGGCGCGCCATCTGGATCTCGGTCTTGATCTTGTTCGGCATGAGGTTCAAGAGCCCGATCTGCAGGGGGCGAATGTCCTGACGGATCGCGGCCGTCTCGGTCATCACGCGCACACCTTCCTGAACCAGGGTTTCAAAGGCGGGCAGGGTATCGGGGATCTTGATCGGCATAGCGGTCACTCGATGAAAAATACGAATATATCGCTATCGGTCCGCACGCGGCCCTTTAGCAACTTCTTTAACGTGGCTGCAAGCCGGCCGGCCAAATCACCACGGAGCGCTTTAAATAGACCCAGTCAGGCCGCGAATCAATGACCGATACGCGGCGGCGCCTATTTGCCGAGGTAACTCGCGCATTACCTCATGCTAGAAACTGTTGCTGGACAGGCTGACTCACGGTGCTATTCAGGTGCTACATACGCGTAAGGAAGCATGATGGCAGATGACGTCAAAGGCAGACCGAGCATCCAGGGTCAGGACCGGGTGGGGTATGATCTCAGCCTGATCTTCCGCCTCAAGGTGATGTTCTCCGCATTCTGGCACTCCAGAGTGCGGGCGCCGGTGCTTATCCTGTCGACGGCGCTGATCGGAATCATTCTGGCGACAGCCTATGCGACCGTCATTCTCAACCAGTGGAACGCGCCTTTCTACGACGCCATCTCGCGCCGCGATCTGCCGGGGTTTTTCCACCAGCTGAAGATCTTCGCGCTGATCGCCGGCATGCTGCTCTTGCTCAACGTGGTGCAGGCCTGGCTGAACCAGATGACGGCGCTTTACATGCGCGAGGGGCTGACGCGTGACCTCGTCGACCAGTGGCTGCAGCGCAAGCGGGCGCTCAGGCTCGCCTCCAGCGGGCTGATCGGCGTCAATCCGGACCAGCGCCTGCATGAGGACGCGCGCAATCTCGCGGAAAGCACCACCGGGCTTGTCATCGGCCTGGTGCAGTCGACGATTCTGCTGGTGAGCTTCATCGGTGTGTTGTGGGAACTGTCGAGCGGCTTCGTCTTCCGCTTTGGCGAATACGCCTTTTCCATTCCGGGCTATATGGTCTGGGCGGCGATCTTCTACGCTGCGTCCGCCTCCGTGCTCAGCCAGCTCGTCGGCCGCAAGCTCGTCAAGCTCAATGCTGACCGCTTCTCCAAGGAAGCCGAGCTGCGTTTCGCGCTGATGCATGCCAATGAGAACATTCCGGCGATCACGGCTGCGCGTGGCGAAGAAAACGAGCGGGGGCGGATCAACACCGACATCAGCGCCGTTCTTGAGGTCCTCAAGAAACTGGCGATGGCCAACGTCAATCTCACCTGGGTGTCTGCAGGTTACGGATGGCTCGTCGTCGTCATCCCGATCATCGTGGCGGCGCCCGCCTATTTCTCCGGCGGCCTCACCTTTGGTCAGCTGATGATGTCGGTCGGCGCTTTCAACCAGGTCAATACGGCGCTGCGTTGGTACGTGTCCAATTTCGGCCCGATCGCCGAATGGCGCGCGACGTTGATGCGTGTCACCGATTTCCGCCAGGCTCTGACCACCATGGGCGACGATGTCGATCTCAAGGAAGCGATTGCCTATGAGCGCAGCGCGCCAGGCACCCTGACGCTCGATAACGTGACGGTCGCCACCAAGATGGACGAGGAGATCGACCAGTGCGGCGGCTTCCGCCTGCATGAAGGCAGCGTCACGATCAAGGCCGGCGAGAAGGTGATGATCAACGGCGATCACAACGTCAATCGCAAGCTGCTCTTCCTGGCGATGTCGGAACTGTGGCCCTGCGGCAGCGGCAAGATCGGCCTGCCACCCACCGACGACATGCTGTTCGTGCCGCAATCGGCCTATATTCCGGGTGGTACGCTGCGCGAAGCGCTGGCGTTTCCTCAAGCCGCCGACACCTACAAGAACGACGATGTGGTGGCGGCGCTCGAAAAGGCGGGGCTGCACAATCTCGTTTCGCGCCTGGATACGCGCGCACGCTGGGACAAGCTTCTCGACGCCGATGAACAGCGGGCTATCGGTTTCGCACGGCTCTTGCTCGTGCGACCGCAATGGATGGTCTTCGACGAAGTGCTCGAGGGCATGGAGCCTGAATGGCAGTCGACGATGATGAAGGTGCTCGAGGCGATGCCGGATGCGACGATGATCTATATCGGTCGCTCCGATGCCTATATCGAAGCCTTCCATCCGCGCGTGCTGCATCTCGAAGCGCTTGCCGCCAAGCCCGATGAGAGCAGGATTGCCGACAAGGCGCCGAACACACCGGCGCCGGCGCTCTGATCGTCTCGATCGGGGATCACATCGGCGGAACGATGCCATTGGTGCCGACCGTGACCTGTGCCGCGGAGACCGTTCCGTCCGCTGCCTTCTCGCCCATGACGATGACATGCGCGCCCGGCGTCAGGTCCGATTTCTGCGCGGCGGTGAAGGTCACGATCGGTGTGTCGTCTGATATCGATATGGTCTTTTCCTTGCCCTGGTAGGTCAGCGTCACCGTATGCCCGTCGACGGATTTGACGGCCTTGGCGACTGTCGCATTGGTCATGCTGCTGTTGGGCTTCAGATCCCAGGGGCGGCTGCCTTCGCCGGTGCCTTTCATGGCCGCCGGAAAGATCAGAACTTCCAGAGCGCCATCCCCACCATCCTGCCGGGGCAGCGAGGCGATGCCGACGAAATCGCCTGGCTTGATGTCCTCGACCGAGGCCTTCTTGATGCCGCCAACCCTCCATTCCGGTTTCAAGGTGACGGTCTGATCGGCGCCCTCGCGGGTCTTGACGACGAGCGTGTCGCCGGTGAGGCTGGCGATATCGCCACGCACGCGCACGCGCTCCGCATCGGCGGCGGACGTTACATGCGACGTGCTCAGAAGAATGCCGACGGCAAGCGCCGCGACATGGCTAGCGTTCAGATAGCGAGACATGGATTTTCTCCTCATGGCCCCGGGGGCGGGACCTTCGAGAGATTAGGCACGCGGTTTCAGCGCTGGCCAATCAATGAAATGTGAGGGTTTTCGTCTCTGAGGCGAGAACTATCTGGCAGGTATCGCCGATAGCAGGAGCGTGCAAATGCCGGGAGAGAGACTTGTGGACATATACCGCGCCTATATCGACTGCCTGAATTCCCAGGATTGGGAAAACCTCGGGACCTATGTCGGGCAGGATGTGAGCTATAACGGAGCGCTGGTCGGGCTGGATGGCTATCGGCAGGCACGTGAGGGCGAGTTTCGCGCGATACCCGACCTCCGTTTCGACGTGCAGATCCTGATCGCCGATGACACCACGGTTGCCAGCCGGCTGAATTTCGACATCAGCCCGCAAGGCACATTTCTCGGCTTGCCCGTCAATGGCAGGCGAATCTCGTTCTCCGAGAACGTGTTCTACGAATTCGCGGAGCGCAAGATCGCAAACGTCTGGTCCGTCCTGGACAAGGCGGCGATCGAGGCCCAGCTTTCGGCGGCGTAGAGGGCGATCAGCCCTCCAGCTCCTCGCGGAGCATTTCGAGCTCCAGCCATTCCTCTTCCATCTTCACCAGGCTGTCGCGGAATTTCTCCATCTCGGCGGCCAGCCGGTTGAAGGTGGTGGGGTCCTTGGAGAAGAGGTTGGGGTCGGCCATCTTTTCCTCGCGCTTGGCGATCTCGGTTTCGGCCTTGGCCATCTCCTTGGGAAGGTTTTCGAGCGCGAATTTCTGCTTGAAGGAGAGCTTGCCCTTGCCCTTCGGTGCTTCGGCGGTCGGAGCCGCCTCCTGCGCTTTCGCCTTCTCGGCCTTCTCCGCCTTCCTGCGCTCGTCGGCAGCACCCTTGCGCTGCGCCAGCATGTCGGAATAGCCGCCGGCATATTCGATCCAGCGGCCATCGGGCGCATCCGGCACAGCCGGCGCGATGGTCGAGGTGACGGTGCGGTCGAGGAAGTCGCGGTCGTGGCTGACGAGGATGACGGTGCCAGGGAAGCCGGCGACGACTTCCTGAAGCAGGTCCAGCGTCTCGATGTCGAGGTCGTTGGTCGGTTCGTCGAGAATCAAGAGGTTGGATGGCCGCGCCAGCATGCGGGCGAGCATCAGGCGGGCGCGCTCGCCACCCGAGAGGTTCTTGATCGGCGTGCGGGCCTGCTCCGGCTGGAACAGGAACTCCTTCATGTAGCCGGTGACGTGGCGCTGCTCGCCGTTCACCAGCAGGTTCTCGCCGCGACCGTCGGTGAGATAATGCGCCAGCGTGTCCTCGGGGTTGAGGTCCTCGCGCTTCTGATCGAGCGTGGCGATCTCCAGATTGGTACCGAGCTTGATCGTGCCGGTATCCGGTGCCAGTTGGCCGGTCAGCATTTTCAGGAGCGTGGTCTTGCCGGCGCCGTTCGGGCCGACGAGGCCGATACAATCGCCGCGGTGGACGCGGATCGAAAACGGCGTGACGATCGGACGCTCGCCATAGGTCTTGGTGATCTTGTCGGCTTCGATGACGAGCTTGCCGGATTCCTGCGCGTCGGAGACGGTCGCCTGCACGGAGCCCTGCGGTCCCTTGTGGCCGCGATAGCTGGCGCGCATCGTCTGCAGCTCGCCGAGGCGGCGCATGTTGCGCTTACGCCGCGCGGTGACGCCGTAGCGCAGCCAGTGTTCCTCACGCTCGATCGCCTTGCCGAGCTTGTGCTGTTCCATCTCTTCCTCTTCGAGAACCTGATCGCGCCAGGCCTCGAAATGGGCGAAGCCTCGGTTCAAGCGGCGCGACGTGCCGCGGTCGAGCCAGACGGTTGCGGTGGAGACCTTCTCAAGGAAGCGACGGTCGTGCGAGATCAGGACGAGCGCGCTGCGGGTCTTCTGCAGCTCGCCTTCCAGCCATTCGATGGTGGGGAGGTCGAGATGGTTGGTCGGCTCGTCGAGCAGCAGGATATCGGGCTCGGGCGCCAAAACGCGGGCAAGCGCCGCGCGGCGGGCTTCGCCGCCTGAAAGGTTCTTCGGATCTTCCTCGCCGGTGAGACCGAGATGCGAGAGCAGGTAGGTGACGCGGTAGGGATCGTCGCCCGGTCCAAGGCCCGCTTCTGCATAGGCCTGCACGGTGGTGTAACCGGCGAAATCGGGTGCCTGCTCGAGGTAACGCACCGTCGAGGACGGATGGCGGAAGACCTCGCCGGACTGTGCTTCCACCATGCCGGCGGCGATCTTCAAGAGCGTCGACTTGCCGGAGCCGTTGCGGCCGACGAGGCAAATCTTGTCGCCGGGCTCCACCTGCAGGGCAGCACCCGCCAGAAGCGGCGCGCCGCCGAAGCTCAGGAAGATGTCGTCGAGTTTAAGGATAGGGGGCGCCAAAAATCAGACTCCGGAAAGATCGTAAGGGCGGGCGAGCACGATGGCGCGGCCGTTTTCAAGCGAGAAGCGCACGGGGCCTTCCGCGACATTGGAAATGGTGCGCGACGAGCCGAACGGCAAATGGAAACTCTTCAGCGGATAGCGGGCGTTCTCGATGAAGAGGCCGTTGAGTTCGCTGAAGGCGGGAACGGAAAACAGGCTGTTCTTCGGCAGATCAAGCGTGATGCTTCCGGCAATCAGGGGCACGGCTTCTTCCGTGCCCGAGGTCAGGAGCACATCGAGGCCAGTCTCGGCGAGGCTGACGGCGTAGAGCAAGTGCTGCAGCGCGTGGTCGGAGCGGTCGCCGGCAAGGGCGCCCACGAGGATCAGCCGCTTTGCACCGCGCGCAATGGCTTCCGATACGGCGATTTCGCCGTCTGTCGAGGCCTTGGCGGTGGGGTATGGCTTTCTCGGAATGTCCGAGAAAGCAGCCGTCAGATCATCCGGGGTGGAATCGAAATCGCCGACCCAGAGCTCCGGCCGGACATCGAGCGCCATCGCGTGCCTCATCCCGCCATCGGCCGCGATGAAACGGCTGCCAGCGACGGCGGCGCGAAGGCGCTCCGTCATGTGCAGCTCGCCGCCGAGCAGGATGGTGAAGGTGGATGGGCTCATGGGCATTGCCCATAGCGCAAAGCGGAGGAAAAGGGAAAGGGCGCGGACATGGTTTGTCCGCGCCCTCGGGCGTTTCTGCGTGAAAGACCGCGCTTAGAAGCGGTAGGTGACGCCGGCGCCGATCAGCCAGGGATCGAGCTTGGCCTTGCCGGTCATGTCGGTGCCGCCGACGTTCACGTTGAAATCGGGACGCAGGAAGATTTTCTTGACGTCGACGTTGAGGCCCCAGTGCTCATCGAACATGTAGTCGAAGCCGGCCTGCAGCGCGACGCCGAAGGTGTTGTCGATGTCGAGGCTCTGGGCGCTCTTGCCCTTCTCATTATAGAAGATGGTGTAGTTCAAGCCGGCGCCGACATAGGGATGGAAGTTGCCGAAGTCGTTGAAGTGATACTGCAGCGTCACCGTAGGCGGCAGCAGCCAGGTTTTGCCGACCTTGCCGAGCCCGTCGATCGAGCCTTCGCCGGTGACATTCGCGAATGTCGTGCCGAGAATGAGTTCGGCGGCGATGTTGTCGGTGAAAAAGTAGGTGACGTCGAATTCAGGAATGACGGTGTCCGAGTAGGAGAGATCCGATCCTGCGACGCCGCCGACATAACCGGAATCCTGGGTGATGACGCCAAGTGCGCGCAGGCGGATCATCCAGGGGCTTTGGCTCTGCGTCGCTTCCTGTGCCGCGGTCGGCTGGGTCAGGTCGGCGGACATGGCGGGATGGGCGGCGGCAACAAGAACGACGGCTGCGAACATGCCCTTGAGTTTTGCCAGGCGGCGTTTCATTCGAATCTCTCCTAGATTTTTTCGTCCAGCGGAGTTCTATGAAACGATGCAAGGTAACCAATTGATTCAGATCAATCTGTCGTCTTATTTTCCGGGTTTCGGCACAGGCGGCAGATGTTTGTCGCGAACGGCGAAAACGCGCTCGAAACCGATCATGTACTTGTCGAAGAGCTCGGCGAAGCTTCGGGCCTCTGCAGCCGACCAGTCGGAGACGACTTCACCGATGACAGCGAGCTTCTGAGCCTTCAGTTCGCCAAGCAGGCGCTGGCCAAACGGGGTAGTGACAACCAGGATCCGCCGCGCATCCTGCTGCGATGCGGCCCGCTCGAGCACGCCGCGCCCGACCATGTCGGCGACGATGCGGCTTGCGCGGGAAGGATCGATGCGCATGGCTTCAGCGATGGTGCCCACGGTCACCTCGCCATTCTCGCTCGCCCGATTGACCGATTCCAAGACGTCCAGATGGGAGAGTTCCAGGTCCGGCGCCACCTTCTCGATGGCAAGGCGGGCGATCAGCCGGCGTCCGGTGATCACGCGCATGCGGCTCATGCTTTGGCCGATATGAGCGATGTCATCCGCGGTGGGTTCTGTCTCTGGGGCTAACTGCAAAGTGTCGGTCATGGGCCGAAGGATAGCAGAACGGGGCGCGGAGGAAAATATGCTGATGTCATTTATATGACATTGACATTTATATGCTGATAGCACATAAATTGCGACGCATAACCTGAGAGACCCTTCCATGAACATGCAAGTTGCCGCCCAGCAGCCGCTGGTGACCGATCCCCGTCGCCGGCTCATTCTCTTCCTGTTCCTGATGACCGCTATGTTCATGGCCATGCTCGACAACCAGATCGTGGCAACGGCGCTGCCGACGATCGTCGGCGAGTTCGGGCATCTCGAGCGGTTCAGTTGGGTCGGTTCGGCTTATTTGCTGGCTGTCAGCGCGGTGATGCCGCTCTACGGCAAGCTCGGCGATCTCTTCGGTCGCAAATATGTAATGATGGCTGCGATCCTGATCTTCACCGTGGGATCGGCGGTTTGCGGGCTGGCGGTGTCGATGAACACGCTGATCGCCGCCCGCCTGCTGCAGGGGCTGGGTGGCGGCGGGATCATGGTGTCGATCTTTGCGGTAACAGCTGACCTGTTCGAGCCGCGCGAGCGGGCAAAATACCAGAGCTACGTCAGCCTGGTGCTGATGGCGTCGGGCGCTATCGGGCCGGTGCTCGGCGGCACGATGAGCGATCTGTTCGGCTGGCGTTCGATCTTCCTCGTCAATATTCCGATCGGCGCGGTCGTGCTCGGCGGCCTGATCTTCATGCTTCCCTATCGCAAGCCGAACCGGCGGCCGACGATCGACTATGCAGGTGCCATCCTGCTGGCACTGACGACGACAAGCATCGTGCTCGCCGCCGATGGCGCACAGGTATTCGGTTCGCTCTTGGCACCCCAGAACCTGGCGATCATCGCCGCCGGTGTCGTCTGCCTCGCCTCGTGGATATTCGTCGAGCGCCGGGCAGCCGAACCGATCATCCCGCTGTCGTTGTTTCGCAATTCGACGTTCAGCCTGCTTCTGATCATGTCGATCATGAGCGGTGGCATCGCCATCGGCATGGTGAACTACTTCGCGCTCTTCCTGCAGACGACGACGGGGCTTTCGCCTTCCGGCGCCGGCCTGTTCTTCATCTTTCTCACCGGCGGCCTGATGTGCGGGTCGATCTCGGCGGGTCGGGTGATTTCCGCAACGGGACGCTACAAGCCTTTCGCCGTCGCCAGCCTCAGCTGCAATGCGCTTGCCTTCGCGCTGCTGTCGCAGTTTCACGCCGGCACGCCGATCGTGCTGATCGGCCTCGTCATGACCTTGCAGGGCGTGGGCATCGGCCTCGCGCAGCAGGTTCCGATCATCGGCGTTCAGAATGCGGCGCCGGTAAGGGATATCGGTGCTGCGACCGGCTCGGTTACCTTGTCGCGCATGGGCGGCGCGTCGATCGCGATCTCGATCTACGGCGCAATCATCGGCTCGCAGCTTGCACGCGTCGGTTCCTCGATCCCCGGCGTGGCGGATATCGAACAGCTGACGCCAAAGATGCTGGCCGCCTTGCCGGAGGGCGCGCGCCACGCGGTTGCCGAGGCCTACGCCAACGCCTTCGTACCACTGTTCATGACCTCCTGCGGCATCGCGCTGATCGGGCTGGTTGCGGCGCTCATGCTGAAACCGGTGCAATTGCCACGCACCGGTGGCACGCCCGCAAAAGCGGCGGCCGAGGCTGCCGAATAGCCAACGAACTGGCCGACGTCTGCTCTTGCCAGACGCCGGCTACGGATATACATCTTGCGACGCTCTAACGGGGTGCCTCGTATCTTCAGGATGCTTGGCTGAGAGGCTTGCGAAAGCCAACCCGCGGAACCTGATCCGGCTAACACCGGCGGAGGGATTAGACGCGTGACACCAGGCACCGCCCTTTTCCCCTTCAATTGAACCTAGAGGAGAGGTGTCATGACCCATTTCAAGACCTATGCGCTTGGCGCTGCCATTCTATTCGGAGGCTTTTCGGCAACGGCCGCGCTGGCCGCCGACAAGGCGCTCACAATCTACACTTATGAGAGCTTTACATCCGAGTGGGGCCCCGGCCCCAAGGTGAAGGCGGCGTTCGAGAAGACCTGCGGCTGCACGGTCAATTTCGTCAGCGTCGCCGATGGCGTGGCGCTGTTGTCGCGTCTGAAGCTTGAGGGATCGAGCACCAAGGCCGATGTCGTGCTCGGCCTCGATACCAATCTGATCACCGAAGCCAAGGCGACCGGGCTGTTCGATGCCAGCGGCGTCGATACCAGCGCGCTGAAGGTCCCCGGGGACTTCAAGGACAATGTCTTCGTGCCTTATGACTACGGCCATTTTGCCGTGATTTACGACACGCAGACGATCAAGACGCCGCCGACGAGCCTGAAGGAGCTGGTCGACGGCGATCCCGCACAGAAGATCGTCATTGAGGATCCCCGCACCTCGACGCCGGGCCTCGGACTGCTCTTGTGGGTGAAGTCGGTCTATGGCGACAAGGCGCCGGAAGCCTGGGCGAAGCTCAAGAAGCGTGTGCTGACGGTGACGCCCGGCTGGTCGGAGGCCTATGGCCTGTTCACCAAGGGCGAGGCGCCGATGGTGCTTTCTTACACGACGTCGCCTGCCTATCACATGGTTTCGGAAAACACGGATCGCTATCAGGCAGCCGCCTTCTCCGAGGGGCACTACGTCCAGATCGAGGTCGCCGGTCTGCTGAAGAACGCGCCGGACAAGGCGCTGGCCCAGGCTTTCCTGAAATTTGTGGTCACCCCTGGTTTCCAGGACACGATCCCGACCAACAACTGGATGATGCCGGTGTCGGCAACCTCCGAGCCGCTGCCGGATGCTTTCGGCAAGCTCGTCAATCCGTCGAAGACCTTCCTGATGAGTTCGGATGAGGTTGCCAAGAACCGCAAGGCCTGGATCGACGAGTGGCTGGCCGCCATGAGCATGAATTGATGAGCATGAACTGATGCTTCTTGCGCCGTCCGAAAGACGATATGCGTTGGCCGGCGGGGCGCTCAGCCTCGCCGCGATCCTCGTCTTCGTGACGGTCGCGACGCTGTCCCTGCTGATCTCCACCGACGGCATGCCTGTCGGATCGATCCTTTCCGATCCATACACCCTGCGCGTCCTGCGCTTCACGCTTCTACAGGCGGCGTTATCAACGCTGCTGTCCGTGTTGTTCGCCATTCCTGTCGCACGCGCGCTGGCGCGGCAGCCGCGATTTATCGGTCGCATCTGGATCATTAGGCTGATGGCGGTGCCGATGGGGCTGCCGGTGCTGATCGGAGCCCTCGGCCTGATCGGCATCTGGGGCCGGCAGGGCGTCGTCAACACGATGCTCTCATGGGCGGGTATCGATCAACCCGTCAGCATCTACGGCCTGTCGGGTATTCTGCTCGCGCATGTGTTCTTCAATCTGCCGCTTGCCTGCCGGCTGATGCTGGCGGCGCTGGAGCGGGTGCCGGGCGAATATTGGCTGGTGGCGAGCGGCCTCGGCATGCGGCCGGTGTCCGTCTTCCGCTTCATCGAGTGGCCGGTACTGCGCTCGGTCATACCTGGCGTTGCCGGGCTGATCTTCATGCTCTGCGCCACCAGCTTCACACTCGTGCTGATGCTCGGCGGTGGCCCGGCGGCGACCACGATAGAGGTGGCGATCTACCAGTCGCTGCGGTTCGATTTCGATCCCGGTCGCGCGGTGGGTCTCTCCTTGTTGCAGATCGCGTTGACGGCCGTGGTGCTCGGGATTCTCTCGCTGCTGCCGGCATCAGGAGACGCAGGGCTGACTGCCGGTCGAACGATCCGGCGGCCGGATGGCACGCTATTGGGTGCGTGGATCGCCGATCGCGCGCTTCTGGCGCTGGCGGTGCTCTTTCTCGGCCTGCCGCTGCTCTTTATCGTCATCGCGGGGCTGCGGGCCGATCTGGTGAAGCTCGTGGGCGAAGCGATCTTCTGGCGCGCGCTTGCCACCAGCGGTGTGATGGCGCTCTCGTCGGCCCTGCTGTCGCTTGCCCTGTCGATGCCGCTCGTGCGCGCCCGCCATACGCTTTCGCTTGAGCGCGGCGCCCATGGCGGCGCGCGGTCCTTCTTTGCCGCCATGGGCGCCGCGTCGTCGCTCGTGCTGCTCTTCCCGCCCATCGTTCTCGCCACGGGTTGGTTTCTGGCGGCGCGCGGTGTCGGCGATGTCAATATCGTGGCGCCGGTGCTCGTCGTCGCCATCAATGCGCTGATGGCGATGCCCTTCGTCGTCAGGGTGCTGGAGCCGGCCTATGCCATTCACCAGCGCCGCACGCAGCGGCTGAGCGCCAGCCTCGGCATCTCCGGTTTCGCCAAGCTGCGCCTGATCTCGTGGCCCGACCTGCGCAAGCCGGTGCTGACGGCGCTGTCCTTTGCGATGGCGCTGTCGCTGGGCGATCTCGGCGCGGTGGCGCTGTTCGGTTCGGATAGCTTCGTGACGCTGCCGTGGCTGGTCTATTCCAGTCTCGGCAGCTATCGCACCAATGATGCGGATGGGCTGGCGTTGATCCTTGGCGTGATCTGCCTGCTGTTGACGATTTCGGGCACGATGGGTGAGCCGAAGCGGGAGGCTCTATCGCATGACTGATGCCATCGAGATGCGGGATGTGAGACTGCGGCTTGGCCAGAATGCCTTTCTGTTCGATTGCGCGCTTCCAGAAGGCGCCGTCATCGGCGTCACCGGTGCATCGGGCGCCGGGAAATCGACTTTCCTCAATCTGCTGGCCGGTTTCGATACGGCGGATGAAGGGCAGATCCTGTTTCATGGAAAAGATATCGGTCGCCAGCATCCGGCCGAACGTCCGGTGTCGCTGGTGTTTCAGGACAACAACCTCTTTGCGCATCTCGACGTCTTCACCAATATCGGGCTCGGCATCCATCCGGCACTGAAACTCGGCGACGCCGATCGTCGCGCCATCATATCGGCGCTTGCAAAAGTCGGACTGTCAGGCTTCGAAAAGCGGATGCCGGCCACGCTTTCGGGTGGCGAGCGGCAGAGGGTGGCGTTTGCCCGGGCTTTGGTGCGTGAACGCCCGATCCTGCTGCTCGACGAACCCTTCGCCGCGCTTGATCCAAGCCTGCGCCGCGACATGGCGGCGCTGCTTTTGGCCATGCACCGTGACAGCGGCAATACGATCGTGATCGTGTCGCACGATGCTGACGAAATCAGGCGGATTGCCAACTATGCGATTTTCATCGATCAGGGCAGGGTCGCGGTGGCGGCGCCGATCGATCGGTTTTCGACCGGCCAGGACAATCCCGCGCTGCGGCAATTTCTGCGGATCGACGAATCTTAACAAGACAACGGCACTTTCGCCATAATTTGCGGCGACCCAGAGAACTCCTTAACCACGTTAGGCTTGCTAAAGTATAAAGCCGCCATATTTAGGCAAAGTCTCGCTATGCAACCGATGCGGAAATCAGCTAAAGCAAAGGCTTGGGTCCTCGATTGTGCATTGCCGAAACGGGGGCATACGCCTGTTGAACCTTGATGAAGACGACCGGGGCGCCATGACGGCGAGCCGGCCGAGAAGCGCGATGACTCGGAGAGCCAGACTGGACCGCATGACGACGTGGAAACTGCCCGCGCCTTCCAGTGATGTGTTCTTCGCAGCGTGCCGCTGGGCGCGACGGGCGTCGATCCTGGCCGCCTCCACCGTGGCGCTCTACGGTTGTCAGTCGGCGCTCGAACAATCCTACCAGCCCAGTGTCGGCCCTTCGTCCAATCCGCAGATCGTCGACGAAGTGCAGAAGAACGATCCGCGTGCCGCCATGGGCGCGCGCGAGCATCCGCGCATCGTCGCGAGCTATGGCGGCGAATACAAGGACGCCAAGACCGAGCGGCTGGTGGCGCGCATTGCCGGCGCGCTGACGGCTGTTTCGGAAAATCCGAGCCAGTCCTACCGCATCACCATCCTGAATTCGCCCGCAATCAACGCGTTCGCGCTGCCCGGCGGCTATCTCTATGTCACGCGCGGGCTCCTGGCGCTTGCCAACGACGCGTCGGAAGTGGCCGCCGTGCTGTCGCACGAAATGGGCCACGTCACCGCCAACCACGGCATCGAGCGGCAGAAGCGCGAAGAGGCGGAAGTGATCGCCAGCCGCGTCGTCGCAGAGGTGCTGTCGAGCGATATCGCCGGCAAGCAGGCCTTAGCGCGCGGCAAGCTCAGACTCGCGGCCTTCTCGCGGCAGCAGGAGTTGCAGGCCGACGTGATCGGCGTGCGCATGCTGGGCGAAGCCGGCTATGATCCTTATGCGGCCAGCCGCTTCCTCGATTCCATGGCCGGCTACAGCCGCTTCATGTCGGTTGATCCCGATGCCGACCAGAGCCTGGACTTCCTGTCGAGCCATCCGAACTCGGCGCAGCGCATCGAGCTTGCGCGCGACCATGCCCGTGCCTTCGGCCAGGAGGGCAAGGTCGGCGACACAGGGCGCGGATACTATCTCGACGGCATCGACGGGCTGCTCTACGGAGATAGTCCGGAAGAGGGCTATGTTCGCGGCCAGACCTTCCTGCATGGCGGTCTCGGCATTCGCTTCGACGTGCCGCCGGATTTCAAGATCGACAACAAGGTCGAGGCCGTGATGGCGACCGGTCCCGGCGACATCGCCATCCGCTTCGACGGCGTGGCCGATAACCAGAACCAGTCGCTGACCAATTACATCTCGAGCGGCTGGGTGACAGGGCTCGATCCGTCGACCATCCGGCAGATCACCGTCAACGGCATGGAAGCCGCCACCGCGCGGGCGAGTGCCGATCGCTGGGATTTCGACGTGACTGTCGTGCGCAACAATTCGCAGATATTCCGGTTCCTCACGGCTGTGCCGAAGGGGAGCACTGCGCTGCAATCGACCGCCGATGTGCTGCGGTCCAGCTTCCGGCGCATGACGCCGGCCGAGGCCGCGTCGTTGAAGCCGCTCAGGGTTCGCGTGCTGACGGTGCAGCCGGGTGACAACATCACCACGCTCGCTGCGCGGATGATGGGAACGGATCGCAAGCTCGATCTGTTCAAGCTCATCAACGCCCTGCCAACCGGGGCCTCGGTTGCGCCCGGCGACCGCGTGAAAATCATCTCGGAATAAAAAGAGGCCCGGCTTTCGCCGGGCCAATTACATCACTGGGGGAGTAATCTCGGGGTGTCCTAAAGCGCATCGCGATCTCTCAGATTCGCTCGTTGCGCTTCAGGTTCTTGCTTTACTGCATCTCATCGTCACAAACTGCTTCACGCGCTTACGCGACACGCTCTAATGCGTGGCCATGTATGGATCGGCGCTGACGAGCGCCGTCCTCAGCTTTTCCATGGCACGGCTTTCGATCTGGCGTACGCGTTCCTTGGAGATGCCAAGGTCGGCGCCGAGTTCTTCCAGCGTCGCGCCATCCTCGGCAAGGCGGCGGGCGCTGATGATCTTCATCTCGCGTTCGTTGAGATGGGTGAGCGCAGACGCCAGCCATACGCGACGACGTTCGCCGTCGATCATGTTTGTCACCTGTTCGTCGGGCAGCGGCTCGTTGCTGACGAGGAAATCCATCTTCTCGGCGCTGTCGGCGTCGCCCGATACGGACGGCGCCTGCAGCGAGGCGTCGTTGCCGGAAAGGCGTGCATCCATGGTCTGAACGTCGGAAAGGCTAACACCGAGCGCTGCGGCGATTTCCTGATGGATCGACTGCAGCGTCAGCTGCGTATCGCCCTTTGCCAGCTTGGCGCGCAAGCGGCGCAGATTGAAGAACAATGCCTTCTGCGCCGAGCTGGTGCCACCGCGGACGATAGACCAGTTGCGCAGGATGTAATCCTGGATCGAGGCGCGGATCCACCAGCTTGCATAGGTGGAGAAGCGCACATCGCGCTCTGGCTCGAAACGGGCCGCGGCCTCCAGAAGGCCCACATAACCTTCCTGTACGAGGTCGCTCATGGGAAGTCCGAAGTTGCGAAATTTCGCCGCCATCGAAATGACCAGGCGCATATGTGCCATTGCGATCTGGTTACGCGCTCCACGGTCGTCGTTGTGCTTCCAACGAACGGCGAGGTCATGTTCTTCCTCGCGGGCAAGATAGGGAGCCGCCATGGCGATCTTGATCATGCGCCGGTCTGCAGACATGTTCTTCATATCGGTCTCCTGAGCTCAGGCTTTTAGCCCCGAAAAGGGCAAACAAGGCTTGCTTCCGGACAGTGCTGCCCGGATCAAATTCATGGCTTGAAGATATGAAGGCCTCGAACTCTGGACGTCTCAGAAAGAGGCCCTAGTTACTGTTATGTGCTGGTTACGCCGCGATCGCAGGCCGTTTTCTTCACGTTGCCAAATCGGCAATTTGTGGAAGGCATGATCCGCTCCTCGTCGCATCCTGACATGAAAACCGGACCTCCAGCGAAATTGCTTTCTCCCGGAAGTCCGTGGTGACAGTGTGTAAACGCGCGACTATGGAAAAGGTTCCAATAAAAAAAACCCGGCACGATGGCCGGGTTTTTTGATGGGAAGAAAGCCTGAAATCAGGCTGCTTCTTCTTCCTCTGCTTCGTCTTCTTCCACGGCCTTACCGCGCTTCGGACCCTTGTTCAGGTTCGTCTCGACGAGGCGGACGGCTTCGGTTTCCGAGAGCTTGTTGACGGCGGCGATTTCGCGCGCCATGCGGTCAAGCGCTGCTTCGTAAAGCTGGCGTTCGGAATAGGACTGTTCCGGCTGGTTTTCGGCACGATAAAGATCGCGAACGACTTCAGCGATCGAGATCAGGTCGCCGGAGTTGATCTTGGCATCGTATTCCTGCGCGCGACGGGACCACATGGTGCGCTTGACGCGCGCCTTGCCCTGCACGACCTTCAAAGCACGCTCGACGAAATCCGTCTCGGAAAGCTTGCGCATGCCAATGCTCATGGCCTTTGCGACCGGCACTTTCAGGCGCATCTTGTCCTTCTCGAAATCGATTACGAAAAGTTCGAGCTTCATCCCGGCAACTTCTTGCTCTTCAATGGCGGTGATGGTACCGACGCCATGAGCGGGGTATACGATCGATTCACCGGTCTTGAAACCATGGCGGGCTGCTGAAGGCTTTTTCTGCTGGATCGTCATTCTTGTCAAAAACTCCCTGTTACGCTTCCGGCCGAAGCCGGAGCCGGGTCAGTCAGGCCCGGATGAGACGGTCGGATCCGTCGGGTGACTTTACTTCTGGTCCCACCGGGAAGAAGCAAGCATATTCAGACACGCAATCTTGGGGCGTGACAGCTCAAGATCATGATATGTCACGGAAATCGCGCTTGGATTTGTTTGCTTTCGTGGTGGTTTGGGGCATCCTTGATGCCGCAAAAGGAACAGTGTGTGAAAGTTACCACAAAAATATGAGGAAATCAATAATTTACTGCGTATGAGTCATGCGGGCAACACATGTCGCCCCCATAAGTCACGCATATCCGCCACGAGATTGGGCAGATTCCGGCCCCGTCTCAGACTATAGTATCATCGGGCGATCAATCGCCAGCGCCGGGCTTTTCGGAGAAGTATTTCTCGAACTTTCCGGTCTCGCCGTCCACTTCCTTGGCGCCATCCATCGCGTCTTTCTTGACGGTGATGTTGGGCCAGATGCTGGCGAACTCGGCATTGATCTTCAGCCACCTGTCGAGGCCCGGCTCCGTATCGGGCTTGATCGCCTCGGCGGGACATTCCGGCTCGCAAACGCCGCAATCGATGCATTCGTCGGGATTGATGGCGAGGAAATTCTCACCTTCGTAGAAGCAGTCGACGGGGCATACTTCAACGCAGTCGGTGTATTTGCACTTGATGCAGTTGTCGGTCACGACATAGGTCATGAAGAACTCCAGGATTTTCACGCAGACGGGGCCGGGCAACCTGGAACGTCGCGCCTTTCCCCTGGCCGGAGACAGGACATGACCGGTCTTGGGAACCCTCACGCCGTCCGGCAAGTTGCTTGTGAAGTATCGGCTTTATCGTCCGATTTCAAGAATAAAGAAATCGCCAATGCGCGCCGTCCGGAGACGGATTTTCTAATCCTCGTCCGACATCAGCCGATCGATTGCGCGGCGCTCTTTCTTGGTCGGCCGGCCGCTGCCGACGTCGCGGGTCGCCTGCTCGTAGGGCGTCAGCTTCTTCTTGTCGTCGGCTGTCGGCGAAACGTCCTCGTAAAGAAGCCTGGCTTCCTCGAAAGGGCCGCGTCTTGCGCCGCCTGACTTGACGATCAGCACGAGATCACGACGGTCGAGCGATAGCTCGACCTTGTCTCCTGGCTTGACCTGATGGCTGGGCTGGTTGACGCGCTCGCCGTTGATGCGGACATGGCCAGACTGGATCTGTGCCTGCGCCAGCGAGCGCGACTTGATCATGCGCGTGAAGAACAGCCATTTGTCGATGCGCTGGCGCGAACCGCTTTGTGGCTGTGTCTCCCCGCTCATGGTTTACTTCTTCATCTGCTCCTTCAAGGCAGCGAGCTTGGCGAAGGGCGAATCCGGATCGATCGGCTTCTCCTTGCGCGGCGGCTTTGCCTCGAAGCGCAGCGGCTGGGCGCCGCCACGGTTGTTGTTATTGTCACGACCCTTGCGGTCGCCACCGCGGTCGTTGCGGTCACCGCGCTGGTCGCCCCGGCCCTGATGCGGCTTGCCGCCGTCCTTGCCGCGGTTCTGGCGGTTGCCGTCACGGTTCTCGCCTTCGCCGCCCTGGCGACGATTGCCCTGGCCGCGATCCTGGCGTTCGCCGCGCTCGCCCTGTCCCTGACGCTCGCCTTGGCGTTCGCCGCCACGGCGCTCACCATGGCCGCGTGCCTGCCGCTGGTTGTTGTCGGTGCGGCCGGCAAGGCGCCAGAGCAGAACCGGCTTTGGTTCTTCGGCTTCGGCAGCTTCTACCGCGGGCGCGGCCTCGGCGGTGGTTTCCGTTGTGGTCGCTTCAGCGGCGGGTGCTTCTTCAGCGTTAGGTGCTTCCGCAGCCGGCGTTTCCGCCGCAGTCTCCTCGGAAGAGGCGCTGTCGGCGTCATCGTGCTCAGCCGTTTCAGCGCCGGCGTCAGCGGTCGCTTCCGTCGTTGACGCGGCTGGGGTCGCTGCGGCGTCCTGCGCTGCCAGATAGGTCGCGGCTTCTTCCGCCTTTACGGCGTCGGCGCGGTAGCCGAGACCCTTCAGGATCTCTTCCATGTCTTCGAGCGTGGCGCCGAGGATGGAGAGCATCGCCGTGGTCGTGGTGAAGCGGCGGCCGTCATAGGCACCTTCCGGACGGTTTGGCTGACCCGGCTTCCACTGCAGCAGCGGACGGATGATGTCGGCCAGACGCTCGAGGATATCGACGCGCACCGCGCGCTTGCCGAGAAAACGGAAGCCCGCGAGTTTGTAGAAATTGCGCTCATAGGCCGGATCGGTGACGACCGAGGTGCGGCCGGCGGCGAGAACGGGAATGAGGTCGCCGTAGCCCGGCTTGTCGAGACCGTCGTTTTTCAGTGCCCAGAGCAGCGTGATGAGCTCGGCCGGAGCCGGCTTCAGGAGCGCGGGCACGAAGATGTGGTAGGCGCCGAAGCGAACACCGTAGCGACGCATCGAGGCACGGGCGTCCTGATCCAGCGACTTGACCTCCTCGGTCACGTCGCGGCGGAAGAGCACGCCGAGATTTTCCACCAGCTGGAACGCGAGACCCTTGGCGAGGCCCTGCAGGTCTTCGGCGCGCGACAGATCGTCGAGCGGCTTCAGTACCGTCGAGATGTGGTGGTTGACGAAGCGCTCCAAGCGAGCGGCGACGTGGTCGCGCGCATTGCCGGTCAGCTGTTCGTCGGCAAGCAGGATCAAGCGCGGACGCATGATATGCTCGGTTCCGGCCAGACGTGCCACCGGATCGCCGAGCCAACGGATCGAGCCGTCGGAGCCGATCGCCAGATCGCCGTTGCCGGACGCGTGGATACGCGCCGCACGGGCTTCGAATTCCAAAGCAAGCGCCTTTTGCGAAGCAGTCTGGACCGCCTTCGCGTCCGGACCATCCGCTCCCGATACAGGCGTGAACCGGAAACCGGATAACTGCCCCACATGATGTCCTTCAACGAAGACATCGCCATTTACACTGATTTCAGCTTCCAGCATCGCATTCTCTCTCAGGCGCTTCATGAGCACAGATGTCCTGCGATCAACAAAGCGTTTCGTCAACCTTTCATGTAACGCATCGGACAATCGATCTTCGATTTCCCGCGTCTTTTCCTGCCAGTGTGTCGGATCGGCAAGCCAGCTGGGCCGATTCGATACATAGGTCCACGTCCTTATCTGCGCGATTCGCGCCGAAAGCGTGTCAATTTCGCCATCTGTTCGATCCGCGCGATGAACTTGCTCGGCAAGGAAATTCTCATTCACCGTGCCATAGCGCACGAGATCGGAAAAGAGGGTGGCGATCAGATCGGCATGCTGGGCAGGCGCAATACGCCGATAATCCGGCAGCGCGCATGCCTCCCACAGCTTTTCGACCCTTGCAGGCGTATCGGCCAAATCGCGAATCTCGGGATAGCGCGACAGCTGCTCGAGCGCCTGCTGGTCCACCGCCGGCAGCGCGCGTGTCAGGCCAGCAACGCGCGGCCCGGTTTCAAGGCTGGCGCGCAGCGTCTGGATCGACTTGAAATCGAGGTCCGTTGTGCGCCACTGCAGCACCTTGACGTTGTCGAAGTGATGACCCTCGATGCGGCCGACCAGCTCCTCGTCGAACGGGTCGACATGGCCCGTCACACCAAAGGTTCCGTCGCGCAGATGGCGGCCGGCGCGGCCGGCGATCTGCGCGAGTTCGGCGGGGTTGAGGTTGCGGAACTGATAGCCGTCGAACTTGCGATCCTGGGCGAAGGCGACATGGTCGACATCGAGATTGAGCCCCATGCCGATCGCGTCCGTCGCCACCAGATATTCGACGTCGCCGGCCTGGTAGAGCGCCACCTGGGCATTGCGGGTGCGCGGGCTGAGCGCGCCGAGAACGACGGCCGCGCCGCCGCGCTGGCGGCGGATCAACTCGGCGATCGCATAAACCTCATCGGCCGAAAAGGCGACGATGGCCGAGCGTTGCGGCAGGCGGGTGATCTTCTTCTGGCCGGCGTAGAGCAGGTGCGACAGGCGTGGGCGCTCGACGACGGTGATGCCGGGAAGCAGATGCTGGAGGATCGGCCGCATCGTGCCGGCGCCGAGCAGCAGTGTCTCGTCGCGGCCGCGCAGATGCAGGATCCGATCGGTGAAAATGTGTCCGCGCTCGAGATCGCCGGCTAGCTGCACTTCGTCGATGGCGACGAAGGCGGCCTTGGTCTCGCGCGGCATGGCTTCGACGGTGCAGACCGAGTAGCGCGCATTCGGCGGAGAGATCTTCTCCTCGCCGGTCACCAGGGCTACGTTGTGGACACCGACCTTTTCGCAGACACGCGTATAGACCTCTCGCGCGAGCAGGCGCAGCGGCAGGCCGATGATGCCGGTGCCGTGGGCAACCATCCGCTCGATGGCATAATGGGTCTTGCCTGTATTGGTTGGACCGAGCACCGCGGTCACGCCGCGTCCGCTCAGTATCATCGGCTGCGATGTCAGTGTCTTTGTCCTGCAGACGGGGCGGGGGAGAGCCCCGGGGGTAAACCAAGCTCCTGATCCGAAGCAGACAAACAAATGGACAGCCGCCGAGGCAAACGCAAGGGCTGATTTCAATTTCACCGGCGGATTTTAGCTCTCGCGAATAGCTTGTAGAATGCTCGCATAGCGATTCGGAACAGCAGTAGAACGAATCGGAGACGAATCGCTGACTCCCGATGATTCAGGGTTTGTTCACGGCTAAGTATTGATTTTGAATCACTTTTTCCCACCAGATGCTGAATCGGACGATTCTCGTTTGGCGTGTGCCGGATCTTTTGTTCGGCGCATAGGGACGAGTGCTTACCGGCTCCCAGGGGCGGTTTCTGTTCCGCCCGAAATGTAAAAAATCCGTTTCGACGCAGGCTCGATCAAATCCGGAACAAAGGGCAGACGAATCAGCGACGTTGCCGACTTCCCGGTTTGTTCACGGCAACCTATTGTATTTTATGGAAATTTTAACCATAGGCGCAAATGCGCTTTTGGCGCCGCGCCTGCTATGCGTCAGCGCGAGGATGCCAGGTGCCGTCGGCTTACCTGCTGAAAAATATTGTCCTGTTGGAAAAAATCGACGGAACCAAAAGCCGGCTTACGTGTTTCTGGCTCATTCAAACTCGAAATGCGCTGAGGTCACGGGATATGCTTGGAACAATACTACTCATTATCCTTATTCTGCTTTTGCTCGGAGCCCTACCGAATTGGGGTTATAGTCGCAGCTGGGGCTATGGACCTTCCGGTGGTTTGGGGCTAGTTCTCGTCATTATTATCATTCTTGTACTCATGGGCCGTATCTAAGCGCCCGAAAAACCTGGGAGAAATGTCATGATGAAGAAGATTGTACTCATCGGTGCTCTGGTTGGCGCGCTGGCATCCTGCACGGCCACGGAACAGGGCACGGCGATCGGCGCCGGCACCGGCGCTGTGATCGGCGGCGCGGTCAGCCACAGCTGGGGTGGTGCGGCCGTTGGCGCCGTTGCCGGTGGTCTCGCCGGCGCGCTCATCGGCCAGTCGGTCGAACGCCGTGGCTACTGCGTCTACCGCGACCGCTACGGCCGCCGCTACGAAGCCCGTTGCCCGCGCTAATGGCTTTGGCCTGAGCAATCAGGTTTACGGATAAGAAAAGGCGTCGGTTTCCCGGCGCCTTTTTTGTTGCGGCTACGAAGCTTCCGTCGGTGCCGTCACTTATATCGTCCCAGTCGTATTCGACGTCAGGATGGATTGGAGCTCTGCTTCGTGCTTTTCGATCCGCATGAAGAGCATGTCAAACCGAGCTGCTTCGTCGGAACCTTCGTCGGGTTCGTCTTCGAAGTATGGCCGGATTTCAGACAGCGCTGCCCTGTATTCCTCTTCGCTCCGAAAGGGTAGGGAAGGATTCAAATCGAACATTTTGATCTCCTTTCGTCCGTGCCGACAGCCTACACATCTCGACGCTTAACGCCAAAGAAAAAGGCCGCATCGCGCGGGCGATGCGGCCTTTGAAGCGGTTGATCGGCGCCGGATTAGTTCTTGGCGCGCTCGACGTAGGAGTTGTCTTCGGTCGCAATGACGACGCGGGTGCCGGCGTCGATGTGCGGCGGAACCGAGGTGCGGACGCCGTTGGAAAGCATAGCCGGCTTGTAAGAGGACGATGCCGTCTGGCCCTTGACGACCGGCTCGGTCTCGGTGATCTCGAGCGTCACGTGGCGCGGCAGCTGCAGGGCAAGCGCAACACCTTCGTGCATGGACAGGATGCAGACCATGCCTTCCTGCAGGTAGGCCTTCTGGTCGCCCATGGTTTCAACGTCGACGACGACCTGATCGTAGCTTTCCGGGTTCATGAAGTGGAAGCCTTCGCCGTCCTCGTAGAGGAACTGGTGGTTGACGTCTTCCACGAAGGCGCGCTCGACCTGCTCGGTCGTGCGCCAGCGCTCGGAGACCTTCACGCCGTCGACGATGCGGCGCATGTCGACCTGGGTGACCGGCGTGCCCTTGCCCGGGTGGAAGTTGTTGGCCGTCAGAACGACGTAGAGCTTGCCGTCCACATCGAGAACGTTGCCCTTGCGGACGGAAGAGGCGATGACCTTGACCATAAGAGTTCCTTGTAACTCGGCTTTTGGCGTCGTAGAGGACTGTCGAAATGGCCCTGGAGACGCAATCAGGTGTTCTTGGGGGCGCAACTAACCTAAAATCCGGCAAATAGCCAGCCCTTGCGTTGGTTGATCCGGTCAGGACAGCATTCGATGAAACCCTCGATCGCCAAAGCGTCGCCCTGGTGGACGCCCAGTGTGCATGCCGACCGCCGGCCGTTCCTGATCGGACGCAACCGGATTCAGGCTGCTTTGCGCGGCTACTTCGCGCGCGAGGACTTCATCGAGGTGGATACGGCGACGCTGCAGGTGTCGCCGGGAAACGAGGCGCATCTGCATGCCTTCGCCACCGAGGTGCTGACCACGGATGGGCAGGCCGCACCGTTTTATCTGCACACCTCTCCAGAGTTCGCCTGCAAGAAGCTGCTTGCCGCCGGTGAAGAGCGTATCGCCTGTTTCGCGCACGTCTATCGCAACCGCGAGCGCGGGCCGCTGCACCATCCCGAGTTCACCATGCTCGAATGGTATCGCACCGGCGAGAGCTACGAGAGCCTGATGATGGACTGCGTCCGCATCATAGCACTTGCGGCCGAGACGATGCAGACGACCATGCTCAGCTATCGCGAGACGGCCTGCGATCCCTTCGCCGGGCCGGAGCGCGTGAGCGTCGCCGAGGCGTTTAGCCGTCATGCCGATATCGATCTTCTGGCCTCGGTCAGCGCCGATGGCTCGACCGAACGCGAGCATCTGGCGGCCGAAATGAGGCGCAACGGCATGCGCGTCGCCGAAGACGATCAATGGGCCGATCTCTTCAGTCGGGTTTTGGTCGAGAAGGTCGAGCCGCATCTTGGCATGGGGCGGGTGACGATCCTCGATGAGTATCCGGTCTGCGAAGCAGCGCTCGCGCGACCATCGGCCGCCGATCCCCGGGTGGCCGAGCGCTTCGAGGTCTATGCCTGCGGCGTCGAACTGGCGAATGGTTTCGGCGAGCTCACCGATCCCATCGAGCAGCGCCGCCGCTTCGAGATCGAGATGGCGGAGAAAAAGCGGATCTATGGCGAGACCTATCCGATCGACGAGGACCTGCTCGACGCGTTGGCGATCATGCCCGATGCCAGCGGCATCGCGCTCGGCTTCGACCGGCTGGTGATGCTGGCGACCGGCGCGCGGCGGATCGATCAGGTGCTGTGGGCGCCGGTGGCGGAGTACGGGCAGTGACGATCACCCGGCCGATCAAGACGGTGGACGAGCTCGCCGATGCCGGGCTCATCGCCGATAGCGACCGCGAGGCGCTGGACGAGGTCGCAGCGCGCTATGCGATCGCCGTGACGCCGGAGATGGCGCGGCTGATCGACCCTAACGATCCCGAAGATCCGATCGCGCGCCAGTTCGTGCCCGATGCCGCCGAACTCTTGATGACGCCGGACGAGCGAGCCGATCCGATCGGCGATCATGCACACAGCCCGGTTGAGGGCATCGTTCACCGCTATCCTGATCGCGTGCTTCTGAAGGCGGTGCATGTCTGTCCCGTTTACTGCCGCTTCTGCTTCCGCCGCGAGATGGTGGGGCCGCAGGGGTTGGGGACGCTCGATCCGGCCGCGATGACGGCTGCTTTCGATTATATCCGGGGCCATGACGCGATCTGGGAGGTCATTTTGACCGGCGGCGATCCGCTGGTGCTGTCGCCGCGCCGGCTGCGGGATATTCTCGAACAGCTCAAGGATATCGATCACGTCAAGATCGTCCGCTTTCACAGCCGCGTGCCGGTCGTCGATCCTTCTCGGATCGATGCCGCGCTGATCGCGGCGCTGAAGGCAAGCGGCAAGACCACCTATGTCGCGCTGCATGCCAACCATCCGCGCGAACTCACGGCCGAGGCGCGCGCCGCCTGCGCCCGGCTCATCGATGCGGGCATCGTCATGGTCAGCCAGTCGGTGCTGCTGAAGGGCGTGAATGACGATCCGGATGTTCTGGCGGAGCTAATGAAGGCCTTCGTCGAGACGCGTGTGAAACCCTATTATCTACATCATCCCGATCTAGCGCCGGGCACCAGCCATTTCCGGCTCTCGGTGGAAGAGGGGCAGGCAATCGTTGCCTCATTGCGCGGCCGCATCTCTGGATTGTGCCAGCCGACCTATATTCTGGATATTCCCGGCGGATACGGCAAAGCCGATATCGGCCAGAACACGATCCGCAGAAACGCGGAAGGTTGCTATTCGGTTTCCGACTACAACGGACAAGAGCATATCTACCCGCCGCGCGGCAGTTAACTGTTCCGTTCTTCGTTTCATTTCAGCACTTGCGGTCGTTCGTGCCGAGGACAAGCGTTGTTTAAGCTTTTCCCGCAAAGCAATGATCCGATTTGCTTTATCTCTACTCGGTAGCGGAAGACGCTAAATTCTTAGCTTTTCATCGGGGCCAGATTTAACCACATGCCTTAGCGGAATATTGGTTTTTCCTCCTTAAAAGCACCTCCATGACAGGGCGATGAGCGCCCACTCTGGTTATGACAGCTTGGAGATGTGAGGATGAATACGACGATCCGCGAACTGCTTGCGAAATTCGGCAAGCTGCCTGTGGCCATCGACACCGTGGCTGATGATGCCGATCTCTACGCGGCGGGACTCACTTCCTTCGCGTCGGTTCAGTTGATGCTTGGTATCGAGGATGCCTTCGACATCGAGTTCCCGGACAATCTCCTCAACCGCAAGTCATTCGCCAGCATCTCGGCCATCGCCCGGACCGTCGATCTGATCAAGGATAGCCGGAAGGTCGCCTGATGAACTTCCCGGTCAAAATCACGGAAGACAGTTTTGCAGCAAGGGCTGCCCGTGTCGTCGCCATCGCGGCGAAGTTCGCGGACGCCGTCGATTTTGAAGGCCGGTTTCCTGAGGAAGCCGTGGATGCGATGAAGGCCGAGCGCCTGCTCAGCATCCAGATTCCGCGCAGCCTTGGTGGCGAAAGCGCAACGACGACCGAGATTGCCGAGCTGTGCTCGATGCTCGGCCAGGCCTGCGCCGCCAGCGCCATGGTCTTCGCCATGCACCACATCAAGCTGTCGAGCCTCGTCGAGCACGGCGCCGACAGCGCCTGGCATGCCGACTTCATGCGCCGCATCGCGGCAGACCAGCTGCTGATCGGCTCGGCGACGACCGAAGGCGGTATCGGCGGCAACCTGCGCAACAGCATCTGTGCCGTTCATGTCGAGGACGGTGTTTGCCGTCTCGAAAAGGATGCGACCGTCATTTCCTATGGCGCGCATGCCGATGCCATCCTGATAACCTCGCGCGCCCATGCAGATGCGGCTCCATCGGATCAGGTGCTGACGGCGTTTCTCAAGGATCAGTACACGCTCGAACGCACGCATGTGTGGAACACGCTCGGCATGCGCGGCACGTGTTCCGACGGTTTCCTGTTCAAGGGTGAAGCGCCGGCCGAGCAGATCCTGCCGAAGCCTTTCGCCGAGATCGCCGCGCAGTCGATGCTCGCATCGTCGCACCTTCTGTGGAGCGGCGTCTGGTATGGTATCGCCATCGACGCTTTCTCGCGGGCCCAGGCCTTCGTTCGTGCCGCGGCCCGCAAGTCTCCGGGTGCGCCCCCGCCTGGTGCCTTGCGTCTTGCGGAGGTTTCCAACCTGCTGCAAATGGTGAAGTCCAACGTCGTTGCTGGCCTCAAGGCCTACGAGGACGCCAAGGCCGATCCCGACAAGCTCTCCTCCATGGCCTTTGCCGTGGCGATGAACAACGTTAAGATCGCGTCGTCGGAAACGATCCTCGAGATCGTCAACCACACGATGCTGATCTGCGGCATCATGGGCTACAAGAACGGCACGCCGTTCAGCCTCGGCCGGCATCTGCGCGACGCGCATTCCGCACAATTGATGATTTCCAACGACCGCATCCTTGGCAACACGTCGAGCATGCTCCTTGTCCACAAGCAGGACACTAGCCTACTGGGGTGACTCACATGGATATGCAGACCTCCTTCCTGGACCGGCTTTTCGAGTCCGGCCTTCTGATCGACATGGGTGTTGACGGTCTTTACGGCCGCAGCGGCCAGTTCGAGGACGTGATTGCCGCCTTCGAACGCCTGATCGACCGCTTCGGCGGCGCCGACGGGGCGGAAGCAATGCGCTTTCCGCCGGGCATGAACCGCGAAATCTTCGAGAAGAGCGGCTACATGAAGAGCTTCCCGCAGCTGGCCGGTACCGTGCACAGTTTCTGCGGCAACGAGCTCGATCACATGAACCTGCTGCAGTGCATGGAAGTCGGCGACGACTGGACCAAGGGCCAGGAAGCGACCGAGATCGTGCTGACGCCAGCCGCCTGCTATCCGCTCTACCCGACGGTCGCCCGCCGCGGCAACCTGCCTAGGGATGGCGCGCTGTTCGACCTGCAGTCATACTGCTTCCGCCATGAGCCGTCGCGCGATCCTGCCCGCCAGCAGCTGTTCCGCATGCGCGAATATGTCTGCATGGGCACGGAGAAGCACGTCACCGATTTCCGCCAGAACTGGATGGATCGCGGTCTCGAGATGATGAAGCTGGTCGGGCTCGACGTCACCATCGACGTCGCCAACGACCCGTTCTTCGGCCGCGCCGGCAAGATGATGGTCAACAACCAGCGCGACCAGAACCTGAAATTCGAGCTCCTGATCCCGATCACCTCGACGGCCAATCCGACGGCCTGCATGAGCTTCAACTTCCATCAGGATTCCTTCGGTCAGAAGTGGGGCCTGAACCTTGAGGACGGCAGTGTCGCGTTTACCGCCTGCGTCGGCTTTGGTTTGGAACGCATCGCGCTGGCGCTGTTCCATCACCACGGCCTCGACGTGAAGCTGTGGCCGGCCTCGGTGCGCCAGGCCCTCTGGGGCTGAGGCAGACGATGGCATCCGTCTTCCCGGGGATCAGCCCGGACAGCTATTCCCCGCATGCGCTGCACTCGATGGAGCGCATGTGGCCGGAGACCAATTGCTACATCGATTTGTGGATCGAGGTGCTTTCCACCCTCGGCCTAGCGCCGGAAGCCATGCTCGGCTTCACGCTCGGCCAGGACTTCGAAGGCGACCAGTTCACCTTCTTCAAGGTGCCGCTTGAGGATCTGGAAGCGCTCTACGGCATCCGCGTCACCGAGTTGGCGATCTTCGACAAGGTCGAACGTCATATCCAGACGCAGATTTCGCGTGGGCGCCTGTGCCTGATCGAGATGGACAGCTTCTACATGCCCGACACGCAGGGTACCGCCTACCGGCAGGAGCACGGCAAGACGACCGTTGCGATCAACAAGCTGGATATGGCCCACAAGCGCGTCGACTATTTCCACAATGGCGGCTTCTTCAGCCTTGAGGGCGAGGATTTCGACGGGCTGTTCCAGCTGCATCTCACCGACGACGATCCGCTGTTCCTGCCCTATACCGAATTCGCGAAATTTCCCGAAACGCCCGTCGATGCGACGCGGACGCGGGCCGTGTCGCGTGCGTTGCTGAGCGCACATTTCGCCCGCCGGCCGCGCGAAAACCCGATCCGCGTCTTCGCTGGCGTGTTTCCCGAGCAGGTCGAGGCGGTGGCCGAGCGGCCTTTCGGCTTCTTCCACAAATACGCCTTCAACACGCTGCGCCAGTTCGGCGCCAATTTCGAGCTGCTGGCCGATTATCTGGTCTGGCATTCGGCCGCCGAATTCGGCGCTGCCGCCGAGCATGCCCGGCGCCTGTCGGAAGCCGCCAAGTCGGTGCAGTTCCAGCTGGCGCGCGCCGTCGCCCGCAAGAAGTTCGAGCCGCTAGCGACCGCGCTTGATCCGGCTGCCGATGCATGGGATGCCGTAATGGCTTCGCTCACAAAGCATCTTTGAAGCCGGAGGCCTGATCATGCGTGGGAGATTGGCGAGCATCGCGGCGGAGGAAGTCGCGCTCAGCGAGGGGTGGAACCTGGTTCTGACCGAACCCGGCGCCTGCGCCAATCCGCACGACCTGCCGCTTTCGGCCCAGTTCATCCCCGCCGAGGTGCCCGGCACGGTCGCGGGCGCGCTTGAGAGGGCGGGCCTGTTCGATCGTGAAAACCCCGTGCCGCTCGACAACAGGGACGCCTGGTATGTCTGCCGCCTGTTCGACGCGGCGCCGGGCGACGTCATTCTTCGCTTCGAGGGGCTGGCGACGCTTTGCCATGTGTTCCTGAACGGCCAGGAGATCCTCTCGTCCGAAAGCATGTTCACCCTGCACGAGGTGCCCGTGACGCTCTCCGGTGGCGACGAGCTGGCGCTGTGTTTTCGCGCGCTGGCGCCCCGGATCGCCGAAAGCGGCCCGCGCGCCCGCTGGCGGCCGCAGATGATCACGCCGCAGGGACTGAAGAACGTCCGCACCACCCTGCTTGGCCGCATGCCCGGCTGGTGCCCGGAAATCCACACCGCCGGCCCGTGGCGACCGGTCATGCTGGTGCGCCGCGATGTCGTTTCGCTGGATGACGTCAGCGTGCGGGCGGTGCTGGAGCCGGATGGTTCCGGCAAGCTCAGCGTGTCGCTCCGCACCGACGCCGAGGCGCCCGAACTGTCGTTGCGCTGCGGCGGCATCGATCAGGCGTTCGAAAAGGTCGGTGAGCGGCATTACTCGGCCATTCTGAGACTGAAGGATGTGGAGCCCTGGTGGCCCCACACGCACGGAACGCCGCGTCTCTACGATTACGCCGTTGTCATCGATGGTGCCCAACACCCGCTTGGCAAGGCCGGTTTCAGGAGCGTCGTGGCCGATCGCGGCACGGATGGTAGCGACTTTGCGCTTCTGATCAACGGCGAGCGGGTGTTTTGCCGAGGCGCGGTCTGGACAACGGCCGACATCGTGCGCCTTCCAGGTGCACGGGTGGATTACGAGCCGTTCCTGCGGCTGGCCGCCGAGGCCGGCATGAACATGATCCGCATCGGCGGCACCATGGCCTATGAGACGCCCGATTTCTTCCAGCTTTGCGACGAGCTCGGGCTGATGGTGTGGCAAGACTTCATGTTCGCCAATTTCGACTATCCGAAGAACGACAAGGCGTTTACCGCGCATGTCCACGCCGAGGTCGAGGAGTTCCTGCACGGCGTGCAGGGTTCGCCATCTCTTACGGTGCTATGTGGCGGCAGCGAGACCTATCAGCAGGCGGCGATGCTCGGCCTGCCGCCGGAATTCTGGTCCGGCCCGATCACCGACGAGATCATTCCGGCAATCGCGGCACGGCTCTGCCCCGAAATCCCCTATGTCGTCAATTCGCCGTCCGGCGGTGCCATGCCGTTTTCGCCGAATGCCGGCGTGACGCATTATTACGGTGTCGGCGCCTATATGCGGCCGCTTGACGATGCGCGCCGTGCCAATGTGCGCTTCGCGGCCGAGAGTCTCGCCTTCGCCAACGTGCCGCAGCAGAAGACGCTGCAACGGCATCTCGATGTGCCACCGGTGCACAGCCCGCTATGGAAATCGCGCGTGCCGCGCGATCGCGGCGCCTCCTGGGATTTCGAGGATGTGCGCGATTTCTATCTCGGCGAACTCTACGACGTCGATCCGGCGCGCCTGCGCCGTGAGAACCGCGAGCTCTATCTCGATCTGTCGCGCGCCGTCACCGGCGAGGTGGCGGAGGAGACCTTTGCGGAATGGCGGCGCAAAGGGTCGAGTTGTAACGGTGCGCTGGTCTGGACCCTGCAGGATTTGTTGCCCGGCGCCGGCTGGGGCGTGATCGATTCAACCGGTGCGCCGAAGCCGATCTGGTACGCGTTGCGCCGGGCCTTCCGGCCGGTACAGGTCTTGGTGACCGACGAGGGGACCAATGGCCTCGACGTGCATGTGATCAACGAGACCGAGCACAGCCTGCAGCTTGATCTCGAGGTCATCTGCTTCAGGAGCGGCCGGCAGCATGTGGCGAACGGCGGACGCATCCTGACGCTTGCACCTCGGAGCGTCGAGACGTTCGCGGCCACCGACCTGTTCGGCGCCTTCTTCGACACCACCTACGCTTTCCGCTTCGGGCCGCCGGCGCATGACGTCACTGTGGCGCGGCTCAGGCTTCCCGAGGGCGGGGCCGTGGTGGCCGATGCCTTCCATTTCCCGCAGGGGCGTTCGAAAGCCGTGCACGATGCCGAGATCCAGGTGTCGCTGGTTGCGGATGGCGGTGCGTGGTTCGCAGATCTCGCGACCGACAGGCTGGCGCAATCGGTGCATTTCAGCATGGACGGTTTCAGGCCCGACGACGACTGGTTCCATCTCGCACCGGGCGCTGCCAAACGCGTTCTCCTGCGCCCGCTTTCAGGGCGAGGGGCCGATGATCGCCCCTCCGGCGAGGTGCTGACCCCAGGTGGCGCGCGCGCGTTCTCGTTCTAGATGCGCTCGTCGCAAAAGATGAGGCGCAATCAATTTCGAAAGACTTTCTTACTAATGTAGGCCCGTGAAATGGCCTAAAGCGGATACGGTATGTCTAAGGGAATTATCGCGAATTCTGTGATGAACGGCGCGGCGGGAATGCTGCTGCTGGTAACGGGATTCCTGTCTTCCATCATCACCGCCCGGTTGCTGGGGCCCGAGGCGAACGGCATTGTCGCCTTCTCGCTCTGGCTTGTCGTCACCGGCGCATCAATCGCCGAGCTCGGCTCCAGCATCACCATGTCGAAGACGCTGCCGCAGCTTCAGGCGGAAGGCTTCGATGCGCGGCGGCGGCTGGGTTTCGCCTCGCTGCTCGTCACCGTCATGCTTTGCTCGACGCTGTTTCTGCTCGGCCTCTACGCGCTGTTTTTTCTGACGTCTGAGCAGATGCACTGGGCGAAGACCGCCCCCTCGGTCGCCTATGTCACGGGCGCGCTGTTCTTCGTGCAGGCGATCGGATCCTTCGTCAAATTCTACCTCATTGGTGAGCGGCGGCTGACCGATTTCTTCAAGCTCGCGATGGGCGTCTGCCTGCTGCAACTGATCGGCGTTGGCGCCGGCGCTGTGCTCTATGGGGTCGAGGGCGTGCTGGTCGGCTATCTGCTGGGGCAGATGGTGTTCTTCATCGCCACCATTCCGATCCTGATGACGCCGCGCGACCGCTGCGGGGTTCCGCTCAAATATCTGGCGGCCTCCTCCATCGTGCTCTCGGTGCAGTTCCTGATCGATTCCATCTTTCTCAACAGGCTGGAGCTCCTGTTCCTGCAGCAGTTCTGGTCGGTCGAGATGGTGGGCTTTTATGCCGTCGGCCTGTCCGTCGCCAATATCGCGTTGCAGTTGCCGATCCAGATGACGGGCAGCTTGCTCCCCTATTACTCGGAGCGGCGCCACTCGAGCGACGACCGTACCCTGCCGGTCGAGGTTTTCGCGGCCGTCACCCGCAGCATGGCCTATATCATCCTGCCGATGAGCTTTGGACTTGCCGCCATATCGAGCGAGCTGGTGCGCGAAGTGTTCGGCCAGGCATTCGCGCGCAGCGGAACCGTCGTGGCGCTTCTGGCGCTTGCCGCCCCGTCCTACACCTTCATGCAGACGCTCAGCCTGTATCTCCTGTCCATGGACCGCGTTCGCGACCGGTTGAAAGTCAGCCTCGTCGGCGCCGCCGTGATGACGCTCGGTTGCCTCGCAGTCGTTCCATTCTTCGCTGCCGAGGGTGCCGCAATGGTGCGCATCGGCGTGTTCACGATAATGTGTATTATCATGGTGCGGCAGACCGGTTTCGGCTCTCAGCTCTCCGGCCTTTACGTAAATCTGATCAAGACACTGGCTGCGTCGTTTCTGTGCGCAATTATAGCCCTCGGCGTTTTACACTATATCAACGGTTCTATTGGACTTGTTCTCGCAGTCGTCCTTGGTGGGACTGGCTATATTGTTGCACTCAAGCTTTTAAAGGCAATTCCGCGAGAGGATGCCGATGTTATGTTTTCTATTGTCGAGAAGATGCCAGGCTCGTTAGGAAAAGCCGCCAATACGGTCGTCGCGTTCATCGCGCCGTCAAGCGCCAAGACAGCGAGTGAAGATCTGCCGATCGAGATCACGGTCGAGACAGGTCTTGCCGAAGGCGCCGGCAACGAGGCCGCGATGCCCTTTGCCTTTGATGGCACGATCGGCCTTTTCAAGCCGGAGGACGCCGGGGTTGCGAAGCGCTCCACGGCGGTGCTCTTCGTCAATCCCTGGGGGCTTGAAGAAATGTGCAGCCGGCGGTTCTTCCGTGTCACTGCGGAGCATTTCGCAGCCCTCGGCGTGCCCAGCCTGCGCTTCGATTACCCCGGTGCCGGCGATGCGCTCGATGTCGACGATATCGTTGGCCTCAAGGTTTGGGAAGATGCGATCCGCGATGCCGCCGAACGGCTGAAGCAATTGAGCGGCTGCAGCCGCATCATCATCGTCGCCCAGGGGCTCGGTGCAGCACTTGCGCAGAGAACCGCGCCGTCGATTGAAGGCGTCGATGCCATCGCCCTGCTCGGTCCCGTCGTCAACGGGCGCGCCTATCTGCGCGAGCTTCGCGCATGGGCGACGTTTATCAATCATCATCTGGGATTGGGCGAGGATGCCATTCCCGAGGGCAAGCACATGATCGCCGGGCTGCAGATGCCCGATGGGATCGCCGCGGAACTGTCGAAGGTCCGCATCGCCGCGCCGGAAGCGCTGGCAGCACAGCGCTACCTCATTCTGGAGCGACCGGAGCGCGCCGACGACACGACGCTTGCCGACAATCTGACCGCGCTTGGTGCGACGGTCGAGCAGCAGGTGTTCAAGGGTTACGACAGATTGATCTCCGATCCGGTCTTCTCGCGCACGCCGATGGAGATCGTCGAGACGCTGACGCAGTGGGTGGGCGAGCATACGTCGGTCGATCCGGCCGCAACGCCTTCCGCCACTGTTGTCGATACGCAGTCGCTCGCAGGCGACGGCTTCGAGGAAGTGCCGGTTCGTTTCGGCGCGTTCAATCATCTGGTCGGCGTCGTCACGCGTCCGGTCGGACGGCCGCGCGGCAACAGCGTGGTGTTCCTGTCGACTGCCTATGATCGCCAGTCCGGCTGGGGTCGCGCGATCACCGACATGGCCCGGGAGCTTGCCCGCGAGGGCATTGCCTCGATCCGCTTCGATTCCGCCAATGTCGGTGACAGCCCTCCACGTCCGGATGCGCCGGATCAGATTCTCTATTCCGCCACCCAGAATGCCGATGCGCAGGCAGCACTCGATCTGCTTGAGGGCATGGTGCCGGGACCGCTGATGGTCGCCGGGCGCTGCAGCGGCGGCTATGTCGCCATCCGCGCTGCCGTCGACGACGTCAGGGTCAAAGCGGCCGTATCGATCAATCCCTTCGTCTATTACTGGGATCCGAACCAGCCGGTCGAGCGAAAGCATGTCGTGTCGGTGCCGCGCAGCTTCGAGGATTACGGACAGCGGCTTTCCAGCTTCGCCACGGTCAAGCGCCTGATGAAGGGCGATATCGACGTGCTGGCGGCGACGCGCAATGTCATCATCGCCTTTTCACGCCGCATGTCGGTGCGTATCGCGCCGCTGCTCGAATATCTGCCGAGCCGCCGTCACACGGCGAGCGAGGTGAAGAAGTCCTTCGTCACCGTCGGCAAGCGCAAGGTGCCGCTGACGCTGATCTATAGCGAAGGCGATGTCGGGCTGGAGCACATGTATTTCCACTTCGGCCCCGGTGGCCGCAAGTTCGAGCGCCATCCGAACGTCCGGCTGGTGATGCTGCCCGATGCCGATCACAATCTGACGCCGCCGGAATCGCGCCGGACGGTGTTTGCCGAGATCGCGCGCCTCGCTAAGGCCTGATCGGGCAAAGGCGTGCGCCCGCCCGTTGCGGTCGGTCGATTTTTCGGATGATCGAGGGTGACTGCGCCGGCTTTTTCTAGCCGGCGATAAGCTCGTTGTAGACGCTGATATAACGCTCCGCGACGACGTCCCAGGAATAGGCCGAGGCGCCGGACAGAAGCGCTGCCCTTACCGTCGGCCCCTGCGTTTCCAGCCGCTCGTAAGCCGTTTCCAGCGCGAGGGCTGCGGCGGCGGTGTCGGCGAAGTCGGCGAGCAGGATGTCTTTGTGGCGCGCGCCGAGCGTCCCGTAGGCTTCGTTGGTGTTGAGCACCGGCAGCAGACCGGCGCTCATGGCTTCCAGCGCCACCAGGCCGAAGCCCTCATAGGATGAAGCCGAGGCGAAGATCGAGGCGTCGGCGATGATGTGGCCGACCGCGTCGTTGTCGGCGCCGACGTGGATGGTGACAGAGCCGTTCAGCTTCAGCCGGTCGATCTGGGCCATCAGGTCCTGTCTGGTCAGATCGGATTCGACGCCGGCGATATCGAGATGCCAATCCGGATTGCACACCCTCAGCACCGCGACCGCGTCGATCAGGCGGTCCAGGCGCTTGTTGACCGAGAACCGGCCGATCGTGACGATCCGGCGCTTGGGGCTACGGGATGCGCGGTCCGCGAACTTGCCGATGTCGGCGCCGTTTTCGATGACGATGCTGCGGCTCGGCGCGATTTTTGAAAACTGCGCGAGATCCGACATGCTGCAGCCGATGACGCGCTTATAGGCGGTGGCCGAGACGCGGGTGATGGTCTGGAACCAGACCTTCTTGATCGCCGCAAATTTCGTCGTGTGGAAGAAGCCGCCATGGGTGGTGACCACCATCGGCTTGCGATGCAGCAGCCGGCCCCAGGCTAGTGCGTCGAAAAAGAAGTCGATTGCGTGCACATGGATCAGGTCTGCGTCGCCGAGATGCCGGAAGACCTCCGGTGCGAGCGGATAGCGCGTGCTGCCTGACCAGGGGATGCGGATGACGTCGATGCCGTCGATGGTTTCGCGCGACGGCAGTTTTCTGTCGCGGGCGGTGAACAGGCTATCGAGCGTGACAACGCGGACACGGTAGCCGCGCTTCAGTGTCTGGCGCGCGAGATTGGCGGCCACGTCCTCAAGGCCGCCGCGATTGGGCAGGAACTGGCGGATGACGTGAACGATCAGCGGCGCGCTGGCCGCGACCGGTTCGGCGTCATGGGGATAGAGTTCGGCGGCAGACATATGTCATCCCTTCGGCCGCGATTGCTGGTCGCGGCTTTCATCGATGCCACATGGCGACCGGCGACGTTAAGGCTGCGTTAAATGTCCGCGCCTTCGGGTATTTGCTTTCGCGAAGAGTTAACCGACCGTGACCCGGTCTTAGAATGCGCGGAAGGTCAGCGTCGTCAGCGAGCGGACGATGCCCGGAATGCTGGCGATCTGATCGTTAACGAATTTGCCGATGTCCTCGCCTTCCTGGATGTAGACCTTGAGAAGCAGGTCGTAATCGCCGCTGGTCGAATAGAGCTCCGAGACGCGTTCGGTCTTGTAGATGGCGTCGGCGACCTCGTAGGTCTTGCCGGGGGCGCACTGGAGCTGGACGAAGATCGGCTTCATGAGGATTTCCTGCATCGAATTCTGGTTTGGCGGCATAATGCGCGAAACGACCGGTGCGGCGCAAGCGGTTCCGTCAACCGGCCGCCTCGCGCACGATCCACTCGCGGAAGGCCGATAGCGGGGCGTAGTCGGCGCGCTCGGCGGGAAAGGCCAGATAGTAGCGTTCCTTGCTCTCCATCTCGCGATTGACTGATGCCACGAGATCGCCGCGCTTCAGCTCGTCCTCGATCAGGAAGGTCGGCAACAGCGCCACGCCGAGGCCGGCGATCGCGGCCTGCGCAGCGGTGGCAAACTGGTCGAACAGCATGCCGTGAACGGTTTGCGGCGGCACCTCGTTATCGGCGAACCATTGCTCCCAGGCATCCGGTCGGGTGGTGAGGTGCAGCAGCGGCACGTCGACGAGATCGGACGGCTGGCTGATCCCGTACCGGTCGCGGAAATCGGGGCTGCAGGCGGGCACGGTCTTTTCCGACATCAGGAAGGTGAGTTCGGCGCCCGGCCAGAGCGGATGGCCGAAATGGATGGCGGCGTCGATCGAATCGAGCCGAAAATCGAAGGAGGAGAGACGGGTGACGAGGTTGATGGTGACGCCGGGATTGGCTGAGAGGAAGCGGCCGAGGCGCGGCGCCAGCCAGCGGGTGCCGAAGGTCGGCAGGATGGCCAGGTTGAGCGTGCCGCCGTGCGGATTGGCGCGCAGGTTCAAAGAGGCGCTGGAGATGCGCCGCAGGGCCTCGCGGATCTCGCGGGCATAGCCATCGCCGGCAAGCGTCAGGCGCACGGTCTGACGCTCGCGGATGAAGAGCTCGACGCCGAGCTGCTCCTCCAGCGTCTTGATCTGGCGGCTGACGGCGCTCTGCGTCAGGTCGAGCTCCTTGGCGGCGGCCGTGACGCTGCCGGTGCGCGATACCGCCTCGAAAGCGGAGAGCAGCGCGGTGGAGGGTAGAAAACGCCTTGACGTGAGCATGGGTCATTCCATTTCAGAATGAGCTATTTCCGAAATGTCGATATTTATGGCTTTCGGGCGCTTGTAAATAGCTGCACTAATCATAATCGGAATGAACGTGGGGATCTCTATCATGGCAGGCTTCGTTTCCACAGACCGCATCCGTTCGCTGTTCACCGAAGCGATGTCGCAGATGTATCGCGCCGAGGTGCCGCAATACGGAACGCTGCTGGAACTGGTTGCAGACGTCAATGCCGAGATTCTGGCCAAGGATACCGCGCTGCGTGAGCGCCTGACGCGCGCCGGTGAGCTTGATCGTATCGATGTCGAGCGCCACGGCGCTATCCGTCTCGGCACGGCCGAAGAGCTCTTCACCATCCGCCGGCTGTTTGCGGTGATGGGCATGCAGTCGGTCGGCTACTACGATCTGTCTGTCGCCGGTGTGCCTGTGCATTCGACCTGTTTTCGCCCGGTCGATCAGGCAGCGCTCAGCGTCAATCCGTTCCGCGTCTTCACCTCGCTGCTCAGGCTCGAGCTGATCGAGGACGAGGCTCTGCGCGCTGAAGCTGCCGATATCCTGTCGAAGCGTCGCATCTATACCGAGCGCGCCATCCAGCTGATCGAGCGCCATGAGGAAGCCGGCGGGCTGACGGAAGCGGAAGCGCGGGAATTCGTTGCCGAAGCGCTGGAGACCTTCCGCTGGCACGGCGAGGCGACGGTCACGGCCGAGACCTACAAGCGCCTGCACGACGCGCACCGGCTGATCGCCGACGTCGTCTCCTTCAAGGGGCCGCATATCAACCACCTCACCCCTCGCACGCTCGATATCGACGCCGTGCAGGCGCGCATGCCGGAGCGCGGCATCACGCCGAAGGCCGTCATCGAAGGGCCGCCGCGCCGCGATTGCGACATCCTGCTGCGCCAGACCAGCTTCAAGGCGCTGGAAGAGGCGATCGCCTTTGCCGGCGAGACGGGCGGCACTAAGGGCACGCATACGGCCCGCTTCGGCGAGATCGAGCAGCGCGGCGTGGCGCTGACGGCCAAGGGCCGGGCGCTTTACGACCGGCTGCTGGCATCGGTTCGCGGCGAAGTACAGGTTGGCGCCGCCGGCGCCAAGGCCGGCGATTACGACAGCGAGCTTGCCGAGCGGTTCCGCGAACTGCCGGACAGCTGGGCGGTGCTTCGGGCCGAGGCGCTGGCCTTCTTCCATTATTCCGCCACGCCCAAGGGCGTTGCCGCCGCCGTCGATGGCGCGCTGCCCGATGATGCGGAGAAGCTGATCGAGATGGGCTACCTCGCCTTCGATCCGATCGTTTACGAGGATTTCCTGCCGGTCAGTGCCGCCGGGATCTTCCAGTCGAACCTTGGAACGGATCAGCAGCAGAACTACGCGACCCGCTCCAACCGCTCGGCCTTCGAAGAGGCGCTCGGCGCCACCGTCACGGATGAGCTTGACCTCTACGCGGAACGTCAGGCACGCTCGCTGGAGGCGGCGATCGATCTGCTCGGGCTTTCCGGCCTGCGCCTGAGCAACGTTGCCTGATGATTTGCGAACGGAGCTGTTCGATGCTGAATGATCCGCGCTCCCACGGCCTCTGGGAAAAAACCGCGCCGCAGCCGCCGGCAACCGCGCCGCTTGCGGGCGCCGTTACGGCCGATATCGTCGTGGTCGGTGGCGGCTATACCGGGTTGTCTTCCAGCCTGCATCTGGCGGAAGCCGGCAAGTCGGTGGTGCTGCTTGAGGCCAACGAAGTCGGCTTTGGCGGCGCCGGGCGCAATGTCGGGCTGATCAATGCCGGCATGTGGGTGATGCCCGACGATCTGCCCGGTGTGCTCGGCCCCGTCTATGGAGAGCGCCTGCTCGACCTGCTCGGCAATGCGCCGAAGCTGGTGATGGAGCTGATCGACAAGCACGAGATCGCCTGCGAACTAGAGCGCAACGGTACGCTGCATGTCGCCGTCGGCGCCGATGGCCTCAAGGAAATCACCGACCGCGCCAGCCAGTGGGCCGCGCGTGGCGCCGATGTCAGGTTGCTCGATGCCGCCGAGACGGCGCGCCGGGTAGGAAGCCACGCCTATACCGGATCGCTGCTCGACATGCGCGCCGGCACGCTGCAGCCGCTCGCCTATGCTCGGGGGCTGGCGCATGCCGCCGTCAAGGCTGGTGTCTCGCTCCATACGTCGAGCCCTGTCATCGCCACCGAGAAGAACAGCAATCGCTGGACGGTGAAGACGGCGAAGGGTTCCGTCACTGCAGACTGGATCATCGTCGCCACCGATGCCTACAGCACCGGCCCTTGGGAGCAGGTGCGCAAGGAGCAGGTGCATCTGCCCTATTTCAACCTGGCGACCC
This sequence comes from Hyphomicrobiales bacterium, assembly GCA_900469085.1. Taxonomy (GTDB): domain Bacteria; phylum Pseudomonadota; class Alphaproteobacteria; order Rhizobiales; family Rhizobiaceae; genus Rhizobium. The sequence continues at coordinate 24,046 of UBVW01000008.1, read as the reverse complement.
GACCGCTCGGCGACAATCTGCGCAAGTCGATCCTTGTCGGCCGCGAGGGCGTCTGGGACACCAAGGAAATCCTCTCCTCCTACCGCATGGATCAGGCCGGCCGGCTGGTGTTCGGCAGTGTCGGGGCGCTACGCAATACCGGGCTATCCGTCCACAAGGGCTGGGCGCGGCGCGCGCTGAAGAAGCTGTTCCCGCAGCTTGGCGATGTCGAGTTCGAATGCGAGTGGTACGGCAAGATCGGCATGACCGACAATGCGCTGCCGCGCTTTCACAAGTTCGCCGACAATGTCGTCGGCTTTTCCGGCTATAATGGCCGGGGGATCGCGCCGGGAACGGTGTTCGGCCGCACGCTTGCCCGCCATATCCTGGGCGAGATGAGCGAGGCCGATCTACCGCTGCCGCTGACTGATCCCGCCGAGCCGCGCTTCCGCGCCGCCAAGGAACTATGGTACGAAGCCGGCGCCCAGGTCGCCCACTTCGCCGATGCCCGCTTTTAAAGAACAACAAGGTTGGAACCACGACAATGACCATCGCTACGCTCGATCTCGCTTCCGAGACCAAGACACTGCTGTCCAAACTGGGCGTCAGCGCCGATCGCTTCACCGGCGGTACGCTGCGGGTGACATCGCCCGTCACGGGCAAGGAAATCGGCGCGCTGAAGGAAGTGTCGGTCGCCGACGCCAAGACCGCGATCGCTGATGCCCACAAGGCGTTTCTCGAATGGCGCGCCGTTCCGGCCCCGAAGCGCGGCGAACTGGTGCGCCTGCTCGGCGAGGAGCTGCGCGCGGCCAAGGCCGAGCTCGGCCGGCTGGTGTCGATCGAGGTCGGCAAGATCACGTCCGAAGGCCTCGGCGAGGTGCAGGAAATGATCGACATCTGCGATTTCGCCGTTGGTCTCTCCCGCCAGCTCTACGGCCTGACGATCGCCACCGAGCGTTCCGAGCACCGGATGATGGAAAGCTGGCACCCGCTTGGCGTGGTCGGCATCATCTCGGCCTTCAATTTCCCCGTTGCCGTTTGGTCGTGGAATGCGGCGCTGGCGCTGGTTTGCGGCAACTCCACCGTCTGGAAGCCGTCCGAAAAGACGCCGCTGACGGCGCTTGCCACGCAGGCGCTGTTCGAAAAGGCGCTGAAGCGCTTCATCGCCGAAGGTGGGGTAGCGCCGGCCAATCTCTCGACGCTCCTGATCGGCGGTCGCGATGTCGGCGAGGCGCTGGTCGATCATCCCAAGGTGCCGCTGGTTTCGGCCACCGGCTCCACGGCCATGGGCCGCGCCGTCGGTCCGCGCCTGTCGCAGCGCTTTGCCCGCGCCATCCTGGAACTCGGCGGCAACAATGCCGCGATCATCTGCCCGACGGCCGATCTCGATCTGACGCTGCGCGGCGTCGCCTTCTCGGCCATGGGCACCGCCGGCCAGCGCTGCACCACGCTGCGCCGCCTGTTCGTGCACGAGAGCGTCTATGACGCACTGGTGCCCCGCCTGCAGAAGGCCTACGGCTCCGTCACCATCGGCAATCCCTTGGAAGCGGGCACGTTGGTCGGTCCGCTGATCGACAGCCAAGCTTACAGCAACATGCAGTCGGCGCTGGAGCAGGCGAAGGCGGCGGGCGGCAAGGTCACCGGTGGGGAGCGTGTCGAAAACGGTGCCTCCGACGCCTTCTACGTGCGCCCGGCGCTGGTCGAGATGCCCGCGCAGACGGGTCCGGTCGAGAACGAAACCTTCGCGCCGATCCTCTATGTCATGAAATACAGCGATTTCGACGCGGTTCTCGAAGAGCACAACGCCGTGCCGCAGGGCCTGTCGTCGTCGATCTTCACCAACGACATGCGCGAAGCGGAAGGCTTCCTTTCGGCGCGCGGGTCTGATTGCGGCATCGCCAACGTCAATCTCGGTCCCTCGGGGGCGGAAATCGGCGGCGCGTTCGGCGGCGAGAAGGAAACCGGCGGCGGCCGTGAGTCCGGCTCGGATGCATGGCGCGCCTACATGCGCCGTGCCACCAACACCATCAACTACGGCAAGACGCTGCCCTTGGCGCAGGGCGTCAAGTTCGACGTCGAATAAGCGCTGCATTCAATTGCTGCATTGCGAGAAGAAGGGCGATAACTTGGCCGCGTTATCGTCCTTTTGTTTGCGTAGGTTCCTTCAATGCATCTGACACTCGCCGTCGCCGAGACACTGGTTTTCGAAACATTGATCAGAAACCGGGTGAGCGAGGCGAATGCCCGTTCGGTCGCCCGCGCGCTCGTGGCGGCGGAAGCTGCCGGGCAGGGCGGGCACGGGCTCAGGCGCGTCGAGGCCTATTCCAGGCAGGCGCGGGCCGGCAAGGTCGACGGCTTCGCGACGCCATCGCTCTCGCGCCCGCTACCCGCCGTCGTGCAGATCGACGCCAATCACGGTTACGCTTATCCGGCTATCGATCTCGCCTTGTCCGTCGTTCCCGATATCGCGCGCGAGCAGGGCATCGTGGCCGTCGCCTTCCGCCGCTCGCATCATGCCGGCGTGCTGGCGCTGACGGTCGAGCGCTTCGCCGAGATGGGGCTGGTGGCGCTTATGGTTGCCAACGCGCCGGCCTCGATGGCGGCCTGGGGCGGACGCAAGCCTGTCTTCGGTACCAATCCGATCGCCTTTGCCGCACCGGTGCCCAATGCCGATCCCGTTGTCATCGATATGGCGCTGTCGCGGGTGGCGCGCGGCAAGGTGATGGCGGCCAAGCAGAAAGGCGTGCCGATCCCCGACAACTGGGCCTTCGACCGCAGCGGCCAGCCGACCACCGACGCCGTCGAGGCCTTGGCCGGTACCATGATCCCATCGGGCGAAGCCAAGGGTGCGGCGCTGGCGATGATGGTCGAGATCATGGCCGGCGCGCTTACCGGCGCCAATTTCTCCTTCGAAGCGTCTTCGCTGTTCGACGATCAGGGCGATGCGCCGGCCCTCGGCCATATGCTCATCGTCATCAATCCCGATGCCACAGGCGGGGCGGTCGCGGCCGAGCGCATGGGTCGGCTTGCCGATGAGATCGCATCCGATCCCGGCGTGCGGCTGCCCGGCCGGCGCGGGCAGAACGCCCGGCGCGCGGCGATCGAAAACGGCATCGAGGTCGAGGACGAGCTTATCGCCGCGATCAGTCTCCTCTAGAACGGTTCTAAAATATGGCAATTATTTCAAGCCTTTGTGATTGCTCCCGCGGCGCGCAAACTTGAAATGAGGGCGTAACGAAAATATACCGCTGCAATCATCATGGATATCGCAGATGAAATGCCATGGAGGGCATCATGACCGTCTCCCTTAATCGCCTCTCGCAGGCCGCAGCACTTGGTGCCATGCTTCTTGCCGCAACGTCGCTCGCTTCGGGCGCCAGAGCGCAGGAAGAGGAGTCCGAAGGGATCGTCGTCTACAACGCCCAGCACCAGAGCCTCGGCCAGGAGTGGGTGGACGCCTTCACCAAGGAAACCGGCATCAAGGTGACGATGCGCCAGGGCAGCGACATGCAGTTCGCCAACCAGATCATCCAGGAAGACGAGGCGTCGCCTGCAGACGTGTTCCTCACCGAAAATTCGCCGGCGATGACGCTGGTCGATGCCGCCGGCCTGTTTGCGCCGATCGACAAGGCGACGCTCGACCAGTTGCCGGAGGAGTTCCGTCCGAAGGATGGGATGTGGGCCGGCATCGCGGCGCGCTCCACCGTGTTCGCCTATGACAAGACCAAGCTCAGCGAGGACAAGCTGCCGAAGTCGATGCTCGATCTCGCCGATCCGGCCTGGAAGGGCCGTTGGGGCGCGGCACCCGTCGGCGCCGATTTCCAGGCGATCGTCAGCGCGCTGCTGCAGCTGAAGGGTGAAGAGGCGACGGCGGCATGGCTGAAGGCGCTGAAGGAAAACGCCACCTCCTATAAAAGCAACACCGTTGCCATGAAGGCCGTCAATGCGGGCGAGGTCGAAGGCGCGATCATCTATCATTACTACTGGTTCGGCGATCAGGCGGCGACGGCTGAAAACAGCAAGAACGTTGCGCTGCACTACTTCAAGAACCAGGATCCGGGCGCCTTCGTCAGCCTCTCGGGCGGTGGCATCCTGAAGTCGAGCCAGCATCAGAAGGAAGCGCAGGCCTTTCTGAAGTTCATCACCGGCAAGGCCGGGCAGGCGATCCTGAAGGATGGCACCTCCTATGAATATGCCGTCGGCAAGGGTGCGGCCTCGAACGACAAGCTGGTGCCGATGGCAGACCTCCAGGCACCTGCCGTCGACGCGTCGCAGCTCAACAGCAAGAAGGTGGTCGAGATGATCACCGAGGCGGGGCTGATCTAGGGTCGCTATGCCGGGGCCGGGTAAAACTGTTGCTTTTGCCTCAAGAAAACTTTAGGCCATGACGATACACGGCAACCGTCTGTCAAAGGCGGTTGCCTTCCTTTTTCAGCGTGTCAAAGGCGCGGCCTTGCTGCAGGACAATAGATTGCTTGCTTCCGAGATGTCGGCGGCGCGGCCGGCGGCAGGACTGGCACGACCGCGCCGGGGCCTGCCCTATGCGCCCGTCGTGCTTTTTGCCGCCATCGTTGCGCTGTTCAGCCTCGTTCCTCTCGGCTTCATCGCCTGGATCACCATCGATGTCGGCTGGGAGACGGTGAAGCAGCTGGTGTTCCGCCCCCGCGTCGGCGAGTTGCTCGTCAATACCGTGTTCCTCGAAGTCATCACCGTGCCGCTGTCGATCGTGCTGGCGGTGACGCTTGCCTGGATTACCGAGCGCACCGACGTTCCCTTCGCGCGGCTCTGGGCGTGGCTTGCCGTGGCGCCGCTCGCGGTGCCGGCCTTCGTGCATTCCTACGCCTGGGTCAGTCTGGTGCCGGGCATGCGCGGGCTGCAGAGCGGCGTCTTCGTTTCGGTGCTCGCGTACTACCCGTTTCTCTATCTCCCCGTTGCTGCGGCCTTGCGCCGGCTCGATCCGGCGATCGAGGATGCGGCCGCTTCGCTCGGGCTTGGGCCCTGGGCGGTGTTCTTCCGAACCATCCTGCCGCAGCTCCGGCTCGCCATCTGCGGCGGCGCGCTGTTGATCGCGCTGCATCTGTTGTCCGAATACGGCCTCTTCGTGATGATCCGCTTCGACACGTTTGCCACCGCCATCGTCGACCAGTTCCAGTCCGCCTACAACAGCCCGGCCGCCAATATGCTCGGCGGCGTGCTGGTCGCCTGCTGCCTGCTTCTGCTGGCCATCGAGGTCCTCGTGCGCGGCAACGAGCGTTATGCCCGCGTCGGCTCCGGCTCGGCCCGGCCGGCCGATCGCCGCCGTCTCGGCTGGTATGCGGTACCGGCGGTGCTTCTTCCCGTTGTCGTCGCGGTGCTGACGCTCGGCGTGCCATTCGTGACGCTGGTGCGCTGGCTCTATCTCGGCGGCGCCGGCATCTGGCGCGTCGAGGTTGGAAACGCCTTCGTGCAGTCGATCGTGCTGGCGCTTGCCGGCGGCATTCTGGCAACGATCGCGGCCGCCCCCATGGCCTGGCTTTCGGTGCGCGCGCCGGGCCGCGTGCAGCGCGTGCTCGAAGCCTGCCACTATTATGTCGGCTCGCTGCCGGGTGTCGTGGTGGCGCTGGCGCTGGTGACGATCACCGTGCGGCTGGTGCTGCCGCTCTACCAGACCTTCGCGACGCTGCTGATCGCCTATATCCTGCTCTTCCTGCCGCGTGCGATGGTGGGCCTGCGCGCCAGCATCGCGCAGGCGCCGGTGGAACTCGAACGCGCCGCGATGGCGCTCGGGCGCACGCCTGGCCAGGCGGTGCGGCAGATCACCATGCGGCTTGCCGCACCTGGTGCCGCCGCCAGCATCGCGCTTGTCGCGCTCGGGATCACCAACGAACTGACAGCGACGCTGATGCTCTCGCCCAACGGCGTCGAGACGCTGGCCACGAAATTCTGGTCGCTGACCAGCGAGATCGACTATGTCGCTGCCGCGCCTTACGCCTTCATGATGGTCGTGCTGTCGCTGCCGCTGACCCTTCTTCTTCATGCTCAATCAAAACGGACTGCCGGACAATGACGCTGCTTACGATAGACGGTGCCAGCAAGCGTTACGGTCAGGTGCAGGCGCTCGATAACATCTCGCTGGAGGTGACGGCGGGCAGCCGTACCGCCGTGGTCGGGCCCTCCGGCTCCGGCAAGACGACGCTGCTTCGCATCATCGCCGGCTTCGAGCAGCCTGATCAGGGCCGCGTGACGCTCAACGGCGAGCTGTTGGCCGACGGGCCGGCCGCGGTGCCGGCGCATAAGCGCGGCATCGGCATCGTTTCGCAGGAAGGTGCGCTGTTTCCGCATCTCGACGTTGCCGACAACATCGGCTTCGGCTTCGCGCGTGGCACCGCCAATCGCGACAAGCGGGTGCTCGAACTGCTCGATATGGTGGAGCTCGACCGCGGCATGCTCACCCGGCGGCCGCACCAGCTCTCGGGCGGGCAGCAGCAGCGCGTGGCGCTGGCGCGCGCGCTCGGACGCGAGCCACGGCTGATGCTGCTCGACGAGCCCTTCTCGGCGCTCGACACGGGGCTTCGCGAAAACATGCGCAAGGCGGTCGCCCGCGTGCTGCAGGCGGCGGGCATCACCAGCATTCTCGTCACCCACGACCAGGCCGAGGCGCTGTCCTACGCCGATCAGGTCGCGGTGCTGCGCGATGGCAGGCTGGTGCAGGCGGGATCGCCGCAATCGCTCTATCTGGCGCCGCGCGATCGCGAGACGGCGCTGTTTCTGGGCGACGCGGTGATGCTGCCGGCGATCATCCGCAACGGCCATGCCGATTGCGCGCTCGGCCATGTCGCGGTCGATAGCCAGCATCAGGGCAAGGTCGAGATCATGCTCCGGCCCGAACAGATCCGTGTCGTCACCGACAGCAGCGAACAGCCCTATGGCGGGCGCGTGGTGGAGGTGGATTTCGGCGGCGCGACCTGCACGGTCGCCGTATCGCTCGACGGCGTGGCGCTGCCGCCGATCCTGATCAAGACCTCGAGCGTGGCGCTGCCGCAGCGCGGCGACCGTGTCAGGCTGGAGATCGCCGGCAAGGCGCACGTTTTCGTGCGCTGAGGGATCGTTTCTGCGCTGGCGGGCCGGTTTCGCGCTGGCCGATCGACCATCGCGCCGTCAGGCGATCTTCACTCAGGCAAACCTGCGCTCGGCGTCTTCCGTCTCATTTTCCAGCCAACCACCGCTAAAACCGGCGCGTTCCAGGCCGGTGCGGATGACATCCGACTTGCGCATCAGGCTCCAGATGAAATCGGAGCGATCGTTTTCAATCGTCATGACCAACAGCCCCTGGTCGATGCCGACGCAGCGGTCGTCCACCCAGCCCTCGGGCCCCGCCGTCTTCGCCGACGGGTTGAAGCCGCCGGGAAAGCGGCCCTCGTAGCAGAGATCGGGATAGGCCTGCAGCAGCGCCCGTGTGCCCGAAATCGCCGCGTCTCTGTTGTATGGCAGCGCGGCAAGCGCGCACCATGGCGCAAGTGTTCCATCATCGGGGCCGAGCGGCGCGCCGCGGGCGGCATAGCCGAGCACGCTCGGGCGCCGGTCGCCATGGCGGCTGCGCGACGGCGGTGGCCCGTCGGAGGCGGAGAGGCCCCAGACATCCCTGGAGTAACCGATGAAGCGGCCGGGGTTGCGCTCGGCGTAGTCGCGCTGCACCTCGATACAGATCTGGGTGTTGCGGAAATAATCGCTGTCGCGCGCCGCCATCGGCTTGTCGCGGATGCCGCGAAAATCGATCCAGGCATGCGAGAAGAGATGGATAAAGAAGGGACCGGCGTAGAGATAACACTGGTCTCCAAACAGCATCCACGAATAGCTCGAGGTGAAGGCGTCATAGCTCGATTGCGGGATCGGGTGCGTGGGCGAGGCGAGCGCCAGCGTGTAGAGCAGCACCGCCTCGTCATAGCCCTGCCAACGCCAGCGCAGGAAGCCGCTTGATGGCTTCCAGCCCATGCAGATGGTCTCGCCTTTGTTCAGCGCCCAGTGCCAGTCGATGCGCTCATAGATCAGCGTCGCCATGCGGCGAATTTCGGTCTCAGCCTCGTCGTCGCCATCGAAATAGCTGGCTGCCGTCAGCACGCCTGACACGAGCAGCGTCGTGTCGATGGTCGAGAGCTCGCTGTTCCAGGCGCGGTGGCCGGTGTCCATGTGCAGGAAGTGGTAGAAGAAGCCCTTGTAGCCGATCGCGTGCCGCTCGCGGCCTTGGTGGCCATTGGCGAAGAAGCAGAGCGTCGTCGTGGTGCGTGAAATCGCGTCCGCCCTCGTCATCCAGCCGCGCTCGACGGCGACGGTATAGGACGACAGCGCGAAACCCACCGCCGCGATGCTGCAGGGCACGTTCGCAACCGACGTATCGGCGACGAGGCCGTTGTCTGGATTTGTGTGCTTCAGAAAGTAGTTGAATGCCGCATGCTGCAGCCTGTCGATCAGCGCGGCATCTGTTTCCTCGGTCCGTTGCAGCATGTTCTCCCGCCCAATCGATTATCCTGCCCTCGGTTCAACATGGGCAGGGGCGATGCGCAAATCAATGTTTTTTGAGGGGTGGGCCTGACGTTGGTCAAGCGGCTTCCTGAACAGAGACCACGATCGGATCAAAGCATGAAACAAGGCACTCTCTGGAGCGCATCATGCATCATAATTTTGTAATCTGGGAAGATTTGGAGCGGGCGAAGGGGTTCGAACCCTCGACCCCAACCTTGGCAAGGTTGTGCTCTACCACTGAGCTACACCCGCTCATAATCCCGACGGCCTGTGGTAGTTTGGAGGACCGTGGGCGCCACCTTGCGGCGACGGGCGCTATATCGCCCAAACGATTTTCAAATGCAACAGGGAAATGACGGAAAGGCGAAGAAAAATTCGAAAAGCCTTTCTTGCCCGACCTAAAATGCCGCAAATCCAGGGAAAAGCGGCGAATAGGCACGTTGCAAAAGAGGGGAGGGCGACGTAATCAGGGTGCTAATTACCCCGATGCGAGTGCTGGAACGACCATGACCGACAAGACGCCGAAGACCGCAACCGAACTCTACGCCTTTCTCGACGGGCTCGGCATCAAGCACAGCACCAAGACGCATGCGCCGGTGTTCACGGTGGCCGAATCGGTGGCGTTGCGCGACGAGATTCCCGGTGGTCATACGAAGAACCTGTTCGTGAAGGACAAGAAGGACCAGTTCTTCCTGCTCACGGTCGAGGAGAATGCCTCGGTCGACCTCAAGACAGTGCACACGCTGATCGGCGCCGCCAGCAAGGTGTCGTTCGGCAAGCCGGAGAAGCTGATGGAGTATCTCGGCGTCATTCCGGGCTCGGTCACGGCTTTCGGCGCGATCAACGATTCGGACCACAAGGTCACATTCGTTCTTGATGCCGATCTCATGAAGGACGACATTATCAATTGCCATCCGCTGTCCAACGACGCGACCACGTCGATCGCAAGCGCCGACCTCGTTCGCTTCATGGAAGCGACCGGTCATACGCCGCTTGTCTTGAAAGTGACGTCCTGACATACGATTTTAACGCTAGAAAAGCCGGCTGACCGGCGCGGCGGGAGATACTCATGAGCGGCAACGACAATCCCTACAGCAATTCCTTCGGCCAGATGTCGGCAACGGCGAGCTATGGCGGCGCGCCTGCCGCGCCCGCCCAGGCATCGGCACCGGTCACAGCCGGCGGCGGCTATATCAAGGACACGACGACGGCGACCTTCAGCAAGGACGTCATCGAGGAGTCGCGCAACCAGCCGGTGCTCGTTGATTTCTGGGCGCCCTGGTGCGGCCCGTGCAAGCAGCTGACCCCTGTCATCGAAAAGGTGGTCAACGAAGCCCAAGGTCGCGTCAAGCTCGTCAAGATGAACATCGACGACCATCCGTCAATCGCCGGCCAGCTCGGCATCCAGTCGATCCCGGCGGTCATTGCCTTCGTCGGCGGCCGCCCGGCCGATGGTTTCATGGGCGCTGTGCCCGAGAGCCAGATCCGTGAGTTCATCGATCGCATCGCCGGTCCCGCCGGTGCCGATCAGGCTGCCGAGATCGAAGCGGTTGTCGCCGAGGCCGATGGCCTGCTCGCCAGTGGCGACATCAACGGCGCGGCACAGCTTTACGGCGCCGTCATGCAGGCCGATCCTGATAATGCCAAGGCGCTGGCTGGCATGGCACAATGCATGATCGCCGCCAACCAGCATGAGCGGGCGCGCGAGGCGCTGAGCGAGCTGCCGGAGGAAATGGCGGCGGATCCGGCGATCCAGGCGGTGGTGAAGAAGCTCGAGCAGATCGAGGAAGCCCGTAAGCTCGGCGACCCAGTGGCGCTGGAGCAGGCGCTTTCCGCCAACCCCGACGATCACGAGGCGCGCATGAAGCTTGCCAAGATCCGCAATGTCGAGGGTGCACGCGAGGAAGCGGCCGATCATCTGCTTTACATCATGCGCAAGGACCGGACCTTCGACGACGATGGCGCACGCCGCCAGCTGTTGCAGTTCTTCGAGGTCTGGGGTTTCAAGGATCCGGCCAGCGCTTCGGGACGGCGCAAGCTTTCGGCGCTGCTGTTCTCGTAAGCGTCAGCGAGATTTCGCCTTTCGGTTTGCTGTCGTCCGCCCTTGCGTTTTCGACGGCGTACCCCACATTCCCTTTGATGCGGGCGTGTGGTTTAGGTCCGCCGATTATGCGGGACGAGTGCCGATGCAAGTGGGGAATGCACGATATCTGAAGAGCGGCGATGTGCCTGACACGATCGCCGTCTTCCCCTTGACCGGTGCGCTGCTGCTTCCCACCGGTCAGCTCCCTCTCAACATTTTCGAACCCCGCTATCTTGCCATGTTCGATGCGGCGATGTCAGGCAACCGGCTGATCGGGATGGTGCAGCCGGCGCTTGGCGAGAGCGACGACAAGAATAGCGAAGGCAATCTCAGCGCCGTCGGTTGCGTCGGGCGCATTACCTCGTTTGCGGAGACTGGCGACGGTCGCTACATCGTCTCGCTGACCGGCGTCTGCCGGTTCAGGCTGCTGGACGAGAAGGATACGCACCAGCCCTACCGCACCTTCCGCATCGCGCCGTTCATCTCCGATCTCTCGGCGCGCAACGAAGAGGATGCGGTCGACCGCGCGGCCCTTCTCGCCGCCTTCAAGGCCTATCTCGAAGCCAACAAGCTGGAGGCAGACTGGGAGAGCGTGGAGCGCGCCAGCAACATGACGCTGGTCAATTCCCTGGCGATGATGTCGCCCTTCGGGCCGGCGGAAAAGCAGGCGCTTCTCGAGGCGCCCGACCTTAAGACGCGGGCGGAAACGCTGATCGCGATCACCGAGATCGTCCTTGCCCGGGTCTTCGGTGACTCGGACACGATTTTGCAGTAAAAGCAGTCGCATGGACGAAAAACTGAGCCGCGTCGATCCCAAGCTTCTGGAACTGATGGTCTGCCCGCTGACCAAGGGACGGCTGACCTATGACCGCGAGCACAACGAACTCGTTTCGGAAAAGGCGAGGCTCGCCTACCCTATCCGCGACGGCATTCCGATCATGCTGGTGTCGGAAGCGCGCGAGATCGAGGAATAGCTTCAGCAGATTGTTCTCTGGTTTAACATGATGTTGCGATGTGTTAAGAAATCATATTTTTTTTAACGCATCGGAGCTGATATGTTAAAGCCGACCTATCGTTTGCCGGAGCTCCACACGCTTTCGGATTTAGAGACGATCAACGTGTTGAGAGCTCTGGCTGCCGCGAATAGATCGCTCGCGGAGCTGAAAGGTCGAGCGGCCGCGATACCCAATCAGGGCATCTTGATCGATACGCTTGCGCTGCAGGAAGCAAAAGCCAGTTCCGAAATCGAAAACATCGTCACGACGCAAGACGAGCTTTTCCAGGCAGAGCTCTTTCCCGAAGGGCCGGACTCTCCGGCTGCAAAGGAAGTCGCACTTTATCGCGATGCGCTGAGATATGGATTCGACCGACTGAATCACTTCGAGGGGCTTCTGACGAACGCAACCATCGTCGGCATGTTTAGGCTTCTCAAGCAGAGAGACGATGGATTTCGGCAAACACCGGGAACCGCTCTGAAAAATGATCGGACAGGCCAGATTGTCTACGTCCCGCCACAACACCCGCGGGAGATCATTGGCGCCATGGACGCACTGGAGCGCTTCATCAACGACGATCAACTGTCGGCACTTGATCCGCTAATCAAGATGGCACTCGTGCATCATCAGTTCGAGAGTATACATCCATTCCCAGACGGAAACGCACGCATTGGCAGAATATTGAATGTTCTATACCTGACGCGTGTGGACCTTCTTGAAATCCCGATCCTGTACCTCAGCCGTGCGATCAATAACTCCAAGGACGATTATTATCGACTGCTTCAACACGTGCGGGACACAGGGGATTGGGAAAGTTGGCTGGTCTACATGCTGACAGCAGTGGACGAGACAGCGAAGACGACGCTGGACCTCATTGAAAATATCCGAGACCAGATGTCGACGACCAAGAGGAGGCTCAGAGCCGAACTTCCAAAAATCTACTCGCAGGATTTGCTTAACAATCTGTTCCGGCACCCCTACACACGCATCGAATATGTGCAGAAAGAACTAGGAGTGACCCGGCAAACCGCCGCTCGCTACCTCGACACGCTCGCGAGTGCCGGGTTTATCAGCAAGCATCAAACCGGGCGGAGCAACTACTATATCAATGATCGATTGGTTTCGCTGTTCCTTAAAGTATCCGATTAGCAATGCAGGCGCAAATCGTGCCGGCTCGCAGCTAGCGCCATCCAACACCCTAGATCGCCTCGCCCGCCAGCAAGCGCGGGTTGCCCGCTGCAGTCGTGCCGGCGGCCTGGCCGATGAAATAGGATTTCAGGCCTGGCAGGCGGTCAACGATGCCGAGACCGAAGTCACGGGCAATGCGGATCGGCGCGAGGTCGTTGGAAAACAGGCGGTTCAGCACATCGGTGGTCACGCCCATGCGGAAGGTGTCGAAACGGCGCCAGGCCTGATAGCGCTCGAGAATGTTGATCGAGCCGATATCGAGGCCGAGGCGATCGGCTTCGACAATGGTTTCGGCAAGTGCTGCCACATCCTTGAAGCCAAGATTGAGGCCCTGACCGGAGATCGGGTGGATGCCGTGGGCGGCGTCGCCGGCAAGCGCCAGACGCGGGGCGACGAAGGCGCGCGCCAGCGTGAGGCCGAGCGGGAAGGCGCGCTTGTCGCCCACCACCTTCAGCGCGCCGAGCTTGTGGCCGAAGCGTCGCTCCAGTTCTTCCTCGAAAATCAGGTCGTCGGAGCGCACCAGCCGGTTGGCGTCCGCTGTCGTTTCCGTCCAGACCAGCGAGGAGCGGTTGTCCTTCAGGGGAAGGATGGCGAAGGGGCCTGAAGGCAGGAAGTGTTCTTCTGCGCAGCCATTGTGCGGGCGCTCGTGCTCGACCGTGGTGACGATGCCGGACTGGCCATATTCCCAATGGACCGTCTTGATGCCGGCCAGATCGCGCAGGTGCGAGCGCACACCATCGCAGGCGATCACCAGCCTGGTTTCGATCGTGCTGCCGTCCGAGAGCGTGATCTCGGCGTGCGTGTCCAGCGTCTTCAGGCCGGTGGCGCCGAGGCCATGGGTGATCTCGATGCCGAGCTGCTCGCAGGCACCGCGCAGAGCGCCCACCATTGCGACGTTCGGGATCATGTGGGCGAAGGGCTTGCCATCCTCGACCTCGCCATCGAAGGTCAGGAAGACCGGGCGGACGGGATCGGAGGTCTTGGAATCGGTGACGATCATCTTGGTGATCGGCTGCGCGGTCGGCTCGATCTCATTCCAGATGCCGAAGACGTCGAGCATCTTGGTGGCCGCCGCGATGATCGCGGACGCGCGCGGATCCTTGCGCCAGACGTCCGCGGGGGCTGCTTCGACCACCGCGACATCAAGGTGCGGCGCCGCCTGCTTGACCGCGACAGCCATGGAGAGCCCGACATACCCCCCGCCAACCACAAGCATGTCACGCATAACGCCCGTCCCGTTCTTTTAGAATATCCTATTGATCTATATAGATCATCATCGCCACACTTCCTACCTGCCGGAGCCATACAAAATGACGCGCCTCACCGAAAAGCCGACCGCGATGGAAACCCTGCTCGCAACGCTCGATCTCGAGCCGATCGAAGTCGATATCTTCCGCGGTACCAGTCCGCAGGTGGGCTGGCAGCGTGTGTTCGGCGGGCAGGTGATCGCGCAGGCGCTGATGGCGGCGCAGCGCACCGTCGATGCCGAGCGTCAGGTGCATTCGCTGCATGCCTATTTCATGCGGCCCGGCGATCCCTCGGTGCCGATCATCTATCAGGTCGAGCGCATCCGCGACGGGTCCAGCTTCAACACCCGCCGCGTCGTCGCCATCCAGCACGGCAAGGCGATCTTCGCGCTGTCGGCCTCGTTCCAGATCGAGGAGCCCGGCTTCGAGCATCAGGTCTCCATGCCGGATGTCCCAATGCCCGAGACGCTGATCGACGAGAACGAGATCGCCAAGCGCTATCTCGCGCATGCGCCCGAGGCGATCCGCAAATATTGGGGCCGCGAGCGGCCGATCGAAATCCGGCCGGTCTCGCTCACCCACTATTTCTCCGACAAGAAGCTCGATCCACTACAGCATGTGTGGGTGCGCGCCAATGGACCCGTCCCCGACGACCGGCACGCCCAAGCGGCGGTGCTTGCCTATATCTCCGACATGACGCTGCTCGACACGTCGCTCTATCCGCACGGCACCTCGATCTTCGACCAGACTATCCAGGTGGCCAGCCTCGACCATTCGATGTGGTTCCATCGCCCGGTCAAGCTCGACGACTGGCTCCTTTACACACAGGACAGCCCGTCCGCATCTGGCGCGCGAGGTTTGACGCGCGGTAGCCTCTATACGCGAGACGGTGTCCTGATTGCGTCGGTGGCGCAGGAAGGCTTGATTCGTAAAAGGGCAAATGACTAATTTGGGTGCAAATTTGTCCGTTTGTGTATTTTTTGAGTGATTATTAGGCAATCATTTGCCTGTTTATTGGCGCTTGTAAATATACTCCTTATTTTTCAATATCTTAACAAAACGTTTCGAATCTGGCACGGGCCTTGAATGTAAGAGGTCGGTCGCTGGTCGCAAACGGCAGTGGCAAGGAGAGTCGGCTCCGTGCCGAGGGTAACGAAGGATGGGAAACCAGATGAAAATTGTGATGGCCATTATCAAGCCGTTCAAGCTGGATGAGGTGCGTGAAGCCCTCACCGCGATCGGCATTCAGGGCCTGACCGTGACCGAAGTGAAGGGTTACGGGCGCCAGAAGGGACATACCGAAATCTATCGCGGCACCGAATACGCGGTCAGCTTCCTGCCGAAGCTCAAGATCGAGATCGCCGTTGCAAGCGAGCTCGTTGACAAGGCTGTCGAAGCCATCGCCTCGTCGGCCAAGACCGGCCAGATCGGCGACGGCAAGATCTTCGTTTATTCGATCGACCATGCCGTGCGCATCCGTACCGGCGAAACCGACGCAGAAGCGCTGTAAGTAACGGTAGAGCCAAGGAGCTTTTCTCTATGTCAATTTCGAAGTTTTCTCCCACTCTGGCGCGCCTTGCCACTGCGTCCGCAGCGCTTCTCGCGCCGGTCGTCGCCTTCGCGCAGGATGCCGCCACGACGGCCGCTCCGGCTGCTGCTGCCGCACCGGTTCCGGATAAGGGCGACACCGCCTTCATGTTCGTCGCGACCATTCTGGTGCTGTTCATGCTCGTTCCGGGCCTTGCGCTGTTCTACGGCGGCCTCGTTCGCGCCAAGAACATGCTCTCGGTCCTGATGCAGTGCACGATGATCGGCGCCGTCATGATGCTGATCTGGGTCATCTACGGCTATTCCTTCGCCTTCGGCGGCTCGGAAAGCGCATACTGGGGCGGTACCGCAAAGCTGTTCCTCTCCGGCGTGACCAAGGAAACCACGGCTGCAACCTTCTCGCAGGGTGTCGTCATTCCTGAGTTCATCTTCGTGATGTTCCAGATGACCTTCGCCGCCATCACGCCCGCCCTGATCGTCGGCGCATTCGCCGAACGCATCAAGTTCTCGGCCGCGGTGCTCTTCTGCGCGCTTTGGGCAACCTTCGTCTACTTCCCGATCGCCCACATGGTCTGGGATGCAAACGGCCTGCTCTTCAAGATGGGCGCACTCGACTTCGCCGGCGGCACGGTCGTTCACATCAATGCCGGTATCGCCGGTCTGGTCGGCGCGATCCTGGTCGGCAAGCGCATCGGCTTCGGCAAGGACATGATGGCTCCTCACTCGATGACGCTCACCATGGTCGGCGCCTCGATGCTCTGGGTTGGCTGGTTCGGCTTCAACGCCGGCTCCAACCTCGAAGCTTCGGGCGGCGCGATGCTCGCAACCGTCAACACCTTCGTCGCAACCGCCGCCGCAATCGTTTCGTGGGCTGCCGTTGAAACGATGACGCGCGGCAAGGCCTCCATGCTCGGCGGCGCTTCCGGTATGGTTGCCGGTCTGGTCGCCATCACGCCTGCTGCCGGCATCGTCGGCCCGATGGGCGCGATCGTCATGGGCCTTATCGTCTCGCCGCTTTGCTACTTCTTCGTCTCCGTGGTGAAGAACAAGTTCGGCTACGACGACACGGCTGACGTCTTCGGCGTCCACGGCGTCGGCGGCATCTTCGGTGCGATCTTCACCGGCATCTTCGCCAGCGCATCGCTCGGCGGCATCGGTTACGCCGAAGGCGTGACGATGGGTGGCCAGGTCATGACCCAGCTTACCGCTGTTGCGATCACCGTCGTATGGTGCGGCATCGGCTCGGCGATCCTCTACAAGGTCGTCGACGTCATCGTCGGCCTGCGCGTTGCCGTCGAAGCAGAGCGCGAAGGTCTCGACCTCGCAACGCACGGCGAAGCCGCTTACCACTCCTAATCAAGGCTTGCGGCGCTCAAACATGGGCGCCGCTCAACAGCCCGTCGCGGCTTAATCAACACTTAAGCCGCTTTTGGCCCCGGACCTCACAAAGGTTCGGGGCTTTTTATTTCGGTATCCGCTTGCCAGCCTGCTCATGGTTAACATCGCTTTAACCGTCCTTTGATTAGGTGGAGCAGACGCATTGGGTGCGAGGCGCATCGGCGATTCGCACGCTTTCAGGCATTGGACGGGTACAACACATGGCAAGAAGCACATCGCCAGCAATGGATGGCCGGCCGGACCGTTTCTCCCTATCGGGGTTCATTTTCCGGCAGGCGCAGACCCTTTTGGGGTTTGCCATCTTCATTGCGCTGGCACTGGCAATCGCGGCATTGGCGACCTGGAATGTCGCCGATCCGAGCTATTCCTACGCCACCGGCAACGAGCCGACCAATGTGCTCGGCTATAGTGGCGCCGCCTTCGCCGATATCCTTATGCAGTTCTTCGGCCTTGCGAGCGTGGTTGCACTGCTTCCCGTCGTCGCCTGGGCGCTGGCGCTGATCTCCGGCCGCCGCTTCAGCCGCATTCCGGCGCGCGCCGCCGCCTGGGGCCTCGGCTCCGTGCTCTCCTGCGCCGTCCTCGGCTGCTTTCCGCCACCGCTCACCTGGCCGATCCCCAATGGCATCGGCGGCGTCATCGGCGACATGATCCTGCGCTTTCCGGCGCTGTTCGTCGGCGCTTATCCAACCGGCACCTTCGCCACCGCCGTCGGCTGCGTCTTCGCGGTGCCTTGCGTCTGGATGATGCTTTTTGCATCTGGCATCGTCGGCCGCACCGAGGAAGAAGAGGCCGAGGAAGAGGAAGAAAACTACGCCGCCAGCCGCTCCAAGCTGCGCTCGGTCGGTGATGAGGACGAGGAAGACGACGAGGGCGGCTGGCTTGCCTTCGGCGCACTGACGCATGCGTGGTACATGAGCCAGGCCCGCCTGCGCCGCCTTCTCGGCATGGGCCCGCGCAAGCGCAAGCCGGATGATTTCGACGCGCCCTATGATTTCAATGATGACGAGTTCGGCAAGCTCAACGAGCCGGTGCGCGCCAAGGCGCCACAGCGCGGCGAGCGCATGGAGCCGTCGATGGACCCGTCGATGGGCTCGCGGGCTGGTTCGCCGCGCCGGGTGGTCTCGGCGCCGTCGATCTCGCTCAACGACGATGACGACGACGATATGGGCTACGACAGCGACATGCCGCCGCGCCCGGCCGATATCCTGCCCGATGACGACGACAACGACTGGATGATGCGCGCGCCTGCCAAGCAGAGTGGCGGCCGTCCCGAACCGCGCGTCGTGCCGGCCTCCAGTCGTCCGAAACCCGGCGCCCGTATCGAAGGCGAGCGCCAGGGCTCCTTCATCCGCCCCGAGGGCTTCCAACTGCCGTCCATGCACCTGCTGGCGGAGCCGAAGGCGGTCGTTCGCGATTCGACGCTGTCGGCCGATGCGCTCGAACAAAATGCCCGCATGCTTGAGGGCGTGCTCGAGGATTTCGGCGTCAAGGGCGAGATCATCCATGTCCGTCCCGGTCCGGTCGTCACGCTTTACGAACTGGAGCCGGCCCCCGGCATCAAGTCGTCGCGCGTCATCGGCCTTGCCGACGATATCGCCCGCTCAATGAGCGCGATCGCCGCCCGCGTTGCCGTTGTCCCTGGCCGCAACGCCATCGGCATCGAACTGCCGAACAATATCCGCGAGACCGTCTATCTGCGCGAGATGATCGCCTCCAGAGATTTCGAGACCTCCAAAGCCAAGCTTGCCATGGCGCTCGGCAAGACGATCGGCGGCGAAGCTGTCATCGCCGACCTCGCCAAGATGCCGCATCTGCTGGTCGCCGGTACCACCGGCTCGGGCAAATCCGTTGCCATCAACACCATGATCCTGTCGCTGCTCTACCGGATGACGCCGGAGCAGTGCCGCCTGATCATGATCGATCCGAAGATGCTCGAGCTCTCCGTCTATGACGGCATCCCGCATCTGCTGTCGCCTGTCGTCACCGATCCGAAGAAGGCCGTCGTCGCGCTCAAGTGGACCGTCCGCGAGATGGAAGAGCGCTACAAGAAGATGTCGAAGATCGGCGTGCGCAACATCGACGGCTTCAATTCCCGCGTCGAGCAGGCGCTGGCCAAGGGCGAGGCGATCTCGCGCACCGTGCAGACGGGCTTCGACCGGGAGACCGGCGAGGCGATGTACGAGACCGAAGAATTCGACCTGAAGCCGTTGCCCTACATCGTCGTCATCATCGACGAAATGGCCGACCTGATGATGGTCGCCGGCAAGGATATCGAAGGCGCCGTACAGCGCCTGGCGCAGATGGCGCGCGCCGCCGGCATTCATGTGATCATGGCGACGCAGCGTCCCTCGGTCGACGTCATCACCGGCACGATCAAGGCCAACTTCCCGACCCGTATCTCCTTCCAGGTAACGTCGAAGATCGACAGCCGCACCATTCTGGGCGAGCAGGGCGCCGAACAGCTGCTCGGCATGGGCGACATGCTCTACATGGCCGGCGGCGGCCGCATCCAGCGCGTCCATGGTCCATTCGTGGCCGATGGCGAGGTGGAGGACATCGTCGCCTATCTGAAGACGCAGGGGCAGCCGCAATATCTCGATGCGATCACCGCCGATGACGACGAGGATGGCGATTATGGCGGCGGTCCGGCTGGAACGGGCAACCTCGGCGAATCCGACGATCCCTATGACCAGGCGGTGGCCATCGTCCTGCGTGACGGAAAGGCTTCGACCTCCTACGTCCAGCGCCGGCTCGGCATCGGCTACAACCGCGCGGCATCGCTCATCGAGCGGATGGAGCAGGAAGGCATCATCGGCCCGGCCAACCACGCCGGCAAGCGCGAGATCCTGGTGCCGACCGAAGGCGATATTCTCGACCGGTAAGGGCGCCTGCGCCCTTGATTCCGGCGCTTTTGTTCCGATCTATCTCGCATGGACTGATCCTTCACGGAAACCTGATCGCCGAGCAAACGTTACCTCTGGCCGGTCATGCGAACACGCCATGAAGACGCCGCGTTTCGGCAGCATGCAGACTGCATAAAGGAGACTTTCATGAACCACTCCGACACATTCCTGGACCGCCTCACGCTGACACGGCGCCACATGCTGGGCGCGCTTGCTGTCGCGGCTGCGTCCACGGCGCTGCCGCTCAACGTCTTCGCCCAGGCAGCCGCCGCAGCCTCCAACAGCAACACCGCGCAAGCGATCGCCGACCACTTCTCCTCGGTCGCCACGATGCAGGGCGAATTCGTGCAGTTCGGCCCCAAGGGCGAGCAGACCGGCGGCAAGTTCTTCATCCAGCGCCCCGGCAAGCTGCGCTTCAACTATGACGATCCCTCGCCGATCCGCGTGATTGCCGACGGCAAGAACGTGGCGATCGGCAACATGAAGCTGAAGACATGGGACCTCTATCCGCTGTCGAAGACGCCGCTCAGCCTGCTTCTGGCGCAGAAGATCGATCTGTCGGCCGGCTCGGTGAAGAGCGTCAAGGAAGAGTCGGATCTCACCACCATCGCGCTCGGCAACAACACGGTGTTCGGCAACTCGACCATCACCATGATGTTCGACCCGAAGACCTATGATCTGCGCCAATGGACGATCACCGACAACCAGGGCAAGGATACCTCTGTCATGGTGTTCAACGTCAAGACTGGCGTGCAGTTCGACGACAAGGTGTTCAAGGTGCCGTACGAGGTTATCCCGGGGACGGCTGCGTATCGGGATTGAGATTTGGTGGCGGTGGTGGCGGCGACGCCCCACGGCCGAAATCCCTGCCGCGGCCTGCGCGCTCCGGTGATGTTGTCGCACAAACACCACAAAACCCCGCGCGGAGCAAAACTCTGCGACGGCTGGACGTGATATCCCACAAAAGCGGGAGCGGGCAGGCGGCGGTGTATGGGTAGTGGGTGTGTCAGGTGTTCCACCTGCCCGATTGCTTCAAGGTTCCGGGTCGTCCGGGCCGACAGGAGCGTCTCTCGGCCTTTCCTTGCCGGATGATCCCTTCGCCCTGACGGCCTTGGAACCACCTCTGACAACCATCACCGCACGCCGGATGCCAACCTTGGCGGTACCGGTTCGCGAACCCGGCTCCCTGTGCGATGACATGGATAGTGTGTGGCGAGTGCGGGCGATGGGGATAACGGGATGCGCCGAATTCGGCTATGATGCTGATAATGTCGGAATCTTTCTTTCCGATGGCGCGAAAATTTCCCCGTCGCCATAGTGACGGAAAGCGCGGATGGGCCGCTTACGCCGCCACTGGTAATTCCCGCGCATTTCCGCCATATACAGCCCAAACACACATGGACATGAGACAATGAGCGCAACGGTCGAATTCGCGAGGATGAACGGGCTTGGCAACAAGATCCTGGTCGTCGACATGCGCGGGCGCACGGACAAGGTGACGCCTCAAGCCGCGATCGCGCTCAATGCCGATGCCGAGACCGCCTTCGACCAGATCATGGCGATCCATGATCCGAAGGCAGAGGGTACCGATGCCTGGATCGATATCCTGAACTGCGACGGCACCAAGGCGCAGGCCTGCGGCAACGGCACGCGCTGCGTCGTGCAGGCGCTTGCCGCCGAAACAGGCAAGAAGGTCTTCACCTTCCAGACGGTGGCCGGCATCCTCAACGCCGTCGAGCACGAGGACGGAACGATCTCGGTCGACATGGGCAAGCCGGTGTTCCAATGGGACAAGATTCCGCTGTCGGAAGAGTTCTTCGATACCAGCCGCATCGAGTTGCAGATCGGGCCGATCGACAACCCCGTGCTGCATTCTCCCTCGGCCATGTCGATGGGCAATCCGCATGCGATCTTCTGGGTCGACAAGGATCCGATGAGCTTCGATCTCGAGCGCTTCGGACCGCTGCTCGAAAATCACCCGATGTTTCCTGAAAAGGCCAACATCACGCTGGCGCAGGTCACGTCCGATAGCAGCCTGCGCACCCGCACCTGGGAGCGCGGCGCCGGGCTGACGCTTGCCTGCGGTTCGGCCGCCTGCGCCGCCGGCGTCTCGGCCGCGCGCACTGAGCGCACCGGGCGCAAGGTCACGATCGACGTCGCTTCCGCGCCAAGCCGGCAGCCGCTGGTCATCGAATGGCGAGAGGACGACCATGTCGTCATGACCGGGCCGGCCGAATGGGAATGGTCCGGCACCGTCGATCCCACCACAGGCGCGTGGCAGCGCGATGAAGCCGAGGTTCCGGGGGCGGAAGCCAAGTGAGTGGGGTCGAGGTCATCACCTTCGGCTGTCGTCTCAATACCTACGAATCCGAAGTGATGCGGGCCGAGGCCGAGAAGGCCGGGCTCAACAATGCCATCCTCGTCAACACCTGCGCGGTGACCGGCGAGGCGGTGCGCCAGGCGCGCCAGGCGATCCGCCGGGCCCGTCGCGACAATCCTGAAGCCCGCATCATCGTCACCGGCTGCGCTGCGCAGACCGAGAAGGAAACCTTCGCCGAGATGGCCGAGGTCGATGCGGTGCTCGGCAACGAGGAGAAGCTGAAGAGCGCCAACTATCGGGCGTTGCCGGATTTCGGCGTTTCGGCGGAAGAGAAGCTGCGCGTCAACGACATCATGAGCGTCAAGGCGACCGCGCCGCAGATGGTCAAGCATATCGACGGGCACGTACGCGCCTTCATCCAGGTGCAGAACGGCTGCGATCACCGCTGCACCTTCTGCATTATCCCCTACGGCCGCGGCAATTCGCGCTCGGTGCCGATGGGATCGGTGGTTGATCAGGCGCGCAAGCTGGTCGAAAGCGGCTATCGCGAGATCGTACTCACAGGCGTTGACGCCACAAGCTACGGCGCCGACCTGCCGGGCGAGCCGACGCTGGGGCTGCTGGCGAAGACGCTTTTGAAACAGGTGCCGGACATCCGGCGTCTCCGGCTCTCGTCGATCGACAGCATCGAGGCGGACAGGCATCTGCTCGACCTCATCGCCGATGAGGCGCGCTTCATGCCGCATCTGCACCTGTCGTTGCAGCATGGCGACGACATGATCCTGAAGCGGATGAAGCGCCGGCATTCTGCCGCCGATGCGCTCGCTTTCGTCAACGAGGTCAGAAGGCTCAGGCCGGAGATCTCGATCGGCGCCGACATGATCGCCGGTTTCCCGACAGAGACGGAAGAGATGTTCGCCAACGCGGTCAGGCTCGCTGAGGAAGCGCAAATCGCGCATCTGCACGTCTTTCCCTATAGCCCGCGGCCGGGAACACCGGCAGCGCGCATGCCGCAGCTTGACCGCGCGCTCGTCAAAGAGCGGGCCGCACGGTTGCGCGCCACTGGACATAGGCTGCATCAGTCCCATCTCGACGGGATGGTCGGCTCGCGGCAATGGCTGCTGGTGGAAAACAACGGATTGGCGCATACGGAAAACTTCACGCTTGTCGCAGCGCCGGGGCTCACGCCGCGCGCGCTGGTTAAAGTCGATATCATCGGCCACAACGGCAAGCATCTCGACATGCAACTGACGGCCGCCTCTGCGGCCTGACCTGACGGAATTCTCATGGCGTTCAGCTTCATCAAAAAGGTCTTCACCTTCGGCCCCGACAAGACGGCGGAAGAGCAGGCGCCGGATAAAGTAGAGGCCAAGGCGGCCGAGGTTGCGGAAGCGCCTGTTGTTGCCGAGGTGGCGGCGCCATCCGCGCCGGTGGACGATCTGCCGGTTGCCGCCGATCCGGTGTTGCCGGAGGAGATGGAGACAGCCGGTGGGCCGGCGGATGATGCCGCTGATGAGCCTGTCGAGGGTGATGTTTCCGAGGATCTGCCGACGGCGCTTGCGACCGATGATGTCGGGCTTGTGCCGCTGGAGTTGCTGGAGGCCGAGGCGGAGGCGGAGCCTGTTGAAAAGACCCCCCCTACCCTGCCGGGCATCCCCCCCACAGGTGGGGGGATTGAGCTGGGGCACGACCTTCGGCAACCGGCTGACGACAGCGCGGATGCCAAGCAGTCGGAAAAACCTGCTGATGTACCGCAGGCGGAAACTAGCCTTGCATCTGACGAAGCGCTCCGTGCGTTTGATGAAACCAATGCTGACCTTGCCAAGAGCGAAGACGCTATCGAGGCGCAAGACGCCGCCGCGAGTCTCCCCCCACCTGTGGGGGGG
>UBVW01000001.1:0-32790 GCA_900469085.1 Hyphomicrobiales bacterium | reverse complement strand
TTTTTACACAGCCTCGGCCCATAGCTGACACGGCTGACACCGAGCTTCGCCAGCGTCTTCACGTCAGGCGCGCCTGGCCGCATCATGATATTCACAGGCAGCGGCGACGCAGCGCAGACCGTTTCGATCAAGCGTTCATCGATCAGCCAGGGCACGAAGAAACCATTGGCGCCGGCAGCCGCATAGGTTTTCCCGCGTGCAAGCGCCTCCTCGACCAGACCGGCATGCTTCGAAAGATCGCCCTCGCGCAAGAACAGGTCGGTGCGTGCATTGATGAAGAACGCGATGCCGCGACGATCCGCCATGTCGCGGATGGCGCGGATGCGGGCGGCCTGCTGCTCCACCGGGTGCAGCCCGTCGCCGCCAACCACCTGATCCTCGAAATTGATGCCGATCGCGCCGGCATCGATAAGCTGCTCGACATTTGCGGCAGCGCCCGAGGGATCGGTGGAATAGGCACCCTCGAAATCGACGGAAAGCGGCAGGTCGTTGGCCGCGGTGATCTGGCGGGTCGTGGCGACCAAAGCCTCCATCGGGATCTTCTCGCCATCGCCATAGCCTTGGGCTGCGGCGACCGACCAGCTTCCCGTCGCTAAAGCCTTGGCGCCGGCCTCGGTCACGGCCTTTGCGGTTCCGGCATCCCACACATTGTAAAGGACGACGGGATTGCCCTTCTGGTGCAGCGCGCCGAACGCCTTTGCCTTGTCTGACTGATTCATCTTAGCCTCCTCATCTCGTGTGCCGGAAACCTAGTGCGGTCACATCAGCCTATCAATCAGCCGGCGTGAATGGTCGCATTCCGGATTTCAATCGAACCGCGCGCATGCCATAAGGCAGGTATGACCAAGATCGATCGCACCCCCACATATTCCGACTTCGCGCACGTCACGGAGTGGGTCTTCGACCTCGACAACACACTCTATCCGCATCACGTCAATCTGTTCGCGCAGATCGACAAGAACATGACGGCCTATGTCTCGACGCTGCTGCAGATGGAGCGCGAAGAGGCGCGCAAGCTGCAGAAGCAGTATTACTACGATCACGGCACGACGCTGCAGGGGCTGATGATCCATCACGGCGTCGATCCCAACGACTTTCTCGAGAAGGCGCATG
Source organism: Hyphomicrobiales bacterium (assembly GCA_900469085.1). GTDB lineage: Bacteria > Pseudomonadota > Alphaproteobacteria > Rhizobiales > Rhizobiaceae > Rhizobium. Next base: position 31,677 of record UBVW01000001.1, on the reverse strand, counting down.
CGGTCGACTATTCCAGCCTGACGGCGCAGCCGGACCTGGGCGCCGCGATCAAGGCCCTGCCCGGCCGCAAGTTCATCTTCACCAACGGCAGCGTCAAGCATGCGGAAATGGCAGCCGGCGCGCTCGGCATCCTCGACCATTTCGACGATATCTTCGACATCGTGGCCGCCGAATTCGTGCCGAAGCCGGCGCAGGAAACCTACGACAAGTTCACGCAGCTGAAGCGGGTGGAAACGCAGAAGGCCGCGATGTTCGAGGATCTGCCGCGCAACCTGATCGCGCCGAAGGCGCTTGGCATGCAGACCGTTCTCCTCGTGCCCAGCAATCTCGAGGATACGGTTGTCGAGTGGTGGGAAAAGACCAGCGGCGAGGACGATCACATCGACTTCGTCACCGACGATCTCACTGATTTCCTTGGCAAGATTACGGGCTAAGTTACGAAAGTTTCATCCAGCTTACCGATGTTTAACTGGGTAATCGGGCATGTCCGCCCTACCTTTTCAGTCGTGATCCCCAATGAGATTACGCACTGAAAGGAACTCAAATGTCTCGGAACAAGCTGATACTGGCCGCACTTTCCTCCGTCTTGATCGTCGGTGCCGCAGCCGGCAGCAGTTTTGCCGCGCCCGGCGACAAGCACAAGCATCCGCCAAGGCCACACCACATGATGATGGGCGGCGGAATGGGCGGCCCCATGATGCGCGAAGTCGTGTTCGTGCGGATGCTGCAACAATTCGACACCAACAAGGACGGCCAGATCTCCAAGGACGAAGCCAAGAACGGCATGGAGACCATCTTCGCCGCTATCGATACCAACAATGACGGCTCGCTTACACCGGGCGAGATCCGCAAGTATCACGAAGCGCAGATGGCCAAGGTTAAGGCGCCCGCCGACGACATGGCGGCCGATGACGATGCCCCGCCCGCTCCGCCGCCGGCCGATGCAGACGCAGGCCAGCCCGCACCGCCACAGGACGAAGCCGATCGCGGCCCAGGCCGACACGGCATGCGCGGTCCCGGCATGATCCGCGAATTGATGATCATGCAGCGGATCGACACCGACGAGAACGGCCAGATTTCCAAGCAGGAAGCCGAAGCCGCCTTCGACAAGTTCTTCACGCGCATGGACACCAACAAGGACGGCGTGATCTCGATCGCCGACATGCCGCAGCGTCCGTTCCTGTAAGGATCGGTATTGCCGAACTCCGAGCCCGTCGCGATGATCGCGGCGGGCTTTTTCGTGCAATTGAAATACCCAAGTTGTTGGGTTATTTTCGCGCCATGGCCACGATCAAGATCACCGACGCCGAACTCGCGCAAGCAAAGCAGCGCTGGGAAGCAGAGCGTGCCGAGCGCCCCATACCCACATCAGTTCGCTTCGATGCCGCGTCGGAGCGCGTGATCCTGGATTTCACCAATGGCGCTTCGTTCATCTTTCCCGCTCGTGCCTTGCAGGGATTGGAAGACGCGACCGTGGCGGAGCTTGGCGAAGTCGAACTCATTGGAGAGACCGGGCTTCACTGGGAAAGCCTTGATGCCGACTACACGATTTCAGGGCTGATGAACGGCGTGTTCGGCACCAGGAGTTTCATGGAAGCGCAACGCCGTGGCGGGCAATCACGCTCGCCCGCGAAGGCGGCCGCCAGCCGGGCGAACGGCGCCAAGGGCGGCCGGCCGAAAAAGGCCGGCGACGTCCCCTGAGCGCACCCTATTCCGGGTGGTCGTAGAAATCCTGGATGATCTTCCAGGCGGCGTCGGCCGTGTCGACGAAGCTGATCAGGTTGACGTCATCGGGCGCGATCGTGCCGAACTCGGCCAATGCCTCGAAATTGACGATGCTCTTCCAGAATTTTTCGCCGAACAGGATGAGCGGCATCTTTTCCATGCGGCCGGTCTGGATCAGCGTCAGGCATTCGAAGAATTCGTCCATCGTGCCGAAGCCGCCGGGGAAGACGGCGATCGCCTTGGCGCGCACCATGAAATGCATCTTGCGGATGGCGAAGTAGTGGAAGTTGAAGCTGAGCTCCGGCGTCACGTAGACGTTCGGCGCCTGCTCGTGCGGCAGGACGATGTTGAGGCCGATCGAGGGGGCGCCCTCGTCTGCGGCGCCGCGATTGCCCGCTTCCATGACGCCGGGGCCGCCGCCGGTGACGACCACATACTCGTGGAAATCGAAACCGGCCGAATATTTGGAGCACAGGCGGGCGAACTTGCGGGCCTCGTCGTAATAGACGGAGGCCGCTTCCAGATTGGCACGCTGCGTTTCGTTTCTCGCCGCCCAGGCGCTCTGGCCAGGCGCCGGGATGCGGGCGCCGCCGAACATGACGACAGTGGACTTGATGCCGCGTTCGGTGAGCAGCATCTCGGGCTTCATCAGTTCCAGCTGCAGGCGGATCGGCCGCAGTTCCTCGCGGCAGAGGAAATCCTCGTCGGCATAGGCGAGACGATAGGCCGGAGACAGGGTCTGCGGGGTTTTCGGCACCGCCTCGGCGCGCTGCTTGTCGGTCTCGCTCGATTTCAACGGATCCCAGACGCCATCCTTGCGCCGCAGCCTGCCGTTCTTGCCCTTAGCCATTCCAATGCCTTTCAGTCGCGCCGGCAGCTTCTGCCGGTATGTCGTTTTGTAGCAGTGATCGGAAACGAACCGCCCCCGAAAAATCATTCCATTTTAGCCCTGCATGGGATAGAGCAGATCGCATCCCGCCAATCACAATTCCCGGAGGCCTTGGCCTCCACGATAAAGATCGAAGTTTAAGGAATTCTCATGAGCGCCACCGACCTCTCCTCCCTCGAAAAGACCCTCGAAGCCGCCTTCGAAAATCGCGACAGCGTCAGCCTGACGACCAAGGGCGAAGTGCGTGATGCGGTGGAAGCCGCGCTGGAGCTTCTCGACGGTGGCAAGGCGCGCGTTGCAGAGCGCGGCGCCGACGGCGTCTGGAAGGTCAATCAGTGGCTGAAGAAGGCGGTTCTGCTCTCCTTCCGCCTCAACGACATGGAAGTCGTCAAGGGTGGTTCGGGCAACTCGACCTGGTGGGACAAGGTGCCCTCCAAGTTCGAGGGCTGGGGCGAGAACCAGTTCCGCGATGCCGGCTTCCGCGCCGTGCCGAACTGCGTCGTGCGTCGCTCGGCCTACATCGCCAAGAACGTCGTGCTGATGCCATCCTTCGTCAACCTCGGCGCCTTCGTCGACGAGGGAACGATGGTCGATACCTGGGCAACCGTCGGCTCCTGCGCGCAGATCGGCAAGCACGTGCATCTCTCGGGCGGCGTCGGCATCGGCGGCGTGCTGGAGCCGATGCAGGCCGGCCCGACGATCATCGAGGACAATTGCTTCATCGGCGCCCGCTCGGAAGTCGTCGAAGGCTGCATCGTCCGCGAGGGCTCGGTGCTTGGCATGGGCGTCTACATCGGCAAGTCGACCAAGATCGTCAACCGTGCCACCGGCGAAGTCTTCTACGGCGAAGTACCGCCCTATTCGGTCGTCGTCGCTGGCTCGATGCCGTCGGGCAACGCCACCATGCCGAACGGCCTTGCCGCGCCGCATCTCTACTGCGCCGTGATCGTCAAGACAGTCGACGAGAAGACCCGTTCGAAGACCGGCATCAACGAACTGCTGCGCGACTAATTCAGACCAAATCCGGTGCCGCACGTGACAGAACTCATGCGCGGCGCCGGGCTATTTTCTGCCCGATAGCGAGGCGGCGAAAGCGAACGGCATATTTCGCCTGACACAACTCTCCCTTGCCTTTTCTTTGCCATTACCGCCGGATAGTTCAACTCGCATGACCGCTACCGATCCCGTCGCCAATCTCCAGACCTTGATCCGCTGCCCGTCCGTTACGCCTGCCGAAGGCGGCGCGCTTTCGGCGCTGGAGGCGATGCTGTCGCCGCTCGGCTTCAAGGTGGACAAGGTGAAGGCGACCGAGCCCGGTACGCCCGATATCGAGAACCTCTACGCGCGCCTCGGCAATGACGGTCCGCACCTGATGTTTGCAGGCCATACCGATGTGGTACCCGTCGGCGACGAAGGTGCGTGGACGCATCCGCCCTTTGCCGCAGAGATTTCGGGCGGCGAGCTGTTCGGTCGCGGCGCGGTCGACATGAAGGGCGGCGTCGCCTGCTTCGTTGCCGCCATCGCCCGTCATATCGAAAAGCATGGGCTACCGAAGGGCTCGGTCTCGTTCCTGATCACCGGCGATGAGGAAGGCCCTGCGATCAACGGCACGATCAAGCTCCTGCAATGGGCCGCCGAACGCGGCGAACGCTGGGACGCCTGCCTGGTCGGCGAGCCCACCAACCCGAATACGCTGGGCGAGATGATCAAGATCGGCCGCCGCGGCTCGCTGTCGGGCAAGATCACCGCCCACGGCGTGCAGGGCCATGCCGCCTACCCGCATCTGGCCGACAACGCGGTGCGCGGCATCCTGCAGCTGACGCAGGCGCTGATGCATCCGCCCTTCGATGCCGGCACCGAGAACTTCCAGCCATCCAACCTCGAAGTGACGACCGTCGATGTCGGCAATCCCGCGACCAATGTCGTGCCATCGAAGGCGACCGCAAGCTTCAACATTCGCTTCAACGACACCTGGACGGCCGAGACGCTGCAGCAGGAGATCATCCGCCGCCTCGATGCTGCCGCCAGCGAAGGCGTGCTGCGACCGGGGCGTCAGCCGTTCAAATACGATATCGTCTGGGCCGAACGCCCGAGCCACGTCTTCCTCACCCGCAACAACGCGCTGATCGCCTCGCTGTCGTCGGCCATCGAAAGCGTCACCGGCCAATCGCCGGCGCTGTCGACCACGGGCGGAACGTCGGATGCGCGCTTCATCAAGGATTACTGCCCCGTCGTCGAGTTCGGCCTCGTCGGGCAGACCATGCACATGGTCGACGAACGCGTCGCCGTGGATGACCTCGAGCGGCTGACGGTCGTCTATGAAACCTTTATCGCGCGCTGGTTCGAGAATGCCGGGGTTTAGGGAAGTCCAGTATTATCTGTCCGGTCTCTGGTTGCTGATCCGAATGGATCCGGCCGGCTTCCGGTTTCTCGACATGTCGGATCGCGGCGTCAACCGCTCTTTCTGGGCCTTCGTCTGGTGCCTGCCGCCAATGGGGATTTCCTGGCTCTGGTGGCGCGAATCCTTCCTGCGCACGATGCCGCCGCACACCGATGTCGGCCTGGTCTTCTATTTCAGACTGGGGCTGGTGGAGGCAGCGAACTGGTTCGTGCCGCTGGTGCTGGCGGGCCTGCTTCTGCTCGCCATGAAGAAGGGCGAGCGTTTCTCCGCCGTCATCGTCAGCGTCAACTGGCTGGGCGTACCGCTCTCCTATATCAACGGCCTCCTGCTGGCGCTGGTGTTCTTCCTGCCCGGCACGATCGGCATCGTCTCGCTGCTGTTGCTCGCCTTCATGCTGGCCCAAGTCTTCGCCATCGCCCGCATTCTCCGGATGATCTTCAACGGCAACGGGCTTTTGATCGGCGCGATGACACTGGTGCTCTTCGTACCAGCGCTGATGCTGTCGGAATTCATGCAGCGGTTTTTGGGGATATATCCGGTTTAGATCGCGTGCTTGACCCGATGTTCGAGCATGTAGCGCGTCGCGAAGGCGATGTGGCGCGGGATCGGCTTATCCTTGCGGTAATCGGCAACCAGCCGTCTCGAAATCTGCAACGCAGCTGCCATCCCATCCAGACTGTTGCCGAGCTCATCCATAGCCGCCCGAAAGTCCGCATTCGAAAACTCGACTGGTGGGAGACTTGCGAGCCACACGGCGGAAAACTCCAGATCCTCGCCTGGCCATTCGATACCATCGCCATGCTCATTGACGGACACGCGACTGAAAAGCACGTCGTCGGCGCGCAGCGGGATGTAGATGCGTCGGCTCTGCAAGGCGGGGGCGAGATCGAGAACAACCGTCTCACCTGACGCCCAGCCTATCCTGACGTTGCGCGCATCGAGCGGTTCGACCACAGCGATCCTCGGCAGCGGTTCGCCGACGGAAATGATGTCATCGCGCGTTGAGACGTTGCCACTCATGTTCCAGACGCTCCCTGTTTTCACCTGCCCATTTGACGGCGATCTCATAGCTGCGGCGATCGATCGAGCCGCGCAGCACAGCGAAATCGGAGATCCTGACCAGCGCCTCGTGGTCCGGCGTCAGCACATGGAAATGCGGCGGATTGTGATCATCCGCAAACATCCTGACTTTGATATTGCCGATCGTCACCAAGGTCGGCATTGCTGTCTCTGTTGCGATCGACAAATGGTGGCGACAACAATAGTGCAATAGGTGCACTATTTCAAGCCAGGCGCGTGACCTAGCGCCTAGAGACGACCTCGCCGTCTTCCTTGGTGAAGACGCCAATATCAGAGTTCTCGAGTATCTGCAGGACCACCTCGGACGGGCGGCAAAGGCGGGTGCCCTTGGCGGTCTTGACGATCGGGCGGTTGATGAGGATCGGGTGGGCGAGCATGGCGTCGAGGAGATGCTCGTCGCTGAGATCAGGATCGGCGAGGCCGAGGTCGCCGTAGGGCGTGCCCTTCTCTCTCAGCAGCGCGCGAACCGGAGTGCCCATTTCGGCGATCAGCGAAATGAGCGTTTCGCGGCTCGGCGGGGTCTTCAGATATTCGATGATCACAGGCTCTTCGCCGGACTGGCGGATCATCGCCAGCACGTTGCGCGAGGTGCCGCAGGCGGGGTTATGATAGATCGTCGTCGACATCGGCTGTTTCCGTTTCTTTGCGGCGGTCTACGATCACATCAGGATAATCGACCTGCATGAAATAGAGCCCGTCAGGCGGGGCGACAGGACCGCAGGCCTTGCGATCCCTCGCCTCCAACGCCGCACGCACATCATGCGGCGTCCAGCGCCCCTCGCCCGCAAGCTTCAGCGTGCCCGCGAAAGAGCGGATCTGGTTGTGCAGGAAGCTTTGCGCAGTGGCGCGGATTTCGATGAGATCACCCGTGCGCGTCACATCCAGACGATCGAGCGTGCGCACCGGGCTGTTTGCCTGGCAATGGGCGGAGCGGAAAGTGGTGAAATCGTGCTTGCCGACCAGCGTCTGGGCGGCGGCGTGCATGACCTCGTGATCGAGCGTCTTCGCCACAAACCAGGCCTTGCCGGCCTCCAGCGCCAGCGGCGCGCGGCGGCTGATGATACGATAGAGATAATGCCGGCGCAGCGCCGAGAAGCGCGCATCGAAGAATTCGCTGGAACTCTCGACATCGAGGATCGCAACGCGCTCGCCTGATAGCCGCAGATGTGCGTTGAGCGCGTTCTGCAGCTTGAAGGGCGACCATTCCCTGGAGAGATCGGCATGCACGACCTGGCCCATGGCATGCACGCCGGAATCGGTGCGGCCGGCGCCGCGGATCGAGACGACCTCGCCGCTGGCCGACAGGATGGCCTTCTCGATCGCGCCCTGCACCGAGGGACCATTCTCCTGCCGCTGCCAGCCGACATATTGCGAGCCGTCATATTCGACGATCATGCGGTAGCGGAACATCAGCTAAGCCTCGTGCCCTTGGCAAGCGGCGTGCCGCGCAGGAAATCGGCGGCGGCCAATGGCTTGCCGCCGGCCTTCTGCAGCTTGGTCAGCCTGACGGCGCCGGTGCCGCAGGCAACGGTCAGATCATCGCTCAACAACTCGCCCGCAGCACCCGATCCCTCTGAACGCGCGGAGCCCAGCACCTTGACGCGCTCGGGCTTGCCGGAGATTTCAAGCTCGAACCAGGCGCCCGGGAACGGCGCCAGGCCGCGAATGTGGTTGTGAACGTCAGCCGCATCGCGCGAGAAATCGATGCGCGTCTCGGCCTTGTCGATCTTCGATGCGTAGAGCACGCCGTCTTCGGGCTGAGGCGTCAGCTTGAGGTCGCCCATCTCGAGCTTGACCATGGCCTCGGCCATCGCCTTGGCGCCTGTGAGCATCAGCCGATCATGCAGTTCGCCTGCTGTCATGTTTTCGCCGATCGCAACTTCGCTGGTGATGGCGACGGCGCCGGTGTCCAGGCCCTTGTCCATCTTCATCACCATCATGCCGGTCTTCTCGTCTCCGGCCATGATCGCGCGCTGGATGGGTGCGGCGCCGCGCCAGCGTGGCAGCAGCGAGGCATGGCCGTTGTAGCAGCCATATCGCGTGCCGTTGAGGATAACTTCGGGAAGCAGCAGCCCGTAGGCGACGACGACCGCGACATCGGCCTTGTGGGCTGCGAAGCGCTCGCGCTCTTCCGGATCCTTGAAATTGACGGGCGTGAAGACGGGCAGGCCCAGAAGTTCGGCTGCCTGATGCACCGGCGACTTCTGCAGATCCAGCCCACGACGCCCGCCGGGACGCGGCGGCTGGGTGTAGACAGCCAGGATCGTATGGCCGGCATCGACCAGCGCGCGCAGGGTCGGAACAGAGAAGTCGGGCGTACCCATGAAGATGATGCGAAGAGACATTCTTGTGCCGCCAATTCCTGGCTCGAGGCCAATCTTGAAGATCAGCCGCCTTCAAACGGGTTTACGAGCTTGAGATCAAGCCCTTCGAAGTCTTTTGTGTTGCGCGTGGCAAGCGTGGCGCCGTGTGTCAGGCAGATGGCGGCGATCATGGCGTCCTTGGTCTCCATGGAACGGCCGATGTTTCGGCGAGCAGCGGCCAGTGCGCCGTAGCGACGCGCCGCCTCGATGGAGAAGCCCAGAACACGGCCAGCAAAATCAGCCTCGATCCGGGCGAAATCCGCGAGCAGCGAGGCCTTGCGGCGACCTTCGTCGAGCAGATGCAGACCGTAATACATCTCGCCAATGGAAATGGTCGTCAGGAACAGGGACTCGATCTCGAACCCATTGAGCCAGGTCAGGATACGTTCGCTGTTCAGCCGTCCCTGGATCTCGGAGATCACGTTCGTATCGAGAACGATCATGGTTCGAAGCGCGGCGGATCGCGATCGGTATCATGACGGAGCTCGGAAAAGGTCTCGACCTCATCCGCCGTCAGCCGCTCATCTCCCAACAACCCTCGCAACCGATTTCCGGCGGGCACGAGGGATTGCTCCCGTAGGATCTGGCTTCGCAACAACTCGATCGCTTCCTGCGAAAGGCTGCGACCATTGCGGATCGCGCGTTCCTGGAGCTGCGTTTTCAACGTGTCGTCCAAACCACGGATCAGAAGATCACCCATATCGGCACCTCCTACTTGATATCACTGATATCATAGAAGGGCCGAGCGCTGTTTTCAAGCAGCCGCTCAGAGCGCCTTGGTGGTCTTGGCCGCCTTGGTGAACTTCTTGATGACCATCTCGCGCTTCAGGCGGGAGATGTGGTCGATGAAGAGCACGCCGTTCAGGTGGTCGATCTCGTGCTGCAGGCAGGTGGCGAGCAGGCTGTCTGCCTCCATCGTCTGCTCCTTGCCGTCGCGGTCGAGATACCTGACGCCAACGGTCGCCGGGCGTTCGACTTCGGCATAGTAATCCGGGATGGAGAGGCAGCCCTCTTCATAGACCGAGCGCTCGTCGGAAGACGAGACGATTTCGGGATTGATGAAGACGAGCGGCTGCTTTTCCTCGCCCTCGCGGGCAACGTCGATGACGAGCATGCGGCGCGCAACGCCGATCTGGATGGCGGCCAGCCCGATACCGGGAGCATCGTACATGGTCTCCAGCATGTCGTCCGCGAGACGCTGGATATCGCTGTCGACGCGCTCGACCGGCTTGGAAACCTGACGAAGCAGCGGATCGGGAAGAATGATGAGTGGCTTGATGGTCATGGCGTTCCCCATAACCCATCTTTTTGCGGGATGGAATTATCCGATAGCCGGAGGCGGCGCTTTTTTACGCCACCTTCGCAATTTCGACGCTTTTGCCTCAGGCAGCGCGGCGTGAAGCCTGATGGCCGGCGTGGCTCGCGCCATCGATGCGGAACCGCTCGAGCAGACCGACCAGGCCCTCCACCTCGTTGCGGAGGCGCCGGGTTTCCGACGACGTCCGTTCCACCATGCCCGAGTTCTGCTGCGTAATGGTGTCCATGTTGCGGATGGCGACGCTGACTTCGTTGACGCCGGTCGCCTGATCGCGCGCGGCGGCGGCGATATCCGCAACGAAGCTGTTGATGATGTCGATGCGGGTGATCATGTCGCTGAGCGATTCACCGGTGCTGCTGACGATGTCGACGCCCTGGTTCACCTGTGCCGAGCTCTCGGAAATCAGCTTCTTGATCTCCTTGGCGGCATCGGCGGAGCGCTGCGCCAGCTGACGGACTTCCTGGGCGACGACGGCAAAACCCTTGCCGGCCTCGCCGGCACGCGCCGCTTCGACGCCGGCGTTCAGCGCGAGAAGGTTGGTCTGGAAGGCGATATCGTCGATGACGCCGATGATCTTGGTGATCTCGCTCGACGACCGTTCGATGCCGGCCATGGCGGAGACGGCGCTGGTGACCAGCTCGCCGGAATTCTTGGCCTTCTGCTGGGTTTCGCGCACGGCGGCCGAGGCCTTCTCGGCGTTGGACGCCGTCTGCCCGACGCTGACGGAAAGCTGCTGCAGGGCGGCCGAGCTTTCCTCGACGCCGGCAGCCTGCTGGGCGGTGCGCAGCGCCAGGTCGTCGGAGCCCTTGGCGATCACATCGGTGCCGCGCAGGATTTCGCCGGATGTGGCGCGAACGGATGCGAAGGAGGCGCGAAGTGCTGCGACAGCGCGGTTGTAGTCTTCGCCCATTTCCTTGAAATTGCCCGGCAGATCAGCCGGCAAGGTGGCTTCGAGATCGCCGCGCGACAGCGCTTCGAGACCGCGACGGAGATGGCTCAGCGCCATCGCCTGATCGGCCTCCGCCTTGTGGCGCTCCTCCTCGAGCTTCAGTCGCTTTTCTTCCAGCGCTTCAAGATAGACCGAGATCGAGTAATCCATATCCAGCATCGCGGCCTTGACGACGGCTGTGAGCTTTTCGGCGAGCAACTTGCCCTTGTCGCGTCCGAAGCGCGACGGCCACTCCTTGGCCATCAGGCCCTTGATCAGATCGCTCATCAACAGCGCGTAGCCGCCGATGTACCAGCGCGGCTCGAGGCCGATGCGCGCGTGCGTCTTGCCAACCGCAACGACGCCCTTGACGTAGGCTTCGTCGAAATTGCCGCCGGCAAGATTGGCCCAATGTGCCTCCTGCCGGGTCTTGGCATGGTTCATGTGCGATTTGTCGGCAAAGAAGCTCGCGACCGAAGGTGTGCGCGCCAGCTTTCCGTAGAATTTGTCGAGCGCGCCGCTCAGCAGTTCCGAAATCGCCGGGCGCATCTGGCGCAGCGATTGGCGCGCGCTGTCGTCCAGTTCAATGAAATCGAGACGTTGCTTAAGGCCGTTTTCGGGCTGCTGGCTGCTCATAATATATTTCTGCTTTTGCATTTGATGAAGGGCAATTTCCGCGCAGCTTTTGCCGAATATAGTTTCGCAATGGTTAAATTAAGCGGTTATTTCTTAGCTAGTGCTCGCATGACGTGTCACATGCCAGGGGAAAGAGCGCTTTTAATGTTCACGTTTTGATCTGGAAAAGCCGCACGAGTTTGCTATGGTGCGCGAATGACAACCAGCACCGACTCGCTTTCCGCCACCCTTTCCGGTCTCAGCCCGATGTCGCTCGCCCTTGCCGGCGCGGCGCTTGCCATATTGATCGTGTTGATGCTCGGCTTGCTCGTTCGTGGCGGCCAGGCTCGGCGCGAGCAGGCCGAAGAGGCGCTCGAGCGCGCCGCCGAGGCGGATGCGCGGATGATGGAACTGTTGCGGATCCAATCGGAAATGCAGGGCCGGATGGCGGCCATGGCCGAGGTGTTCGGCTCGCGGCAATCGGAACTCAACCAGGCGATCAGCCAGAGGCTGGACGGCATGTCGCAGCGGGTCAGCACCACGATTACGGAGCAGACCAAGTCCACGCATGAGAACCTCAGGAAGCTGCAGGAGCGGCTGGCAGTGATCGATGCGGCGCAGAACAATATCCAGACGCTCGCCAAGGACGTGGTCGGGCTGCAGGCGATCCTGTCCAACAAGCAGACGCGTGGCGCCTTCGGCCAATCGCGGATGGAAACGATCGTTGCCGACGGACTGCCGATCGGCGCCTATGCCTTCCAGCAGACGCTCAGCAATGGCTCGCGTCCGGATTGCACCATCCGCATGCCCAACGGTGCGCCGCCGCTCGTCATCGACGCGAAGTTTCCGCTGGAAGCATGGAACGCCATTCGCGATGCCGGCGGGCCGGACCTCGCCAAGGCCGCGTCGCAGCAGTTTCGGCGGGATATGGAGATCCATATCCGCGATATCGCGGAGAAGTATCTGATCCAGGGCGAGACGCAGGACACCGCATTTCTGTTCGTGCCATCGGAATCGATCTTCGCGGAAGTTCACGAGAATTTCGAAGCGATCGTTCAGAAGGCGCATCGCGCTCGTGTGGTCATCGTTTCGCCATCGCTCCTGATGCTGTCGATCCAGGTCATCCAGGCGGTGTTGAAGGATCAGCGGATGCAGGCACAGGCGCACGTCATCCAGGGCGAGGTCGCTCATCTGATGGACGATCTCGGCCGCCTCGACGATCGCGTGCGCAAGCTGCAGGGGCATTTCGCCATGGCGCAGAAGGATGTCGATATGATCGTCACCTCGGCCGACAAGCTGACCAAGCGCGGCGCCAAGATCGAAGCGCTGGAATTCGAGGGCGCGGATGCGGGCCGCGTCCCGGACGAGGGAGCACCCACGTCGAAATCCGTGGAGAGCAGAACGGGGCTTCTCAAGCTGAGGGTGGTTGACGACGAGTGAGGCGTTCGGCAGTGTCGCGCCCAACAAAAGAACTGGAAGGCACACCTCGCATGATCACCGTTTTCGGCTCCATCAACATGGACCTCATCGCCACGACGCAACGGCTGCCGAAGCCCGGCGAGACGGTGGCCGGCAACGGCTTTTCGACGGCGGCAGGCGGCAAGGGCGCCAATCAGGCGCTGGCCGCGCGGCGCGCCGGTCGCAGCGTGACTATGGCGGGTGCGGTCGGCCATGATGGTTTTTCGGACGAAGCGCTTGCGCTCCTCAAGGACGCCGGCACGGACCTTCACTCCGTCAAGCGCGCCGACGAGCCGACAGGAACCGCGATCATCCTCGTAGGCGGAGATGGCGAGAACATGATTGCGGTCGTGCCGGGTGCCAATGGTACGGTCACGGCGCAGGATGCGGATCATGCCGTCGGCGCGATGAGCAAGGGCGATACGCTGATGCTGCAGCTGGAAATCCCGGTTCCATCAGTCGAACAGGCGCTGGCAGCGGCACGCGCCAAGGGCGTCACGACCATTCTCAATCTCGCACCGCTGATCGACGATGCCGCCCGTCTCGGGCGCCTTGCCGACATCGTCATTGCCAACGAGACAGAGTTCGAGCTTCTGGCCGGGCAGGAAAACATGAGCGCCGATGACCGCGAAGCGGCCTTGAAGCGCCTCAACACGGAGACGGGGCAGACGCTGATCGTGACGCTTGGCGGCGACGGCGTGGTCGCGATCCGCGACGGCGTGATATCGCGGGCGAAGGGCTTGAAGATCGAGCCGGTGGATACGGTTGGCGCGGGTGATACGTTCTGCGGTTACTTCGCCGCCAGCCTTGACGAAGGGCTGGATTTCGAGCCGGCGCTTCGCCGTGCAGCCGTTGCCGGCTCGCTCGCATGCCTCAAGGCCGGCGCCCAGCCGTCCATTCCCTCGAGTGAAGACGTCGCAAACAAACTATGAACGTTATCCGCGGACGACATCGGCGATGCGTTTGCTTGCGATGGGTCAAAACATCATCGCATTTCACTTAAATTTAATAGGTTTCCGGCGATCTTCCGCGTGATCGCCGGCCCTTGCTTTTCAGGGGTACGGCACTCGCCACGGCGGCTCCATGATGAAGTCGCCCTCGCTTCTTGTGCCGGCGGATGCTTCGCCCGGCCCATCCTTGATCCCCCGAGGAATGCATGTTCATCTTTCGCATGAAATCGCTTGCGGCCAAACTCATTGTGATTACCGGCAGCGCGATCGCGCTGGTTCTTCTCATCTCCAATTTCTTCCTCATCGGCGAGACCCGTGATCGCGTGGAAACGCTGACCATGGACCAGGCAAATCTCGAGGCAAAATCGATCGCCAACGAGGTTGCGTCCTCGGTGGGCGAACTCGCGGGCGCCGCGCGCTCCATGGCCGGCGTCATCGGCCGCGGTCACGAAGGCAAGTATCTCGATCGCAAGGCGATCGTCGACATGCTGAAGGCCAATGTCGAGCGCAACCAGTTCGCCTTCGGCAGCTGGTTCGGCGAAGAGCCGAACGCGTTCGACGGCCAGTCGCCGTCGCTTGCCGGCCGCACCGACCTCGGTTCCGACAAGACCGGCGCCTTCAACGCCTACTGGACCAAGAAGAAGGATGGCGGCTTCACTTTCTCGGTGTTCGGATCGGACTACAAGGCCGAATGGTACAGCCTGGCCGCCGCGAGCAAGAAGGGCGCGATCTCGTCGCCTTACGCCGAAAGCACCACCGGCGAAAACACCGCGATGACCTCCATCGCCTATCCTGTTATGTCCGGCGGCAAGATGATCGGCGTCAGCGGCGTGGACATCTCGCTGAAGTCTCTCACCGACAAGCTCGGCAACCTGCATCCGTTCGGCACCGGCCGCGTGACGCTCTTGTCGCAGGGTGGAAACTGGATCGTCGCTCCGTCGAAGGATCTGGCGATGAAGCCCTACGAGGGCGAAGGCACGGATGCGGTCAAGGCCGGCCTCTCCACACTCTCGCCAGCCGTGGTGAAGAACCTGTCGATCGGCGATGGCGAGCCCTTCGATCGCGTGGTCTATCCCTTCGCCCTGCCTGATCTCAACACCAACTGGGTCATCCTCGTCGATGTGCCGCACAGCGCCATCAATGCGCCGGTGCAGGACCAGACCTTCATGATGATCGCTGCCGGCATCGTCGTTCTGGCGGCCGTCATGCTGGCGCTCTACTTCGCCGTCCGCGCCTTCGTGCAGAAGCCGCTCGGCGGCCTCGTCGCGAGTGTCCGCATGCTCAGCGAAGGCCGCTACGAGCAGCCGGTTTCCGGCCAAGACCGCGCCGACGAGACCGGTTCGGTCGCCAAGGCGCTCGAAGGCTTCCGCCATGCGCTCGCCGATAGCCGCCGCCTCGAAGCAGAAGCAAAGAGCCAGCGCCAGGAAGCCGAAGACGAACGCGGCCGCTCGGAAAGCGAACGCCAGCAGTCAGTGTCGATGCAGCGCCATATCGTTGCCATCGTCGGTTCCGGTCTGGCGGAACTGTCGCAGGGCAATCTCAGCCACCGCATCACCGACGAGTTCCCCGGCGAATACGCCAAGCTGAAGCAGGACTTCAACGCGGCGCTGGCTGCGCTCGAGGAAACCATCACGACGATGAACCTCAGCGTCGTCAATATCGGTTCCGGCACCAGCGAGATCAGCGGCAGCGCCTCGGATCTGGCCAAGCGCACCGAACAGCAGGCGGCAAGCCTGGAAGAAACCGCGGCGGCCCTGAACGAGCTGACCGCACAGGTCAACTCCAGCGCCGACAATGCCCGCACGGCTGCCGACAACGTCAACCACGCCTGCGAGGATGCGGAAAAGTCGGGCGACGTCGTGCGCAAGGCGATCGCCTCGATGCACGGGATCGAGCAATCCTCGACCGAGGTCTCTCGCATTATCGGCGTCATCGACGAGATCGCGTTCCAGACCAACCTGCTTGCGCTCAATGCCGGCGTCGAAGCCGCGCGTGCCGGTGAAGCGGGCAAGGGCTTTGCCGTCGTCGCCCAGGAAGTCCGCGAACTCGCGCAGCGTTCCGCCAACGCCGCCAAGGAGATCAAGACGCTGATCAACACCTCGGCCGTCCAGGTCAAGGAAGGCGTCGATCTCGTCGGTCGCGCCGGCGACACGCTGCACAACATCTCCGAGCAGGTGATGCGCATCAACGGCCTGATCCGCGAGATCTCGGCATCAGCAAGCGAGCAGGCCATCGGCCTCAAGGAAGTCAGCCAGGCCATGAACCAGATGGACCAGGTGACGCAGCAGAACGCCGCCATGGTCGAGGAGACCACAGCCGCCAGCGTCAACCTGAACGAGGAGGCACAGACGCTGCAGCAGCTCGTTGCCCGCTTCCGGATCAGCGGCGCGAACCATGCGTCATCGCTGCGCACCACAGCCCAGCAGATGCGGGCACCGGCCGCACCGAGCTATCGTCCTTCGTCGCAGCCGAGCTACCGGCAGGCGGCAGCGCCGGCGCCGCGTCGCCCCGCGCCGCAGTCGCATGGATCGGCAGCCGTCGCGCAGGATAGCTGGGAAGAGTTCTGAGCCGATCGGCTGAACCAAACAGAAAGAGGCGCCGGAGCGATCCGGCGCCTCTTTTTTTGATCGATAGAGAGATCAGGCCGCGTTGGAGGTCTGCTCTTCGTTGAGGAAGGCATAGATCGCCGAAGCGCTGTCGGTGGCGCGCAGCTTGGCGACGAGATCGTGGTCGCGCAGCACGCGAGCGATGCGCGACAGGGCCTTCAGGTGATCAGCGCCGGCGCCCTCGGGGGCCAGAAGCAGGAAGACGAGATCGACCGGCTGATCGTCCAGCGCTTCGAAATCGACCGGCTGGTCGAGACGCGCGAAGATGCCGACGATGGAATTGACGCTTGCCAGCTTGCCGTGCGGAATGGCGATACCATTTCCGACGCCGGTGGAACCAAGCCGCTCGCGCTGCAGGACGACGTCAAAAATCTCGCGCTCGGACAGCCCGGTGACTTTCGACGCCTTGGCCGACAATTCCTGCAGGAGCTGTTTCTTGGAGTTGACCCTGAGAGCGGGAATGATCGCATTCTGCTGCAGCAAATCTGCCAAAGCCATTTCTTTTTCCTTTTGTGCCAAGCCGGGGGAGCGGCAGATGCCTGCCGCTCCGCTCCGTTGTCTCAGCTTTTGATGTTGGCTGCGTCTATCCAGCCAATGTTGCCGTCGTGCCGACGGTAAACGATGTTCAACTGTTCGTTACCCGGGCTGCGGAAGAGCAGCAGGGGCTCGTCCGTCATGTCGAGCGCCATCACGGCGGTCGCAACGGACATGGTCTTCATCTGCTTGGTGCTTTCAGCAACGATCGCCGGTGCGAAGTCATCGGCGATCTCGTCGTCATGATCCGGCATGCCATCCATGACGGTGTAGGCGACCTCTGCAAAACCATTCAGATGATTCCCAGCATGGTGATCCTTGAGCTTACGCTTGTAACGGCGAAGTCGCTTCTCGATACGCTCGGAAGCGGCATCGAAGGCCAACTGCGGGTCCATCGCCTCGCCGGCCGCGTGCAAAATCACGCCGCTGTCGAGATGAACCTTGCAATCGGCGGAAAAACGGGCGTTGGCCTTTTGTACGATCACTTGACCAGAATACCCTCCGTCGAAGTATTTCGTGACGGCCACGGAAATCTGATCCTCGATCTTTTGACGGAACGAGTCACCAATTTCCATATGTTTACCGGATACACGCACACTCATGGAGTTTCCCTTCTTATGTGGTTTGCGAGTATCAGTTTACGCCAAGGCTGACTCTCATCCAAGCACTTCGCGCAATCTCAAGCAAGATCGGCCGAAGTTCTCGGCAGTGGGCGCCCTTAGGATTGATGGGGATAACCTCTGACGCCATTCACAGCGTCAATTTGGCGCGGCTTCTAGCCAGAAGTTACCAAAAAGTCAACACACGCCCTGTTTTCTCGCGGGGGCGGGACGCGTCGGCCGCAACAGACCGAACTCCTCAGAAGCCCGCTACCTTCGCGAGCGCTCGCTTTTCCCGCCGGCGCTGGACGGAGGAAGCGATATTCATGGCTTCACGATACTTCGCGACCGTCCGGCGGGCAAGCTCCACCCCACTCCCCTTTAGGAGGTCCACGATATCATCATCTGAGAGTACGGCGTCGGGGCTTTCCTGCATAATGAGCGTGCGGATCTTATGCCTGACCGCCTCGGCCGAATGACTGTCGCCGCCTTCCACCGCGCTGATGGACACCGTGAAGAAGTATTTGAGTTCGAACAGGCCGCGGGGCGTCAGCATGTACTTGTTCGAGGTCACGCGGCTGACGGTGGATTCATGCATCTTGATCGCGTCTGCCACCGTCTTCAGATTGAGCGGGCGCAGATGATCGACGCCATGAAGCAAAAAAGCATCCTGCTGGCGGACGATTTCGGTCGCCACCTTCATGATCGTCTTGGCGCGCTGATCGAGGCTGCGCGTCAGCCAGTTGGCCGTCTGCAGGCATTCCGACAGGAAGGCATGGTCATCGCCGTTCTTGGTGACCTTGGCGAAGTAGGCCTGATTGACAAGGACGCGTGGCAGCGTATCCGGATTGAGTTCCACCAGCCAGCTGCCATCCGAGCTGGACCGAACCACGACGTCGGGCATGATGGCCTCGGACACCGCCGTCTCGAAGCCGCTGCCCGGCTTGGGGTTGAGCTGACGGATCTCGCTCAGCATGTCGAGCAGATCCTCTTCATCGACACCGCACAGCCGCTTCAGCGTCGCGAAGTCGCGACGGGCGAGCAATTCGAGATTGCCGACGAAAGCCTGCATGGCCGGATCGAGGCGATCCTTCTGCCGGAGTTGGATCGCCAGGCATTCCGACAGGTTGCGCGCGAAGACGCCGGGCGGATCGAGCGCCTGCAACG
Source organism: Hyphomicrobiales bacterium (assembly GCA_900469085.1). GTDB lineage: Bacteria > Pseudomonadota > Alphaproteobacteria > Rhizobiales > Rhizobiaceae > Rhizobium. The sequence goes on along the minus strand of UBVW01000001.1, from coordinate 13,044 downwards.
CCGCCAGGACGCGCTCGACATCCGCAGCACCAGCACCAAGCCGTTCAGCCGCTTCATGGAGATCTGCGTGGAGATAGCCTGCCTCGTCCAGCTGGTCGGCGAGATACTGGCCAATCAACCGGTCGGCCATGTCAGGAAGGACGAAAGGCATCTGCTGGGCCAGATGATCACGCAGCGAGACCTGGCCGGCGACGAAATCGTCGAGGTCGTAGCCATCCGCGCCGCCCTCGGCACTACCCGGCATCGATTTCCACTGACTGATCAATTCGGGAGCGTCGGCGCGCTGCGGAACGCCATCGTCGGGAAAGACATTGGCGTAGTTGGCGTCGAGTTCGTCGCCCATGCGGTTGGCGCCGGCGCTATCAGCGCGATCGGACCAATCTCCGGACATCACCTCGGAGCGGCTGTCGTAGTCTTCCTCGAAGCCCTGCTCTTCCGCCTGGCGGGAATGGCCGTCATCGTCATCGCCAGCGCGATCACTGCCTGTTTCGGCGTCATTTGACGGAAACTCGAGCAGCGGATTCTTTTCGACTTCCTGGGCGATGAACTGGGTGAGCTCGAAGTGCGTCATCTGGAGCAGCTGGATGGACTGCATCAGCTGTGGTGTCATCACCAACGATTGGCTTTGGCGCAGGTATAAATTGGCCGAAAGTGCCATGATTGACGCAAAACTCCCGCTCGGTTCCTCCGGGAAACAGCGTCCTATAACGGGCTAGAGCGCCGTGCGTCCGCACGGACGCGCAAAGGACGCTCTAACTCGTTGAATTTACATATCGGACGTAACGAAAATCGATTGCGATTTTCATTACATCCGATATGTGGGGCCACTGATATCCAAGTTGGCCCAAAAATTGCTTTTTTATTCTATTTGGTCAAGCGGAACTATGCGGGAAGGTGAATTTCCGCTGCGGGAGCCCTACGAATAAAGTGATCTTGCGATCAGGCGCAGGCGATCAAAGGCTGAAGTTGTCGCCGAGATAAAGCCTGCGAACTTCCGCATTGTTGACAATGTCGTTTGCCCGGCCATGCGTCAACACTTCGCCCGCATGGATGATATAGGCGCGGTCGATCAGCCCAAGCGTCTCGCGCACATTGTGGTCGGTGATCAACACGCCGATGCCACGCGCCGTCAGATGATGGACGAGGTTCTGGATGTCGGACACCGAGATCGGATCGACGCCCGCGAAAGGCTCGTCGAGCAGCATGAATGTCGGGTCGGTGGCCAGCGCGCGGGCGATTTCCAGGCGCCGACGCTCACCGCCGGACAGGGATACCGCAGCGCTCTTGCGCAGCTTGCGAATGTGGAACTCGTCGAGCAGCTCGTCGAGCTTCTTTTCGCGCGCCGCCCTGTCTTTCACATGCACTTCGAGAACGGCGCGGATATTTTCCTCGACCGTCAGCCCACGAAAGATCGAGGCTTCCTGCGGCAGATATCCGACGCCGAGGCGCGAGCGGCGATACATCGGCATCGACGTCACATCGTTGCCGTCGATCTCGATCGTGCCTTCGTCGACCGGGACCAGGCCGGTGATCATGTAGAAACAGGTCGTCTTGCCGGCGCCGTTCGGGCCGAGCAGGCCAACGGCCTCGCCACGGCGCACGACCAGCGAAACGCCGTTGACGACGCGCCGGGTGCTATACGTCTTCGTCAGACCACGCGCGATCAGGGTGCCCTGATAACGACTCTTGTCAACGGCGGCGCCATCTGCGGCGGCCTGTTGCCCGGTCTTGCCGAACATATTCGATAGCGAGAATAATTTCACGTGCTGGCCGGGGTCAGTTCTTTTTCTGGGATTGAGGATCGAGCTGAATCTGGACGCGCCCCCCGCAGCTTTCCAGTTGTGCCTGACCCGTTGCCATGTGCACCGTCAGCTGGCAGCCGGTGAAGACGTTGCCGCCGTCGGTCAGAACGACCTTGTCGCCCTTCAGGATGAAGAGCTGCTTTGCCATGTCGAACGAACCGTTATCAGCGGTCGCGGTCTGCGTGCCAGAGGTGAGGTACACCTTGTTCGTCACGATGATGTGGTCAATGTCGGTATTACCGGACGAGATCGAGGACGTCGCCGGCGCCGCGGTTTCAGACGCCTTCGTGGCCGGCGCGCTGCCATCGGCTGCGCTCTTTGCCTTGTAGAAGACAGTCATGTGACCAGCCTGCAGCGTGGTCGTTCCCTGAACGACCTTCACGTTGCCGGTGAAATCGGCGGTGTGATCCTGATCGTGGATCTCGAGCTTGTCGCTTTCGATCTGGATCGGCTGATCCTTGTTGAGCTGCAGCCCGCTCATCTGGCTGGTCGTCGCCTGCGCCATCGCGGCTCCGGCCAACAGCAGGAGTGCAAGCGCACCGTTCGTGAATACTGCGCCCGCCTTGCGGGTAGAAATGCGACAATCTTTTGCCATGATGACCCGGGTGTTAAGTGCCCTGTTTGCGAATAGCGGTGGGGTTCACATTCATTCGAACATTCCCCTCGAATGTGATCGTCCGTCCCTTATCTGTCATCTTGAGCGAGCGCGCAACAACCGATGCGCCATCTTTTTTGATGTCGACCGGGTCGCTGGTTACAAGCTTTCCGCCTTTCACATCGACCTGCGCGGTCTGGAATTTGGCAGTCAGGCCGTCGCTCATGTTGATGACGAAGGGAGAGGTGATGTTCAGATTGTCGGTCGCGCGATCGTAATCGGCGGTCGTCGCCTCGACGCGGGCGACCAGATCGTCCTTGACCGGAACCACCGCCTTCACTGTTTCCAGCGAGATCAGGTTCGGGTTCTTGATGTCCTGCAGCGCCCGTTCGGCGAGCATCGAATAGTTGATCCCGGCGGCGTTGCGACCGGCGATCGCCGGCTTCAGCATCACGACCTTGCCGTTTTCAATCTTGGCGCCTTCGATCTTGATGTTCTCGGGCAGATAGGTGCGGATGACCGAGACGCCGATAAAGGCGAGCGAGACGATCACGGCGGCGACCGGCAGCAGAACCTTCAGCCGGCGAACGCGGGCGGAGTGAAACTGCGCCGCGCCATAGGCGCTCTTCGCGGGCTTCGCATAGGCAGCCGGTCCGCCGTTATCCAAGGTGTTGAGCATTCGTTCGGTCCGTGTCGATGATAGGACAGCGTATATAGGGAGCGCTTTCGCCCGATCACAGTTCGTTTCGCATTATTACACTGACTTGCCAATATGGATTTTTTTCTGCAACAAGCAAGAAAACCGAAAACCAATCGACACAGCGTTTCCTGATATCTATGCACTCTACGTTAAAAGAGTTGCGTCAGACTTGCCGACCGGAGGAATAAATGGACAGCTCCATGATCGCAGATCGCCGCAGGCTACGCCGCAAGGTCGGCTTCTGGCGCGTGGTGGCCGTCGCGCTTCTTCTTGCGCTGGCGCTTGCTTTCTACGGATTTCTGTTCGCCGACAACGCAAACAGGCGCCCGCACGTGGCGCATGTGACGATATCGGGCCTGATCACTGACGACACCGAGTTGCTCGAGCGTCTGGACAAGATCAAGGACGAAGACGCGGTGAAGGCGCTGGTCGTCTCCATTTCCTCGCCCGGCGGAACCACCTATGGCGGCGAGCGGATTTTCAAGGCGATCCGGGCGATCGCGGCCAAGAAGCCCGTGGTCTCCGATGTCCGCACGCTTGCGGCATCGGCCGGCTACATGATCGCGACGGCAGGCGATACGATCATCGCCGGCGACAGCTCGATCACCGGCTCGATCGGCGTCATCTTCCAGTATCCTCAGGTCAAGCCGCTGCTCGACAAGATCGGCGTCTCCATGGAGGAGATCAAATCATCGCCGCTGAAGGCGGAGCCCTCGCCCTTCCATCCGGCGAGCGAAGAAGCCAAGGCGATGATCAACAACATGATCGTCGACAGCTACGCATGGTTTGTCGACCTGGTCGCCGATCGCCGCAAGCTGCCGCGCGAAGACGTGCTGAAACTGGCAGACGGCACCATCTTCACCGGGCGCCAGGCGCTCAAGGCGAAGCTCATCGACCAGCTCGGCGGCGACGACGAAATCCGCGCCTATCTGGCCACCAAGAATGTCAGCAAGGACCTGCCCGAGATCGATTGGAACAAGAAGAGCAGCACGCCGTTTCTGCTCGCAGGCGCGGCCTCGCAGATTCTGACGCTTCTCGGTTACGGCGATCTCGCCAAAGCCCAGGACCTTACGGGAATTCTGCCGCAGAAGTTGCTTCTTGACGGGCTCGTTTCAGTTTGGCAGGTTGGCCATGATTGATAAGAAATCAATAATTTAAGGGGGCCACCGTGATCAAGTCCGAGCTGGTGCAGATAGTTGCGGCTCGCAACCCGCATCTTTACCATCGCGATGTGGAAAATATCGTGAACGCGGTTCTCGACGAGATCACCGATGCGCTGGCGGCGGGCAACCGCGTCGAGCTGCGCGGTTTCGGCGCTTTTTCGGTCAAGAATCGTCCATCGCGCTCGGGCCGCAACCCGCGCACCGGCGATACCGTCTTCGTCGAGGAGAAGTGGGTACCCTTCTTCAAGACCGGCAAGGAACTGCGCGAGCGGCTGAACCCCGGTCAGGCTGACCAGGACGATTGATATCTGTCCTGCGCGCCTCACTGCGGCGAAACCGCACTTGAACGTCCCCCGGGCTTGAACTTCACACTGTCTTTTCTATCCTGTGGCTGAAAGAACGCGCCGCGTCGCTGTGGCGCGCGTGAGCATGTGGAGGCCAGTCATGGCGAAGAAGATTATCAACCTCCTGATCTTGCTGCCGCTCGGCATCATCCTGATCATTTTTTGCGTTGCCAACCGCCAGAGCGTGACGCTGGCGTTCAATCCGTTCCGGCCCGAGGACCAGGTACTGTCGCTCTCGGCGCCCTTCTTCGTCTTCCTCTTCATCGCGCTCATCATCGGCATGTTCGCCGGCTCGGCCGTCACCTGGTTGAACCAGGGCAGGCATCGCAAGCGCGCCCGCAGCGAGGCGAAGGAAGCCGTTCGCTGGCAAGGTGAAGCCGATCGCCACAAGGCACGCTCGGAAGAAATCGCCGGACAGCTGCCGTCGCGGTGAGACTTCGGGCTTTTCAGCCTTCCCGGACATAAAGTGCGCGCGGCGATTTCGGCTTGCCTAGACCTTGCGCCGCGCCATCTGTCTTCATAGCTATGTCCAAAGAACCCGCTGCGCCCTTGCTCCCAAAGCAGTTTCACTGCCTCAGCGCGTCGCTTCATGAGGATGAAACCATGAACACAGATCAGATCCTGAAATCGGTGGTCGCCGTCCGCAGCACCATTCCCGACGACGCCTTTACCGCCGATACGCTCGGCACCCGGCGCGAGGGCAGCGGCGTGGTCATCAAGGACAGCGGCCTGGTGCTGACGATCGGCTATCTGATCACCGAGGCCGAGGAAGTGTGGCTCACCGCCCATGACGGGCGGGTCGTGGCGGCGCATCCGCTCGGCTACGATCAGGAAACGGGATTTGGCCTGCTGCAGGCGCTTGGCCCTCTCAACCTGCCGGCGCTTGAATTTGGCGACGCCACGGTGGCCGAGCTTGGACAATCGGTGACGCTGATCGATGGGATCGGTGACTTCGTCGAAGCCAAGATCGTCGCCAAGCAGGAGTTCGCCGGCTATTGGGAATATCTGCTCGACGAAGCGATCTTCATCACGCCCGCACATCCATCCTGGGGCGGCGCGGCACTTGTCGATGGCGACGGCAAGCTCATCGGGATCGGTTCGCTGCGATTGCAGATGAGCCACGGCGGCGAGGTGGCCGATATCAACATGATCGTGCCGATCAACCTCTTGACGCCCATACTCGACGACCTGACCACCCGCGGGCAGGTGAACAAGCCGGCGCGCCCCTGGCTTGGGGCGTTTTCGGCCGAAAGCAACGGCGACGTGATCGTGATGAGCGTCGCGGAGGGTAGCCCTGCGGATCAGGCCGGGTTGAAGCGGGGCGACGTCATCTCGGAAATCCGCGACGGCGAGGTCGATGGGCTGGCCGATTTCTACCGCAAGATCTGGAGCAGCGGCCCCGCCGGCGCCGAGATCCCCATGCGCATCCTCAGAGACGGCCGCGAGGCATGGCTGCGCGTACGCTCCGCCGATCGCAACAGCTTCCTGCGCAAGCCGCAGATGCAGTGACGCGGTCAGCGTGCGGGGAAGAAGGTCATCTCCTCGTAATCGCCTTCCCGTGACGAGCCCTTGCCCGTCACCACGAAGCCCCGGGCGCGATAGAAGGCCTTGGCGGGCTCATTGCGGTCGAGGCACTTCAGCCGATAGGTCTTGTCAGGCCAGTAGGGCAGCGCCCGCAGGAGAGCCTGGCCGATGCCAAGGCCCCGATATTGCCTCCTGATGTAGAGCATGTGGATGAAGTCATCGGGCGACCAAAGGGTCATGAAACCCGCGATCTCGCCATCCGCTATCTCGGCGAGCCAGAGCAATTCGCCCTGCGTGTGCGCGTGAAAGTCCTCGTGGCGAAAAACCTGCGGGTCGACCCAGGTGAAGGTATCGCGCCGCACCGCGAGATAGATATCCGCGAGTTCTTCCAGGTCTGCCTTTTCTGGCGATCGGATAGTCCAGTGCATGGCTATGGATGTAGCCGAGACGGCACAGGCTGCCAATTACCTTATTCGGCGGCCTTGGCACTGACAGCCGCATTGAAATCGGAAAAGAACCGTTGCGCGAGCTTCTGCGACGAGGAATCGATCAACTTGGCGCCGAGCTGGGCGAGTTTTCCGCCGATATCGGCGCCCGCGCGATAATGCAGAATGGTTTCGCCGCCGTCGTCCTCAAGCGTCACATCGGCCGATCCTCTCGCGAAGCCGGCAATGCTGCCCTTGCCTTCGGCCGAGAGCGTGTAGCTCAGGGGCGCATCGATGTTGGAGACGCGAATTTCGCCGGTGAAGGTCAGCGGCACCATGCCGATCTTGACCCTGATCGTAGCGACGAGCTCGTTCGGACCGGTAAAGGCCAGAGACTGGCAGCCGGGGATGCACCCCTTGAGGATATCCGGGTCGTTGAGGCCGGCCCACACGGCGGCGCGCGGCGCGGTGATCCGCTCTTGTCCGACGAAGTCCATCACAATCCTCCCATTTTCACCTTGTCGAACATATCGCGGCGGGAAAGCGCTTTGCCAAGGTGAAAATGGGATGCTATTTGCACGGGCTCTATCAAATTCAGCACGCGGAACACCACGTTGAGACAAAAAGAACGCCGGCCGGGCCAGAAATCCGGCACCGGCCCCTCCGGCGGACGACGCGGCGACGAGCGCGGCAACAGCCGCCCGCCGAAGCCCGTCAACAGACCCGCAGCGCCGCAACAGGCAGCGCGCGAGCCCGCCTCCGCGCCCGCAGCACCGGAGCGCCCATTGATGGAGCGCAGCGGCGAACGGCCGCCCGAGCGCGTGCCGATCATTCTCGAATCCCTCGGCGCCGGCGATTTTCACCTGATCGACAGCGGTAACGGGGAAAAGCTCGAGCAATACGGCCCCTACCGGATCATTCGTCCGGAAGGACAGGCGCTGTGGAAGCCGTCGCTTCCGAAACATGTCTGGGACAAGGTCGATGCGGCCTTTACCGGCGATACCGATGAAGAAGGCACCGGCCGCTGGCGTTTTCCCAAGGAAGCGCTGGGCGAGACCTGGCCGCTCAACCTTCTCGGCGTCGATTTCCTCGGCCGCTTCACCTCGTTTCGCCATGTCGGCGTGTTTCCCGAGCAGATCGTTCACTGGACGTGGATGAAACAGCAGGTCGAAGCCGCCGGCCGGCCGCTGAAGGTGCTGAACCTCTTCGGTTACACCGGCGTCGCCTCGCTGGTGGCAGCCGCAGCCGGCGCCGAGGTCACGCATGTCGATGCCTCCAAAAAGGCGATCGGCTGGGCGCGCGAGAACCAGGCGCTGAGCGGGCTGGACAAGGCCCCGATCCGCTGGATCTGCGAAGATGCGATGAAGTTCATCCTGCGCGAGGAGCGCCGCGGCAACACCTACGACATCATCCTCACCGATCCGCCGAAATTCGGCCGTGGACCGAATGGCGAAGTCTGGCATCTGTTCGAACACCTGCCCGTCATGCTCGACATCTGCCGCGAGATCCTGTCGCCGAAGGCTGTCGGCCTCGTGCTGACGGCCTATTCGATCCGCGCCAGCTTCTATTCGATCCACGAGCTGATGCGCGAGACGATGCGCGGGGCCGGCGGCGTGGTCGAATCCGGCGAGCTGGTGATCCGCGAAGCCGGGCTCGACGGCAATACGCCGGGCCGCGCGCTCTCCACATCCCTCTTTTCCCGCTGGGTGCCGAAATGAACCACGAACACCGCGACAACGGTCCGCGCAGGGTCGGCCTGGTGAAGGAAGTCACCTCGCTTGCCAATCCCATCATCAAGGACATCAAGGCACTCAGCGATAAGAAGACCCGCGAGCAGAGCGGCACCTTCATGGCCGAGGGCCTGAAGCTCGTCATCGACGCGATCGAGCTCGGCTGGACGATCCGCACGCTGGTTTACGCCAAGGCCGCGAAGAGCAAGCCGCTGGTCGAACAGATGGCGGCGAAGACCGTCGCCTCCGGCGGGCTGGTGCTCGAGGTCAGCGAGAAGGTTCTCTCCTCGATCACCCGCAGGGACAATCCGCAGATGGTCGTCGGCGTGTTTGAAAACCGCTGGAAGCCGCTGCGCGACATTCGCCCCGCCAAGGGCGAGACATGGATCGCGCTCGACCGGGTTCGCGACCCCGGCAATCTCGGCACGATCATCCGCACGGCGGACGCGGCCGGCGCTTCCGGCGTCATCCTTGTCGGCGAGACCACCGACCCGTTCTCGCTGGAGACCGTGCGCGCCACCATGGGCTCGGTCTTCGCCATGCCCGTGTCGCGCGCCACGCCCGAAGAGTTCATCGCCTGGAAAAAACAGGCCGGCGTCACTGTCGTCGCCACGCATCTGGCCGGTTCCGTCGATTACCGCACGATCGACTATAAGAGTAAGCCGATCGTCATCCTGATGGGCAACGAGCAATCGGGCCTGCCGGAGCAGCTGGCGCGGGAGGCGGACGCACTGGCGCGCATTCCGCAGCAGGGACTGGCCGATTCGCTCAATCTGGCGGTCGCCAGCGCCGTCATGATGTTCGAGGCACGCCGCCACCTTCTCTCACTCACCGAGGCCAAATGACCGATCAGACGCTAGACCGCCCGACGCTGTTTTCGCGCCCGCTGCCGATCCTGATCTTCGTCGTTCTTGCCGTGGTGCTCGACCAGATCATCAAGATCGTGGTCGATCATACGCTGCCGCTTCAAGAAGCCGTGCACGTCGTCCCGATGCTGGCGCTCTACCGCACCTATAATCTCGGCGTCGCCTTCTCGATGCTTTCAGGCATGGACGGGTGGTTCATCGTCGGCATGCGGCTGATCATCGTCGGCTTCGTGCTCTGGCTCTGGCACCGCACGGGCAAGCAGCGCACCTTCGCCCATCTTGGCTACGCACTGATCATAGCGGGCGCGCTCGGCAATCTCATCGACCGTTTCCTTTATGGACACGTCATCGATTACATCCTGTTCTATACCGAGACATGGTCGTTCGCGGTCTTCAACTTGGCCGATAGTTTCATCACCATCGGCGCGGGATGCGTGATTTTGGACGAGCTATTGCAACCCAAGGCCAGCGATACGTAAAATCTTAGCGTTTTACTGAAGGCATTTGGAACAGCCGGCGTGCTAATTTGAACCTATGGTCGGACTGGGTCAGTTACACGAAAAGCTTGCCGCTGCCTTCGGCGCGCCTGCCGCTCATCCTCAAGATGAGCAGGCCGCGATCCCGGCTGACACCTCACATGCCGCTCCGGAGCAAGGCCCCGTCGTCGCCACTCGTCTTACCGTTGCTCCGGCACGCAGGCTGATCTCCTACTGGCTCAGCGGCGCCGGCATCGTCTGCGCCATCCTCCTTCTGGCACTCGGCTACACCGGCGGACTGCTCCTGGTGTCGGTCGGCATCGGTGCACTGGTGCTTGCCGCGATCGTCTGCTTTGCCGTGTTCTCGACCCGCCGCCGTCATATCCAGGCACACGCCAGCGACGACACCGTGCGCGGCGGAAGCGATGCCGCGCTCTTTGCCAGCATCCACGATGCGCTCGGCGACATCACCGTGACCCGGACGATGGATCGCCGCATCGTTGCCGCAAACGACATGTTCCGGCGGCTGACCGGGCGGCCGAACCCGATCGGGCAGACCTGCGAGGAGATCGGCATTGCCTTTCGTCCCGGCACGGAGCCGCACCGCTACGATGTCGAGATGTCGACGCCGGAGGGACAGCGCATCTTCTTCTGGCGCGATGTGGTGACCCGCAACCCCTCCGACGGAAAGTTGCTGCTGCACAGCATCGCCCGCGACGTGACCGCCGATCGCATCGCGGCCCAGGAGCGCGAGGAGGCCCGGCAGAAGGCGGAGTTCAACAGCGCCTCGAAGTCGAGACTGCTTGCGACCGTGAGCCACGAACTGCGCACGCCGCTGTCGGGCATTCTCGGCATGACGCATCTTTTGACCGAGACGCGGATGACCCAGGAGCAGGACAACTACCTGACCGGCATCCGCCAGTCCGGCCATGCACTGACCCAGCTTGTCGAGGATCTGCTGGACTTCTCCACCATCGAGGTCGGACGGTTCCAGCTGCGCCCTCGCTCGGAATCCGTGCGCAAGCTGCTCGAAAGCGTCGTCGAGATGCTCGCCCACCGCGCCCACGAGAAGGGTATCGAGATCGGCTCGACCGTATCGTCGGATGTTCCGGACCTCATGAATTTCGACGCGGCTCGTCTGCGCCAGGTGCTGTTCAACGTCATCGGCAACGCGGTGAAATTCACCCAGGTCGGCGGCGTGTTCATTCGCGTATCGCTGCAGGATGGCGAGCTTTCGATCACGGTCACCGACACCGGGCCGGGCATGACCGAAGAAGAACAGGCGCGTGTCTTCGGCGAATACGAACAGGCGGGGACCATGGTGGAAAAGAGCAACGGCACCGGCCTTGGCCTTGCCATCTCGGCGCGCATCATGCGCGAGTTCGGCGGTACGCTGACGGTCGCCAGCGAAAAGGGCACCGGCACGGAGTTCTGCATCCGCTTCCGCGCGCAAGGGGACGACGAGCCCGCGGCCCGCCGCGACACGCTGCTGTCGGGCAATCTCGTCGTGCTCTTGGCCCCTGCCGGTGCCGCCCGCATGGCGATCTCCGAAACCATCCGCACGCTCGGCGGCCAGTGCCATTTCGTCGAGGACGGCGAGACGGCGCGCTGGATCCTGCTCGACATGGCGGCCAACGGCCGGCGTCCGACCGACATCATCGTCGACCACCGCATGTCGGCGGAGTTCGCCGCACACTTGGCCGACCGGACGGATATCGCAGCCCTTGGCCTGCGCAAGATCTTCCTGGTCAACCCGGAGGAGCGTAACGCCCACTCGCTCGATCTCTTCGACGCCTGGCTGATCCGGCCGCTTCGCGAGCAGTCGCTGATCGACGTGTTGCGCGGGCGCATGCGCGGCATGGAAAAGCGCGATGCGCTCAACGACAACCAGCCCGGCTTCAGCCCCGGCATCCCGGATGCCGGCATTCAAAGCGGGCTGAAGATCCTGCTTGCCGAAGACGATCCGATCAACGCCATGCTGATCCGCGCCATGCTGGAAAAGGCCGGCCACAGCGTGCAGCATGTCGAGCATTTCGAGGCGCTGCTCGACGCGGCCCTGGCGGAAGGAAGCGTGCGACCGGATATCGTCATCAGCGATCTTTCGATGCCCGGCGGCGATGGCATTGAAATGATTGGCCGGCTACGCGGCCATGAGCGCCGGCTTGAGGTTCCCTCGGTGCCGATCATCGTTCTCACCGCCGACAAACGCGACGAATCGCGTCGTCAAGTCTTGCTGAATGGGGCAAACCGCGTCATGCTGAAGCCCATAGACCCCATACGGCTGCTGACGGAAGTCCAGGCCGTCGCCGCGCTTTCGGCACGTCGCGCGGAAGCACTGTAGCTCCACCGCCACCCATGTGTTTCTTGCGTATCTGGGGGTTTAAAATGTCACTTTGCTGTCGCATATAAGTGTTTTATGGCGTCCTAAAGCCGGCAATGAAAGATTCGTCATGTCCGTAGATATCTGCAACCGTGACACCCTCGTCGAGGCTCTCCCCCCTGCGCGGAAAGCCGAAAAGATCGAGAGCGACGTGTTCGGCCGGATCGGCAATCTCGAGACGCGCCTTGCCCGTACACCCGGCGAGATCGATGCCGCGCAGTCCGTGCGCTACCGTGTCTTCGTGGACGAAATGAAGGCCGAGTTGCCCGCCGAAGCGATGCGCCGCAAGCGCGATTTCGACGCCTACGACGACTTTTGCGACCACCTGCTGGTGCTTGATCGCTCGATCGAAGGCGACAGCGAGGATCAGATCGTCGGCACCTACCGCCTGCTGCGACAGGACGTCGCCATGGCCAATGGCGGCTTTTACTCGGCTTCCGAATTCGACATCGACACGCTGATCGCGCGCCATCCGGATAAGCGTTTCATGGAGCTCGGCCGCTCCTGCGTGCTGCCGGAATACCGCACCAAGCGCATCGTCGAGCTGCTCTGGCAGGGCAACTGGGCCTATGCGCTGAAGCATGGCATGAGCGCGATGTTCGGCTGCGCCTCCTTCCCCGGCATCCACCCGGAAATGCACGCGCTGGCGCTCTCGTTCCTACGCCACAACGTCGCTGCCAAGGACGAGTGGGCCGTCGATGCGCTGCCGCACCTTGCCCGCGACATGGACCTGATGCCGGTCGAAGCCGTCAATCCGAAGCGGGCGCTGATGGCGCTGCCGCCGCTGATCAAGGGCTATCTGCGCCTCGGTGCCATGGTGGGCTCGACCGCCGTGGTCGACAAGGCGTTCAACACCACGGACGTGCTGATCGTTCTGCCGATCGCGAGCATTTCGGATCGGTATGTGAATTATTACGGTGCCGATGCCGGGCGGTTTGCCAGCTGATTGGCGTAACTACCTATATTTAGCGTTCTACCGTGTAGCCCCCTCATCCGCCTGCCGGCACCTTCTCCCCGTTGGGAGCCGTTGCAAAAATGC
>UBVW01000027.1:12503-47526 GCA_900469085.1 Hyphomicrobiales bacterium | reverse complement strand
ATCTCCCCCCTTGAGGGGGAGATGTCCGGCAGGACAGAGGGGGGTGCGCCCAAATGCACAACGCCCACCCCAACACCCGAGGAGCCCACCATGACCCCCGCCGTCCGCTTCCAACAGGTCTCCCGCCACTTCGGCCCCGTGCGCGCCGTCGACGGCGTCGATCTTACGATCGCGCCCGGCGAATTCTTCGCCATGCTCGGCCCCTCCGGCTCCGGCAAGACCACCTGCCTGCGCCTGATCGCCGGCTTCGAGCAGCCGACATCGGGCCATATCGAGATCTTCGGCGAAACCGCCGAGGGCGTGCCGCCCTATCGCCGCAACGTCAACACCGTTTTCCAGGACTACGCTCTGTTCCCGCATCTCAACATCCTCGAAAACGTCGCCTACGGGCTGATGGTCAAGGGCGTCGCGAAGCCGGAACGCACCAAGGCCGCCGAGCAGGCGCTGGAACTCGTCAAACTCCCCGGTTACGGCGCCCGCAAGCCCGGCCAGCTCTCCGGCGGCCAGCGGCAGCGCGTGGCGCTCGCCCGCGCTCTCGTCAACAAACCGAAGGTGCTCCTCCTCGACGAGCCGCTCGGCGCGCTCGATCTGAAGCTGCGCGAGCAGATGCAGGAGGAACTGAAGAGCCTGCAGCGGGCGCTCGGCATCACCTTCGTCTTCGTCACCCATGACCAGGGCGAGGCGCTGTCGATGGCAGACCGCGTCGCCGTCTTCAACGATGGCGGCATCGTCCAGGAAGGCACGCCGCAGGATATCTACAACAGGCCGAAGACCCGCTTCGTCGCCGATTTCGTCGGCTCCTCCAATGTCATCGCGCCCGAGCTGATGACCGCGCTCGGCGGCGAGAAGCGCTGGGCGAGCCTGCGCCCCGAGGCAATCCACCTCGCCGGCGACGGCGTCGAATCCCGCGTCGAGAACGCCAGTTTCCTCGGCGCCGCCACGCGCCTCACCGTCGCCGCCAAGGGCACCCGCCTCCACGTCATGCTGCCCGCAGGCGCAGCAGTCCCCGAAGTTGGCGCCAACGTCCGCCTCGCCTGGCAGCCACTTGACGTGCACTACATGGACGACGCCGCATGACCGCGCTGGCGCTCAACCCGACCGAAACGGCTACCTCGATCCTGCCCGGCCGCGGCGGCTTTTTCGGCCGGCTGTCGGACGCCTTCTGGCGACATCCGAAGCTGCTGCTCTTCCTGATGCTGACGCCGCCGCTGCTCTGGCTCGGCATCATCTATATCGGATCGCTGGTAGCACTTCTGCTGCAGAGCTTCTTCTCGATCGACGATTTCTCCGGCCTGGTGAATTACGAATTCACGCTGGCGACCTATGCCCAACTCCTGAGCCCGACCAACTTCGACATCATCGTCCGCACGGTGCTGATGGCAGCGCTGGCGACGCTCGCCTCCGCTGTCGTCGCCTTCCCGATCGCCTATTACGCCGCGCGCTACGCGAGGGGAAAATGGAAGGCTCTGTTCTATCTCGGGGTCATGCTGCCGCTCTGGTCCAGCTATCTCGTCAAGATCTATGCCTGGAAACTGATCCTCGCCAAGGAAGGCATCCTCACCTGGATCTTCGCCAAGCTGCACCTCTCATGGCTGCTCGACGGCGTCCTCGCGCTCCCCGTCATCGGCGGCAACTCGCTGTCGGTCAGCTACATCGGCACCTTCCTCGTCTTCGTCTATGTCTGGCTGCCCTACATGATCCTGCCGACGCAGGCGGCACTTGAGCGCGTGCAGGGCAACCTGATCGAGGCCTCGTCCGATCTCGGCGCCACGCCCAGCCAGACCTTTCGCACCGTGCTCTTTCCGCTGGCTCTACCAGGCATCGTCGCCGGCTCTATCTTCACCTTCTCGCTGACCTTAGGCGATTACATCATCCCCCAGATCATCGGCTCCTCACGCCTATTCATCGGCCAGGCGGTCTACGCGCAGCAGGGCACGGCCGGCAATGTGCCGCTCGCCGCCGCCTTCTCCGTCGTCCCCATCGTCATCATGGCCGTCTATCTGTGGCTCGCCAAGAAACAGGGAGCCTTCGATGCGCTCTGACCGTGGCCAACGCTCGCCGCTGCTGCTGAAGATCGCCGCCGCCGGCGGGCTGCTCTTCCTGCACCTGCCGATCCTCTTGATCTTCGTCTACGCCTTCACGACGGAGGAGAAGAGCTACCAGTGGCCGCCGCCGGGGCTGACGACGCAATGGTTCGCCGTCGCCTGGAACCGGCCGGATGTCTGGGCCGCCCTCGGCCTTTCCGTACAAGTCGCCTGCATCGCCACCGCGATCGCGCTGGTGCTCGGCACGCTCTGCGCCGCCGCCGTCAGCCAGACAAAATTCTTCGGCCGCGAGGCGATCTCGCTGCTGGTCATCCTGCCGATCGCGCTGCCGGGCATCATCACCGGCATCGCGCTGCGCTCGGCCTTCAGCCTGTTCGACATCCCGTTTTCGGTCTGGACGATCGTGCTCGGCCACGCCACCTTCTGCGTCGTGGTCGTCTATAACAACGCCGTCGCCCGTTTCCGCCGCACCCAGGGCTCGCTGATCGAGGCCTCTATGGATCTCGGCGCCGATGGCTTCCAGACCTTCCGCCATGTCATCCTACCGAATATCGGCACGGCGCTGCTGGCCAGCGGCATGCTGGCCTTCGCGCTCTCCTTCGACGAGGTCATCGTCACCACCTTCACCGGCGGCCAGCAGTCGACGCTGCCGATCTGGATGCTGGAGGAGCTGATCCGCCCGCGGCAGCGCCCCGTCACCAACGTGGTTGCCATGGTCGTGGTGCTGGTCACCTTCCTGCCGATCCTGGCCGCCTATTACCTCACACGCGACGGCGATCAGGTCGCCGGCGCTGGAAAATAAACAGGAGGCGGGATAACCCCCATCCCGCTCCATATCAGACAAGGGAGAACATCATGGACACCGCGATGCTGATTGGATCCCGCTTCGAAGCGGGCACCGAGAACGAGGAGACCATCCTCAACCCGAAGACCGGCGAGACCGTGCTGAACCTGCCCGAGGCCTCGCTCGGCCAGATCGACGCCGCCGTCGATGCCGCCGAAAAGGCCTTCACCGCCTGGTCGCAGACGACACCCGGCGAACGCTCCAGCTACCTCCTGAAGATCGCAGACGCCATCGAGCGCGACGCCGAAGGCTTCGCGGCGCTCGAAGCGCTGAACTGCGGCAAGCCGATCAACGCCGTGCTCAACGACGAGATCCCCGCCATCGTCGATTGCTACCGCTTCTTTGCCGGCGCCGTGCGCAACCTGCATGGCCCGGTGGCCGGTGAATACCTGCCCGGCCACACCTCGATGATCCGGCGCGACGCCGTCGGCATCGTCGGCTCGATCGCGCCCTGGAACTACCCGCTGATGATGATGGCCTGGAAGCTGGCGCCGGCCATTGCCGGCGGCAACACCGTCGTCTTCAAGCCCTCCGAGCAGACCCCGCTGACGGCGCTGAAGATGGCCAAGCTCTTGTCCGACATCCTGCCCGAAGGCGTCGTCAACGTCATTCTCGGCCGCGGCGAAAGCGTCGGCAACGCGCTGATCAACCATCCGAAGATTGCGATGCTGTCGATCACCGGCGACGTCGCCACCGGCAAGAAGGTGCTGACCGCCGCCGCCAAGACCGTGAAGCGCACCCATCTCGAACTCGGCGGCAAGGCCCCCGTCATCGTCTTCGACGACGCCGATATCGATGCGGTCGTCTCGGGCATCCGCACCTTCGGCTATTACAATGCCGGCCAGGACTGCACCGCCGCCTGCCGCATCTATGCCGACGCAAAAGTCTACGACCGCTTCGTCGCCGACCTCTCCTCGGCGGTGTCCTCGATCAAGTTCAACCTCGCCGACGACAGCGAAAACGAGATCGGCCCGCTGATCTCCAAGCGCCAGCGCGACCGCGTCGAGAGCTTCGTGGCGCGTGCTGGCGAGCACAAGCACATGGAGATCACCACGGGCGGCAAGACATCGGGCGACAAGGGCTTCTTCTACACGCCGACCGTGATTGCCGGCGCCACGCAGGAGGACGAGATCGTCCGCCGCGAGGTCTTCGGCCCCGTCGTCTCGGTCACCCGCTTCACTGATGTCGAGGACGCCGTCACCTGGGCCAACGACAGCGACTACGGGCTCGCCTCCTCGGTCTGGACCAAGGACATCAGCCGCGGCATGAAAACGGCGGCCCGCCTGCAGTATGGCTGCACCTGGATCAACACCCATTTCATGCTCACCAACGAGATGCCGCATGGCGGCCTGAAGCAGTCCGGCTACGGCAAGGACATGTCGGTCTACGCGCTGGAAGACTATACTGCCGTCCGCCACGTGATGATCAATCACGGATAAGCGCGACGCGCGGTTGAAATCACAACGCCGGCGTGGGCAACCGCGCCGGCTTCATTTTGGCGGCAGCGGATAAATCGAACTGCTATCTCATTGGATATGGAACCTTTTTCGCGTTGGCGCGTCTTCTATCGGACAAACTAGAAGGAACGCCTCCATGCTGAAATGGGCTCTTATATTTTTCGTGATTTCGCTGATTGCAGGCTTCTTCGGCTTTTCCGGAATTTCCGCGGCGACGGCGACGGTCGCGCGCGTTCTCTTCGGTATCGCGCTCATCATCTTCGTGATCTTCCTGGTGCTCGCACTCCTGGCCGGCCAAGCGATCTTATAGGCCACCTCAAAGCCCGGTCTTGACCGAAAACAGCGACACGGGATCGGCGACGCCCTTGAGCGACATCGGTTCCAGCGCCTCGAAACCCATATCCGACATCTCGTCTGTGGCGACATCATGTGTGCCGCCGCAGACAAGCACCTGCGATGGCGCCGCCACCGATGCGATCCGCGCCGCCAGGTTGACCGTATGGCCGAAAATGTCGCCGTCGCGCGGCACCACCTGCCCGGTCGCAATACCGACCCTCACCTCTGGTAATTGATGCGCCGCACTTTCCGCGACGAGCGACAGTGATGCCGTAAGCGCCGCCTCGGCATCTGGAAACAGCATCATCACCCCATCGCCCAGCGGCTTGACGATCCGGCCACCCGCAAGATTGGCGAGACGCTGCGCCAGCGCCTCGAAGCTCGCCGCCTTCTCTGCCGCCCTGACATCGCCGATATCGCGTGTGAGCGCCGTGAAGCCAGCGAGATCGGCGAAGGCGACGGCCGGCAGCGCCTGATCGCCCTCGGCCTCGACACCCAGCCCGCGCAAGGCGTCCTGCAGCCGTCCCACCACATTGTCGAACACCGCCTCCTCGAGCATCCGCCGTTGCAGCAGGAAGAGCATGCGGATGCCGATGCGCTGCAGCGAAAGCCGCGTGGCCGCGCCGGCGGCCAGCACCTCGCGATGGCTGAGCCCGGCCGCCAGCATCGGCTCTTCCACCTCGGCACGGAAGAGATCGCGCATCGTGTCCACGCAGCGGCGCATCGACTGGCCGAAGACCCTCAGCACCCGCTGCATGCCCTCATCGGAGGCGCCGAGGCCGGTGCATTCGGTGATCAGCCGGATGAACTCCTCGTCATCCTCCCGCAGCGCCCGCTTCGGCGACATTGGCGAAAGCCCGGCGCTGGAATGCAGCGCGTTGACACGGTCAAGATCAAGCGACGCATCGGCGAGCGCTTGCGCAAGCGACGCATCCGACATGGTGACCGGCTCGAACATCAGCTGGCTGGCGAAATCAAGCGAGACGATCTGCTGCCTGAGGCCGGTGGCCAGCGTTTCCAGCGCGATGCCCGCGGCATTCAGCGCCAGCACCAGCCGCAGCCGGCTGACATCGCTCGCTGCATAGCCCTCCGGCCCTGCCTCGATGATCTCCAATCGCGCCACGGCATCCAGCTGCTCCGGATCGCAACCAGCAAGCGCCGCCAATCTCTCGCGCGACAACGACCCCATGAAGCCCCCAAAACAACCCCAGGTGAAGAAAACCTCTCTTACACCAGATTGTCCGGCGGCTCTATCGCGCGTGCCTACCTCTAAAGGAGGCTTGCGCCGACGTTGATCGCGAGCGCCAGGATGGTCGTATTGAAGAGAAACGACAGCACCGAATGCAGCAGCGTCAGCTTGCGCATCACCGTCGAACTCGTCGCCACATCCGCCGTCTGGGAGGCGACGCCTATGGTAAAGGAGTAGTAGAGAAAGTCCCAGTAAACGGGCTCGTTCAGCCCCTCGGGAAACTTCAGCCCGTCTCCCTTGACGCCATCGCCATCATCGTCGCCGCCGTAGAAGCGGTGCGCGTAATGCACGGTAAACAGCGTGTGCAGGAACACCCAGGAGATCAGGATGGTGACGACGGCCGCCAGCGCCCTGCCGAGCGCGACGCTGGGCGCCGCCTCCTTGACCTGATGCAGTTCGAGCCCGATGCCTGCCACGCTGGCAATGGCTGCCGAGATCGACAGGAACATCAAGAGCGTGTCGGAAAAATCGAGATCGGCAGAGCGCTTGCGGATGGTCGCCACGCTTGCCTTCAGCATCCGCCGCCATGTTGCGACGATGAACATTACCGCGGCGACGTTCCAGCCAGCCAGCAGATTGCGCGCCGTCACCTCGCGCGTCGTCAAAAGCAGAAAGACGGAAAGCCCGACGATCACAGCGATCACGAAGATCGCATGCTTGCGCAGCAACCGAAGGGGACGGCCGCTGCCGCCTGATGTAACCTCTGCCATCCGATGCTCCGCCGCTGCGCGATTGCCAACGGTATCAGCTTGATACCGGCAAGAGCAATGTCAACTCAGCCAGTCCAGCCGCCATCGACCACATGGATCTGGCCGGTGGTGAACCCGGCTTCTTCACCGGCGAGATAGGTGACGAGTGCGGCGATCTCTTCTGCCGTCGCGATGCGGCCCATCGGCTGGCGGGCGATGAAGTCGTTGAGCGCCTTGTCGTAATCGCCGGTAGCGCGCAGCCGCTCGTGCAGCGAGGGGCTGTCGACCGTGCCTGGGCAGATGGCGTTTGCGCGAATGCCCTTGGCGACGAAATCGGACGCGATCGACTTGGTGAGCCCGATCACGGCCGCCTTCGATGCGCTATAGGCAAAGCGGTTCGGCACGCCTTTCACGCTGGAGGCCACCGACGCCATGTTGACGATCGAGCCCTTGCCCTTGTCGAGCATCCCGGGAAGGAAGGTGCGGCAGGTCGTGTACATCGCCTTGGCATTGAGGTTGAAGGAGAAATCCCAGTCCTTCTCCTCGCAGTCGAGGATCGAGCCGGCATGCACGAAGCCGGCGCAATTGAAGAGCACGTCGATCGGCCCGATCTCGTCTGCGAAGGCCCGAACAGCGTTCCCGTCGAGCACGTCCAGAACCGTGGTCGTCGCGCCGGCAAGCGTCGAAAGCGACGCCTGGTTGATGTCGGTGGCGTAGACATGGGCGCCGAGCGAAATGAACCGCTCCGCGCTGGCGCGTCCGATCCCCTGCCCGGCCGCCGTGACGACGACCTTCTTGCCTTCCAGACCGTGGCTCATAATTCCTCCCATGATGCGTGGCACGTGTGGCGCGCTCATTCATATGCAAACATTATATTCATTATGACGTCAATCACATTGTCCGGCGCCGGACTTTTCGCAGCGCAGACGCGCGTCGGCTGGGCTCTCGCCACAAGGCGAGAATGACGACGGAGAAGTCGGCGAGCAATAAGCGTGCAGTGAACCGCCCGCCAAGAACAGGCCGATCCAACGCAAAAAAGGGCGGCGCCAGCGGCACCGCCCTTTCCAATCAAGTACCCGCAAAACCCCTTAGGCGGCTGCGAGCTGCAGTTCCTTGGTGACCATCGTGCGCAGGATGCCGAGGTCCTTGGCGAAGGCGCGGATGCCTTCGGCGAGCTTTTCGGTTGCCATGGCGTCTTCGTTCATCATCCAGCGGAAGGTCTTTTCGTCGACGGCGATCTTGGCGATCGGCTTGGCGTTTTCGGGCGACAGCTTGCGCTCGAGCTTGCCCTGGTCGTTCGACAGTTCGTCGAGCAGGTTCGGCGCGATCGTCAGGCGGTCGCAACCGGCCAGTGCTTCGATCTCGCCGGCCGAGCGGAACGAGGCGCCCATGACGATCGTCTTGATGTCGTTGGCCTTGTAGTAGTTGTAGATCTCGCGAACCGAGAGTACGCCCGGATCTTCTTCAGGCGTGAAGTCCTTGCCGGTCGACTTCTTGTACCAGTCGAGGATACGGCCGACGAACGGCGAGATGAGGAACGCCTTGGCGTCGGCGCAGGCGATCGCCTGGGCCTGCGAGAACAGAAGCGTCAGGTTGCAGTCGATGCCTTCCTTCTGCAGGATTTCGGCGGCGCGAATGCCTTCCCAAGTGGAAGCGAGCTTGATCAGGATGCGATCCTTCTCGATGCCGCGTTCCTTGTAGCCGGCGATGATGCCGTGTGCCTTTTCGACCGACGCCTTGGTGTCGAAGGAAAGGTCGGCGTCGACTTCGGTCGAGACACGGCCGGGAACGAGCTTGGAGAGCGCTGCACCGACAGAAACGGCGAGACGGTCGGCAACGGCGGAAGCAACGGCGTCGGAATTGCCGCCCTGCTTCTTGCCCCAGGAAACGGCTTCCTTGATGGCGTCGGCGAACATCGGCGTGCCGAGCGCCTTCAGGACGATGCTCGGGTTGGTCGTGCAATCGACCGGCTTCAGGCGAGCAACGGCTTCGATGTCACCGGTATCGGCGACGACGGTGGTCATCTCGCGGAGTTGGTCAAGCTTGGATGTCATGGTCGCGTGTCCTTTTGACTTGAGCTGCGAGCCGGAGCACGTGAGGCCCGGCGAATGAGGTGATCTACGGATTGCCCGTACTGTCTTTGAAGTCGCTGTCTGTGAAATCGTGCCCGCGCGTTCGGGATACTCCATAAACGCCGGCGAGTACCTCGTCGTTCCTGTCTCGGGCAACCGCAACGCAACCGTCCGCGGGCAATCCTGCCCCGGCACAAGACCGCTGCGATTTGCCATATGCCCGCACAGTGCCTCCTACAACGGACGGAACGACCAGTTACAAGGACTATCGCTATTCCAGGCCCATTATGTCAAGGACATTTGTGCATTTCAATTGACATAAGTGTCACACCGGTCATTATCGCGGCGACAAGCCATGCCCTGTCTCAAGCAGGATTTAGGGCGCCTTTGCTTTTGGAGGAGATGTGGTCAAGCTAAAACGCGGCACGCACACCGCTTATTCGGAAGCCTCCTCGCTCAGACTGCGCGCCGCCTGGCTCTATTATAACCAGGGATTGACGCAAAAAGATGTCGCCGAGCAGCTCGGCATCAGCCGCACGACCGTCATCCGGCTGCTCGATGAGGCGATGAAGCGTAGCGAGGTGCAGATCTGGATCAACGATTCGATCGGCGATTGCGTCGAGCTGTCGGTTAAGCTGGAACGCGCCTACGGACTGGACGAGGCGATCGTCGTGCCGGCACCCGTCACCTCCGATCCGAACGCGCTGGCCAAAAGCGTCGGCCTGGCGCTCGGCCAGTTTCTCTCCGAAGCGATCCCTGACAATTACACGATCGGCGTCGGCTGGGGCCGCACCATGACGGCCTCGCTGTCGAGCTTCCGTCCGCCGCGGCGCGACAATTGCAAGGTCGTCTCGCTGCTTGGCGGCATCGTCGCCGTCCACCAGACCAACCCGATCGATTATACTTGGCGGCTGGCAAGCCAGCTTGGCGCCGAATGCTACATGTTCCTCGCGCCCCTCCTCGTCGATTCCACCGAGACAAAGCGCAACCTCATCGAGAAATGCGGCCTCGATACCATCTATCGGCTAGCCGAGACGCTTGACCTTGCCATCGTCAGCTGCGGTGATATCGGCCCGCATTCGACCTCGCTGTCGGAGGGATGGATCTCCAAGGCCGAGCTTCAGGAGTTGATCGACGCCGGCTGCGTCTGCGACACCATGTTCAACTTCCTCGACAAGGACGGCAACACGGTCGATCATTCGATCAACAGCCGCGTGATGTCCGTCGATCTCGATACGCTGAAGAAGGCCAAGCACATCGTGCTCTCCTCCGGTGGCGCCCACCGGGCGGTCGCCATCAGCGCCACCATCAAGCGGATCGGCTGCAACACGCTGATAACAGACGAGAGCGCTGCCCGCGCCCTGATCGAGCTCGCCGAAGCCGCCTGACCGACCGATCACGTCAGCGTCATGGACCGCAGGACATCAATCCGCGCGTCGTTCATTTGCGTAGATGCTGCATGACCAAAGCCGCAGACGATGTTTCCACCGACAACGCGGAAAGCCCAACCGGCAGATTTACCCTGGCCGCCCTCTACACCATCGCCGGCTGCGCGCACCTGCTTTTCCCAGCCGCATTTCTGTCGATCACCCCACACTGGGTCCCCTTGCCCACCAAGGTGATAGCGCTCACCGGTCTGTGCGAAATTTCCGGCGCGATTGGCCTGACAACCGAACGGTTCCGCCGCTCGGCCGGCATCTGTCTGGCACTTTATGCCGTCTGCGTGTTCCCGGCCAACATCAAGCATGCGATCGACGATCTCGGCTCGACCACGGCCACATTGGGCTTGTGGTATCATCTGCCGCGCCTCGCCTTGCAGCCGGCCATCGTCTGGTGGGCGCTGCTTGCCGGCAAGGTGACGCGCTGGCCATTGCCGCCGCCGCGCTGACCTCGGCCACGGCCGGAACCGAAACGGCTCGACACGATGCAAATGGCCGGCGCAGGATCGTTCTGCGTCAAACCGTCACGTCGTACGCGCTGGGCCATTTGATAATAGCCAGGGTAAGAACTGGCCGTGGGGGCACAGTCAGGAGCCATGATTTGTCGAAGCGCAGTTTTTCGTTTCCCGTAGCCGATGTCCGGGCCCGCGCGCTCGGCGAAATCCACTCGCGCCCCTATACGCTTATTCCGGTCTCCCGCGTCATCTTCCAGGTTGCCTTCCTGACCGAGGCCAACTTCGCCGCCGATCAGGCGATCCTGAAGGCGCTTTCGCTTGCCCAGGGTGTTCCGGCACCTGCTGCCGATACCAGTCACCACACGATGAGCTGGGGCAGCGGCACGTTGCGCTGGGAGCGCCACACGGAGTTCTCCACCTATTTCTGGGACACGCCGGCGCCATCAGAGTTCGGCGCCGAAATCCCGGTGAACCCCTTCGGTGCCAGCTTCGCGGCGCCTGGTGCCTTCATCTCGGGCGTGCGCATCGAGATCCGCCCGGATAGCGAGGATGTCGCCGACGTCATCGCCAATTTCGACCCGACCAGCCTCTGCCAGAGCATGGTCGCCGACAACCAGGCAACCGTCATCACCGATTTCCGCCAGGACGGCGATGGCTTGACCAAGTTCCTGGTGCTCGACCATGGCATGACGGATGCCGCCCGTGGCATGCTCGCACAGCGCCTGCTCGACATCGAGACCTACCGGACGCTGGCAATGATGGGCCTGCCGCTGGCGCAGACGCTGTCGCCAGAGATTCGTCAGATCGAAACGAGCTTCACCGCCATCAGCCAGCGCATGAAGCAGCACGCCCGCTCCGAAGCCGACGCCACGCTGTCGGAGATCACCCGTCTTGCCGCCGAGCTCGAGGCCAACGCTGCGCTCAGCCTCTACCGCTTCGGCGCCAGCCGCGCCTATTACAACATCGTGCTTGAGCGCGTCGCCATGCTGACCGAAAAGGCACTGCCCGGCAACGAAACCCTCGGCGCCTTCCTGCAACGGCGCCTGGCGCCCGCCATGCGCACCTGTCAGTCGGTGGAGGAGCGACAGGCGGACCTGTCGCGCAAGCTCGCCCGCGCCACCGCCCTTCTGCGCAGCTGGATCGATGTCGAACTGGAAAAGTTCAACACCGAGATCCTGGCATCGATGGACAAGCGTGCGCATCTGCAGCTGCGCCTGCAGCAGACGGTCGAAGGCCTTTCGGTGGCCGCCATCTCCTATTACGTCATCGGCCTCGTCGGCTATCTCGCCAAGCTCCTGCATGGCGTCGGCGTCGAGATCGCGCCGGAGACGCTGACCGGCGCAGCCGTGCCCTTCGTGGTCCTCGGCGTCTGGCTCACCGTGCGCCGCATTCGCAGCAAGCACAGCGACGAACACGTCAAAGAGGCCAACCGCCCCGACACGCTTGGCTGATCCGTAGCCGGATCTCCGCGCGCCCTTCCCGCGTCGGCCACGCCGTCATATATCCTTCATGAGACACTGCTTAGGTGCCCGTGAATCGCCTGCGTCGCCGGCGCGGCTACCGATATGTGTGAACAGGGATCGAGATGACCACCATGAGAGGCACGCCTTCGACCGACTGGCTTGAGGCCGAACTGGCCGACACGCTGGATGAAGACTACGAGCTCGAGCTCTCCGAGCCGGCGCTCTCCGAGGAGATCCGCAAGATCTATCGCAAGGCGCACCCGCCATCGATGCCGCGCATCGAGTATTTCCGGTCGCTGATCGCGCTGCAGTCGGAGCTGATCCGCCTGCAGGATTGGGTCACCTATCACAAGGAAAAGGTGGTCGTGATCTTCGAGGGTCGCGATTCCGCCGGCAAGGGCGGCGTCATCAAGCGCATCACCCAACGCCTCAACCCCCGCGTCGCCCGCGTCGTTGCGCTTCCTGCGCCTTCGGACCGCGAGAAGTCGCAGTGGTATTTCCAGCGCTACGTGCCGCATCTACCGGCCGGCGGCGAAATCGTGCTCTTCGACCGCTCCTGGTATAACCGCTCCGGCGTCGAGCGCGTCATGGGTTTTGCCGACGAGGATCAGGTCGAGCAGTTCTTCAACGACGTGCCCGAATTCGAGCGCATGCTTGTTCGTTCCGGCATCCGCCTCGTCAAATACTGGTTCTCGATTACCGATGAAGAGCAGCAGCTGCGCTTCCTCGTGCGCATCCACGATCCGCTGAAGCAGTGGAAGCTGTCGCCGATGGACCTGCAGTCGCGCATCCGCTGGGAGGCCTACACCAAGGCCAAGGAGGAAACCTTCGCCCGCACCAATATCCCGGAAGCCCCGTGGCATATCGTCGAAGGCAACGACAAGAAGCGCGCGCGCCTGAACTGTATCGACCACCTGCTGTCGCAGTTCCCCTACGAGGACGTGCCGCACGAGGAGATCGCTTTGCCGGAGCGGGTCTTCAACCCGGATTACGAGCGCAAGGTTCTGCCACCGGAGCTGTACGTGCCGTCGAAGTATTGAGGCTTGTCAACATCGGCGGGCGTAGGAAAAACCGACCTACCCCGCCATTTCGGCTTCCGCCTTCAATCCAAGCAGTGCCGCCCCAATCAACCCCGGCTCCACGCGGCATTCGCTGCGCACCACGAGCGGCCGGTTGAACTTGCGCAGGATGCGCTGGCGCACGGCCTTGTCGAGCTCATCCAGCAGCGGCTCCACATTGGAGAGCCCGCCGGCGACGGGGACGATGGTGGCGCCGGTGATGTTGACGGTCAGCGCCAGGGGAGAGGCGACGAGGTCGATGTAGACGTCGATCGTGCGGGTCGCTTGCTCCTCGCCGCCCAGCCACTGGCCGATAATCTCCTCGCTGGTGAAATCGAGGCCGTGGAGCGTCTTGTGCAGGCGTTCCATGCCGCGCGCGCCGCCGACGGAATCGACGCAGCCGCTCTGGCCGCAGCCGCAGGCGTAATGCGGGATCTCGACCGGCGGGTGGCCGGCGCGCAGCGCCACGATAGGGCCGTGGCCCCATTCGCCGGCAAAGCCGCCCGCCTCGTTGATCAGCCGTCCATTGGCGATCACGCCGCCGCCGACGCCAGTGCCCAGAATGACGCCAAGCACGATGCGGTGGCCGCGACCGGCGCCGAGGCCGGCTTCGGCCATGGCGAAGCAGTCCGCGTCGTTGGCCACCAGCACCGGCACACCGAGCTCGGCCTGAAGATCGGCCGCGATCGTGCGCTGGTGGATGCAGGGAATGTTCGCGCAGGTCAGCAGCTGCGTATCCGGGTCGACGACGCCGGCGATCGAGATCGACAGCAGCGTCGGCGTACCGCCGGCTTCCGCGATGAAGGTTCGTAGCGTATCGACGAAGGCGCCGAAATCATCGAGGGGTGTCGGGCGGCGGCCGAGCGGCGTAATCTCGGTTTCGGAAAGGGCTATGCCGCCCTTGATCGCCGAGCCGCCGATGTCGAAGGAGATGATCATTCGTATTCTGCTTGTTCCAAACGGTTAGAATCTGCTCGCATCGTTCGGTGCGATTTGCAAGCCCAAACCCTGATCAGGCAGGCAACGTGACGCGGGCCTCGAAGCCCGAATTTTTGCCACTCGCCGGCGAGATCAGGTCGAGCGTTCCGCCCATCTGCGAGACGATACGCTCGGCGATTGCCAGGCCAAGGCCGGATCCCGACGCACTGGTATTGCCGCGACGGAAGCGTTTCTTGAGGGTCGCGATATCGGCCTCTGGCACCAAAGGCCCACCATTGACCACACGGACGACACCATGGGGATCGAGGCTGATCTCGACAGGCAGCTCCGGGTCGCCATGAACCAAGGCGTTTTCGATGAGGTTGCGCAGGATAATGCCGAAGGCGTCCATGTCGGCATTGCGCACCAGCTTTGTCGCAGGGGCGGCCGTGTAGCGCAGACGACCTTGCGAACGGCTGTCGCGCTCGTAGTCGGTAACGATCATCTCAAGTACCGGGCGAAGGTCCGTTGCCGTGGCGCTGCCGCCGATACCCGCCTCGGCGCGGGCGAGCTGCAGCAGCTTTTCGGCGAGGCGACCGAGATTGACCAGCGAGCTCTCGACCTGATGGGCGCGGGTGCGTGTTGGTCCGGGAGGCAATTCCTCGGCAAGGCGCTGCGTCTGCGCAAGCGCACCGGCGATCGGGGTTCTCAGTTCGTGGGCGCTGTTGGCGGTGAATTCGCGTTCGGCTTCAAGCGCAGAGCGCAGGCGACCGAGCAGGAGGTTGACGGAACGGGCAATCGGCTTCAGCTCTTTCGGCAGGCCGGTGCTTTCCACCGCCGCCAGATTGCCGCCGTCCTTGGTGCCGATATCCTGGCGCAGCGTGTCGAGAGGCTTCAGCGCCCGGCCGACGATGAACCAGATGGCGAAGATACTGGCCGGGATGAGCGCGATCAGCGGGATGAGCAGGGTGACGGCGCTTTCGCGCACGGCTTCGCGCCGGTTCTTGAAACGGTCCGCGACCTGCAGGAAGAGCGAGCCGTCGGATGTCTTCTCCGTGTAGATGCGCGCGATGTCACTGTCGTAGAAGCCCGGCACGAGCGGCGCTGGGAAAGGTTCGGACAGCGCATCGTTGGAGCGCAACAGGATCTTTCCGGATGCGTCGCGTACCTGATAGGTGAGATACTCGCGATTGGCGGCGGTGTTCAGCATGGCGATGCCATGCGGGTCGCTGATGCCGCGCTGGTCCATGTCGTCGAGGATGAGCGCCAGCAGCCGCTCCGTCGTTTCCTGCTGGGCGCTGTCGAAAATCTCGTCGAACTCGTGTTGCATGACGCGGATGCTGAGGCCGATAGCGACAAGCCAGAAGACAACCATGACCGTGGTCAGCGCGGCGATGAGCGGGCGGGTGATACTGGGTTCGCGTTTTTTCATTGTTGTCCGAGTGTGTAGCCGATGCCGCGCGCAGTGCGGATGCGATCCTTGCCGATCTTCTTGCGCAGGCGGCTGACATAGACCTCGACCGTATTGCTCTCGATCTCCGAGCCGAAGGCGTAGAGCGCTTCCTCGATGCGATCCTTCGAGACGATCGCGCCGGGGCGCGCGGTCAACAGGTCGAGAACTGCCCATTCGCGGCTGGTGAGGATAACGGAGGCGCCATCGACGGAGAGTTTGTGCTGCGGCCTGTTGATTTCGATATCGCCGATCTGCACCACCGGATGCGGGTTGGCGTCGTAGCGGCGGGCCACCGCCATGATGCGGGCTTCGAGCTCGCCCAGGTTGAAGGGCTTGACGAGATAGTCGTCCGCGCCGGCGTTCAGTCCCTCGATGCGATCGGAAATCTGGTCGCGTGCGGTGAGGATGATGACGGGGGCGCGGATGTCTCGGCTGCGCAGCTTGCGCAGGAAATCGACACCGCTGCCGTCGGGAAGATTGAGGTCGAGCAGGATCAATCCGTATTCGACAGGTCCCGTGGCGGCTTCCGCGTCGGCAAGGTTCTTGACCCAATCGACAGCGTGGAAGGAGGCTGCGACGTGATCGCGCACGGCCTCGCCAATCATCTTGTCGTCCTCAACCAGCAGAATTCGCACGATTTTTCCCTCTAGGACACAGTTAGCGCGGCATCCGACGTCAGGTCAAGCATGCCATCGCGGGCAAAAATGGCGCGGCGATGGCAGGCCTGAAAGTGATCCACTGCTTGCAGTGCGGCTAAAATAGATTGTGCAATTTCTCAATGCACTCGACATTTGCCCGAATTTTGTTTTGATCTGGCGCGAACATAGCTCCGACAGAATGCTTTGCCGGCGAAAGCCGGCGCAGTCTTGCGCAATGGATGGGTGATGGTGAAAAGGTCCGAAACTACAGCTCGTCTCGATGACGCGGCGCGCGCCGGCTGGCTCTACTATGTCGCCGGGCGCACGCAGGACGAGATCGCTTCGTCCATGGGGATTTCGCGACAATCGGCGCAGCGGCTGGTGTCTCTTGCCGTGGCCGAGCGGCTGATCAAGGTGCGGCTCGATCATCCGATCGCCGCCTGTCTCGAGCTTGCCAACGCCGTGCGCAACAAATACGGGCTGCGGCAGGTGGATATCGTGCCGAGCGATCCGGGCGCGGGTGCCGCCACCGTCGGCATTGCCGAGGCGGCGGCGGCCGAGATCGAACGCTGGCTGAAGAAGACCGACCCGATCGTTCTTGCTGTTGGAACCGGACGAACGCTGAAGGCCACGGTCGATCAGCTGCCGGCCATCGAGTGCATCAACCATCGCATAGTCTCCTTGACCGGCAACATCGCGCCGGATGGATCGGCCGCCTACTACAACGTCATCTTCAGCATGGCCGATGCCGTCAAGGCGCGGCATTTCCCGATGCCGCTGCCGGTTCTGGTAACCTCCGCCGAAGAGCGTGAGACATTGCATGCCCAGCAACTGGTGCGCTCGACGCTCGACATGAGCGCGCAGGCCGACGTGACCTTCGTCGGCATCGGCGAGCTTGGCATCGACGGACCGCTCTGCGTCGATGGCTTCCTCGAAAAGGGCGAGATGATGGAGCTGATGGACAATGGCGCCGTCGGCGAAATCTGCGGCTGGATTTTCGACAGCGAAGGCAAGCTGCTCGACAACCCGATCAACGAGCGCGTCGCGTCCGCTCCGATCCCCTCGCGCGAGACGTCCGTGGTCATCGGCATAGGCAAGGGCAAGCGCAAGATGAAGGCGATCAAGGCCGCCGTCACAGGTCATCAAATCAACGGCTTGATCACCGATGAAGAGGTTGCCGAGTATCTGCTCACCTAATGAGCAAAAATTTATTTCCTTTTGATTCAATACGATAGATCGCTCTTTCGCGGCTGCAGCAACGATTAGAGCTTGACATTTGTCGCCCACCATTGAGTAATTGCCCATGAGCAAAGCGAATGCTCGCTAACATCTTCTGGGAGGAAGATCATGACATTTAAAACTTTTCTGCTCGGCGCCTGCTCCGTTCTGGCGTTCGCGGGCATGGCTTCGGCTGAAACGCTGACGATCGCGACCGTCAACAACGGTGACATGGTCCGCATGCAGAAGCTCACGGACGACTTCAAAGCAAAGAATCCCGGCATCGATCTCGAGTGGGTAACACTCGAAGAAAACGTTCTGCGACAGAAGGTTACGACCGACATCGCGACCAAGGGCGGTCAGTACGACGTTCTGACGATCGGCAACTACGAAGTGCCGATCTGGGCAAAGCAGGGCTGGCTGCTGCCGCTCGACAACCTCGGCGACAAGTACGAAGCCAAGGACCTGCTGCCGGCCATCAGCGCTGCGCTGACTGTTGATAACAAGCTCTACGCCGTGCCGTTCTACGGCGAAAGCGCGATGATCATGTATCGCACCGACCTCTTCGAAAAGGCCGGTCTGAAAATGCCCGACGCGCCGACCTGGGACTTCATCGCCGATGCGGCGAAGAAGATCACCGACAAGAGCGGCGAAGTCTACGGCATGTGCCTTCGCGGCAAGGCCGGCTGGGGTGAGAACATGGCGTTCATCACCGCGCTCGACAACTCCTTCGGCGGTCGCTGGTTCGACGAGAACTGGAAGCCCCAGTTCGACAGCCCCGAGTGGAAGGAAGCGCTTGGCTTCTACGTCAACCTGATGAAGGAAGCCGGCCCTCCCGGTGCATCCTCGAACGGCTTCAACGAAAACCTGGCGCTCTTCCAGACCGGCAAGTGCGGCATGTGGATCGACGCGACGGTCGCCGCTTCGTTCGTCTCCAACCCGAAGGAATCCAAGGTTGCCGACAAGGTCGGTTACGCCCTGTTCCCGACCAAGGGCGAGATGAAGAACCACGGCAACTGGCTGTGGTCGTGGAACCTCGCCATCCCGGCGACTTCCACCAAGGCTGAAGCCGCGCAGAAGTTCGTCGCCTGGGCGACCGACAAGGCTTACGGCGATCTGGTTGCAAGCAAGGAAGGCTGGGCGAACGTTCCTCCGGGCACGCGTACCTCGCTCTACGAAAACGCCGACTACCAGAAGGCCGCTCCGTTCGCCGCCAAGACGCTTGATGCGATGAAGGCAGCCGACACGCAGAAGCCGACCGTCAAGCCGGTGCCCTACACCGGTGGCCAGTTCGTCGCGATCCCTGAGTTCCAGGGCATCGGTACGGCCGTTGGCCAGCAGTTCTCGGCAGCCGTCGCCGGCCAGATCTCCGTCGATCAGGCCCTGCAGAGCGCGCAGCAGCTGACGACCCGCGAAATGACCAAGGCTGGTTACATCAAGTAAACCTCCTGAGAACGGCGGAGTGCCTGGCACTCTGCACCCCTAGGCCGCCGCTTGCCCGAAACTGCATCGGCGGCCCTTTTCGTCCCTAAGCTCAGGCCTTGCAGGCATCCGCTTTCAGAAAAGACGGTGAACCATGGCAACGTTACACACCCGCTCCGCGGCGCGCATGATGATGGCACCTTCCGTGCTTCTGCTCTTCGCGTGGATGATCGTCCCGCTCGTGATGACGATCTACTTCTCGTTCATCGACTACAATCTGCTGATGCCGAGCGACAACCGTTTCCTCGGCTTCCTTAATTACGAGTTCTTCCTGACCGACCCGGCCTTCTTCGACGCGTTGATCAATACGCTCGTGCTGGTCCTGAGCGTTCTCGTCATCACCATCGTCGGCGGCATAGCGCTGGCGCTTCTGCTCGACCAGCCGATGTTCGGCCAGGGGATCGTGCGCATCTTGGTGATTGCGCCGTTCTTCATCATGCCGACAGTCGCAGCCCTGGTGTGGAAGAACATGTTCATGAACCCGGTCAACGGGTTGTTCGCCTACATCTTCAAGCTGTTCGGCGCGCAGCCGCTCGACTGGCTGGCCAACGCGCCGCTGTTTTCGATCATCCTTATCGTCGCCTGGCAGTGGCTGCCCTTCGCGACGCTGATCCTCTTGACCGCGCTGCAGTCGCTGTCGGAAGAGCAGAAGGAAGCCGCCGAGATGGATGGCGCCGGCTTCTTCTCGCAGTTCGTCTATATCATCCTGCCGCACATGGCCCGCGCCATCACCGTCGTCATCCTGATCGAGACGATCTTCCTCTTGTCGGTCTTCGCCGAGATCCTGGTCACCACCAATGGCGGCCCCGGCACCAGCAGCACCAACCTGACCTATCTCGTCTACAACAGGGCGCTCCTGCAGTTCGACATCGGCGGCGCATCGGCCGGCGGCATCATCGCGGTCATCCTTGCCAATATCGTCGCTATCTTCCTCGTCCGCATCGTCGGCAAGAACCTGGAGACCTGAGATGGCCAGAAGAATCACAACCCAGCGCAAGGTGATCGTCACCGCGGTCGCCTGGACCATCGGTATCATCCTGTTCTTCCCGATCCTGTGGACCTTTCTCACGAGCTTCAAGTCGGAAGCTGACGCGATCGCATCGCCGCCGCAGTTCCTGTTCTTCCACTGGACGACGGAGAACTATCTCGAGGTGCAGAGCCGATCGAACTATTTCAGCCACTTCCTGAACTCGGTGATCATTTCCTTCGGCTCGACGCTGCTCGGCCTGATCATCGCGGTACCCTCTGCCTGGGCCATGGCGTTCTCGCCGACCAAGCGGACCAAGGACGTGTTGATGTGGATGCTGTCGACGAAGATGATGCCAGCAGTCGGCGCGCTCATCCCGATCTATCTCATGTTCCGCAACACCGGCCTGCTCGACAGCCGTATCGGTCTCGTCGTCGTGCTGATGCTGATCAACCTGCCGATCATCATCTGGATGCTCTACACCTACTTCAAGGAAATCCCCGGCGAGATCCTTGAGGCCGCGCGCATGGATGGCGCCTCGCTCAGCAAGGAAATCATCTACGTGCTGACGCCGATGGCGGTGCCGGGCATCGCCTCGACGCTGCTTCTCAACATCATCCTGTCCTGGAACGAAGCCTTCTGGACGCTCAACCTGACGGCCTCGAAGGCGGCGCCGCTGACGACGTTCATCGCGTCTTATTCCAGCCCGGAAGGACTTTTCTACGCCAAGCTTTCGGCAGCATCGACCATGGCAATCGCCCCGATCCTGATCCTCGGCTGGTTCAGCCAGAAACAACTCGTCCGCGGCCTGACGTTCGGCGCGGTGAAATAAGAAACAAGGGAGAGAAACATGGGCAGCATTACCCTTCAGAAGGTTTCGAAGGTCTTCGGCGAAGCCAAGGTCATCCCTTCGATCGATCTCGAGATCAAGGACGGCGAGTTCGTCGTCTTCGTCGGCCCGTCGGGCTGTGGCAAGTCCACGCTTCTGCGTCTGATCGCAGGCCTTGAGGATGTCAGCGGCGGCAAGATCGTCATCGACGGCAAGGACGCCACCGAAAGCGCGCCGTCGGAGCGCCGGCTTGCCATGGTGTTCCAGTCCTACGCGCTCTATCCGCATATGAGCGTGCGCAGCAACATCGCCTTTCCGCTGAAGATGGCGGGCATGCCGAAGCCGGAGATCGACAAGAAGGTGGCCGATGCCGCACGCGTCTTGAACCTCACCGACTATCTCGATCGCAAGCCGCGCGCGCTCTCGGGCGGCCAGCGCCAGCGCGTCGCGATCGGCCGCGCCATCGTGCGCCAGCCGTCGGCCTTCCTGTTCGACGAGCCCCTGTCGAACCTCGACGCGGCGCTGCGTGTCAACATGCGCTTAGAGATCAGCGAACTGCACCAGCAGCTGAAGACGACGATGATCTACGTCACCCATGACCAGGTCGAGGCCATGACCATGGCCGACAAGATTGTCGTCTTGAACCGCGGCAACATCGAACAGGTCGGCTCGCCGCTGGAGCTCTATTCCAGGCCGCGCAACCTGTTCGTCGCCGGCTTCATCGGTTCGCCGAAGATGAATTTCGTCACCGGCCAGAATGCAGCCGCGCAGGGCGCCCACACGATCGGCGTTCGTCCCGAGCACATGCAGCTGTCGATGCAGAGTGGCGACTGGAAGGGCAAGGTTATCGTCGCCGAACATCTTGGCTCGGATACCTTCCTGCATGTCGATGTCGAGGGCATCGGCCAGATGACGGCGCGCGGGGACGGCAACTTCCCGGCCAAGGCCGGCGACACCGTCTACATGACAGCAGACAAGACGCGCATTCACAAGTTCGGCCAGGACGGCCTCGCCATCTGAAGCCGCTTGCCGGGGTGGGGACAATAGCGCGTGCCGGACGAGGTGCCCGGCGCGCCGATACCGGGATCGGATGATCCTGAAGACCTTCAAGAGGACTCAGACATGACGTGCAAACTATCGCTGGCAACGCTTTCCGACGCGGCTAAGACAGCCGCCGTACCGGCCTATGAGCGGGCGTCGCTGAAGGCGGGCATCGTGCACTTCGGCGTCGGCAATTTCCACCGCGCCCACCAGGCGATCTATCTCGACGACCTGTTTAACAAGGGCGAGGATCACGACTGGGCGATCATCGGCGCCGGCATCCTGCCGTCCGATGCCGCCATGCGCGAAAAGCTCGCCGCCCAGGACTTCCTGACAACAGTGGTCGAGCAGGACAACAACAAGACCGCGGCGCGCGTTACCGCGCCAATGATCGACATCCTGCCGGTCGGCGATGCCAAGACCATCATCGCCAAGCTCGCCGATCCCGATATTCGCATCGTCTCTATGACGATTACCGAGGGCGGCTACTTCATCGACGCGTCGGGCAAGTTCAACCCCGCGCATCCGGCGATCGCAGCCGATGGGCAGAACCCGGCCGATCCGAAGACCGTGTTCGGCCTCGTCGTCGCGGGTCTCAAGGCGCGCAAGGACAAGGGGCTGGTGCCGTTCACCGTGATGTCGTGCGACAACATTCCGCACAACGGCGTCGTCACCCGCAATGCCGTGGTCGGCACGGCTGACCTGTCCGATCCCGCCTTCGCCGAGTGGATCAAGGCCAACGTGGCATTCCCGAACGCGATGGTCGACCGCATCACGCCTGCCACTGGCCAGCGCGAGATCGACCTCTTGAAGGACGTCTTCGACATCGAGGACAACTGGCCTGTCTATTGCGAAGAGTTCAAGCAGTGGGTGCTAGAAGACAAGTTCACCGCCGGCCGTCCGGCGCTGGAGAATGTCGGCGTCACCTTCGTGCCCGATGTCACGCCTTACGAGCACATGAAGATCCGTATCCTCAACGGCGGCCATGCGGCGATCGCCTATCCGGCGGCGCTGATGGATATCCATTTCGTGCACGACTCGATGGAGGATCCGCTGATCCGCGCCTTCCTCGCCAAGCTCGAGACCGACGAGATCATCCCGATCGTCCCGCCGGTGCCGAACACGTCGCTCACGGATTACTTCGCGCTGATCGAGCATCGCCTGCTCAACCCGAAGATCGCCGACACCATCCCGCGCCTGGCGCAGGACGGCTCCAACCGCCAGCCGAAGTTCATCTTGCCGTCCACCCTCGACAACCTGAACCAGGGCCGCGACGTGGTCGGCCTGTCGCTGGTCTCCGCACTCTGGTGCCGCTACTTCGCCGGCAAGACGGATAGCGGTCAGGACATTGTCTTCAACGATGCCAGCGCCGACCGCCTGCATGCCGCGGCGATCAAGGCCAAGGACGACCCGATGGCGTTCCTCGCCTTCGACGACATCTTCGGCGACGTTGCCAAGTCCGAGCTCTTCCAAAAGCGCTTCGCGCATGCGCTGAAGACGCTGTGGGAAAAGGGCACGCGCGAGACGCTGCAGCTTTACCTCGACAACAAGCTCGCGGCATAAGCATCAGGCGGCGGGCACTCCCGCCGCCATACACCCATCTTTGCCTGCAATGTCTTGAACCCTGATTGGATGTGTCATGGCTGATGCTGAAACACGGCTTGTGATCTTCGACTGCGACGGCGTTCTCGTCGATAGCGAGCCGATCTCCGTCACGGTTCTCGTCAAGGCCATGAACGATCTCAACGTGCCGATCACCGAGGACGAGGTGTATGGCCGCTTTCTCGGGCGCAGCCTCGCGACCGTGATCGAGACGATGAAGACGGAATACAACGTTCATCCCGGCGAAGCTTTCCTGGAGCAGATCCGAACCGACCTCTATGCCCGCTTCCGCACCGAGCTGAAGCCGATCGCAGGCATTGCGGATACGATCGATGCGCTCGACATCCCCTGTTGCGTCGCCTCGTCCAGCCAGGTCGAGCGCATCCGTCTGTCGCTCACCGTCACCGGGCTGATCGACCGGCTGCCCAATATCTTCAGCGCCTCGATGGTGAAGAACGGCAAGCCGGCGCCGGATCTCTTTCTGCATGCCGCCAAACAGATGCAGGCCGATCCCGCCAATTGCGTGGTGATCGAGGACAGTCCCGCCGGCATCGAGGCCGCCAAGGCCGCAGGCATGACCGTCTTTGCCTTTACCGGCGGCTCGCATGCCAACTTCCCCGGCTATCGCGACGAGCTTGACCGCCTTTCCCCCGACGCTACGTTTGACGTCATGCCGGATTTGATCCACCTTATCAAAAAACATCAGCGGGACGGGAACGACCTTTAATGCCTCAGCATGTGGTTGCTGTTGATATCGGCACGGGCAGTGCACGCGCCGGCGTCTTCGATGCACGCGGCCAGCTGCTGGGCAAGGCCGATCATCCGATCATCATGAACCGGCCCCGCGAAAACCACGCCGAGCATGATTCCGAGGATATATGGTCGGCGGTGTGCATCGCCGTTCGCCGCGCGATGGAGCAATCGGGTGCCGCACCCGAGACCGTCGGCGCGATCGGTTTCGACGGTACCTGTTCGCTTGTCGTGCGCGATATCGATGGCGGGCAGATCAGCGTCTCGACGGGC
Source organism: Hyphomicrobiales bacterium (assembly GCA_900469085.1). Classification (GTDB taxonomy): domain Bacteria; phylum Pseudomonadota; class Alphaproteobacteria; order Rhizobiales; family Rhizobiaceae; genus Rhizobium. The sequence continues at coordinate 23,248 of UBVW01000027.1, read as the reverse complement.
GGAGAGCGTCGGTTCGACACCATCGTCTGGCTTGATCACCGGGCGCTGAAGGAAGCGGATTTCTGCACGGCGACCGGCCACGAGGTGCTGGAGCATTCCGGGCATTTCATGTCGCCCGAGATGGAAATGCCGAAGCTGATGTGGCTGAAGAAGAAGCTGCCCGGCACATGGGCGAATACCGGCTATTTCTTCGACCTCGCCGATTTCATGACCTGGAAATCCACCGGCTCGCTTGCGCGGTCACGCTGCACGCTGACGTCCAAGTGGAACTATCTGGCGCATCTCAAGGATGGCTGGCGCGACGATTTTCTCCAACAGATCGGCCTCGACGACCTTAAGGCGCGCGGGCGGCTGCCTGACGATACCGTCGCGGTTGGCAGCAGCGTCGGAACGCTGACGAAGGAGGCGGCCTCGGCGCTCGGCCTCACCACCGCCTGTCACGTCTCCTCCGGCATGATCGACGCCTATGCCGGCGCGCTGGGTGCGCTCGGCGGAGACGCGCATGATCCGGAGCAACTCGAGCGGCAGCTGGCACTGATCGCCGGCACATCGAGCTGCATCGTCTCGTTTTCACGCAAACGGCGCCCGAGCCACGGCATGTGGGGGCCTTATTACGAGGCCGTGTTTCCCGGCACCTGGCTCGTCGAGGCCGGGCAGTCGGCGACCGGGGCTTTGCTCGACCATGTCGTCAGGATGCATGCGGCTGGCGGTGAGCCGACGGCGGCGCTGCACCAGAGGATCGTGTCTCGGATCTCGCAGCTGCGCTCGGAGGAGGGCGATGCCTTCGGCGCCAGGATTTTCGTGCTGCCCGATTTTCACGGCAACCGCTCTCCGCTCGCCGACCCTCACGCAGTCGGCGCCGTCAGCGGGCTGACGCTCGACACATCGTTCGACGGGCTCTGCGCGCTCTACTGGCGCACCGGCGTGGCGATCGCGCTCGGCATCCGCCATATCCTTGAGCGGATGAAGGAATATGGTTACGCGCCCGACACGCTGCATGTGGCTGGCGGGCATGTGAAGAACCCTGTGCTGATGAAGCTCTATTCGGATGCGACCGGCTGCAAGGTCGTGGTGCCGAAGATGAATGAGGCGGTGCTTCTGGGAACAGCGATGGCGGCTTCCGTCGCCTGCGGTTTGCATGCGGATCTCGCCACTGCGGGTTCGGCCATGTATCCCGGCGGCGACGTTCATGTTCCCGATGAGAGCAAGCGCGCACTTTACGACCGGGATTATCGCCGGCTGCTCGCGATGTACCGCCATCGCGCCGAGCTCGAGGCAATGGTATAGAGCGCTTTTCCTTCTAGCGGTGATGTCGGGAGAACTTCGCCTGAGTGCACGACGACTACCGGTTCGCATCCTCGCCCAACATGACGCTGAATTCGGTCATGCGGCCGGCACGGGCGACGGCCTCCTCCCCGACGGCGCTGACGACAGCAGAGGACAGACAATCGAGAAGCGCGATCACCGGCGGCAGGTTGTCCTGCTCGCCCGGCCGGGTCGGGGGGAGCGGCAGGATGAGATTGGCCTGATCCAGCACCCAGTTGGCGCTTTGGGCGCTGATGAGGACGACCTTGTATCCGTAGCGTCGGGCGATGCGCGCGAGTAGACGGGCCTTCTTGAAGCGCTGGCTGTCTATGATGACAAGCAGCGCGCCCTCACCGCTGACGCGCGCGAAGAGCTCGGCGAAGCGATTTCCGCTGCCGTCAAGCGCATGCACGCCATCTCGCGCGTGGGTGAGGCGTTGGCTGAAGTGCGTGGCAAAGCTTGCCTGCGAGACATGGGTGGCGATGAACACCTCGCTTGCCGCGCGGATCATCGCCACCGCGTCGCTCCAGTGCTGCTGTCCGGTCAGGTGATAGATGTGGTGGAGCGCCTGGATCTGCTCGGCAACCAGCACGGCGAGCGGCTTGCCATCGGCGGCATCGACCTGCAGCTCCGACATCGACGCCTGCATCTGCGTGGCCGAGACACCGGCGACGTCGCGGATCTGGACTTTGACGCTATCGAGCCCCTGATACCCAAGTGCCCGCAGAAAGCGGCCGACGGTCATCGGGCTGAGATCTAGCCGGTCGGCCACGGAGGCGGCCGTTTCGAACGGAAGATCACTTAAGTGTTCGGTGAAGTATTTTGCGATGCGACGTTCGGCGGGCGTGCCGGATTTCGCGTATTGGCGGAGCTTCTGAACAAAGTCTTCCACGGCAGCTGTCCCGATTTTTGGGTGGCGTTTCCTGTCTGCTTGAAACAAATCCTTGCGTCGGCAAATATTCGGAGCGCCATGCAAGTAATCTCGGATACCGATTGAAATATATATTACGAAAGGCTTTCGAACAACAATTCCGTCAATCCGGCGAAATAATTTCAGCCTTGCCGTTCAAAGATCAGATTCCTACATCATCGCCACAACCGGAGACGTCACCATGATCCTCGAAGCGGCGCGCCTTTCCATCGCCAATCTTTTTGCCGCGGAAACGCGGTCAGTGTTCTGGAAAGTGCTCGGGCTTACCGTCTTGGCCCTGATCGGTCTCTGGCTGGCGCTGCGCAGCGCCTTCATGGCTTTCGTATTTCCCTGGATCGCCAGCTTCTTTCCGACAATGCCCGACTGGGCTGGATGGCTGGGCTTCGTCTTCGCAATCATGGCGGGCATCGGGATGGCGCTGGGGCTGGCACTTCTGCTGTCGCCGGTCACCGCGCTGATCGCCGGATTGTTTCTCGACGATGTCGCCGACGTCGTGGAGAAACGCGATTATCCCGACGACGTGCCGGGTACTGCCATGCCGCTCGGCCCGGCCATGCTGAGCTCGATCAAGTTCCTCGGCGTCGTCATCGCCGGCAATATCGTGGCGCTGTTCCTGCTGTTCATCCCCGGCGTCAATCTCGTCGCCTTCTTCCTGGTCAACGGCTACCTGCTCGGACGTGAATTCTTCGAGTTCGCCGCCATGCGCTTTCGCCCACCCGCCGAAGCGCGGCTGTTCCGCCAGAAACATGCGCCGACGGTGTTTCTCGCCGGCCTCGTGATCGCCGCCTTCCTCGCCATCCCGATCGCCAACCTGCTGACGCCGCTGTTTGCCGCGGGAATGATGGTGCATCTGCACAAGCTGTTGTCACGCAGGGAACTCGGCGTTCGCGTCTGATTCTTATTCGACGGCCCCGCCGATCACCTGCGGCGGCAGTTCCACGAGCGGCGCCGGGATATCACAGGTCTTTTCGGGCGAGCGACAGAGATCGGCGATGACACAGTGTTCGCATTCCGCGCGGCGGGCCTTGCAGGTGTAGCGGCCGTGCAGGATGAGCCAGTGATGGGCGTGGTAGAGGTAGTGCTTGGGCACCACCTTCATCAGCCGCTCCTCCACCTCGTCGGGCGTCTTGCCCGGCGCCAGCTTGATGCGATTGGCGATACGGAAGATGTGGGTATCGACGGCCATGGTCGCCTGGCCAAAGGCCATGGAGAGCACGACGTTGGCGGTCTTGCGGCCAACGCCCGGCAACATCACCAGCTCGTCGCGCGTCTGCGGCACGACGCCGCCGAAAACCTCGACCAGCATCCGCGAGAGGGCGATGACGTTCTTCGCCTTGTTGCGGTAGAGCCCGATCGTCTTGATGTAATCGCGTACCTTCTCCTCGCCGAGATCGAGCATCTTCTGGGGCGTATCGGCCACCTTGAAGAGCGCCCGCGTCGCCTTGTTGACGCCGGCGTCTGTCGCCTGCGCCGAGAGCGCGACCGCAACGACGAGCGTAAACGGGTTGGAGTGCTCCAGTTCGCCTTTCGGCTCCGGTCGCTGCACGGAGAAGCGGCGGAACATTTCCTCGCGCTCGGCTTCGCTATAGACGGAGCGGACGGTCGCCTTCTTCTTGCGGCGAACGATCAGTTTTTCGGGCTGCGACGATGTGGCGGAGGATTTGAGTTTCAGACTGGACATGGACAATCTATACTCGGCAGCCATGATGGAAAGCAACGCCGACAGCGCTGGTCAGCGGGCGGTTTTGGACCAGCCCGTATTTGCAGCCGAACTCTTTCCCCACCGGTCGCTCGGGGCTAAGGGGTTCAGGGTGCTCCTGCTGCTGACGGGCGGCATTTGTCTGATGTACGGCCTGTTCTTCATCGCCACCGGCGCGTGGCCGATCGGCTTCTTCTTCGGTCTTGATTTCCTGCTGCTCTACGGCGCGTTCCGGCTGAACTACCGTTCGGCCAGGGCGCGCGAGATGGTGACCGTGTCGCGCACCGACATTGCGGTGCGCAAGATCGCGCCTTCGGGGCGCACGGTCGAGCATCACTTCAATCCGTTCTGGACGCGTTTTTCCGTTCGCCGCCACGACGAGATCGGTATCCTGTCGATGCATATTTACGGCGAGGGACGAGCGACGGATATCGGCGGCTTTCTCAATCCCGATGACCGCGAAAGTTTCGCAAAGGCCTTCAAGCGGGCGCTGGCGACGGTCAAGCAGCGCATCTGACGATCCTTATGTTCACGCGCAAGAATCGGGTGGCTTCAACGATGCCGCTTGACTATCTCCTTGTGACAAGGAGAAAGATCATGAACATGGTAGCCAAGCTGAACCAAGACATCACGCCCGATGGTCCCGACTACGAGACCGTCCGCCAGGTGATCGAACTGATCACCGAGGATTACCGTGAGCAGCCGTCGCTGGAGGCGATCGCCATGCGCCTCAATCAATCGCCGACGCAGCTGCAAAAGACCTTCACCCGCTGGGCCGGCCTTTCGCCCAAGGCCTTCCTGCAGGCCGTGACGCTCGATCATGCCAAGCGGCTGCTGCGCAAGGAAGAGCTACCTCTGCTGGAGACCTCCTTCGAGGTCGGCCTCTCCGGCCCCGGGCGGCTGCACGATCTCTTCGTCACGCATGAGGCGATGTCTCCCGGCGAATGGAAGGCGCGCGGCGGTGGTCTGACGATCCGCTACGGCTTCCACCCGTCACCCTTCGGCATCGCGCTGGTCATGGCGACCGACCGCGGCCTGGCCGGCCTTGCCTTCGCCGATATCGGCGACGAGATGGCCTGCCTCGAAGACATGACCTGCCGCTGGCCGAACGCCGACTATGTCGAAGATCGTGAAGCAACAGCACCTTACGCCGCGCGCATTTTCGAACCCGGTCGCTGGACCTCGGAGCAACCGCTGCGCGTGGTGCTGATTGGCACCGACTTTCAGGTCCAGGTCTGGGAGAGCCTGCTGAAGATCCCCTTCGGCAAGGCGGTCACCTACAGCGACATCGCCAGCGACATCGGGCGTCCCACCGCGATGCGGGCTGTGGGCGCAGCGGTCGGCGCCAACCCGATCTCCTTCGTCGTGCCATGTCATCGCGCGCTCGGCAAGAGCGGCGCGCTGACGGGCTATCACTGGGGGCTGACGCGCAAGCGGGCGATGCTGGGCTGGGAGTCGGCGCACGCGTGAGTGCCGCTGGGATTGTGGGCCACGCCCTCAGTTCTCAATTGATAATCCCATACAATAACGGCGCGGTTCTCACCGCGCCGTCTGCATATTCACTCCGCCGCAATCGCCGGCGGATGCCGGTGATCCACGGCATCGTCGTCGCCGGATGATATAGCCTCATCCTCCTTGCCCTTCGGCTCCTTGCCGAAGAACAGCGCATAGGCCGCCGGCAGCACCAGGATCGTCAGCACCGTGGCCACCAGGATGCCGCCCATCATGGCATAGGCGAGCGGCCCCCAGAAGACACCGCGCGAGATCGGGATCAGCGCCAGGACCGCGGTCAGTGCCGTCAACATGATCGGGCGAAAACGGCGCACGGCCGCACCGACGATCGCCTCCTGCCGGTGCATGCCCGCCTTGATGTCCTGGTCGATCTGGTCGATCAGGATGATCGAGTTGCGGATGATGATACCGAGCAGCGCAATGACGCCGAGGATCGCGACGAAGCCGAAGGGCGCGCCGGAGATCAAGAGCGCAGCGGCCGCACCGATGATCCCAAGCGGGCCGGTCGCCAGCACCAGCATCGCCTTGCCGAAGTGCTGCAGCTGCGCCATCAGAAGCAGCACGATCACGACGAGCATGATCGGCGCCTTTGCGGCGATCGAGGCCTGGCTTTCGGCCGAATCCTCAGCGCCGCCCTGGATCTCCACCTTGTAGCCGGCCGGCAGGCTGTCGCGCAGCGGCTGCAGATCGGCATACATCTTCATCACCACGTCGTTCGACTGAACACCGTCAGGCAGCGTCGCGCGGACGCTGATCGTCGGCAGGCGATCACGCCGCCATTCGATGCCCTGTTCGAGAACCGGCACCACCTTGGCGATCTGCGAGACCGGCACGAAGCCGCCGAAATCGGTCGGCACGTAGACCGAGTTCACAGCCGACAGCAGCGAGCGATTGGCTTCCGGCGCACGGGCGACGATCGACACCGTCTCCTCGCCATCGCGGAAATCGTCAAGCGGAGCGCCGGACATAGCGGTCTGCAGCATCTGGCGGACACGCTGCGAGGTAACGCCGAGGGCACGGGCGCGGTCCTGGTCGATGACCAGCTTCATCGCCGGCACCTGCTCCAGCCAGTCGTCGTGGATGGCGCCGAGCAGCGGATTTTCCTGGAACTTCGCCTTCACCTCGTCGGCGATCTTGCGCACTTCCTGGCGATCCGGACCCATGACGCGCATCTGCACCGGCCAGCCTGTCGGCGGACCAAGGAACAGGCGATCGACCTTGCCGCGGATATCGGGGAAGTCCTGGGCAAGGATATCGCGCAGCTTGACGATCAGCCGTTCGCGGGCCGGTTCGTCATTTGCCATGATCAGCAGCTGCGCGAAGTTCGGGTTCGGAAGCTGCTGGTCGAGCGGCAGGAAGAAGCGCGGCGCGCCCTCGCCGATATAGGTGGCGACGAACTTCTTGTCCTTGTCGTCCATGATCTTGGTTTCGAGCGCCTTGGCCTGCGTCTCGACTTCCTTGATGCTGGTGCCCTCAGGCAGCCAGAGATCGACGAGGATCTCGGGACGCGAGGACTGCGGGAAGAAGTTCTGCGGAATGAACTGGAAGGCCCAGAGGCTGGTCGCGAAGGTCACCAGCGTCATCGCGACGACGATGATCCGGTGGCGCACGGCCCAACCCACCGTCGACCGCAGCCGCCGATAGAAGCTGGTGTCGAAGGCATCATGATGCTCGCCGCCGGCATGCTGGCGCTGCTTCAGGATCATATAGCCGAGCCACGGCGTGAAGTAGACCGCGACGAACCACGAGACCACGAGCGCGATGCCGACAACGTAGAACAGCGTGCGCACGTATTCCCCGGCCGTGGAGGCCGCGAAGCCGACAGGAATGAACCCGGCCGTCGTGATCAGCGTACCCGTCAGCATCGGGAAGGCGGTGGACGAGTAGGCGAAACTCGCCGCCTCGATCTTCACCAGCCCCTCCTCCAGCTTGCGCTCCATCAACTCGACCACGATCATCGCATCGTCGACGAGAAGGCCGAGCGCGATGATCAATGCGCCGAGCGAGATACGCTGCAGGTCGATGCCGAGTTCGTACATGATGGCGAAAGTGGCGGCCAGCACCAGCGGAATGGCGATGGCGATGACGAGGCCCGAACGCCAGCCGATCGACAGGAACGAGACGATGAGCACGATGACAAGCGCTTCACCGAGCGCATGCATGAACTCGCTCACCGCGTCAGTCACGACATCGGGCTGGTTGGAGATCTGGTCGACAGCGACGCCATAGGGCAGCGACTCCTCGAAGCGCTTGTAGGTCGCTTCGACATCCTTGCCGACATCGGTAACCTTGTATCCCTTGGCCATGACGACGCCGACCTGAACGCTCTCGTGACCGTTGAAGCGGTACTTCTTCTGGTAGGGGTCTTCGAGACCGGAATAGACGGTGGCGATATCGCCGAGGCGGGTCACCTGGCTGCCGGCCTTGAGCCGGAGCTCGCGAATATCCGCGGCCTTGGTTACGTCGCCTTCGACCGCGATGCGCACCGAGCGCGTGCCCGTGTCGACGGAGCCGGCGGGATCGACGCTGTTCTGCCCCTTGATGGCATTCTGCAGGTCGAGGATCGTCAGCCCGCGTTCGGCAAGCGCCTGCGAGGACACGTCGATGAAGATCTTCTCCGGCTGGTCGCCGATGATCACGGCCTTCTCGACACCCGGCGTGGTCAACAGCATGTCGCGCGCCTGGATCGCGAATTTCTTCAGTTCCGGATAGCTGTAGCCGTCGCCGCTGATCGATTGCAGGGTGATGAAGGTATCGCCGAACTCGTCGTTGAAATAGGGGCCGAGCAGACCGGATGGCAGCTCGTTGGAGATGTCGCCGACCTTCTTGCGCACCTGGTAGAAGGCGTCCGCGACATCAGCTGCGTTGGTATCGCCCTTGATCTGCAGCGTGATGACGGCGGAGCCGGCGCGCGTGTAGGATTTCACCCAGTCGATATGCGGCGTTTCCTGCAGCTTGCGCTCGATCTTGTTGACGACCTGATCCTGCATTTCCTGGATCGAGGCGCCCGGCCACACGGCCTGAACGACCATGACACGGAAGGTGAAATCCGGATCTTCCTTCTGACCCATGCGCATCAATCCGAGCACGCCGGTGACGAGGATCAGGCCAAACAGGAAGCGCGCGATGCTCGGATGGCCGATCGCCCAGCGCGACAGGTTGAAGGGCTTCTTCTCGGTGGTGGAATTGTCCATTGTCCCGTTCCCTCTCCTGACCGCTTAGCGAACGACGTCGCCGGTCTCGGACCCAGTCTCGGCGGATGCCGACTGCTGGCCCGGCAGCTTGACCTTGAGATTGTCGGCCATGAACTGCGTGCCCGCGGCGACCACGAGATCGCCGGTCTTCAAGCCGTCAGAAATATTGACGCCATCGCCGGTGAAATCGGCAATGGTGACGTCGCGGGCATGCACGGTCTGCTGGTCGCGATCGACCACCCAGACGATCTTCTTTCCGTCCTTCTCAGCAAGAGCGGCGAGCGGAATGGCGACGTGGGTGTTGGCGTTGCTGACACTGGCCTCGATCGTCGCCGTCATACCGAGCAGGACGCGATCATCATGCGGCAGGCTGACACGAACGGCAAAAGTGCGCGACTGCGCATCCGCGCTGCCGGAGACTTCGCGCACCTTGCCGTCGAGCACCAGCTTGGCCGAAGACCAGAAGCTCGCCTTGACCGTCTTGCCCGGCTTGAACTCGGCGATGTCGTTTTCCGGCACCGCGATCTGCACTTCCTTTTCGCCATCGAGCGCAACCGTCGCGACCGGCGTGCCGGCGGCAACGACCGTGCCGGTATCGGCGCTGATCGCGGTGACGATGCCGCTCTGATCAGCCTTCAGCTCGGAATAGCTCACCTGGTTTCTTGCCTGGTCGAGCGAGGACGAGGCCGCGTCGCGGGTGGAAACAGCCTGATCGTAGCTGAGCGACGCCTGCTCGAGCTGCGACTTCGCCGTCACGCTCTTGTCGAACAACTGTTGGGCGCGCTTGTTGGCGAGATCCGCCGTGCCGACGCCCTTTTCGGCCGCCGCCAGATTGGCTTCCGCGGTCTTCGTTGCAAGCTCGTAATCGGTGGCGTCGATGCGCGCGATCACATCGCCCGGCTGGACACGGTCGCCGATGTTCACACGGCGCTCGGTGATCTTGCCGGCCACGCGGAAGCCGAGGTTCATCTCGACGCGCGCCTTCACTGCACCGGAATAGTCGAGCGCGCGGGTCTCGCCAGCCTTGGTGATTTCCACGACCTTGACCGGCCGCAAGATTTCCTTGGTCTCTGCCTTTTTCTCCTCGCTGCAGCCCGAAAGCGCGAGCGAAACGGCGCCGACAAGGGCCAGACTGGCAACGGACGGCAACTTGACTGTCTTCAGCGAAATCATCTTTCGCACTCCCGGTATGTTTGCGTGTTGAATTGGATGGCGGCCATGCCGCCCGATTATTTCTTCAGAGCCCTGATGGAGAAGTCGATCAACTCGTCCACCGTCGCTCGGTTGGTCTTGGCAAGACATTGCGCCACCATGATCGGGTGGCAGAGCGTCACAGTGGCGGCACCAAAGCAGCGCGACGCGGCAGCGGGATCCTGGTCGACGAATTCACCGGCATCGATACCCTCGCGGATCACCTCGGCCAGCAGATCTTGAATGCTGTCGACATGCTTCTCGATGACATGCCAGTCGCGCTCGATGGCGACGACCACCATTTCGTGCACCTTCTCCTGGTCGAGCATTGTCTCGACCGTCATCTCGTATTGTCCGCGCACGAAGCGGCTGAGCCGCTCGGAAGCGCTGAGCGGCAGATGGCATATCTCGTAGGCCTGCTGGTAGCTGGCAGCCAGCATCCTCCCGCAGATCGCCTGGTGGATTTCTATTTTCGAGGAGAAGAAACGATAGACGTTGGCCGGGGACATGCCGAGATCGCGGGCGATATCGGCAACCGTGGTCTTGGAGTACCCGTAGTGACGAAACAGCCGCTCGGCCGCGTCGAGAATGCGGGTGGCATTCTCCTGTCTTGTCGCTTCGAGAATGCTTTCAGCGGTGTCGCTCATGATTTCTGCCGTGTTGATTTACGACTGACGATTTTTGAATTTCGTCAGTCGTAAGACATCAGGAGGTGAAAGTCAATCTTTTGCGTTGCGGGATTGGGTGGGGTGGAGGTGTCTCTGGTGAAGAAAGTCCCCTCCCCAACCCCTCCCCACAAGGGGGAGGGGCTTTGCTGGGCGCGATGTCTTGCCGAAAGCCGCAACCTCTCAACAGCAACGACCTTGAGTGTTGGGCGCTGTGGGTGCCACGGTTTAGCCCCTCCCCCTTGTGG
>UBVW01000027.1:0-12471 GCA_900469085.1 Hyphomicrobiales bacterium | reverse complement strand
GAGGGGTTGGGGAGGGGTCTTCACCACACCCGCAAACAAAAAAATGCCGCGGCACAAAGCACCGCGGCATCTCAAACCATCGAAAAGTACAAGCTTACGCCAACTGCGCATCCAGCGTGATCGGCACAGCGGCCAGCGCCTTGGAAACCGGGCAACCAGCCTTGGCCTTGCCGGCAAGCTCGATGAAGGTTTTCTCGTCGCAATCAGGAACCGTGCCACGCAGCGTCAAGAGGATGGCGCTGATCGCGAAGCCGCCCTCGACGCTCTCGAGCGTCACCTTCGCCGTCGTTTCCATGCTGGTCGCGGTAAAGCCGGCCTCGCCGAGGATCAGCGACAGCGCCATGGTGAAGCAGCCGGCATGGGCAGCGCCGATCAGCTCTTCGGGATTGGTGCCCGGAAGACCTTCGAAGCGGCTGGCAAAGCCATAAGGGTAGGATTTGAGCGCGCCGCTCTGCGTCGAGATCTGACCCTTGCCGTCCTTGATACCGCCCGACCACTGTGCCGAACCTGTGCGATTGATCTGCATGCCGTTCTCCTGTTGGACTGAGTGTTCTCCAACGCAGCGACCCGCCGCGTCATGCCGTCGAGAGGCGCGAAACCTCTTCGCCGGAGCATATAAGCCTCTAATCCAGGAAGGCGACAGTCTTGTAAAATTTGATTGCAGCGGTCGCCATCATCACGCCCCGCGGCAATCCGGAACCAAGTCAAAGCTGGGACATTGGGTTTTCAAGGCACGGAAAAGGGAGCGCCGACATGGAACTACAGGACAGGATCGCATTGGTGACCGGCGCCGGTTCGGGCATTGGCAAAGCGACCGCTTTGGCGTTGGCGGCCGAAGGCGCCAAGGTTGCCGTGCTGAGCCGTACCGAAAGCGAGATATCCAAAACACGCGACGAGATATTGGCGGCCGGCGGCGAGGCGATCGCAGTCACATCGGACACCAGCGACGAGGCCGCGATGCGCAAAGCCGTAGACACAGTCGTCAACACCTTCGGCGGACTCGACATCGTCGTCGCCAATGCCGGCATCAATGGTGTCTGGGCACCCATCGACGACCTCAAGCCCGACGAATGGGACAAGACCATCGCGGTCAACCTGCGCGGCACCTATCTGACGCTGCATCTGACCGTACCGCATTTGAAATCGGCCGGCGGCGGCGCGATCGTCGTCGTGTCGTCGATCAACGGCACCCGCACCTTCACCACACCGGGCGCCACGGCCTACACCGCAACGAAGGCGGCCCAGGTCGCGATGGTGCAGCAACTGGCGCTGGAACTCGGCAAACACCGCATCCGCGTCAACGCCGTCTGCCCGGGCGCCATCGACACCGATATCAGCGACAACACCAGCGCCCGCCACCGCAAGGAAAGCGGCATCCCCGTCGTCTGGCCTGAAAGCGAAATCCCGATCACCGGCGGCGAGGCAGGCCGCAGCGAGGATGTGGCCGAAACCATATTGTTCCTCGCCAGCGACCGCGCCCGCCATATCACCGGCACGCCGGTCTGGATCGATGGCGGACAGGGGTTGCTGCGCTGATCAGCGGATGGTGCCAGCGGTCTCCAGCGTGAAGAGCTCCTGCGGCCGCTGCACGCCGCGAAGCGCGTAGCGACCGACGCAGGCGAGCGCGCCGCGCTCTTCTTCCGGAACGGCGGCAGCGAAATCCGAGGACATCAGCACGTTGAAATCGACGGACCGGCAGAGCGAGGCGATGCGGCTGACCTCATTGACGGCGGGACCGATCACCGTGAAGTCGAGCCGCTCCTGGCTACCGATATTGCCATAGAAGACGTCGCCGATATGCAGGCCGATATAGACATCGGTGGTCGGCCGCTCCTCGAAGGCGCGCTCGTTGTTCAGTGTCACCAATCTTTCGTGCAGCATCCGCTCCGCATTCAGTGCCGCCGAACAGGCATCACCGGGGGCATCCGCCTTGAAAATCGCCAGAACACCGTCGCCGATCAGCTTCAGGACATTGCCGCCGGCCTCATGCACCGCCGTGATGACCAGATCGCTATAGGCGTTCAGCATCGGCAGGATTTCCTCCGGCGAGGCGCTGTCGGAGATCTTCGTGTAGTTCACCAGGTCCGAGAACCACAGCACTGCCGAAATCCGCTCCGACTTGCCTCGGCTGATCTTGCCGTCCAGCACTTGGCGCGCCGCATCCTCGCCGAGATAGACCTCGGCGATCGTGCGAGCGATGCGCCCGAGCGCGATACACTTGATCGCCAGAGCCAGCACCGGCGCCAGCTTGCGCAGCACCATCATGTGCTGATCGGAAAACCCTTCCTGATGGCGCGTGGCGAAATGCACGAAGAAGCAGTCCATCTCGCCGATCGTGCCGGCCTTGTCGAACTTGCGCACCATCGCGACGAAATCGGTATGGCCCTCGGCCTGCATCGTATCCAGCATGTAGAAATCGGCCGGATCGCCGAATGCCAGCCGCCGGCGAACCTCGTTCTCAGGGCCTGTCCAAAGATGGTAGAATGCCGAGCGCTGCCAATTTTCCAGCGAGTTTCCATCGCCGCCCATCGGACCATAAGCAAACTCGGGCTCGACATCTTGCTCGCTATCCCAGCGAAAAGCGCGCCCCTCATGCACCGGGTGCAGCGTGTCCATAAGCGCCAGGCTGCGGTCGAGCGGAAGGCCAAGCCTGCGGCAGGTATCGCAGAAGCCGGTCAGCAACTCGGTTTCAGTCGCACCATTCAACCCCTGCTCCGTCAGCCACGTCGCAACCGTACCGATATCACTGTATTCCATGCCATAGTCACCTTGTCTGATACGCAAGCCTTATCGTGGTTTGACGGCCGACGGAACGGCAAAGCTGACAAACGTCATGTCCCGCCGCGATCTCATGCCGGCATATTGTAAGGTGTGATGATTTCCACCGCCGACAAGGATGCCGGCGCGATACGCCCGGAAACACCGCGGCTCATCACCGCGCGGAACGCGGTGCGCGCATCGGATCGCAGGTCGTGGTGAAGCACGAAACCGATCTTGCCGGCTTTCAAGAGCGCGCGGTTATCGGCATCGAGATCATGCGCAACGAACGCCCGGATCGAGCGGCCGGTCGCCTCGAAAGCGGCCAGCACAGCGCGATTTCCGCCGCCGATCGAATAGACCGCATCGATAGTCTCGTCGGCAGCGATCGCCCTAGCGGCCAGAATGCCGGTTGCCGCATCCGTCCCATGCCCTTCGCTGATCTCGGTGACGCCGATCTCTGGGTATCGCTCGCGGATCACGCGGCGAAATCCGATCTCGCGCTCCTCCTCGCCACGGAACCGTCCGCTTGAGAGCGTCACCAGCACCCGCCCCGGCGCGCCAGCGAACCGCTCGCCGATCAGATAGGCCGCGGTCTCGCCCGCTGCCCGGTTATCCGCGCCCGCATAGGCGATCCGCGCCGAATTGGGCAGGTCGGTCACCAGCGTCACCACGGGAATACCCGCCTCCTCCAGCCGCGACACGGCGGCGTCGATCTCGGACACATCAGGCGCCTTGAGCACGACCGCCTTGGTGCCGCGCAGCCGTATCCGGTCGAGAAGCTGAACGATTTCCGCCGGCTTCATTACCTCGGCGAAGTGAAAGCGGTAGCGAAACACCGTCGGCAGAAAGGTCGCGACTTCGGCCTCGAAGGCAGCGCGAACCGTCGTGCTGAAACGCTCCGGCGTTTCCATCACGATGTCGATCGCGATCGTCCGCCCACCTGCCGCCACCTCTATCTGCTGCTTCTCGAGCTCGGCGATCGCCGCCCGCACCCGCAGTTCCGTCTGCCGCCGTACACCCGGCCGGCCGTTCAGCACCCGGTCCACCGTTGCCGTGCTCAGGCCCGCCTGGAAGGCGATATCCTTGACGAGAAAGACGTGCGCCATACGGCTTGGCTCCGATCCAATCTGATGTATTTTTGATGGATTCCTGATCTATCACGGCCCTCGCCGCGCCGTATAGTGCCTTCATCAGGAATGGAGGAGCATCTGATGAAAACCGACAATCTGCAGAAGCTGCGCGCCGACCGCGTCTGGCTCACCGAGGATGCCTGCGATCTCGACGACTTCCGGGCGCTGACCGAAAAGACGACGTCGCTGACCGATTATCCGAACGCCGCTGCGGTCGAGAAGAACGTGCTGATCTACGACAGCCGCAATGTCAGGGCTGTCATCGCGGATACTGAAGGCAAGCGCGCGCTGCTGGCCGAGATCTGCGAAGCCTTCGCCGAAGGCCCCGGCGTCGTCGTCTTCACCGGCGCCTATGAGGACACCGGCGTTATCGACCGTGCCAGCGAAATCTTCGACGACATCATCACCGAGCAGCACCGCACATCGACGGGCGGCGGCGACCATTTCGCAAAGGCCGGCGCCAACGACCGCATCTGGAACTCGCTCGAAAAACACTGCCTCGCCGACCCCAGGAATTTCGCCGAATACTACGCCAACCCGATCGTGGCGCTCGCAAGCCAGGCGTGGCTCGGCCCGAGCTACCAGATGACCGCGCAGGTCAACCGTGTGAACCCCGGCGGCGCTGCGCAATCGGCGCACCGCGATTACCATCTCGGCTTCCAGTCCTCTCAAGTGATCGAACAGTTTCCGGTCCACGTCCACAGGCTCTCGCCGGTGCTGACGCTGCAGGGCGCGGTCGCCCATTGCGACATGCCGCTTGAGAGCGGGCCGACGCTCTTCCTGCCCAACAGCCAGACCTACGTGCCGGGATACCTCGCCCTCAAACGCCAGGAATTCCGCGATTACTTCGAGAAGAACCACGTGCAGCTGCCGTTGAAGAAAGGTGACGTCGTCTTCTTCAACCCGGCGCTCTTCCATGCCGCCGGTACCAACCGCTCGGCCGATATCAAGCGCGTCGCCAACCTCCTGCAGGTTTCCTCCGCCTTCGGCCGCGCCATGGAAACGGTCGATCGCCAGCGCATGAGCGCCACCCTCTTCCCGGCCTTGAAGCGGCTTTCCGACACGCTCTCGCAAGCCGAAATAGCCAATGCGGTGGCTGCCTGCGCGGAGGGCTATTCCTTCCCCACCAATCTCGACAGAGACCCACCGCTCGGCGGCCTCGCACCGAAGACACAGGCGCAGCTGCTGCACGAGGCGCTGGCGGCCGGCTGGAGCGACGAGATGTTCGCCGAGGCGTTGGCGAAACAGGCGGAGAAGAAGCTGAGCTGAAGGTAAGTACCGCAGCACTGCCCCACAAAAGGCCTCTCGCATCGCGAGGGGCCATTCGCGCATCGCGGGCCAGGATCATGGGCCACGCATCATAGGCCAAGCTATAGGGAGGAACATAGATGAGCACGGACCATAGCCGTCTCGACGGCAAGATCGCCATCGTCACCGGCGGCACGCAGGGCCTTGGCGCCACCATCGCCCGGCTCTTTGCCGAGCGCGGCGCCAAAGGCATCGTCATCTGCGGTCGCAACGCCGAGAAGGGACGCGCGAAGGCTGAGGAGATCGCCAGCGCCACCGGCGCCGAAGTTGTCTATGTCCAGGCTGATCTCGCCAAGGTGGAGGATGCCAGGAAGGTGGCAGAGGCCTGCGACAGGGCTTTCGGCCGCGTCGATGCGCTGGTCAACGCCGCCGCCACCACCGATCGCGGCACCATTCTCGACACCAGCCCGGAACTTTTCGATGCCATGTTCGCGATCAACGTGCGCGCGCCCTTCTTCCTGATCCAGGAAAGCGTGAAAATCATGCGCCGCGAAAACACCGAAGGCACCATCGTCAATATCGGCTCGATGTCGGCCAAGGCGGGCCAGCCCTTCATCGCCGCCTATTGCGCCTCCAAGGGCGCGCTCGAAACGCTGACCAAGAACACCGCCTATGCGCTGCTGCGCAACCGCATCCGCGTCAACGGTCTCAACATCGGCTGGATGGCCTCGGAAGGCGAGGACCGCATCCAGCGCGAGTTCCACGGCGCAGCCGCCAACTGGCTGGACAAAGCCGCCGCCGCCCAGCCCTTCGGTCGCCTCGTCGACCCGGAGGAAGTGGCCCGTGCCTGCGCCTATCTCTCATCGGCCGAATCCGGCCTGATGACCGGCTCGATGATCTGTTTCGACCAATCGATCTGGGGTGCTTACGACGGCTCGCCCCACCCGCAAGCTCCGCTCTGAAAAATGCTGGAGCCAAAAAAGCTGGAGCTCTACCTTTTGCACGGACGGGCTCTGGCAAGCAGCGTCGTTTACGTTTACGAAGGAGATCAAATCGCTTTGGGAGGAGCAGCCTGTGTCGCAAGATGCGCTTTATGATGTCATTGACGATCGTTTCAATCGGCTGATCGCGGGCAGCGCGAGGCTGGAGGAACTCTACTCCGGATGCCGCTGGGCAGAGGGTCCCGTCTGGTTCTCCGATCTTAACTGCCTGCTCTGGAGCGATATTCCCAACGAGCGCATGATGCGCTGGGTGCCCGATGGCGGCGTATCGGTTTTCCGCTCCCCATCCAACTATGTGAACGGCAATACCCGCGATCGCCAAGGCCGACTGGTATCGTGCGAACATGGCGGCCGCCGCGTTACCCGCACGGAACCCGATGGCCGCATCACCGTGCTGGCCGATCGCTACAAGGGCAAGCGCCTGAATTCTCCCAACGACGTCGTCGTACGCTCTGACGGATCCATCTGGTTCACCGATCCAAGCTACGGCATCATGTCCGACTATGAGGGCCACAAAGCCGAGCCCGAGCAGGAAACCAGAAACGTCTACCGCATCGACGCCGGAACCGGCGAAATCGAAGCGGCCGCGACCGACTTCATCCAGCCCAACGGGCTCGCTTTCTCGCCGGATGAAAAGCAGCTCTACATCGCCGACTCAGGCTCGTCGAACCACGAGGTGCCTCGCCACATCCGCGTCTTCGACGTCATCGATGACCGCAAGCTGACCAACAGCCGCTATTTTTGCTCGATCGACAACGGCATTCCCGATGGTTTCCGCTTCGACGTTGACGGCAACCTTTGGAGCAGTGCCGCCGACGGCGTTCACTGCTTCGCGCCTGACGGCACCCTCATCGGCAAGATCAAGGTGCCGCAGACAGTTTCCAACATCACCTTTGGTGGCCAGAAGAAGAACCGCCTGTTCATAACCGCGACGCAATCACTCTATTCCATTTACACGACGACCAACGGCGCCCAGTACCCGTAAGCCAAAACCGACATTGAACGCGCAGCCGTTGTTGCGACGCTGCTGCGCGACCAGCCTACATTCGAGGAGAACAGACGATGTTCGATTCCAGATCCGCCTATCAAGGCGCCTCCCTACCCGACACCCTTATTGCCGCGAGAAGCTGATATGCGTTCCATCGTTCCCTATAACGAATCCTGGGCTTTCCACGAGGGTGTCGACCAGCATCTGCTGCGCGACTTCGACGGTCGCCTCACCGTCAACCTGCCGCATACGGCGGTTGAACTCCCGTTCAACTATTTCGACGAAACGAGCTACCAGCGCGCTTTCACCTATCAGAAATTGCTGCGCTGGATGCCGGAGTTCGAGGGCCGCGAGGTCTCGCTGGTGTTCGACGCCGCCATGGCCGACGCCGTGGTCTATCTGAACGGCGAGGAGATCATCGCCCACAAGGATGGCTACACGCCCTTCGAGGCCCGCCTGACCAACGGCCTGCAGCGCGGCGACAACCTGATCACCGTGACCATCGACGGCAGCGAAAACCCCGCAATCCCGCCCTTCGGCGGCGCGATCGATTACCTCACATATGCCGGCATCTATCGCGAGGTCTGGCTGAAGGTCAGCGATCCCGTCTCGATCCGCAACGTCAAGATCGAAACTGCGAATGTGCTGGCAGAGGAAAAGGCAGCCTCTGTCCGCGTCCATCTCGCCAATCCCCGCAACGTGCACTTCCTGGGAACGCTGACGGCCTCGCTCGCCGATATCGATGGAAATGTGCTCGCCACCGCGTCAGTGGACACGACCGGCGACGACGTCACGCTCGATTTCAGCGGCCTCACCGGTATCGCGCTCTGGGATATCGACAATCCCGAACTCTACCAGATGACGGTGGAGCTCAAGACCAGCCACGGTTCCGACAGGCTGACGACCAGCTTCGGTTTCCGCACCGTCGAGTTCACCTCTGAAGGCTTTCGCCTCAACGGTCGGTCGCTGAAGCTGCGCGGCCTCAACCGCCACCAGTCCTTCCCCTATGTCGGCTATGCCGCCGGCCGTTCCGCCCAGGAACGCGACGCCGACATCATGAAATCCGTGCTCAAGTGCAACATGGTCCGCACCTCGCACTATCCGCAGTCGAAGTGGTTTCTCGACCGCTGCGACAAGATCGGCCTCCTTGTCTTCGAGGAAATCCCCGGCTGGCAGCATATCGGCGACCAGGAATGGCAGCATGAATCGATCCGCAACGTCCGCCGGATGATCGAGCGCGACTGGAACCATCCGTCGATCGTCATCTGGGGCGTGCGCATCAACGAGAGCCAGGACAGCCACCACTTCTACGCCGAGACCAACCGGCTTGCCCGCGAGCTCGACCCCACCCGCCCGACCGGCGGTGTTCGCTACATCACCGATAGCGAGCTGCTCGAGGACGTCTACACGATGAACGACTTCATCCTCGGCAACGAGGAACTGCCCGGCGTCAACCGCCCGCGCACGCCGCTGCGCCCGCAGCAGGAAAGCACCGGCCTCTCCTACAAGGTGCCTTACATGATCACCGAATTCGGCGGTCACATGTACCCGACCAAAATCTACGACCAGGAAGCGCGCCAGGCCGAACATGTTCGCCGCCACCTCGAGGTGCTGAACGCCGCCTATGGCGATCCCGACATTTCGGGCGCCATCGGCTGGTGCATGTTCGACTACAACACCCACAAGGATTTCGGCTCCGGCGACCGCATCTGCTATCACGGCGTCATGGACATGTTCCGCGAACCCAAATTCGCCGCTTATGCTTATGCCAGCCAGTGCGAACCCTCCGATGAAGTCATCATGAAGCCGGTGACCTTCTGGGCGCGCGGCGAGCGCAACATTGGCGGCGTACTGCCGCTGATCGTGCTGACGAACTGCGACGAGGTCGAGCTGACCTACGGCTCGGTGACCAAGCGCGTCGGCCCCGACTACGAAAACTTCCCGCACCTGCCGCATCCCCCCGTCGTCTTCGACCACCGCCACTTCACGTCCGACGAACTCGGCCTCTGGGGCATGAAGTGGATCGACGGCAGCTTTACCGGCTATGTCGGCGGCGCGCCGGTGGCCCATCTGACGCTCGTCGCCGATCCGCTGCCGACGACACTGCAGGTGGTAGCCGACAGCGTCAGGCTGAAGGCACGCGAACGCGACACCACCCGTATCGTGCTGCGCGCACTCGACCAGCAGGGCCAGCGCCTGCCCTTCCTGAACGAAGTGGTGACGATATCACTCACTGGCCCGGCAAAGATCGTCGGCCCCAGCACCATCCCGCTCCAGGGCGGCACGGCCGGTCTGTGGATCGAGACCACGGGGCTAACAGGCGAGATCGCGCTTGAGGCAACGTGCCCACGCTTCGGCAAAGTTACCCTGACGCTCGCTGCCGTCTGACGGCGGCCGGAGCCTTGGCTTTCACAGGCCGGGGCTCGACCCGCTCTCCACACTGCTCAGACCGGTGACACCGAACGCACTGTGCCGTTGTTGTCGACGATGCAGGAGAATTTCTTACCCCCGGCGTCGAGATCAACGGCAAACGTCCCGTCAGGCTGCAGCCGCGAGCCAGTCGGCAGAACCTTGACACCGGCTCCGGCACTGCTCGTTACCGCATTTGCGCAAAGCAATTGCAGATCGGCCGGCGCCGTCATCAGCGTGGTGCGCGCCATGGCGTCAGGTGGCGGCGGCGCCGGCGTGCAGGCACCCAGCGACAACAGTCCGGCCAGACCCAAAAATGCCCAGCCGCCTTGCTTCAAGTCTACTCTCGACATCTGTCCCCTCCAGACGTTGATAATATCCGGCCTGATCGATCCCTGGCCGATGTCGGCGCGACCGATCAGATACCCTTGTAGAGCGCCGCACCCTGCATGAGCACGATGACCTTGGCACCAATCTGCACCCGCGAATGCAGATCCGTCACGTCGTCATTGTTGAGCCTGATGCAACCGGATGACACGTCGAGGCCGATCGTCCATGGCTCGGCGGTGCCGTGGATGCGGTAGATCGTGTCCTGATCGCCGGCGTAAAGATATAGCGCGCGTGCCCCGAGCGGGTTTTCCGGCCCACCCGGCATGCCGGCTGCCCATTTGGCCGCATTCGCATCACGCGCCACCATTTCGGCAGGCGGCGTCCACACCGGCCACTCCGCCGTGCGCCCGACCCTTACGATCCCCGCCCAGCCGAACCCGTCGCGGCCGACGCCGATGCCGTAACGGATCGCCTGCCCGCCCGGTTGCACGAGGTAGAGAAAATGCTGGTTGCCGTCGATGATGATCGTCCCCGGCGGCTCCGCTGTCCGGAACGTCACCATCTGCCTGCGAAAGGCCTCCGGCGATTGCTTGTTGCGCGCGTAATATTGCCGGGCCTTCTTGGCATCGTAGTCGACCCATGTGCGCGTTTTGGCATCATAAATCTGCGTCTGCGCTAGCACGATGACAGGCGCAAACAGCAGCGCGGCCGCACCAAACGCCAGCCCCATTCGAGAGCGCCGGGTTACCAACGCGCGCAACCCATGCCATCCCGCCAGACGAGAAAATCGCGCCCTCATGGCTTCGCCCACCCATCGATCCGCGCCGCGTTGCGCTCCACCCAAGCCTTGGCGTAGCCGAGTGGCGCCTGCCGCTCCACCTCGAGCGCATAGCTCATCGCCGTCGCCTCCTCGGGCGTCAGATCGATCTTCTCAAGGAAGGTCGCGATCTCAGGGTGTTTCTTGGCAAGCGCTGTTGAATAGGCGATGCGGAGGGTCGCCGTGTCCCAGGCCGTCGAGGCCGACGATTTCTTGATCCAGAGCGGATCGGTCGCACTTGCCAACGACCACTTGGCCGCATCATACTTTGGCTCTTCAAGCCGAACGATCTTGTGCAGATCGAAGACGAAATGCGGCGCATAGCAGGCAAACACCACGGGCTGGCCGGTCGCGACCGCTGCATCGATGCCGGCCATCGCTACCTCTTCCTCGGCCTCGACGAGCGTCATCGTCCTGGCGTAACCATAGCTGTTGGCCCTGACACGCTCGATCCCCGTCGATGACCAGGTCGGCGCGCCGATCCACATCTCGCCCTTGCCGTCGCCATCCGTATCGAGAAGACTGGTCTTGTCGGGATCGCTGAGATCCGCGATATCGGTGATCCCCTTCTCGGCCGCTTCAGGCGTCGCGCAAATGCCCTGCCATGCCGGAACCATATGCTTGGCCAGAACGACCACGCCCTTCTCGGTCACGAATTTCTCGATGACATCGGTCAGATTGGGCTGCCAGACCTCCGGATGGATATCGACGGTCCCCTTCTCCAGCCCGGCAAAAGCGTTGAGCGTGCCCATCTCCTCAACGAGAGCAGGCTGCTTAAACTCTTTCTCGATCGCGACTTTGAGAATAAAGGCCGTCGCCTGACCGGATGGCCAGTTCGGCATGGCGATCTTGAGGTCATCCGCGAAGACAGGCGCGATCGCCCCAGCGACAGAAAACAAGACGGAAAACAAAACGACGAACACGCCGCAACCGGCACCATCTCTCACAATGTTCCCCCTCGGCAGACACTGATCGGATCGCATGCTGATATTTCAACGCCAGGATGCGGAAGCGGGCGCAGTTAGTCAAGCCTAGAGTGTTTTAGGGAGAACAAATCAACGTCGCAGGCCGGCCACCCACGAACCGACCCGCGATGCCATCGCCGCCATATGGTCCGCCACCGAGAAGCCGGACAAAGCCTTGCGCGGCTTCAGATCGTGGTCGCCATCCTCGAGCCAGAAGATGTCGATCTCAGGCGACAGCGGATAATCCGCGACCTCCTCACGCGTTCCAAACGGATCCCGCGTCCCCTGGCAGATCAGCGTCGGCGTCTTGAGCGTGGTCAAATGCGCCGTGCGCAATTGCGTCGGCTTTCCCATCGGATGAAACGGATAGCCAAGGCACAACAGTCCGGCGATGTCGCCCGAGCGATAAAGATCATCGGCGACCATGCTGGCAATCCGCCCACCCATCGACTTGCCGCCGATCACGACCGTGCCGCTGGCGGCAAGTTCACGCACAGCCGCCAGATACTCAGGGATCAACGTCTCTGCCTTCGGCGGCGGCGGACGTCGATCGGATTTCCGCCGCTCGGCCATGTAAGCGAACTCGAACCGACCAACCCGCATCCCTGCCGTCGCAAGAGCCCCGGAAAACCGCTCCATGCCCGGCGAATCCATGGCACCGCCGGCGCCATGCGCGAGCAGGATCGTCACGGGGGCATTGTCTGGACCGGAAAACAGGAAGGAGGTGCTCATGCCGGTCTGATTACAGGATAAGTCGGCGACCCGGCAATGCCGGAGCCGGTGTGGCGTGTGTAAAGTCTATGGGTGCCCGACCTGAGAGATA
>UBVW01000028.1:20050-22624 GCA_900469085.1 Hyphomicrobiales bacterium | reverse complement strand
TGAGACATGGTTGCTCCCCGCTGGGGAGAAGAGACTTGGGGGCGGGCCGCTCGTGCCGACCTCTTCCCTTCTCCCCTGCGGGGAGAAGGTGGCCCGAAGGGTTCAGGTGCAACGAGTTGCACCGGGGATGAGGGGGCTACAAGCGCAAACGCTCGCTTCTATCTCTCAGACCCTTCTTACGACCCCGCCTTCCCCAAAGCCTTCTCCATCGCCGGATAAAGCCCCTCTTTCAAACTGATATCGTCGAACGGTCCAACGCGCTTATAGAGGATGGTACCATCGGAACCGACGAGGTAGCTTTCCGGGATGCCGTAGACGCCCCAGTCGATCGCGGCCTGGCCCTTGGGGTCGATGCCGATCGCCTTATAGGGGTTGCCGAGTTCACCGAGGAAGCCGAGCGCGTTGTCGTTCTTGTCCTTGTAATTGATCGCGACAATATTGAGCCGGCTATCTTTCGCCAGCTCCTTCAACATCGGATGTTCCTCGCGGCAGGGAATGCACCAGGAGGCGAAGACGTTGACCAGGGTCAGCTTGCCTTTCACGGCGGCATCGGTGAGCGCCGGCAGGTTGCTGCCCTCGAGCGGCGGCAGGTCGAGCGAGGGGGCCTTGGTGCCAAGCAGCGCCGAGGGGATCTCGGAGATGTTCTTGCCGTGCACATCCTGATCGTAAAGCATCTTGCCCGCCGTGCCGGCAATGCCGGCGAAGACGAGAAGCGGGATCAGCGCGAAGGCGTAGCGGCCGAGGCCGCGCTTCTGCTCCGGCGCTGTTGGTCGCGTTCCCTGAGGCGCGGCGGATTGCGTAGCCTGCGTCGGCTCGGGGCTTGGCGCGTCGGTCATGGGTTGGCCTCGGCTTGAGGCGCATCCTTGGCGCGGGCGGAGCGGCGGCGGATGCCGGAGGCTTCGAGCGCTTTAAGTTCGCGGCGGCGGGCGCGACCGTCGAGCCAGGTCCAGAGCGTCACGGCGATGGTGACGAGGCCGGCGAAGAGGTAGGAACCGTAGACGTAGAAGGCGTAGGATTGTGTCATCTTTTCAACCCTCGCGGCTTGCCAGGCGCGCGGCGAGCCTGCGCTGGGCGGCAATCCGGCGGCGCCAGATTTCGTTGCGGATCGCCATCACATGCAGCGTCAGGAAGAGCATGGTGAAGGCGATCGCCATCACCAGCAGCGGGCGCAGGAACTCCGGGTCGATCGCAGGACCGTCCAGGCGCAGCACGCTCGCCGATTGATGCAGCGTGTTCCACCAGTCGACGGAGAACTTGATGATCGGGATGTTGACGAAGCCGACGAGGATCAGGACCGCCGAGAGGCGGGCGGCCTTGCCGGGGTCTTCCATGGCGCGGTTCAGCGCGATCAGGCCGAGATACATCAGGAAGAGGATGAAGACGGAGGTGAGGCGCGCATCCCAGACCCACCAGGTGCCCCACATCGGCTTGCCCCAGAGCGAGCCGGTGACGAGCGCGATCAGCGTGAAGGCGGCGCCGAGCGGGGCTGCGGCCTTGGCCGAGACATCGGCCAGCGGGTGGCGCCAGACGAGCGTGCCGATCGCCGACAGGCTCATGATCGTGTAGCCCATCATCGACAGCCAGGCTGATGGAACGTGGATATACATGATGCGGACGGTTTCGCCCTGCTGGTAGTCGCCTTCGGTCGTGAAGCTGAGATACAGCCCCACGATGAAACAGAGCGCGGTGATTCCGGCCATCCAGGGGATGAGGCGACCCGCGAGCGCTAAGAACCGCGTCGGGTTGGCGAGATCGCTGAATTTGGTGATGGCAAGGCTATTCTCGGTCATGCCGTCTCCTTAGCGCGATCCGCCGCCCCGGGCAATCAAGCCGATGATCAATCCGATGTGTTGCGCAGCGCAAGGGCTGCCGCCGCCGGGCCGATAACGGCGAAGAACAGTGTGAGCGCGATCAGGATCAGGAAGGGCGGCAGGAAGGGTGCTGGTCCCTCGACCGCCGCGTAGGTGGCGCTGACGCCGAAGATCAGCACCGGGATGGTGAGAGGAAGTACCAGGATCGACACCAGCAACCCGCCGCGCGGAAGGGCCACGGCGACAGCGGCGCCCACGGCGCCGATCAGTGTGATGGCGGGCGTGCCGACCAGCAGCGTCAGCATGGTGGCGCCGATCGCCTTTTCGCTCATGTTCATGAAGAGACCGAGCAGCGGCGAGGCGATCACCAGCGGCAGGCTGGTGGCGAGCCAGTGGGCCAGGCACTTGACGAGAACGGTCAGCACCAGCGGCGTTTCCTGCATCAGCATCAGGTCAAGCGCGCCATCGTCACGTTCGGCCTGGAAGAGGCGGTCGAGGCCGAGCAGGGCTGCGAGCAGCGCGCCGATCCAGACAATGGCCGGGCCGATGCGGGCGAGCAAAGCGAGATCCGGGCCGACGCCGAAGGGGATGACGGCAACGACGGTGAGGAAGAAGAGCACGCCGACAAGCGCGCCACCGCCGGCGCGGATGGAGAGCTTGAGGTCGCGGAACAGGAGGGCGGTCATGGGGTGGGGCCTTGAAGTGTGTACCGTGGGATACCCCCCTCTGCCCTGCCGGGCATCTCCCCCTCAAGGGGGGAGAT
>UBVW01000028.1:0-19978 GCA_900469085.1 Hyphomicrobiales bacterium | reverse complement strand
GGGGGAGATGCCCGGCAGGGCAGAGGGGGGTGATGCTGGCGCCAACCAAACCTTTCATCCCCACACCCCCGCACTCACGCCCGAAAACCCCGCCATCCGCAACTCCCTGGCATCGCTCAACCCCAGCGGCTGATGCGTCGCGGCAATCACGATGCCGCCCGTAGAACGATGCGCCTCGATCAACCCGGCGAAGAGCTGATCGGCGCTGGCGTCGAGCGCAGCCGTCGGCTCGTCCAGGATCCAGACCGGGCGGTATGCCACCAGGAGCTTGGCGAAGGCGAAGCGGCGTTGCTGGCCGGCGGAGAGGTAGCCGAAGGGGAGGTGGGTGATGCCGGAGAGGCCCACCGCGTCGGCGGCGTCTTCGATTGACATGCCGCTGCCGCCCCCAGTGTCGCCAAGATGACTGTCGCCGAGATAACGGCGCCAGAAGAGGAGGTTTTCGTCCACTGTCAGCTCGCTCTTCATGGCGTTGCGGTGGCCGAGATAGTGGCTGATCTCGGGGAGCCTGATGTCGGTGTCGCCGTTCGCATTCGTGACGGTGATCGTGCCCATTTCCTGTCGCAGCAGGCCAGCCAGCACGCGCAGCAGGGTCGATTTTCCTGATCCGTTTTTGCCAGTCAAAACCAAGGCTTCGCCAGAAGTCAGGCCAAAGGAGACGCCTTCGAAAATCAGCTCTTCGCCCCTTGAGGCAGCGAGATCGGAGGCTTGGAGATGCATGGGTGTTCCGGGGTTCACGTTTTCAGTCATGCGATGCAAAAAAATCAAAAATGGTGGGTGCCTCTCTGGCAGCTTTCGCCGAAACTATCTATATGTTGGTTACCACGCCAGCGGTCGGCGTGAATTTCATCCTAGCGCCGAACATGAGGTCTGACTTCATGTGCGGACCGCGGAAATGGCCGTACCCGCATCCTGATGTGCCTTTAGTGCATAGGCGTCCGCACAATTGTGTTCGCGATCAGAAACGGGGTCTCTCGTGTCTAAATCACTTGATAGCTTCCACTGTCGTTCCGTCCTTACCGTCGACGGTAAGGACTATGTCTATTTCAGCCTGCCGAAGGCCGAAGCAAACGGCCTGCCCGGCGTTTCCAAGCTTCCCTATTCGATGAAGGTTCTGCTCGAGAACCTGTTGCGCTTCGAGGACGGCCAGTCCGTGACCAAGGAGCATATCCTTGGCGTCGCCGAGTGGCTTGATAACAAGGGCACGGTCGAAAACGAGATCGCCTATCGCCCGGCGCGCGTTCTGATGCAGGACTTCACCGGTGTTCCCGCCGTTGTCGATCTTGCCGCGATGCGCGACGCGATGGTGTCGCTCGGCGGCGATCCGGAAAAGATCAACCCGCTGGTGCCCGTCGATCTCGTCATCGACCACTCCGTCATCGTCGATGAATTCGGTACGCCGCAGGCCTTCGCCCGCAATGTCGAGCTCGAATACCAGCGCAACGGCGAGCGCTACCGCTTCCTGAAATGGGGCCAGCAGGCCTTCCAGAATTTCCGCGTGGTGCCTCCAGGCACCGGCATCTGTCATCAGGTCAACCTCGAATATCTCGGCCAGACCGTCTGGACGAAGGAAGAGGACGGCGAGACGATCGCCTATCCGGATACATGCGTCGGCACTGACAGCCACACGACCATGATCAACGGTCTCGGCGTTCTCGGCTGGGGCGTCGGCGGTATCGAGGCGGAAGCGGCCATGCTCGGCCAGCCGGTGTCGATGCTCCTGCCTGAGGTGATCGGTTTCAAGCTGACGGGCAAGCTTAAGGAAGGCGTCACCGCCACCGACCTCGTGCTGATGGTTGTGCAGATGCTGCGCAAGAAGGGCGTCGTGTCGAAGTTCGTCGAATTCTTCGGCCCGGGCATGGACAACATGCCGCTCGCCGACCGCGCGACGATCGGCAACATGGGCCCGGAATACGGCGCCACCTGCGGCTTCTTTCCCGTTGATGGCGAAACCATCAATTACCTCACCATGTCCGGCCGCTCGCATGACCGCATCGCGCTGGTCGAAGCCTATTCGAAGGCTCAAGGGATGTGGCGCGAGGGCGATGGCTCGGATCTGGTCTTCACCGACACGCTGGAACTCGACCTCGGCGACGTCGTGCCTGCCATGGCCGGCCCGAAGCGTCCGGAGGGTCGCATCCCGCTCGAAAACATCGCGTCGGGTTTCGCCGGTTCGATGGATGCTGATTACAAGAAGCCCGGCCAGCTCTCCAACCGCTATGCGGTCGAAGGCACGGATTTCGATCTCGGCCATGGCGACGTGGCGATCGCCGCCATCACGTCCTGCACCAACACCTCCAATCCGAGCGTCCTGATCGCGGCCGGCCTTCTTGCCCGCAACGCCGTTGCCAAGGGCTTGAAGACCAAGCCGTGGGTGAAGACCTCGCTGGCGCCGGGAAGCCAGGTGGTCGCCGAGTATCTGGCGAAATCAGGCCTGCAGGCGGATCTCGACAAGCTCGGCTTCAACCTCGTCGGCTTCGGCTGCACCACCTGCATCGGCAACTCCGGACCGCT
The DNA here is from genome assembly GCA_900469085.1 of Hyphomicrobiales bacterium. Taxonomy (GTDB): domain Bacteria; phylum Pseudomonadota; class Alphaproteobacteria; order Rhizobiales; family Rhizobiaceae; genus Rhizobium. The sequence goes on along the minus strand of UBVW01000028.1, from coordinate 17,467 downwards.
GCCGGCGCCGATCTCGAAGACGATCAATGACAAGGGACTGATCGTGTCGGGCGTTCTGTCGGGCAACCGCAACTTCGAAGGCCGTATCTCGCCCGACGTCCAGGCGAACTATCTGGCCTCGCCGCCGCTGGTCGTCGCCTATGCGCTTGCCGGTACCGTGCAGAAGGATCTCACCTCCGAGCCGATCGGCGAAGACCAGGAGGGCAACCCCGTCTACCTCAAGGATATCTGGCCGACCTCGCACGAAGTGCAGGCCTTTATCCAGAAATACGTCACCCGCGAACTCTACGAAACGAAGTATGCCGACGTCTTCAAGGGCGACGCCAACTGGCAGGCCGTGCAGGTTCCCCCGGGCCAGACCTATGCGTGGGACGACAACTCGACCTATGTGCAGAACCCGCCCTATTTCGTCGGCATGGGCAAGACCGGCTCCGGTGTCTCCGACATCAAGGGCGCCCGCGTCCTCGGCCTGTTCGGCGACAAGATCACCACCGACCACATTTCCCCGGCCGGTTCGATCAAGGCGGCCTCGCCGGCCGGCGCTTATCTGCTGGAGCACAATGTCGGCGTCGCCGACTTCAACCAGTACGGCACGCGCCGCGGCAACCACGAGGTGATGATGCGCGGCACGTTTGCCAATATCCGCATCCGCAACCACATGCTCGGCCCCAACGGCAAGGAAGGTGGCTACACCATCCACTACCCGTCGAAGGAAGAGGAATCGATCTACGACGCGGCCATGCAGTACAAGGCCGAGGGCGTTCCGCTCGTCATCTTCGCAGGTGTCGAGTATGGCAACGGCTCGTCGCGCGACTGGGCGGCGAAGGGCACCAACCTGCTTGGCGTCAAGGCCGTGATCGCGCAAAGCTTCGAGCGCATCCACCGCTCGAACCTCGTCGGCATGGGCGTCATCCCCTTCGTCTTCGAGGAGGGCACGACCTGGGCGACGCTCGGGCTGAAGGGCGACGAGACCGTCACCATCGAGGGGCTCGAGAACATCAAGCCGCGCGAGAAGAAGATCGCCAGGATCACCTATGGCGACGGCACGGTGAAGGACGTTCCGCTGCTGTCGCGCGTCGATACGCTGGACGAGGTCATCTACCTCAACAATGGCGGCATCCTGCAGACGGTTCTGCGGGATCTCGCAGCTTGATCGGCCCTGATTTTTAACCGATTGCATGATAGTGGCCGCCGGAAAGCGATTTCCGGCGGCTTTTTCGTGGTCAGGATGGATGCAATGCGGCCTCCTCACGGCGAAGTGTTGCGGAGTTGTCCCACGCGGGCTCGGTCTCACCCGTTCGTGATTTTTCGTTTGGATCGGGAGAGATTATCTCTAGGTTGAAGAGATGGAGCCCCTGCCAGCGCGTCTGGGGGGTGGAGAGGAAACGAGGTAGAGGTGCATGTCGCCGCGGTTTTTGATTTCGCTGATTGCAGGTGTCGCTCTGGCGGGCCCTTTGCTCGCCGACGAGGCGCCCAAGGGCGTGGTCGAACTGTTCACCTCCCAGGGTTGCTCGTCGTGTCCTCCGGCGGATGCAGCTTTTCGCAAGCTGGTTGAGCGCGGCGACGTCATCGCGCTTGCCTATCACGTCGATTACTGGAACTACATGGGCTGGGCCGATACGCTGAGCTCGAAGGAAAACACCGAGCGCCAGTACGGCTATGCAAAGACCATGGGCCGCGCCAACGTCTACACGCCGCAGGTGGTGGTGAACGGTCGCGATCATGTGATGGGCTCGGATATCGGCGGCATCGAGAAAAAGGTCGACGGCTTTCTCACCGGCGGCGAAGGGCTGACCGTTCCCATCAAGGCCGAGGTCAAGGGCGATCAGCTCGAGATCAACGTTGCGCCGGGCCAGGGCAAGGCCAATGTCGTCATGGTCTATTTCGATCGTGAAAAGACGATCGAGGTGCAGAAGGGCGAAAACAGCGGCCAGAAGATCGCCTATACGCACAGCGTCTCGGATGTCGAAACGGTCGGGATGTGGGACGGCAAGGAGACACGCCTGACGCTGCCCGCCACCGTGCTGCAGAAGCCTGACCTCGAGGGATGCGCGGTTCTGCTTCAGTCGTCCACGACCGATGGAACACCATCGGCGATCCTTGGCGCCACCGTGGTCATGGCCGGCAAGAACATCTGAGCCGCCGGGACTATCAGAATTTCATCTGTCTTATCAGGTGAAAGCTGGGCGGCCCGACTGATCGTATTCGGGGCTGGGGTTAAGGTCGATACGGTCAGCCGGGCCCTTTGGCGCGCTGGCGCCAAACAATGACATCTCCCTCCAAAGTGCCGAAAGACGATGCGCAGAATTCAGTATCGGCGAATCCGTCAAGGATGCGCCGGTCAAGTGCGAGCGAATTTCACTTTTAATTGAGGCGCTGTTTTGACTGAAATGCGGCACGCGGCAGATTGCACAGACTATGCTTAATGCGCGTGAGGCCGCGCTTGCAATTTGTAAACGCTAAGGCAAACTGTCACTTGCGTGTCACGAACGGAGGCATTCGAGACTGATGACAGATCAGCCGGATTTGCGGCGTGGGAATAATCGGGCCACCGATGGCGATTCTCCCGTCGTCGTCGATATCAGGGACTACAAGCAGAGCAAGGACCCGTTGCCGGTGACGTTTCACCGAAGAGAGCTGGATGCGATCCTGTGGATCTACGGCCGAATGGTCGGCGAAGGTGAGTGGCGGGATTACGCGATCGATCACCTGAAGGACCTGGCTGTTTTCTCCGTCTTCAAGCGTTCCGGCGAGATGCCGCTCTTCCGAATCGAGAAAAACCCCAAGCTTGCCGCCAAGCAGGGCGCCTATTCCGTCGTCAATACCCACGGCCAGATTCTGAAGCGCGGCCACGACCTGCAGCAGGTGCTGAAGGTGTTCAACAAGTCGTTGAAGCTCGTCGAGAAATAGGGCGGCTCAGCCCAAAAACAGCGTTGCCGGATAGCTTTGCGTATCGGGATCGCTCTCGTTACCCTCTCCAAGTCCGCGCTGCATGAGCATCGTGTCCAGCCAGCGGCCATGCTTGAAGCCGGATCCCTTGATGCGGCCGACCTCAGCGAAGCCATGAGTCGCATGCAGCCCGATCGAGGCCGGGTGCGCGCCACCGATGACGGCGATCATCTGGCGGAAACCGAGCGCGGCGCAGCGCGAGATCAGCTCTTCCAATAGCAGTCTGCCGACACCCCGCCCGCGCGCTTCCGGCGCCAGATAGATCGAATCCTCGACCAGGAAGCGATAGGCCGGACGTGTGCGGAAGGCCGAGGCGTAGGCATAGCCGACCAAGGCGCCATGCTCATCCTCGGCGGCGATATAGGGGTAGCCGTTGTCGGCAATGGCGTTGAAACGGGCTGTCATCTCGGCTGAGTCGGGCGGCGTGATCTCATAACTCGCGACGCCGTTCAGGACGGATTCGCGGTAGACGGCCGTGATGGCGTCGATATCGGAGAGGGAAGCGTCACGCAGAAGAACGGGCATGGGGCGGGGCCGATGTCTGGAGGGTTGTGTTCGCTTGAAAAGCATTCGCGGCGGCAGTTGGCAAGGGGAAAGCGGACGGGTGGTGATGGTTGGGAGGGGGCGGGTGGTCCATTGGCGTCGCATATGTGGAAGCGGGCGCAGATTCTCGGGGGCGAGCCCGAAAATGAAGTCGGAGTGTGTTCACCGCCTACTTCGCCGAGCCCCGCTACGCCGTCTACCCCTCATCCCAATACCCACCCAAGAACTTTCTCCCTGGCGTGGCATTGCAACTTCGGCCTTGGCAAAGCCTTGCCTCTTGCGGCTGGCTGCTTTAGCTCATGAGTGAAATGGAGCAGACCTAATGATTTTTATGGTAATCGCGGTCCCGATCGTCTTGGTCTGCTTTCTGCTGTTTCCCCGCCAAACGCTGATCGTCATTGCCGCCGTTGCCTGCGTTGGCGCTGCTGTTGGTCTCTATCTCTACTTCCAGCAATCCGACCGCCTGAACTCGGCAAGCCTGGTGTCCGGCACAAGCAGCGGAACAAGCGGTTGCCAGGATCCGGAAAAGCCGGTCTTCGTCGAGCTGTCGAATGCCTCCGACCGGCAGGTCAACATCGTGCGCTTCCGGCTCATTGCGAAACGGCCAGGGTTCAGCGGCGAGGCCTACTCGGATTACTTCACCAGCGACAAGATTATCGCGCCGCATGGCAGCTACGGCAGTTGCTGGGCGCTGAACCGGTACCGGGGTCTGGAAACCCTGCCGGGTCGCCCCGCGCCCGGTGATTTCCAATGGTCCGTCGATATCTCGTCGGTCGATTTCGCCGGCAATTAAGCCAGTCTTTTCAGGCCCGGCGGTCGGCAAAAGAAAAACCGCTTGCAACATCCCTGCTGCAAGCGGTCCTGTTCTTCTCGATCAAGAGCGACAACGTCGTGTCGCCCTATCTATCGCTCTTCGTCTTACTTGCGGTTGCCCATGAACTGCAGCAGGAACATGAAGAGGTTGATGAAGTCGAGGTAGAGCGTCAGCGCGCCCATGATCGCCTTGCGGCCGGCCATGGTGGCGTCGTCGGCGGCGTAGTACATTTCCTTGATGCGCTGCGTGTCGTAGGCCGTCAGGCCGGCGAAGATCAGCACGCCGAGCACCGAGATCGCAAACTGCATGGCCGAGGAGGCCAGGAAGATGTTGACGATCGAGGCGATGATCAGGCCGAACAGGCCCATCATCAGGAACGAGCCCATGGCCGAGAGGTCACGCTTGGTCGTGTAGCCGTAAAGCGACAGCGCGCCGAAGGAGGCGGCGGTCACGAAGAAGGTCTGCACGACGCTCTGGCCTGTGTAGATCAGGAAGATCGACGACAGAGACAGGCCGACCAGCGCGGCATAGACGCCGAAGGTCGTCTGCGCGGCCGATACGCTCATCGAATTGATCCTGAAGCTCAGGAAGAAGACCATTGCCAGCGGCGCGAAGATCACCACCCACTTCAGCGGGCTGGTGTAGATCGCGGCGCCGAATGCGGTCAGCTGGCCGTCGGAGACGGCGAATGTGAATGCGAAATAGGCGGCGAGGCCGGTGATCGCCAAGCCGATAGCCATCAGGTTGTAAACCTTCAGCATGTAGCTGCGAAGGCCCTGATCGATCTCGCCGGCCTGGACACCGCTCTGAACGCGGCCCTGGTAATTACGTAGGTCAGCCATGATTTCCTCTTGTCAGCTCCGAATGAACACGGTGTCGGGTTTCTTGCCCGGGCGCCGCTGCGGAGCTTCAGCATGCCTGTGGATAATATGAGCCCTTCGCTCTTCGCAAACAAGGGCCTTGCAACCCGCGATCGGGTTAAATCGCCGTAAGGTGCCGGAATTATTTCAACCTGGCAGTTCAGAGCTCGCGCAAAACGGGTGCGGCCTTCTGGCCGAGAATGCGCCAGGTGCCGATCAGGCCGATGCCGACGGTCAAGACCAGCGCTGTGACCAGCGTCATGCCGGCGACATCGGGCAGGAACTGCGAGGGGATCTTCATGATGCGGGCGACGATGAACCAGGCGGCGACGCCGCCCGACAGCAGCGCGAAGACCGCGGTCGCAAGCCCTAGGATCAGATATTCGTAGCAGAAGGCGCGCATCAGCATCCGCCTCGTGGCGCCGAGCGTCTTCAGGACCACGGCGTCATGGGTGCGGGCACGGTTGCCGGCGGCGAGCGCGCCGGCGAGCACCAAGACCGAGGCGATCAGCGCGACGGAGGCGGCGGCGCGGATCGCGGTCGCCAGCTGCGCCACCAGCGAATTGACGATGTCGATCGCATCCTTGACACGCACGCTCGTGATCGTCGGATAGGTGTTGGTCACCGATTTCAGGATCGCGGCTTCCTGCGCCGACGTCGCCGAGGGATCGGTGAGCGTCGCCAGCCAGGCGTGCGGGGCGCCCTTGAAGGTGTTGGGCGAGAAGACCATGACGAAGTTGATCGACAGGCTCTCCCACTGCACCTTGCGCAGATTGGCGATCTTCGCCGTCATGTTGCGGCCGAGCACGTTGACGGTGACGGTATCGCCGACCTTGAGGCCGAGCTCGCCCGCCTCTTCCGCCGAGAAAGAAACCAGCGGCTCTCCGCTGTAATCCTTCTCCCACCATGTGCCTTCGGTGAGCGCCGCGTTTTCGGGCAGGGTTTCGGAATAGGTGATGCCGCGGTCGCCGCGCAGCACCCACTGGCCGGATGGCGGCACCTTGCGCTTGGTCACGTCCTCGCCGTTGAAGGCGAGGATGCGGCCGCGCAGCATCGGCACCTCGACCAGCTTGCCCTCGGGCGCTTCGGTCTTCACCAGACTGCGGAAGCCGTCGAGTTCGGCGCCCTGGATATCGACGAAGAAGAAGTTGGGCGCGCCATTGGCCATGCGCCCTGTCAACTGCTGCCGCAGATTTCCGTCGATCAGCGTCAACGTGACGAGCAGAGCGAGGCCGAGACCGAGCGAAAGAACGACGGAGGGGGTGAGCGCGCCGGGGCGGTGGATGTTGCCGATCGCAAGCCGCAGGGCCGGTGAATTGACGCGCGGGCTGCGGCGGGCGAGCCAGGCGATACCGGCCGCCACAAGCCGCAGGACGACGAAGGCAAAAGCGATGGCGCCGATGAAGACTACGGCGATGAAGCGATCATGAGCGGTCGCCACCGCAAGGGCGGCGAGGGCCGCGAGAAAGACCGCGGCCATCAGGATGTAGGGCCAGGAGGGCAGGCGGCGGGCCTCGAAGCCCTGCTCGCGAAACAGCGCGGTGGGCGGCACTTCGCGGGCATGGCCGAGCGGCATGATGGCGAAGGCCAGCGTCGTCAGCACGCCGAAGAGCACGGCAAGCGACAGTGCCACCGGATAGAGCGTCGGCGCGGTCGAGACCGGCAGGAACTGCGCCAGGAACTGGGCGGCCAGAATGGGCGCCGCCGCGCCGATGACGAGGCCGACGGCGATGCCGCCAAGCGCGATGAGGCCGATCTGGAAGAGATAGATCAGCACGACCGTCGAGGCCGGCGCGCCCAGGCACTTGAAGGTGGCGATCGTCGTGCGCTTGGCATCGAGGAAGGCGCGCACGGCGTTCGCCACGCCGACGCCGCCGACGATCAGCGCGGTCAGGCCAACCAGCGTCAGGAACTGCGAGAAGCGTTCGATGTTTTCGGTGAGCGAAGGCGCGGCGCGGTCGCTTGATCGAATCGACCAGCCGGCCGAGGGGAAATCCCTGGTGGCGCGATCGCGGATGCCTGCCATGTCCGATCGGTCGTTGAGCTTCACCTTGTAGCTGTGCTCGACGAGGCTGCCGGTCTGGATCAGGCCCGATGCCTGCAGCGCCTGGCGGCTCACCATCAGCCGCGGCGCGAAGCCGAAGCCTTCGGAGACCGCGTCCGGTTCGGTTTTCACCGTGCCGGTGATGTTGACGATGACGTTGCCGAGTAGCAGTTCGTCGCCGATCTTTAGGTTCAGCCGCTCGAGTAGCAGCGGCGCGGCGATGGCGCCATAGGTGCCGTCCTGGCCCGATAGCAGCGTATGCAGCGGGTAGTTGGGTTCAGCCTCGAAGCTGCCGTAAAGCGGATAGGCGTCGTCGACTGCCTTGACCTCGACCAGCGCCTGGTCGGATCCATCCGGCTTGCGGGCCATGGAGCGCAGGCCTGTCGAGACCGAGACCTTGCCGAGCGAGCGCAGGAAATCCAGCTCGTTGGCGGCTGCCTCGCGGTTGTTGAGCTCGAAGCGAACGTCGCCGGCGAGAATCTCCTGGCCGCGCGTCGAAATCGTATCGGTGATCGACTGCGAGACGGAGTTGACGGCGGCGATCGCGCCGGTGCCAAGCGCGATGCAGGCGAGGAAGATATAGAAACCCCTGAGGCCGCCGCGCAGCTCACGTAGGGCAAGACGGAAGGCGAGCGCGATACGCGGGGTGATCAGCGTCATGCAATGGCCACTTCGGCTTCAATCGCGGCGCTGTCGCCCTCTATCTTGCCGGAGCGGACCCGGATCTGGCGCGAGCAGCGTTTGGCGAGCGCGTTGTCATGGGTAACGAGAACCAGCGTCATGCCGCGCTCGGCCTGCTTGGAAAACAAAAGGTCGGCGATCTGGCGCCCGGTGTCTGTGTCGAGATTGCCGGTCGGTTCGTCGGCGATCAGCAGCGCCGGGGAGGGCGCCAAAGCGCGAGCGATCGCAACGCGCTGCTGCTCGCCGCCTGAGAGCTGGCCGGGATAGTGGTTCAGCCGGTCGCCGAGGCCGACGGACTTCAGCTCTCGGCGGGCGATCTCGAAGGGGTTCGCAACGTTCGCAAGCTCAAGCGGCACGGCGACATTTTCAAGCGCCGTCATGTTGGCGATCAGATGGAAGGACTGGAAGACGATGCCGATGTTGCGGCCGCGAAAGTCAGCGACCTGATCCTCGCTCATCGTGTGCAGGGGGGCGTCGTTGATATTGATCTCGCCGCTGTCCAGCCGCTCGAGGCCGGCCAGCACCATCAGCAGGGTCGATTTACCGGAACCGGAGGGGCCGACGATGCCGACCGATTCACCGGCGGCGATCTCAAGGTCGATACCCTTCAGCACATGCACGGAGGCCGCAGCGCTGCCGAGCGTCAGATCGGCCCGTTTCAGATCGATGATGGTTTTTGCCAACGGTAAATGCCCTACCTATATGAAAGCTCAAGCTGCCGCCAATCTAGGGACAATGGAATGAGATTTAAAGTTGCGGGTCTTCACATCGCTGTCATCGTCTTTTCGGTGGTGCTTTCGGTTTCAGCGCAGGCGCGCACGATAAACCTCGTCGGTTTTGGCGACAGCCTGATGGCGGGCTACCAGCTGCCGCCGGGAGACGGCTTTCCGGAGAAGCTGCAGGCGGCCCTCAAAGCCAAGGGGCTCGACGTTTCGATCACGAATGCCGGGGTCTCCGGCGACACCACGACGGGCGGGCTTTCGCGCATCGACTGGTCGGTGCCGGACGGGACCGACGGGGTCATTCTCGAACTCGGCGCCAACGATGCGCTGCGGGGCATCGCGCCCGAACAAAGCGAGAAGAACCTCGACCAGATGCTTGCCCGGCTAAAGGAGCGCGGGATCGCGGTGCTGCTGGTCGGCATGATGGCGCCGCCGAACATGGGCGGCGACTACGCGGCGCGGTTCAACCCGATCTACGAAAAACTCGCTAGGAAATATGGGGTTAGCCTCTATCCGTTCTTCCTCGATGGTGTCGTGCTCGATCAGTCGCTCAAGCTTGAGGACGGCATGCACCCCAATTCGAAAGGCGTGGATGTGATGGTCCAAAAGATGGAACCGTCAATCACACAATTCGTGGGAACGTTGCCGACTGTGAAGAATTAGGGACTTGCGCACGTAGTCAATGCGTGATTCCGTGTGAGCACCTGCAAAAGATTCGGGGAGTGCTCGTTATGCCGAGACTTTTTACCGCCCTCGAAATTCCGCGCAATGCGGCGATGAGCCTTTCATTGCTGCGCGGAGGTCTTCCCGGCGCCCGATGGATCGATGTGGAAAATTACCACATCACGCTGCGGTTTATCGGCGATGTCGATAATCGCACGGCAGACGAGGTGGTCGATCGGCTCGACCGGATCGACAGGCCGGAATTCCAGATCAAGCTCGACGGTATCGGCGCTTTCGGCTCGAAGAAACCGCATTCGGTTTGGGCCGGGGTGACGCAGTCTCCCGAGATGTACGCCTTGCAGGCCGAGATCGAGCGGATCTGCCAGCGGATCGGTCTTCCCCCGGATCCGCGCAAATTCACCCCGCATGTGACGCTGGCAAGGTTGAAGTCCTCGCGCGTCGAGGATGTGGTGCAGTATCTCGCCGGGCGCGGCAACTTCCAGACCTCGCTCTTCACCCTACCGCGCTTCGTGCTCCTGTCGTCGCGCGATTCGGTCGGCGGCGGGCCTTATTTGACGGAAGAGGTGTTCCCGCTGCGCGAGGCGATGTCGGCGCCTGTCTCAGACAGCAGCTTCCTGCAGCCGGCCAAGAGCCTGGCATAAACGGCCTCGAAGCCGTCGGCGCCGCCATAATAGGGATCGGGGATATCCTCTCCGCTCCCAAGCGCCAGATCGCCGAACAGATGGATGTTCCGGGCCTCCGGATCGAGCGCCTTCAAGGCCGCGACGTTGTTGCGGTCCATGGCAACGATCAGATCGAAATCGGCAAAATCGTCCTTGCGGATGCGTCGCGCGCGCTGACCTGATATGTCTATACCGTGATGGCGGGCGGTCGCGATCGATCGTCTGTCGGGCTCATCGCCCTCATGCCAGCTGCCGGTGCCGGCGGAATCGATGTGAAAGCGGTCGGAGAGGCCCGCTTCAGAGGCGAGGTGGCTGAAGACCCCTTCGGCCAGAGGTGAACGACAGATATTGCCCATGCAAACAAACAGGATACTGGTGCGTTTCATAACAGATCCATGGTGAACGCGGAGGACAATACATGAAACGCGAGAAACTGGAACGCAAGGCAATCGAGGAGGTGTTGGAAGGGCTCGACGGATGGTCGCTCGGCGACGGCGGCACGTCGATCACCAGGAGCTACAAGTTCAAGAATTTCGTCGAGGCCTTCGGCTTCATGACGGAATCCGCCCTTGCTGCCGAAAAGCTCGACCATCATCCGGAATGGTTCAACGTCTATTCGAAGGTGGATGTGACGCTCAGCACCCATTCGGCCGGCGGGCTGACGGAGCTCGATTTCAAGCTGGCGGGCCTGATGGAGAAGGCGGCGGCGCGGCGGATCGATTGAATCGCGGCTGAAGACCCCCCATATTCGGGCCTGACCTGAAGGTGCCAACTGGAACATAAAGGGCCAAGTGGACATGGACGACGTCAAATACGGTGAAATCCTGCTGCCGGGCGATGAAGAAACGCAGGAGCGGCGGGAGAAGAGCGTTCGGCAGAAATTCTGGCCGACCTTCCGCAAGGCGGCGCGCAAGATCCCCTTCTCGCGCGACGTCGTGGCCGCCTATTATTGCGCGCTCGACCGTGAGACACCGCTCAAGGTGCGCGGCACGCTGCTCGCAGCACTCGCCTATTTCGTGCTACCCGTCGACATGATCCCCGACGTGCTCGTCGGCATTGGCTTCACCGACGACATCGCCGTGCTGTCGGCCGCCTTGGCCATGGTTCGCCGCCATATGCGTGACGCGCACTACGACGCCGCTGACAGGGCGCTCGAGGATGCGCCCGATCGTGGGAAGCCCGAGGATATGAAGACGGTCTAGCCGGCTTTTCGTTACACCGCATGCCAGTTCTTCACGCTTGACGCGCCCCTTTCAGCTGCGCCAGATATTCGCTGCGCGAGAACGGGTTTGGGCCTGATCGACGGCGAACTGGCGCTGTGCCCCTGACCGGCCGATAACCGGAAAACTCCGTTTCCATCGTCCCGAGACCGCCTGTGAGGGATGGCAGGGCGCGTTGCATGTCGTGGACGTTGATGGCGGCGATCGTTCCAGCCAGCATCATCATCTTTCCTTTTACGATCGGTGGTTCGAGCGCGGCGTCGAGCCGCATCAGCAGGCTTTGCACGCGTGGCAGCGCATCGGCGGGCATGTCGATCGTGATGCGGTCGATCGGCTCGCAGACTTCGGTTCCGGCGATGCGCAACGCCTGCGCCAGCACCAGAGGCGTCAGATTGCGATGGTCCGCCGGGGTGCTCGTCGTCCATTTTCGGAGCCTCGTGATCTCGGTGATTGAGACCGAGGCATTGATCACCTTCCAACCATGGATACCCTGGCCGAACGAGGCTTCGAGAGCTTCGTCGATTGCCTTGAAAGCGAATGGCGGTGCGGCGCCCGGCTCGACCTCGAACACCAGCTGATGCCGGCCTTCGCTTTCGCCGGGTTCGACGCGGAGGCCGATGGTTGCCAGAAACGGATCGGGTGCGTGCTCGATCGCGTTTCCGACACCAACTATACGCTCGACATAGATCGGCGATGTATCGAGGAAGCGCACTGCAAGGCCGTAGTCGGCCTTCAGCGTGTGCTCGATCACTTCCTTCTGAACCTCGCCGTAGAGCGAGATCGACAAGCCGTCCCCGCCGTCATCATGACGCAGATTGATTAGCGGGTCCTGTTCGGAGAGCTGGGACAATGCCCTCCACAGCGCAGGGGCATCTCCCCTGTCATCCGGCACGATCGCCGCTTCCAGCATCGGTGGCGCGAACTGCCTTTGCGGGGCCCCGGCGCGATCTCCGATCCAGTCCCCGACCTTGATGTCGGAAAGCCCTCTCACTCTCACGATATCGCCCGCCCAGGCCACATCGCAGCGTCTGGTTCGTCCTTCGGCAAATATCTCGATATCGGTGACCCGGTTCTCCTTGCCAGCGATTGGGTCGGCGATCGGGATACGGTCGCGAACGCGCAGCGCGCCGGACGCCATGCGAAGCAGCGCAAGCTTTTCTCCGGCCGCATTGCGCTCGACCTTGAAGACGGTTGCCGAAACCGGGCCCTCCTTCGGCGGTATCGGTGCCGGAAGGAGATCGATGATGCCGTCGATCAGTTCTTCGATCCCGGCGGCTGTTATGGCCGAGCCGAAATAGACCGGGAAGAGCAGGCCATCGGCGGTTTGTTGTGCAAGTCGTTGGCGCAGCGTGTCAGTGTCTACGGCTCGATCCTCCGCGAAGGCGGCAAGCAGGTCATCGTCGTGCTCGGCCAGCGCCTGCAGAACGGTGGCGCGAAAGTCCCGGTCGTGCCAGGTGCCGGGATCGAAGCGTGCGAGCGGGGTTCCCGGCGCGGTGACGGATCCCATCGGCACGAGCGCTGTCGTCAGGCGGTCGCGTAGATTGGCAAGTGCCGTCTGGCCGTCGGCGCCGCGCCGATCGACCTTGTTGACGAAGATGGTGGTCGGCACCTTCAGCCGGGCAAGCGCCCGCATCAGGATGCGGGTCTGCGCCTGCACGCCTTCGACGGCGGAGACCACCAGCACCGCGCCGTCGAGCACGCCGAGCACGCGCTCGACTTCGGCAATGAAATCCGGATGGCCGGGCGTGTCCAGAAGATTGATCCGCGTGCCTCGAGCACTGAACGACGCCACCGCCGAGCGGATGGTGATGCCGCGGTCGCGCTCCAGCTGCAAGGTGTCGGTCTGGGTGTCGCCGGTGTCGACGCCGCCAAGCGTCTTGATGGCGCCGGCGTGAAACAACAGGCGTTCGGTGAGGCTAGTCTTTCCGGCGTCTACATGCGCCAGTATTCCAAGATTGAGGGTTCGCATCGCACAACATGTTCATGGCTACGGGAATGGCTCCATTTGCTTCGAACATGTGACGGCGCATGTGATTACCTCCATCTGTGGATGAAGGCATCTGATACTACTCTTCCCTTCGTTGCAAGCGCGCGATAGCGGTCCGGATCAGGCGTTTTCCGCTTCCAGCACCTTCTTCAGCTTGCCGAAGGCGAGGCGGATGCGGGATTTGACGGTGCCGAGGGGCAGTCCGGTCGATTCGGCGATTTCGGAGTGGGACTGGCCGAGGAAGAAGGCGGCGCGGAGCATTTCGCGCTGTTCTTCGGGCAGTCGGCTCACCGCTTCACGAACTTGTGCATCGCGATCGCCATTGGCGACCATCTCGTCGGCGCCGATTTCGGCGGTCGGCTGGAGCGCCGGATCGTCCTCATCCAAGATGCGGGCGCGGGCGCGGCGCTGCAGGTCGATGCGGCGGTTGCGGGCGATGCGGAAGAGCCAGGTCGATAGCGACGAGCGTGTTGCATCGTAGAGCTCGGCCTTGTGCCAAAGCACGATCATGACCTCCTGGACGAGTTCTTCGGCCTCGCTTGAGGTCATCTTCTGCCTGAGCAGCCAGGATTTCAGGCGCGGGGCGAAATAGTCGAACAGGATGGCGAACGCCTTCTGGTCGCGGCGTTCCGCCACAGCCCCGGCTAGGGCAGCGAAGCGCTGTTTGTCCTCGGCGTCCATTCCCTTCAAAAGCCCCCTGGCTCCGCGAATTCCTTAACGGATTTCCATGTCTTAATGACCTACAACGGATTTCTAAAACGTCAAACTCTTGCCTTTATCTTTATGTCTTAAATTCCTTAAGAGCGATGGTTTCAGATCATTTCCGGACTACATCATCCCGAGCGTTAATCCGGCGCTCAACATTGACACCCGGGTGGAAATGGCACAGGCACGGACTTCTCGCGGCCTGCGTTGACGCTTTGGTAACCTGAATTAAGTCAAAATAAAGCAGATCGTGATTATGCGCCGCCCGCTCGCTCGGGCTCGAATCGCAAGAACCGGCAGGAATATCCATGTTTGTAAAAAGTACCGTACTCGCCCTTTCCCTCGTTCTCGCCGCCGCCGGCATCGCATCCGCACAGTCCAAGAAGCCCGCAGCCGCCGCGCAGCAGCCAGCCGCCGCCGCTTCCTCGGCGCCGACACGCATCCAGCAGTTCCAGGCCTGGGGCGCCTATTCCTACAAGCAGGGCGCCAGCACCGTCTGCTACGTTCTCTCGGTGCCGACCGAGAAGAAGCCCGCCGGCATCGACCATGGCGAGAACTTCTTCATCGTCTCGCAGCGTCCCGGCCAGAACATCTCTTACGAGCCGCAGGCGATGATGGGCTACACCGTCAAGGACGCCTCGAAGATCAACGTCGTCATCGACAACAAGACCTTCGTGATGTTCACCAAAGACAAGGCCGGCTGGGTGGAAAACGCGGCGCAGGAACCTGCGCTCGTCGCCGCCATGAAGGGCGGCCACTCGATGACCGTCAATGCCGTCTCGCGCAAGGGCACGGCGACGTCCTACAGCTATTCGCTGGCCGGCATTTCTGCTTCGCTGAAGCAGATCGAAGGCTGCAAGTAAGATTGTGATTTTGGGTGGAGAGGTGGTGCCGAGTGGCCCCCTCTTCCGACCCTTCGGGCCACCTTCTCCCCGCTGGGGCGGAGGGGATATGGAGCGAGTGGCCCGCCACAAGTCCCTTCTACCCATAGGGGAGAAGGTGCCGGCAGGCGGATGAGGGGGCCACTCGGCACGCCGCTAAACATCTACCCCATCCCCCTTGCGCCGGCCTTCGTCGTTTCCATCTATAGTGACGCGCGGCAAAAATGATGCTAAAGGCGCGCATAACAGCGGATCGATCGCAGTCTTGCCGTCCTGTTCCGCATTCACTTTCTGCTTTCATGCCCATACCGCCCGCCAGTCATCCGGACTATCGGGAGGATCGCATGTTGAATTCGGGATTAGATGAAATGTCCGTCATGGATGCGATGACCGTTCTCAAGCCTGCCGGCAATCAGCCCGCGCGTGGCGAAGCCCTGCCGAAGCCGTCGCTGATCGGCCTCACCCGGGAGGAGATGGGCGCCGCGCTGCGCGAAAAGGGCGTGCCGGAAAAGCAGATCAAGATGCGCGTGGCGCAGCTCTGGAACTGGATCTATGTGCGCGGGGTCTCCGACTTCGACCATATGGCCAATATCTCCAAGGACATGCGCGAGACGCTGAAGACGCATTTCACGATCGCCCGGCCCGAGATCGTCGAGGAGCAGGTCTCCAACGACGGCACCCGCAAGTGGCTGCTGCGCTTTCCGGCCCGCGGTGCGGGTCGTCCTGTTGAAATCGAGGCTGTCTATATTCCGGAAGAAGGCCGCGGCACGCTCTGCATCTCCAGCCAGGTCGGCTGCACGCTTACCTGTTCCTTCTGTCACACCGGCACACAGCGCCTGGTGCGCAACCTGACGGCGGAAGAAATCCTGTCGCAGCTGCTGCTCGCCCGCGACCGGCTCGGTGACTTCCCCGACCGCGAGGCGCCGCAGGGCACGATCATGCCGGCCGAGGGACGCAAGGTCTCCAACATCGTGATGATGGGCATGGGCGAGCCGCTCTACAATTTCGACAGTGTTAAGCAGGCGCTGCTGATCGCCACCGACGGCGACGGGTTGTCGTTGTCGAAGCGCCGCGTCACGCTATCGACCTCGGGCGTCGTGCCGGAGATTTTCCGCACCGGCGACGAGATCGGCGTCATGCTGGCGATCTCGCTGCATGCGGTGCGCGACGACCTGCGCGACATCCTGGTGCCGATCAACAAGAAGTATCCGCTGAAGGAGCTGATCGACGCCTGCCGCGCCTATCCCGGTCTTTCCAACGCGCGCCGCATCACCTTCGAATATGTGATGCTGAAGGACGTCAACGACAGCCTTGAGGATGCCAAGGGGCTGATCAAGCTTCTGAAGGGCGTGCCGGCGAAGATCAACCTGATCCCGTTCAACCCGTGGCCGGGCACCAACTACCAGTGTTCGGACTGGGCGCAGATCGAGAAGTTCGCCGATTTCATCAACTCGGCCGGCTATGCCTCGCCGATCCGCACGCCGCGCGGCCGCGACATCCTCGCCGCCTGCGGCCAGCTGAAGTCGGAATCCGAGCGCATGCGCAAGACCGAGCGCCTGGCCTTCGAAGCGATGATGATCGCCAACCATGGCTCGGATGACTGAGTACCGGTGACGGATCAGCAGGTTTGATCCTCACAGCATCTTCTAATGATTGATTTTGAGGGCCGCTTTTCCTACAAGCGGCCCAAAATCATAATTGGAGGATACCCATGCGTTCCGTACTGCTCGCTGCCTTGGCTGCGACCCTTGCCCTTTCCCTGCCCGCGAAAGCCGAAGACGTGACCGTTGCCGTGACAGCGATCGTCGAACATCCGGCGCTCGACGCCGCCCGCAAGGGCGTGCTCGATGTGCTGACGGCCGCCGGTTACAAGGAAGGCGAGAACCTGAAGTTCGTGTTCCAGTCGGCGCAGGGTAACCCCGCGACCGCCGCCCAGATCGCCCGCCAGTTCGCCGGCGACGGTCCCAACGTCATCGTTCCGATCTCGACGCCGTCGGCGCAGGCTGTGGTCTCTTCCACCCGTGATATTCCCGTCGTCTTCACCGCCGTGTCCGATCCTCTCGGCGCGCAGCTGGTCAAGAACATGGACAAGCCGGGCGGCAACGTCACCGGCCTTTCCGACATGTCGCCGGTTGCCGAGCATGTGGCGCTGATCAAGGAAATCCTGCCGAACGCCAAGACGATCGGCTATCTCTACAATTCGGGGGAAGCGAACTCGGTATCGCTGCTCGCCGTGCTGAAGGTCGAGGCTGAAAAGGCCGGCCTCAAGGTCGTCGAATCCGCTGCCACCAAGTCGGCCGAGGTGCAGGGTGCCGCCCGCGCGCTCGTTGGTCGCGCCGATGCGATCTATATCCCCACGGATAACACGATCATCTCCGCACTTGAAGGCGCGGTTGCCGTTGCCGAGGAAGCCAAGCTGCCGCTGTTCACCGCCGATACGGATTCCGTTTCGCGCGGCTCGGTCGCAGCGCTCGGCTTCAACTATTACGATGTCGGCAAGCAGACCGGCGAGATCGTCGTGCGTATCCTGAAGGGTGAGAACCCGGGTGATATCCCGGTCAAGGTTGCCGCGGGCAGCGATCTCGTCATCAACAAGGGTGCGGCCGCCAAGATGGGCGTGACGCTGCCCGAGAGCGTGCTGAAGCGCGCGACGAAGACGATCGAGTAAGTTGGCGGGCTTTACCGCCTGAATAAAAAGACCCCTCCCAACCCTCC
>UBVW01000066.1:0-2337 GCA_900469085.1 Hyphomicrobiales bacterium | reverse complement strand
TAAACTTTGATGGCCGGCGAGTTAGAGCGGTAGGATCGTGGCAGTCGAATGGCCGGCCGTCACCACGCTGCCCTTGAAGCTGATCGTTCAATCGATGCCCCTACAGCAACTAGGTCGATCAGACCAGTGCTCGAAATGCAACAGTCGCGGCCGTACACCCCAAGTTCGGTCGCAATCTTGCCAATGTTACCAAACGTTGCGTGACTGCTTCTCAGCTATTCGACAGGTCCCGTAGCGCAGAGAACGGGTCAAATGAGAGGATGTGCGCGAGCTCCAAGAACTCGATTACGTCGACTCTGCGCTGCCCGCTTTCTAGCCTTGCAACAAAAGACTGGTATTCTCCCAGTGCGTCTGCAAGTTCGGTTTGGGTTAGCCCCGCCGCTTCCCGCTTTCTAATGAGGAGCGCGATGAGAGCTCTATGCTTCTCAGATCCAAGGGTTTTGGCCACTATTGCCTCCCATCAACACCGATGGGGTCTTCACTTATATCTGAATTTCAGGTATCTTAAATTCAGATAATCTGCTGAGGGTGATACGTCCGATGGAACTACGCCAACTCTCCCTTTTCAGAGCCGTCGCCGAGGAGCTTCACTTCGGTCGAGCTGCCATCAAGATGAATATCGCTCAGCCGGCGCTCAGCAATCATGTCATGGCACTAGAACGGGAGCTTGGCTGTCCGTTGTTCATCCGCTCCACACGTCGCGTCGAGCTGACGAGGGCAGGGGAGACCTTCTATGATCGTGCTGTTCGTATTCTTAGCGAGATGGAACTGACGGCCGAGCTGACACGGGCCGCAGGCGGCAGTCGCATCCGCCAGATCAAGATCGGTACTGTCTATCCAGCCACCATGGGCATGCTGCCTCTGTTCCTTGGCAAGATCGCCCGCAAGTTTCCCGATGTCCGCATCCATATCGCCTCGGGAAACACCGGAGACATCATCCGCGGGTTGGAGACCGGACAATTGAACCTCGGCTTCATCAGGCCGGTCGAGAATATAGGCTCACTCCGCTTCTTCTCCGTTGCCCATGAACGCTATCTTCTCGCGGTTTCGGAGAGCAATCCTCTCGCTTCGCTCAACGAGATCTCGATCGAGGACCTACGCGATCAGAAGATCATCGCCTTCAACCGGCAGAACCTTTCCTTCACCGAACGGTACTTCAATGAGAAGTTTGAAGAATACGATCTGACGAAGAACGTCGCCTATAGCTGTGACGACACCTATTCGCTGGTCTCTCTCGTCTCCGCCGGCCTTGGCATCGGCTTTGCACCGGAATGGACGAACGATATCCCGAACCGCAGCTTCGTGCTCAAGAAGGTGAGGGGGATCGACTTCAAGATCGGGCTCGGCATTGCCTGGTCGAAGGAGGATCCGACGGCGTCGCGTGATGATATCGTCGAGATCGCGAAATCGATGGTGCGGCGAGGTTAATCAGTCGCCGCCCAGCGTAGCTCTCGCCTACCGCCGCCATTTCGAGGCCAGCGCCACCGCGTCCTGCCCCGGCTTTTGGTCCTGCGTAAGCGATGTTCTTTTCGCACGTTGACCAAGCGCAGTGGGCCGTTCCAATACCTACCCCTGGGAAGGAAGTGACGGCAACAAAGCGCCAGAAGCGGCCACGCGCAGAAGTCACTAAATCGGCGAGAGCTTCGATATCAGGCATAGCAAAGCGATCAGAACGATATTCACGCCGAGCATATTTTTTTGCAGCGTCAGAACCTCCAAACGAAGATCTGGAGGGCATCTCGGATCTCTATGGTCGATGTATATGAAATACGTCCCCCTCGCGGCCACACCTGCATCTTTTGCACGCTCGACAAGGAAGCTATTTCGCCAGATCATATAAAAATTCCATCCGACGAAAACCAACAATACGGCAGCGAAGATCACATCACCAAGACGCAACAACTGTCCGACCTTTCGTCAATGCCTTTTGTCGCATTCCTCGCATTTTCTCTCTATGATTGCAATTCTGAGGGCGGCGTTTTTAAGACAATAGGCCGAGCCTGCGTGTCGCAAAAGGGCCGACTGCGGCCTTCCGCTTAGCGCCATTTGCCGACGTTCCTATTTGCACATCCGGTAGATAACCAAAGCAGCAAGTGCCATCGCGAGGCCAGCCAACACCCGCTCGACCCACCTACGCCACCGCGACTTGGCGGCTGCGCCATCGAAAAAACCGCTTATCACGTAGCCAAGGAAGTCCAGCAAGTCACCCATAATCGTCGCCCTATCAGATCATCAGAACTATCTTGGAGAATAACCAGTGCGCGATAATGGCGTTCTAATGCAACCGATAAAAGTTTATCCTGGAATGTCCGCATTGGGCCGAGGCTGTGTGAAAAC
>UBVW01000033.1:0-306222 GCA_900469085.1 Hyphomicrobiales bacterium | reverse complement strand
TTTTTCAACAGCCTGCTAGAGGCCTCAGGCAGCGTTTATAGACCTATGGCAACATCCTATCCTTCGGTATAGTGCAGTGCGGCATCGACAGATGCTATGCTGAGTAGACCGAGTGTGGAGAAGCAGGACCATGGCGAAGAAACGGCCCGAGGGAATTGAGAAGTACGACGCACCGGCCGGCGGATGGGGCGCGCTACGCGCTGTCGCAAAAACACTTGCCCACCAGCAGGTCGTCGCGCAGGGGACAGCAACACTTCTGAAGGCCAATAAGCCCGAAGGCTTCGATTGTCCCGGTTGCGCGTGGCCGGACCCCAAACACACATCGTCCTTCGAGTTCTGCGAAAATGGCGCCAAGGCCATCACCTGGGAATCGACGGCAAAGCGTGTCGACCCGAGCTTCTTTGCAAAGCATACCGTTTCCGAATTGTGGGAATGGTCCGATCACAGTCTCGAGGACGAGGGCCGCCTGACGCACCCGATGATCTACAATGCCGAGACCGATCACTACGAGGTGATCGATTGGAACGATGCCTTCGCGCGCATCGGCGCGGAACTCAACCGTCTGGAAGACCCGCATCAGGCCGAGTTCTATACATCCGGCCGTGCGTCCAACGAGGCGGCCTTTCTCTACCAGCTTCTGGTGCGCGCCTACGGCACGAATAATTTTCCCGACTGTTCGAACATGTGCCACGAGGCGACGAGCGTCGGCCTGCCGAAGTCGATCGGCGTCGGCAAGGGAACGGTTGTCCTTGACGATTTCGACCACACGGATGCGATCTTCAGCTTCGGTCACAACCCGGGCACCAACCATCCGCGCATGATGGCAACGCTGCACGAGGCCTCACGCCGCGGCGTTCCGATCATCGTCTTCAATCCGCTGAAGGAGCGCGCGCTCGAGAAATTCGCCTCGCCACAGGATCCGGTCGAAATGGCGACGCTGTCGTCGACACGGATTGCCTCGGCCTATCATCAGGTTCGCACCGGTGGCGATCTCGCAGCACTCAAGGGCCTGATGAAGTGTGTGTTCGAGATCGATGACGAAGATCTCGCCGCCGGCGGTCTTGGCGTCCTCGACCGCGCCTTCATCGCCGAACACACGACAGGTCTGGAGGCACTACGCGAAGATATCGACAACACCAGCTGGGACAGCATCGTCACCGTATCCGGCCTGACGCGGGAGGCCTTGAAGAGCGCCGCCGATGTCTATGTGAAGGCCAAGAGCGTCATTCTCTGCTACGGCATGGGCATCACCCAGCACAGCAACGGCACCGGAAATGTGCAGCAGCTTGCCAATCTGCTGATGTTGCGCGGCAATATCGGGCGTCCCGGCGCCGGCATCTGCCCACTGCGTGGCCATTCCAACGTCCAGGGCGACCGGACAGTTGGCATTACCGAGATCCCCAACAAGGCGCTGATCGACGGCATGGAGAAAGCCTTCGGCTTTCGCCCGACGGACATGAAGGGGCACAACGCCATCGAGTCCGTCGAAGCGATCATGGAAGGCTCGTCGAAGGCGCTGATCTGCCTTGGCGGCAATCTTGCGGTCGCCATGTCGGACACGGATGTTACCTTCAAGGCAATGCGCAAGCTGGACCTCGCGGTACACATCACCACCAAGCTCAACCGATCGCATCTGCTGATCGCCAAGACCTCCATCATTTTACCCTGCCTCGGCCGCACCGATCTCGACACACAGGCGTCGGGCCCGCAATCGGTGACCGTCGAGGACTCCATGTCGATGGTGCATGCGTCGCGCGGATTCTTGAACCCGCCGAGCGAGATGCTGAAATCCGAGCCGGCAATCGTTGCCGGTATCGCCAAGGCGACGCTTGGAGATCGCTATGGCATCGATTGGGATGGCATGGTCGCCGATTACGACAGAATCCGCGACAAGATCGAAATCGTGTTTCCGGATTTCTTCGATTTCAACAAACGTGTGCGCGTTCGAGGCGGCTTCAGGCTGGACGTGCCGGCCTCGGAGCGTCGCTGGAAGACGGAAAGCGGCAAGGCGAACTTCCTCATCGGCCGCGGCCTGCATGAGGACCCGCTTGTCAAGAACCCCGACGCGCTCGTACTGACGACGTTACGCAGCCATGACCAATACAACACGACGATCTACGGTATGGATGATCGCTATCGCGGCGTTTTCGGCCGCCGCGACGTCATCTTCATGAACAAGGATGATCTTGCGAAACGCGGATTGTCGGATGGCGACATCATCAATGTCGTCTCACTGCCGTCGGCGGACGGAAAGTCGCGCAGCGCGCGCGGCCTGACCGCGATCGAGTACAATATTCCGCGAGGATCGATCGCCGGCTATTACCCTGAGATGAACGCGCTGATCGCGCTCTCCGCCTACGACCGCACTTCGGGCACGCCGGCTTACAAGGGCGTCCCAGTTACGGTCACAGGCGCGACCGCGCAATAGGTACGACCTATGTTTCGGGCCTCGCCTAAACGAGGCCCGAAGCGAATTGATCAGGCTGCGCGCTTCAGCGCGTCGCTGATAATCGAGACGATGGTCTCGATCTGGTCCTTCTCGACGATCAGCGGCGGAGAAAGCGCGATGGTGTCGCCGGTGACGCGGATCAGCAGACCCTTCTTGAAGCAATCGACGAAGACATCATAGGCGCGAGCCCCGATCGCGCCGTCCCGCGACGAAAGCTCAATGGCGCCGACGAGACCGAGGTTGCGGATGTCGACCACGTTCGGCAGGCCCTTCAGGGAGTGAAGCGCCTCCTGCCAGGTTTCCGCGAGCCCGGCGCCGCGTGTCAGCAGGCCTTCCTCGGCGTAAATCTCAAGGGTTGCGATGCCGGCTGCGCTGGCAACAGGGTGACCCGAATAGGTGTAGCCATGGAAGAGCTCGATGGCATTCTCGGGTCCGGTCATCATCGCGTCATATACCTTGCGGCTTGCAAACACCGCGCCCATCGGGATTGCGCCGTTGGTCAGGCCCTTCGCCGTGGTGACCAGATCGGGCACGACGCCGAAGTAGTCGGTCGCAAACGGCGTGCCAAGGCGTCCAAAGCCGGTGATGACTTCATCGAAGATCAGCAGGATGCCGTACTTGTCGGCAATCGCACGCAGGCGCTCGAGATAGCCCTTGGGCGGCAGGATAACACCAGCGGAACCGGACATCGGCTCTACGATGACGGCAGCGATCGTCTCGGCGCCATGCAGGGCAACCAGACGCTCCAGATCTTCGGCAAGCTCGATGCCGTGGGCCGGCAGGCCCTTGCTGAAGGCGTTGCGCTCGACGTCGAGCGTATGACGCATGTGATCGGCCGGGATTTGCGGGAAGACGCGGCGGTTGTTGACTAGGCCGCCGACGGAGATACCGCCGAAGCCGACGCCATGATAGCCCTTTTCTCGGCCAATGATGCGGGTGCGGGTGCCCTGGCCGATGGCGCGCTGATAGGCGATGGCGATCTTCAGCGCAGTATCGACGGATTCAGAACCGGAACCGGTAAAAAACACCCGATCAAGCTGTGCGCTCGGACCACCGGGGGCAATCTTGGCCAAGCGCTCGGCGAAATCAAAGGCAATCTGGTGACCCATCTGGAAGGTCGGGGCGAAGTCCATGGTCATCAGCTGACGCTCGACCGCCTCAGCGATCCGCTTGCGAGCGTGGCCGGCGTTCACGCACCACAGACCGGCGGTACCATCCAGCACCTTGTTGCCGTCGACATCGGTATAATACATGCCTTCTGCAGAGGCGAGCAGACGGGGGGCTGCCTTGAACTGGCGGTTGGCCGTGAACGGCATCCAGAAGTTATCGAGCGACGGGCTGTTTGCTTTGCTGATCTGGTCCATGAGGTCTCTCCGGAATGGTGATAATGAAGTGATCGGCCAATTCAGATTCTTGAACAAGCCCTTTTTTAGTCGTTTTCAACCCGTTGAAAATCATGGCCTTCAAAATCGAATGTTGTTATATTTCGAACACTCTGAACCTTAGGGATGCCATGTCCGTCGATATCGGCCAACGCTTGCGCCATTTGCGCATGCTTCACAATCTTTCGCAACGCGAACTGGCGAAGCGGGCGGGCGTCACCAACTCCACCATTTCGCTGATCGAATCCAATTCGTCCAACCCGTCGGTCGGCGCCTTGAAGCGAATTCTCGATGGAATCCCGATCGGCCTGGCGGAATTCTTTGCCTTCGAACCGCAGAAGTCGCGCAAGGCCTTTTACGCTGCCGAAGAGCTGGTCGAGATCGGCAAGGGCCCGATTTCCTACCGGCAGATCGGCGAGAGCCTGTTCGGCCGCCAGCTACAGATCCTGAAGGAATGCTACCAACCGGGCGCCGACACTGGAAAGGTCATGCTCGTCCATGAAGGCGAAGAAGGCGGCATCGTGCTTTCAGGCCGGATGGAAGTAACGGTCGAGGACGAGCGCCGCATCCTGGGCCCCGGCGATGCCTACTATTTCGAGAGCAGGCGCCCGCATCGCTTCCGATGCGTCGGACCGGTCCCCTGCGAGATCATCAGCGCCTGCACGCCACCGACGTTCTAACCACGCCAATCGCGAACCTGATGGCTATCAAGACCCCAAACCTAAGTATAGTGTGGCCGATCTTCATGTCTGGCTATAGTTGCTTAAGGTCGCGGATGCGGGCACAACGTGCAGCGAAGTGCGCGCCCGCATTCAAAGCGACGTGATGAGGGAGGCACTGCGAAATGACTCAACTCTGGAGAAACGCCGTGAGTGACATACGACGAGCGACCATGGTGCAGCCAGCATTTCCCATGGTACTGATCGTCGACGACGACATCTCCGTGCGCGAAGCACTCGTCGATCTCTTTCATTCGGTCCGGATCGATGTTTCCGCTTTCGACAGCCCAGCAGCCCTGCTTGCGGGGGCGGACCTCAAGCGGCCAGGGTGCATCCTGCTCGACGTTCGCCTGCCAGGGCTGAGCGGCCTAGATTTCCAGGGGCAGCTGGAGCGCATGGGAAGCAGGCTCCCGATTGTTTTCATAACTGGTTTCGGCGATATTCCAATGAGCGTGAAGGCGATGAAGGCCGGCGCCGTGGATTTTCTCGTAAAGCCGTTTCGCGACCAGGACCTGCTCGATGCCGTCTCCACGGCGATCGAGCGCGACGCGGTGCAACGTAGCGAGAGCGCGGAGGGTGATGCAGTCGTCACTTTGGCCGACACGCTGACGCGCCGCGAGCGTGAGGTGATGATGGCGGTCAGCAAGGGGCTGATGAACAAGCAGATCGCCTATGATCTGGGGATCAGCGAGATAACCGTCAAGCTTCACCGCGGCAACGTCATGCGCAAGATGGATGTCCGTTCGGTCGCCGACCTCGTGCGCAAGGTCGAGCTTCTCGCCACTCGCCAGCCGTAAGGGCGTATAGGGGCAACCCGCTCCCGATTGACTTGGCGGCAGGAGCAGGACTAGCTGCGCGCGATCAAGCTGCGACTTGATTGCTGACATGGCGGCGCAGGTGCGTCGTCAAGCAGCGGATCGATATCAAGAGGAATAGCCATGTCGGCCACACCCCGCCCCTCCCCCATTCCTGAAACAGAGCGCCGCGAGCGGCTTTCGACGCTGCGCAGCCGCATGGGTGCCGCCGGCGTGGACGCCGTGCTCCTCGGCTCGACGGAGAGCCTGCGCTATTTCACCGGCCTTGTCTGGCACCAGAGCGAACGGCTGGTCGGCGCGCTGATCACGCAGGCCGACCTCTTCTACGTAGTGCCGGGTTTCGAGCGCAGCCGCGTCGACAGTCTGCAGAAGCTCGACGGCGCAATCGTGACCTGGGAGGAGGACGAGAACAGCGCCGAGACCGTAGCCAGCCTGCTTTCGGCGAAAGGGCGCGTGGCGCTCGATGACGCCTTGCCGCTGTTCGTCTATCACGCACTTGCCAAGGAGCTCGGCGCGGAGCGCCTTTTCGATGGCGCGCGACTGATCCGCGATATCCGCCTACGCAAGTCCGCGGCCGAGATCGGCATCATCCAATACGCGATGAACCTGACGCTTGAAGTCCACCGCCGCGCGTACGCGTATATCAAGCCCGGCGTCCTGGCATCGGATGTCGTGCGCTATATCGACGAACAGCACCGTGCCCTCGGCGCCGGCGGTGGATCGAGCTTCTGCATTGTCTCCTTCGGCGAAGCAACCTCGCTGCCGCATGGCGCCGACGGCGATCAGATCTATGCGGCCGGCGATGTCATTCTGGTCGACACCGGATGCCGTATCGACGGCTACCATTCCGATCTGACGCGCACCTATGTTCTGGACGAGCCGGATGCAGACTTTGCCCGCGCCTGGGCGATCGAGCGCGAGGCGCAGCAGGCCGTTTTCGACGCGGCCAAGCTCGGAGCCGCCTGCTCCAGCCTGGATGACGCGGCACGCGCAGTCATGGTCCGCCATGGGCTCGGGCCTGATTACGCGCTGCCCGGCCTGCCGCACAGGGCCGGGCACGGCCTCGGCCTGGAAATCCATGAGGAGCCCTATATCGTGCGCGGCAACAAGGCGGCGCTTGAACCTGGCATGTGCTTCTCGAACGAGCCGATGATCGTTTTCCCCGGCCGCTACGGGATCCGTCTTGAAGATCATATCCACATGACGGAGACCGGCGCCGCATGGTTCACGCAGCCGGGCAAAAGCCCGACCGAGCCGTTTGCGTGAGATGCACGACATCGCCTGACTGAGCTGTAGGGCCCTACCCGACATGAAAATCAAAGGCCGCTGCCCGCGCAGCGGCCTTTCGTCAGTGTTACAGCGCCAGGCTCGAAGCCCCCTGTTACAAGCGACATTTGCTGATAAGTCTTGCTCTCAGGGAATGGAGGAGGATGTGATGAGCCGCAATATTGTTCTGGTGGACCCTTTGCCACGAACGCTCGATCTGATCATGAAGCCGGATGTTCGCCGCCGGCTGGAAAATCTCGGCGAGCTGGTGATTTCCGAAGATCGGCAGATGCCGGCTGAGCAGGTCGACGCATTGCTTCCCGAGACGGTGCTGATCTTCGGGCAGACCGACATGCCGCGCGAGCGGTTGGACCGGGCGCCAAAGCTGAAGGCCATCATCAACGTCGAATCCAACTTCATGCCGAATATCGACTATCAGGCCTGTGTGGAACGCGGCATCTGGGTGATCACCCCGGCATCGGCCTTCGCATCGCCCGTGGCTGAGGCGGCACTCGGCATGGCGCTCGATCTTGCCCGCGGCATCACCCGGGCCGACCGCGATTTCCGGGCGGGAACCGAAGAATATGGGCTGGCCGGCAACGACGGCGTCTTTCGTTTTGCCGGCGCGCCGGTCGGGATCATCGGCTTCGGCGATCTCGGCCGGCAGTTGCGTGATCTGATCCGCCCGTTCAAGAACGCGGTGCGCGTGTTCGACCCATGGCTGCCCAAAGAAATCATCGAGCGGCTGGATTGCGTTCCATCGGGCCTGGACGAGACGCTGAGCGAGAGCCAGATAGTTTTCGTCTTCGCCAGCGTGACCAGTGAGAACGAGGGCTTCATCGGCCGCCGCGAGTTTCAGTTGATGAAGCCGGGCGCCGCCTTTCTGCTGATGAGCCGCGCAGCGGTAGTCGATTTTCCCGCGATGCTGGAGGCCGTGAAATCCGGCCACATCATCGCCGCCACCGACGTCTTTCCGGAAGAGCCCGTGGCCGCCGACGATCCGGTACGTGGTTTGCCGGGTCTGCTGCTCTCGGCGCACCGCACCGGCGGCACCCGCGATGCCTTCTACGAACTCGGCACGATGGCCGTCGCCGATGCCGAACTGATCATGAAAGGCCTGCCGCCGCAGCTTTGCCGGCGCGCGGATCCGGCGACGGCGAGCCGTTTGCGCTCGAAGCCTGTGTCGGTTTCGTGAAATAGTGTTGGGATCGAGCAGAAAATAAAAAAGCCTGTCGCGGGAGGAGATGCGACAGGCTTTTAAAACAAATAAACAGCAGCTGGGAGGAGGAGTGCTGCTGTTCGCGCAAGTCCCTCTGGGAGGAGGAGTGAGGCACTTGCAAAGTCGAAGCTCTGCGGGAGGAGGATGCATCGCTTCGATGGATATGTATATATACACGCCCGCGCCTAGACAGTAGGCAAGTTTGCGCAAGGCAGCCATGCGCCATGCGCTTGGCGCGGAGCTTTCAAGATGACAGTCGGAGCACGAAGCCTCTGTACTGATCAAGCTATCCAGCTATAAAACCATCAGGCACGCGGGAACTGCTGGTGAAAGGCGATAGGGAATGCTGCGCTGGGGAATTCTCGGAACGAGTTTCATCTCGAACACGGTGGCAGAGGCCATCAACGGCAGCGACGGATCAGTGATCGGCGCAGTCTTCGGCCGCGATCCCGAGCGCCTCGCAGCCTTCGCCGACCGCTACGGCATCGTCGTCAGGCATTCCACCATCGATGCGCTGGTCGAGGATCCCGATATCGACGTGATCTACGTCGGCCTGCCCAGCAATGTGCATCACGACGCGGTCATCAAGGCGGCGGCGCGCGGCAAGCCGGTGCTGTCGGAGAAATCGCTGACCACGACGATGGAAGAAGCTCATGCGCTTGCCGCCGCTGTCGAGCAGGCCGACATCTTCTTCCTCGAAGGGCTGATGTATCTCAGCCATCCCGTCATCGCCGAGCTGGGCAACATTATCCGATCCGGCCGTCTCGGCACCATACGCTCGATTTCGGGCGCCTATGCCGCCGATATCTGGCGGGTCGTCAATCCCGCGGGCGGCGGAACGCTCTACAATCTCGGCTGCTATCCGGCCTCGCTGATGCACTACGTCATTCAGACGGCCTTCGGCGCCGATGCCATTGCGGATCGCGTGATCTCGGGACACGGCAACCGGTCGAGCCGCGACGGCAACATCTGCGACGCGGCGCTCACCGCCCGCTTCGGCTCTGGCGTTTTGGCAACGCTGCAATCGACGGACAGCTATGGCATGGCGTTCGATTTCATCGTACGTGGCGAACGCGCCTCGGTCCGCTTCCTCACCAATCCGTGGCTGCCCGTCGCCGGCGACAATCTGCTGGAGATCGAGGAATACGGCCTGCCGATAGAGCGCATCGTCGTTCCGTCGGACCAAGACGCCTTCGGCCATCAGGTTCGCCTCGTTGAAGACTGCCTGCGCAAGGGGCTGAAGCTGGCGCCGCGCCCCTCGCCGCGCCTTTGCGATTCCATCGAGATCATGCAGTTGCTGACCGAATGGGAGCGATGCTGCCGAGCCTAGCTGGTCGTCAAGCTTGAGAAAAAGATCGATCCGGTTATATAAAATCATCATGATAACGTCAGCACAGATACGTAGCGCCCGCGCAATGCTCGGCCTCCAGCAAGCCGAATTGGCCGACGCCGCCGGTATCTCCGTAGCGGATCTCGACCGTATCGAGCGCGGGGCCGAAAGCGCCGACAGCACATTGCGCGCGATCAAGCATGCGCTAGAAGCCTCGGGCATCATCTTCGAAGCGGACGGAGAATTGATATCAGGCGGGCCGGGCGTGCGGCTGGCGCAATCGGCGGGCAAGTCGTTCGACACGGTCGAGACGGAAGTTATTCAATATCCGGAATTCATGAAGAACGACGCGCCGCCCGGTGCAGGCGGGTGAAGTTGAGGTTGAGGTTTGTGAGATGAGCTACGACTTTCATGTCGGCCAGAAGGTCGTATGCATCGATGACGCGTTCAAGCATGTCAGCATCGACCAGGGTATTCGCAAGGGCGAGATCTACACGCTGCGCTGGGTCGGCGAATACACGCACTATATCGACGGCACCTTCTTCGGCGTGAAGCTGGAGGAACTGCATCGCGGCAACGACGATGGCCCGGAGGGCTACGGCGCCGCCGACATGCCATTTCGCGCCACGCGCTTCCGCCCGCTGGTCAAGGACAAGATCTCATCGCTGCGCAAGCTGCTTGCGCCGACGCCGGATACGCCGGTGGAGCCGAAGGTGAAGGTCAAGAAGAAGGAAGAAGTCTGAGCTCGATGCCATCTGGCCTCATCGAACCGACCCATCAATTTGAGGACAATTCTTGAATAGCGTTTCTGATCTCGTCGCCTCCGCAAAGACCGTTCACGCACGCTATCTGGCAGGCCGCATGGAGCGTGAAACGGTCAGGGAGTGGGTTATCCGGCTTGGCGCGTACCCCCAGCCGCACGGCGACCGGGTACGCGAGGCAGCCGAATGGTTTCGCGTCGCCCAGACTGATCCCGTCCCGCTTGAAATCAAGCTTGTCGATCTCGATCGGCTGTCCGCAATCGTTTCAGGCTGACCGAAATAGGTAGTCTTCGCGCAAAACGAACCCATAAATGGCGCTTGAACTTCCCAGAAGTTGCGTTACACTCAACTTACATAATTCGTCTCTGACGGCTGACCACGGAGGTACTGGCAGTCGTTGTCGAGACGGGTCGAGGAAGGTCGGTGCGGTTTCGCCCCGGCCTTTTTCTTTACCGGATTGGCTGAAAACGTGCGCAGTGGAGGCCGCAGCAGCGGTGGAAACAGCTACCGCGCCGCTCTGCTCGTCCTTGGCGGGTTCCAGGCGACAGCCTGATTGCGGCCATCGCGCTTGGCCTGATAGAGGCCCTGATCGGCCTCGAGAATAAACTCGGCAGCGCTTATCTGTTGCTTCCAGTTGGATTTGGCCGAAATACCGATGCTGGCCGTCACCACGCCGTATTCGCTGCCACAGTGAGCGATCGCCCGCGCCAGCAGGGTGCTGCGGAACTGCTCCGCCAACGCCAGCGCCGTGGTCCCATCGGTATCGGGCAGCAGAACGACGAATTCCTCGCCGCCGAACCGCGCGAGCACATCCTGCGGGCGGTTCATCGTGCGGCGCAGGCAATCGGCGATCGCCTTCAGGCACGCGTCGCCTTCTGGATGGCCGTAGGTGTCGTTGTATGCCTTGAAGCGGTCGACGTCGATCATCAGCACCGCCATCGGCCGGCGCTCCAGGCGGCTTCGCTCGACCGCAACCGACATCGCGTGGTCGAAGGCCCGGCGGTTGAGAAGCCCGGTCAGCGCGTCGGTCTCGGCGAGGCTCTTCATCTGCTCGGCGACTGTCCTGAGCGCGAACTCGGCCTGCTTCATCGTCGTGATGTCTGAGACCGCAACAAGCGCCATGCCATTATCGGCGACGCGGGTGCGCAGGCTGAGCCAACGCCCGTCATAGAGTTCGATGTATTCTTCCTTGTCGAAGAACAACGCAGCGGCTGCTTCCGACAACCAGGCATCGGTAATCTCCTGACGGAAATCCCGTCGCTCGTTCGATTCCACGACTTTCTTGAGGATATCCCTGATATTCGTTCCGGGCACGCGGGCCTCGCCCGACAGCGGGAACAACGCCGCATATTGCGTGTTGCTGAAAACAAGCGTGCCTGTTCGATCGAACATCGCGAAACCATCCGACATCCCGGCCATGGCGAGCGACAGCAGATCCTTGCTCTCGCGCAGTTCCTGCTCGATCTTCCGTTCCTCGGTCACATCGCGCGTCGCGCCCGCAAGCCCGATGACAGCACCGGTCCGGTCGCGTAGCGGCACCTTCGATGTCGAATAGCAGCGATCGCGGCCGCCTTCGCTCAGATATTCGATCTTGTCCAGCTGCGACTGCCCGCTCTCCATCAAGGCTTGCTCTTCGGCATAGAGCATTTCGGCGCGGCGCTGGGTGGCGAGCTGGAAATCGGACGCGCCGACCATGGCCGCCGGCGAGGGGTAGTGGTGGTGCTCGGCAACGTTCTTGTTGACGATGACGAACTTGCCTTCCCGGTTCTTCACGTAGTGAAAGTCGGGCGTCTGCGTCAGCGCTGCCGACAGGATATCGCGGTCATGCGCCATTCTTTCGAACTGGATCAGGACAAAGGCGGCGATCATGATGCTGAGGAAATTGAGAACCGTGATCGGGAACCCGACGAGCTCGACGGCTCGCGCATTGGCCTGCGACGTCAGCACGGACATGACCACCAGCAGCGTGGCCGATACCGCGATCCCAAGCACGGCTGCATCTGCCAGCCTGACCTTGCGCCTTCTCACGATCAGATAGCCGCAGAGCCCGACCAAACCGACGACGCATATGCTGATCACGCCATCGACCGCACCCGCTCCACCCTCAGAAAAGCGAAACACCGACGCAATCACGATCGTCAAGAGCACGGAGAAGGGGCCGCCAAACAGGGCCGACACCGCCACCAGCGTGTAACGGAGATCGACGAAAACGCCTTGATCCAGCGGCACCGCCAGCATCATCGAACAAATTGCGCCAAGACCCATGGCGATACCGAACGCCTGGTTGCGCCGACGTTCGGACAAGACACGCGTGTGATAATAGGCGTGCGACCACAGCGATATTGCTAGCGCGGTGATGGCGAGGTTTCCGAGCAGTATCTGCCAAGTTGCGTTCATCGATGGTCTGGTCTGGAACTCAGGACAATAGAGAACCCAACTACATCAATTTTCTTTCCGTCCCTTTAATCCGCAGCGGCAGCTTCTCGCCTCGCCAGCAAGCTCATCCGGCCGGCGCTAGAAGGCTCGAGGAGACGGCGCAGCGTCGCCGCAGTCGGTATCATTGACCGCGCAGCGCGCTCCAGAGCCGGTCGCCTTGCCCGCTGTTTATGTTCGCTTCGGCCAACATTTGGCTGGAAAACAACGCCCCCGGCCCCAGTTCGGCGCGCTGGTCCCTGACATGGTCGAGCACTGTTCCCGTCTGCAGGTCGATGCGCAGCGTGTCGCTGACCGTACCGTCGCGCGAGGTGCCCCATACGCGGATGTCGATCGATACGGCGCCGACGGGCGGGCGGCCGATAATCATGCCGCCATGCGTCACCGTCATCCAGTCCGGCAGCGCGCGCCCATCGGATAGCGTCACGCTGAAGCTCGTCTTCTCGGTCTGGCTGCCATAGGCGGGCAGGATGTAGAGGAAGTTCTCGTTGAAGATCGTATCGACCGTGAACCAGGTGCTATCGTCACCCGATCCGGCGATGTGAATATTCGATCCTCCCTTGAAGAAGCCGATGTGGATATCGTCGAGACGACGTCCGCTTTCGATCCATTCGGAGATCTGACGCACAGCATGCAGCACCGCGCCGTGGCGCGGCAAAGAGCCGATGCCGTTCAGAGGCTGAGCGGCGTTGACGACTGCGTCGATCGGACCATCCACCGTGATATCATCCGATATAGCGCCGAGATCGTCCATGATCTCCTTCGATGCGCCACCAATCTCCTCGGTCTCGTCACCGAAATCAGGCGCGCCGGGATCGCTCGCATCGATGGGGAACACGACCGGCGGATCCCTTTCGAGCGGCGGACGTTCGCCGGGCGGTGTTTCCGGCGGAGGTTCTGTCGGCGGCACGGCAGCACCCACGGCAATCGTGACCGTGTAGGTCGATGTCGCGTCGCCGTCGGAGACCGTGAAGGTGAAGCTGTCGCCACCCTCATAGCCGGCTGTCGGCGTGTAGCTGTAGCTGCCATCCGGATTAACCGTGACGACGCCGTGGGCTGCGGCCGATCCAAGCTGGTAGGTGATCGGCGATCCCTCGACATCGAAGGCCGGCGGCAAGGTGCCTGTGACGGTCTGATCGCGCCCGACCGCGATCGCCGTGCCGGACCCGACAGGTGCGTCGTTGACGGGCGTGACGGTGACGAGCACGCGGTAGACGACCGTCGCCCGACCATCGCTCACCGAATAGCTGAACTGGTCCGTGCCGTTGAAATTGCCGTTCGGCGTGAAGACATATCGGCCGTCGGCGGTGATCGTGACGACGCCGTGGGCAGGCCCGGCCGCAACCGCGTAGCTCAGCGGATCGCCATCGGGGTCGGTGGCGGCGGGAAGCGTGCCGGTAAACGTCGTATCTTCGGCAATCGTCAGCGTCGTATCACTGCCGACGGGGGCACCATTGGCCGCGCCAATGGAAACCGTCACGGTGTAAACCGAGGTCGCCGTGCCGTCGGACACCGTATAGGTGAACTGATCGGCGCCGCTGAAGCCAGCGTCGGGCTGGTAGGTGTAGTTGCCGTTCGGATCGATGGTAACGGTGCCGTGGACGGGATTAGCGCCGAGACCATAAGTGACCGGTGATCCCTCGACATCGGTGGCTGGCGGCAGGGTGCCGGTGGCAACGGTTCCCTCCTGCACGGAGATCGATGTATCCGAACCGACGGGAGCATCGTTGACGGCGGTGACGGTCACGGTCACGCGATAGATGTTGGTGACCGTGCCGTCGCTCACCGAATAGCTGAATTGGTCGGTGCCATTGAAATTGCCGTTGGGCGTGTAGCTGTACGTTCCATCGGCATTGATGCTGACGGTCCCGTGGCCGGCAGCGGCCGCCAGACCATAGGTGATGGCATCGCCATCGGCGTCGGATGCCGTCGGCAGCCGCCCGGTGAAGGTCGTGTCCTCGGCGAGCGAGATCGCGGTATCGGACCCGACGGGGGCGTCGTTGACGGGCGTGACCGTAACGAACACGCGGTAGACAACGGTCGCCCGGCCATCGCTCACCGAGTAGCTGAACTGATCGGTGCCGTTGAAATTGCGATCGGGCATGAAGGAATATTGCCCGCTCGCCGAAACAGTGGCGACGCCATGCGCCGGCCCTGCGGCAAGGTCGTAGGCCAGTGCGTCGCCGTCCGCGTCGGTCGCGACCGGCAGCTGGCCGGTAAACGGCGTGTCTTCGGAAACGGTCAGCGTCGCCTCCTGGCCGGAGGGCGCGCTGTTGACGGCGCCGACCGAGACGGTGACGGTGTAGATCGACACTGCCGTTCCGTCGGAGACCGTGTAGGTGAACTGATCGCTGCCGCTGAAGCCGTTATTGGGCTGGTAGGAATAGCTGCCGTTTGCTCCGATCACTACGGTGCCGTGCGCGGCCTGCGCGCCCAGTCCATAGGTGACCGGGCTTCCCTCGATATCATAGGCCGGCGGCAGATTGCCGGTCGCGACCGTGCCCTGCTGCGCCGAGATCGACGTATCGGAACCGATCGGCGCATCGTTGACGGCGCTGACGGTCACCGAGACGCGGTAGACGTTGGTCGCCGTTCCGTCGCTGACGGAATAGCTGAAGCTGTCGGTGCCGTTGAAATTGCTGTCGGGGATGTAGCTGTATGTCCCGTTGGCATTGATGCTGACGGTCCCGTGGCTTGCCGCGCCGGCGAGAGCGTAGGTGACCGCATC
The DNA here is from genome assembly GCA_900469085.1 of Hyphomicrobiales bacterium. GTDB lineage: Bacteria > Pseudomonadota > Alphaproteobacteria > Rhizobiales > Rhizobiaceae > Rhizobium. The sequence goes on along the minus strand of UBVW01000033.1, from coordinate 291,120 downwards.
GCCGTCAGGATCGACGGCCGGCGGAAGCTGGCCTGAGAAGGTCGTATCCTCGGCAAGCGAGATGCCCGTGTCGGCGCCGATCGGCGCGTCGTTGACGCCCTGGACATCAATGGTGACGGTATAGTTCACCGTGACGGTTCCATCGAACAAGGTGTAGGTGAACTGGTCCGGCCCGGCATAGTTTGCCTGCGGCACGTAGCTGAAGGTGCCGTCGGGATTGACGGTAACGGCCCCATGAGCGGCCGGCGTGCCGAGGCCGTAGACGATGGTGTCGCCATCCGCATCGGAGGCTGATGGAAGCGAACCGGTAAAGCTCGTATCCTCGGAGATGCTGATTGCCAGATCCGAGCCGGTCGGCGCATCGTTTTCGGCACCGACGTTCACCGTGACCGTGTAGACGGACAGAACAGTGCCATCGGACACCGCGTAGAGGAACGTGTCCGTCCCGGAGAAATTGGCGGCGGGGACATAGGTATAGCTGCCATCCGCAGCCACGGTGGCGACGCCGTGGCTCGGTCCGTTCTGCAGCAGATAGGTCAGCGGATCGCCATCGGCATCCACCGCGCGCGGCAGCGTTCCCGACGCGGAGCCATCTTCATCGACAGAGATCGACACATTGCTGCCAACAGGCGCGTCGTTGACCGCGGTCACCGTGATCGCGACCGTGTAGGTCGAGACCGCCTGGCCATCGGTCACCTGATAGGTGAAGCTGTCGGCGCCGTTATAGTCGGCTGCCGGCACATAACGATATGTTCCGTCGGGATTGACGGTCACCGAACCATGCATCGGCTGCGTGCCGACGGCATAGCGAACCGGATCGCCATCCACATCGCTGGCGGCCGGCAGCACGCCGTCGAAGGGCACGTCCTCGGAGACGGTGATCGCGGTATTAGACCCGACCGGGGCGTCATTGACAGGCGTCACGGTGATCGAGACGGTATAGGTCGATTGATCGATGCCGTCGGAGACGGTGTAGGTGAAGCTGTCGGTGCCGTTGTAGTTGGCGTTCGGCCGATAGGTGTAGGTACCGTCGGTGTTGACGGTGACCGTGCCGTGCGCGGCAGGCGCACCCAGCCCATAGGTCAGTGGATCGCCATCCGGATCGGTCGCGAGTGGCAGCGTACCGCTAGCCAGACCGTCTTCGGCAACGGTGATCGCGGCGTTGGAGCCGCTCGGCGGATCGTTGACAGCACCCACGGTGACATTGACCACGTAAGTCGTGGAATCCCTGCCATCCGAGACGCTGAAGCTGAAGCTGTCGGAGCCGTTGTAGCCGGGGGCCGGCGTGTAGCTGTAGCTGCCGTTGGGGTTGATCACCACGGTGCCGTTTGAGGCCTGCACGGCGAGCGCGTAGGTGATCGGGTCACCATCGGCGTCGGTGGCCGGTGGCAGCTGGCCGGTGACGGTTTCGTCCTCCTCCGTGGAGATCGACGTTCCCGAGCTCACCGGCGCATCATTGACCGCCGTTACGGTGATCGAGATCGTGTAAGTCGACGTCGCCTGGCCGTCGGAGACGGTGTAGGTGAAGCTGTCGGAACCGTTGTAATTCGCAGCCGGCACGTAGCTGTAGGTGCCGTCGGCGTTGACCGTCACCGTGCCGTGTGCCGCCTGCCCACCAAGCCCGTAGGTCAGGCTGGGGCTGTCCACGTCGGTCGCCACCGGCAGCTGGCCGTTCAGCGTCTGGTCCTCGGCAACCGTCGCAGACGCATCCGAACCGACGGGCGCGTCGTTGACCGGGGTCACGGTCACCGCGATCGTGACGATGGTCACACCGCCCTGTCCGTCGCTGACGCTGATGTCGAAACTGTCGGTGCCGTTGAAATCGGTGTTGGGCAAATAGAGGTAGCGCCCGGCCGCGTCGATGACGACGGTGCCATTGCGCGGGCCTGTTGCGACCGCATAAGTCAGCGGATCGCCATCCGGGTCGGTGGCGGCCACCACGCCGGAAACCGGCACGTCTTCGCGCGTCTGGATCATCGAGCCGCTCGCGACAGGCGCGTCGTTGACGGGCGCGAGAATGATCGTCGCCCGGTCGGTACCGGTCTGAACGCCGCCGGCGCCGCTATTGCCGCCGTCGCTGGTGACCATGGTCAGCGTCACCGGCGCATTCGAATTGAGAAGTGGATGATAGACCGGGGCCGATGCACCGGCGAGGTAGGCGTTGATATCGCCGAGTTTGCCTGTGAGCGTGATCGCGCCCGAACCGTTGCCGGTCACGGCCACATTGCCACCGGCGGCAGCCGTCAGCGTGCCGGCATCGACGGAGAGCGTCACCGTCATGGTGCCCGATCCGGCATCGACATCGGAGATCGACAAGCCGGAAAGCGGCAGCGCCGTGTCCTCGGTGCCGTTGAAGGTCGCCGGCAGGCTGTTGACAGGCGCGTCGTTGACGCCTGTCACCGAGCCGTTGACCGTGCCTTGCACGCTCAGGGTTCCGTCGGAAACCGTGTAGGTGAAGCTGGCGTTGCCGGCGAAATCGGGTGCTGCCGCAAATGTCAGCGTACCATCTGAATTCAGCGTCACGGTTCCCGATGCAAGTGCAACGCTGCCACCGACGCTGATCGGCTGGCCGTTGATCTCCGTTATCGTCAGCGTATCGCCATCGGGATCGCTGTCGTTCGCCAGAACCGGAATGACCACCTGGCCATCTTCGGCGACAGTGAAGTTGTCATTGACGACAACAGGCGCGTCGTTGACCGGATTGATGGTGATCGTCACCGTCGCCGTATCGGTGCCGCCATTTCCGTCGTCGATGCGATAGACAAAGCTGTCGGTGCCGTTGAACCCTGCGGTCGGCGTGTAGGTGAAGGTGCCATCGGGATTGAGCACGAGGGCGCCATGGGCGGCATTCGTCACAAGCGAAACGGTGAGCGGATCATTATCGGGATCGGTGTCGGGGCCATTGCCGCTCGCATCGAGAACCGAGCCGCTCAGCTGACCACCTTCGTTCATCGTGAAGGTATCGTTGACCGCATCCGGCACTGGGTTGGTCACCGTCCAGGCAAAGCTGCGGACGGCTTCTCCACCAAGGCCGTCTCTCGCCGTAATCGTGACATTGTAGACCGCACTGCCCGTCGCGCCGGAGGCGTTCGGCAGGATGCTGCCGGTGATTTCGCCGGTCTGGGTGTTGTAGACGAGGCCCGGCGGCAGGCCGGTGATATCGAAGGTCAGCGGATCGCCATCGACATCGGTAACCTGCGCACCAACAGGGAGCACGATGGCGGCACCATCGAGACTTGCCTGCGGCGGCAAGGCCGGCGCATTCGGCGCGTCGTTGAGGCCGGTCACGGTGACCGTCAGCGTCGCGGTGGCAACCCCGCCGTGGCTATCGGAGATCGTGTAGCTCACCGATGTCGTCGCGGTCGCACCTGCGGCAAGTCTGTCGAAGTCCGTGCCGGGGTCGAATGTATAGGAGCCGTCGGCGGCGATCAGGAAGCTGCCGCCGCCCTGGCCGGGGATTGCCACCCCGACACTGCCGGTGGCCGCGCCGACGCCGACAACGGTCAGCGTGTCGCCATCCGGATCGTTGTCGGCACCTGGCCCGCCGACGATCACATTGCCTGAAATCGCGGTGTTTTCGGTGGTTGCGGTGGCATCGTCGACGGCGACAGGCGGGTCGTTGACCGCGCCGACCGTGATCGTGATCGTTGCCGTAGCGGTGGCGCCGCTGGGGTCCGTGACGATCACGACAAAGCTGTCGGTGCCGTTGAAATTGGGATTGGGGATGTAGGTGTAGGTGCCGTCGGGGTTGACGACGGCCGTCCCGCTCGCGGCTGCGGTCTGAAGGCCATAGACCAGCGTGGCCGGCGCGTCGTCGATGTCGGTTGCAACGATCTGGCCCGTCGCCGTGCCGTCTTCGTTCATCGACACCGCGACATCCTGCAGAACCGGCGCATCGTTGACCGGGTTGACAGTCACGGTCACCGTATGCGTGACGACGGCGGTGCCATCAGAGATCGTATAGGTGAAGCTGTCAGCGCCGTTGAAGTCCGCAGTGGGCGTATAGACGTAGGCGCCGGTCGGGTCGATCGTGACGCTGCCATGCGCCGGCTGGCTGCCGATTCCATAGGTCAGGGGATCGCCATCGACGTCGGTCCCCGCCGGCAGCTGGCCGCTGAGGGCCGTGTCCTCGGCGGTCGAGATCGCGATGTCGGAGCCGACGGGGAGATCGTTGGCGCCCGATACCGTCACCGTGAAGGTCGCGGTCGATGTGCCGCCCTGCCCGTCGGATATGGTGTAGGTGATGCCGGTCGTGCGTTGTTCGCCGGCCTTCAGATTGTCGAAGTCGGTGCCCGGCACAAATGTGTAGCTACCATCGGTGCCGATCACGAACCGCCCGCCCGCAGAACCTGCGATAGACGCGCCGACATTGCCGGCGACGCCCTTGACGGCGCTGACCACGATCGTGTCGCCATCCGGATCGCTGTCCGCGCCATTGCCGTTGTCGGCGAAGACCGAGCCGGCGATATCAACGTTCTCGCCGGTGCTGGCGGCATCGTCGCGGGCGATGGGCGCGGGGTTGGTGACCGTGATGATAAAGGTCTGGTTCGCCGAGCTGGTGCCGTCGCTGGCGGAGACCGTGACCGAGTAAGCGCCGCCATTGAGCTGCGACGCGTCGCGGTCAACCGTTCCGGTGATGATGCCCTGCGACGAGATCGAGAGACCTGTCGGCAGGCCCGTCGCGGTGAAGGTCAGGCTGGGCGTATCGATATCGCTGAAGTTGCCCGAGACATCGAGGCTGATGGTCTGCGCATCCTGATAGGCTTGGTTGGCGATCGGCGTACCCACCGGCGCGTCGTCGACCGGCGTGACCGTGACGGCGATCGTGTAGGTGACCGTCGAGCGACCGTCGGAAACGCTATACATGAAGCTGTCGCTGCCGTTGAAGTTGGCTGGCGGCGTGTAGCGATAGCTGCCGTCGGCGCTGATCGTGACCACCCCATTGGCCGGCGGCGTGGCGATGGCATAGGTCAGCGCATCGCCATCGGGATCGCTTGCTGTGGGCAGGAAGCCGGTCGCGACCGTATCCTCGGCGGTCTGGAAGCTCCCATCACTTCCGATCGGCGCGTCGTTGACGCCGACGACAGTGACCGACAGCGTGGCGTTCGCAGTGCCGCCGTGGCCGTCAGATACCGCGTAGGTGACCGAGGTAACCCGTGTTTCGCCGGCCTTGAGGCTCTGGAAATCAGCGCCGGGATCGAAGCGATAGCTGCCGTCGGCGTTGATCACGAAGCTGCCGCCGGTCGAGCCGGCGACCGCAGCGCCGGGCGCGCCATTGCCTACAGCCGAGACGACGAGTGCGTCACCGTCAGCGTCTGTATCGTTGCCGAGCACGCCGGGCACGGCGCCGACAATCGCGGTGTCCTCATCCGTGGTTGCCGTATCATCGACGGCGACAGGCGTGTCGTTGACGGCACCGATCGAAATCGTCGCGACCGCCGCTGCCGACGTCGCGCCGCCATCGTCCGTCACCGTGATCGAGACGGTGCGATCCCCCGTAGTCGGGTTGTCACTACTGTTTTCATATTGAATGGCGCGCAGCAGGGCGCTGGTCGCCGCATTGCCCATCGTGCCGCCAGCCGCATTGGTGATGGCGAGCGCATTGGCGCCGTCATAGCTGAAGCGGAAGGTCGTGCCGCCGAAGACGATCGTGCCGGTGTTGGCCGTACCGTAGACGATATCCACGGAGCCGTTCAGGTGGATGATTTCGGAGCCTGCATTGGCAAAGCCGCCTAGCGCGACATTGAGCGACGTGATTCCGTTCTCGATATCGAACACGGTTGCGTCGCCGCTGGCGATCGCGACCGGCGCATCGCCTTCGTTGAACGAAACGGCGATATCGACACCCGCGCCGGCGCCGTTGAGATCGACGAGACCGACATCGTTCACCGCCGCGACGGTGATGACGATCGATGCTTCCGCAAAGCCGCCATTGCCGTCGCTGATGCGGTAGGTTACCGGCACAGTGCCGTTGAAATCGGCCGCCGGCGTGAAGGTCAGCGATCCGTCGCCGTCGAGGCGGATGACGCCGCCCGCGACGGCAACCGTGCCATTGGTGGCAATCGGCTGGCCGTCGATCGCCACGATCGTCAGCGGATCGCCGTCTGGATCGACATCCACGCCGCCGCCGGCCGTACCGACACCGGTGATCGGATTGAAGGTAACGGCGGTATCTTCATTGGTCGCGACAGCGTCATTGGCGGCGATCGGCGCCGGGTTGCTGACGGAGAAGACGAACTGCGTCGAGACCTGGCCGCCATGGCCATCGTCGGCGGATACCACGACAGTGTATGGGCTGCCCGCCGATGCATTGGCATCCAGCGTGCCACTGATAAGACCGGTGGCCGGATCGAAGCCCAGGCCGGGGGGCAGGCCATTGACTGCGATCGCCAGCGTATCGCCATCGACATCGCTGAAGAAGCCCCTGACGTCGAAGCTGACGGCTGAGCCATCTGCCTGTGCGCGATCGGGGATCGGGGTCGCCACGGGCGCATCGTGTACGGGATCGACCGTGACGGTCACCGTCGCCGTGTCGCTGCAGCCATTGCCGTCGCTGATCGTGTAGGTGAAAGAGGCGGTACCGGCGTAGTTGGCCGCAGGCGTGAAACGCAGTACTTGCGCGCCGTTGACCAGCACGAGCTGCACCGAGCCGTTGGAAATCGGAACGGCCGCGCCATCGACGCTCAGGTTGACGCCGTTGACGAGAACTATGCTCCTGGCATCGCCGTCGGTGTCGACATCATTTGCGAGCACGTCGATATCGACAGGCTGGTCTTCCAGCGTTCTTGCCGTGTCGTTCATCGCGTCGGGCGCGATGTTGCGGATAACATAGGTGAAATCGGATTCGGCGGTGAGGCCGCCGTCGTCGGTCGCGATGACCTTGACCAGGTAGTTGGAGAGGCCCATCGGGCCGGATGCGCCGGCGCTGATCCGGCCGCTGATGATGCCGGTCGCCGGATCGAAGGTCAGGCCCGGTGGCAGGCCTTGCACGTCGTATGTCAGTACGCCACCCTCGGGATCGGCGAAATAGCTCGAAATGTCGAAGCTGATCGTATCGCCGTCATTGCGCTCCATATCGGCGATCGGGGTTTCGATCGGCGCGTCATTCTGGGCACCGACCGTGATGGTCAGCACGCCGGTGCTGAGACCGCCCTGACCGTCGGTCACGCGGTAGACCACCGTGTCGATGCCGTTGAAATCTTTTGCGGGCGTATAGTTCAGCGTTCCATCGCTGTTGACCGTCACCGTGCCGTGGCCGGCCTGCGGCGCGAAAGCAGGATCGATCATCAGCACGTCGCCGTCAGGATCGGTATCGTTTCCAAGCACGTTGATGTTGAGAAGGGGCACGTCCTCGGTCGTGGTCGCCGTATCGTTGACCGCGGTCGGAGCCGGATTGGTGACGGTGAGATTGAAGGTTGTCCTGAACGTGCCGCCCTGGCCGTCGTTCGCCACTACTGCCACCGTATAGATCGGGCCACCCTTCGACGCGTCGGCGGCGATCGTGCCGGTGATAACCCCATTCGCGTCCATCGACAGGCCTGCCGGCAGGCCGGATGCCGTAAAAGTCAGCGTGTCGCCGTCGACGTCGCTGAAGAAATCGCTGACATCTATCGGCTTTCCATCGAGCGACTGGCCATCGGCGAGTGTCACCGCGGGGATGGGCGTTGCCGTCGGATTGTCGTTGATGCCGGTGACGGTGACGGTGATCGTCGCCGTATCGCTTTCGCCATCGGCATCCGTCACGCGGTAGGTGACCGACGTCGTGCGGGTCTCGCCGGCGCCGAGATCGGCGAAATCGGTGCCCGGGTTGAAGGTGTAGCCACCCGTGGCGCTGACGGTGAAGATACCGCCATTCGATCCGGCGACCGGCTGGCCGACACTGCCCGCCTGGCCGTTAATCCGATCGATGGTCAGGGCGTCGCCATCGGGGTCCGTATCATTGGTCAGCGCATTGCCGCCGCCGCTGGTGTTTTGACCAACCGAGAGGACATCGCTGAACGCCTTGGGCGGGAAGTTGCTGATGATCCAGGTAATCGTCCGCGAAATCGTGCCGCCATGTCCGTCCGATACTGTGATCGTCGCGACATAGGGTTCAGGACGCGAGGCGTTGTTCGGAAGCGGACCAGAGATCACGCCGGTCGCGGCGTCGATCTGCAGGCCGGGCGGGAGATCGGTCGCAGCATAGCTCAGCGTATCGCCATCGCGATCGGAGAAATAGACGCCGGCGTCGAAGGAGACGGTCTGGCCGTCGCTGTCCATCTGGGCCGGAAGCGGACCACTGACATCGGGCGCGTCGTTGACGGCATTGATCGTGATCGTGACCGTCGCCGTCGAGACGCCGCCCTGCCCGTCGGAGATCGTGTAGATGATCGTGTCGGTACCGTTGAAATCGGCAGCCGGGACATAGGTGATCGCACCGTTCGCCGCGAAGGTCAGCGTCCCGTGGCCGGCTGAGGCAGCAATCAGGCTCAGCGTATCGCCATCCGGATCGGTGTCCGCGCCGGCGGTGCCGCTCGCCGTTCCAGCGCCGGTGATGACGTTGAATGTCGCGGATTGATCCTCGTTGATCGCGAGATTGTCGTTGACGGCGGTCGGGCCCGGATTGGTCACCTGGAGCTCGAAGGTCTGGGACACGGACGCACCTGTCCCGTTTGGCCCGTCATGCGCCGTGACCGTGATCTGGTAGAAGCCCGAGGCGCCGCCCTGGCTGGCGTTGTGATCGATCGTGCCGAAGATGAGGCCGGTTGCCGCGTCGAAGCTCAAGCCGGCAGGCAGGCCTGTGATCGTGTAATTCAGCGTATCGCCATCGGGATCGTCGAAGAAATCAGAGACGCGATAGATCAGCTGCTGGCCATCGGCACGCACGCGATCCGGTATCGGGTTGGTCCCCTCGGGCGCGTCGTTCTGCGGGATGATCGTGATGGTCACCGTCGCGGTATCGACGCCGCCATTGCCGTCGTCGATCGAGTAGCTGAAGCTTTCCTGGCCGTTGTAGTTCGCGTTCGGCGTGAAGCGTAGCAGCGGCCGATCGGTTGGGCCGGCGACCAGTCGAACCGTGCCGTTGGTCGTCGCCACCGCCGGGCCGTTCAGCTGCAGCACCACGTTGTTGACGCGGATGACCTCGTCATTGTCGCCATCCGGGTCGCCGTCATTGGCGAGCACGTCGATATCGACGGGCGTGTCTTCGTTGGTGGTCGCGAAATCGTCGCGCGCGATCGGCGGCAGGTTGAGGATGGTGTAGTGGAAGGTGAGCGAGGTCGTGCCGCCCTTGCCGTCCGATGCTGTGACCGTCACCGTATAGACGGCCTCGCCGGTCGGGCCCGAAGCTTCCGGCGCGATGCGGCCGGAGACTAGGCCGGTGGCCGGATCGATGGTGAGCCCTGCGGGCAGGCCGCTCGCGGCGTAGGTGAGCGGATCGCCGTCGGCATCCGAGAAGAAGGCGGAGATATTGAGACTGTCGGTATCGCCGTCGTTTCTCGTACGGTCGGCGATGGGCTGGCCGACCGGCGCGTCGTTGACGGCGAGTACCGTGACGGTGACCGTCGCGGTCGCTGTTCCGCCGTTTCCGTCGGAGATCGTGTAGGTGATCGTATCGGTGCCGTTGAAATTGGCATTCGGCTGATAGGTGATCTGGCCGCCGGAGCCGAGCGTCACCGTGCCGTTGGCGGCGCTGGCCGCCGTGACCGTCAGCGGGTCACCATCGGGATCGCTATCAGGCACGCCGCCGCTCGCCGAGCCGTCGAGGACGTTGAAGGTCAACGGCGTATCTTCCGTCGCGGTGACCGCATCATTGACGGCGACCGGCGGCGGGTTGCTGACCGAGAACGAGAAGCTCTGGCTGGCCGTGCCGCCATGGCCGTCATTAACGCTGATGGTCACCGTGTAGACGCCATTGCCCGTTGGCCCGCCGACGCTCGCCTGGCGATCGATCGTTCCGGTCACCACACCGGCGGCGTTGATCGACAGGCCGACCGGAAGACCGCTTGCCGAATAGGTCAGCGTGTCGTTGTCGGCATCCGCAAAGAAACCGGAGACATCGAAGGTAACAGCGGCGCCATCGGCGCCCGACCGGGCCGGAAGCGGAGAACCGACCGGCACATCGTTGACGCTCGCGACATTGACCGTGACCCTATACTCGTTGCTGCCACCCTTGCCGTCGCTGACGACATAGGTGAACCGGTCGGTGCCGTTGAAATTGGCCGATGGCGTGTAGCTGTAGGTGCCATTCGGATTGACGACAACGGTGCCATGGGCCGGCGTGGTACTGCCGACGGCATAGGTGATCGCATCGCCGTCGACGTCGGTTGCCGTCGGCAGTGTGCTTGAGATCACCCCATCTTCATCGACCGAGACGGTGGTATCGGAGGCGACGGGCGCGTCGTTGACCGGCGTGACGGTCCCATTGACGGTGGCCGTCGCGGTGCCGCCATTGCCGTCTGAAATGGTGTAGGTGAAGGATGGGGTGCCGTTGTAGTTGGCAGCCGGCGTGAAGGTCAGAGTGCCGTTCGCATTGAGCCTGACGCTGCCGCCGGTGATCGCAACGGACCCGCCGGAGGCAATCGGGGTGCCGTTGATCGCGGTCACATTGAGCGCATCGCCATCCACGTCGCTGTCGTTGCTACGGACGTCGAAGGTCACGGCCGTATCTTCAAGCGTGGTGAAGCTGTCGTCAACGGCAACCGGCGCGTCGTTCACCGGCGTCACGCTGCCGCTGACGGTGGCGGTCGCGGTGCCGCCATTGCCGTCCGAGACCGTGTAGGTGAAGCTCGGGCTGCCGTTGAAATTCGCCGTCGGCGTGAAGGTCAGCGTGCCGTTGGCGTTCAGCCGCACCGTGCCGCCGGTGACGGTAACCACCCCGCCGGCCGCGATGTTGGCGCCATTGATGGCGGTCACGGTGAGCGTGTCGCCGTCGATATCGCTGTCATTGCCAAGCACATCGAAGGTGACGGCCGTATCCTCTGCCGTCGTGAAGCTATCGGCCACAGCGACGGGGATATCGTTGACCGGCGTTACCGTGCCGCTGACGGTGGCGGTCGCGGTGCCGCCATTGCCGTCGGAAACGGTGTAGGTGAAGCTCGGGCTGCCGTTGAAATTCGCCGTAGGCGTGAAAGTCAGCGTGCCGTTCGCGTTCAGCGTGACGCTGCCGCCGGTGATCGCCACGGAATTGCCGACCGTGATGCCGGTGCCATTGATCTGCGTGATCGTCAGCGCGTCGCCATCCGGATCGCTGTCATTGGTAAGAACGGCGATGGTAACGGCTTGGTCCTCCGGCGTCGTGAAGCTATCGTTCTGCGCGACCGGCAGATCCTGAACCGGGTTGACCGTACCGTTGACCGTTGCCGTCGCCGTGCCGCCGTGGCCGTCGGAGATGGTGTAGCTGAAGCTCGGATTGCCGTTGTAGTTGGCCGATGGCGTAAAGGTCAGCGTGCCATCGGCATTCAACCGGACACTGCCGCCGGTGACGGCGACCGAGCCGCCGGACGCGATGTTCGAGCCGTTGATCTGGACCACGGCAAGCGCGTCGCCATCGACGTCGCTGTCGTTGGCGCGCACATCGAAGGTGACCGCCGTATCCTCGTTGGTGGTGAAGCTGTCGTTGGCGGCGACCGGCGGATCCTGCACCGGGTTGACGGTGCCGGTGACCGTCGCGCTCGCCGTGCCGCCCTGGCCGTCGGAGACCGTGTAGGTGAAGGTCGGCCTGCCGTTGTAATCGACCGTCGGCGTGAAGGTCAGCCGGCCATCGGCATTGAGCGTGACCACGCCGCCGGTGACGGCCACCGAGCCGCCCGTGACTATGGCGGTGCCATTGATCGCCGTGACAGCAAGCGTGCCGCCATCGACATCGCTGTCATTGGCGCGCACGTCGAAGGTGACGGATGTGTCCTCGTTGGTGGTGAAGCTGTCGGCCACCGCGACCGGGGCATCGTTCAGGCCAGTGACGGTTACGGTCACCGTCGCCGTCGAGAAGCCGCCCTGGCCATCGGTGATCGTGTAGGTCACGGTCGTGACCCGCGTCGCGCCGGCGGCGAGATCGTCGAAGGCGGTGCCGGGATTGAAGGCGTAGGTGCCGTCGGCGTTGATCGTGAAGGTACCACCGTTCGAGCCGGCCACGGCCTGGCCGACACCGGCGCCGCTGCCGCCGACCGCCGAGACGGAAATCGGGTCGCCATCGGGATCGGAATCGACACCGTTGCCATTATCGGCGAAGACGGAGCCTGCGAGTGGGCTATTCTCGGTCGTCGCCAGATTGTCGGCGGCGGCCACCGGCGGCGGGTTGAGGACGGCCCAGGTGAAGCTGCGGTTCGCTGTCGCCCCGCTGCTGTCGGTTGCCGTCACCGTGACGGCATAAGGACCGTTGACGCTGGCGCTGCGGTTGATGGTACCGGAGATGACACCGGTCGTGGCGTTGATCGTCAGGCCCGGAGGAAGACCGGTCGCGGTGAAGGCCAGCGTGTCGCCGGTATCGGGATCGCTGAAGTTGCCGCCGACATTGAGCGTCACCGTCTGCGCGTCGTTGCCGGTCTGGTTGGCGATCGGCGTCGAGATCGGCGTATCGTTGACACCCGTGACTGTCACCGTGACGGTCGCCGTCGAGAAGCCGCCATGGCCGTCGGACAGCTGGTAGGTGACGCTGGAGGTGCGGCTCTGGCCGGCCGGAAGGTCGGTAAAGGCCGTGCCCGGGTTGAACACCGCCGCGCCGTTGGCGCCGATCGTGAACGTGCCGCCGTTCGAACCTGTGACTGCAAGACCGACATTGCCGGCGACGCCGTTGATGGCCGAGACCTGCAGCACGTCGCCATCGACATCGGTGTCGTTGGCGAGCACATTCAGGCTCGTGCTGACGCCGGCATTGGTCTGGGCGGTATCGTTGACGCCGACGGGCGCGTCGTTGACCGAATTGACCGTCACGCTGACCAGATATTGCACCGTGACGGTGCCGTCGCTGACGCTGTAGGTGAAGCTGTCGGTGCCGTTGAAGTTGGCGGATGGGGTATAGATATAGGTGCCGTTGGGATTGACCACGACGGTGCCGTGCGACGGCGCGATCGATCCGGCGCCATAGGTCAGGCTGTCACCATCGACATCGGTGGCGACGGGCAGCGTGCCGGAGAAGGCAGTATCCTCGTTGGTGGTGATCGCCGTATCGGAACCGACAGGCGCGTCATTGACCGGGGCCACTGATATCGTCGCCGTATCGGTATCGGACAAGGCGCCACCGCTGCCGGTGTTGCCATTGTCGTTGGTCACCATCGTCAGCGTCACCGCGCCATTGGCGTTGGCGGCGGGGTTGAACACCGGCCGGGTGCCGGCTGCGGCAAGGAAGCCGTTGATGTTGGAAAGTGTGCCGGTCAGCACCAGCGTGCCCGATCCGGAGCCGCTGACCGTGACGCCGGAGCCACCGGTGGCGGCGAGCGTGCCGGAATTGACGCGGAGCGTCACGGTGATCGAGCCGGAGCCGGCATCGACATCAGCGACCTGCAGGCCGACCAGCGACAGCGCCGTATCCTCATTGGTGCCGAAGCTCGCGGGCAGCGTGTTGACCGGCGCATCATTGACGGCCGTGACGTTAAAGGTGAAGCTGTTCGGGCTCTGGTCGGTATCCTGGCCGCCATTCGCGGTGCCGCCATTGTCGCGGACCTGGAAGGTGAAGGAGGCGAGCGCCGTGCCATTGGCATTGGCTGCCGGTGTGAAGGTGAGGTTGCCGAGATTGGCGGCGGAGATCACCTGGCCGGCGGTGACGGCGGTGCCGCCGAGCGAGAGAACGCCATTGGTCGGCAAGGTGGTGATGACGACGGCGGCAAGGCTGTTCGCCGGGCTGTCGTTCGGATCGGTGAAGCCGAAGCTTGCGGCCGAGAAGGTGTAGACGCTGTCCTCGTTGATCGTGACAGTATTGTCGGTGCCGGCGGGCGCGTCGTTAACTGATGTAACCGCGATCGTTGCCGTATCGATATCGACGAGCGACGGGCCGCCGGTATTGCCATTGTCGTTTGTGGTCATCGTCAGCGTGACGCTGGCGGTGGAATTGGCTGATGGCGTAAAGCTCGGGCGCGTCGCGCCGGCAAGATAGGCGTTGATGTCGGTTAAGGTGCCGGACAGCGTTAGTGCCTGCGATCCGGAGCCGCTCACCGTCACGCCGCCGGCGCCAAGTGCCGAAAGCACTCCGGAATTGACCGACAGTGTCACAGTCATCGTGCCGGAGCCTGCATCCTGATCGCTGATCTGCAGGCCGGCGAGCCCGAGAGACGTATCCTCGATCGCGGTGAAAGAGGGCGGCAGCGTGTTGACGGGTGGCGTATTGACCGAAGCGACGGCGACGGTGACCTGCGCGGTCTCAGTCGCCCCGCCCGACGTGACGGTGTAGGTGAAGGTCGTCACGCCGTTGTAGTCGAGCGTCGGCGTGAAGATCAGCTGGCTGGAGGCATTCAGCCGCACCGTACCGTTGGCAACGGTGACCGCCGCCCCGCCTGCCGTGATCGCGGTGCCGTTGACGGCGGTGATCGCGCGGCCCGGGTTCTCGAAGCTATCGTTTGCGAGGACCGAGATGACGGCTGGGACGTCCTCATCCGTCGACACGGAATCATTGGCGATGTCGGCGACAGGGGTGATGGTCACCGGTATGGTGTTGGTGGCGCTGAGCGAACCGTCGGAGGTCTGCACGGAAATCTGCGCCGATCCATTGTAATCGGCAACCGGCGCGTAGCTTGCGCCCGCGAGCGCCGTGTTGATCGCTGCGGTGGTGCCGGTGAAGGTCATCGTCTGGTCGGCCGTGCCGTCGCCTGCGCTGAACGACAGACCTGATGTGCCATACAGCGAGAAGGAGCCGTTGGTGACGGTGACCGTCACCGTCAGCGTTCCATTGTCGACATCGGAGACGACGATCGCATTGCCTGCGGAGGATGAGAAGACGATGGAGGTGTCTTCCGCCGTCGTCTGTGCTGTCGGCACGGTGTTGACCGGTGCGTCGTTGACCGGATTGACCACGATCGTCACCGCCGCGGTTTCCGTCACGCCGCCGGAAGTGACCGTATAGGTGAAGCTCGTCGTGCCGTTGAAATTGGCTGCCGGCGTATAGGTGATCGTGCCATCGGCGGCGAAGGTGACGGTGCCCTGGCCGGCCGGGGGCTGCGTGACCGATGTGATCGCCCTGCCCGCATTTTCGAAATTGTCGGCCGACGCGCCGTTCGTGCCGGTGATGGCGTTGAAGGTGATGGCGGTGTCTTCGTTGGTCGTCAGGTTGTCGGCGACGATATCGGCGACCGGCGTGATTGTTATCGCCACCGTATCGGTGTCGGTCAGGCTGCCATCCGTCGTCTGGATGGTCAGCTGCGCTGCGCCATTATAGTCGGCGGTGGCAGTGTAGGTGAGGCCGGCCAGCGCGGCGTTGATCTGCGCGGCCGTGCCGGACAGCCGGACCGATGACGTGCCGTTATTGGCGATCGTCGCCCCGGTTCCCGACGTCACGTTGGCGATGCCGTTGGTGACCGTCACCGTCGTGGTCAGCACGTCGCCATCGACATCGGCAACCGATACGCCTGCAACCGCCAGCGGCGTATCCTCGGCAACGGTCTGGGCGCCCGGAACGGTGTTCACGGGCGCGTCGTTGACCGGCACGATGGCCACGTTGACGGTCGCGGTCTCGGTTACGCCGCCCGAGGTGACCGTATAGGTGAAGCTGGTGCTGCCGTTGACGTTAGCCGAGGGCATGAAGGTCAGCGTGCCATCGGCGTTGAGGCGAACCGTGCCGCTGGTGACGTTGACGACGCCGTTCGCAACGATGGCCGAACCGTTGATCGCGGTGATCGTGTGGCCGGCGTTTTCGAAGCTGTCATTGGCATCGACGGCGATCACCACCGCCGTGTCCTCGTTGGTCGTGGCCGTATCGTTGGCGATATCAGCGACGGCAGTTATCGCGATTGTCTGCGTATCGGTGTCTGTGAGCTGGCCGTCGCTGCTTGTCATCGTCAGCGTCACGCTGCCGTTGAAATCGGCGACCGGCGCATAGCTCGGCCGGGCGGTGCTGGCCAGATAGGCGTTGATGTTCGTGAGAGTACCAGACAGGGTGATCGTTGCGGTGCCCGAGCCGGTAACGGTCACGCCCGAGCCGCTTGCGGCCGTCAGCACGCCGGAGCCGACCGACAGCGTCACCGTCGCCGTGCCCGAGCCGATATCGGGATCGGCCACGGAGAGGCCGGTCAGCGACAGCGTTCCGTCCTCGTTCATCGTCCAGCCGACCGCTGGCAGCGTGTTGACGGGCGGGTCGTTGACGGGCGTGATAGCGACCGTCGCCACGGCCGTGTTCGACGCAGCGGCACCGTCGGATACGGTGACGTTGATCGAGCGGGTCACCGCACCCGGATCGTCGGAAGTAGACGCATAGCGGATCTGGCCGAGCGCCGTCTGGTAGGCGGCCTTGATCGCCGAGCCGTTCAAAGTGAGCGTGTAGGTCGAGGCGTTGTAGCTGGCAGTGATGCCTGATGGCAGCGTGCCGGAGACCGACAGCACGTCGCCGGCCTGCCCGTTGGAGATGACGATCGTCGCCGATGCCATGTTGGCGTTGTCGACGTCAGCGACGAGAACACCGGTGTTGACGATGGCGACGCCGGCGGCGTTCTCCGTGTAGCTGGTCGCGTAACCTGTGCCGGCCGCAGATGTATCGAGATCGAGCGTCGGCGCGTCGTTGACGGCGATGACGGTGATCGTTGCCGTATCCACGTCGGTCAGCGCGCCACCCGAGCCGGTGTTGCCGCCGTCGTTGGTCGTCATCGTCAGCGTGACCGGGCCGTTGAAGTCGGCTACGGGCGTGTAGACCGGTCGCGCGGTACTGGCGAGATAGGCATTGATGCTGGCAAGCGTGCCCGAAAGCGTGAGCGACGAGGTGCCGGAGCCGCTGATCGTAACGCCCGCACCGGATGCGGCGGTCAGCTGTCCGGAGTTGACGCCCAGCACGACGGTCATCGTGCCGCTGCCGGCATCGACATCCGAGATCGCAAGCCCGGTCAGCGCAAGCGCCGTATCCTCGTTGACCGACCAGCCGCCCGAGGGAAGAGTGTTGACCGGAGCGTCGTTGACGGGATCGATGGTGATGGTGCGCGTGTCGATATCGGTAAGCGCGCCGCCGGAGCCGGTATTGCCGCCATCGTTGGTCGTCATCGTCAGCGTCACCGAACCGCTGGCATTGGCAGCCGGGTTGAATTGCGGAGCGGCGGCCGACGCCAGATAAGCGTTGATCGCCGAGAGCGTGCCCGACAAAGTCAGCGACGCCGATCCCGATCCGGAAATGGTGATACCGGCGCCCGAGATCGCCGAAACCGTGCCGCCGGATACAGCGAGTATGACCGTCATCGTGCCGGTGCCGGCATCGACGTCGGAGATCGACAGGCCGGATAGCGCGATGGACGTGTCCTCGATGGTGCTCCAGCCGGATGCCGGCAGGCTGTTGACCGGCGCATCGTTGACAGCGCTGACATTGACCGTGACGGTGGCCGTCTCGGTGACGCCACCCGCGGTCACCGTATAGGTGAAGGTCGTCTGTCCGTTGAAGTTCGCGGATGGTGTATAGACCAGCGTCCCGTCGGCGGCGAAGGTGACGCTGCCCTGCCCGGCCGGTGGCTGCGTGACCGACGTGACGGCGCGGCCGGGATCCTTGAAGGTATCGGCGGTGGCGCCGTTAGTCCCGGTGACGACGTTGAAGGTAATTGCCGTGTCTTCGGCCGTCGCCACCGTATCCGGCGTGATATCAGCCACAGGCGTGACCGCGATCGCGACATTGTCCGTGTCCGTTAGCGAACCGTCGGAAGTGGAGACGACAAGAGTGTCCGAGCCATTATAATCCGCGCGGCCGGTGTAGCGCAGCGAGGCGAGCACGCTGTTGACCTGCGCAAGCGTGCCAGAGACGGTGACCGAGGCCGTACCGTTGCCGGTGACGGTTCCCGCGATGATGGAAGGCGACAGCGTGCCGTTCGCGACCGACAGGGTGACGGTGACCGAGCCGCTGTCGACGTCGCTCACCGAAATACCCGAGATCGCCGTCTGCACGTCCTCGCTCAGCGTCACCGACGTCGGCACCGTATTTACCGGCGCGTCGTTGACGGCGATGACGTTGACTGTGGCGACCGCGACGTTGGAATTGGCGGCGCCGTCGTTGACCGTGACGTTAATGCTGCGCGGGGTGGTGGATGGGTTTTCCGAACTCGACAGGAAGCGGATCTGCTGCAGCGCCGTCTCGTAGCTTGCGCGCGGGGCCGAACCCGTGAGCGTCAGGGTGAAGGTCGCGGCATTATAGCTCGCGGTGATGCCAGGGGGCAGCGTGCCGGCCACCGCCAGAATGTCGCCCGCTTGGCCGTTGGTGATCACCGCCGACAACGAGCCCATGTTGGCGCTGTCGATGTCGGTGATCACGCCGTCGGTATCGGCGATGGCAACGCCGGCGTCGTTTTCGGTGTAGGTCGTGGTGAAGCCGGTACCGGCGCCCGATGCATCGAGATCTAGGATCGGCGCGTCGTTGACGGGCGTGATGTTGATGACGGCCGTGTCGCTATCCGTGAGCGAACCGCCGGTGCCGAAATTGCCGAGGTCGTTCGTCGTCATCGTCACCGTGACGCTGCCATTGGCGTCGGCCACCGGCACGTAGACGGGTGCCGCGCTGGACGCCAGATAAGCATTGAGATTGGCGAGCGTGCCCGTCAGCACCAGCGTACCGGTGCCCGAGCCGGAGACGGTGACGGAGCCGCCGGCCGTGGCGGTCAGGACGCCTGTCGGCACCTGCAGCCGGACGGTCATCGAGCCCGTCCCGGCATCCGGATCGGCGATCGAAAGGCCGGTCAGCGTGACGCTGGTGTCTTCGTTGGTCGTCCAATTCGCAGGCAGCGTATTCACCGGCGCGTCGTTGACGGCGGTGATTGCAACGGCCGTAGCAGCCGTGTTGGAATTGGCGGCGCCGTCATTGACGGTGACGCTGATATTGCGCGATGCGGCGGCGCCATTGAGCGTCGGGTTGTCGGAGCTCGAAGCGTAGAGCACCTGCCGCAGCGCGGTCTCATAGGCGGCCTTGGTCGCCGAGCCCGTCAGCGTCAGGGTGAAGGTAGTGGCATTGTAGCTGGCGGTGATACCAGATGGCAGTGCGCCGGTGACCGTCAGGAGGTCGCCGACCTGGCCGTTGGTGATCACGATCGCGGCCGAGGCCATGTTGGCGTTGTCGACGTCGATGACGCTGCTGTTGGTATTCGAGATCGCGACGCCGGTGCCGTTTTCCGTGTAACCGACCGAATAGCCGGTTCCTGTGGTTGAGCCATCCAGATCAAGCACGGGCGCGTCGTTGACCGGGTTGATGACGATATTGCGCGTATCGACATCGGTGAGAGCGCCGCCCGTGCCGGTGTTGCCGTTGTCGTTGGTCGTCATGGTCAGCACGACCGTGCCATTGGCATCGGCAACGGGAACGTAGACGGGGGCTGCCGGAGACCCGAGATAGGCGTTGATATTGGCGAGCGTACCGGTGAGCACCAACGCGCCGGTTCCGGAGCCGGAAACGCCGACGCTGCCGCCGGCCGTTGCCGTGATCGTGCCGGAGGCGACGCTCAGCGTCACCGTCATCGAACCCGTGCCGGCGTCGAGATCGGTGACCGAGAGGCCTGACAGCGCCAGGCTGGTATCCTCGTTCGTCGTCCAGCTGGCCGGCAGATTGTTGACCGGCGCATCGTTGACGGCGACGACCGAGATGGTGGAGGTGGCGACGGCCGACGACAGGCCGCCGTCATTGACGGTGACATTGACGACGCGCGGCGTCGTGCTCGGGTTGTCGCCGGTATTGGAGAAGGTGATCGCCTTAATCGCCGTGGCATAGCTGGCCTTGGTGGCGGAACCCGTAAGCGTGACGGTAACCTGCCCGGCGACCGACGTGTCGACCGAACCAGTGATGCCGCTCGGCAAGGTTCCGACTGTCAGCACGTCGCCGGCCTGCGCGTTGGTAAGCACAATGGTCGCCGAACGCATGTTGGTGCTGTCGAGATCACGCACGTCTGTTGCGGCGCTGCCGATCGACACACCGGCGCCGTTTTCCGTGTAGGTCGTCGTGTAGTTGACACCGGCCACCGTATCGACATTTCGGAAAGCGCTGACATTGTCGATGAAGATGTCGTCCGTGCTCGGGGTCAGAAGCCCGCCGACCGCAGAGTAGCTGAACACCAGATCGCCGGTAGCGACCACCGTCGACGGCAGATTGATGGTAACGGCGGTGCGGCCCCAGGCGGTCGTGCCGGCAGTCGATGCGGCGACGGTGGATGGCGATCCGGATGCGCCGTTGAAATAGGTGATCGTCGCGGTGTTCGGCGTGCCGTTAAGCGTGCCCGTGGTGATGCGCGCATAGAGCACGCCACCGATGGTGACGTCGAGCGTCGCCGGCGTGTTGTTGTCGTTGGTGATGCCGAGCAGCAGATCATTGCTCCAGCCCACATCGAACGTCAGCTGTGCTGCGCCCGATGGCGCAAGCCCATCCGTCCAGCCGGAGACGTTCGCCTGGGTGAGCGTGCCGGTTCCGCCGTTGAGCGTCCAGGCGAAGCCGCCATTGGCCTGGGCGCCGGTGCCGCCGACAGTCCATCCTGTGGTCCCCGGCGTGCCGCCATTGGTGATGATTTGCGTCGGCGTCGTGCCGGAATTGAGGTCGACAATCGGCGCTTGGGCATAATAACCGAAATCGGCAGCGAGGTTCGAGGCGCCGATCGTGGCGAGTGCCAGCGATTGAGCTGTGCTTGCTGTTGTCAGCGTCGCCGTACCGAGCACACCATTCGCGTCGGTGACGCGCACGATGTACTGCCCGGGCAGCACACCTGTGAAGAGGTAGTTGCCGTTGGCGTCGGTCGTATCCGTGGCCAGAATGCGTTCGCCGGTGCTGACCAAGCCGTCGCCATTGACGTCATCGATCAGTTGCACCGTGACGCCGCCAATGCCGCCATCGCCGGTGTTGAAAGTGCCGCTCTTGTCGTTGTCGGCGAAAATCTTGTCGCCGATCGTGCCCGTCGGCGGTGTCCAGCGCGCGGCGTCCGAGATGTTGGTGAGCGCGGTCGTGCCGTTGGTGGTGATGGTGATGGCCGAACCGATCGCGGCGCCCGTGACCGGATTGATCTGGCGGATATCGGTGCCGACGAGATAGGTGTTGCCGTTGATGTCACCGCCACCCTGGGCATCGCTGCCGCCGCTGGCATTGGCGACGCTGTCCACGATCGCCCCCGTCGCCAGATTATAGCGGGTGATGCCAAGCGTGGTGATGCTGAGCAGCGTGTTGTTGGTCGCATCGATGGCGAAATCGCCCCAGTCGTTCGCTGCCGTAATCTGCGCGCCGAATGCCGTCGCGCCCGCCATCGTACGGCCGTTGGTGCTGAAGGTGATACGGTAAATCTGGTCGTTGCTGCCGGTAACGTTCTCGACGCCGAGATAGAGGCCGCCATTGTAAAAGGTCGCGGCGCCGCCGCCGACGCCGGTGGAGCCCGTGACGATGTTGGTCGCAGCACCCGCCGTCAGATCGGAATCGACCAGAATATGGGTGTTGTTTATGTAATCGTAGGCGAACAGAGCCTTGTTGCCGGAATCGGTGCTGCTGTCGGTGTAGTAGATCAGGCCGTTTGCCTGATCAGCTGCCAGCGAGTTGATCGTGTTCGACACGCTGATCCCGCCGACGCTGCCCGGCACCGTGGTGATCATCGTCGCCTTGCCGGTGAGGACATCGACGCTGTAGATCGAGCGTCCGGCCGACACCAGCAGCGCGCCATTGCCATTCGAGGAGGCGATGTTCAGCGTATCGACGTAATCCGTGTGGCTCTTGTCCGTGCCGATCACGTCGGAGGCGATATCGCCGTCGTGGTATTCGAGGTCCCAGTTGCCGCCGAGTGCTGCACTTCCGGTCGGGTCCGTCGAGGCGGCGACGTCGGCGCCGGTGAGGTAACCGAGCATCTTGAGGGCGTTCGTGCCCGTTTCGCCCTCTGCGAAATTGCAGCCGTAGACGAGAATGTCGGCGTTATCGGTCAAGGAACTGCGAAGCGATGTCAGGTCAGCGGCGTAGTCGGTCGCCATCGTCGTTGACGTCAGCGACGCCGAGCCGAGCTGCAGGAAACCTTCCTTGCCGTGCGAGATGATGTGGATCGCCTCGACATCGTGCATGGACGACAGCGTCTCGGCGAGCTCGTGCACGCCGTTCTCGTTCGGGTCGACCACGATGATCTTGAAATTGTCGCCCAGGTCTTTGACCAGCGCCTGATAATCGGGAACAGAGGAATCGATCACCACCACCTGGCGCGGCTGCGAAACGTTTGATGTCTCGGGTGCGGCCGAAGCGGCCTGATGCTCGGCAAGTGCCGCGACCAGCGCGTCATGACCATCGCTCGCGCCATCGTGCTGGGCGGTCTCGGCAGAGCCGTGATCACCCTGATCCTGGTGACTTTTTTCCTGGGATTTTTCCACGGTCGCCGCGCCGGCGGCGTCGAATGCGATGCGTTGTTCCAACTCCATCAACATCGAGCCGTATTTCGGCTTGGCATTCCTCCCGCGCATCTTTTCGACACGGTCAGGGGCGGGGCGCACGTAGCGTTCGTTCATGGGGTTTCCTCCACGACAGATCGTTTCATTGGCCAGGTGCCCGTCTAGCCCGGCATGTCTGCTGCTGTTTAGTCGTCCTCGTAACCGGCTCCCAATACCGATCTTCGCAACCGTAGTGAGCAGAGAATTAACAATTCCCTAATTTTCACCAACAGGAATTAGTTAGCACTAAATCAACCATGGCAAGAGCTGCTCATCGTGGCTATTCGGCACATCGTTTAGCACACATCGACGACCAGTGCTCTGAAAAATTGTATTTTGTTAAGTGTCGGTTAACCATGTTAGCAAAGACTGAATGCACCGACACGATAGTTTCGCATTTCTAAAACGCGCTATGATTGCCGATGCTACGCCCAGCAATTGCATATCCGTAGACACGAGCCACCCGCGGCTTAATCGGATACGGAACAGGTCCGAGGAATGAATGGAATGAAATTCCCAGTCTTTCTAGTGGTTTCCGTCAGTCTGATTGCGACAGGATGCACTGTTACCCCGAAACCACTGCCCCCAGAAGCGCATGCCAGCTTCGGGAAGGAGAGACTTGCCCTTGCCACCGCCAATCAGGAGCCCATTTCCGATAGGGTGGACTTGTACGAAGCCATGGCAAGAGCCCTCAAATACAATCTTGACACGAAGGTAGAGGTTATGCTGGCAGCGCTAAAATTGCGGGAGGCAGATCTGGTGAGCTATTCCGCACTGCCTAAGATTGTAGCCGGCGCAGGGTATGCCGGCCGCAGCGAAGCGGACCCGACCGAGGCCTCTACCCGCGATGATAGTATTGTTACAGCCGACCTAACATCCTCCTGGAACATCCTGGATTTCGGCCTCTCCTATGTGCGTGCCAAGCAGGCGACCGACGAAGTGCTGGTTCAGGACGAA
Source organism: Hyphomicrobiales bacterium (assembly GCA_900469085.1). Classification (GTDB taxonomy): domain Bacteria; phylum Pseudomonadota; class Alphaproteobacteria; order Rhizobiales; family Rhizobiaceae; genus Rhizobium. Next base: position 267,654 of record UBVW01000033.1, on the reverse strand, counting down.
ATGAAGCGGCGAATGGTCAACAAGGTGATCGAGGATGTCCGCACGGCCTATTGGCGCGCGGTGAGCTACCAGCGTCTCGTTGGCCGCATGCGCGCGCTGGAAGGCCGCGTCGCCCGCGCGCTCAAGGACACCCGCAATCTTTCGTCCAACGGCGAAACGTCGCCGCTGGTGGCACTGACCTACGAGCGCGAACTGATCGAGGTCAAGCGAGAGGTGGAGCTGCTGGAAGGCGAGCTGCTGGTCGCCAAGACGCAGCTTTCCGCGCTGATGAACGTGAAGCCCGGCACCGAATTCACGCTCGAGGCTCCCAAGCGCCGCGATACGCAGCTGAAGATCAGCTACACCTCGCAGGAAATGTTCGATATCGCCGCGACCAACCGCCCGGAGATGCGCGAGATTTCCTACCGGCTGCGGATCAACGAGCGCGAAGTGGATGCGGCGCTACTCGACCTGCTGCCCGGCATCAATCTCTACGCCGGTCCGAACTACGATTCCAACGACTATATCGCCACCAACGACTGGGTGTCGTGGGGCGCCAAGGTCAGCTTCAATCTGATGAAGCTCGCGACACTGCCGGCGGTCAACAAGAAGATCGAGGCCGAAAAGCAGATGCTGGATACGCGGTCGCTTTCGGTCGCGATGGCAGTGATGACGCAGGTCCATATCAGTTGCGCCCGTTACGCCCACCTGAAGCACTCCTATTCGACGGCAGCCGCTCTCTCGAATGTCTCACACCGGATCCTCACACAGGTGCGCACCGAGACGGACGCGCAGAAGACCAGCGAACAGATGCTGATCCGCGAGGAGATGAACGCGCTGCTGGCCGATGCGAAGCTCGATATGGCCTATGCCGACCTGCAGAACGCCTATGCGAACATCTACGCTTCCCTCGGGATCGATCCGTTCCCGCAGACGCTGCGCACCACCCAACCCGTGAAGGAAATGGCTGGCGAGTTGCGTGATATGTGGCTGGAGCGCGGTGAATTGAAGACAGACCTCGTTGCGGCCAAATAACCGCCGGCATGGGAGACCGTGATGAAGCGCATAGCGGCATCCGTTCTGACGATACAGCTCTTGGCAGGTGGCGCAACTTACGCCGCCGGCAATGATGCGGCGGATGCCACGGCATCGCTGGAAGGGCTGCGCGGCATCGTCCGCGCCGCCGAAGAAGCCTCGATATCGAGCGACCTCGGCTTTGCCATCGCCACACTGCCCTTCAAGGAAGGCGAAAGCTTCAACAAGGGCGACATCCTCGCCACTTTCGAATGCGGAGATATCCAGGCCCAGCTCAAATCCGCCGAAGCGGCGCTGGCGGCCGCGCAGATCGCCGTTGCCAACGACGAACGGCTGGCGCGCTCGAATGCGGCCGGCAAATTCGAGGTCGACATATCGCGCGCCAAGGCCAACCAAGCCGCAGGCGAGGCCGATGCTTATCGCAGCAAGCTTGGGCGCTGCACGATAAGGGCACCCTTTGACGGCCGGATCGGCGCCATGCCCTCCCACGCGCATGAAACGCCGGAACCGAGCCGTCCGATCATGCATATCGTCGCCAGCAACGACCTGCTGGTCGACGTGCTGGTGCCTTCGCTCTGGCTGCGCTGGCTGCGGGAAGGCGAAGAATTTTCGTTAAGCGTCGACGAGACGGCCAAGACCCTGCCGGTCGATATTATCCGCATCGGCGCGACCGTCGATCCGGTCAGCCAGACGGTGAAGGTGACCGGGCGTTTTTCCGGCCAGGCCACCGGCGTCCTGCCGGGGATGAGCGGCCCCACAGTGTTCAAAATCCCGAGTGAGTAGGCATACGCAGATGCAAGGTGTCGAAAAGCCAGCCAGCGATCCCATCAAGCTTCAGCCACCGGCAGCCGCAGCCGCCCACCACGTCTACGAACTCCTCCTCAGGATCGAGGCCGACGCGCGCCGTGTCGAAAGCGTCGGCGAACTGCGCTTCCTGATCGCCAACGAGACGATGAAGCTCACCAAGGCCAGGCAGATCTGCGTGCTGTCGGTGCCAAAGGGCGTCTTTAAAGTCGAGACGGTATCGTCGATCGGCGCGGTGGACAGAAACGCACCGCGCATCCGCTTCATAGAGGGCGTGATCAGACAGCTCTCCCGCGAGGCCGGACTGGCAAAAATCAAGGCCTTCACCCTTCCCGCCTATTGTCCGCCCGGCGAGATCGAACAGGATAGCTACCCCTTTCGCTTCATGGCCTGGGTGCCGTTTCAACTGCGCGACGGCCATATCTTCGCGGGCATGCTGCTGGCGCGCGAAACGCCTTGGCCGGAGGCGGATCTGCTGCTGGCCGAAAGGCTGGCCGAGACCTATTCCCACGCCTGGCGCGCGCTGAGCGGACCAAGACGCTTGAAGCACAATCTGCCGATCAAGCCGCTGATCGGAACCGCCGCTGTGCTGGCCATCGCCGCGATGTTCATCCCGGTGCACATGACGGTGCTGGCGCCGAGCGAGGTGGTTCCCGTGGCGCCGGAGATCGTCGCGGCACCGCTCGATGGTGCGATCGAGGAGATCCTCGTCAATCCGAACGCGACCGTCGTCAAGGGACAGCCTCTCTTCAGGCTTGCCGACACAGCCCTTCGAAACGAGCTGCGCGTCGCTGAACAGGACGTGAAGGTGGCGCAGGCGAAGCTGATGCAGATCAGCCAGCGCGCGATCGCCGACCCGGAAGCGCGGCGCGATCTGGCGGTCACTCGAAGCGAGTTGAGTGTCGCCTCGGCCAAGCGCGATTACGCGTCCGACATGCTGGCGCGAACCAATGTCAAGGCTGAGACCGACGGCGTGGTCATCTTCACCGACAAGCGCGACTGGATCGGTCGGCCGGTATCGATCGGCGAGCGCGTGATGGAAGTGGCCGACCCCAAGCGCGTCCAACTGCGCATCGACGTGCCGGTGGCTGATGCCATCGCGGTCGAGAACGGCGCTGCCGTCAGCGCGTTTCTGGACGCCGACCCCTTGCATCCGGTCGCGGCGAAAACTCTATCTTCCTCCTTCGATCCGCAGATGATCGAGGGCAACATTCTGGCCTATCGCATCTATGCCGGATTTGACGCCGTACCCGAGCGTGGTCTGCGTCTCGGTATTCGCGGAACATCGCAGATCTTCGGCGAGAAGGTGCCGCTGGCCTATTATCTGTTCCGGCGGCCGATTGCCGCGATCAGGCAGCGGCTGGGTCTATGAGCGTATCACCGTCGCCCGATCTCCGGCTGCCGCCCTTGCGCGAGGATCTGCAGATCGTGCGCGGCGGTACCAGCCTATCCGGCGAGCCGGTCTGGATTGTGCTCGATCCGGTCCGCAATCGCTTCTTCCGCATCACATTCGAGATGTTCCAGCTGCTGACGCTCTGGAATTTCGCCCGCTCGCTGCGCGATCTCATCCAAGCGGTGCAAGCACAGTTCGGGCGGCTTCCCGAGCAGGAAGAGATCTATGCCGCGATGCGGATGCTGGAGACGAGCTTCTTTGTGACCGAACCAGCCTCCGCGACCTGGCGCGCGCTTCATGCCAGCGCGACACACCGCCATTCGTTCTTCATGCGGCTGATCCACAATTACCTCTTCTTCCGCATTCCGCTGGTCAGGCCAGACCGCTTCATCCGAAAGACCGCGCCTTACATTACGGGGCTCTTCAGCCCGACCTTCCATGCTTTCACCATATGCGCAGCCATTCTCGGGCTCTATCTGGTGTCCCGCCAATGGGACGCGTTCACCGGGACGTTTCCCTATATTTTCACGCTTGAGGGCATCGTGGTCTCGGTGATCTCGGTTGGCTTCATCAAATCGATGCACGAATTGGGCCACGCCTATGTCGCGCATCGCCATGGCTGCCGCGTTCCCACCATGGGTATCGCCTTCATGGTGCTGGTGCCGCTGCTCTACACCGACGTCAGTGATGCGTGGCGGCTGAAGTCGCGCTTCGATCGGCTGAAGATCGATACGGCCGGCGTGCTGACCGAGATGCATATCGCCGTCTTCGCGCTACTTCTATGGGTGTTTCTCCCCGACGGCCCATTTCGATCCGCGGCCTTCGTTCTTGCGGCGACCGGCTGGGTGCTGAGCCTGATCGTCAACCTCAATCCGTTCATGCGCTTCGACGGCTATTACATCTTCGCCGATCTCCTCGGTGTCGAAAACCTGCAGCCCCGCGCTTTTCGGTATCTGCGTTGGCGGATCCGCCATCTCTTGTTCAACACCGGCGAGGAACGGCCCGATCGCTTCGGTCCGAAGCTCGACGTGATCGTGACGCTCTATGCGATCGCCACGACGATCTACCGGCTGTTTCTCTATTTCGGCATCGCGCTCCTCGTCTATCACTTCACAATCAAGATCGTGGGCGTGATGCTGTTTGCCGTTGAGATCGGCTTTTTCATCCTTCGGCCAATCCTGTCCGAACTCCGGGAGTGGTGGACCATGCGCCATGACATCATCACGAGCAGACGCAGCTATCTGTCGCTGGCGATCTTTCTTGCCATCGTCGCATTGCTCTCGCTGCCGATCTTCAAGAGCGTGTCGGCCCCGGCGGCACTTTACCCCAACGAGTTCACGCGGCTTTTCCCGATGGAACCCGGAAAGATCGAGGCGATCGGGATCAAGCGCGGCGATGTCGTGAAGAAGAACGACTTGCTGTTTTCAATCGTCCGCCCCGAGCTTCAGCAGGAGCTTCGCACCACCGAGATCGAAGCCGAACTGACACGCTACCGCCTGGCGCGCGTGCTGGCCGATCCGCAAAACCTCGTCGATCGTGGCATCCTCCAATCGCAACTGGCCGCGCTCGAGGCCAAGCGTGATGGGCTGGCGCGCCGGCAGGCATCGCTCATCGTTCGCGCACCGTTCGATGGCACCGTGATCGACATCGATCCGCAGGTCCATCTCGGCCGTTGGATCAGCCGGAAGGACCAGCTCGCGACCATCGCCGGCGCATCCGGCATGGCGGCGCGCGGCTTTTTGTCCGGCGGCGACCGTGGCCGCCTCGACGTCGGCGCCACCGGCCACTTCATCCCTGACGATCTCACGCAGTCTTCACTGCCCGTGCAGCTCACCTCAATCGCCTCGGCGGGCGCCTTCGAGATCGATATACCGCAGCTGACATCCGAATATCATGGCGAGATCGCAGTCCACCCGCAGAACGCCCATGAACGTCTGCGCCTCAGCCCTGTTTCGGCACAGTATGCGATTACCGCCGAGGTATCCGGAAATGCTTTGTCGGAGACCGTCCGAGGCGTGGTTGTATTGAACGGCAAAGGCGAAAGTATTGCCGGCCGCGTCTGGCGTCAGGTTGTAAAAGTTCTGGTCCGCGAGGCCGGCGCCTGAGGTTTTCGTAATAACTGTGAAACCATTGCGGGCGTCAGCGCTTTATATCACAAACCGATGATAGTATTCCGGGTGATCAAAAGCGGAAAGGATGCGCAATGCGCCTGTTCAGCACGCGGACAACTTATCGTCACTCCATTTGGAAGCGCGACACGACCGGTCGGGCCTATGCCAGCCACGGCAGGTTCCGGTTGACGATCAATGGCGCCAATGAAAATTGGTTCTATCGCGTGTCCGACATGAACGGCGAGCTGCCCTCCATCGACAGCAACCCCTTTACCAGCGAAGATGAAACGATGAAGGCCGCGCAGGCCGAGCTTGAGGACACGGCCGCCGAGCTACCGCTGCCGCCGGAATATTGATCTCGATATCAGAAAGGCAGGCCATACGGCTTTAGCCGGTCGTGCCGGTCACAAGCCTTGCAATCGCCTCGGTGCTTCCCGGCTGCCCGAGCCAGATCATGGCCAGTCGATCACCGGTCTGCTTCGCCAGATACATATAATTATCCGCACGCTTCACGAAGGAAGCCGCGTCATCCTCTGGCTGCAGGAGCGTGACGCCCATAGCGGCCCCCAGTTCGACAACCACGCCTTCGACGGCAATCGGCTTGAAGATGCGATCCACCGCGTCCCTGAGCGTGATTTCCACGTCGTTCAGATGCGAGGAATCGACCTCGAGAAGAACGACGAACTCGTCGCCGCCGATGCGCGCGATGAAATCGTTGGCGCGGAAGCTGTCGCGGAAGCGGCTGGCTATGATCCTCAGCACCTCGTCGCCGGCGGCGTGTCCCATCGTGTCGTTCACAGCCTTGAAGCCGTTGAAATCGATGAAGGCCAACGCCAGGAGCTTGTCGGTTTCGTCGCGCCGCTCGAGATGCTCGGCCAGAACTTCGTCGAAACAGGCGCGATTGGGCAGGCCCGACAGCGCATCGGTGCGCGCCGAAGCGCGGAGCGCAAGCTCGATTTCGTGCTGATGGCGAACACGCGCGGAGACGTCGAGGATGACTTCGACATCGAAGGACACGCCATCGATGACGGTGCGCTGCGCGGAGATCAGCGTCGGCAGGATCGTTCCGTCGGCATGACGGATATCGACTTCCTCCAGCACATAACCGCCGTCTTCGGCGAGCATGCGATGGCGCCGATCGCGCGCCGGGCTGCTGATCGCGGCACCCTCAGCGATCAGCGTTCTGCCGCTGATATCCTCCCATTTCAGGCCTGTAAGCCTGAGATAGGCGTCGTTTACCTTCAGATAGCTGGATGTCTCGGTGTCGCTGGTCGACACGGCCATGGCAATCGGTGCGAACTCGAACATTCGCATCAATATCGAAGTCAGGATCTCTGGTGGAAGTATCTCTTCGTCGGCCATACACGTGATCGCAACAAGTATGGCTGGTTGTGTAACAGACGAAAGTTAAGCTCTTCTGACTTAAAACGCTAATTTACCAAACACATGACGACAGCGAATTCTCAGGTCCCGCGCGCGATAAAATCGGAGCCGCCGCTTTGCAACCGGTGTGATTACACCTATCTTGCGTCATCATCGTCAACGAACAAGGGCTCCTGTGTTTCTCGAAATTGGAATTGTGGTCTTGCTCACCATCCTGAATGGTGTGCTCGCCATGTCGGAATTGGCTGTCGTGTCTTCCAGGCCCGCCCGCCTCAAAGTTCTCGCCGATCACGGAAGCAGAGGAGCCGCACAAGCCATAAAACTTGCCGAGAACCCTGGCAGGTTCCTGTCGACCGTGCAGATCGGCATTACGCTCGTCGGCGTTCTCTCCGGCGCCTTCTCGGGCGCCACGCTCGGTAGCCGCCTGACGGCCTGGCTGCAGCTTCAGGGCATGTCGCCGACTGTGGCCGATGCCGTCGGCGTCGGTACCGTGGTCATCGCTATCACCTACCTTTCGTTGATTGTCGGCGAACTGGTGCCGAAGCAGATCGCGCTGCGGGAACCTGAAGCGGTGGCCGCAAAGGTCGCGCCCGCTATGGCGGTGCTGTCGAAGATGGCGCTGCCGCTCGTCTGGCTGCTCGATGCTTCCGGCAAACTCGTGCTGAAGCTGCTCGGTCAATCCGGCAAGGGCGGCGACAATGTCTCCGACGAAGAGATCAAGACGGTGCTCGCCGAGGCGCAATCCGCGGGCGTGATCGAGAGCGAGGAATCCGCCATGATTTCAGGCGTGATGCGGCTTGCCGACCGCACGGCGCGCGCGCTGATGACGCCGCGACGCGACGTCGAGATCATCGACGTGGACGACAGCCTGGAGGAGATCCGCGCCCAGCTGCACAACACCAAGCGTTCGCGCCTGCCGGTCAGAAAGGGCAGCTCGGACGAAGTGTTGGGCGTGCTGGCCGTCAAGGATTTCTACGACGCCATGTCCGTTCAGGGCACCGCCGACCTGAAGGCGATCACGCAGGACGTGCCGATCGTCTCCGATCTCTCCAACGCCATCAGCGTCATCCAGGCGATCCGGACGTCGCCCGTGCACATGGTGCTTGTCTTCGACGAGTACGGACACTTCGAAGGCGTCATTTCTTCCGGCGACATCATGGAAGCAATCATGGGCGCGCTGCAGGATGGCCCGATCGACGAACAGGCGATCGCGCGCCGCGACGACGGCTCCTATCTGGTCTCGGGCTGGACGCCGATCGACGAGTTCGCGGAATTCATGAGCCTGAAGCTTGGCGACGATCTCGAATACCAGACCGTCGCGGGTCTCGTTCTCGAGGAGCTGAAGCACCTTCCGGTGCTTGGCGAAAGCTTTACCAAGGATGGCTGGCGTTTCGAGGTCATCGACCTCGACGGGCGACGGATCGACAAGATCCTGGTCAGTTCGCTGGACACACGCCAAACGGCCGATGTCGAGTAATCACTTCGGAAGACATGTCGCGAGCGGTACCCGGACAGGATATCCGCTCGCCGCATGGCTATTCAGCGCTTCATGTCAGGGCAGACATACGGCACCTTGGCGACGCTGTAGCGGTGCTCGACCGTATCCTTCCCGGCCTTCACGCTGAGCGTCAGCTGGCTCGGCGACACCGATTTCACCTTCGCGGTGATTTTGGCGCCATCCTCATCCCAGGTAACGGTATCGTGAGAGCTGCGGCTCCATTTGCGTAGCGCATATGTTTCCCAGCAGGAATCCATCAGCAGGCTGCCATCGGCCATGAACACCATCATCACGCCGGGAAGACCGGATTGCGACTTGGTCTCGATCCACGCCCGGCCGACAAGCGGGTCAGCGGCCGGCGTCTGAGCCGCCGCAATCGGCGCAACCATCGTTGCCATCGTTCCCGCCGCAATTGCCAAGATCTTGTATAGATTATTCAATTCTCGCTCCTCCATTCTGGAATCATGTCTCAAGAGATAAGGATCGAAGCGACAGGATTGTGACCGCCGCGCGCTTTTCTTGCGGCCATGTCGCTTTGCGGGACGCTCGACAAACGGCCACCCGGCTGCGCGCGCCTTCCCCAACTTCCGCGCCGCGCCCGGTACCTGAAGGCCGAAGCAGCGAGGCCGCGCACGGTCCAACTGTCCCGATAATCCATTCCTCATAAACGATACGTTAGGGATCTGTTGACCATAATCGACTGCAAAGCGACCTCGCCGATCGCAAGAATCCGGCTCTCGCACCCCATCAACAATGACGGAAGTCGTGTTCGTGTACCATGCAGTCTTTTCCGTTCCCGTGACCATGCTGGCCCTGGCTGTGTCGCTTGCCGCGCACCGAATGGTGATGATCGCCCTGGTCATATTCGCGGCCATGGCCGGCGCAACGCAGGCGGCCGCCGACGACCGCGCGCTAAAACTCTATTTCACCCACACGGGAGAGCGGGCGACCATCGTCTTCAAGCGCAACGGCAAGTTCGATCCGAAGGGCCTGGCGCAGATCAACCGCTTCCTGCGCGACTGGCGCCGCAACGAGCCGACCAAGATGGATCCACGCCTGCTCGATCTGGTTTGGGAAGTGTACCAGCGCAGCGGCGCCAAGGAACCCATTCACGTCGTATCCGCCTACCGCTCTCCGGCCACGAACAACATGCTGCGCACCCGCTCGCGGGTGACAGGTGTCGCCAAGAAGAGTCAGCACATGCTTGGCAAGGCGATGGACTTTTATATTCCCGGCGTGAAGCTCGCCACCTTGCGCGGCCTTGCCATGCAGATGCAGGTGGGCGGCGTCGGCTATTATCCAACCTCCGGCTCGCCTTTCGTGCATCTCGATGTCGGCAATGTTCGCGCCTGGCCGCGCATGTCGCGGCTGGAATTGGCACGGCTCTTCCCAAGCGGCCGCACGCTACATCTGCCGGCCGATGGCCGAGCCTTGCCCGGCTATGAGCTGGCGCTCGCCGACCAGAAGAAGCGCAACCGCCCTGTGGCAATCGAGACCATCCGTACGCCGGAAAGCGATGACGACGAAGGCGCTCCGGCACCCTCCCGCGCTCTCGTAACCGCGATGCTGCCGGTGCCGCAGACACGCGCCGAACGCGGCCTCGAGCTTCAGCTTGCCCGGCCGACGCCGCGCGCCGACAACACAGATAGCAAGGTTCCCGACCTCGCCTCCCTCACCGTGCCACTGCCGACCTTCAGGCCGACGCTGGATGAAACCACCACGGCAAGCGTTCCCACGCCCGCTGCTCCCGTCCTGCTCGCCACCGCCGTCACCGGCAAGGGATCGGCTGGCCAGCTGCTCTTCGCCCTCCACGCAGGCGGCTCGCTTGCCGGCGGGGCGGCAAAGCGTCCTGATATGACCGCGGTCGCTCCTCGGGAACCGCAGGTCGTATCGGCAGGCGTCGGCGCCATGTCCGGCAAGGCGCTGGTCGCTTGGGCCTTGCAGCCACCGGGTATGAAGATCGAGATGACCGGACCGCGGCCATCAGGCATGCGCCTGACGACGCTCGAAGATGTCGGTCCTGCGATCGACAGCGACACCGACGAATTTGCCGAAGAGGAATTCGATGAGGACCGCTTCGCCCTGGACGGCTAGGGGCGAGCCTTCAGCGGTTCCCACCACCACTCAGTATTGCGTGAAATCGCCGGTTTCCGATTGCAGCAGCGTCAGCGGATAGCGGGCCGGATGGTGCACAAGCGCCGTCATGTTGACCGGGCGGTTGCGGTCGTCGAAGGCGATCTGGTCGACCGTCAGGACTGCCGCCGGCGGCGCCAGCTGCAGCAGGCGCGCCTCGTCCTCGCCCGCCAGACGGGCACTCAGTGTCGTTTGGCCACGTTTCGGAAATATGCCGTAGCGCTGGCGCAGTTCTTCGTAGAGCGACCGGTTGGCGATGCCCCAATCGAGATCGAGCAGCCCCGGCACGCGCCCGGCGGGAATCCAGTCGGTCTGTATCACCGCCGGAATATTGTCGAGCAAGCGCAGGCGCGATAGCACCACCACCTCGGCGCCGGGGGCTAGAAACAGCGGTCTGCTGACTTCGAGCGGCGCCCGCACGAGGCTTGCCTCGATCAGCTGGTGACCCGGCGCACGGCCATTGGCCAGCGCGATGCTGGTGAAGCTCTTCAGCACCTGAAGCTCGAAGCCGCCGCCGCGTTCCGTGACATAGAGCCCCTTGCCGGGCTGGCTATGCACCACGCCCTGCTGGATGAGTTCGCGCACCGCATGGCGAATGGTGATCCGGCTCACATCGTAGAGATCGACCAGCTCGCGCTCGGAGGGCAGCTTGCCGCGCAGCGGCAGACGCCCGTCGCTGATTGCCGCCAGCAGTGCCTCGTACACCTGCTTGTGCAGCGGCCGCGGGTCGTCGCGATCGATGACGCCGCGTGTTGCGATCAATGTGTCCTCGGTTTCGAGCGTCTTCAAATTCGATTTTCCCTGGGCTTCGGCCGCCTCTTCCAATGTCATCTTCAACGCAATTCTCTCGAAAGTCCATATTGACATAACTGGTCATAACCAGTCCTATTGATCGCAAGGAGCCGAAAGAGCCCCGACGATGCCGTGCACTATCACAATCAAGGGAACCCACCATGCTTAAGAAGAGCCTTGCCGCCCTCGCGTTCTCCGCCGCCCTCTGGAGCGGAACGGCCCACGCTGAGACGATTTCCGTATTTTGCGCGCCGACGGAATTCGAGCTGTGCACCAATGTCGCCAATGCCTGGAAGGAGAAGACGGGCAATGAAGCGAAGATCAACAAGATGCCGGCGCTGCTCGATGACGCCATCCCGATCTATCAGCAGCTGATCGCGGCGAAGTCGACCGATATCGACGTGCTGTTCCTCGACGTCATCTGGCTCGGCATGTTCAAGAACGGCCTTCTCGACCTGAAGACCGTCATCCCCCAGGCCGATCAGGACAAGCACTTCGCCTCTACGCTTAACGCCGCAAAGCTGGACGGCAATCTGGTCGCCATGCCTGCCTACATGGACGTCGGGCTGATGTTCTACCGCAAGGATCTGCTCGATAAATACGGCAAGCAGCCGCCGAAGACTTGGGATGAGCTGGCCACCACGGCCAAGGAAATCCAGGACAAGGAGCGCGCCGACGGCAAGGGCGACATGTGGGGTTACGCCTGGCAGGCCAAGAGCTATGAAGGCCTGACCTGCGACGCGATCGAGCTCGTTGCATCGAACGGCGGCGGCACGATCATCTCCGACGACGGCAAGGTGACGATCGACAACCCGAAAGCTGCCGAAGCGATCGAAAAAGCAAAGGGCTGGATCGGCTCGATCAGCCCCGAGGGTACGCTGAACTACGACGAGGAAGCTTCGCGCGCCGTCTTCGAATCCGGCAACGCTGTGTTCCACCGCAACTGGCCATATGTCTGGGGCACGTCGCACAAGGAAGGCAGCGCCGTTGTCGACAAGGTCGGCGTCATGCCGCTGCCCGTCGGCACGGAAGGCCAGAAGTCGAGCGGATGCCTCGGCCCGATGTATTATGGCGTCTCCAAGTACAGCTCCAAGCCTGACGTCGCGGCAGATTTCGTGAACTTCATCACCGGCCCCGACATGCAGAAGAAGCGCGCGCTGCAGGATGCGGTCAATCCCTCCATCCCGGCGCTCTACACCGACCCCGACGTTCTGGCGAAGATCCCCTTCCTCAAGGACAACCAGCAAGCCTTCGCCGATAGCGCGGTGCGGCCCTCGGGCTATACCGGCACCAGCTACAACCGCGTGTCGCAGGCCTTTTATCGCTCCGTCCACGACATGCTGTCTGGTGGTGGCGATATCAAGTCCGGCCTGACCTCGCTGGCCGGGCGACTGGAAAAGCTCAAAGAAAGCCGTTGAGCCTCGACCGAACGTACAGGCGCAGGCCGGCGATCGGTCTGCCCTGGTCTCGCGCATCGCACACCGCCACCAGCAAGGGGGCGAGCCCTTTATCGTGATCAAGTCCGGGTGAAAAATGGCATCGGTTTCGCTTGAATCCGTTTCGAAGAATTTTGGGACGCACACCGTCATTCAAGGCGTCGACCTCAGTATCAACGACGGCGAGTTCGTCGTCTTCGTCGGCCCTTCCGGCTGCGGCAAGTCAACGCTTCTGCGCATCGTCGCGGGCCTTGTCGCGGCATCCAAGGGTGTCGTGACGATCGGCGGCGAGGACGTGACCGATGTTCCGGCCTCGAGACGCGGCGTCGCCTTCGTCTTCCAGTCCTATGCGCTCTATCCGCATATGAGCGTCGCCCGCAACATCGGCTTCGCGCTGGAAACGCTGGGCATGGCCAAGGACGCCATCAGCCAGAAGGTCTCATCGGTTGCGCGCATGCTCAAGGTCGACCACCTGATGGATCGCCGGCCGCGCGAACTCTCCGGCGGCCAGCGCCAGCGCGTGGCGATCGGCCGGGCGCTGGTGCGCCAGCCCGAGATCTTCCTGTTCGACGAGCCGCTGTCCAACCTCGATTCCGATCTTCGAATGGAAATGCGCATGGAGATCGCCAAGCTCCATGACGACCTGAAGACGACGATGATCTACGTCACCCACGATCAATCGGAAGCGATGACGCTTGCCGACCGGATCGTCGTCCTGAACCACGGCCGCATTGAGCAGGTGGGAACGCCGCAGGAACTCTACCACGCCCCTGACAATCGCTTCGTTGCAAGCTTCATCGGCAGCCCCCGGATGAACTTCCTCGCCGTCTCTCCAAAAACCGGCGCAGCCACGGGCACGATCGTTGGCCGCGGCAATCTCTCGATCGCCATGGTCGCCAACAATCCCTCGGGCCCAATCGCCGAGATCGGCATCCGGCCTGAGGGACTGCGGCTTGTTGGTGCGAATGAAGGCCGGATCACCTGCACGCTGGAACGCGTCGAAGACCTAGGCCACGAGCATTTCGCCTATTGCCGGATCACCGACGACACCGTCTGGGTCATCCGCGTCGCGAAGGCGCCTGCGCATGATCTCATCGGTCAGCCTGTCAGCCTGGATTTCGCTGACGCTGCCGTCTTCGCCTTTACGGCCGACGGCAAGCGCGTTCTGCTCAGCCAGCCGGCCGGTGGACAGGCACAGGTGAGCCAGCCATGAGCGCCAAACTTGCCCGCCGCGATTACCGGGCCGCATGGCTGTTTCTGGTTCCCGTCATCGCCGTCATCCTATTGGTCGCCGTCTGGCCTCTGAGCCGGACCTTCTTCTTCTCCTTCACCGACGCCTATCTCGACGACCCCTCCGTCTACTCCATGGTCGGTCTCGACAACTTCATGGAGGTCATCAACGACCACAGTTGGTGGGTTGCGGTGAAGAACACGCTCGTGTTCACCGTCATCTCGGTCGCAATCGAGACCGCCCTCGGGCTTGCGATCGCCTTGCTGCTCAACGAGATGATCCCGGGCCGCGGCCTCGCGCGCGCCGCCATTCTGGTGCCATGGGCCATTCCTGTCGTCGTCGCCACCAAGATCTGGGAATGGATGCTCAACGACCAGTTCGGCGTCATAAACAAGATCCTCACGGGGCTCGGCGTGGTCGATCACGGTATTGCCTGGACGGCCAGCAGCTCGCTGATCATGGGCGTCGTCATTTTCATCGACGTGTGGATGACCACGCCTTTCATGGTGCTGCTCATCCTCGCCGGTCTTCAGCTAATATCGCCGGAGATCTTCGAGGCCGCCGAAGTAGACGGCATCCCTGCCTGGAAGCGCTTCTGGTCGATCACCCTTCCGATGCTGCGCCCGGCGATCGGCGTCGCCGTCCTCTTCCGTGTTCTCGACGCACTCAGAATGTTCGACCTTGCCTATGTACTCGCGGCCAGCAACGAGAACGTCATGACCGTATCGATCTATGCACGCGACCGGCTGATCAGCTTCCAGGAACTCGGCGTCGGTTCGGCGGCGTCGACCTGGGTCTTCCTGCTCGTCGCGCTGGTCGCAATCGTCATCATCGGGGTTCTTCGCCTCGACAAAGCGGCGGGAACCTGATCGATGGCCAATGCAATCGCACAAAAGGCACTGCGCAAGCCCGCCGGCTACTATCGAATGAGACGGCGCGTCGTGCGCGGCCTGCAGATTTTCGCCCTGCTGCTCGTGCTCGTCTATACGCTGTTCCCATATTATTGGGCCTTCGTCTCCTCGACGAAGCAGGGTGCGGCACTCTATCGCTCGGCCCTGATGCCGGCGCTGGATTTCACCTATTACCGGCAACTGATCGACAACCCGGTCTTCATGGGGTCGCTGCTCAACTCGGCCTATGTCGCGATATCGACGACCTTCCTGTCACTGATCATCGGGCTGTCGGCCGCCTACGCGCTCGGCCGTATCGAGTTTCCGCAGCGGCGCGCGATCCTGATGATCGTCCTGATGATCTCGATCTTCCCGCAGGTGGTCGTGCTCTCGGGCATGTTCGAGCTGATCAACTGGCTGGGGCTCTTCAATCGCCCGAGCGCGCTGATCCTCACTTATCTCCTGTCGACCGTGCCCTTCACGACGTGGATCCTCACCACCTTCATCCGCGAGTTCCCACGAGAACTGGAGGAGGCCGCCATCATCGACGGCTGCTCGCATTTCCGCATCCTGATGAAGGTGCTGCTGCCGCTGATGGGGCCGTCGCTGGCCAGTACCGGCATTCTCGCCTTCATCCTCGCCTGGAACGAGTTCCTGTTCGCGCTGACATTCACGCTGACCGACGAGAACCGCACCGTGCCGGTGGCGATCGGCCTGATCGCCGGCACCAGCCGCTATGAATACCCGTTCGGGCAGATCATGGCGGCCTCGATTACCGTCACGCTCCCTCTTATCGCCGTCGTGCTTGTCTTCCAGCGGCGGATCGTGGCCGGCCTTACCGCCGGCGCCGTCAAAGGCTGACAGATACAAGGATCAAGACCATGGACATGCTTGTGAAGCTCTACGAGCTGAAGCGCGACCCAGCACTCGACAGCCGCATGACGTCGCAAGGGGTCACCATCCGCCGTGTGCTGGTGCCGGAACTGCCGGCGCTGACATCATGGATCGAACCGCGCTTCGGCGCCGGCTGGGCGGCCGAGGCGACCGCCGCTGCCATGCGCCAGCCGACCACCTGCTTCATCGCCATTCAGGCTGGAGAACTGATCGGGTTTGCCTGCCACGAGGCGACAGCCAAGGGGTTCTTCGGCCCCACCGGCGTCGATCAGGCGGCCCGAGGCAACGGTGTCGGCCACGCCCTGCTTCTGGAAACGTTGCTCGACATGCATGCGCAGGGCTATCCCTATGGCGTGATCGGCGGCGCCGGGCCCATGGATTTCTACAGCAAGAGCGTCGGCGCGATCCCGATCGAGGGCTCCGATCCGGGTATTTATCGGGGCATGCTGTCGCTCGCGCACCCAAGCGAAATCTCCTCATAAAGGACACGATTTCGGACGCGTCGGCGCTGGATTTCAGCCTTTGCTTTCAAAAAAAAATGCCTGTCATGCCGGCGTGGCGCTGCTTCGCCGGTACAGCAGGCGTTGTGGCCTGTTTCGACAGTGCCGGCGACCGGTGTGTCTGTCACAAAAATTGATTTTAAGATGGACAATTTTTGTATATCGCCCTATATACGCAGCTAAGGAGCACAATGCTCTATCGAAAATGATAGTATCAAAGTTCGAATACGTGACCTTTTGTCATATCGGATAGATATTTTCGATATAATATATTTTTCTCGGACGAATTTGACTTATGAAATGTCTATTTGTCTCAGCAACACAACGGATAATACATCCTGATCCAGAAGATATTCTGCAGATCGTGGACGTATGCGAATAAAGGAGAATGCCTGGCCTCTCGAGCTCGGCGCCAAGATTATATGAATGCTGCAACTGAAACAGACGCGCCGACATCATCGGCTTCGACCAAGATCAGTCTCAAGAACATCTACAAAGTTTTCGGCGAACACCCGAAGAAAGCCCTCGCGCTACTGCGCGCCGGCAAGTCAAAATCCGAGATCCATGCAGCAACGGGCTGCTCGATCGGCGTCAACGACGCCAGTTTCGATATTCGCGCCGGCGAGATCTTCGTCATCATGGGCCTGTCGGGCTCCGGCAAATCAACACTACTGCGCCTCCTCAACCGGCTGATCGAACCCACATCCGGTTCAATCAAGATCGATGGCCGCGATATCACCGACATGTCGCGCAGCGAGCTGATCGCGCTTCGCCGCCGCGATATCAGCATGGTCTTCCAGTCCTTCGCGCTGCTTCCCAACCGCACCGTTCTCAGCAACGCCGCCTTCGGCCTCGAGGTTGCCGGCGTCGGCGAGGCCGAGCGTCGCGAGAAGGCATTGGCCGCGCTGAAGGCCGTTGGCCTCGAAGGCTATGCGGACAGTCGCCCGGATCAGCTTTCCGGTGGCATGAAACAGCGCGTCGGTCTTGCCCGCGCACTCGCCAGCGAACCCACCATTCTCCTGATGGACGAGGCATTCTCGGCGCTCGACCCGCTGATCCGCACCGAAATGCAGGACGAACTCGTTCGCCTGCAGTCCGAGCACAGCCGCACCATCGTCTTCGTCAGCCACGATCTCGACGAGGCGATGCGGATTGGCGATCGCATCTGCATCATGCAGAACGGCAATGTCGTGCAGATCGGCACGCCGGACGAGATCGTCACCAAGCCGGCCAACGACTACGTCCGCTCTTTCTTCCGCAATGTCGATGTCGCGCATGTCTTCAAGGCAGGCGATGTCGCCCGCAAGTCGCAGGTCACTATCATCGAGCGCGAAGGCGTTTCGGCTGCGGCAGCACTTGAGCGGATGAAGAACTACGATCGCGAGTACGCAATCATCCTCGGTCGCGACAAGACCTATCACGGCATGATCAGCCAGACCTCGCTGATCGAGAAGATCAGGGCGAAGACGGCCGATCCCTATCGCGGCGCCTTCCTGCCCGAGATCGAGGCCATTCCGGCCGACGAACCGCTGTCGAACGTTCTTGGCAAGGTGGCAGCCAGCCCCTGGCCGGTTCCCGTCATCGACGGCGGCAAGCGCTATCTCGGCTCCATCAGCAAATCCGCGCTGCTCGAAACGCTCGACCGCGCCGGCTGATCACAAACACATCGGATAAATCATGAACTTCGATATCGGAAACGGCATCGACGCTGCCGTCAATTATGTGCTCGACAACTTTTCACCCGTGCTTGATTTCATCGCGGCCACGATCGGCTTCGTGACGTCAGGCATCCAGAACGCCCTGCTTGCGATCCCCATGCCGGTTGGCATCGCGATCTTCGTGATCCTCTCGCTTTGGCGCGTCGGCATCGGCTTTGCGGTGTTCACCGCGCTCGGCCTGCTGCTCGTCAACCACATCGAGCTCTGGGGTCCGATGATGGAGACCTTGTCGCTGGTCATCGCCGCGACGTTGATCGCCATGCTCATCGGCCTGCCGCTCGGCATCGCTATGGCCCGCAAGGATTCCGTCGCAGCCTTCGTGCGTCCGGTCCTCGATCTGATGCAGACCATGCCTGCCTTCGTCTACCTGATCCCGGCCGCGATGTTCTTCGGCCTCGGCGCCGTCCCGGGCGCGATCGCGACGGTCATCTTCTCGATGCCGCCGGTAGTTCGCCTCACCAATCTCGGCATCCGCCAGGTGGATGGCGAGTTCATCGAGGCTGGCAATGCCTTCGGCTGCACGGCGACCCAGCTTCTGTTCAAGGTGCAGCTTCCGAACGCCCTACCCTCGATCATGGCGGGCATCAACCAGACGATCATGCTGTCGCTGTCGATGGTCGTGATCGCCTCGATGATCGGCGCAGGCGGCATCGGCAACACGGTTCTGACCGGCATCCAGCGCCTCGACGTCGGCACCGGTTTCGAGGGCGGCATCGCCGTCGTCATTCTAGCGGTCATCCTCGACCGCATCACCCAGAGCCTTGGCAAGCCGCGCGCCGCATTCTGGCAGAGCTTGTTGCGCAAAAGCGAACGCGAAGAGCTCAAGCCGGCGACGGCCTGATCTCTGGCAACTCATCATGGCGGGCAGCGGCCTGCCAAATGCGAACCTTCACAAAAGGAGCACTCATGTTCAAAACACTCGCAACCATCGGCCTTGCCGCCGCTCTCGTCAGCGGCGCGGTCACCTCGACCATGGCGCAAGATGCCAAGCCGGTGAAGATAGGTTGGGCCGCCTGGTCCGACGCCGAATTCGTCACCAAGCTTGCCGCTAAGCTGATCGAGACGAAGCTGAACCAGAAGGTGGAGCTCGTACAGGCTGATGTCGCGCCGCTCTACCAGGGTGTCGCGCGCGGCGACCTCGACACGATGATGATGGCCTGGCTGCCGCAGACGCATGCCGACTACTATGCCAAGGTCAAGGACAAGGTCGAGACGCTCGGCACGGTCTATGACGGCGCCAAGCTCGGCTGGGTGGTTCCCGATTACATTCCAGCCGACCAGATCGGCTCGATCGAGGACCTGAAGAAGGAAGACGTGCAGAAGAAGCTCTCTGGCACCATCCAGGGCATCGATCCGGGCGCCGGCCTCACGCGTCTCTCGGAAAAGGCCGTGAAGGATTACGGGCTCGACGGCTACAAGCTGCAGATCTCCAGCGAGGCCGGCATGCTGACTACGGTTGACCGCGCGATGCGGGGCGAGAAATGGTTCGTAGCCACCGCCTGGAGCCCGCACTGGATGTTCGGCAAGCACAAGCTTCGCTATCTCGATGACCCGAAGAAGTCGCTCGGCGAAGCAGAACATGTCGACATTCTCGCCCGCAAGGACTTCAAGTCCGACAACCCCAAGGTTGCTGCCTTCTTGTCGCGCATGAATCTGTCAATCCCCGATCTCGAAGCGGCGATGTTTGCCGCGCAGGAAACGTCCTACGACAAAGCCGTGGATAAATATATCCAGGACCATCCCGACCAGGTGAAGAGCTGGATCGGCGACGAAGGCTGACCGGATTATCGCGCCCGGCCCGATTTTCGGCGGGGAGCAACCCTTCGACCGAACAGGAGCGATGAATGTATATCGACCGCCTGCAACCGACCGGCGCCGAAGACGACACGATGGGTGGGCGCATGTCGCTCGCCCGCGACGCGGTGAAACTCTCCATCGAAGCCGCCGCGAGAAGCCTCGGCATCACGCCCGACATCTGGGCATCGTGGGAAAACGACCGCGCGGCGCCCGCTGCCGGCAATCTGGAAACGATCGCCGATACGCTTGAGGTCAGCCTCGCATGGCTGCTGCGCGGCCATGGGGCGGGACCGACATGGCCGGTTGCGAACGACAACGCTCAACGGCCGAGCTGAACGGAAAGCCGCTGTGCGGCCGACCGATCACTGCACACAAAGACAAGGAAATGACAATGGATACGAAAGCGATCACCGCTGAACTGGCACAGCATGTCCCTGTTACCTCCACGCTGGAGAACGTCATCGAGGATGTCGCCCCCACCGATCTCGGGGATATGCATACGCTATACTCCGACATGGGCTGGCTGATTGCCGAGCGTTTTTCGACGCTTGAGGACAAGCAGCGGGTGTTCGAGCTGATTGAGCTCGGCATGCGCAATGGCGATGGAAGACTGAAGGATGCCGTCTCCACCGGACTTATCGAGGCGATGATTTCACGCACGGGCGCCCAGCCGGCGCGATGGCGCCAGATATCGGCCGAGCTCGGCCCGCTCTCGTCCGCCTACGTTAGGCAGTAATCAGACAGACAAGCCGGCTGGCCGCGCGATTTTCAACGCACGGCTCGCGGTTTGGGTTTGCGTGGGGGCGCCGACCTGTCATACGAAGTTCCGCAAGCAAAGAGACACAGGACCCTCCCCATCATGCCAAACTCCCTTATGCCCGTTTTTGACGGCCACAACGACGTGTTGCTCCGGCTGCAGCATTCCGGCATCGCGCAACCGGCCAAGGCGTTTATCGAGGGAGAGGCGACTGGGCATATCGATCTTCCCAAGGCGCGCGCCGGCGGCCTGGCCGGAGGGCTTTGCGCGATCTACATCACCTCGCCCAGCATGGGGAAGGACGCCAATGGCGATTTCCTGACGCCGGCACAGCCGGAATCGCTGAACCGCACCCTCGCGATGGCCCGCATTCTCTTCGACATCGAGGCTCAAAGCGCCGGCGGGCTGAAAGTCTGCCGCGCGGCAGCCGATATCCGCCAGTCGATCGAAACCGGCGCCTTCGCGGCCGTGATGCATATTGAGGGTGCCGAAGCGATCGCCGCCGATCTCGATGCGCTCTATGTGCTTCACCAGAGCGGGCTTCGCACGCTCGGACCAGTCTGGAGCCGGCCGAACATTTTTGCTTACGGGGTGCCGTTCCGCTTCCCGTCATCGCCCGACATCGGCCCCGGCTTGACCGACGCTGGCAAGGATTTGATCCGCGCTTGCAACGAGTTGAAGATCATGGTCGATCTCTCGCATATGAATGAGCAAGGCTTCTGGGACATCGCCAAGCTCTCAAGCGCCCCTCTGGTCGCCTCGCATTCCAACGTTCACCACATCAGCCCGCACAGCCGCAACCTGACCGATCGACAGCTTGACGCCATCCGCGATACGGGCGGGCTTGTGGGCATCAATTTCGGCGTGCTCTTCCTGCGCAACGACGGCACCCGCAACGCCGACACCAGCCTCGACCTCCTGGTCCGCCACGCCGCGTACATCGCCGATCGCATCGGCATCGACCACGTCGCCCTGGGCTCGGATTTCGATGGAACGACGATCCCGGCGACGATCAAGGACGCTACCGGTCTACCTCAGTTGATCGACGCGTTCCGCGCCGGCGGCTTCGATGAGAAGGCCCTGGTCAAGATCACCCACGCGAACTGGATCGATGTGCTCGAGCGCACTTGGGGCGGCTAAGTTACCAGCGGTGGTAATCGCGGCATAAAACGCCGAGAACCATGGGCTACTTGGACACGTGCTCCGGCTTACCCTTGGTCTTCGTGGATGCGAATTCCTCAAGCTGCTTTTCCGTCATGGAATCCACCATCTCGCGGGATGCGCCCTTGAGCTTGCTCTTCGGCGTTTCACCGCGCTTGGCAGACAAAGCTGCGCCGGCTGCCTTTTGTTGCGCTTTCGATTTTGCGGGCATGATCGTCTTCTCCCTTTCACCTTGAACTCACGGCGACATTGAAGGTTCCTGCGACAGAGCGCTCAGTCATTCCAACCGCCGCGATAGACTTTCTGGCCCCCGATCCTTTCCTTTTCGAAAGAGCGATTTATCTAACGCTCTGTGACTAAAAGATTTTTCAACGGAGTGGGATCCAAATGGCAGCGTCTATACTGATCGGAATACTGATAACCTTCCTGGTCATCATCCTTGTCTTGTACCTTGTTGCCCGCCTGCCGATCGATGCCAGAGCCAAGCAGATCGTGCAGATCATCGTCATCATCATCGGCATCATTTCGCTTCTGAAATATCTGGCGGTTTTCTGAGGCCGTGGCTCGATCGATGGAGGGATCGCATTGAGCCTGATCCGCGGTAAAAGCACCGAGAAGACGAAGGCCAGCTTTCCGGAGCTGTTCTTCGATCTCGTCTTCGTATTCGCGCTGATCCAGCTGTCGCACACGCTGGTCGAGGACTTCAGTTCGACGACGCTCGCCGAATCGATCTTGTTGATCCTGGCGATCTGGTGGCTGTGGGTCTACACGACCTGGATCACCAACCTGCTCGACACCGACAAGGAAGCGGTGCGCCTGCTACTCTTCGCCCTTATGTTCGGCGGCATCCTACTCGCGATCGCCCTGCCCGAGGCATTCAAGCATCAGGGCACGGCATTCGCGGCGCTATATTGCGCCATGCAGCTCGTGCGCTCGTTCTTCATGCTCTACGCCTACAAGGGCGTCGACCGGCCCTCTTACCTCACCTTTGTCCGCATCACCGTCTGGGTGATCGCTTCCAGCGTCTTCTGGATAATTGGCGGCTTCGCCAGCCTTGAGGCTCGCGTCGCCTTTTGGGGCGTCGCACTATTGATCGAGTACGTCTCGCCTTTGGCGCGCTACTGGGTGCCTGAACTGGGAGCGTCGCCGCGCGAAACGCTCGACATATCGGGCGAGCATATGGCCGAGCGCTGTGCTCTCTTCGTCATTCTCTGCCTAGGCGAAACCATTCTGACGACGGGCAGGACTGCCGCGGAACACATGCAGTCGAACCTGTCGGTCATGGTTTTCTGCAGCGCGTTTCTGACGACAGGCTTCATGTGGTGGATCTATTTCCACCACGGCCAGCAGAAGGCGGCCGACAAGGCGGAGACGACCTCGGCGCCCGAAACTGTGGCCCATGGTCTTTTCACCTACGGGCACTTGCCGATCGTCGCCGGCATCATCCTCACCGCCGTCGGTGAGGACTTCAGCCTGTCGCATCCCGAAGAGCATAGCAGCCTGAAGACCACGCTCGCCATTCTCGGCGGGCCGGGGCTGTTCTTGATCGGAAATATCTGGCTGAAATTGACAGCCGCGCGTAAGCCGCCGCTCTCTCACATCGCCGGCCTTGCCATCCTGCTGGGGACCCCCGTTGTGCTGCCGATGCAGCAGAATTTCACGATCCAGATGGTGAGCACCGTCACGCTTTTGCTCGTCGCTCTGTGGGAGTATGTGGCGTTGCGAAAGGCGAAAGCCACCACCGCCTGAGCCACGGTGGCTCACTCATTCGCAGATCGGCGAACCGTCGCACCCCGGATCGCCGAGATGGCGACCCGGATGCGACAAATCCGAAACTTAACCGGCAGAGCCGATCTTATCCTGCGTCTTCGTGTCGAAGTCGCTGGCGTCGTGACGCTCCCAGAGCTGGCTCGACGGTTCGCCGGAGAGACGGTTGACCATGCGCCCGCGCTGAACAGGCTTGCGCTCGCCGATCAGATCGGCCCAGCGCTGGATATTCTTGTATTCCTGAACCTGCAGGAACTCCGCCGCTTCGTAGATCCAGCCCTTCACCAGCCCGCCATACCAGGGCCACACGGCCATGTCGGCGATGGTGTACTCGGCACCGCCGAGATACTCACTCTCGGCAAGACGGCGATCGAGCACGTCGAGCTGGCGCTTGGTTTCCATCGCGAAGCGATCGATCGCATATTCGATCTTGGTCGGCGCGTAGGCATAGAAGTGGCCGAAGCCACCGCCGAGATAGGGCGCGCTGCCCATCTGCCAGAACAGCCACGAGAAGCATTCGGCGCGCGCCGCCGGCTCCGTCGGCAGGAAGGCCTGAAATTTTTCGGCAAGATAGGTCAGGATTGAACCGGATTCGAAAACGCGGATCGGCTTGGCACCGCTGCGATCAACCAGAGCCGGGATCTTGGAGTTCGGATTTGCCTGAACGAAGCCGCTGCCGAACTGGTCGCCATCGCCGATCCTTATCAGCCAGGCATCATATTCGGCGCCGCTGTGACCGGCGGCGAGAAGCTCCTCGAGCATGATCGTCACCTTGACGCCATTCGGCGTGCCGAGCGAATAGAGCTGCAAAGGATGGCGCCCGATCGGCAGTTCCTTCTCATGCGTCGCGCCTGCGATCGGTCGATTGATGTTGGCGAAACGCCCGCCGCTGTCCTTGTTCCAGGTCCAGATCTTTGGCGGCGTATACTCAGTCGAATTGGCCATGCTTTGTCTCCAGTGGTGGCGTCTTCATGCGATACGCAACCTGTCTCGATTGCGTTTTATGGGGATGGCTTAGTGTCAGATCTTTCGCCCGACCTCGGCGATCATTTCGAAGGATTGCAGGCGCGCGTGGTGATCATAAACGTCGGACACGATCATCAGTTCGTCGGTGCCGGTTTCGTCGATCAGCTTCTCCAAGCCGACGCGAACCGTCTCGGGCGAGCCGATGATCGAGCGGGCGAGCATCTGCTGCGCCTGTACCTTTTCCATCGGCGACCAATAGGTCTCGATGTCGTCGATCGGCGGCTGGCTCAGTCCGCGCGTGCCGCGAAACATGTTGGTGAAGGACATCTGCTGTGTCGTCGCAAGTCGGCGTGCCACGGCATCGGTTTCGGCGGCGATCACGTTGACGCCGACCATGGCGTAGGGCTGCGACTGCTGCTCCGATGGCTTGAAACGCGTGCGATAGATCTGCAGCGCCTGGAGAAGAAGTTCGGGCGCGAAATGGGAGGCGAACGCATAGGGCAAGCCGAGTTCGCCCGCGAGCATGGCGCCAAAATTGCTGGAGCCGAGAATCCAGAGCGGCACGTCGGTGCCGGCAGCCGGAACCGCCTGTATCCGCTGGTTCGGGCCGGCGGGCGCGAGAAATGCCTGCAGCTCAAGCACATCCTGCGGGAACTGATCGGCTGACTCCGGCGACCGGCGTAAGGCGCGAAGTGTCATCTGGTCGGTTCCGGGCGCACGGCCGAGCCCGAGATCGATGCGATCGGGAAACAGGCGCGCCAAAGTGCCGAACTGTTCGGCGATGACATAAGGAGGGTGGTTGGGCAGCATGATCCCACCGGCCCCGACGCGGATCGTCTTTGTGCCGGCAGCGAGGTGGGCGAGGACAACCGATGTCGCGGCACTCGCGATACCTATCATGTTGTGGTGTTCGGCAACCCAGATGCGCCGGTAGCCCCACTCTTCCGCATGCGCGGCTAGATCGCGTGCGTTGTCGAGTGCGCCACGGGCGTCGGTCTCCTCCGTCACGCGAACAAGTTCGAGGATGGAAAGAGCGGCCATGGCAATACCTTTGTGATCAACAAGTGGAGGCTGCCGCTGAAGACGGCTGCCCTTATCAAAAGGTATATGGAGTCCGCGACGCGACCGAACAATGGTTGGGACGTCTGCTTTTTTTGAGATCGGGTTGCCCGGCCAATGATTCCGGCCTAGGCCACCGTCTTGCGGTTCCAGCGCCCGCTCATCTTCGCGGCACTGCCGCCGAATGTCAGGCCAAGCATGATCGCCGCCCTATAAAGACGGATGAGGACGACCACGACGAAGGCGAGCGCTCTGGACCGCAGACCCTTGATGCGATCCGAGCGGATAATGGAGACTAGGCCCGCGGCCGGCGACAGCGCCACGGCGAGCGTGCGCGCGACCCAGCGCAGCCGCCAGGCGGACTTGGCCTGGATGCGCACGAAATCATGCGCGGTGTGCCGGTCCCATTTCTGCGCGAGCTCAGCGAAGGTCTTGCGCGCGGGATGATAAACGACCATGCCCGGGCAATAATGCGTGCGATAGCCCTGACGGAGCGCGCGCTGCCCCCAGTCGCGGTCCTCGGCGACCTCGATGCCCCCGAAGCGGCCGACCGCCGAGAAAACCTCGGCGCGGATGGCCAGATTGCCGGTTCCGGTAAAGCCCTGTTTGGCGATGTATTCCTTCATTCGATAGGCGAACACGCTCTCGTAGGCTTCGAGCATCGTCAGATGATTGGTGTCCTCATAGGCGATGCGCACATCGCCGCCCAGGATCGAGCGCTCGGGATCGCTCGAGAATTGCCGCTCGATTTCGGCAAGCCAGCCATTGCCCGCAAGGCAATCGGCATCGATGAAGGCCAGTATCTCGCCGCTGGCACGCGATACACCACGGTTGCGCGCCGGCCCCGGCCCCGGAATAGATTCCGAGAGCAGCGTGACGGATGCAAAGGCGGCGCAGGTCTCGACCGGCAGCACCTGCGACCCGTTGTCGACCACGATGATCTCGACCGCTTGCTTCACACCTGCCTGCTCGGCCAGTGACACAAGGCAGGCGCGAAGCGCCTGAGGCTGGTCAAGATGCGGGATAATGACGCTGATCATTGACGTCCAATCTGCGGTCGAACAGGGTTCGGTAAGCGTCGAGATAGCGGTGCGCCTCGGCCGTCCAGCGGAAGCTGCGCTCGGCAACGGCGCGGCCGAGCACACCCATTTCCTCGCGCCGCTCGCGATCGTCCACGAGCGAGACGATGCCTTCGGCGAGCGCCCGCGGCGAATGTTCCGCCACGACCATCGCCGCATCGCCCGCGTCGTTCGTCGCCTGACGCAGATTGAATTGCACGATCGGTAGGCCGAGCATCATATATTCGAACACCTTGTTCATCGACAGCTTGTCGTTGAAATCGTTTGGTGGATCGGGAATGATCCCGACATTGAGCGCCGAAAGATGCGCGAGCAGCGACGGTCCGCTGAGATAGCCGGTGAAGCGCAGCCGGTCGCCCAGCTGTCTTTCGGCGGCGAGCGCCTTCAAGCGGGCGAATTCCGGCCCGTCACCGATAATCAGGCAATTGATGTCGTCGCGCTTCTGCACGTGAACAATGTCGTGCATGGCCTCGACCAGCGTATCCACGCCATCCTGCGCGCCCATGATGCCGATATAGCCTATCAGGTGCTTGCCGGGAACGACGAGCGATTGCTCCGCCTCCGTCAGCCTGAAGCGCGAGGCCTCGGGATAGCTTTTGACCACAACCACCTTATCGGGAGACATTCCGCCGCGGGCCACTGCAATATCGCGGAACGTCTCGTTGGTGGCGATGCTGACATCGGCGACGCGAAATGTCTGGCGTTCGAAGAACTGCACCAGCCGATAGAAGAAATCCTTACGGCCGAATTTGCTGACATAGAGCTCGGGGCTCAGGTCATGATGATCGAACACGAAGTAGGTGCCAAACAGGATCTTGTGTACCAGAGCCACGAGAAACATCAGGTCCGGCGGATTGCAGGCCTGGATGGCATCGATGCGCTGCCGGCGGCGAACGCGGAACGACAAATAGAGCTGGTTTATCAGCGCCGTCGCGTACTCTCTGAAATAGCCGGCGGCCGTGTCGGCCTCGCGCAGCGGATGGCGATAGATATGAATGTCGTTGATCACCTCATAGGCCTCGTTGTGGCCTTTGCCCATCGGGCAGATCACGGAGACTTCATAACCCGCGTCGTTGAGCGCCTGCGCTTCCTGCCAGACGCGACGATCGAACGGAACCGGAAGGTTCTCGACCAAGATTAGAACGTGTTGTGTCATAGAAATGGTGGCCTCCCATACGCGTCTGGTGAACACGCTGAGCCACGACCATACGATCTCGCCACGTTAACTCTCTAGTTAGCTAACAGGATAAGCGGTAGACCTTTTGTGTAACTACCGCTCAATCTTAAGAGCGGCTATGAACACTACAGGTAATACTTGCATCAATGCTTTCAAGCATAGTGTCTCGAGTGGTTGCAAAGGAAGTGGCGGGCTGTGTCAAACACTGTTTTGAAAGCGACGGGACGGAACGTCGTGATATGCCCGATAACCGCAGGCGACATCGCCTCGGTCGCGGACTTCCTGCATGCTGAACTGAACAGCCGGCTCTCGCCCGCCCTATGGGCCTCCGCGATCCGTCCCTCATGGCAAACCACGGCACCGAACCACGGCTTCATGCTTATGTGTGACGGGCACGTTGTTGGCGCGCAGGTCGCCTTCTATTCGGAGCGCCACGTCAGCGATCTCACGGAAAATGTCTGCAATCTATCCGCCTGGTGCGTTGACGAAAATTACCGCTCGCACGGCCTGAGATTGATCCGGGCTATACTTGGCCAGCAGGGCTATACTTTCACCGACCTATCGCCGAGCGGCAACGTCGTTCCCCTAAACCGGCGCCTGAACTTCAGCGACCTGGATACCGCCGCCGCACTGATCGTCAACTTACCGGTGCCACGTATCGGGACCGGCATCCGCATCATCTCCGACCGAAAGGCAATCGAGACCAGCCTCGACGGACGCGATCTTGAGATCTATCGCGACCACGCCAATGCGCCTGCCGCACACCACATTGTCGTCACGCGCGGCCAGCAGCGCTGCTATGTGATATTTCGGAGAGACCGGCGCAAGCGCCTGCCGCTGTTCGCCTCGATCCTCTACGTCGGCGATCCCAAGCTTTTCCAGGACGCCGCGCAGCAAGTTTACGGCTACCTGCTGACCCACTTCGGCATCCCGATGACTCTGTTGGAAAACAGGCTCGGCGTTGCCCGTCCACGCTTGTCGATCGCGCTTCGCTCGCCACGACCTAAGATGTTTCGAAGCAGCAGACTGGGGGCCGACCAGGTTGACTATCTCTACAGCGAACTCACGTGCGTGCCTTGGTAGTAGGGGAGTAGGTAGACATGCAATCAGCAATCAAGATCAACCTGTCCCACCTCGTTCTCCAGGCTGCGCAGAAATACGGAGACCTACCCGCGCTCACATACAAGAGTGAAACCGTAAGCTACGGCGAGCTGTGGAGACGGGTCTGCGGCTTTGCCTACGCCCTTCGCGACCTCGGCCTGCAGCGAAGCGACCGCGTGGCCGTGCTGCTCGAAAAGCGGACGGAGACGGTGGTCTCGATCTTCGGCACGACGGCGGCAGGCGGCGTTACCGTTCCGGTCAATCCGCTGCTGCGGCCGCAGCAGGTCGCCTATATCCTCGCAGACTGCAATGTCCGCGTCCTCGTGACATCGCACGATCGGCTGCTGCAGCTGCAGGAACACATCGCCGATCACCCGGCCCTCGAGCATATCGTGCTCGTCGATCAGGCCTCGGGCGATATACAGGGGCTCGACATCAGTAAGGTCCGCCTGCATGGCTGGGCGCCGTCGTTTTCGCAGGAGCAGGAAACCGCGTCATCCATCGTCGCCGTCGATTACGATATGGCGGCCATTCTGTATACATCGGGAAGCACCGGAAAGCCGAAGGGCGTCGTTCTCAGCCATCGCAACATGATTGTCGGCGCGGAAAGCGTCAGCCATTATTTGAAGAACGGTCCTGAAGACACCATTCTCTCGGTTCTGCCGCTGAGCTTCGACGCTGGCCTCAGCCAGCTGACGACCGCGTTCAATTCCGGCGCGCATGTCGTCTTGATGAACTATTTGCTGCCCGGCGATGTCATACGCCTCTGCGAGAAACACAAGGTGACTGGTATCACCGGCGTACCGCCGTTCTGGATCCAGGTGGCAGCACTCGACTGGCCTGCCGAAACGGCTGCGCGACTGCGCTACTTCGCCAACACTGGCGGCCGCATGCCGAAGGCGACGCTTGATCGGTTGCGCAGCCTGTTTCCCCAAGCCCTTCCCTATCTGATGTATGGCCTCACCGAAGCGTTCCGCTCAACCTACCTCGACCCGTCCGAGATCGACCGCCGGCCGGATTCGATCGGCAAGGCGATCCCCAACGCGGAGATTCTTGTGGTCCGGCCCGATGGTTCGCGCTGCGATCCGGGCGAGCATGGCGAGCTTGTCCATCGCGGCCCGCTCGTCTCGATGGGCTATTGGAACGACCCCGCCCGCACCGCCGAGCGTTTCCGCCCGGTGCCGGGGAGCGAGGCGAGCTGGCGTGCGCCTGAGCTCGCCGTCTTCTCGGGCGACACCGTCGTTGCCGACGAGGAGGGCTTCCTGTTCTTCGTCGGTCGGCGCGACGAGATGATCAAGACATCGGGCTACCGCGTCAGCCCCACCGAAATCGAGGAAGTGGCTTACGCCACCGGCCTGACCAAGGACGCGGTCGCGCTCGGCGTCGAAGACGGCGCGCTCGGCCAGCGGATCGTGCTAGTCGCGAGCCCGATCGCAAGCTCGCTCGATGTCAGCGCCCTTTTGACCGCATTCCGCCGGACCCTGCCGCAGTACATGGTTCCGTCGCAGGTTGTTGAAATGAGTGCCATTCCAACCAATCCGAACGGCAAGTTCGATCGGGTTCTATTGAGGGAGCAATTAGGTTAGTGAGTTCGCACCCTTCCATTTCCATGTTCGAGCCGATCGGAAGCTGTATGGCCGTGGGCGGCATACCACTGGATCGCTTGGCCGAGCGTGTCGGATCGACGCCGTTCTTCGCCTATGACCGGGGCCTGCTCACCTCGCGCATCGGCTATCTTCGCTCGATTTTGCCCGCCGACGTCAAGCTCAGCTACGCGGTGAAGGCCAACCCGATGGCGGCCGTCGTCCAGCATCTCGCCGGCCTCGTCGACGCATTCGACGTCGCCTCGGCATACGAGATGAAGGCGGCGCTGGACACGCCGGTGCCGGCAAACAACATCAGCTTCGCCGGTCCCGGGAAGACGACGGCGGAGCTGACGCAGGCCGTTGCGGCGGGCGTGACAATCGAGATGGAATCGACCAACGAGGCAGCCCGCGTCACCGATATCGGCCACAAGCTCGGCATCCGGCCGCGCGTGGCCTTGCGCGTCAATCCGGATTTCCAGGTCAAGGGCTCCGGCATGCGCATGGGCGGCGGGCCGCAGCAGTTCGGCATCGATGTCGAGCAGGTTCCGGATCTCCTTCAAACGCTCCGTGTCGCCGATCTCGATCTCCTCGGTTTTCACGTCTTCGCCGGCTCGCAGAACCTGCACGCCGATATCCTGTGCGAAGCACTGACGCGCAACGTCGCGCTGCTAATGGGGCTTGCGGATCAATCGCCGTGGCCCGTTCGCTATCTGAACCTCGGCGGGGGCTTCGGGATTCCCTATTCCGAGAAGGATCAGCCGCTCGATCTGGTGCCCGTCGGCGCCAAGCTAAAGGAGCTGATCGAGGGCGAAATCCGGCCGCAGCTGCCCGATGCGCGCGTAACGATCGAGCTCGGCCGATACATCGTCGGCGAAGCCGGCGTCTACGTCACGCGCGTGGTCGACCGAAAGGTGTCGCGCGGGCGCACCTATCTGGTGGTCGACGGCGGCATGCATCATCAGCTGGCGGCATCGGGCAATCTCGGCCAAGTCATCCGCCGCAACTATCCTGTCGTGATCGGCAACCGGATGCAGGAAAGCGAGCGCGAGGCAGTCTCCGTCGTCGGCTGTCTGTGCACGCCGCTCGATCTGCTTGCCGACAACGTGATGCTGCCGCCGGCCGAGATCGGCGACCTCGTCGTCATCTTCCAGGCCGGGGCCTATGGTCTGACCGCCAGCCCGACGGCGTTCCTCGGGCATCCGATGCCGGTGGAAGTTCTTGTCTGATTTGATTTCACCGGCGGGTAGCCGGCAACATTAAGAGGGGTATCATGAATTCGTCTACCTTCGAGGCCGTCAAGGACGTCATCATCGAAACGCTCGGCATCGAAGACCGGGATCGGATCGAGACCGCCGCAACGCCGCTACTCGGCAACATTCCGGAGCTCGATTCCTTCGCTGTGCTGAGCCTTGCGGCCGCGCTCGAAGAGCGTTTCGGCTTCCAGATCGACGATAGCGATTTCACCGGCGAGGTGTTCGAAACCGTCGGATCGCTGGCGCAGTTCGTTGACCGCAGCCTCATTGATCGCAAGCAGCTTCACTAGCAACGTGGCTTCGCGGCCAATCAACGGTGGGGGATAAATTGGCAGTCATGGAACGAGATCGTCCGATCACGCGCGATACGGAAGGGGCTTCGCCGGCGCTCTCCGTCATTATCGTCACCTATAACAGCGCGGGAGCGCTGCCGCCGCTGCTCGATTCGATCCCGGCGGGTCTTGCCGGCATCGACCGCTTCGAGGTCCTGATCGCCGACAACGAATCCAAGGACGGATCGGCGGAGCTGGCCGAAGCGCATCCGGTTTCGCCGACCGTGATCCGCATGGGCTACAATGCCGGCTATGCGGCTGCAATCAATGCGGCGGCGGCGCGGGCGCATCCGGGATCGCATCTGCTCATCCTTAATCCCGATCTCAGGCTCTACCCCGACGCGGCGCGACCGCTTATTGAGCGGGCTGAAAAGACTTCAACCGGCGTTGTTGTTCCGCTCAACTATACCGAAGAAGGTCGGGTCGATCCAACGCTCCGGCGCGAGCCGTCGATTATGACGGCCTGGGCCGATGCTCTGCTCGGAGGTACGCTTGCGATGCGCGTTGGTCTCGGAGAAGTCATCGGCGGCGCGGCGCGCTACGGCCGCAGCGGCACCGTGGAATGGGCGACGGGATCGGCGCTTCTGGTATCCGCGCGGGTGCGGGACTTGATCGGTGCTTGGGACGAATCCTTCTTTCTCTACAGCGAGGAGGTCGATTATCTCCGGCGCGTTCGCGAGGCCGGCTTCGAGGTGGTGTTCGAACCGCGCTCGCAGGTCATGCATGAAAGCGGCGGCAGCGGCCGAAATGCGCGTCTCTTCGCACTGATGACCGCCAATCGCATCCGCTACTACGGCCGCCACCACAATGCACTGCAGACATCACTCTTCAGGCTGGGCATTGCACTCGGGCAGGCGATCCGCTGCTGGCGGGGAGCGGCGCACCGGGCGGCGCTATCGAGCGCGCTGATGCCGCTGAAGTCTCCGACCGAATTTATGGCAATCCGCCGGAGCTGAGAATGGCAAGGACGGCGCTTCGAATCATTAACTTTCATGGGATCGGCGAGCCTGAACGTCCACTGGAACCTGGCGAGGCGCCCTATTGGCTGAGCATCGCGCGGTTCAACGACATGCTGGATCGTATCGCCGATCACCCCGAGCGCGGCGCCTTGGCAATCACTTTCGACGACAGCAACACGTCCGACCTGACGATCGCAGCAC
The DNA here is from genome assembly GCA_900469085.1 of Hyphomicrobiales bacterium. GTDB lineage: Bacteria > Pseudomonadota > Alphaproteobacteria > Rhizobiales > Rhizobiaceae > Rhizobium. The sequence continues at coordinate 234,662 of UBVW01000033.1, read as the reverse complement.
CTGCGCTCGCCAAGCGTGGCCTTACGGCACAGTTCTTCGTCCTGACTGGCCGGATCGGCGAGCCGGGATCGCTCGGCAAAACCGATATCAGTGCGCTGATCGACATGGGCATGCCGATCGGCAGCCACGGCATCGCCCACCGCGATTGGTCAAGCCTTGCCCCCGCCGAACTGGACGAGGAGCTGAAGGCGTCGAAGAGCGATCTCGAAGCGGCGTACGGCTTCGAGATCGCGGACGCGTCCATCCCCTTCGGCCGATACAATGCCGCAGTTTTGTCGCGGCTGCGGCGTGCGGGATACAGATGCGCATATTCGAGCGACCAGGGGAGTGCTGATCGCAACGCGTTCCTTCAAGCCAGAACCTCGGTTCGATCCGATACGACGGTTGATGCGCTGAACGACGCTCTATCAGGAGACATGCCCGCGATAAGCCGGCTGCGGAGAGCGGCCCGCATGCAATTGAAGCAATGGGTCTGATTCCCGAACCCGCAGCGCCGGCAATCAGGATTGCGCCGAGGCCCGAACGGCCGCCTCGCTGCCGATCACGCCATTGACGTTGGCCGCGCCTTCGGCTCTCACGCGCGGCAAGCTTGCCGGATACTCCCGCTGCACGAAATCGATGATCTTCTCACGCATCTCACAACGCAGGTCGAAGGTCTTCGGCGCATTGGAGGCCGAGACGAGGATGCGGATTTCCATGACTTTTTCGCGGAAATCGGTGACCTGCACGGCGACCACCCGCCTGTCCCAGAGCTTTGAAGCGGCGGCGATTTCCTCGACTTTCGTGCGGATGACGGAGACCGGCACCGAATAATCGAGATAGATCATGACGGTACCGATCAGCGAGGAGCTCTCCCGTGTCCAGTTCTGGAAAGGGTTCTCGATGAAATAGCTGAGCGGCAGGATCAGCCTTCGCCAATCCCAGAGCTTGACCACGACATAAGTAGACGTGATCTCCTCCACATTGCCCCACTCGCCTTCAACGATCAACGCGTCGTCTATGCGGATTGGCTGCGTGATCGCAAGCTGGATGCCGGCAAAGACATTCTTTAATACCGGCTGCAAGGCGAGGCCGAGCACGATGCCGGCAACGCCCGCCGAGGCGAGCAGGCTGACGCCATATTGCTGCACGGCCGGAAAGGTCATCAACCCTGCCGCGATGGTGATCGCGACGATCATGAAGGCGGCGATACGCTCGCCGATGCGCGATTGGGTGACGTGGGTACGAGCCAGCAGATTGTCTTCGGCGTCGAGCTTGAAGCGACGCAGATAGACCGTCATCCAGATGTGCAGCGTGGTCTTGGTGATCCAGCCGACGACGGCGATGAAACCCAAGAGCAGGATGTGGCGGATGAACTCCGCCTGCGGCGTCGTTAGCGGCGCGATCGTGGCGCCAAGCGACAGCGTGAGGGTCAGAATGCTGAGCCTAAGCGGCCGGCGGCCGCGAGAGACCAGCGATCGCCAGAACAAATCCCGCGTTTCGACCAGGCCGCTCAGAAAGCGAAAAGCGAGACGATGGATCATCAAACCCACGGCCAGTGCAGCGGCAAGGACACCGATGCTTACAAGCCAAGCGGGCAGCCACGCTGTTGCCTCCTGAAAGTGGAGAATGAAACGTTCCATACGACATCAGCTAGAGTGCAATGCAGCATAGGAAAGGTCGAGGCCGTGAAAATCATCCTTTTCGTGACCGGTCGCGCTTGCGGGAGGCACCGCGCTTTAGACAGAAAAGCCCCGGTCTCAACGTGACGTCAGAGCCAGCGAAATCGGGCTCTGCCGCGTCGATCGATGCGGTGAAGTGCGATCGGCGTGGATCTGCCGCTAACCGTATCGAGCAGTCGGATACTCTGTTTTCCGGCCACGAGCGCGAGGAATCGCGGACATCCGCGGATCGTTCCGCCGTTATCGTTCTCGGTAAAGATGCAGGGTACGGAGAGAACCGTCCCATACACGTTCATTCGTCCACTTTTTGGCATGCGCAAATCCTATTCGCTTTGCGTCGCCGTGTAGTGGAGCCGTGATTCCGGCATGTGACAATCTCGTGATAATTTTGGACATGTGTGAAATCACCGGCCTCTTGCATTTTCGCAGTCGCTGATAGTGCCCGCGCTAAGACGCAGCACGACACCAGCTGCGGGCAAGGCCGGCGACCTAGCCTTCTTGTCGACAGCGGGCACCCCCCTGTTGGGGGGAGACCACCTACAATTTCAGGTTCGGACAAGCCACACAACCTACTCTGCGGCTCATAGCTGCGTGGGCTTGGGTGACCGATTCTTCATTCAGACCTTGGGGCCGGAAGCCGCCTGCCGTTCGCTATCGGAATTTCGACCCGGCTTTTTATTGACGCCATTTGAACATTTGGGATTGATGAGCATGACGACGGTTGCATCCACGCTGACGATAACGCAGATCAGATCCCTCTCGTCCGCGGCAGTCGCAGCATGGACAACCGACGACATCGCGTCGCTATCCACGGCCCAGGTCAAGGCCCTATCGTCCTCTCAGATCGCGGCGCTCGACGTCGAGGACGTCGAGGCGATGAACTCGCAGCAGCTCAGCGCAATCGCCAAGACTTCCATCGTCGGCTTCACCTTCGATCAGCTGCACGCGCTCAACAAATATGCCATCGAGAGCCTCACATCCGTCCAGGTCTCCGCCCTGACCACGTCGCAGCTGAGCGCCTTGACGACCGAGCAGTCGGAAGCCCTGACCCCGAACCAGATCAAGGCGCTGTCCACCGCGCAGCTCGCGGCACTCAGCCCCGAGGATATCGCGACCTTTTCGACCGCCGATATCGCCGCTATCACCAAGGCCATCCAGGGTCTCGGGACGGCGGCACTCGCGGCTCTTTCTCCCGATCAGATCGCAGCCCTGAACACGAGCGCTGTCGCGTCGATGACGAGCAGCCAGATCGGCGCATTGAGCGCCGACCAGGTCGAAGCGTTTTCACCGGCGCAGATGGCGGCAATGACGTCTGCGCAACTGGCAGCGCTCGGACCCGATGACATAGCCATGCTGTCGCTCGAGGATATTGCCGCGATCAACACCAAGGCCATGAAGGGCTTGAACCTGTCGGCCTTGTCGCCCGAACAGATCGCGGCGCTGACGACGGCGCAGGCGAACACGCTGACGACGGCGCAGTTCGCCTCGCTCGATATCGGCCAGATCGAAGCGTTCTCGCCAGCCCATATCGCCTCGCTCAGCTCCAGCGCGCTGGCGAGCCTCACAACCGAACAGATCGGAGCTCTCAGCCCCGAACAGGTAGAAGCCTTCACGCCGCAGCAGGTCAAGGCACTTACCTCCGACCGGCTTGCCGTTCTCAACCAGGACGGCATCGCTGCGTTTTCGACCGCCGATATCGCAGCCATCAGCAGCAAGGCCATCGCGGGCCTCAGCCCGGGCTCCATCGCGGCGCTGTCAACCGTGCAGATCGCCGCCCTCGGCACCGGTTCGATCGCGAGCCTGACGACCGAGCAGCTCGGGGCCTTGAACGACGAACAATTCAAGGCGCTATCGTCGGTACAGGTGAAGGCGCTTAGTTCCGGGCAGCTCGCCGCACTCGACGCCGCCGATATCGAAGCCTTCTCGACCGCCGCGATCGCCGCGATTTCCAGCCGCGCCATGTCGGGACTGAGCACGGATGCGATCGGCGCGCTTTCATCGGCTCAGATCGCCGCCATGTCCACGAGCCTGATCGCCAACCTCACCGGCAGCCAGCTCGAAGCCTTGAGTGCAGACCAGATCGCGTCGTTCTCGACCAGCCAGATCACCTCGCTCGGCGCACAGATCGCTGGCTTCAGCACAGGGCAGCTGGAAGGGCTTTCGACCTCAAAGATCGCGGCACTGAGCACGGCCGCAATCGCCAGCCTGACGACCGAACAGATCGACGCGCTGAGCGTGGAGCAGGCCGAGGCCTTGACGCCCGCGCAAGTCAAGGCGTTGAGCGCGGCGCAGATTGCGGCCTTCGGTGCCGACGATATCGCAGCCTTCTCGACAGCCGATATCGCCGCGATAACCAGCAAGGGCTTCACCGGCCTCAACATGGATTCGCTCTCGACCGCGCAGATCGCGGCGCTGTCCACCGCGCAGATCGCGAACCTCGGAACAGACCAGCTGGCCGCGCTGACCACCGACCAGACCGAAGCGTTGTCGCCGACGCAGGTAAAGGCGCTGAGTTCGGTTCAGCTAGCTGTGTTCGACGCGGAGCATATCGCAACCTTCTCCACCGACGATATCGCCGCCATCACCAGTAGGGCCATAAACGGCCTGACCACCGATATCATCTCGACCTTGTCCACCGCCCAGATCGCGGCGTTGAACTCAACGGCGATCCCACGCCTGACGAGCGGCCAGATCGCGGCACTCAGCACCGATCAGGTCGAGGCGCTGACACCGGCACAGGTCGCATCGCTGACCTCCGTACAGCTCGCAGCGATCGATGCCGATCACATGGCGACCTTCTCGACGGCCGATATCGCGGCGATCACCAGCAAGGCCATACCGGGTCTCAGCACAGACATCATCGCCACTTTCTCTACCGGCCAGATTGCTTCGCTGACGACCGCGCAAGTCAGCGCGCTGAAGACGACACAGCTTGCGGTTTTGAACACCAGCCAGGTCGAGGCGCTCACCCCGGCGCAGGTGGCATGGCTGAGCTCGCTGCAGCTCTCGGCGCTTGGCGAAGACGGCATCGCAACCTTCTCGACGGCCGATATCGCCGCGCTCTCGAGCAAGGCGATCCCCGGCCTCAACATGTCCAGCCTGACCTCGGGGCAGATCGGCGCACTCACGACCGCCCAGGTCAACGCGCTGAAGACCCTGCAGATCTCCACCTTGGGCACCAACCAGGTCGCGGCGCTCACCACCGCCCAGATCGCGGCCTTGAGCACGACCTCGATCGCCAGCCTGACGACCGATCAGCTCGACGCCCTCGGCTCGGCGCAGGTAGAAGCTCTGTCTCCGCTGCAGGTGATGTCACTGACCTCGTTGCAGCTTGGCGTGCTCGACGCCGGCGATATCGCGACTTTCTCGACCGCCGATATCGCCGCGATCACCAACAAGGCGCTGCCGGGCCTGAGTACGGACGTGCTCGCAACGCTCTCAACCGCCCAGATCGCGGCCATGAGCACGAATGCGGTCGTGAGCCTGACGAGCGACCAGATCGGCGCTCTCAGCACAGCACAGGTCGAAGCCTTGTCGCCGGCGCAGGTGAAGGTTTTGAGCTCCGCGCAGATGGCCGCACTCGGCGCCGATGATATCGCCACCTTTTCCACCGCCGATATCGCCGCGATCACCAACAAGGCGATCTCGGGCATCAGCGGCGACGCTATCGAAGGCCTGACGAACGAGCAGATCGCAGCGCTCAACACCAGCGCGATCGCGAGCCTCACCAGCCTGCAGATCGGCGCGATGAGCACGTCGCAGATCGAGACGCTGTCGCCCGTGCAGGTGGCGGCTCTGACATCGCTGCAGTTCTCAGCGCTTTCTGCTGAGGACATCGCGACCTTCTCGACCGCCGATATCGCGGCAATCACCAACAAGGGCTTGCCCGGCCTCGGCACTGATGCGGTTGCAGGCCTGACCACCGCTCAGATCGCGTTGCTGAGCACCAGCGCTCTTGCGAGCCTCACGAGCACCCAGGTCGCAGCACTCGGCACAGACCAGATCGCCAAGCTTTCGACCGCACAGGTGAAGGCGCTGACATCGGCGCAGGTCGCAGCACTCGGCGACCATGTCAGCGTTCTCTCCACCGACCAGATCGCCTTCCTGACGCCAGCGGGCATCACGGGTCTGACATCCGATCAGGTCGACGCGCTGAACAGCGCGCAGCTGCACACGCTCAGCACCAGTCAGATCGCCGCGATGACTACCAAGCAGGTCGCGGGGCTTAGCACCGGCGACATGGCCGGACTGACCACCCAGCAGCTGGCGGCCATGAGCTCGTCCGGCGTTTCCGGCCTGTCGACCAGCCAGGTCTCGGCCCTCAGCAACACACAAATCCTGGCGCTTTCGACCAAGCAGATGGCAGCCCTCAGCTCCTCTCAGGTCGGCGCGCTGCGCACGGACGACATAGCGGCACTCTCCACAGCACAGATCGCCGCTCTCTCGGTTGGCGGCATCGCGGGATTGAACTCGCAGCAGCTGGCGGCGCTTTCGACCGCACAGGCGGAGGCGCTCACCAGCAACCAGGTCGGAACGCTGAATTCCAGCCAGCTCTCGGTCCTCGGACCTGAGGATGTCGTGACCTTCTCCACCAAGGATATCGCCGCGATCACGTCAAGCGCGCTGGGGGGAATGTCGACGGATACGATCCGGGCCCTGACCACGGCGCAGATCGCCGCGCTGAGCAAGAATGCGATTGCAGGTCTGACCACCCAGCAGCTTGCGGCACTCAGTACCGCCCAGGCGGAAGCGCTGACCAGCAGCCAGATCAGCGGCCTGAGCTCCTCGCAGCTTGCCGCCCTCACCGCCGATGACATCGCAACCTTCTCGACCAAGGATATGGCGGCCATCGGCTCCGGCGCCATCGCCGGCCTTTCGACTGGCACGATCGCGGCGCTCTCTGCGAGCCAGATCGCGGCGCTGAACACGGCAGCGATCACGGGGATGACGACCGGGCAGATCGCAGCGCTGCGGACCGATCAGGTGGAAGCGTTGACCTCGGCGCAGATCGGAGCCCTAAGCTCGAAGCAGACGGCGGCTCTCAGCACCGACGATATCGCCATCCTGTCGGCGAAGAACATTGCCGCGATCAACTCCGGCGCCATCGCCGGCCTGTCGGCAGCCGCCCTCGCGACGCTGACGACGAGCCAGATCGCGGCGCTCAGCACTGCTGGCATCGCCGGGCTGACTGTCGATCTCATCAGCGCGCTCAGCAGCGACCAGATCGGCGCGCTGACGACGAGCCAGATCGCCGCGTTGAGCTCGCGGCAAATCGGAGCGCTTGGCACCGACGACCTTGCATCACTGACGACCGCCCAGGTCGCCGCATTGAGCACGGTGGGCATACCCGGTCTCAGCAGCGACCAGATTGCGGCATTGAGCACCGATCAGACTGAGGCCCTGACCAGCCTGCAGGTCGGCGCCCTGAACTCAAGGCAGATTGCCGCCCTAGGCACGGACGACCTCTCGCACTTCTCCACCGCGGACATCGCCGCCATTGGCTCGGGCGCTATCCTTGGCCTTTCGACCGCCGCGATCAGCGCGCTGTCGACCGCACAGATCGTCGCCATGAGCTCGGCTGGGATATCCGGTCTCTCCAGCGGCCAGATGGCCGCGCTCGGCTCCAACCAGGTGGAGGTGCTGACAACAGCGCAGATCGGCGCGCTGACCTCTAAGCAGGTCGGGGCGCTTGCCACCGACCGTATCGCGGCGCTTTCGATCGACCAGATCGCCGCCTTCGGCACGGCGGGGATCGCGGGCCTGACCAGCGATCAGATCAGTGCGCTCAGCGTGCGCCAGGTCGAGGCGTTCACCAGCGTTCAGGTAGGCGCGCTGAACTCGAAGCAGATCGCTGCACTCGGAACCGATGATCTCGACAGTTTCAGCACCGCCGACATGGCCGCAATCACCTCCAGCGCAATAGCAGGCATGTCGACATCAGCGCTGGCCTCGCTTTCGGGCGACCAGATCTCGGCCCTTAGCCCCACCGGCATTGCAGGCCTCACCAGCGACCAGATCGGCGCGCTGCGCACCAACCAGGTGGAAGCACTGACGACCTCCCAGGTTGGCGCGCTGACCTCCAAGCAGATCGCGGCGCTGAACACAGCCGACATCAGCGCGTTTTCGCCGGAACAGATCGCGGCGTTGAGCACGGCAGGCATAGCGGGGCTCTCGACCGGCCAGCTCGTCGCACTGCATAGCGACCAGATGGAAGCGCTGACCAGCATCCAGATCGGTGCCCTCTCCTCGCGGCAGGTCGCGGTTCTGACCTCAGACAATCTCGACAGTTTCACCACGGCCGAAATCGCCGCGATCAGCTCGTCGGCCATCTCCGGCCTTTCGACAGCAGCCCTTGCCTCGCTCTCGCCAAGCCAGATCGCGGCGCTGAGCACCGCAGGCATCGCCGGCCTCAGCACCGACCAGATCGCCGCACTCAGCGTCGATCAGGCAGAAGCGCTGACCAGCCTGCAGGTGGGCGCGCTGAGCTCCAAGCAGATCGCGGCACTCGGAACGGATGATCTCGACAGCTTCTCGACGGCCGATATCGCCGCGATCAGCTCTGCTGCGATCTCCGGGCTGTCACCGGCGACGATCGCTTCGCTTTCGGCCGAGCAGATCGGCGCGCTGAGCACAGCCGGCATTGCCGGTCTTTCCACCGCCCAGATCGCTGCCTTAAGCACAAGCCAGGTCGAGATGCTGTCGACAAGCCAGATCGGAGCGCTGGGCTCGGCCCAAATCGCAGCGCTCAGCACCGGCGATATCGCCGTGCTCTCGGTCGAGCAGGTGGCGGCGCTGAGCGCGAAGGGGATTGCCGGCTTGAGCAGCACCCAGGCCGGCGTGCTCAACGTCGACCAGATGGAGAGGCTGTCCACAAGCCAGATCGCGGCACTCAGTTCGGATGCGCTGAAGGGTCTGACTTCGTCCAGCCTGGACGCACTGACACCCGCCAAGTTGGCGGCGATCAGCTCTGGCGCCATGAAGGGACTATCGACGGACTTCATCGCATCACTCTCCACCGAGGAGATCGCGGCTCTGGGAAGTTCTGGGGTTTCAGGCCTGACCAGCGATCAGATTCACGCGCTGAGCACAGATCAGTTCAGCACCTTCTCCACCGACCAGATCGCGGCCCTGAGCTCGACCGGGCTTGCAGGATTGACGAGTGGCCAGCTGCAGACGCTATCGACCGAGGAGTTCGCGGCCATCACGCCAGGTTCGATCAAGGGGCTGACGACGGCGCTGTTTTCGACCCTGCCGTCGAGCGACATCGCGGCCCTGACCACGGGCCAGGTGGCGGCGCTCAGCTATAGCCAGGTCGCGGCCATGAGCACGGCGCAGATCGGGATGCTGTCGACCACCCAGATCGGCGCGCTCAATGTGGTTCAGGCCGCAGCCCTTGGTCCGGATGACTTGGCAGGCTTCTCGCCCGAGAGCATCATCGCGCTCAGCTCCAGCGCGGTTTCGGGCTTGAGCACGCGAGCGCTCGGCGCGCTGACAGTGAGCCAGGCCGAAGCCTTCACGCCGGCTCAGATCAACGCGATGACCTCTGCCCAGGTGCAGGCGCTGACCAACGGCCCGCTCTCTGGCGCAAGCGCCGCCGCCGCGACAACGACCACGACGACGGCCACCACGCCGTCGGAGACAACGACCTCGGCCGCAGCATCGCCGGACACGAGTGAATCGTCTCAGGTCGCCTCGGTGATCATGTCCTATCTGGGATAAGCGGCTGATTGTGGGCGCGGCGGAATTCGATGCCGCGCCCGCAATGGTTCGTAGTTTCAGAGAAGAGCCTGAAAACGGCATTGATCTACAAGCCATTTATGGAGCATGTGGCGGAGACGTTCGTATTCAGTTGACCGCAAGGAAAGTCGCCTAGGCCATGTCGATGATGGAAGAGCCCGATGTTGTGATCATTGGCGCCGGCGCGGCCGGCACGGGTGCGGCCCGAACGCTCGCCAAGGCCGGTCTGAAAACACTGGTGCTCGAGGCTCTCGATCGCAAGGGCGGCCGTGCTTGGACGAAAACGGCAGCGGGCAGCGTCGTCGATCTCGGCTGCGGCTGGCTTCACTCCGGCGATCGAAATCCCTGGACCCGCATCGCCGGCGAGATCGCCATCGCGGTCGATCGCCGGTCGTCCGCCTGGGGCGGGCAATTTCGTGATCTCGGCTTCACTCTATCCGAGCGCGATGGGGCCCATATCGCCTTCGAACGGTGGACGGATCGCATCTCCGCCACCCCGCCCCTCTCCGACATCGCCGCCGATGCGCTCGACCCGGCGGACGGCTGGACGAGTTATTTGCAAGCGCTCAGCGGCTATATCAGCGGCGACGAACTCGAACACATTTCCTGCAAGGACTACGCGGCTTACAACGAAGCCTCGACCGACTTCAACTGGCGCGTCGCAACAGGCTACGGCGCACTCGTCAGCGCCGCCATACCGGCCGAAGCAACGGTGAGGCTTTCGACGCCCGTTGAAGCGATTGGGCTCGATGGGGGTCGCGTCGAGATCAAGACATCGGTCGGCATCGTGCGCGCTGACGCGGTCATCGTCACCATCTCCACCAATATTCTGGCAGGCGACACGATCCGCTGGCCGTCGGTTTTGGATGCATGGCGAGAGGCGGCAGCCCGCTTGCCGCTTGGCGCCAACGAGAAGCTCTTCCTTGAAATCATCGGCTCCGCTCCCTTCGAGGACGAGACGCATCTTATCGGCGATCCCCGCGACGCATCGACCGGCAGCTACTATATCCGCCCGTTTGGCCAGCCCGTGATCGAATGCTTTCTCGGCGGTGCCGGCGCGCGCGCCGTGGCGGAGCGCGGCCATGAAGCTGCATTCGCGCGCGCCACGGATCAGCTCGCCCATCTGTTCGGCAGCGATATCCGGCGCAATCTCCGCCCGCTCATCGCATCGGACTGGACCAGGACGGCATCGATCGGCGGCGCCTATAGCCACGCTCTACCCGGCCACTCCGACGCCCGCCTTACGCTCGCGAGATCATACGACGAGCGCGTGTTCTTCGCCGGGGAAGCAACGCACAGCACGGACTTTTCGACCGCCCATGGGGCGCTGCAAAGCGGCGAGCGCGCAGCACACGAAGTCATCGCCGCGCTTCAGCTAAAACCGTGATAGATGTGTCCTTGGGTGACACACGGGCGTGCAATCGCAGAACCCGCGGCAAGTGTGGCGATTCATCGGTTTGAAACCTGTTCGTGCGACAAAGTCGGTTCAAGGGATACCCCCTGACGACCAAGCCGTGTTGCACAAAGGTACGGAAAAATGAGACCGTTCGCCGTTCTTTCTGCGAGAGTTTCTCTTGCTGCCGCTCTCTTCAGCGCGGGCACGCCGCTGATTGCAAACGCCACGGAGGATTGGATCGGATCGTCCCGCCAATGGTCGATCGGCTATGTCCACAATGGCGGCGAGCCCTATTGCGCGCTGGTTTGGGACAGCATGACCGGGAAGACCGTCGAGTTCCGCGAAAGCCTGAAGGATGCGTCCTGGCTGATCAAGAACGACGCGTGGTCGCTTCCTGATCATCTCGCCACCAAGGTTTCGGTGACCGGCAAAAGCAACAGCATGGAAGTGCCTGCCATCGGCGCCGACGGCAAGAGCCTGCGCGTCTGGAGCCTGCCCGGAAATTCCAATGCCGGCGGCGTTCAGGGCATTATTCGCGCCGCACTCAGCGGAATGGCCGACATCAACGTCTCGTTCCAGGGCAATGAACCCGACTGGGTCATCCCGACCTCGCGCATCTATCCTATGCATGCGACCTACGCGTCCTGCATCGAGCGGCTTTCGAACAAGAAGCCGGTGAAGATCGAAAGCGCCACGACGAACCCGTTCTAAATTCGTTGTTGCTGAGAGCTGCCAACGGACGGAATTCCGCTTCGGTTCCGGACGCAAAGTCGCGCCTGCGACGCGCTCCTTGCCTGCTATTCATCTGTCTAAAATAGCACTTGCCACAATGCTGCCGCTGGCGATATATCCCAGCCCAGGGTTGGAGACGTTAAGGTGCTGTCTCCCTCCGTCGGTGCCTGACGCGTGCATTTCGAACCACGTAGGACGAGCCTGATGGACTTTTGCAGATTTCCCGAATTGGCGCCGAACGCGCCGCTTTTCGCAGATCATGGTTCGCCAGCGCACATGCGCTCGAAATCGCTCCTTTTCGCCTGCTGTCGTTAAGACAGCTAACCAAACGGCGAACGCGCAAGGCGAGCATCTCGTATTTACAGGCTTTCCATCTTCGTTTGCCGGATATGCAATGAGGCTATTCAATGGATAATTCACCGAACCCACCGGCGCTGTTAGGTCGCCTGTGGCTGGTATTGCTCGGCGCGATCATCACGCTCGCCGGGCTGTTTTTCGCGATCGGCGGCGGCAAGCTCGTCTCGCTGGGCGGCAGCTGGTACTTCCTGCTCGCCGGCATCGGACTGGTCATCGCGGGCCTGCTCATCATCCGCCGCAGGCCGCTGGGCGCCCTGCTCTTCGGGCTCGTCTTCGTTCTTTCGGCCATCTGGGCCATCTGGGACGCAGGCTTTGAGTTCTGGCCGCTGATTTCGCGGCTGCTGGCGATTGCCGTCGGCTCCATAGTCGTTGCCGTCTCCTTCCCTTTGCTGCGTCGCTCGGCCGGCCGCACGCCCGCTTACGGCGCCTCGTTCGGTCTGGCTCTGATCCTCGCGATCGGCACTGGCGCGGCCTTCTACGGCATGTTCATCCCGCATCCGCCGGTTGTCGCCACTGGCGCCGGCCCGGCCCGCACGCCGGTCGATCCGGCCCGCGAACAGAAGAACTGGGAAGCCTACGGTAACACCTCGGGCGGCAGCCGCTTCGCCGCACTCGACCAGATCAACCTCGACAACGTCAACGATCTGAAGGTTGCGTGGGAATACCACACCGGCGACACGCCGATCAGCCCCGGCGCCAACGGCGCGGAAGACCAGGAAACTCCGCTGCAGGTCGGCGACCGTGTGTTTGTGTGCACCCCACACAACAACGTCATCTCGATTGACGCCGATACCGGCAAGGAAATCTGGAAGGCCAAGATCAACGCCAAGTCGTCTGTCTGGATGCGCTGCCGCGGCCTCGCTTACTTCGATGCGACGCGCGCACTCGAACAGCCTTCGGCACCGAACTCCACGCCGGTCACCGCGGTCAACGTCGCACCCGGTGCGCTTTGCGAACGCCGCATCCTGATGAACACGATCACCGCCGAGCTGATCGCGCTCGACGCCGACACCGGCGCGTTCTGCCCGGATTTCGGCACCAACGGCCGCGTCGACCTGAAGGTCGGCATGGGCCAGGCGGCTGATCCGAGCTACGTGCTCACCTCGGCGCCGACGCTTGCCGGCACCACCGTCGTCGTTGGCGGCCGCGTTGCCGATAACGTCAGCACCGACATGCCTGGCGGCGTCATGCGCGGTTTCGATGTCGTGACCGGTCAGCTGCGTTGGGCATTCGACCCGGGCAACCCGAACATCACGCTCCTGCCGCCCCCGGGCGAAAGCTACACGCGTTCGACCCCGAACGTCTGGGCGTCGATGTCCTATGATCCCGCTTCCAACACCGTCTTCATGCCGGTCGGCAGCCCGTCGGTCGACCTTTACGGCGCGACCCGCACGGATCTCGACCACAAGTACGGCGCCTCGATGCTGGCGCTCGACGCCACCACCGGCCGTGAGAAGTGGGTCTACCAGACCGTTCACAACGATCTGTGGGACTTCGACGTTCCGATGCAGCCTTCGTTCATCGACTTCCCGAAGGCCGACGGCACGACGGTTCCTGCTCTGGTGTTCGGCACCAAGGCTGGCCAACTCTATGTGCTCGATCGCGCAACCGGTCAGCCGCTGACCAAGGTCGACGATGTACCGGTGAAGCCGGGCAACATCCCGAACGAGCCTTACGCTCCGACCCAGAAGCTCTCCGTCGGCATGCCGCAGATCGGCGCCAAGACGCTGACCGAAAGCGACATGTGGGGTGCGACGCCGTTTGACCAGCTGCTGTGCCGCATCGCCTTCAAGGGCATGCGCTACGATGGCGTCTACACGGTTCCGGGCACCGACCTCGCGCTCAACTTCCCGGGCTCGCTGGGTGGCATGAACTGGGGCGGACTTTCGACCGACCCGAACTCGAACTACATCTTCGTCAACGACATGCGCCTCGGCCTGTGGATCCAGATGAAGGAAGCCGCACCGACCAAGGCCGTCAACAGCGGTGGCGAATCCGTCAACACCGGCATGGGCCTCGTGCCGATGAAGGGTACGCCCTACGCGGTCGACAAGAACCGCTTCCTGTCGGCGCTCGGCATTCCCTGCCAGGCTCCGCCCTTCGGCAGCCTGACGGCGATCGACATGAAGACGCAGAAGATCGCCTGGCAGGTTCCTGTCGGCACCGTCGAAGACACCGGCCCGCTCGGTATCAAGATGGGTCTGCCGATCCCGATCGGCATGCCGACGCTCGGCGGCACGCTCGCCACACAGGGCGGCCTGATCTTCATCGCCGGTACGCAGGACTTCTACCTGCGCGCCTTCAGCACGGCGACCGGCAAGGAAGTCTGGAAAGCCCGTCTGCCCGTTGGCAGCCAAGGCGGCCCGATGACCTACAAGTCGCCGAAGACAGGCAAGCAGTACGTCATCATCTCGGCCGGCGGCGCACGCCAGTCGGATCTTCGTGGCGACTACGTCATCGCCTACGCTCTGCCGAACTAAACGTCAGCGCAAGCAACAGAAAGGGGCCGTTCAGCGGCCCCTTTTTTGTGCATGGACGAGATTTGTCACATATCGTGCAAAAAAGAGTGAAAACCTATCTGCGCCCTTGGCGATCTGCCGCGTCGGCTGCATAATGTGAGTCTGACGAGTATCGCGGCTATCGGCTACAGACTGTCCCGAACTTCGTAAGCGCATTGTAATAAAATAGTCTGACGCGTTCTATCTCGCGAGCCGACACGTAGCGATCCCGTCCTCATTCAACCGGCCGCGGGAGAGCAAAGATGCAGAAGAGCGAAAGCGACGTATTCGATCTGTTTTCGGAGATCTATACGAACGCCGCGCAAGAAGAGCTAAGTCTCCAGGAATACCTCCTGGCCTGCCGTGATGACAAACGACTATATGCCACCGCGCAGGAACGCATGGTGGAAGCCATTGGCGAACCTAAACTAATCGACACCAGCGCCGATGAGCGATTGGGCCGCATATTCTCCAACCGCACCGTTAAGATTTATCCCGCCTTTGCCGATTTCTATGGAATGGAAGACACGATCGAGCGGATCGTCGGCTATTTCAGATATGCCGCGCAAGGTCTCGAAGAGCGCAAGCAGATCCTCTATCTCCTCGGTCCTGTAGGCGGCGGCAAGTCGTCTCTCGCCGAACGGCTGAAGAAGCTGATGGAGCGCTTCCCGATCTACACGCTGGCGATCGACGGACAGGTGAGCCCGGTCTTCGAATCGCCGCTGGGCCTATTTCAGCCGGAGCGCATGTCCGATCTTTTGGAAGACAAGTACGGGATTGCCAGACGCCGCCTCACCGGACTGATTTCCCCCTGGGCCACCAAGCGGCTCGACGAGATCGGCGGCGATATCTCGCGCTTCAGCGTCGTCAAGCTGATGCCATCAAGGCTTCGTCAGATCGCGATTGCCAAGACCGAGCCGGGTGACGAGAACAATCAGGACGTCTCGGCGCTGGTCGGCAAGGTCGATATCCGGCAGCTGGAAAACTACAGCCAGGCCGACCCCGATGCCTATTCCTACAGCGGCGGCCTCAACCGCACGACGCAAGGGTTGCTCGAATTCGTCGAAATGTTCAAGGCGCCGATCAAGGTGCTGCACCCGCTGCTGACGGCAACACAGGAGGGCAGCTATAACGGCACCGAAAACTTCGGCGCCTTCCCCTATCAGGGCATCGTGGTTGCCCACTCCAACGAATCCGAGTGGCAGCAGTTCAAGAACAACCGCAACAACGAGGCCTTCCTCGACCGTATCCTCGTGGTCAAGGTGCCCTATTGCCTGCGCGTGACCGAGGAGCGGCAGATCTACGAGAAGCTGCTGCGCGAAAGCGAGCTCGCCAAGAGCGCCTGCGCGCCGGAGGTTCTCGAAAACCTGAGCCGCTTCACGGTCGCGACCCGCCTGATCCGCCACGAAAACTCACCGCTCTACACCAAGATGCGCGTCTATGACGGCGAGAACCTGAAGGACACCGACCCCAAGGCCAAGTCCGTGCAGGAATATCGTGATGTCGCCGGCGTGGACGAGGGGATGAACGGCATCAGCACCCGCTTTGCCTTCAAGGTGCTCTCGGAGACTTTCAACTACGACACCAAGGAAGTCGCCGCCGATCCCGTGCACCTGATGTACATCCTCGAGCAGGCGATCAAGCGCGAGCAGTTTCCGAAGGAAATGGAGGCCAGCTACCTCGACTTCATCAAGTCGGAGATCGCCACCCGCTATGCCGAGTTCATCGGTCACGAGATCCAGAAGGCCTATCTGGAGTCCTATAGTGAATATGGCCAAAACCTCTTCGACCGCTACATATCCTATGCGGATGCCTGGCTGGAGGACCAGGATTTCAAGGATGCCGATACCGGCCAGATTCTGAACCGCGAAATTCTGGACAGCGAACTGTCGCAGATCGAAAAACCCGCCGGCATCGCCAATCCCAAGGATTTCCGCAACGAAGTAGTGAAGTTCACCCTGCGAGCAAGGGCGCGCAATGGCGGCCGCAATCCCGCATGGACAAGCTACGAAAAACTTCGCGAGGTTATTGAAAAGCGGATGTTCGGTCAGGTCGAGGATCTGCTGCCCGTCATCAGCTTCGGCTCCAAGAAGGACAGCTCGACTGAAAAGCAGCATGACGAATTCGTTCAGCGGATGATTGAGCGCGGCTATACCGCACGCCAGGTCCGCCGCCTGGTCGATTGGTACATGCGGGTGAACAAGGCCGGTTAACGATGCCAAAACCGGAGCCAAAGCGAGGGATTGGCGCATGCCGAATTTCATCGACCGCCGGCTTAACCCGAAGGACAAGAGCCTCGGCAACCGGCAACGATTCCTTAAACGCGCCCGCGACGAGCTGAAGCGGGCGATAAAGGATCAGATCAAATCCGACAAGATAGCGGATGTCGACACCGCTCATGGCGTTCCGATGCCCGCGCGGGGCGCCGGCGAGCCGAGTTTCCGACCCTCTCCCACATCGGGCAATCGGGAACATGTGCTGCCGGGAAACAAGGAGTTTTCCGCAGGCGACCGGATTTCCAAACCCGACGGCGGCGCGGGCGGCGGTGGCGGACATGGCGCGGGCGGCGGCGGAAGCGATGACGACTTTCAGTTCATCCTGTCGCGCGAGGAGGTACTCGATCTTTTCTTCGAAGATCTCGAACTGCCCGATCTAGTCAAGCTGAGCCTGAAGGAAACGGTGACGTTCAAGCCGCAACGCGTCGGCTTCACCACCTCGGGTTCACCCACCAATATCAATATCGGCCGCACCATGCGCAACAGCTTTGGCCGACGCATGGCCTTGCAACGACCGAGCGAGCGGCAGGTGAAGCTCATTACCGACGAGATTGCCGCTCTCGAAACCGAGAAACCGTTATCGACTGAGTCCCGCCGCAAACTGACGGCTTTGCGCGACGAACTTACAGCACTTGAGCGCCGCCGGCGGCGGATTTCCTATGTCGATCCCGTCGACGTTCGCTTCAACCGCTTCGAGCGTCAGCCGGTGCCGAACGCCAATGCCGTGATGTTCTGCCTGATGGACGTCTCGGCCTCGATGGGTGAGCGAGAGAAGGATCTCGCCAAGCGCTTCTTCGTACTGCTGCACCTCTTTCTCAAGCGCAGATACGGCCGGATCGACATCATCTTCATCCGGCACACCGATGAGGCGCATGAAGTCGATGAGGAGACCTTCTTCTACAGCAAGCAAAGCGGCGGCACGGTGGTCTCCACGGCTCTCGAGGAGATGCAGCGGATCATCGAAGCGCGCTACCCGGCCGACATGTGGAACATTTACGCGGCGCAGGCGTCGGATGGCGACAACAGCAGCGGCGATTCGGAGCGATGTGCGGCACTCCTGCGCGGCGATCTGATGCGGCTTTGCCAATATTACGCTTACGTCGAAATCATCGACGAGCGCGAGACCGAAATATTCGGCGCCACCGACAATGGCACATCGCTCTGGCGCGCCTACCGAACCGTCGATGGCGAAATCCCCAACTTCCACATGGCCCGCATCGCAAGACCAGGCAATATCTACCCGGTCTTTCGTAAGCTCTTCAGCCGCAAAGCCGGCGCGCGTACGCATAACTGAGGGAACACCGATATGGCGAAGCGAGCGGAGAGTTCCGAGCTGCTGTTTGAAGGCTCCGACTGGAATTTTGGAACGCTATCGATCGTCCACGATGCCATCCAGGATATCGCGATCGGCGAGATGGGACTGGATATCTATCCGAACCAGCTGGAGATTATATCGTCGGAACAAATGCTCGACGCCTATTCCTCGGTCGGCATGCCCTTGATGTATCAGCACTGGTCCTTCGGCAAGCGCTTCATTTACGAGGACAGCCTCTATCGCAAAGGCCACCGGGGGCTCGCCTACGAGATCGTCATCAATTCCAACCCCTGCATCGCCTATCTGATGGAGGAGAACACGATGGCAATGCAGACGCTGGTCATCGCCCACGCCTCCTTCGGCCACAACCACTTCTTCAAGAACAACTATCTGTTTCGCCAGTGGACGGATGCCGGCGCCATTCTCGGCTACATGGACTTCGCCAAGAAATATATCGCCAAGTGCGAGGAGCGACACGGCACCGAGGCGGTCGAGGCGATCCTCGATTCCGCCCATGCGCTGATGGACAACGGCGTCTTCCGCTACCGCCGCCCTCCCCGCCTCTCCTCCGAGAAGGTGCGCGAGCGGGCGCGTGAACGATTGGAATATGAGGAGCAGACCTATAGCGACCTCTGGCGCACCCTGCCTTCTTCCGTCGACAGCCGCGATCCGCACGAGGCGGAGCGCAATGCCTCAGAACGCAAGAAAGCGCTTAACCTCCCGGAGGAGAACCTTCTCTACTTCATCGAGAAGCACAGTCTGATCCTCGAGCCCTGGCAGCGCGAGATCCTCAGGATCGTGCGCATCATCGCCCAATACTTCTACCCGCAGCGGCAAACCAAGGTGATGAACGAGGGGTGCGCGACCTACGTGCACTACACGATCATCAACCGGCTGTTTGATCAGGGCAAGATCAGCGAAGGCAACATGCTGGAGCTCTTGAGCAGCCATTCCAATGTCGTCTTCCAGCCGGGCTTCGACGATCCCCGTTTCTCGGGCATCAACCCCTACGCGCTCGGCTTCGCGATGATGCAGGATATCGAACGCATCTGTACCAATCCGACGGACGAGGACCGGAACTGGTTTCCCTCCATGGCCGGCAACAACGATCCGATGGGGACTTTGCGCGACGCATGGGCGAACCACCGCGATGAATCCTTCATCCTGCAATATCTGAGCCCAGCCGTGATCCGCAAGTTCCGGCTTTTCAGGCTGTCCGACATGGCGGCCGACAAGTTCTGCGAGATTTCATCCATTCACAACGAACGCGGCTACGCGGAGATCCGCTCAGCACTCGCCCGCAGCTACGATGTCAGCGCCAGGCAGCCCGATATCCAGGTCGTCGACGTAGATCTCCTCGGCGACCGCAGGCTTCGGCTGAAGCACACGGTCAATGACGGCCTTCTTCTCGAAGAAACCAGCCGGAACGAAACTCTAACCCATATCCGTCATCTCTGGGGATACGAGGTCAGCCTCTCTGGTGTCGATGGCGCGACCGGCAACGCCCTCTACGATCATTCGACCGGATAGCCGGCACTGATCCGTGGAACGACATCGGGTGCTTCTCGTTTTCCATTCACGAGAAGGAGAAAGCCATGTCAAACGTCGTACGAAACGGCGAAAGCGCCGCCAACAATGCCACGACCGCAAATACCTTCGGAAAATCCGTCGAAAGCCAGGCGCAAATCGAAGATGCAGCACGCACGGGATCCGAGGCTGTCGGACAGGGCGAAGCTCTCAACATCTATCGTCTCGAGCCCATTGCCGAGCCAAGCGATCCGCGTTGGGATAATTCGCCCGGACATGGCAGCCTCGTGGTTGCCGCCCGCACGGCAGGGGACGCGCGCATCGTCGCGGCATCCAAGGAGCTCGACTTCATGGAAGTCGACACCGCACCGGCGGATGACGTGACGACGGTGAACGCCAGCGCCTTCCGGGACGACAAGCTTTACACCGTGATCGAGATCGAGCACGGGCGCAAGGACGTGAGACGAGGCGTTATCGAGGGATCGGTGTCTGTGGATACGATAATATCCGTTCAGGTTTAGCGTCTGGGCATCTGTGCCAAGGCCGGCCGGGAACAAACCTGCTGGAAACCTCGTTCAATAACTATCTCGGAATAAACCCATCCGAGACTCTCCTGTGGCGAAGCGCTCGCAGTGCCGGGCGCTTTGCCATCGGGCTCTGTGGAAAGGAGACTAGGATGATCAACCGCGCCAAGCAGACAAGCAGACGAATATCGCCATCTCGGAGGGCGGCGGTTGGCAGCTTTTGACGACAACAAGGCCTCCACCCGAGCCTGGGACAAAGACACGCCCGAAGCCGAGCGCTTCTGGGAAACTAGGATTGCAATCCTTCCCGACAGAGAGCGGGCGGAGGTGCAATCGTTTCTGCCGTCGATTGTCGACGAAAGCGATGAGCCACGCGGCACACACTGATCTCTGTCCTTCAGTATTGAAACTTTCTGATTTTCAGAACGTTTAGCCCCTTATGAGGGACGATGATAGTGATCCGACCAATGCTGGCAGCACCCGACCGGGTGACTATGTAAACCCGGTCCACGATCAGGCGCCGACGCCTGATGTAGCTGACATAGACCCTCCACCGGACATCCCGAAACCCGAAGAAAACATGACGCCCGAGGAAGTCGAGGCGGCACGCAAGGCTTACCTGCTCAAGAGGTTCTGGATCAGCGCGCGTGGCTACTGGACACGGCGCGGCGATACGCTGGCCTGGCCACTATCCATCGGCCTGCTGGCGCTCATCGGATTGAATGTCGGCTTCCAATACGGCATAAACGTCTGGAACCGCGGCCTGTTTGATGCCATCGAGAAGCGCGATGCGCCCACGGTCTATTTTCTTGGTGCGCTTTTCCCGCCGCTCGTGCTGGGAAGCGTCGCCCTCGTCACCATTCAAGTCTACATGCGCATGAAGATGCAGCGGCGTTGGCGATCGTGGCTGACGAAAGCGCTCATCGGACGGTGGCTGGCCAGTGGTCGCTACTATCAGCTCAATCTCATTGGCGGTGATCACAAGAATCCGGAGGCGCGCATTTCCGAGGACATGCGCATCGCCACCGAATCCCCCGTCGATTTTGTCGCCGGCGTCATAGCGGCCTTCGTCTCGGCTTCGACCTTTATCGTGGTGCTCTGGATGATCGGTGGAGCATTGTCTTTACCCATCGCGGGAACCGTGATCACCATTCCCGGCTTTCTCGTCTTCACGGCCGTTCTTTACGCCGTCATCACATCGACCTCGATCGCCTATATCGGCCGGCATTTCGTCAAGGTCTCGGAAGCCAAGAACCAGGTCGAGGCCGAATTTCGTTACACGCTGACGCGTGTGCGTGAGAATGGCGAGAGCATCGCTCTGCTTGGCGGGGAAGACGAAGAGCGCAACGACCTGGACAAGACCTTCGGGAACGTTCTGCACCAGTGGGCGCTGCTTGCGCGTCAGTACATGCGAACGACACTTGTTTCGCACGGCTCGATGCTGATAGCGCCGGTCGTGCCCGTTCTGCTCTGTGCGCCCAAATTCCTAGATGGCAGCATGAGCCTGGGCCAGGTCATGCAGGCCGCGTCCGCGTTCACCATCGTCCAGAGCGCATTCGGATGGCTTGTCGACAACTACCCGCGCCTTGCCGACTGGAACGCATGCGCAAGGCGCGTCGCGTCTCTGATGATGTCGATCGATGGATTGGAGCGGGCCGAACAGAGCGATGCGCTTGGACGTATCAAGCGGGGCGAAACCGAAGGCGATGCGATCCTCAGTTTGAACGACCTCTCTGTCTCGCTGGGCGACGGGACGGCCGTGGTCAAGGAGACGGAGGTTGAGATCCAGCCAGGGGAGCGTGTGCTTGTGGCAGGCGAATCCGGATCCGGCAAGAGCACGCTTGTCCGGGCGATCGCCGGCCTCTGGCCATGGGGCGACGGCGCCGTCAATTTCCGCCCCGACAAACGCCTCTTCATGCTGCCGCAGCGACCATACATTCCATCGGGGACGCTGCGCAGGGCCGTCACCTATCCGGCGGGCGCCGACACATGGACGGTCGAGGAGATTGGTGGCGTTCTGGAGCAGGTCGGCCTCGGCCATCTGAAAGAGAGGATCGAAGACGAGGCGCCTTGGGATCAGACATTATCAGGCGGCGAAAAGCAGCGGCTGGCATTTGCCAGACTGCTGCTGCACGATCCCGATATCATCGTTCTCGATGAAGCGACCTCGGCGCTCGACGAAAAGAGCCAGGATCGGCTCATGGAAATGCTGATCGGCGAATTGCCCAAGGCCACCATTCTAAGCGTCGGACACCGGGTCGAGCTGGAGGCGTTTCACAGCCGCAAGATCACCTTGGAAAAGCGCGATGGCGGCGCGCGGCTTGTGAGCGACGTCGACCTGATCCCGCAAAAGAAGAAACGAAACGTCCTGTCGCGGCTTGTGCGAAATCGGCGCCGTACGCGCGGCGGGACGTCCACACCGCATAGGGCCGGACAATAGACCACCGATCTGGTCAGCCCGGACCGGGCGAGTGCATACCTACAAGTTCCAGCACATCCACCTTGCCCGCCCGCCCCTTGAGCTGCGCCAGGCCGAGCGGTCGAAAATCGAACTCACCGCCGACCGCATCCTTGACGGCAGAGCTAACCAGGATCGACGTGTCGAACTCCTTGTTCAAGCCTTCGAGCCGTGACGCGACATTGATCGTATCGCCCATTGCCGTGTACTGCTGGCGCGAAGCTGCGCCAAAACTGCCGACCACCGCTGGCCCGGTATGCAGGCCAAATCGCGTCTCCAGCAGCGGGCGCCCATCTCTCTGAGAGGCATCGTTCAACGCATCTACGGCTGCCTTCATCGCAAGTGCGCACCGGCAGCCCTCTTCCACATGGGTTGCGATCTCGACGGGCGCGTTCCACATGACGAAAATGGAATCGCCGAGATATTGGACAACCGTCCCGCCATGCCGCTCGGCAATGCTGTTCAGCAGCTCGAAATAGGTGGACAGCGTTTCGACGACATCCTCCGGGGAATGTTGCTCGGATATGGTCGTGAAGTCGCGTATGTCGGTGAACAGCGCTGTTATTTCCTGCCGCTTCGCCTGCACGATTGCCGGCCCGCCCGGCCCCACGATCCGCCGGACCACTTCGCGTGGTACATAGAGTGCGAACTGGCTGATGGCCCTGCGGCTTGCCGCGAGCGCGGTCGCCAGCATGTTGATCTCGGTGATCAAAGAATGCGAGGCGGTCTTTTCGTGAACATCGAGGTTGCCGATCTCGCGTGCTTCCCCGGCAAGCTGGTTGAGGGAGCGGCTGACCATGCGCGACAGAAGCACCGATGCGACGACACCCGCGATGACAAAACCGGCAGCAATGATGAGATTGTGCATTAGCGATCGGTTGGCCTGCTCGACGAGATCCGCCAGTGGCACGACGATCGCCGCCTCGCTTCCGGCAAACAGGCCGGACACGCTGATCGGCGCGACCTGGATCAGATAGCGCTCGCCGTCAAGGTCCAGCCGCGCGAGCCCCCCGGCGCCGAAGGCTGAATCTCGCCTCAGGTTGGCCACGGTGGCCAGACTGGTATCGAAACCGCTTGCCGTCGCGCCGATGCCGCCGGCGCTTCGGGACCACAGGTCCATGAGCCTGCCCATGATTTCGGGGTCTGAGTGCGCGACCAGCTGATTTTCGTCATCGATGATGTAGGCGCGAGCGCGCGGCGAGATCTGGCTGGTATCCAGGAGACGGCTGATCGTTCTCAGGTGGATGTTGATGCCGACCACGACCTTGCCGTCGTCGCGCATCGGCGCGGCGATCGTCAATGTCGGCGTCTTGAGCGTTCCAGCGACGTAGGGCCCGACGGAAACCGCCTTTCCATCCTGGACGACCGCCTGATACCAGGGCCGCTGCCGTGGGTCGAAGGATGCGGACTCGACTGGGCGCTCCTCGATCACACGGGCGTTGGCATCCAGAAAACGCAGCGTCGACACAGCATCTGGCCGATCTCTACGGGCGATCGTCCGGATTGCGAAAGCCGTTCCCTCCGGTGCCGACAGCGTCTGCCTGACGTCATCGCGAGCGGTAGCGATCACCTGCAGGTACGAGCCATCGGGATACCCGGTATAGACGCTTGTCGCATTGGGGACGTTGCGCAGAACTTCTAGAAAGAAATCTACCTTCGCTCGGATATCGGCTGGTGGCACGGAGACGAGCTGTTGCATGGTCGAGGCAAGCGCCACCGCTTCGGTGCCCTCCTGCAACGTGTTGCGATATCCCTCGACCAGTCGCAGGCTCATTTCGCGCATCTGCTGCGCGCCCGCGGTGACTGCCGCGCTCGTTCCCTGGCTGAAGGCCATCCAGATGATGGGTATCGATGTGCAAAGAAGCGATCCGACGACGAGAACGCCAAGATGCAGCCTGAGCGGCCGGGACCAATCCACAAGCCCCTTGGGCGTGCCATGCCCCATCATCCCACTCCCCCAACCGTGCTCCCTTAACGCCAGCTAAGCGTGTTTTAAGCGAGCGCACAAGATGGCTGAGGGTTGCAGGCCAAGGCTACGAAGCACGCATTGCCGTCATTTCATGCGCTATCGCGATGCTCGACATGCGGCGCGATCAAAACATGTCTCGCGTCGCCTCTGCCGTCGATGCGCTCAAGCAGCATTTGCGTCGCGGTTCGAGCCAGCTGAACGACGTCCTGGTCGACACTTGTCAACCCGACCAGCGGAAGGGCGGAGACCGGCGAATTATCATAGCCGATGATGGCCAGTTCCGAGGGGACACGGATGTTTCGCATCCGCGCGATGTTGATAAGCGGGACAGCATCGAGATCCGACCAGACGAATACCGCTCGCGGACGATCGGGCGCGGATAGGAAATCGTTCAAAGCCACGGTCCTGTCGGCATCAACCGGCGGGAGCCGCAGCACTTGCCCCTCCAACCCAGCTGCCTGCATCGCCTCCAGATAACCAAGCTCTCGCTGCATGGCGACGATGGTGGCCGGCGACCCGTCCGTGTCGTAGCCAAGCATGGCGATGTCACGGTAGCCCTTCGAAAGAGCGGCCTCGACGGCGAGACAGGCGCCTTTCCGATCGTCGGAGTTGACCGTGTCGTATGTCAAAGCGTCCGGCTCGTGATGCGCGATGACCACGATCGGGATCTGCTTGGCGTAGCGCTCGAGCACCTTGCCGGAAATGCGGGGCGCTATGATCAGAACGCCATCCATCCTGTTGTCGATCATCGACTCGATCATCGATGCCTCGATCGGCTGTGCGGAGCGCCCGAGACCGACGAGCGCCTTGAAGCCGCTGTCGGCGAGGGTGTTGCTCGCCGTCTCGATCAGCCCCGGCAGGAACGGGTTGGAAAGTTCGATCGCAAGTACGCCGATCGTGTTCGTCCGTCCTCGCATCGCGCGTGCGGCCACGGAAGGGCGATAGTTGAGCTTCTCGATCGAAGCCTCGACCTTCGTGCGCAGAGGCGCGCTGACGCCATATGCGTTGCGAAGGACTTTCGATACCGCGGCAACTGAGACGCCGGCATCTTCCGCGACATGGCGGATCGTCACTCGCGTCTGCGGCCCGTCACTATCCTTCTGAAAGCTCTGCATAATCCGCCGTTCTCATCAATCGTGCCGCGAGTATAGGCATTTTTCTGTTGCACATCAAACAGGAATGTAGAATGATATACATATAACGATACACACTTCGTTTTATATGCCCGCGCCAAGCGGATTGGGAGGAAACATGGATATTTTGCGAGGCGGCCCGAGGGTCGCTGTTGGTTCGTCATTTCAATTCACGGCAGCCATGGTGGCGCCATTGTGCGATGAGGGCCAAGGTACCGCTGGCACCTTCGTCTCTCGCAGCTTCCAGCTTGAACGCGCCCCTCGCGAAGCGTTGCTGAATATCTCCGCTCTCGGGCTTTACCGCGCCTTCATCAACGGTCGCCGCGTTGGCTCGGATCTGCTTACGCCTGGCTGGACCTGCTATGACGATCGTATCGCCTATCAGTCCTATGACGTGGCCAGCCTGCTTCAGCCAGGCGAAAACAACATCGAGATTTGGCTCGGCGACGGCTGGTATCGCGGCCAGCTCATGTGGGCGTCAAACCCGATCTTCAACTGCTGGGGCGAACGCACGGCCGCCATCGCCGAACTCAGCATCGATGGCGCCTTGGCGCTGAAGACGGACTCCACCTGGAAAAGCGGGCTGACACCCGTGACGCGGAACGGCATCTATTACGGCGAAGATTACGACGCCCGCGTGAGCACAGAAGCCGCATTCGGCGTGGAAGAGCTTGTTTTCGACAAGACCTTGCTTGTTCCGCATGAGGCGGCCGCCGTTGTGGAACTCGCACCGTTTGAGCCGATCGACAGCTGGGCGG
The DNA here is from genome assembly GCA_900469085.1 of Hyphomicrobiales bacterium. GTDB lineage: Bacteria > Pseudomonadota > Alphaproteobacteria > Rhizobiales > Rhizobiaceae > Rhizobium. Next base: position 208,321 of record UBVW01000033.1, on the reverse strand, counting down.
AAGAGGATGGTCGGCTGGTATATGATTTCGGCCAGAATGCCGGCGCATATATCCGCGTCGAGGCACAAGGCGAGGCAGGCGCCAGCGTTCGCGTGGAGCATTCCGAAGTCCTCGGCCCCAACAAATTTTTCGACAATCGCAACTATCGCAGCGCCCGGGCCGAACTCGTCTACACCCTGTCGGGCGACGGTGTCGAAACATACGCGCCGCTGTTCACGTTCATGGGCTTCCGCTACGCCCGCGTTACCGTCACCGGCGACGCGAAGTTGGTCTCCATCAAGATGATCCCGATCACCTCGGTCCCGGTCGCGACTGGTGGCATCACGACGGGCGTGTCCGCCGTCAACCGTCTCGTCGAGAATACGATCTGGTCGCAGCGATCGAACTTCATCGAAATACCGACGGACTGCCCGCAGCGCGACGAACGTCTGGGTTGGACGGGCGACGCCCAGGTCTTTGCCGGCACCGCGTGCTGGCTTGCCGACAGCCAGCTGTTCCTCCGGAAATTCCTTCGCGATGTGATGCACGATCAGAGAGAGAATGGAGCGGTACCGCACTTCTCGCCGGACCCGACGCGTCTGCATCCGATCAGCAACCGTGGCGATTGGGCCGGCTCGACCGGTTGGGGCGATGCGATCGTCATCATCCCCTGGCAACTCTATCTCCACTATGGCGACAGGGCCGCCCTGCAGGAATGCTTCCCGGCGATGCTGCACTGGCTGGACTACCTCTGGGGTATTTCCGATGGCCCGATCATCCGTCCCCCGGCGGTTTGGGGTGAACACGGCTTCACGTTCGGCGACTGGCTGCAACCCGTCGGCGACAATCGCAAGCCGCGCCCGACCGTTGCCGACGACTGCGCCGCAACGCTCTACCATTTCGTCGCCACGCAGCTGACGGCGAAAATCGCAAGGGTGCTCGGCAATACGAACGAGGCACAACGCCTCGACGGCAAGCTTGAAGATATTCGCGCTGCATTCAAGAACGAGTTCTTCTCTCCGTCGGGCCGCATTGCGCATAACGATCAGACCTCATGGGCGATCGCCTTCCTGTATGGCCTCGTTCCACCTGAGTACGAAGAGGCAGGTCGCGGCTATTTCCGCCGGGTCGCAGAAGAGACAGATGGCGTGATCGGCACCGGCTTTATCGGAACGCCCGCACTTCTGCCTGCCCTTACCCGTCTCGGCATGCTCGACCTCGCGGAAAAGATGTTCCTAAACCGCAAGGTTCCCGGTTGGCTCTACCAGGTGGAGCGCGGAGCGACATCGATCTGGGAACGCTGGGATGCGCTTGCAGAAGACGGGTCGATCTATGACCCCGACATGAACAGCTACAATCACTATGCCTATGGTGCTGTTTGCCAATGGCTATTCGAGGACGTGGCGGGGATCCGGCCTCTCGAGGACAAGCCGGGATTTGAGGAAATCGAGTTCGATCCCGCGATCCTGCCGACGCTATCTCCCGTTTCCGCATGGCACGACACACAGCTTGGTCGCATCGGGGCCGGATGGAGTGTTGAGGGCGGAAAGGTCACGTGCCATCTTGAAATTCCTGATGGCATGACGGCACACATACGCGGAAACCGTGCAAGACAGAACTTGAAGGTGAACGGTGCCGACGTGGCGGGTGACGGGCGTGTCCAGATCGGACAGGGACGCCACTCGATAACGTTCGACATTTGATCAGAAAGCGCGGCAAGAGCGCGAACGACATGACTAATTGTAACGGCAAATCGCCCGTCTTTGGAGGAGAAGATGACAATGCGAATGACCAAATGCGGTATCATCGCAGCGGCTACGTTGGCTCTGGCGAGTAGCGTCGCCCACGCCGACGTGACTTTGAGCGTGTTAATCGACACAAACCCGGAAACGATCGCTTCATTCGATGCCGTTTCCAAGGCTTACAGCGAGAAAAATCCCGATGTGACCTTCGATGTCGAGCAGCGTGCGGGTGGTTCCGAAGGCGACAACATCGTCAAGACCCGCCTGGCAACCGGCGAGATGCCGGATATTTTCCAGTATAACAGCGGCTCGCTTTTCAAAGCCCTGAAGCCTGAGCAGACGATGGCCGATCTCTCCGATCTGCCATCCGCCGCGGGCATTCTTGAGAGCTTCAAGAAAGTCGTCAGCGGTGCCGACGGCCATGTCCGCGGTATCCCGTTTGGTCCCGCGATGGGCGGCGGCATCTTCTACAACAGGAAGATCTATGCCGAACTCGGCTTGCAGCCGCCAAAGACCTGGGCCGAATTCATCGCCAACAACGAGAAGATCAAGGCCGCCGGCAAGGTCGCCATCGCCCAGACTTACGGCACGACCTGGACATCGCAGATCTTCGTACTGGCTGATTTCTTCAACGTCCAGACCGAGGTTCCGACCTTTGCTGACGACTACACGGCCAACAAGGTGAAGTATGCCACGACACCTGCGGCTCTTCGCGGCTTCGAGCACCAGGAAGAAGTGGCGAAAGCAGGCTTCTTCAACGAGGATTTCGGCGCCGCGACCTTCGATGACGGCATGCGCATGGTCTCGACGGGCGAAGCAGCACATTACCCCAGCCTGACCTTCGGCATCGGCAACATCCAGCAGAACTTTCCCGACAACGTTCAAGACGTCGGATTTTTCGCTGAACCCGGGACCGATGCCGCCAAGAACGGTTTGACGATCTGGATGCCGGCAGCACTATATCTTTCTGCGAAGGCCGAACATCTCGAGGAGGCTAAGAAGTTCCTCGATTTCGTGGCCTCCAAGGAAGCTTGCGAGCTGATGGCCAAGGCGGTGCCGTCGGGTCCGTATCTGATCAAGGGCTGCGAGCTTCCCAAGGACGTGCCGCAGGCAGTCACGGACATGCTTCCGTATTTCCAGACGGAAGGCAGAAACGGCCCGGCGCTGGAATTCCTGTCGCCCGTGAAAGGACCGGCACTCGAGCAGATTACCGTCGAGGTCGGAACGGGTATCCGCTCCGCCAAGGACGCAGCCGCGCTTTACGACCAGGACGTCGCAAAGCAGGCAAAGCAGCTCGGCCTGCCCAACTGGTAACCTCCCAGACGCAGCTTGCCCGGCAGATATCTGGGCAAGCTGCTAGGAGCCGCTATGGTTATACGCAAGTCACCCTACCCCTATTGGTTCATCCTGCCGGCGGCGGTCATCTTCACCGTCCTGTTCCTGGCCCCCACAATCGCATCCTTCTGGTTCAGCCTGACACGTTGGGACTTATTCACGACCGTGTTCATCGGCCTTGAGAACTACAAGCAGTTCTTCCGCGAGCCCTTCCTGATTCAGGGACTGACGAACACCGTCATCTATGCGGTGGCAACTTCGGCCGCGAAGACGGTTCTCGGCCTGCTTCTGGCAGTCCTGTTGACATCCGGCCTCTGGGCTCAGGGCCTTCTTCGAACGGTAATCTTCTTTCCCGTGCTGGTGTCGACCATCGGCGTCGGCATAACCTTTTCCGTTCTCATGCATCCGACGCGTGGCGTCATCAATGTCGCGCTCGCTGCCATCGGCATCCACGGTCCCGGCTGGCTGACGGATCCGGCGTTGGCGCTCTACTCGATCGTTCTCGTCGATCTCTGGAAGGGCATCGGACTTGCGACGGTGATCTATATCGCCGGATTGGCATCCATCAGCACCGACTACTACGAGGCAGCGCGCATCGATGGCGCAACGAGAACGCAGATGTTTTTCCGCGTGACCGTGCCCCTGGTCAAGCCAGCCACAATCACCGTCATCACCCTTTCGTTGATCGGCGGCCTGCGTAGCTTCGATCTGATCTGGGCGATGACAAAGGGCGGCCCTGGCTTTTCCTCGGACGTGCTCGCGAGCGTGATCTACAAGCAATATCAGGCCGGCTTCTATGGATTATCCACGGCCGGGAACGTCATCCTGTTCGTCCTGATCGCTGCGATCGTGTTGCCGCTCACCTTCTGGCTCAATCGAAAGGAGGTCGATGTATGACCCGGCGCCAGTTTTACACCGGAGCCTCCGCGTTGGCCGCATGCTGCGTGATCTTCGTGATGCCGTTCCTGTTCATCTTTCTGACGGCCGCGAAAACCAAGCAGGATGCAGCGGCACTGAAATTCACCCTGCCAAGCGAGTGGCAGCTATGGACGAACTTCATCGATGTGATCCAAGCCCGCAACTACATGCTGCTGCTGGCATATCTCAACTCGACGATCATCACGGTGGCTGCCGTCACATTGCTCGTCCTGTTCGGCGCAATGGTCGGCTATGTCCTGCAGCGCCGGCCATCGCAATGGAACGCGGTCATCTATGCCTTTGTGCTGGCCGGCTTGATGATCCCGCCTGCCGTGGTGCCGACGATCTGGGTGCTGCAGGCACTTGGCCTGTTCAAGACGCTCTCCGGCATGGTTCTGATCCAGGTTACCTACGGCCTGTCGTTCACCGTGCTGCTCTTTCGGAGCTTCATCGCGACTATTCCACGCGATCTGGACGAAGCAGCGATTATCGACGGCGCAAAGCCGTTGCAGATTTTCTTCCGTGTCGTCCTGCCGTTATTGAAGCCGGTGACCGTAACCGTCATCGTCGTCCAATCGATCGCGATCTTCAACGATTTCACCAACCCGCTCTACTACCTCCCCGGCCGCGAGAACGTGACCGTACAGCTCACCCTCTATAACTTCCAGGGACAGTTCCAGACGCAGTTCAATCTGCTGTTCATGAACATCCTGCTTGTGACCATACCGCCGCTGATCGTCTTCATCTTCTTTAACCGACAGATCGTAGCGGGCATGACTGCCGGCGCAGTGAAAGGATAATTTATGACAAGCGTTGTTCTCGACGGCGTAAAAAAGAGCTTCGGCGGCCTCGAAGTCATCAAGGGCGTCGATCTCACCATTGGCGCCGGAGAGTTTTGCGTGTTCGTTGGCCCGTCAGGCTGCGGAAAGTCGACGTTGCTCAGAATGATCTCGGGGCTTGAAACATCGAGCGCCGGGAAAATCGTCATCGGCGACAAGGACGTGACCGACGCAGAACCCTCCGAGCGCGGCATTGCAATGGTGTTTCAATCCTATGCCTTGTATCCGCATCTCACAGTCGCCGAAAATATCGGTTTCGGCCTTTCGCTTGCGAAAAGACCCAAGGCGGAAATCGCGGAGAAGGTCAAGCAGACCGCCGATATCCTGCAGCTCTCGCATCTGCTCGATCGGAAGCCGAAAGCACTCTCCGGGGGCCAGCGCCAACGCGTGGCGATCGGAAGGGCCATCATCCGAAGTCCGAAGGTGTTTCTGTTCGACGAACCGCTTTCCAACCTCGACGCCTCCCTGCGATCACAGATGCGCATGGAGCTCACCGAACTGCATGCGCGGCTTGGCGCGACGATGATCTATGTCACGCACGACCAGGTGGAAGCCATGACCATGGCCGACAAGATCGTCGTGTTGAACGGTGGCCGTATCGAGCAGGTCGGCTCTCCGATGGCGCTTTACAACGGGCCGCAGACGGCCTTTGTCGCCGGCTTCATAGGATCGCCCAAGATGAACCTCTTCGAGGGGGCAATCGCCAAGGCAGAAGGATGCCGCATATACGGAATCCGACCCGAGCACCTGTCGCTTTCGGCGACCGACGGCAAGTGGAAAGGCACCGTCCGGCACGTCGAGCGGCTGGGGGCCGATTCTATCGTCCATCTCGATATCGAAACGCTGGGATCGTTGTTGGTTCGCACCGACGGCGGCAAGACCATCACCATCGGTGACGCCGCATTCGCCTCTCCGATGCCGAACAAGGAACACCGCTTCACCTAGCCGCCCCTTCAGGCCGGGACAGACTGAATCAATTGCTCATTCAACTGCATTGATTCCCTGTTCGGTAGCTGGTTAATGAATTCGCCAGCCGCTGGTGGCAGCGACTGGCGATAAGAGTGTCTGGGAATCGAGACGACGATGAGAAATCTCTGTCGTCAAAATGCGAGCGATCGCGATACCTTAGCGATAACCGCATAAATTTTCCGGTTTCCTACTTAAGGTTTCGTTAACCCTATTGTTCTGGACGATTTTTGAGAATCGTGTTCTACCTTTTGGCGGGCAATGGCCGGTAAATCGGCTTAGGGCCGCCAAGAGGGTAAAATGGCAATAGCACAACGGACGGAATCGGTGGTCGCTTCGAAGGAAGATGCTGGCAGCAAGATCTTGCGCCACGCAAGCCTTCTCTCTGGGCAGCTGCAGCAACTGCGTATGCGGATGTACCCGCCCAAATCCGAAAAAATGCTTCGTCAGTTTCTAACCAATGAGGTTTCGAAGCTCACCTCTATCCCTGATTCGACATTGAAGCTGATGTCGAGCGAGGGGCGTGGTCCTGTGCCCAGCAGGCTCGAGAACAATCACCGCGTCTATACGCTCTCCCAGATCAACGAATTGCGCGAGCTTTTCGCCGAACAGAAACCGGCGGATGCGCTGCGCTTTCTTCCGCGCCGGCGGGAAGGCGAGCATCTTCAGGTTCTGGCGATCGCCAACTTCAAGGGCGGCAGCGCCAAGACCACTACCTGTGTTCATCTCGCGCATTATCTCGCCATGCACGGCTATCGCGTTCTAGCTCTAGACCTGGACCCGCAGGCATCTCTGTCGGCGCTTTTCGGCGCCCAGCCTGAAATGGATGTCGGTGCCAACGAGACGATCTATGCTGCACTCCGATACGACGAAGCCGAGCGCCGGCCCATTCGCGATATCATTCGCAAGACCTATTTCGATGGTGTCGATCTTATTCCAGGCAACTTGGAGGTCATGGAATACGAGCACGAAACGCCTCGTGTCCTTGCAAACCGCTCCGGATCGGGCGCGATCTTCTTCGAACGCCTGAAGCTTGCCCTCGCCGAAGTCGAGAACGACTATGACGTCGTCATTCTCGATACGCCGCCATCCCTCGGCTTTCTCACGCTGAGCGCGATCTATGCCGCGACGAGCATGATCATCACCGTTCACCCGGCCATGCTCGATGTCGCCTCGATGAGCCAGTTCCTTCTTATGATGGGCGACCTTATCAGCGTGTTGAACGAAAGCGGCGCGAAGCTGGACCAGGACTTCATTCGCTACCTCGTGACCCGCCATAACCCGAACGATGCGCCGCAGTCGCAGGTCGTGGCTATGATGCGCCACCTGTTCGGTCCGGATGTCCTTTTGCCTACGGCAATCGAGAGCACCGCAGTGGAGGCCGCTGGCCTGGCAAAGCGCTCCATTTATGAGCTCGAAATGGGCCAGCTGGGACGCGACACCCACAAGCGTGCGCGCGAAGCTGTTGACGCGGTCAACGAGGCGATCGTCGGGCTTCTCAACAAGAGCTGGGGGCGTCCATGAGCAAGTCTCCTCGCAAATCCATTGTCGCAAGTTTCGGCCTTCTGTCGGCAGAACTGGAAAGTGGCAAGACAACCGACGTCAGCCATGAAGCCACCCCTGCCCCGTCGCCTGCGACGGGCAATCGTGTTGGTGCAGGTGTCATCGGTGCCGCGCATCGGGCGATCGATGATATCCGCACGGAACGCGATCGGCTGAAGGCGCTCGTAGAATCAGGCGGAGCGACCGTTCGTGACGTGGATCCTTCACTGATCGATCCATCGCCCTACCCTGACCGTCTCCCTGACGACGATGCCGCGAGCTTTGACGCGTTCAAGCGCTCGATCGAGACCGATGGGCAGAAGGTTCCCATCCAGATCCGGAAGCATCCTTCCGATCCAAGGCGTTTTCAGATTGTCTACGGACATCGGCGCTGGCGTGCAGCCAAGGAGCTCAACAAGTCCGTCAGGGCTGTCGAAGTCGATATGTCCGACCTCGATCTCGTCGTGGCCCAAGGCATCGAAAATGCCAGCAGGCAAGACCTGACCTGGATCGAGCGCGCATTGTTTGCATCACGCATGGACGATGCCGGTATCAAGGCGCGCGAGATCTATGCCGCCTTGTCGATCGAGGCGGCCGAGCTTGCGCGCATGCGTAGCGTCTATCGCGCCGTGCCTGCCGACATTATCGAAGCAATCGGCCGTGCCCCCAAGATCGGCCGGCCACGATGGCTGGACCTGGCGAAGCTGATTTCCGGTGAGCCTGGATCTTTGGAGATCGCCAGAGAGACGCTGGCGCTCAAGGGTGATCCTGCGGAATTCTCTGACCAGAGGTTCCAGCGTGTATTGGTCAGCCTGAAGCCCAGTGCTGAACCGCGATCGACGCCAACGCCGATCGTCGACAGCAATGGCACGCGTCACGGTACGTACGTGGTCACTCCGAAGGAAATCCGGCTTGTGGCCGAGAATGGCCGCGAGCGGGACTTTTTGAAATTCATTGGAGCGGAGCTGCCGGCGCTTGTCGAGCGGTTTGCGGCCATGCGGGAAACAAAGCTCTGATCGCTATCAAAGCTGTCAGCTGATCCAGGAAAGGACAACTAGCAAAAGAAAAAGGCCCCCAAACGTTGCCGTCGTGGAAGCCTCTCTCTCTGTGTAGCAACTAGAGAATCGCATTTCCCCGAATCACAGTCAAGACACTTTGGCACCTAATTTGGTGGACAGCTTTCTTTTGCCTTTTGAAAGGTGAAAAAATGCATGTTGGAGATATAACGACGCCCTTTGGGCGGCGGCCAATGACGCTTGCGTTGATGAAACGTCAGGCCGCATCGGCAAAAATCGAATCGGGATCATCCGTCGATAAGTGGAAAGTATTCCGCGATGCATCCGAGGCCAGGAATTTGCTTGGCATTCAGGACAGAGCACTCGCGGTTTTGAATGCACTTCTGACATTCTATCCCGAGAGCGAGTTGGCTTCGGACCGCGCGATGATCGTGTTCCCGTCCAATGCGCAGCTTTCAATCCGCGCTCACGGCATTACGGGCACCACTTTGCGTCGTCATCTTGCAGCGCTCGTTGATGCGGGACTGATCCTGCGCAGGGACAGTGCGAACGGAAAGCGTTATGCTCGAAAGGATCGCGCGGGCGATATTGAGCAGGCCTACGGTTTTGACTTGTCGCCTTTGCTTGCCCGCTCATCGGAATTGGCCGTGCTATCGGACCGAATTGCGACCGAGCGAGCGCTGTTTCGGCGAACGAAAGAGACATTGTCGATCTGCCGTCGCGATGTGCGAAAGCTGATTTCGGCCGCCATCGTCGAAGACGTTTCCGGCGATTGGGAGGCCATTGAATCGCGCTACGTGGAACTCGTCGGTGCCATTCCGCGTACGCCGTCGCTTCATGACCTTCAGAACAGCCTCGAAAGTATAGAGGCCCTTCGTCAAACCGTGCTTAATCTTTTGGAAAATAAATTGAATTCCGAAAAAATGGGCACCGATGACATCGGATTTGGCTGCCACATACAGAATTCAAATACAGAATCCATTATTGAAATTGAACCACGCGGCGAAGAGCAAGATGCAAATGTTGTGGTTCGCGCTGAGGGGCAGCATGAGCCAACAAGAACCTTTCCGCTGAGCATGGTGCTGCGGGCCTGCCCGGAGATAACGAGCTATGGACCAGGTGGTGCGGTTTCGACGTGGCGAGAGCTCATGGAGGCTGCGGTACTTGTTCGGTCAATGCTCGGCGTGACGCCTGGCGCTTATCGAAACGCCTGTGAGATCATGGGGCCAGAGAACGCCGCCGCGACGATGGCCTGCATCTTCCAGCGCGCTGGGCACATCAATTCGGCGGGCGGCTACCTCAGGGATTTGACGGCAAGGGCGCAAAGACAAGAGTTTTCGCTCGGCCCGGTTTTGATGGCTCTCCTGCGGGCAAATGGCGGAACGGAGAAGGAGGCGTCGTGAGACGGGCGAAAGGAATATTGCCAGCTGTCAAGGTTTTGAGATTTGCGTGAGCTTGGATAGAGCGAGTGCCTGGTTTGTTTAATGGATGGCAGATGTTCAGCACGCTTCATCGCAATTGTTCTGAGAGTAGCCGATCTAGGCAGGTATGGTGGGGAGTGGTGCGCGGCCCGGGCTATCGGGCTTAGGACACAGAGTGAGCGTCAGGAATGTTGACAGCTGTCAATGTTTTGGAATGGAGTTTGATGGTCTACAAACAGAAGCGCGCGTTTCTAGCTGTGTCGATGCTCAGCGCAAAGTTGAGACTAAGCGCACGGTTGATGATGCCAAGTAGGTGAGAACAGGGCGCCAGATATCACGTCGTAGATTATCTGTAAGGCACGGAGTGGCTTTCAGGGAGGTGGGATAGTAGATTGAAGTTGCACTCATTTGGAACCGAGTGCAGGTTCGATCAATCAGTCGGCCGGTTCGATTGCCGCGATCGCGTCGAACTCGGCTCGGCTCTGCTCGATAAGAAGACGGAGAGGGCGCTAGAGGTTCGTATCGTGGCTCGTCCCGATATGGTTGAGTGACGAAGAAAGCTGGCTGGGTGCTTTCTGGTTTCGACGTCTGGAAGGAAATCTCGCCGACATGTTCTGATGAACTCAGTTGGTAGACGCCATGATGAATTCCCTCGATTACGCCAGACGCAATTGCGCTGTGCTCGGCGAAATGGTTCAGACAAGCAAGACGTGGGCTTTGGGTCCGTCAATACCGACTCGCCGACAAATTGTTCGGCGAGCGTCCTGTAGAAAGAGCGGTGCCCGCTCACTTGCACGCTCGATCAGATAGGTACGGTCCGGAGTGTCCCAGGCAAGCGTCGAGCGAAGACCCGCAGTAGTCTGGTTCACGGCGCTTAGGCCGTCTGACGACATCGGCCATTGGTACTCGCGCCGTAGAAACTCTGTCCATTTCGCCGAGATCCCTAGGGCTTTTGCCACGATGATCACATGTTTTTACATCTGTTGATTTCTCCGCTCGGCTGCGGAAAATCGCGGCAAACATCGAGAGAATCGTGTAAGATTGTTTTGTAGCAGTGGCTCACTATATGAGTTCGCAATGCTGCTTCGTCCCCATACGCAGTGAGGAACGCTAACTCCGATATGGAGTTCCTTAAGGAAATCATTTACCATGATTTCAATGCGTTACGATTCCACCAAATTATCCGTCCAGAGCCTACTCAGACCGGTTTCCGAAGCAGGCATTGGCTTGGCGCGGCTGGATGAACGGATCGGGCGATCGCCGGTTGGACAAGGCTGGATCGAACGATCCCATTTCACTGACGCTTGCGCCTCTCTATGGATCGATGGTGAGCTTGTTCATCTGGAGGATCTCGTACTCCACGACGCCGGACAAGATATTCGCGCACCGAGCCACGAACTGACCATCGCGCGCGACGTATTGCGTACGCGCAGAAGGATTGCGTCGCAATCGCCCGCCTGGGCGTTAAGTCCGGAAGGAATGCGCAGCTTGCGCGGTGCTAATCCAATGAACGGCAATGCCTATTCTCAGGATCGCCACGAAGCCGAAAACGACCCGATGCCTCCCTTGGAAACGAAGGGAAATGACAACGGTGCCTTCTCCAACGCGTTCGACGCGGAGCTTGCCGAGATTGACGCCGTGCTGGCACGAAGCGAAGCGGTGTTGGCGAATCTAACAGGTCCGGCACGCTCATCCGCCCGCGAGCGCGAATCGTTGGCCTATGATCTCGATTGGAATGAGGACGAGCGGCTCGATGAATGGAGGGGCGTCTTGCGGCAGAACCACAATCTGCCGCCGGTGCTGCAAGCGTTGATCGCGTTGGATGCTTGGACAGAGCTCGCCGTGTTGCAACATGCCCCGTGGCTTGGCCGGTTGCTGGCCGCGTCGATCCTGCGAGAAGAGGGCGTGACCACCGCGGCTCATCTCGTGGCCTTCAATCTCGGCCTCAAATCCATAGCCGTCGATCGTCGACGGCATCGGGACCGGGAGACGCGATTGTTGGCCAGTGCCCAAGGGTTGATCGCGGCTACGGATACAGGAATGAAGGAACACGATCGGCTGGCGTTGGCGCGGCAGATGATGGAGCGGAAACTCGTTGGCCGTCGATCGTCCTCAAAACTTCCCGAGCTTGTTGAACTCGTCGTCGCGAAGCCGATCGTCTCATCGGCCATGGTGAGCAAGATCTTGGGTGTCACACCCCAGGCCGCGCGGCGCATCCTCGCTGAACTCGGCCTTCGCGAGATGACGGGCCGGGGAAGATTTCAGGCGTGGGGTATCATCTAGCCGTAACCACGTGGCCGGCTATTCCGCCAGTGCGTCCTTCGGAAAGCCGGCGGCCAGAGCGTTGATGAAGTTGCGTACCGCCGGAGGCAGTCCTCGGCGTGTCGTGAAGACGATATGCACCAGTCCCCGCATTCCCCGCCATGCCGGCAAGACGCGCACGAGTTTTCCGTCCTGCAGCGCCTGCTTGCAGGTGTGATCAGGCAACAGCGCGACCCCCAACCCGGCGAGCGCTGCGGTCCGTACCGCGGTGAAGTCGGCGCAGCCGATCCTCGGTTCGTGTCGAACCGTTTGTCTTTGGCCGTCGTCCGTTTCAAGAAGCCAGTTCACTTCACTCTGATCGTCTGTTGTCGACAGCGTCGGATGGTTGGCTAGGTCGTTGATGCTGCCGATACGGCTGGCAAGCTGGGGGCTCGCGACGAGGATGCGAATGGAATTCCCGAGCGAGCGCATCGTCAGCGATGCGTCACCCTCCAGCGCGGTGCGCACACGAAGCGCCACATCGATCCGCTCTTCGATGAGATCGACAGGGCGATCCACGGCAACGAGCTGAAGCCGCACTCGCGGATACTGGGCCAGGAACTTGGTCACGAGAGCTGAGATAGGTTCGACCAGCCCGGTTGGGCAGCTCATGCGAATAAGACCGTGCGGTTCCGACTGCGCTTCCGCGACCAGTGCTTCTGCCCGTTCCGCTTCGGCGACCATCGCCTTGCAGCGTTCATAGAAGGCCTGGCCGACATCGGTCACCCTGAAGCGTCGGCTGGAGCGCTCGATCAGACGAACCCCAAGCCGAGCTTCCAGCCCCGCCACGCGACGGCTGAGCTTCGACTTCGGCTCGCGCAACGCTCGCCCCGCTGCGGCAAAGCCGCCATGGGCCACCACTTCGGCAAAATAGACGAGGTCATTCAGGTCAGACTGCATCATCGTTCTCCATATGGAACGATGGGTAGCATTTTTGCCGACTATTTGCATCAGCGTTCCGATGGCATGTTCTTCTCAACGGCAATGGGCCGCGAAACACAGAGCCAAACACAGAGAAGGACAAAGACAATGAGCAAGACATTCGAAAACAAGGTCGTTGTGGTCACCGGCGGTACCAGCGGCATCGGACTGGCCACCGCAAAGGCCTTCTCGAACGAAGGCGCTTCGGTCTTCATCACCGGCCGCCGCAAGGATGCGCTCGATGCAGCCGTCAAGGAAATCGGCGGCCGGGTGACAGGCGTTCAGGGAGACATGGCCAAGCTCGTGGATATCGACCGCCTTTATGATGCCGTCCAGCAGAAGCACTCTCAGATCGACGTGGTCTTCGCCAATGCCGGCGGCGGTGAGTTCGCACCGCTTGGCGCCATCACCGAGGAGCACTACGAGAAGAACTTCGACACGAACGTGAAAGGCGTGCTGTTCACTGTTCAGAAGGCGCTGCCTCTGCTGCGCGATGGCGCTTCGATCGTGCTGACCTCGTCGACCACGAGCATCTCGGGAACCCCGGCGCTCAGCGTTTACTCGGCGACGAAGGCGGCCGTCCGCAATTTTGCGCGCAATTGGATCCTCGATCTCAAGGATCGCCATATCCGCGTCAATGCCGTCAGCCCGGGCGTTACCGAGACGGCTGGCTTGAACGAGCTCTTCGGTAACGGCGACAACGCCGAAAACACGAAGAACTATCTTGCTGGCCTGATCCCGGCCGGTCGGATCGGTCAGCCGGAGGAAATTGCCAAGGCGGTTCTCTTCCTGGCATCAGATCAAGCCTCTTTCGTCAACGGCGTCGAATTGTTTGTCGATGGCGGCCAGGTTCAGATCTGAGGATCGGCTTCAAGGAGATAAGTCATGACAGACATTTCAACGCTGTTGGAGCGGAACCTGCACGAGATCTTCGGGGAGGGCGATGCCGTCCTCCGCCAGAAGGCCGCGGAGGAGATCCTCCACGAGGACGCCGTCTTCACAGAGCCGCACGGCATCTATCGGGGCCGGGAGGAGATCGTTCGCATCGCCGGCGTGATCCGCGCCATGCACCCGGATTTCAAGTATACGCCGATCGCACCGGCAGAGGTTCTTCAAGATCAGGCCGGCCGGCTCAGATGGTCCGCCGGTGCACCGGGCCAACCACCGGCCTATGCCGGCACCGATTTCATTGTGGCGCGGGATGGCAAGATTGCAGCCATCTATCTCTTCTTCGATGGGTCTCTAGACACGACGCATCAATAATTGCGGAAAGTGCAATAAACTAGAAATTATTGATGCAATTGTTGGCGCGAGCGTTTCGCGGCAATATCTCCCCATCAGCCGAGCAATAGCGTCGTCTGACGCTTGAAACGACAACATTGCAGGATATGAGATGACCGAGAATTTTTCTTCCATGACGCGCCGCAGCGCACTTCTCTCCGCTGGTGCAGCCGCAGCGACCATGGCAATTTCACCCGCCTTTACCTTTGCGGCAAACGCTGCATCCACAAGCTCTACAAAAGAAGGAAATACTGAAATGTCTACGATCACCACCAAGGACGGCGTCGAAATCTTCTACAAGGATTGGGGTTCGAAGGACGCGCAGCCGATCGTCTTCCACCACGGCTGGCCGCTGTCGTCGGATGACTGGGATGCGCAGATGCTGTTCTTCCTCTCGAAGGGCTATCGCGTCGTTGCCCACGACCGCCGTGGCCACGGCCGTTCGGCCCAGGTCGCCGACGGTCATGATATGGACCACTATGCCGCTGACGCTTTTGCCGTCGTCGAAGCACTGGACCTGAAGAATGCCGTGCACATCGGCCATTCCACCGGTGGCGGCGAAGTTGCCCGCTACGTTGCCAAGTTCGGCCAGCCGGCCGGCCGTGTCGCCAAGGCCGTTCTGGTGTCGGCTGTTCCGCCGCTGATGCTGAAGACCGAAAACAACCCCGAGGGCCTGCCGATCGAAGTGTTCGACGGCTTCCGTGCAGCGCTCGCCGCCAACCGCGCGCAGTTCTTCCGCGATGTCCCAGCCGGCCCCTTCTACGGTTTCAACCGTGATGGCGCGAAGGTTCAGGAAGGCGTGATCCAGAATTGGTGGCGCCAGGGCATGATGGGCGGCGCCAAGGCACACTATGACGGCATCAAGGCCTTCTCCGAAACGGACCAGACGGAAGACTTGAAGGCGATCACTGTTCCGACGCTTGTCCTGCACGGCGAAGACGACCAGATCGTACCGATCGCGGACTCCGCACTGAAGTCGGCCAAGCTTCTGAAGAACGGTTCGCTGAAGACCTACCCGGGCTTCTCGCATGGCATGCTGACCGTCAATGCCGATGTGCTGAACGCCGACCTGCTCGCTTTCGTGCAGTCCTAACGAAAAAACCTGGCCGTGGCGGACATCCGACGCGGCCAGCTCCTTCATTTCCTTGACCTGATACAGATCGATACCACCATGCAGCTGACGCCCGAACTTGTTGCCCTGACCATCCGAGATGTCCGTGATGATGGACCGGAGCCGGGCTGGACGCCGCTTTCGGAAGCTGAGCTTGACGATCTCGTCGACAGGATCGAACGTGAAGCGGCAGGTGAGCCTCTTCTGGTCTTTGCCTATGGCTCCCTGATCTGGAACCCGGAGTTCGAACCAGCCAGCCGCGAGCGCGCGACTGCATACGGCTGGCACAGGTCTTTCTCACTGAAAATCCAGCGCTGGCGCGCAACCAGCGACCAGCCCGGGCTGATGATGGCGCTTGAGCGCGGCGGCCAGTGCGATGGTATCGTCTTCGAGCTTTCAGCCGATCGCCGCCGCCAGGATCTGCGTGCTCTCGTCGCGCGCGAGATCAAGTATAGCGAAGTGATCGACATGGTGCGGTGGCTTCCGGTGAGAACCGAAAGCGGCGTCAGAAGAGCGCTGACATTCTGGGCCAGCACCAAGCGGGCCGGACTGACAAAACAATTGCCCGCAGCGGAAGCGTCTTCGCTGATCGCGGCGGCGTGCGGTGAGGGCGGCTCCTGCGCCGAGTATCTGCACAATACGATCGTCGATCTTCAAGCCGAGGGCATCCGCGACCGCAACTTGTGGCGCCTGCAGGCGCTGGTCGCGACCGAGATCTTGGCGCGCCAGAAGGCGTAGCCCATCGTGCTCCCCGGCGATCTGCCGGAAGGCGATAGCGTTGATACGATTTTACTAATCGCATTCGTCGCGGTAGCATGATCGCAGTCTGGGAGGACTGGCGACATGCTGGAGTTGGATTTCGGGTTATCCGAAATGGCGGAGGCGATCCGTGAGACGACGCATCGGTTTGCGACAGATCGTATTGCCCCGCTTGCCGCGAGGATAGACGAAGAAGACTGGTTCCCGGTCGAGATCTGGCCCGAGATGGGAGCGCTTGGCCTTCATGGCGTGACCGTACCCGAAGACTCTGGCGGGCTTGGGCTGGGCTATCTCGAACATGTCATCGCCTGCGAGGAAATCAGCCGCGCTTCGGCATCGGTCGGCCTGTCCTATGGCGCTCACTCCAATCTCTGCATCAACCAGATTTCGCGCTGGGGATTGGCAGAACAAAAGCAGCGATATCTCCCGTCGCTGATATCGGGTGCGCATGTGGGCAGCCTTGCCATGTCGGAAGCAAGCGCCGGCTCGGACGTCGTCTCGATGCGGCTCCGCGCCGATAGGGTCGATGGCGGCTACCGCCTCAACGGCACCAAATTCTGGATCACCAACGCGCCTTACGCCGACACGCTGGTCGTTTATGCCAAGACCGTTCCCGATGGTGGCTCGAAAGGCATTACCGCCTTCCTGGTTGAGAAGGGCTTTCCGGGCTTCTCGATCGGTCAGAAGATCAACAAGGTCGGCATGCGGGGCTCGCCGACGGCGGAACTGGTCTTCGATGATTGCTTCGTTCCGGAAGAAAACATCATGGGCCAGCTGAACGGCGGCGTTAAGGTGCTGATGTCCGGGCTCGACTACGAGCGCGTGGTCCTTTCAGGCATCCAACTCGGCATCATGCAGGCCTGTGTGGATGTGGTGCTTCCTTATATCAGGGAGCGCAAGCAGTTCGGTGCGCCGATCGGCAGTTTCCAGCTGATCCAGGCCAAGGTGGCGGACATGGTCGTGGCGCTGAACTCGGCTCGCGCCTATGTCTATGCGGTGGCGAGAGCCTGCGATGCCGGCAAGACGACGCGGCATGATGCGGCCGGGGCTATTCTCTACGCGTCTGAGAGTGCGGTCAAAGTGGCCGAGCAGGCGATCCAGGCGCTGGGCGGCGCTGGATATACCAAAGACTGGCCGGTGGAGCGCTACTGGCGGGATTCCAAGCTGCTCGACATCGGTGCAGGCACCAACGAGGTGCGCCGCATGCTGATCGGTCGCGAAGTCATCGGTGCCGAGGGGAGGGGCTGATGCCGGCGCTGCAGACGATGGTCGATCCCAGCTCGCAAGCGTTCGCGGCCAATCAAGCGCACAATCTGGCTCTGGTGGAGGCACTTCGATCCAAGGTGGCGCAGGCAGTCCGAGGCGGCTCCGAAAAGCATCGCGAGCGGCACGTCGAACGTGGTAAGCTTCTTCCGCGTGACCGCGTCCAACGCCTGCTTGATCCCGGCTCGCCGTTTCTCGAGATCGGACAGCTTGCCGCCAATGGCATGTATGACGACGAGGCGCCCGGCGCGGGCATGATCGCCGGCATCGGCCGTGTCTCGGGTGTCGAATGCATGATCGTGGCGCACGACCCGACCGTGAAGGGCGGCGCCTATTTTCCGATGACGGTGAAGAAGCATCTGCGGGCGCAGGAGATCGCCTGGGAAAACCGGCTGCCCTGCATCTATCTGGTGGATTCGGGCGGCGCCAATCTGCCGCATCAGGCCGAGGTCTTTCCCGATCGCGATCATTTCGGGCGCATTTTCTACAATCAAGCGCAAATGTCTGCGGCGGGCATCGCCCAGATCGCCTGCGTCATGGGCAGCTGCACGGCGGGTGGGGCTTACGTGCCCGCGATGTCTGACGAATCCGTCATCGTGCGCAATCAGGGAACGATCTTCCTCGCCGGCCCGCCGCTGGTGAAAGCGGCGACGGGTGAGATCATATCCGCCGAAGAACTCGGCGGCGCCGATACGCACGGCCGGAAATCCGGCGTCGTCGACCACATCGCGGAGAACGACGAGCATGCCCTCCTAGTCGTCCGCGACATCGTCGCCACGCTCAATCGGCTGAAGCGGACGGATATAGAGGTGGCCGAGCCACAGCCGCCGAAGCTCGATCCAGAAGAGCTCTATGGCATCGTTCCGCGAGACGTCCGCACGCCTTACGACGTCCGCGAGGTCATCGCCCGCATCGTCGATGGATCGGAGCTGCAGGAGTTCAAGGCACTCTACGGCACCACGCTGGTCTGTGGCTTTGCGCGGATATGCGGCATCCCCGTTGCCATTCTCGCCAATAATGGAGTGCTCTTCTCCGAAAGCGCGTTGAAAGGCGCCCATTTCATCGAGCTTGCCTGCCAGCGGCGCATACCGCTGCTCTTCCTTCAGAATATTTCCGGCTTCATGGTCGGCGGGAAGTATGAGGCCGAGGGGATCGCCAAGAACGGCGCGAAACTGGTGACGGCGGTGGCAACGGCATCGGTGCCGAAGGTAACGGTGCTGATCGGCGGCAGCTTCGGCGCGGGCAATTACGGCATGTGCGGCCGCGCCTATCAGCCGCGCTTTCTGTTCACATGGCCGAATGCGCGCATCTCCGTCATGGGCGGCGAGCAAGCCGCCTCGGTGCTGGCGACTGTGCATCGCGATGCGGAAAGCTGGAGCGCCGATGAGGCCGAAGCATTCAAGGCGCCCATCCGGCAGAAGTACGAGGACGAGGGCAACCCCTATTACGCAACCGCGCGCCTATGGGACGACGGCATCATCGACCCCGCTCAGACGCGCGACGTCCTCGGCCTGGCATTCGCAGCCACGCTCAATGCACCGATATCGGAGCGCGCCCAGTTCGGCCTGTTTCGCATGTAGCCTTAGAGGCAGGGAGAGGAGAGACCGTGATAGACAGCCTGCTGATTGCCAATCGCGGCGAGATCGCGAGGAGGATCATAAGAACGGCGAAACGGCTCGGGATCCGCACGATCGCCGTGCACTCCGAGATCGATGGCGACATGCCCTTCGTTCGCGAGGCGGATGAGGCAGTATACATCGGGCCGGCACCGGCCAAGGACAGCTATCTTAACGCGGCCGGGATCATTGAGGCCGCAATTCGGACCGGCGCGAAGGCGATCCATCCGGGATACGGCTTTCTCTCCGAGAATGCCGAGTTCGCAGAACTGGTCACCGCCTCCGGCCTGACCTGGGTCGGCGCGCCTGCGGCTTCGATCCGTGCCATGGGCCTCAAGGATGCGGCCAAGAAGCGGATGATCGTGGCGGGCGTCCCGGTCACGCCAGGCTATCTCGGAGAGGACCAATCGCACGGCCGGCTGCAGCGCGAGGCTGATGCGATCGGCTATCCTGTTCTCATAAAGGCCGTCGCCGGTGGTGGTGGCAAGGGGATGCGTCGGGTCGGTAGCACCGCGGAATTTCCGGCCGCGCTCGCCAGCTGCCGGCGTGAAGCCGTTGCCGCCTTTGGCGATGACCGGGTGCTGCTGGAGAAATATATCCTGGCGCCCCGTCACATCGAGGTCCAGGTGTTCGGCGACAAACACGGAAACGTCGTCCACCTGTTCGAGCGCGATTGTTCGCTGCAGCGTCGCCACCAAAAGGTCATTGAGGAAGCGCCGGCGCCGGGCATGGATACGTCGACGCGAGAGGCGGTCTGCCAGGCCGCGGTTCAGGCGGCGCGCGCGGTCGATTATGTCGGCGCGGGGACGATCGAGTTCATCGCGGATGCGTCAGACAGGCTTCGCGCCGATCGTATCTGGTTCATGGAGATGAATACCCGGCTGCAGGTCGAACATCCTGTGACCGAGGCCATCACCGGTCAGGATCTGGTCGAATGGCAAATCCTGGTCGCATCCGGCGAGCCGCTGCCTCTGCGGCAGGATGAACTGTCCATTAACGGATGGGCGATGGAGGCGAGGCTCTACGCCGAGAACCCGTCCACCGGCTTTCTTCCATCGACCGGGTGGCTGAACCATCTCAAGTTTCCGATGGGCGTCAGGGTCGACAGCGGTGTCGAAGAGGGCAACGAGATCAGCGCCTATTACGATCCGATGATCGCCAAGCTGATCAGCCACGGCGCAACGCGACAGGACGCGGCGCGGCGATTGGCCCAAGCGGCAGCTGACGTCGAGATCTGGCCCGTGCGCACCAACGCCGCCTTTCTCGCGCGCACGCTCGATCATCCCGATTTTCGCGCCGGTACGGTCGACACCGGCTTCATCGAAAGACACGCAGCCGAGCTGATCCCGCCGACCGAGCCCAGCGAGCGCGTATTGCAAGCAGCCGCGCGGGCGATACTACCAAAACCGGGCAGCGATGCATGGGCAGCGGCAAGCGGATTCCGGTTGAACGCACCGCCGTCGCGGGAGGTCGGTGTCGAGATCGGCGGTGCAGCCTATCGCGTGGAACTGCGCGATGGCGGCGATCCGGCCGTGACCGATGCCGGCGTACTCTTTGTGGATGGCGAAGCCTGGGCTTATGGGCCGCTACGCGCAGGCCATGCCGGCGGAAGCGCCGGCCATTCCGACAGCGCGATTATCGCGCCGATGCCGGGCAGGGTGATCGCGCTGATGGTCGCCAAGGGAGACCGTGTCACCAGAGGTCAGCCCCTTGTCGTCATCGAGGCGATGAAGATGGAGCAGACGCTGAGCGCGCCGTTCGATGGTGTCGTTTCGGAGATCAAGGTCCTTGCTGACGCCCAAGTCGTCGAAGGCAGTGTCCTCATGCAGCTGGAAGGAGACCCATGATGGCTGGCCGTCATTTCGAGGACTGGACCATCGGCGACAGGGTTGTGCACGAAATCCGTCGCACAGTCACCGAAACAGACAACCTCCTCTTCTCCGCCATGACCCACAATCCGCAGCCGCTGCACATCGATGCGGAAGCGGCAAAGGCAAGCGAATTCGGCCAGATACTCGTCAACGGCACCTTCACTTTCGCGCTGATGGTCGGGCTCTCGGTCGGCGATACGACTATGGGGACGCTGGTCGCGAATTTGGGCTACGACAAGCTGGTCATGCCGAAACCGGTCTTTATCGGCGATACGATGCGTGCAGAAACCGAGATCGCCGATCTAAGGGAGAGCCGATCGAGGCCGACGGCCGGCATCGTCACCTTCCAGCACGAATTGATCAATCAGCGCAGCGAAGTGGTTTGCCGGTGCCTGCGTAGTGCACTGGTACAAAGGAGGTCGGCATGAGGCTGCGCTCACTGCTCTTTGTGCCAGGAGATCGTCCAGATCGGATGCAGAAGGCGCTCGGGCTTTCCGCTGATGCCCTTATTCTCGATCTGGAAGATGCCGTTGCGCTTGCCGAGAAGCCAGCAGCGAGAGAGGCTGTCGCTAATTTCCTGCGATCGGCCGAACGGCGGGCCAAACTGTTCGTGCGGGTCAACGCGCTTGAGGGTGGCCTCCTGGAACAGGATCTCGCGATCATTCTCGATGCCCGACCTGACGCACTTGTCTTGCCGAAGGCCGAGGGCGGTGCAAGTGTCGAGGCCTTGGCGGCGCTCGCCCCCGGTGTGCCGATCATGCCGATCGCGACGGAAACGCCTGCCGCAATCTTTCAACTCGGAAGCTATGCGGCCGTTCGCCACCTGATGCTGGGATTGACCTGGGGGGCAGAGGACCTTCCGGCGGCAATCGGCGCGGCAAGTTCGCGGAATGAGGATGGCAGCTATACGCATCCTTATGAAATGGTGCGTTCGCTGACATTGTTTGCCGGTCACGCTGCCGGTGCCGCTGTTATCGAGACGGTCTACCCGGCATTCGGTGATTTGGAGGGCTTGCGACGCTATGCAAGCCGGGCGCGCAGCGATGGCTTTACGGGAATGATGGCAATTCATCCATCACAGGTGTCCGTCATCAACGAGGCTTTCTCTCCGACGGAAGCGGAAATCGAGAGAGCTCAGGCCATCGTCGCTGCATTCGAAGCTAACCCGGAAAAAGGTGTGCTTCAACTTGACGGCCAGATGATCGACGCCCCCCATCTGCGGCATGCCCGCCGCATATTGGGGCTCGCGGACACACAATTTACATGACGATGTTTCACGGTCTCGAGCTTCGAGCGGCGGGTTTTCTGCGTTAGCTTTCTTGCGCGGCGCGTGGGAGAACCAGAAGCTGTATTCTCGTAAACATTAAATACTGCTAATATAAAAAAATCGGCGTGACGGTGTTCGGGGTTGGGTCCGCCTGATGCTTCAGCGGCACAACAGCTTTGTTACTGAGAGGGAGGGAGCAATGCGAAGGTTGCAGGCCTTTTTCACAGCCCGTTTAGATGTGAGCTTGATCCCGTCAATGACGAACATCTCGGTTGTCGGGTTCCTTTCGGTGCTATGCCTCGCTGCCGGCGTGCAGGCGCAGCAGCCGAAGGATGCGCAGCGCAATGCAGTTCGATCCGCTTGCCGATCGGATTTCATCGCGCAATGCTCCGGTGTGACGCCGGGGGGCATGGAAGCCCTGACCTGCCTTCAGCAGCACAATGCTTCGCTGTCAAAGCCGTGTCGCGAAGCGATCTCGAACCTTGAAGGACCGAAGAAGAGTTCGAACGAGGACCCACCGCAATCGGATGTGACACCGCCGACATCGACGGCAGCCGCTGCACAGAAACAGCCGACCGCCGCGCAGCGTGATGCCGTCAAATCGTCCTGCCGATCTGACTTCATGACGCAGTGCTCGGG
Source organism: Hyphomicrobiales bacterium (assembly GCA_900469085.1). Taxonomy (GTDB): domain Bacteria; phylum Pseudomonadota; class Alphaproteobacteria; order Rhizobiales; family Rhizobiaceae; genus Rhizobium. The sequence continues at coordinate 185,534 of UBVW01000033.1, read as the reverse complement.
CGTAACACCTGGGGGAGCGCAGGCACTTGCCTGTCTGCAGCAACACAGCGCAACGCTCTCGCCATCATGCCAGGCCGCGGTCGGCGCGCTTGGTGGAGACGGGGCAGCCCAAGTGACCAATCCTGCCAAGCCGCCTGCCGGCGGTGGGGCGGCGGTTGCTACGCCGATGGCGTCTTTCACGCCGCGAGAAGAGCTGGTCGTCGTGCGCCGCAGCTGCGGTCCAGATTTCCGGGCGCTCTGTCACTCCACGCCGCTCGGTGGCGGTCGCGGCATCAATTGTCTGCGCGATAACTTCACGCGCCTGGCGCCCGCATGCCAGCAGGTGCTCAGCAACGGTCTTTAATGGCGCCGACGGATTGCATTTCAGGTTCTCGGCACTACAGGTTCAAGCCGTATCAGACCAAGGTCTGACGTGTCTCCGACTGAGGTCCGACCCCGGAACCTGCAGCAATTACGGCCGTTTGTCTCCCAGCGACAGAGCGTCGCAAAGAAGAGGAGATGAAAATGTCTTTCAAACTTGCAGCGACTGCGATCACAGCGATCACCCTCATGTCCGGCGTTGCTATGGCGCAGTCGGGAACCGTTAACGGCGCGGCAGGCGGAGCGGTCACCGGCGCCATCGTCGGTGGTCCCGTCGGTGCAGCTGTTGGCGGCGTCACGGGCGCCGTGGTCGGTACCATCATCGATCCGCCGCCGGCAAAGGTCGTCACCTATGTTCGCGAAGCGCCGGCTCCGGCAGCGCCTGTCGTCGTGCAGGAAAAGGTCGTCGTCGGCCATGCCTTGCCAGAAACCGTCGTGGTCACGCCGGTTCCTGAAAATCCGAAGTATGGCTACGCGATCGTCAACAACGAGCGGGTCATCATCGAACCTTCGTCCCGCAAGGTTATCCAAGTCATCAATTGATCGCGCTGGGTTGTGCGGTGCATGCCGTGCCGCACAACCCGATTGATCTGGCGCTGCCGATTGGCGGCGGGCGAACATCCTCACACAACAACGGGTGATGACAATGAACGGGCTCGCAAGCGTTGCATTTGGAATAGCCACGGTTGTGGGAACGGTTACGGTCGCAGCGGCCATGGCCTCGATCGGCATGGCGGAGAACACGGAGCAAGGCTTGCACGGTCTGAGGGATGCCGATCTCTGGACGACAGAGCCCACGCGTGTCGATCCTGCGCTTCAAACCTACGGGCGGTTGCCTCCCGCACTTTCGACATATGCGATGGCTGACAGCCGGATGGTCGCCTCAAAGCGACCGGCCACGGCCGCGCTTGTGGTCGCCGATATCCCACCGCCATCGATCGAAATTTCGGCCGAACATCTGAATTGGTGCGCGTCGCACTACCGTTCGTTTGATCCGGCGACGAATACGTATCGCTCATTGCATGGGGAGGTTCGCTTCTGCCAGCCGTCATCCCAGGAGAGTGATGACCTTGTAGCGTCCACGCCGACGTCTGCCGCCGACACATCGGCGAATGCGACAACCTGGTGCGCCAGTCGCTACAAATCCTATCGCGCGGAAGACAATACCTATCAGCCCTACAGCGGCCCCCGCATCAAGTGCACACCGCCGGACGAAACCCAGACGGTCGCCGCAAACGAATAATCGAGCCATCTGGGACCAAAGCCCGTGTTACCGGCGGGGTCATCGTGGTTAGCTTTATCCACACGACAGGAGGGCGGGTAGTGCCGTCAAAGATGACAGCTGAGATCCGGCAAGCCCGAAACGGCCTGCAGTGGATGGGTTACGATGAGCGCATCGAACTGGTGTCGCGCATATTGTCCGAACTGCGGGCGATCCGCAGGGACGTGCTGGGCCGTATCCGAGCGGACAAATGCATCTGGCTCGACACGCTCATCGCACGAGCGTCTTCGGAGCTTATCCAGATCGGCGCCATGGATGATGTGGAGTTTCAACTGGTGCTTATCGAGTTCGAGAAGCTGCTCGGAATTTTTGACGCGCCGAACCCCGACCTTCGCCATTTGTCACCGACGATACATTAGGAGCGGTCATGCGTGTTTTGATTGTCGAGGATGAGCCGGCTGTTGCGCTGATGGTGGAAGACATCGCAATGGCCGAAGGCTTCGCGATCGCGGGTATCGCCAGAAACATGGCAGAAGCAATGGAGCTCGCGCCCGAGGCCGATATCGCAATCCTGGATGTGCGGCTGGCAGATGGACTAACAGGGCCAGAGATTGCCAAGCAACTGGTCGAACGCTTCGAGATCGGCATCGTCTATCTGACGGGAAACCCTGATCTTGTCGCGGGCCAGGACGGCATACACGTCGTCGTAAAACCACCGGAGACCCCACGCGTCATAAATGGCCTGCGCCAGGCGGCGGCATGGCGTAGTCGGCATCGAAAATAGTACCGAATGCCGGCCTATCACCAAGGAATACGTTGAGCCCACCACACGAACAGGAGCACATGTTGACGGAGATTCAAGCCAAGCACGCCGGTAGTGAGGTGGATAGACAACTTACCGCTGCAGAGATTGTGTCGTCCGACCCTGCGTCATCGCCAGACTGCTCGCCGAATGGCAACGACATGGCCACTCAATTGGAGCGCGGCTTCGATCTGTTACTCTTCCTGCGGGAAATGGACATTCTGGCCGATGAACTTGCAAAGCTTCCCCCATCGATGGATAGAACGGCGCTGGAGCTGCGGTTGGCGCAGATGCGGCAGGTGGTTGAATTTCGTCACAAGCAGCGTACAGCTCGCAAAGAGGTCGAATGAACGATGCAAAAGATCCCTGTCTTGGAGATCTACGCTCCGTCATCTGCGTAGATAGTGGGCATAAGGCTGGAAAGGGCGGATCATCATGCTTTCAAGGCGCGGCTTGCTCAGACTGGGATGCAGGGCGACGGTCGCTCTAGCCGCCTTGGCGGTGCCACTGACGCTGAGCTTCGGGCTGTTTCCGACGCTAACCATGAATGCCGCTCAGGCGAAGGAAGGAAATAACGGCAACGGCAATGGCGGTGGTAATAGCAACGGTGCCAGCAATGGGAACGGCAACGGTGCGGGCAACGGAAACGGAAATGGTGCCGGCAACGGCTCCAGCAACGCGGGTGGTAACGGCAATGGCAAAGGGGGCGCGGGCGCAAGCGGCAACTCCTCCAAGGGCGGCGGCTCACCGCCATCATCTCCTTCCGCATCAGCTGCATCGGGCGTTCAGGCCACCGAAGGCACCGGTGGCAGCGTCGATGTTAGCCACGGCAATGGCATAACCGAAACGCTGCGTCGCGGCCGCTACATCATGCGGGATTCGAAGGGCCGGACGATCGTGGACAGGCAGGCGACAGCCGCTGATGTTCGCCGGCTGAACCGATTTGTGCCATAGACTCTAACCTCGGCCGCGCCAGCGCAGGGCCGCCTCGGTTCGATTGGAAACGCCCAATTTCGTCAGGATTTGCGTCATGTGGTGCTTGACGGTCTTTTCCTGGAGATCAAGCCGCAGGCCGATATGCTTGTTGGAGAGGCCTTCGCCCACAAGGTCCATCACCTCGCGTTCGCGCGGCGTCAGGCTGTTCTTGGACGGCTCCTTGTCCAGCGATACGTCGACCACCTTCGCGGACATGGCCGGAGATACATAGCGGGTTCCCTTGAGGATGGTCCTGATCGCCTCCGCGAGCCCCTTGGAGCCGACGCCCTTCAGAACATATCCCATAGCGCCCCTCTGAAGCGCGCCCAGCAGCGTGTCGATCTCCTCGGAAGCGGTCAGCATCAATACCTTCGTCGATGGGCTGTGTTGCAGGATCTCGCCTATCGCACTCAGGCCCCCGCCCGGCATGGAGACATCGACAAGCATGACATCGGGATGTTTGTCGGCCGCGATCATCGCCGCGTCGTCGCTGGTGGCACCTTCCCCCACGACCAGGAAGTCCTTGATCTCGGAAAGGCTGCGCGTCACACCTTCGCGAAATAGCGGATGGTCATCCACGATCCCAACAGTAATGGACGTCATCTCTACTCTCCTGTTTCCATCTGTTCGAAGGTCATGGTCAGGATCGTGCCCTTGTCCCCGGTCTTCACTTCAAACGTTCCGCCAAGACTATCGACCCGCTCGCGGAGCCCGACAAGCCCGAGGCTCGATGGCCTGACATGGTTCGGATCGAAGCCCTCGCCTCGATCACTGACCTCAATCGTGACATGCCCGCGATGAAGGGTGGCCCATACGGTCTGCTGAATGCCGCCGGCGTGGCGATGGGCGTTGTTCAAGGCTTCCTGAATGAACCGGTAGATACAGATCTTGACCGCCGCTACCGGCTCCGAGCCGTCCTGCTCAATCACCGTGTCGACGGTCGTGTCGGTTCTCATTTGGTGGGCCTCGGTGACGCGGTTGACGATTTCGGCAAACGTAGCCTTTTCGATCTCCGGAAGCACCAGTCCCTTGCAGATATCCCGGATCTCGGTCATCGCCTCGGCGAGGCTGGAGCGGATCCAGGTGAGCTCCTTCTCACGCTCGTCGGGCAGCGTTTCCGCGCTGATCAGCAATTCGCTATCCAGCCGCAGCGAGGCATAGGCGATGTGTTGTGCAGGCCCGTCGTGGAGATCGGCGCCTATGCTGCGCAGATATGTCTCGTTCAGCGATGCGGCGCGTTGGGATGCGCGCTGTAGCCTACCCTGCAGCCCCTTGTTCTCGGCAAGCAATGCGGAGAGTTCCGCAACGCGTTTGGCGAGATCCCTTTGTTGGTCCTCGATCGTTCGGCTCCCGCGAAAAACCAGTCCTGACAGGACGGCGAAGAACATGGAGGTGAGACCTGCGACACCAAACCAGCTCCACAATCTCGCCCGCGTCAGGCTTTCACCCAGCCCTTCGGCCGTCTCGTAAAATTCGAGAACCGCAACAGCTTGGCCCGACCAGGGCTGGAGCACGGGGTTGTAAATCTCCATCAATGGCTTGCCGAGGGAACGTTCGGTGGTGCTTTCGGGGTCGTCGGCGATCTCATAGCGCGCAACCAGCGTTCCGGCGAATGCCTGGCGAAGCTTGTCGTTGACGGCAAACTTTTTTCCGACAAGCGCCTTGTCGTTGGAGTAGAGAATTGTCCCGTCCGCGCGCCACAGCTTGAACGACACCAATCGCCTTCCAAGCGCTCCTTGCCCAAGCGTCTCATCGAGCGCCAGCGCGCTCGCTTCGTCGAGCAGTGCGGCCCTCTGCATGTCGGGAAGGAGAGGAGCAACGACACTGTCGACATAAAGGGCGGTCGCGGCGCCGGAATTATGAATCACGGCATCTTCGATGACCTTCGACACCAGATAGCCGACGATGAACATCGCCGCCAAACTGACAAGTCCACCAACCACGACAAATCGCAGGGCGAGAGAGCGGGCCGTCCAGCGGGAAATCCAGTTCATGATCAACCAGTTGTAATGTGACCCCCGATACCTATCGCGCATTAAGAGTTTCTCTAGGCGCTCACTATGCCATGCGCATATGGATATGCCCTCAAGGGGAAACACAGGCCGAGCGCTTGCCGGCCGAGCTCTCGTAGGTGTTGTCGGTCGCGTGATAGGAGAGATAGCGCTCGGCGCACCAGCGGATATGGCTGATTTCGGCGGGTGACAGGACGGAATTGTCTCCATCCCCGACGGCACCTTCCTGGGTATACGCAGCAACGGCGCCTTGCGAGCGAGCCTGCATTCCATCGGCGGCACCGGCCATGCTGAAGGCGTTGGCCGTTCCAATGGACGACGCGACCAACACAGCGGTCGCAACAAGAGGTGCTACTATTTTAAAGGTCATGGCCATCGCCGCCTCCGGAATATATCTCGGGGTAACAACGATAGGCGTTAACTTTTGTTCCGTGCGGCCTGTCTAACCGGGAAACACGTACGGGTTACCAGGGTAACATTGTCTGTGGTCTTGCTGCTATTCTGCCAGCGGACGAGTAAGAACGCCCGCTGGCTTCTTGGATAGACTATTGGATTTGGGAGACGAGCTCTGTCACCGACTTCTTCGCATCGCCGTAGAGCATGCGTGTGTTCTCCTTGTAGAAGAGCGGGTTTTCGATGCCGGAATAACCGGTGCCCTGTCCACGCTTGGAGACGAAGACCTGCTTGGCCTTCCAGACTTCGAGAACCGGCATGCCCGCGATCGGCGAGTTCGGATCTTCCTGGGCGGCCGGATTGACGATGTCGTTGGAGCCGATGACGATGACGACGTCGGTCTCGGGGAAGTCGTCGTTGATCTCGTCCATTTCAAGCACGATGTCGTAAGGTACCTTGGCTTCGGCAAGCAGCACGTTCATATGGCCCGGCAGACGGCCGGCGACCGGATGGATCGCGAAGCGAACCGTCTTGCCGGCAGCCCTGAGCTTGCGGGTTAGCTCTGAGACGGCCTGCTGCGCCTGCGCCACCGCCATGCCGTAGCCGGGCACGATGACGACGCTGTCGGCATCGTTGAGCGCGGATGCGACCCCCTCGGCATCGACGGCGATCTGCTCGCCTTCGATTTCCATCGCGGGACCCGTGGTGCCGCCGAAGCCGCCCAAGATGACGGAGACAAACGAGCGGTTCATCGCCTTGCACATGATGTAGGATAAGATCGCGCCCGAGGAGCCGACCAGCGCGCCGGTGACGATCAGGAGATCGTTGCCGAGCGTGAAGCCGATGGCGGCGGCCGCCCAGCCGGAATAGCTGTTCAGCATCGAAACCACGACCGGCATGTCGGCGCCGCCGATGCCCATGATCAGATGGTAGCCGATGAAGAAGGCGAGCAGCGTCATCAGGATCAGCGTCCAGACGCCAGCATCGTTGGCGTACATCAGGAGCAGGATCAGCGACAGGATCGCGGCGGCGGCATTGAGAAAATGCCCGCCCGGCAATTTCTTCGCCTTGCCGTCGACCTTGCCGGCCAGCTTGCCGAAGGCGACGACCGAGCCGGTAAAGGTGATCGCACCGATGAAGACGCCGAGGAAGACCTCGACCTTCATGATCGCGAGCTCGACCGGGGTCTTGTGCGCGAGAATACCGGCGAAGCCATCGAGTGCAGCGCGTGCCGCCTCATCCATGCCGGCAACGCGCCATGCTTCGATGTGGGCGTTGTAGCCGATGAAGACGGCGGCGAGGCCGACGAAGGAGTGAAGTGCCGCCACGAGCTGCGGCATCTCGGTCATCTGCACGCGGTTGGCCACGTAGTAGCCTGCGATGGAGCCGGCCAGGATCATCGGGAGAATGATGAACCAGTTGCTTACACCAGGGCCGAAAATGGTCGCGACAATGGCGAGCGCCATGCCGACAATGCCGTACCAAGCGGCGCGCTTGGCGCTTTCCTGGCCCGACAGGCCGCCGAGCGAGAGGATGAAAAGCACAGCCGCGGAGATATAGGCGGCCGAAACGATACCAATCGTCATATTGAAAATCCCTTGATATCCCTGGCCCGATCAGGACTTCTGGAACATGGCGAGCATGCGCCGCGTGACAAGAAAACCGCCCACGATGTTGATCGTCGCGACCAGAACCGACAGAGCGGCCAGGATGACGACCAGCCAGTTGCCCGAACCGACCTGCAGCAGCGCGCCGAGAATGACGATGCCCGAGATCGCGTTGGTCACCGCCATCAGCGGCGTATGCAGCGAGTGCGAGACGTTCCAGATCACCTGGAAACCGATGAAGCAGGCGAGCATGAATACCACGAAATGATTCATGAAGCTTGCCGGGGCATAAGCGCCGACCAGGAGCAGCAGCGCGGTGCCGATCAAAAGCAGGAAGCCCTGGCTCTTGGTCTGCGCCTTGAAGGCGGCCGCCTCGCGGGCCTTCTTTTCCTCAGCCGTCGGCTCCTTGGTCTTTTCCCTTGGCTTCTGGGCGGCGATCGCCTGGATCTTCGGCGGCGGTGGTGGATAGGTCACCGCGCCCTCGAAGGCGACGGTTGCGCCACGGATGACGTCGTCTTCCATGTTGTGGACGAGCTTGCCATCCTTGGCGGGCGTCAGGTCCGTCATCATGTGGCGGATGTTGGTGGCGTAGAGCGTGGAGGACTGCGCGGCCATGCGGCTCGGGAAATCGGTATAGCCGATGACGATCACGCCGTTGTCGGAGACGATCTTTTGGTCGGCGACCGTCAGGTCACAGTTGCCGCCACGCTCCGCCGCGAGGTCGATGATAACAGAACCCGGCTTCATCAGCGCCACCATGTCTGATAGCCACAGCTTTGGCGCATCGCGGCCAGGGATCAGCGCCGTGGTGATGACGATATCGATCTCGGGCGCCAGCTCGCGGAACTTCTCCAGCTGCTTTTCGCGAAACTCCGGAGACGACGGGGCTGCATAGCCACCGGTGGCGGCGCCATCCTGCTGGCTCTCCTTGAAATCCAGGAAGACGAACTCGGCACCCATGGATTCGATCTGTTCGGCGACTTCGGGGCGAACGTCGAAGGCATAGGTGATGGCGCCGAGCGAGGTCGCGGTGCCGATGGCGGCAAGACCAGCAACGCCGGCGCCGATGACGAGCACCTTGGCAGGCGGCACCTTACCGGCGGCCGTGACCTGGCCAGTGAAGAAGCGGCCGAAATTGTTGCCTGCCTCGATGACGGCGCGATAGCCGGCGATGTTGGCCATCGACGACAGGGCGTCCATCTTCTGCGCGCGGCTGATGCGCGGCACCATGTCCATGGCGATGACATTGGCGCCGGTCGCCTTCACCTTTTCCAGCAGAGCGGCGTTCTGGCCGGGATAGAAGAAGGAGATCAGTGTCTTGCCGGTCGACAGCAGACGCGCCTCGGCATCAGTCGGCGGGCGGACCTTGACGATCACGTCGGCCGACGACCAGAGGGCATCCGCCGATGGAGCGATCTCGACGCCTGCGGCGCGGTAGGCGTCGTCGGAAAAGCCGGCACCGACCCCGGCGCCTGTCTCAACCAGACAGCGGTAACCCAACTTGTGCAGCTGCTCGGCCGAAGGCGGCGTCAACGCCACCCGACTTTCCCCAGAGAAGAGCTCCTTCGGACTGCCGATAATCACTGTCATCTTTACTTCATCCCTCATGGCGGATCGAACCTTAAGCCGGAAACCTGCGTAGCCGGCTATGATGGGGGTTGATGAACCAAAGAGATCGGGAACTGTCCAGTACCGAAAAGTGCTAATCCAGCCAGTTCTGCCGCTTTGGAAAGACTGCTAATCGATTTTAATTTTGAGATTGCTTTGTCAGGCGCGGCTAACATCCAGCCACCGTTTTCTTTGACGGTATGATCGGCCTGAGCTGATTATTTCAATAAATGCCGCCGATAAGGCGGCTGCTTGCTCAAAGAGATCCCGCGCAAGGCAGGAAAGAGGGGGCGGTATTTCGAGGTGGACGGCATTACCGCCGTCTACCTTGTCAATCGCGTGTGGGCGTGCCGAGAGATTAGGGGTAGGCGGTCGCTCCGTCGGGCTTACGGGTGATCTTCCGCTCCCAGTGAATGTAGTCCTGCGTCTGCAGCGCTTTCTCGTCGATTTCCAGACCCCAACCGGGGCGATCCGGCCGAAGCTCCATGTGGCCATCGACGGGCATGTAGGGATCGGCTGCCCACGGCGCGTGAACGTGTGGCTTGAATTCCAGCACCTTGAAGTTCGGCTGGGCCGCGCAGAAGTGGATGTTTACAGCAGTTGCCAGCGGACCCATCGGGTTGTGCGGCGCCACCGTCACATAATGTGCTTCCGCGATCGCCGCGATACGCCGCATCTCGCTGACGCCACCGACTACGCAGATATCGGGCTGGATGATATCGGCGCCACGGGCAGACAATAGCGACAGGAACTCAAAGCGCGAATAGAGCGATTCACCTGTTGCCAGGGGAACGGTCACCTTCGACTTCAGCTCCGTCCATGCCGGGATGTGTTCCGGCCGGATCGGCTCTTCGTAGAAAAGCGGATCGTTTGGCGCGATGGCGGCTGCAAGCTGGACGGCCTGATACGGTTCGAAAATCTTTGCATGAGCGTCGAACGCGTAGTCAAAATGCGATGGCGTGATCTCGCGGATCTTGCCGAACCAGTCGCCCGTCTCCTTGACGAGTTCGCCCCAGCGGCCGGTATGAAGATCGCGGCGATAGGGGCTGAGCTTGAAGGCGGTGTAGCCGTATTTCTCGTTCAGCTCGAGCGACTGGTCGCGCGCGGCTTCCGGGTCCGGCGCCGTATAGACGCCGCAATAGACCTTGACGCGATCGCGCACATTGCCGCCGAGCAGCATGTAAACGGGCAGGCCGGCGGCCTTGCCGGCGATATCCCAGAGCGCGTGATCGATCGCCGAAATTGCCGCGAGGCCAAGTGCACCCGGCGGGAAGCGGCATTGCTGGTTGAGCTTGAGGACGAGGAATTCCACGCGGCGCGGATCTTCGCCCTCAATCTGGTGAAAGAGGTAGTCGAGAAGCGGCGGCAGCGCCCAGTCCGGGCCGTGGTTGTAGCATTCGCCCCAGCCGGAGATGCCTTCGCTGGTTTCGATCTTGAGAAGCAGGCGAGGGCGGTCGTCCACGCGCTGCATGTAGGTCTTGATGCCGGTGATATGCATGGGATCTTCCTCAGGCCGCGCGGCTCTTTTCGGCGACATTATCGACGATGGCGCGCAGGTCCGCGCGTTCGGCTTCGGTCAGGCTCTCGACGCCGGGCACGCGCACGGGGCCAACCTCGGTTCCGAGCATGCCAAGCGCTTCCTTGACGACGGTGACATTGGCGCCGTTGAGATATTTGGTGCGCAGCGCCTCGAAGCCGGCGATATCGTCGATGAGCGCGCGAGCGGCCGTGTAGTCACCGGTCTCCAGCGCCTGGTGGATGGCGTGCGAGCGTTCCGGGAAGACATTGACGAGGCCGGAAGTGAAGCCACGGGCGCCCATCGCGTAAAAGGCCGGCGCCCAACCCTCCGCCAGGCCGCAAACCCAGATCGCCGGCGCATCCTTGGTCGCGCGGATCACTTCGGCGAGCAGCATGAGATTACCGGATGCAAACTTGATGCCGGCGATATTCGGGTGCAGCGCCAGCTTGCGGAAATCGGTGACGGAGAAAGTGTCGCTGCGCACATAGGCGATGACGGGGACAGTGCTGGCGTCGGCAAGCTCCAGGAAGTAGCGCGCCTGGTAGCTTGGGCCGGCGAAGGGGTCCATCGGGTGATGGCCCATGATCGCATCGGCGCCTTCTGCAATGGCATCGCGGGCAAGCGCCTTTGCTTCGGTCAGCGAACGACCGACAGCTGCGCTAACCAGGGATTTACCGCCAGCGGCCTTGATCGTCGCGACGTGGACAGCGCGCACTTCGTCCATGGTGAGGGTGAAGAACTCACCGGTGTTGCCGGCGGCCATAAGATTGTGGACCCGCGCATGAGCAAGGCGGGTGATCAGGGCCGAGAGCTTGGCGATGTCGACGCTGCCATCCGCTTTGTAGGGGGTCACGGGTACGCCCGATATGCCCGTCAGGGCCTTGCGGATCTTTTCCATTGCCTCGGTCACGTCAGATGTCCTCCTTCTTCTTGAACACGATGTTGAGGTAGGTTTCGCCGGAGCGGACGACGTGGTCGCGCATCACGCGTTCGGCCTTGTCGCTGTCGCTGGAGATGATGGCGGCGGCGATCGCGGCATGTTCGGCCAGCGCCTTGCCGCGCTCGAGCGGATCGGAATGGATGACGCGGCGGATGCTGCCGTCGTAGAATTGCTGCCGTTCGATCATCCGCGAGAGGTACTGGCATCGCGAGGCGATGTGGATCTGCTCATGAAACGTCTCGTTGAGCGAAATCAGGTCGTCTGCCACGCCGTCCTGGGTCGCCTTGCGCATCAGATTGACGATGTCTTCCAGCTTGGCTGCTTCGGCCTTCTCGATGCGCTTGGCGGCAAGGTGGGCGATCATCGATTCCAGCGCGGCGCGCGCCAGGATCATCTCTTCGGCCCAGCCTGAGTTGAAACGGATCAGCACGCCGCGGCGCGGCAGTGTTTCGACGAGACCCTCGGTCTCAAGCTGACGCAGGGCTTCCTTGATGGGTGTCGTACTGACACCGAGCTGCTCGGCCAGCTGCCGCTCGTTGACGCGCTCATCCGGTGCAAAGCGGCCGGAGAGGATCGCCGTGCGCAGCGTCTTGTGCACGTGGTCGCGCAATGTCGTCAGAAAACGCGGGTCGATCTTCTCGATGCGGTCTGCGCCAGGCTGCGTCGATGCCTCTTTTTGCATGTCCCGAAAATTCCCCCGTTGACGACAAAATCGTTTTGTGAGATCTGATATACCAGATTTCAGATCGATGTCGATATGAAAATTCGCGCTCGGGGCGAGGTCCGGCGCACCAGGGAGGAGATAGGACGATGAAAAGACGCAGTTTTCTGATGGCATCGGCTATGGTGGCGTCGACGCTTGCCATGCCGCTCGCAGTGCAGGCGGCAACGCCCAAGGACCAGCTGGTGATCGCCACCAACATGTCCTCGATGCGCGGTCTGGATCCGAACGAGCTCAACCAGCTGGAATCGGCGGAAATCGTCGCCAACCTTTACGAGCGCCTGATTGTGCTCGCCGCGGATGACATTACCAAGCCGCAGCCGGGCATTGCGGAGAGCTGGACAGTATCCGACGACGGCAAGACCTTCACCTTCAAGATCCGCTCCGGGGTTACCTTCCATTCCGGCAACGCGCTGACCGCCAAGGATGTCGAGTGGTCGCTGCGCCGCCTGGTGAAGCTCGGGCTGGCGCCCTCCGTCGATCTTCGCCAGTGGGGCATCACCGACAAGAATGTCGATGAGCTGATCAAGGCGACGGATGATTCAACCGTCGTGCTGCAAACGCCCGAGGTCTGGAACCCGAACCTGATCCTCTTCTCGCTCGCTAGCTTCTCGACCTCGATCCTGGATAGCCAGCTTCTCGCCAAGAACGAGAAGAACGGCGACATGGGGCGCGAATTTCTGCAGACCAACGATGCCGGGTCCGGTCCCTATTCGCTGCGGACCTGGCGCGTCAACGACCTTTTGATCGCCGAGGCCTTCAAGGATTACTGGCAGGGCGCGCCGAAGATGCGCCGGGTTATCCTTCGCCATATGCCGGAATCGTCAGGCCAGCGACTGCAGCTGGAAGCCGGCGACGTCGATGTCGCGACGCGTCTTTCCTCCACCGATCTGGGGGCGATCGAGGCCGGCGGCAAGGCCGATATCCAGAAGACGCCGGGCTTCGGCTTCTACTATCTGGCGCTCAATCAGAAGGATGAAATCCTCTCCAAGCCGAAGGTCCGCGAGGCTTTCCGTTATCTCATCGATTATGACGGCCTCGCCAACACCGTCATGAAATATTACGGCATCAAGCAGCAGACGATCATTCCGGGCGATCTGCCGGGCGCCAGCACCGAGAACCCGTACAAGCTCGATATCGACAAGGCCAAGCAGTTGCTGGCGGAAGCCGGCTATCCGGATGGCTTCTCCAAGGTCTATTACGCAACGCCCGTGACGCCGGAGTATGAAGTTGCCCAGTCGCTGCAAGCCAATGCAGCCAAGGCCGGCATCAAGCTCGACCTGCAGGGCGGCGATCATATCGGCAAGTTCCGCAACCGCGAATTCGAAATCTTCTCGGCGCGCACCGGCGAGCGCCTGCCCGACCCGCATGCGGTTCTGGCGTCCTATGCGACGAACCCGAACAATGCCGACGATGCGAAACTCTCCGGCCTGATCGCCTGGCGCTCTGCCTGGGAGGTTCCGAAGGACATCCAGGACATGGTGACGGCGGCCGCGCACGAGACCGACCAGCAGAAGCGCGCCGATCTCTACGCCAAGATCAACAAGGCCTATCTGGATACTTCACCGGCCCTGATCACCTCCTTCCAGCGCACGGACGCGAAGGCGGTCAGAAAAGAAGTCAAGGGCTATGTCGGCCATTCGACCTGGCTCACCCGTTGGGACACCGTCTCGAAGGGCGAATAAGCCCTTCCTGTCGAGGAGAATGACGTGAGTATCTCACAGACATCTGGAAACGCGCCGTCAGGCGCACGGGCGGCTCTTGGCGCGCTGCGCAAGGTGACGGCATCCTTTGCCGTCATCCTGACAACGCTGCTCGGCCTGCTCGTGATCACCTTCGTTGTCGGCCGCATGGTTCCCGCCGATCCTGTCATCGCCGTGATCGGCGATCAGGCCGATCACGAGACCTACGAGCGCGTCTACAAGGAAATGGGGCTGGATAAGCCGCTCTACGTGCAGTTCGCCACCTATCTCGGCAATGTCGCGCACCTGGATTTCGGCCAGTCGCATGTGACGAAAAACCCCGTCGCCAGCGATCTCGCCCGCGTCTTCCCGGCGACGCTTGAACTCGCCACGCTCGCAACAATCATCGGCGCAGGCTTCGGCATCCCGCTCGGCATCATCTCCGCTGTGCGCAAAGGCACCTGGGTCGATCACCTTGCGCGTGTCGTCGGCCTGCTGGGCCACTCGACGCCGATTTTCTGGCTGGGCACGATCGTCATCCTCGTGTTCTATGCAAAGTTCGGCCTCATACCAGGCAGCGGCCGCCTCGATGTCTATAATGAAGGGCTGGTCGAAGGGCCGACCAACTCCATCCTCGTCGACGCGATCCTTGCCGGCGAGTGGGAAGTCTTCCGGGATGCGCTGCTGCATGTTGCGGCTCCCGCACTGATCCTCGGCTATGCCGCGATGGCCTATCTCAGCCGCATGAGTCGCAGCTTCATGCTTGAGCAGCTGCGTCAGGAATATGTGCTGACCGCCAAGGCCAAGGGCCTCGGTCAGCGGGCGATCGTCTGGCGACACGCGTTTCGCAACATTCGCGTGCAACTGCTGACGATCGTGGCTCTCGCCTATTGCGGCCTGCTCGACGGAACGGTCCTGATCGAGACGGTTTTCGCGTGGCCCGGCCTTGGCCAGTATCTCACGTCGGCGCTGTTCTTCGCTGACATGAACGCGGTGCTTGGCAGCGTGCTCCTCATCGGCATCATCTCGATTGCCATCAATCTCCTGTCGGACCTGACCTATCGGTTCCTCGATCCGCGTACCCGGTGACATCATGGCGACACGTTATTTCAACGACCTGCACAATTGGCTGATCAACGAGGAGTTTTCCTCGACGCGTCAGGCGCGGCTCCACAAGGCCTATGTCCTGTGGCTGAACCTGATCGCCAATCCGTTGGCATTCGCCGGCTTCGTCGTCGTGCTGATGCTCGTCTTGATCGCGACCTTCGCGCCGCTGCTCGCCAACCATGATCCGATCCTCCAGGATCTGACCATGGCGCTGAAGCCGCCGTCATCCGCCAACTGGTTCGGCACCGACGAATTCGGCCGGGACGTCTATTCGCGCCTCGTCTATGGCGCGCGTACGACGCTCTATATCAGCATCCTGGTCACGGTCATCGTGGCGCCCATCGGCTTTGCGATCGGCGCGACCGCCGGCTATCTCGGCGGCTGGGTCGATGTGGTCCTGATGCGCATCACCGATATCTTCCTGTCCTTCCCAAGCCTCGTTCTGGCGCTTGCCTTCTCCGCAGCGCTTGGTCCGGGGATCGAGAATGCCGTCATCGCCATCGCGCTCACCGTCTGGCCGCCGATCGCGCGTCTGGCGCGCGCCGAAACGCTGACGTTCCGTGCCGCAGATTTCGTCGTCGCAGCCGAGTTGCAGGGCGCGGGCATGGGGCGCATTCTGTTTCGGCATATCGTGCCGCTCTGCGCGCCGTCGATCATCATCCGCCTGACGCTCAACATGTCGAGCGTCATCCTGACGGCTGCCGGTCTTGGCTTCCTCGGTCTCGGTGCCCAGCCGCCGATGCCGGAATGGGGCGCCATGGCGGCCTCCGGTCGTCAATATCTTCTCGATGCCTGGTGGCTGACGACGGTTCCCGGCATCGCCATTCTTCTGGTCAGTCTCGCCTTCAACCTGCTTGGCGACGGACTGCGCGACATCATGGATCCACGCAATGCCTGAACAGTCAAAACCGATCCTCTCGGTCAAGAACATGTCGGTGCAGTTTCCGACGCTGTCCGGCGTGGTCAACGCCGTCAAGAATGTAAGCTTCGATGTCGGCCGCGAGAAAGTGGGCATCATAGGCGAATCCGGTTCCGGCAAGAGCACGACCGGGCGTGCGATCATGCGGCTGCAGCCGGGCACGGCTCAAGTCGTCGCCGATGAGTTGCGCTTCGAGGACGTCGATCTCCTCGCCGCCAGCGAGGCGGACATGCGCGCAATCCGTGGCAGCCGGATTTCGATGATCTTGCAGGACCCGAAGTATTCGCTCAATCCCGTCATGACCGTCGGAGAGCAGATTGCCGAAACCGTCATCCTGCATGAGCGCCTTGGAAAGAAGGCGGCGCGCGAGCGCACGCTCGCCATGCTGGAAAGGGTGAATATCCGCGACCCGCAGCGCGTCTTCAATCTCTACCCGCATGAGGTGTCAGGCGGCATGGGCCAGCGCATCATGATTTCGATGATGCTGATCTCGTCGCCCTCGCTGATCATCGCCGACGAACCGACCTCCGCACTCGATGTGACCGTGCGCCAGCAGGTGCTGTCGATCCTCGACGACCTGATCACCGAACGCAATATCGGCCTGATCTTCGTCTCTCACGATCTCAATCTCGTGAAGAGCTTCTGCGACCGCGTCATCATCATGTATGCGGGCCGGATCGTGGAAACGATCGAAGCCGCCAGGCTCGACGAAGCAACCCATCCCTACACACGCGGCCTGCTTGAGGCGCTGCCCAGTCTCGACCATCCCAGGGATCGGCTGGAAGTGCTGAAGCGTCAGGCAAGCTGGGCGGAGGCGTGACATGTCCATCATATCGGTAAACGATCTCGCCGTGTCCTTCGGCAGCGGCCATGATTTCAAGCAGGTCGTCAAAAGTGTCGCCTTCAAGGTCGCGCCCGGCGAGACATTCGGCCTGGTCGGCGAGAGCGGATGCGGCAAGTCGACGGTGCTCGGCGCGCTGGCGGGACGCATCAAGGAATGGAGCGGTTCTGTTTCGATCGACGGCGACGTGGTCGGCCCCAAGCGGTCTCGCGCGCAACTCGCCAAGCAGCAGATGGTGTTTCAGGATCCGTTCGGGTCCCTGCATCCGCGCCACACGATCGGGCGCACGCTCCTGGAGCCGCTCGAGATCCATGGGCTGGATCGCAGGCAGGAGCGTGTCGAGCAGGTGTTGCGCGACGTCGGCCTGCCGCCCGGCTTCCGCCATCGCTTCCCGCACCAGCTCTCGGGCGGGCAGCGGCAGCGCGTGGCGATTGCTCGCGCGCTTATCCTTGAGCCGAAGATTCTCTTGCTCGACGAGCCGACATCGGCGCTCGATGTTTCGATCCAGGCGGAAATTCTCAATCTCCTGAAGGATCTGCGCGAACGCTCGAAGCTGACTTATATCCTCGTCAGCCACGACATGGCTGTCATCGCGCATCTCTGCAACCGCGTGGCTGTCATGCAGGACGGCGTTTTCGTCGAGATCGCAACGCGTGAACAGTTGCTGGAGGGCAGCGTCCAGCATCCCTATACGAAAACGCTGCTGGATGGGAGCAGGGGATACATCAGCGCGCGCAGGGCGGTGGCGTAGACGGAACCACTAGCCGCGCCGCGCAAGTCTATTGAAGTCGGCCTTGAAACTCTCGACGCGCGAACCACGTCATTGCTTGAATGCAGGGGATGCGGATGAGCTATGACGTAGTGGTAGTGGGGGCAGGCTTTTCGGCGATTGCCACGGTCTGCAACCTGATCGAACTGCTTCCTCCGTCCGCGAAGATCGCCGTGGTGGGGGATGATCCGGGTTTTGGTCGCGGAACGGCCTATCGTTCCGAACTCTATCTCCACAGGCTGAACGTCCCGGCCGGCCGGATGAGCCTGTTTCCGGACAGGCCGGATGCGTTTGTCAGCTGGCTCACGGAGCGCAAACGCCCATTGAGAGACGGCGATTTCGCCTCGCGTCAGGATTACGGCCTCTATGTTCGCGATACGCTCGCCGCGTTGCTGCGGGACAAGCGACCACGCTGCAAGGTCGATTTCATCCGTGCGAAGGCGACCGGTTGCGTGGAGCGCTACAGCGCGACGCTCGGCTTTCTGCTTGATAATGGCGATGAGATTGTCGGGCGTCATGTCGTGCTTTGCCTGGGCGTGGGGAACGCGCCGCTTCCGGTCGATCTTTCCAGACTTCCGGCCGAGGCGCGCGACAGGACAATCGAAAACCCGTGGCGCCTGTCCTGGCTTCGCCGCGTGGAGGCGTCCGACAGGGTCTGCATCCTTGGTTCCGGCCTCACCATGATCGATCAGGTGCTGGCGCTGTTCGCGCAAGGATTTCGTGGCAAGATCGATGTGCTGTCGCGCCGCGGCCTTGTTCCGCACGGGCACGCAAGAGCGCCGAAGCCTCCAGCCGATTTCGATCCCGCCGATCTTCCCGATAGGATGAGCGAAATCTTGCGCCAGTTGCGCCGTGAGAGCCGGCGCGCCGGTGATTGGCGCAGCGTCATGGACACATTGCGGCCGAGAACCCAGGCTCTCTGGCAGCGCTTGTCGCAAGCCGAACGCATGCGGTTTCTGCGCCACGGGCTGCCATGGTGGAACATCCACCGCCACCGTGTGGCGCCTGATGTCAACGATCGCTTCCGTGAGATGGTCGCAAGCGGTCAGGTTTCGATCCATGCGGGTTATCTTCAGGACGTTTCACAAGTCGGCAACCAGCTGATGCTGCACTACCGTAAGCGCGCAGCCAATGACGTTGCGACGATCGAATGCGACTGGCTGGTCAATTGCACCGGTGTGGAGCGAGCAGGCATCGGGCACTCACCGCTCTTGCAGCAGATGATGCGCCAAGGGCTGATCAAAGCGGATACGCTGGGCCTCGGCATCGGCGTAGACGCCGCTTCGGCCGTCCTGCACGACAATCCGGGGGCTCCGGCGCTTTACGCGGTGGGTGCTTTGACGGCCGGTCAGTTCTGGGAGATCACAGCGGTTCCGGATATTCGCACGCAGGCTCGCGCTGTTGCGAAGCGGATCTCCGATGGCGTGTTGGGGTAAAATTCCAAAGGTTTGCGCTGACCGCATCGGAGAATTTCCCCGTAGTTTGGTGATTATAGAATACTAATTCTATGTACTATGTGCCTATCCAATTATCGTTTTCTCATCTGTTTCAGAGGGAAAATCGATGAGCTTCACGACGACGTTAAAGAGCCTTCTTCTTGCCGGCACGATCGCGGCAACCACTGCACACGCCTGGGCCGAGGAACCCGTCAAGCCCGTGGAAGGTGGCACGTTGATCTATCTGGAGCAACAGCCCCACACCAACCTCTATCCACCGGCCGGCGGCTTTTATCCGAACGGTGGCGTGCTGAATCAGATCACCGATAAGCTGACCTATCAGAACCCGAAGACGCTCGAGATCGAACCATGGATCGCCGAATCCTGGACGGTGAAAGAAAACGCCACCGAGTATACGTTCAAGCTGCGCAAGGGCGTGACCTTCTCGGACGGCTCGCCGCTCGATGCAAACGCGGTCGCCAAGAATTTCGATACCTTCGGTCTTGGCAACAAGGAGCTGAAACAGCCGGTATCGGAAGTGATCAACAATTATGATCGTTCCGAGGTCATCGATCCGCTGACGGTGAAGTTCTATTTCAAGAAGCCATCTCCGGGCTTCCTGCAGGGTACGTCGGTCATTGGATCCGGCCTTGTGTCGCTGAAGACGCTTGCCCTGCCGTTTGATCAGCTCGGCGATGCGACCAAGATTGTCGGTTCGGGTCCCTTCGTCGTCGACAGCGAGACGCTCGGCAAGGAGCTTAGCCTGAAGGTACGCACCGATTACGGCTGGGGCCCGACAAAGCTCGAACATCAAGGGCGCGCTTATCTCGACGGCATCAAATACATCATCACCGGCGAAGACAGCGTGCGGATCGGCGCACTGCTGTCGGGACAGGCGGACTTCATCCGCCAGGTTCAGGCCTATGACGAAGAACAGGTCGAAAGCCAGGGCTACAAGATCTACGCCGCTTCGACGCGCGGCGTGAACAACAGCGTCGTGTTCCGGCCAGACAATCCGCTTGTCTCGGATATCAGGGTGCGCCAGGCACTACTTCACGGGACCAACAGCGCCGAAATTATCTCGACATTGTTCTCGGCAAACTATCCGCAAGCGAAATCGATCATAGCCTCCACTGCGCAAGGCTATGTCGATCTGTCGCCCAAGCTCGCCTATGACGGTGACAAGGCTGTTAAACTTCTCGACGAAGCCGGCTGGAAACCTGGCGCTAACGGCGTTCGCGAAAAGGATGGGCAGCCGCTGGTGTTGACCGCTTATGAATCGCCACCCCAACCGCAAAACAAGGCGACGCTCCAGCTCGTCGCCGAACAATGGGCAAAGCTTGGCGTGACGCTCAATGTCCTTGCGGGCGACGCTGGCAGCAAGACCGTCGATGACCTGGATCCCGCAAAGACGCCGGTTTCTCCTGCTATGGTCGGCCGCGCCGATCCTGACGTCATCAAGAGCCAATACTATCCGAAGAACCGGGACGTTCTTCGCCAGAAAGGCGGGCCCAGCGACAAGGTCAAATCCTTCGTCGACGACAAGCTGAACGGTTTGCTTGAGAAACTGTCCTCGGAGCCTGATCGCGCCAAGCGGTTGGCGATCGCCGGCGATGTCCAGAACTACGTTATCGACCAGGCTTACGCGATCCCGATCTTCGAGGAGCCGCAAGCCTTCGCTGGCGCTCCTTACGTCAATGGCGTCGCTTTCGAATCCGTCGGTCGCCCGAGCTTTTACGGCACCTGGTTCGCCGCGCACTGAACTATGTGCCCGGCGTTGGCCGGGCACGCCCCTGACGCGAAGGGATCGGTATGGCCCGCTACATTACGTCACGCATAGGTCAGGCACTGCTGGTGCTGTGGGCCGCATTCACGATCTCTTTCGTCCTTTTGCAGGCGATGCCTGGAGATGCCGTGCTGATCAAATTCCAGAACCCGGAATATGGCCTGAGCCCCGACCAGCTGGCCGACATTCGCGCGGCATACGCAGCTGACGGCACCGTGTTGACGCAGTATCTGCACACCGCTGGACGGTTCCTGGTCGGCGACTTCGGCTACTCGCTGCAGGCAGGCGTGGCCGTCAGCGCACAGCTTGCGACGAACCTGCCTCCCACGGTCCGCCTCGCCGGCTTTGCTTTCGTCGTTGCCGTCGCGATTGCCGTCCTCTTGGCCATCCTCGCCAACATCCAGGGCTTTGGCAGGCTACGCGGCATCATTCAGTCGGTGCCCTCGCTATTCGTGTCCGTGCCGACCTTCTGGCTCGGGATCATGTTGATCCAGATTTTCTCGTTTCGCCTGCGGTTGGTTCCTGTGATCAATCCGGGACCGTGGGAAGGCTTGATATTGCCCGTGCTTGCCATCGCCGTTCCCATTTCCGCGCCGCTGGCACAGATCCTTCTCCGAAACATCGACCAGGTCAAAACGCGGCCCTTTGTTGCCGTGGCGCGCGCCAAGGGAGCATCGCATGCCGGGGTTCTGTGGCGGCACGTCGCGAAGAACGCGGTTCTGCCCGTGCTGACCGTCGGCGGCGTATTGTTCGGTGAACTCCTTGCCGGCGCCGTGATCACTGAAACCGTCTTCGGCCTCAACGGCATTGGCAGCCTCACCGAGCAGGCGGTCAATTTCCAGGACGTGGCGGTGTTACAGGCGATCGTCGTGCTGTCGGCCGCTGCTTTCGTCACCGTCAATCTTCTGGTCGATCTTCTCTACCCCATTCTCGATCCGCGGCTCAAAGCCAAGCCGGAGACTGCACGATGACGAGCCTTGATGTCGCCGAGCGCCCACTCGAAATCGCTAATGCCGACAGCGTCGGCAATCCGGCATCGGCCAATGCGCCACGCAGGCAGCGTGTCGATGTCAGCCTTGTGCTCGCAGTCGTCGTGCTTGTGATCGTCCTCTTGTGGGCCGTCGTTCCGTTGCTGTTTACATCCTACGATCCGATCAAGGGGCTTCCCGGCCAGCAGCTGAAAGCGCCGAGCCTGACGCATATCCTTGGAACGGACGCACTTGGGCGCGATCTCTTCGCACGCCTGGTGCATGGCTCCGTGCATTCGCTATCCGGAGCCCTGGCGGCCGTCGCGATCGGGCTTGCTCTCGGAACCACGCTTGGCGTGCTTGCCGGTTCGCTCGGGGGCCGCACGGAAACCGTGATCATGCGGCTGGTGGATGTCCTGCTGTCGATCCCTGTCCTGCTGCTCTCCCTCAGCATCATCATCCTTCTCGGCTTCGGTACACTCAACGCCGCGATCGCTGTCGGCATTACCTCGGTCGCGAGCTTCGCCCGCATCGTGCGCTCCGAAGTCGTGACGGTCCGGCGCAGCGAGTATGTCGAAGCGGCCTTCGGCAGCGGCGGCAGGTTTCTGAGCGTCCTCTGGCGCCATATCCTCCCCAATTCGCTGACCTCTGTCATCGCCTTCGCAGCGCTACAGGTGGGATCGGCAATCCTGCAATTGTCAACGCTCGGCTTCCTCGGATACGGCGCGCCGCCACCGACGCCGGAATGGGGGCTCCTGATCGCCGAGGGTCGCAATTACATCGCGACCGCGTGGTGGCTGACCGCAGCGCCGGGCGTCGTCGTTTTTCTCGTGGTGCTTTGCGTCAACCGCATCAGCCAGGCAATCGGAGGAGGAGACAGATGACGATGAGACCGAACGATCTGCCAAGGGACCCATTCCAGCCATCGCCAGTGCTCGATGTTGCAGGACTTACGGTTAGCTATGAAGGCCGCGGCGGAAGCCGGACTGCCGTTCACGGAATAGATTTCCGTGTCAATCCCGGCGAGGTCGTAGCGCTGGTCGGTGAATCCGGCTCGGGCAAGAGCTCGACGGCGCAGGCGATCATCGGCCTCCTGCCTGACAACGGCAGGCTTGAAGCCGGCAGCATCCGATTGAACGGCGAGGAGATCGCCGGCTGGCCGCAACGGCGGCTCGACGGCATTCGCGGCGCGGTCGTCAGCCTTGTGCCGCAGGACCCTGGCAATTCGCTCAATCCCGTCAAGACGATCGGCAAGCAGGTGGCCGAAATTCTCGCCATACATGGCAAGGCATCGGGTCCGGTTGCCTATGCGCAGGCTGTCGAGCTTCTGGAACGGGTCGGTCTCAGCGAGCCGAGGCTGCGCGCGCAGCAATATCCACACGAGCTCTCCGGTGGCATGAAGCAACGCGTGCTGATCGCCATCGCCATCGCGTTGAAGCCTGCGCTCATCATCGCCGACGAGCCGACAAGCGCGCTCGACGTGACGGTGCAGAAACACATTCTCGATCTGATCGATGAGGTTCGCCGGGAATATGGTACCGCGCTCCTTCTCGTTACGCATGATCTTGGCGTGGCGGTTGACCGATCGGATCGGCTGATCGTGCTTAAGAACGGTCGTATCCAGGAGGAAGGTCGCACCGCGGATGTGGTTGCCGCCCCCAAGAGCGCCTATACGCGCCAGCTCCTGTTGGACGCGCCATCGCTCAACCAACGCCCGCGTATCGTGACAACGTCGCCGCTGGGTCAACGAAGCGACGACATCATTGTCGTCGAAAACCTGGTCAAGGATTTCGGCATCGGCGGTGACGGGCGCTTCTGTGCGGTCGACGACATATCGTTTTCCGTTCGGCGGGGCACGACGCACGCCCTCGTCGGCGAATCCGGCTCGGGCAAGACGACGAGCATCCGCATCATCTCGGCCTTCGAAAAGCCGGCGTCGGGTCGGGTGCTCGTCGACGGCCTGCCGCTCTCGGAGTTGCGCGGCGAGACGTTGCGGCTCTTCCGCAAGACGATACAGCTCGTCTACCAGAACCCCTTCGGCTCGCTCGATCCGCGTCAGACGATCCGGCGCATCGTCGAGGAGCCGCTTTTGAACTTCGAGCCGGTGGCGCGAGGCGAGCGAATGGCGCGGGTTGAGGCGATCATCGCCAAGGTCGGGCTTCCGGATGATGTGCTGGACAGGCGGCCACAGGCGCTTTCAGGCGGGCAGAGGCAACGCGTCGCCATTGCCCGCGCCTTGATATTGAAGCCGAAAATCCTGGTGCTTGATGAGGCCGTCTCCGCTCTCGACGTGACGGTGCAGGCGCAGATTCTGGCTCTGCTCGGCGATCTTCAGCGCGAGCTCGGCCTGACCTATCTCTTCGTCTCACACGACCTCGCCGTCGTTCGCCAGATCGCCGACACGGTCTCGGTGCTCAACGGCGGAAAACTGGTCGACAGCGGCCCGGTCGATCAGGTCTTCGGCAACCCGGCAAGCGATTATACGCGCGATCTCATCGCCGCAATTCCGGGCAAGACATTCACCCCTGCACGGGGATCATCCACCTTGACGAATACGGGAAGCAAATGATGACGAAAGCAATCCCGCCGAAGCGCCTGGGCTTTTTCAGTCGCGTGCTCGATCAGACCGATGCGGCCACGCGCTACCGGCTGGTTGCCGAGCAGATCGTTCATGCCGAGAAACTTGGCTTCGACAGCGCCTGGGTGGCGCAGCATCATTTTGATGGTGACGAAGGCGGTCTCCCGTCGCCGCTGATCTTCCTGGCGGAGCTCGCGGCCCGGACTTCGCGGATCAGACTCGGGACCAGCGTGATCACGCTGCCGATGGAAAGCGCGGTGCGTGTGGCCGAAGATACCGCCGTACTCGACATTCTCTCGAACAATCGTCTCGAAATCGGCTTCGGAACGGGTGGAACGCCGGCGTCCTTCCTGCCTTTCGGCTTGGAGAGCAGTGGTCGCGCAGCTGTCTATGCCAAAAGCCTCGCAACCGTCCGCGACGCTTGGGCGGGACGCCCGCTTGCCGGTGACAGCCGGCTCTATCCCACCGCGCCGCATCTTCTGGACCGGATCTGGCAGGCAACATTTTCGGTCGGCGGCGGCGAGCGGGCAGGGCACGATGGTGATGGGCTGATGCTGTCGCGCACACAGCCGCGCTCAGCGGATGCACCCGACACGCGGCTCTGGGAGCTGCAAAAGCCGATCATCGACGCCTATCTCGAAAACCTGCCGCAGGGCAGGGCGCCGCGTATCCTCGGATCAAGAAGCCTGTTCGTGGCCGACGATCGCCAGCAGGCCCTTCACTTCGCAGAAATAGGGCTTCGCCGCAGCGCGGAGCGTTTCATTGCCAGCGGGCACAAGGTGGCAAGCACCAGGACTGAAGATCTCATCCGGGCGTTCGATGTCCATGTTGGCACGCCTGAGGATGTGATCGCCTCCTTGAAAGCCGACACGGCGCTTGAGCGCGTTACCGATCTCGTTTTCCAGGTCCATTCCGTCGATCCGCCGCACGAGTACATCCTGCGATCGCTGGAACTGATCGCCGGCGAAGTCGCGCCCGCGATTGGCTGGAACCCAAACACTTCAAGGCCGGCGAACGCGAAAACACAGGAACGACGCTTGGCCACGGCTTAGGCCGCCACCAGGAAAGGAACCCATATGAGTACGCAGTCACCCGACATCATCGACCTTCTGGCGGCCATCGAGCCAGGCTCGTTTCTCGATCGCATCCGCAACCAGCGCCCGGAAACCCGCATCAACGCCCAGAAGAGCTATCTCGCGCTCTTCGAGCCCGTGAACGAGACGGACGTCACGCGCGCCGAGCGGCTTGTGCTTGCGGCTTTCGTCGCCGGCCTTCACCAAGCGGCTGGCGCCACAGAGTTCTACGTGGCCGGTCTAAGCGAAGCGAGCGGCGGCGCGTCCCTTGCGGCTGCGGTGAGGACGGAACTTATCAAGGCTGTAACCGAGGGGCCCTATGGGCACTACCCGACGGGTCCGTTGTCGGTCGAAGACAGGCCTGGGCCGGTCTACAGCGTATCGGATTTTGGTCGTGCCGTTTTCGGCGCCAAACTGTCGGCGGCCCTGGAGCATGCGCATCTCCTTGTTTTTCGTCCGCGCGAAGCGAGCCCGGATGCGTTGCAGAAGCTGCTTAACGCTGGCTGGACAACAACCGCCATCGTCACCCTCTCGCAGCTCGTTGCCTTTCTCTCTTTCCAGATCCGTGTCGTTGCCGCGCTTTCTGCGCTCGGCACCGCAGTGCAGGCGCGCGCTCCACGCGCCGCCGCGGAATAAGGAGCCGTCATGACCGATATTGTCATCCATCCTCAGATCGAAAATCGTCCAACTGCCTTCACGCAAGCTGAAATCGGCTGGACGCCCTGGCTCGAACCGCTTTCAGAGGGAGAGCTCACCGAACGGCACTGGACCGGCCTCGTCGACGCCTCGCGGGCGAAGTCCCCATATTTCATGCTGCTTGCACGCGATCCGGAGATTCTCGAAGCCCGCACCAAGACGGACAAGGACATCTTCTACAACACCGAGGCCGGTTTGCCGCGCGCCGAGCGTGAGCTGTCGGCGACGGCCGCATCGCGCAGCAATGGATGCATCTTCTGCGCCTCCGTGCATTCCCGCTTTGCCTCGCACCACTCCAAGCGCACCGAAGAGGTTCAGAAGCTTCTCGACGAAGGCACCGATGCCGATCTTCCCAGCCGTCGCTGGAAAGCCGTGGTCGAAGCATCGGTCGCCTTGACGGCGACGCCCTCGGCATTCGGAGCGGAGCAGATCGACCGGCTGCACAAAGAGGGTCTCGACGATCTCGAGATCGCCGATGTCATTCACGGCGCCGCCTTCTTCAACTGGGCGAACCGCCTGATGCTCTCGCTTGGCGAGCCCACCCCGGCGAAATAGCGGCTTTCGCCCGCAAATGGACGACGGGAAGGATCAGATCGCGTTCGCCAGTTTGTTTTCCATATAAAGCTGGCGAAGCTTCAGCGTTTCAGGCCCCGGCTTGCCATCGCCGATCGGTTGCCCGTCGATCGAGGTGACAGGTAGAACGAAACTCGTCGCCGAGGTGATGAAGGCCTCGGCGGCATTCCTTGCTTCGTCAGGCGTGAAAGCGCGCTCCTCGACGGCAAGTCCGGCGCAGCGGGCGATGTCGAGAACGCTGAGGCGCGTTATGCCATGCAGGATCGCGTTCGACAGGCCGCGCGTGATCAGTGTCCCGTCCTTGCTGATGATGTGTGCGGTTGCTGAACTTGCTTCGGTGACGAAGCCGTCTTCAACCAGCCAGGCGTCGTCGGCGCCGACGGATGCGGCCTGCATCTTCGCCATCGACGGATAAAGCAGTTGGACCGTCTTGATGTCGCGCCGAACCCAGCGCTGATCGGGAACCAGCGCCACCGAAATCCCGGTCTTCACCTTCGGATTGTCGAGCACGGCCTTGGCCTGGGTGAACAGGACCAGTGTCGGCGTAGCATCGGTTGGGAAGGCAAAGTCGCGATCGGCGGCGCCGCGCGAAATCTGCAGATAGATGAGGCCCTCCTGAAGGTCGTTCCTGCGGACGATCTCGCGATGAACGGCAAGCAACTCCTCTTCCGTCAGCGGGCAGGTAATCCCGAGTTCGGCCGTGGATCGCCGAAGGCGGGCCGCGTGACCGGCATATTCAAGCAGCTTGCCGCCGACAACGCCGGTGACCTCGTAGATCGCGTCGGCGAACAGGAAGCCGCGGTCGAACACGGAGACTTTTGCGTCGGCCTCGGCGAGCTAGCTGCCGTTCAGATATACGGTACGGGTCAAGATTGTTCCTCGTTCAGATTTCAGCGTGGGAAGGACCTTGGTCGATTCCATCGGCGGCAAGTTTGTCACGCAACATGCGCGCCGTCACTGCCGCACTTGCCGTGTCTGCGTCAATGCGGCCCTCCCCGCCATATACTTCAATTTTTATGAAAACTGATTCCAGCAAAGACTGATTGTGGCGCGACGTCGATCCAATTTACAAATAGCCTTGGAATGCAACCGCTTGACCAGTCGGCCCGTGGGGACTGTGCTGACTGGTGTCCCGCAAGGCGACCTGCTTTTCGATCATACTTACTGAAAAATCCTTTACCTCGGGCCGAGTTTCGTAACTGGTAGAATCCGCCCGAGCCGCCATGATGGCCACGATCTCTGCCATGTCGATATCACCTATCCGATCGATGAATTGATTGGCGGCTAGAACCATTGGATTGTCGGTCTCATTCGTTGACGCGACACCGATGCTCGGCGCCGTATTGGCGAGTGAGGGATTGCGACCTCGCGACAGTCGATCGTCGATCCCTGTCACGTAGAGGTCATATGTCCTTTCTGAAAAATGCGCTTATTCGTACCAAAGTTCTTTCCCTGATTATTCCGATCTGTGTCGTGGGCATCGGCGCCACGCTCTTCATGTCCGACAGATTCAAAACGGTGGATTCCACCTACTCCGAGTTCATTTCCGATGACTATCAGGCGGAAGTGGATCTTGTTGCCTCGACGAGAAGCTTGGTTTCCGTCGGCTATGCTGCCTACCAGACACTGGCCTACGACGTGCAGGACCCGGGCTTCAAAGTCGCGAACGATTTTTACAAGGAGAACACCGCAAGCCTGATCAGCCGATTGGAGCAATCCAAGGGTGGCCGCCCCGAGGATACTGCCGCGATCGACGATTTCATCGCAAGGTCGAAGAACCTCACCGCTCAAATGGACGATGCGGTGAAACTGGGCGCGGAAGGGCGCGATGCCGAGGCGAAGAGCGCCCTGGCTCGCGCCGATCTGCTCATCAAGCCTTTGCTGGCAGATATGCGGGACCTAACCACATTGATGAAGAAAAACATCAATACCCGAGCCAGCGCGCTGACCGAGCAGACACGATCGACCATTCTGATCTCGCTCGTTGTCCTAACCATCGTGTTCGCGGCGAGCACAGGCATGGCCCTCTTCGTCTCTTCGCGCGGCATCACCGCGCCGATCGCGAAATTGCGCGAACGAATGATATCGCTTGCCCGCGGCGATGCCGAAGGCGGTGTCGATGGCCAGGATCGGCGTGACGAGGTCGGCCAGATGGCAAGAGCCGTCTCCGTGTTCCGCGATAACGCCCTCGAGCGAATCCGTCTTGAAAACGAGGCGGAGGCAAATCGCAGTCTCTCGGACCAGGAACGGGCGGCGCGTGACGCGCAAAAAGCCAGGGACGAAGCCGACACCAAGTTCGCCGTCGATCGGCTGGGTGACGCACTCGGGCGGTTGGCGCAGGGCGACGTCGCCTATCGCATCGACACGCCGTTCGTCGCCCATCTCGATGCGTTGAGGACGAACTTCAACGAATCCGCCGGGAACCTCAGCGAAGCGCTGCGCGCAGTCGGTCGCAACGCGCGGGGCATCGATGCCAGCGCCAATGAAATCCGTTCTGCGGCCGACGATCTTTCGAGACGCACCGAACAGCAGGCCGCTTCCGTCGAGGAGACGGCTGCAGCGCTGGAAGAGATCACCACCACTGTGAAGGACGCCACCAAGCGGGCGGAAGATGCGGGCAATCTCGTTGCGCAGGCGCGCACCGGAGCCGAAAAGTCCGGACTGGTCGTCCGCGACGCCGTCGTTGCGATGAAGGAAATCGAACGCTCCTCGGGCGAGATCACCAACATCATCAGCGTCATCGACGAGATCGCTTTCCAGACCAACCTGTTGGCGCTCAACGCCGGCGTCGAGGCCGCCCGTGCCGGCGATGCCGGCAAGGGTTTCGCGGTCGTTGCCCAGGAAGTGCGCGAACTCGCCCAACGATCGGCTCAGGCGGCCAAGGAGATCAAGGCGCTGATCATCATGTCCGGCGACCATGTCCGTTCAGGTGTTGAGCTGGTCGGAAACACGGGAACGGCGCTGGAGGTCATCGTTGCCGAGGTCCAGGAGATCAATCGCCATGTGGACGCGATCGTGAAGTCGGCGCGCGAGCAGTCGATCGGTCTGCAGGAAATCAATACGGCCGTGAATGCCATGGACCAGGGCACCCAGCAGAACGCTGCGATGGTGGAGCAGTCGACCGCGGCAAGCCACAGCCTTGCCAGAGACGCGGCTTCGCTCAACCAGTTGCTCGCGCGCTTCAATCTTGATGAAGGGGCTCAGCGCCCGGGGGGCGTTGCAGGCGTGGTGCGGGAGGCGTCACCCACGAGCCCCGGCGTTGCATCGCCCGCGCGGGCGCTCGGGCGAAAGATTGCAGCGGCCTTTGGTGGCCGAGCGTCGGCGGTCGCGGAGAAGGCCTGGGAAGACTTCTGATTATCGTGAGGCGGCACCCGGGCGTTGTCCGACGCTCGGGTGCCGCCTCCGCGACTTCAGTTTGTGCGACATTTTCGCTACACGTCGCTTTTTGCAGAAAGCGGCGCTCGCCCGAAGTACCGTTTTCAACCTCTCGTGATCTGCATCCGCCAAGGTTCTGCCTGAATGTTGCCGCTTCTAGTCCGTGGTAAAGGATCGCGAAGACATGTGCCATCTCGCATGGTTTTGCGCGTTAAGTGTTGGGGATATTCAATGGCAGACATGTCGGCTTCACGCCTGAAGCTAACTCTGGTGAGCATGCTGGCGCTTGTGGCGAGCGGGATCGGTGCGCACGCCGAGCCGCAGTCGGTGGCTCCCGCAACGCAGGCTTCCGTGGCGCAAGGCTATGCCGTACCGGACCGCCGCTTGGTTCACATCACGCGGGCAGGCGATGATTCCGTCCTTTCAACGCTGTTCGACGGCGGCGCGGGCAACCCCGCGAAGATCATGCGGGAGATTGGCGGTCTGTCTCTGCAGATGAACAGCGACATAGCCGCATCGCTAGAAGCCTATTATAGCCAGCCAAAAGCCAAGCTGATCTGGGTAGACGCAAAGGGTCCGAACGCTAGAGCCCGCCAGGCGCTGGCGCTCCTAAAGCAAGCGGACGACTGGGGGCTGACCGCAGCCGACTACGCCATTGCGGAAGCGCTGGGTCAGGGTCGGCAAAATTCTGCCGATCAATCGAAGGCTCTGGCAACATTCGAGCTCTCCCTGTCGAACAAGATGCTGATGTTCCTCCAGGACAATTTCCGGGGCCGCATCGATCCGAACAAGCTTTCGAACTATTACGATTTCAAGCGCAAGCCAGTCGATTTGCAGGCGACGCTTGCCCGATTGGCAGCCGCCCCCGACCTGATGTCGGCCGTCGATCGTTTCATGCCCAGCAGTCCGAAATTCGCGCAGCTTGCGGCGGAACTGCACTGGCTGCGAAACTCCGGCCAGGGTGGCGATACGACGGTCAACATCAACAAGGTGACCGTGGCGATGGAAGAACTGCGCTGGATGCCGCAGGAGTTTCCGGACCGCTATGTATTCATCAATCAACCCGCCTACATGGCCTACTACACCGAGAATGGTGATGTCACGCTCTCGATGAAAGCGGTTATCGGGCAGCAGGACCATCAGACGAATTTCTTCGATGCGACGATCAAGACGGTCGAGTTCAATCCGGACTGGGGTGTTCCACAGTCGATCATTAAGAACGAGATGCTTCCGCACTTGAAGAAGGATCCGTCCTATCTCGACCGCGAGGGCTACAAGGTCGCTGTCAACGGCAAGCCGATGCCATCGGCGAAGGTCGACTGGACACAGCCGCTGGAGAATATCGCCGTCGTGCAGCCGCCAGGTGCCGATAATGCTCTTGGCCAGTTGAAAATCCTATTTCCAAATCCGCATGCCATCTACATGCATGACACGCCGGCACGTGGGAAGTTTGCCTCGCAGGACCGGATGTTCAGCCACGGCTGCGTCCGTCTGGAAAACCCGCGCGCCATGGCGGCGGCCGTGCTGAAAACGTCGGTGGATTCGGTTAATCAGGAGATTGCGGCTGGTGACAAGAAGGACGTTCCGGTTCCTGAGGAAATTCCGGTCTATGTCTCCTATTTCACCGCGTGGCCGACGGCTGACGGCATCATCCACTATTACGATGATATCTACGGTCGCGATGCGCAGACGCTGAGTGCGATAAGGGCCACGTCGGCAAGTCGCGCCGCGCTTTAAGTGCCCTCTTAGCGGTTCGCTTCTGATCTCTGCTCGTGAAACCCGTCCGCCCGGCCGGGCTAGCGCTATCATATTGCTTGAATGCTCCTGCGACATCGTGGTGGTTGCCTATGCGGCGCGCGCCTGCAACAGATCGTCATGCTGAGCACACGGTCATGTTGCGAAATCGACGTGACCGGCGTACCGAGCAAGGAGAAGCAATGTGAGCCTCGCGCCGATGACAAAGCAGAAGACGAAAATAGCCATCAATGGTTTCGGTCGCATCGGCCGAACGGTGTTGCGTATCCTGCTGAGCAAAGGTGGGGACTTCGAGCTCGTCCTGATCAACGATGTCGCCGCGCCGGAAAGCTGCGCCTACCTCTTCCAGTACGACAGTGTTTTCGGCCCCTGGCCGGAAGAGGTCGTGGCCCGCGAACAGGCGCTGCAGGTGGGCGACAGGCTGATTGCCTTCCACAATGTTCGCGATGTCCGCGAGCTTGATCTGTCCGGTGTCGACGTCTTTCTCGAGTGCACGGGCCAACCCTACACACGCGAGTTCATTTCCCGTGCGCTGGAAGCCGGCGCGAAAAGCGTCTTGATCTCAGGGCCCGCCGAGGCTGCCGACGTGACCGTGGTTCTGGGGGCCAACGAGGAAATGCTCGGGGATCACCTTATCGTCTCCAACGCCTCCTGCACGACCAATGCGCTCGCTCCCTTGCTGAAGGTTATCGACGATGCCTGGGGCGTGGTGGGCGGCCAGATGACCACTGTCCATTGCTACACCGGCAGCCAGCCCACGGTCGACCAGCCGCGTGACGATTTCGCGAGAAGCCGCGCCGCCGCGCTCTCAATGGTTCCGACAACCACCAGCGCGCACAAGCTTCTCGGCAAGGTCTTGCCGTCGCTCGCTGGAGCGATCGAGGCGCGCGCCATAAGGGTGCCGACGGCGAGCGTTTCGGCGATCGATATCACGGTCTCTTTGACAGACACCCCGTCGCTTGCCGATGCGCGTGCGCACATGCAAAAGGCCGTCGCCGCGTCGCGTGTTCTTGGGTGGACGGAGAAGCCGGTGGTTTCGGTGGACATGCGGGCGCGCCAGGAATCATTGATCATCTCCGGTCCGGAGACATCGATCGCGCCGGGTGGGCTGCTTCGCGTGTTCGGCTGGTACGACAACGAATTCGGCTTCGCAAACCGGATGCTCGACGTTGCAGGCCTCTTGGGGCAAAAGGTTGCAGGCAGGCGGTAAAGCGGCCAGCGTGCAATTATGTTGCTAAATTCAGGGAGAATTGCTTGACGATCGGGCTTGCCCACGCGGAACTCATGGCTGTTGTGGCAGCCGTCACCAGCAACGAGCCACGTGTGATGACGGTGCGTTCCGGCGAAGCCTTGCCGTCCGGCCCTTTCGAGCTTGGACATCGCACGCTGCAGAGCGGCTTGCGCGAATGGATCCAGGAGCAGACCGGCCACCCGATCGGCTATCTTGAACAGCTCTACACATTCGCCGACCGGGATCGTAACAACGACATCCGCGGCGGACGGACGATCTCGATCAGCTATCTCGGGCTGGTGCTTGAGCAGGATGCGCCGGGTGCCGGCCGTCCTGCATGGCACGGATGGTACGAATATCTGCCTTGGGAGGATCACCGCCAGGGACGGCCCAAGGTTCTGGATGCGATCATCGAGAAGCTCAGGGTTTGGGCCGATGCCGATCCAAGGCGTCGCGCTGAGCGTCATCAGCGCGCCGACTTCACCTTCGGCCTCGATCACGGTGGCTGGAACGAGGATCTTACGCTGCAACGATACGAGCTGCTATACGAAGCCGGGCTGGTCGCGGAAGCAGGTGATGTGAGCGATAATTTCGGCCGGCCGATGTTTGCTGATCACCGCAGGATCCTGGCGACCGGCATAGCGCGGCTGCGTGCGAAGATAAAATACCGCCCGGTCGTCTTCGAGCTGATGCCAAGCGCTTTCACCTTGCTGCAGTTGCAGCGAACGGTCGAGGCGTTGGCGGGCCTTTGCCTCCACAAGCAGAATTTCCGCCGGCTTATCGAGCAGCAGGAGCTTGTCGAGGAAACAGGCGGCATCGCCAGCGAAACCGGCGGCCGCCCCGCCAAGCTCTTCCGCTTCCGGCAGACGGTTGTCGAAGAACGCGCTCTGTCAGGGACAAAGCTGCCTCTCGTCCGCAATTGACATATGCTCATTGTGAGAATATCTATTTGTCTTGAATATACTCAAAATGAGTATAACGGAGGATGATATGAATACCGCAGTGTCTGCCGCGCAGCTTTACAACCGTGTCCGCCGGGTCATTCCCAAAGCGGAATGGATGAGCTTCGAGGCGGATGTCGAGGCAATCCTGGAGTTGAAGCGCAAACGCAACGCGGTCATACTCGCGCATAACTATCAAACGCCGGAAATCTTCCACGGCGTCGCGGATATCGTCGGCGACAGCCTGGCGCTTGCACGCAAGGCAATCGATGTCGATGCCGATGTTATCCTGCTCGCGGGCGTGCATTTCATGGCCGAGACGGCCAAGCTGCTGAACCCGAAGAAGACAGTGCTGATCCCCGACACCGGGGCGGGCTGTTCGCTGGCAGATTCCATCACGCCCGAGGACGTCGCGCTGCTGCGCAAGGCTTACCCCGGTGTTCCCGTGATCACCTACGTCAACACATCTGCGGCGGTGAAGGCAGCCTCGGATATCTGCTGCACATCGGGCAATGCCAAGCAGATCGTGGAAGCGCTCGGTGTTCCCCGGGTTCTGATGATCCCCGACGAATACTTGGCACGCAACGTCGCCAAGGAAACGAACGTTGAAATCATCGCCTGGCACGGGCACTGCGAAGTGCATGAACTGTTCTCTGCCGAGGATGTTCGCCAGCTTCGGGAGAACCATCCCGGCGTCACCGTGCTCGCCCATCCCGAATGCCCGCCTGATGTCGTGGCGGAAGCTGACTTTGCAGGCTCGACGGCGGTCATGTCCGACTATGTCGGAGAGAAGAAGCCCGCCCGCGTCGTGCTTCTGACCGAGTGCTCGATGAGCGACAACGTCGCGGTGCATCATCCCGATGTCGAGTTCATTCGCCCCTGCAATCTCTGCCCGCACATGAAGCGCATCACCTTGCGCAACATTCGAACCGCGCTCGAGGAAAACCAGCACGAAGTCGTCGTCGACGCCAATGTCGCGGTCGCGGCTCGTCGTGCTGTCGAAAGGATGCTGGCGATATGACCGAAATCCTCAAGAACCTAGCGGATCGCCCGGTTATTGTCGGAAGCGGGCTTGCCGGGCTGATCGCGGCGTTGACGCTTTCTCCCGAACCCTGCGTGCTCGTCACCCGCGCACATCTCGGCGCCGAGAGCTCGAGCGGATGGGCGCAAGGCGGCATTGCGGCATGCATCGGTGCGGATGACAGTGTGGATCTGCATCTGGCCGATACCCTCGGTGCCGGCGATGGCCTTTGCGATGCAGCTGCGGCCGCCGAAATCATAGCAGAGGCGCCGGCCGTGATTGCGGCCCTACAGCGCCTCGGCGTCTCGTTCGATCAAGATGGCAATGGGAGCCTGGCGCTCGGCCTCGAGGCTGCCCATTCGCGCCGCCGCATCGTGCATGCCGGCGGCGATGGATCGGGCGCCGCGATCATCGCTGCCCTCACAAGGGCGGTCCATGCCGATCCGGCAATCACTGTCATCGAAGGGGTGGAGGCGCGGCGGATACTGACGACTGAAGGCGTTCTCTCCGGGCTGCTCTGCGCCAATTCTCGTGGGGGGATGCTCTTGCCGTCGCCGCGCATTCTTCTCGCCACCGGCGGCATTGGCGGCCTCTACGAGGCGACGACCAATCCGGCCGGGAACTTCGGCCAAGGGATTGCGCTCGCGGCCCGCGCGGGTGCTGTGCTCGCCGATATGGAATTCGTCCAGTTCCATCCGACGGCACTCGACGGCAATCAGCGTCCGCTGGCCCTGATCAGCGAGGCGGTGAGGGGCGAGGGGGCCGAACTGATCAACGAGCGCGGCGAGCGTTTCATGAGGTATGTACCCGGTGCCGAACTTGCGCCGCGCGATGTTGTCGCGCGTGCAATCAGTGCCGAGATCGCCCGCGGCGGCCGTGTCTTTCTCGATGCGCGCCGCGCGATCGGCGCGCGCCTCCCCTTACGCTTTCCGACGATCCATGCCGCTTGCCGCTCGGTTGGGATCGATCCCGCAGAGCAGCCGATCCCCGTTCGCCCGGCCGCGC
This sequence comes from Hyphomicrobiales bacterium, assembly GCA_900469085.1. Lineage (GTDB taxonomy): Bacteria > Pseudomonadota > Alphaproteobacteria > Rhizobiales > Rhizobiaceae > Rhizobium. Next base: position 149,619 of record UBVW01000033.1, on the reverse strand, counting down.
ATTACCACATGGGCGGCGTTGCGACGGATCGGGCCGGGCGAAGCACAGTGCCTGGTCTGTGGGTCGCGGGTGAAGCCGCCTCGACCGGATTGCATGGCGCCAACAGGCTCGCCAGCAATTCGCTACTGGAAGCCGCTGTCATGGGCGTGCGCGCGGCCAACGACATGAGATCGAAGCTGGCGGCGGTTCCTCTCGGAAAAACCCCGCCCATGCCAAGCGCGCCCGAAACGAGGGCCGTTCGCCCGATCGTCTCCCGAAACCTTGGTGTTCTGCGCAACGCGGCCGGCATCCAGCAGGCGATCGGGGAGCTGTTGCCGATGGCTGAAGGCAACGACTTCGGGGGTGATCCCGCAATCGTGGCTTTGTTGGTCGCCGTTTCCGCCAGTCTGCGCACGGAATCGCGCGGGGCGCATGCGCGAACCGACTATCCGCTGAAGCACCCGGTTGCGCAGCGTAGCCGGATAACGCTTGAGCATGCATTGGAGATCGCCCGTGCCGAAAGCCCATCAAACTTTGCAAGGAGTGCATGAAATGCACGTTACATCCCTTCCACGTCTCGTCATCGAACCTGCGGTCAGAACAGCGCTTGCCGAAGATCTGGGGATGGCCGGTGACGTCACCTCTGCTGCGGTCATTCCTGAAGATCATATATCGACCGTCGTCATGGCAGCGCGTCAGCCCGGCGTTGTCGCCGGATTGGATGCGGCCACCCTTGCATTCGAGCTGGTCGATCCCGCGATATCAGTCTCCCGACATATCCGCGAGGGAGCCCCGGTCGGGCCCGGTGACGTGATCGCCACCATCAGCGGACCGTCCAGAGGGATATTGACCGGTGAGCGCACAGCGCTCAACTTCCTCAGCCATCTTTCAGGGATCGCAACGGTGACGGGATCGATCGTCGAAGCGGTCGCCGGAAGCGGTGCGGCCGTCGCTTGCACCCGCAAGACGACGCCGGGACTGAGGGCGCTCGAAAAATACGCGGTTCGCGCCGGCGGCGGTATGAACCACCGCTTCGCGTTAAATGACGCGATGCTGATCAAGGACAACCACATCGTCATCGCTGGCAGTGTTCGCGAGGCCTTGCGCCGCGCCAAGGCTGCAGCAGGGCATATGCTGAAAATCGAGATAGAAGTGGACACGCTGGAGCAGCTCCGGGAGGTCATGGACGAGGGGGTGGATGCGGTCCTGCTCGACAATATGAACCCGCATCAGCTGCGGGAAGCAGTCGGCATCGTGGCCGGGCGTGCGATCACGGAGGCCTCCGGACGCATCACGCCTCAAACCGCACGCGATATCGCGGCATCGGGGGTCGATCTGATCTCGGTCGGCTGGATCACGCATAGCGCGCCGATCCTCGATATCGGTCTCGACTACCGCGATTGAACCTCGCGCGCTTGAGGTCGCAAGCAACCACCACATTATCGCGTGATCGCGCTCGCATCCTGCGCGGATAAAATGCTAGCCTGCCGCAAAAGAAGAATGCGGAGGCTTGAGATGACGAAGAAGACGCTTGGGGAGAGGACATTCGAGGATTGGCAGGCGCTTGCCGAAAAGGAGCTTCGCGCCTCGCCGGATACGCTCGTGTGGAAGACGCCCGAGGGGATAGACGTCAAGCCGCTCTACACAGAGGCCGATCTGTACGCTGTCTTGCAGCCGGACTCGCTTCCTGGCTTCGCACCCTTCACCCGCGGTCCGCGCGCCACCATGTATGCGGGCCGGCCCTGGACGATCCGGCAATATGCCGGCTTCTCGACCGCCGAGGCATCCAACGCGTTTTATCGCAAGGCGCTGGCATCAGGCCAGCAGGGCGTCTCCGTTGCCTTCGATCTCGCCACCCATCGCGGCTACGATAGCGACCATCCGCGCGTCGAGGGCGATGTCGGCAAGGCGGGTGTCGCGATCGACAGCGTCGAGGACATGAAGATCCTCTTCGACGGCATTCCGCTGGAGAAGGTCTCGGTGTCGATGACGATGAACGGCGCGGTCATCCCGATCCTTGCGAATTTCATCGTTTCAGGCGAGGAGCAGGGCGTGTCGCGGGCAGCCCTTTCCGGCACCATCCAGAACGACATCCTCAAGGAGTTCATGGTCCGCAACACCTACATCTACCCGCCCGAGCCCTCGATGCGGATCGTCGCCGATATCATCGAGTACACCTCCAGGGAGATGCCGCGCTTCAACTCCATCTCGATTTCCGGCTATCACATGCAGGAAGCAGGCGCGACGCTGGTGCAGGAGCTTGCCTTCACGCTGGCCGACGGGCGCGAATATGTGCGGGCAGCAATCAAAAAGGGGCTCGATGTCGACGAGTTCGCCGGCCGCCTGTCCTTCTTCTTCGCGATCGGCATGAACTTCTTCATGGAGGCCGCCAAGCTGCGCGCCGCGCGTCTGCTTTGGACTCGGATCATGGAAGAGTTCACGCCGAAGAAGGCCTCGTCGCTGATGCTGCGCACGCACTGCCAAACATCGGGCGTGTCGCTGCAGGAGCAGGACCCCTATAATAACATCATTCGCACCGCCTTCGAGGCGATGTCGGCGGTGCTCGGCGGCACGCAATCGCTGCACACCAATTCCTTCGACGAGGCGATCGCGCTGCCCACCGAATTCTCGTCGCGCATCGCCCGCAACACCCAGCTGATCCTCCAGCACGAGACGGGCGTGACCAAGGTGGTTGATCCGTTGGCCGGATCCTACTATGTCGAAAGCTTGACGAACGAGCTTGCCGAAAAGGCCTGGGCGCTGATCGACGAGGTCGAAGCGCTCGGCGGCATGACGAAGGCTGTGAACGACGGGCTGCCGAAGCGGCTGATCGAGGAAGCCGCAACGCGGCGGCAGGCGGCGGTCGACAAGGGCGACGAGATCATCGTCGGCGTCAACAAGTACCGGCTGGAAAACGAAGAACCGATCGACATTCTCGATATCGACAACAGCGCCGTGCGGGCCTCGCAGATCAAGCGTCTGGAAGAGACGCGGCGTCGCCGCGACCCAGCCGAGGTGGCGGAAACGCTGAAGCGGCTGCGCGAGGTCGCTGAGAGCGGGAAGGGCAATCTGCTGGAGGCTGCGGTGGAAGCGGCGCGGGCGCGCGCCAGCGTCGGTGAGATCTCGGATGCGATGCGCAGCGTTTTCGGCGATCACACGGCGGAGCCCGAGGTCGTGAAAAACGTCTATGGCAATGCCTATAGCGATGAGCCGGAGCTGCAGCAGTTGCGGACGCGGATGACAGCGATTTCCGAAGCACTGGGTGGAGCGCCGAAAATCATGGTCGCGAAGCTCGGACAGGATGGACACGATCGCGGCGCCAAAGTCATCGCCTCAGCGTTTTGGGATATCGGCTTCGATGTCCTGGCGGGGCCGCTGTTCCAAACGCCGGAGGAAGCCGCGAATCTCGCGATTGCAAGCAAGGTGCATGTGGTTGGCATGTCGTCGCTGGCCGCCGGCCACAAGACGCTGGCGCCGCAGCTGATCGATACGCTGAAGACGAAGGGCGCCGAGCACATCATCGTCGTGGTCGGCGGGGTCATCCCCCGACAGGACTATGCCTTTCTGACCGAGCATGGCGTGGCGGCGGTGTTCGGCCCCGGAACCAACGTCATGGACGCCGCCAATTCCGTGCTCGACCTCCTTGAAGGCAAGCGCCGCAACCAGTGAGTTGGTCGTCTAACCGGTCTCCCCAGTTCGGCCGCTAATATAAAGCGCTGGCTTGCGCTCCGCCCCACTTCCCCAAGTCGATGTTTCCGCTACATAACTGGCGGGAGCAACCGGTCGACGTCCATGAAACCTGATGAATTTGATTTTCTCGCCCATGACGGCGAGCTCGCCCGGCTTATCCGCGGCTTCAACTGGGTGAAGACCTCTCTCGGTCCACCTTCGCTTTGGCCGAACGCCGTGAAGGTCACGACCTCGACCATTCTGCAGTCGCCGGTGCCGATCGTAACGCTCTGGGGCGAAGACGGCGTCATGATCTATAATGATGCCTATTCGGTCTTTGCTGGTGGCCGGCATCCGCAACTTCTGGGCTCGAAGGTGCGCGAGGGCTGGCCCGAGGTCGCCGACTTCAACGACAATGTCATGAAGGTGGGATTGGCCGGCAAGACGCTCGCCTATCAGGATCAGGAGCTGACGCTCTTCCGGACAGGCAAGCCCGAACAGGTCTTCATGAACCTCGACTATTCGCCTGTCATGGATGAGGACGGCCGTCCGTGCGGGGTGATCGCGATCGTGGTCGAGACGACCGCCAAGGTGGCGGCCGAGCGCTGGCGCAACGGCGAGCAGGAGCGGCTGCGGCGCATGTTCGAGCAAGCGCCGGGCTTCGTCGCGATGATGCACGGCCCCCACCATGTCTTCGAGCTGACTAACGCGGCCTATAATCAGCTTGTCGGCGGGCGTAATGTTATCGGCATGTCGGTGCGCGATGCGCTGCCGGAGCTGCACGGACAGGGCTATTACGAACTACTCGATCAGGTCTATACGTCGGGCGTCGCCTATGAGGGGCGGGCGCTGCCGGTCGATCTGCAGGTCTCCTCCGATGATCCGGTCGAACGCAAATATGTCGACCTCGTCTATCAACCGGTAACGGAACCGGATGGCAGCATCGTCGGCGTTTTCGTGCAAGGGTCCGATGTCACCGACCGCGTCGCGGCGGAGGAGGGGCTTCGGGCAGCCGAGCGGCAGAGCCGTCAGATCATGGACGGGGCCATCGACTACGCCATTCTCGCTCTCGATCTGGATGGGATCATCCTGCGCTGGAACGAGGGCGCACGCCGCATCTTCGGATGGACCGAAGACGAGGTCGCCGGCAAGCATTGGCAACTGCTCTTCACGCCCGAGGATCGCGCGGCCGACAAGGCGAGCGAGGCGATGGCGGCGGCACTGAGGCAAGGCAACGCCCATCACGACCGGTGGCATCTTCGCAAATCCGGCGAACGTTTTTGGGCCAACGGAGAAATCCGCCCCATCCGCGACGAGGACGGAACGCCCGTCGGTTTGGTGAAAGTTCTGCGTGACCGCACGGAGGAGCATCTGACGGCGCAGGCGCTTAGCGAAGCCGAAGCGCGGCTGCGCCGGGCGCAGGAGGCCGGTGGCGTCGGCGTTTTTTCGCTCGATCTCGAAACCAATATCCTCAACGCCACGCCGGAATTCTGCAAGATCTACGGATATGAAGATGCCGGCGATGTCCGCATCGAAACGCTGGAAGGCCTGATTGTCGAGGAAGACCGCGAGATCAGCTCCAACGGCAGGACGCGGGCGGAGGGCGCCTCGCCCTTGAACGTCGAGTACCGCATCCGCCGCGCCGACAATGGCCAGAAGCGCGTCATCGCCCGCAAGGGAGAGTTCGAGCGCGACGCCAGCGGCAAGCCACTGCGCTTCGTCGGCGTCGTCCAGGACGTGACCGACCGGCGCAAGGCGCAGCGCGAACTGAGAGAAAGCGAGGCCCGCTTCCGCGCGCTCGCCCAGGCGATCCCCAATCACGTCTGGACCGCGCGGCCCGATGGCCAGCTCGATTGGTTCAACGAGCGCGTCTATGAATATGCCGGTGCGGCACCGGGCGAACTCGACGGTGGCGCCTGGACCAAGATCGTCCACCCCGACGATTTCACCGCCATGACTGACCGCTGGCGGTCCGCCTTGTCGTCGGGTGAGGCCTATGAAACCGACCTCAGGCTGAGGCGCGCCGATGGTTCCTATCGATGGCACATCGCACGCGCGGTGCCGTCGCGCGACGAGGATGGCCGCGTTTTCCGCTGGATCGGCACCAATACCGATATCGAGGACCAGCGCGAGACGCGCGCGAAGCTTGAGGCCCTGAACGAAACGCTCGAGCAGCGCGTTGCCGAGCGCACCGCCGATCGCGACCGGATGTGGCGGCTGTCGACAGATATCATGCTGGTCGCCGACTTCGAGGCCAAGATAACGGCTGTCAATCCGGCATGGAAGACGGTCTTCGACTGGGAGGAGAGCGAGCTCATCAACCGGTCGTTCCTCGATTTCATCCATCCCGAGGATATCGCCACGACACTTGCCGAAATCGGCAAGCTCAGCGAGGGCGCGACGACCTTCTCCTTCGAAAATCGTTACCAGGCTAAGGACAAAAGCTACCGCATCATTTCCTGGACCGCGGTTCCCTATGACGCGTCAATCCATGCGGTCGGCCGCGACGTGACGGAAGAGCGCGAGGCGGCTATCGCGCTCCGCAACACCGAGCTTGCCCTACAGCAGGCCCAGAAGATGGAGGCCATCGGCAATTTGACCGGCGGCGTCGCGCATGACTTCAACAATTTGTTGCAAGTGGTGGCGGGCAATCTCCAACTGCTGTCGCGCGACGTTATCGGCAACGACAAGGCGCAGCGCAAGATCACCAACGCGCTGGCCGGCGTGGAACGCGGCGCCAAGCTTGCAGCCCAGCTCCTCGCCTTCGGCCGCAGACAGGCGCTCGATCCCCGCGTCGTCAATGCCGGCCGGTTGATCCGCGGCATGGACGAGATGATCCGGCGCACGATCGGCGAAGGCGTCGAGGTGGAGACGGTTGTCTCGGGCGGCTTGTGGAACACGCTGGTCGACCCGATGCAGATCGAAAACGCGCTGCTTAATCTCGCGATCAATGCCCGCGACGCGATGGAGGGCTTCGGCAATCTGACGATCGAGGCCGGCAACGCCTATGTCGACGACGCCTATGCAAGGCAGCACCAGGATGTCGTGCCCGGCCAGTACGTGTCGATCTCGGTGACCGACACCGGCGCGGGTATCTCTCCCGACCTCTTGGATAAGGTGTTCGAGCCGTTCTACTCGACGAAGCCGGAGGGGAAGGGCACAGGGCTCGGCCTCTCCATGGTCTATGGTTTCGTTCGCCAGTCGGGCGGACATGTGAAGATTTACAGCGAGGTCGGACACGGAACGACGGTGAAGATGTATCTGCCGCGTTCGCTACAACAGGAAGACCTGCAGGTCATCGATCCGCATGCTCCTGTCGAAGGCGGACCTGAGACCATTCTCGTCGCCGAGGATGATGAGGGCGTGCGCACCACCGTGGTCGAAATGCTGCAGGAACTCGGCTACCGGGTTCTGAAGGCAGGCGATGCGGCGGCCGCTCTTTCGGTCATCGAAAGCGGTATCCACATCGACATGCTCTTCACCGATGTCGTCATGCCAGGACCGCTGAAAAGCAGCGAGATGGCGAAGAAGGCGAAGGAGCGCCTGCCTGGTCTCGCCGTGCTCTTCACCTCCGGCTACACCGAAAACTCCATCGTTCACGGCGGCCGGCTCGATCCCGGCGTGCAGCTTTTGTCAAAGCCCTACACACGCGAGGCGCTTGCCCGCAAGATCCGGCATGTCATCGACGAAACGCAGAAGAACGCGGAGCGCCGAAAAGACACCTCCATCGCAGCCATGCCCGCGCCCGTCTCGCCAGCCGCATCACAGGCGCTGCGCGTGGTTCTGGTCGAGGACAATGCGCTGATCAGGATGGCAACCGCCGACATGCTGGCCGAACTCGGCCACGAGGTGCTCGAGGCCGAATCCGCCGAGGAGGCGCTCCCACTCTTTGGAGGCGAACCGATCGATGTGCTGGTGACTGATCTTGGTCTTCCCGGCATGTCCGGAGACGATTTCTGTCGCGAGGTGCGCAAGCGCTGGCCCGAGATCGGCATCGTTTACGCGACGGGTTCGGAGAAGAAGCCCGAGATGGACGACAGCTCCAGGACGGTCCTGCTGCTCAAGCCGCATGGGCTGGATGAGCTCAGGAATGCCTTGGACGCTGTTGGGGGAACGAGCTGAGCGGGCGATACCGCTCGGCAACGGTCGGCGAGCGATACTCTGCTCTCAAGGCTTCAAAGCGGACGGCCAAACCCCGGCCCGTCCGCCTTTTCATTTGACCAGTGTGGCCCTCAGCGAGCGCCCGCCTGGAGGCCGGCCGCATCCGACAGGATGGCGGTGGCTTCGTTCAAGAGAACGTCCTTGGCCTTCTTGCGCGCATTCTCGAGCGCGATATCGGCCGTCAGGCTGCGCTCGTTGGATTGCAGGCCGTCGTCGTTGGTGGTGTCGACGCCATCATCCAGCTGTGCGCGCGACTTCAGCCGGTTTTCACGTGCGGTCAGTTCCTTGCGGCGGTCCGCTTCGTTGAGCGAGATCACGCCCTTGTCGCGCTGCGCCTTCAATTCGGCAACGTCCTCGATAAGACGCTGGAAGTCCGGGTCGGCCTCCACACGCTTGTCGTGAAGGGCCTGCAGCTTCGGCACTTCCGCCTTGAGGTTGCCGGCCTGCTTGTAGCGGGCGGGCTTGATCTGCGTCCAGGGGAGCGCGTTGTCATAGCTGGTTTCGCCGAAGGTCTTCGGGTCGGAGAGACCGGGCAGGGCGATGTCGGGGGTTACGCCGCGCAGCTGCGTCGTGCCGCCGTTGACGCGGAAGAACTGGGCGATCGTCAGCTTCAGCTCGCCGAATTTCGGCTTGTCGTTGCGCGCCACCTGGTCGAGATTGACCACGGTCTGCACGGTGCCCTTGCCGAAGCTCGGCTCGCCGATGATCACGCCGCGACCATAGTCCTGGATGGCGGCAGCGAAGATCTCGGAAGCGGAAGCCGAGCCGCGATTGATCAGAACGCCGACGGGGCCGGTCCATGCCGGTGTCGGCAGATCGTCGCTTTGAACCTCGACCTTGCCATCGGCGCCGCGCTGCTGAACCACCGGGCCCTTGCCGACGAACAGGCCGGTGAGGTCGATCGCTTCGGCAAGCGAACCGCCGCCATTGTTGCGCAGGTCGATCAGCACGCCGTCGACATTGTCCTGCTTGAGCTCGGTCAGCAGCTTGGCGACGTCGCGGCTGGCGCTTCTGTAGTCCTTGTCGCCCCTGCGGCGGGCTTCGAAGTCTTCGTAGAAGGCCGGCAGCGTGATCACGCCGATCTTGCGGGTGACGTCGCCATCCTTGACCGGGAGAACGGTCTTCTTGGCCGCCTGCTTTTCGAGGCTGATCTTGTCGCGCACGAGACTGATGACGCGATGACCGCCATCGGCGCCGGCATCGGCGGGCAGGATATCCAGGCGGACGATCGAATCCTTCTCGCCGCGGATCAACTGCACGACTTCATCGAGGCGCGTGCCCATCACTTCCTTGATCGGGCCATCGGCGCCCTGGCCGACACCGGTGATACGGTCGCCGACCGCGAGCTTGCCGGAAAGCTGCGCCGGGCCACCCGGAACGAGTTCGCGGATCGTCGTGTAATCGTCGCGCTCCTGCAGCACCGCGCCAATGCCAACCAGCGAGAGCTTCATCGAGATATCGAAATCGGCCGATGCGGTGGCGCCGAAGTAATCGGTATGCGGATCGATCGACGTCGAATAAGCGTCCATGAAGGACTGGAAGACGTCGTCGCTCTTGTACTTATAGGCGCGCTCGAGCGCGTTCTTGTAACGCTTGTCGAGCGTGTCGCGAATAGTGGCTTCGGTCTGGCCTCCGAGCTTCAGCCGCAGCCAATCGGCCTTCACCCGCTTGCGCCAGAGATCGTTGCTCTCGGCCTCGGATTGCGGCCAGGGCTTGTCGTCGCGCACCAGCGCGTAGTCTTCCTGCGCGGTGAAATCGAAGCCCTTTTTGAGGAGATCGCGGGCATAGGTCATGCGATCGACAATGCGCTGCTCGTAGACATTGAAGATCGAAAAGGGAAGCTTGAGGTCTTCTTTCTTGATGGCGTCGTCGATCTTGGTGCTATCGGCCATGAAGGCGTTGATGTCCGACTGCAGGAAAATCATCCGATCCGGATCGAGCGACTTGATGAAGCGATCCATGATCTTGACGGAGAGGCTATCGTCGAGCGCGACCGGCCGATAGCTGTAGCGCGTCAGAAACTGCGCGCTCAGCTGCGCTGCCTGCTCCTGCTGCTTTTGCGGCGCCAGAACCGGCACCGGTCCCATGTCCAGTGCATGGGCCGTGGGCGCTATCGCCAGGAAAATGCCGAGGAAACCGTATTTAATGCGCATCAAGCTGTGATCCAATTCCGACTGCTCGCGTTTGTCTACATTCTAGGTGGAGCAATTATGGTTTTTTAGCAACCGGGTTGGTTGGACGGATAAACGCTGACGCCGATATCATCTACAACTTTTGGTGAGATCGGTTGTGAAGGCAGACGGCGTTCTCGCCGGCCGGCCGCCTCAAACGAGCGTCTTGGCGGCTACCAGGACCTCTTTATCCACATGAACCTCATGGCGGGTCTCGGGATATTTTCGGTCACGAACATCCTCGGCGAATGTCCGGAAAGCGTTCACGCGCAGATCCTGCAGGCGCGCCTCTTCCGCCGCCAGATCGGCATATTGCTTGGCATGGCGCGGCACGCGGCTGATGCCTGTTCCTAGCACGTCGCAGGAGAACAGATATTGGGCGTCGCAAACCGCGCCAGCGCCAAAACTGGGAAAATGATGAGAAAACGTTTTCTCACGTTGACTTTGCATTTGGGAAACGCTTTTCTCACCTCCGCGAGAAGGAGGAGTTTGCGTGGTCGCTCGGAGCAACCGTGTCACAATTCATGACGTCGCCAAGGCTGCGGGCGTCAGCGTTTCGACTGTATCGAAGGCGCTGAACGATACCGGCCGGATGGCGCTGGAGACACGCGAGAAGATCAAGTCGATCGCGGCCGACGTCGGCTTCCGGCCGAATGCACTGGCCCGCAGCCTGCTATCCAACAGAAGCTTCACCGTGGGGCTGCTCACCAACGATACCTATGGTCGCTTTACCCTGCCGCTGATGTCGGGGATTTCGGAGGCGCTGGTAGATCATGGTGTCTCGGTCTTTCTCTGCGCGATCGAGGATGATCCAGCACTCGCCAAGGTTCATGTCGACGCCATGCTGGACAAGCAGGTGGATGGCATCATCGCGACGGGCAAGCGGGTCGACAGGTCTCTCCCGGTCGATCTCGCTGGCCTGCCGGTGCCCGTCGTTTATGCCTTCACCGAGGGCGTGCCGGGAAGCGTGATCCTGACGGCGGATGATTCCGACGGCGCGCGGCTCGCCGTCGAGAGGCTTCGCGAGGTGGGCCGCAAAAGCATCGTCCATGTTACCGGTCCCGACAGTTTCGTCTCGGCCGTGGAGCGAGCCGATGCCTTTCGCCAGGCCGTCGCTCCGGATGCGCTCGTCATGCACGGAACGTGGACGGAGGCCTGGGGGCATGAGGCCGTCGCCATTCTTTGGAGTGGCGACAACGAAACGCCGGACGGCATCTTCTGCGGCAACGACCAGATCGCGAGAGGCGTGGTGGACGCCTTGCGCGAACGAGGCGTCCGTGTGCCCGAGGATGTGTCGATCGTCGGTTTCGACAACTGGGAGATCTTCGCCGACCAGACGCGGCCGGCGCTGACGACGGTCGACATGAATTTGAAGGAGCTCGGCCGGACCGCCGGGCTGACGATCTTGGATCTTGCCGAAGGACGGGCTGTGGAGGCCGGACTGCGCAAGCTTCCATGCAAGCTGGTTGTTCGCCAGTCCTGTGGTGGAGACCGGGAAATCTAACGGGAGGCGGGGCGCGTTTGCCCCATGATTTGGAGGAAATCATGCATAAGAGAATGCTTGCAGCGACGGCTTTGCTGTCAATATGCCTTTGCTCGGCGGCATCCGCCGAAACCGTCAGCATGTGGGTGCGTTCGGGCAGCGGCGGCGGCGCCTTCAAGGCGGTCATCGACGCCTATAACGCGGCCAATCCCGACAAGGTCGTACTCACCGAAATCCCGTCGGACCAGATGGTCCAGAAATATGCGACGGCGGTTGCCGGCGGTCAGGCGCCCGACGCGATCTCGCTTGACCTGATCTACACTCCGTCCTTTGCGTCCGCCGGCCAGCTCGAAGACTTGACCGATTTCGCCAAGTCGCTCAACTATTTCAACGCGCTGGCCCCCGCTCACGTCAAACAGGGTACCTATGAAGGCAAGGTCTACGGCTTGCCGCTCTTGGTCGAGACCTCCGTCTTCGCCTGGAACAAGGGCCTCTACAAGAAGGTCGGGCTCGACCCCGAGAAGGCGCCGACGTCATGGGAAGAGATCACCGCCAATGCCGAGAAAATCCGCAAGCTCGGCGGCGATGACTACGGTTTCTATTTCTCGGGCGGTGGCTGTGGCGGCTGCATGATCTTCACCTTCGCGCCCCTCGTTTGGGGTGCGGGCGCGGATATCCTGTCTGAGGATGGAAAGACCGCGGCACTGGATACTCCCCAGATGCGAAAGGCCGTCGACGACTATCGTGCGATCGTCAAGTCGGGCGCCGTACCTGCCAGTGCCGCAACCGACAACGGCGTGGACTTCCTGAAGTTCCTCGGCGGCAAGATCGGCCAGCAGAGCCTTGGCGCTTTCGCCATCGGCACGATGATCACGCAGCATCCGGAGCTCGACTTCGGCGTGACGATGATCCCCGGCGTCGACGGCAAGCCGTCCTCCTTTGCCGGCGGCGACAATATCGTCGTCACCAAGGGCACGCCGCATGTCAGTCAGATCCAGACGTTCCTGCAGTTCGTCTATTCCGAAGAGGGACAGACGATCATGGCCAAAAATGGCAGCCTGCCGACGCGCACCGATATCGCCGAGCAGGTCCTGAAGGGACAGGATCCGCGCCTGCTCGTGGCAGCCGATGCGATCAAGGTCGCCAAAACGCCCTATACGCTGCAGTTCAACGATCTGATCAACAGCCCGAACAGCCCGTGGTCGCAGTTCATCAATGCCGCCATGTTCAGCGATGATGTCGACGGCGCCTTCGCTAACGGTCAGGCCGACATGCAGTCGATCATCGACAGCGCGCAATGATCTCAAGGGTCGGGATCGCCCGGCGCTCCCGACCCGACACATCGCAATCGCGCGCCATTTCACAAACTGAACGAGATCAAAGATGACGACTGAAATCATCTCCGTCTCTCCAAAGCGCAGGCGGCGGCGGAGAGGGGGCTGGCGGGGCGTTGCCTATATCGCGCCCGCGATCGCCCTGGTGACCGTGTTCTTCGTGCTGCCGCTCCTCTTCACCGTGTGGATGAGCCTGCACCGCTGGCCGCTCATGGGATCGCCCCGCTGGATCGGCATCGGCAATTACACGCGCATGTTCAACGACCCGCGTTTTTGGACATCGCTTGGCTTCACCGCTCAATACACGCTGGTGGTCACGATCGCGATTTTCGCGCTGGCGTTTCCGCTTGCCTTCTTCGTCGACAAGCCGCGCCGCTTCGTGTCGGGCTATCGCACCATCATCTTCCTCCCCGTCGTCATCGGCCTTGCATCGGCATCGCTTCTGTGGGTCTGGCTCGCCAATGTCGATAGCGGCCTGTTCTCGCCCGTCTTCGAAATGCTTGGCCTCACGCAAGGGCGACGCAACCTGCTTGCGACCTTCGACAGCGCCTTCCTGACGATCATCGTCATGGTCGTGTGGAAGGTCGCCGGCTTCACGATGATCATTCTCTTGACCGGGCTGCAGGGCATCCCATCGGAGCTGACGGAGGCCGCGCGCATCGATGGCGCCGGCGCCTGGCAGCGCTTTCGCCACCTGACACTGCCCTTGATGCGCAGAACCATGGCGCTCGCGCTCATCCTGTCAGTCACCGGTTCGATCCTCGCCTTCGACCAGTTCTACATCATGACATCAGGTGGACCGCAAAACCGCATGATCTCGATTGTCTACTACATCTTCAACCAGTCCTTCGTGTCGTTCAATCTCGGTTATGGCGCGGCTCTTTCCATCGCGCTGCTCGTCATCCTGGTGGCGCTTAGCATCGTGCAGCTCTGGCTGCTCAAGGTTGGGGAGGATCGTCCATGACCGGTCGCACAGCCCTTCGCGCCCGCCGCAATGCAAGGCGGGCCACGAGCTATCAGGTCGCCGGTGCCGCGATCGTGGTCTTCTTCCTGGCGCCGTTTGCGATCATGCTCATGTCATCGTTCCGCCCGCGAAGCGAAACCGCTCTGCCGCCATGGCCGCTCACCGGCATCAGCGAATTCAGCGTCGATGCCTACAGGACGCTCGATACGTTCGGTGCCGGCATCTGGCATCACATGTTCAACTCGCTGATCGTGTCCGTCGCGACGGTGGTGCTGACGGTGGCGATCAGTCTGCTCGCTGGCTACGGCTTCTCGCGCTACCGGTTCCCGTTCAAGAACGTGCTTTTCATCCTGATCATCGCGACCTTGATGATCCCGTTCCAGTCGATCCTGACGCCGCTCTTCATCATCCTCTCGCGGCTAGGGCTCAACAATTCGCTGCTCGGGTTGACGCTCGTCTACGTCACGTTGCAGCTGCCCTTTTCCGTGTTCATGATGCGCAATGCGTTCGACGCGGTGCCCAAGGAGATCGAGGAAGCCGCCCGTATCGATGGCGCGCGCGATCTCGGCCTGCTTGCCCGCGTGCTGTTTCCGCTGGTGCTGCCGGGTGTCGTCACCGTCGCGATCTTCGCCTTCCTCAATGCCTGGAACGAGTTCTTCGCGGCACTTGTGCTTCTGTCCACCAACGAGAAATTCACGCTGCCAGTGCTGATGACCGCAGTGCGCTCATCCAGAATGGGCGCCATCGATTGGGGCGCGGTGCAAGCCGGCGTCGTCGTCATGGTCATCCCCTGCCTGCTCGTCTTCCTGCTTCTGCAACGCTTCTACATGCGCGGCCTGATGGCCGGCGCCGTTAAGTAATTCAAAGGAGAATTTGAGAAATGACTACCGAAAACAAGAGCCAGTTCCGCCCGGTCGCCGTTCCCGATGTCGAGCTCAACGGCTTCTGGGGCAAGTGGCAGGATGCGGTGTGCGATTCCACGGCGGCGATCCTGCTCGATCGCTGCGAAAATGCCGGCATGATCCAGGCGATCGACGTGAACCAGCCGAGCCCGGGCGTCGTCATACCGATCGACGAGAAGTGGACCGGCTCGACGCAGATGTTCTGGGATTCCGATCTCGGCAAGTCGATTGAAACCATCGCTTACTCGCTCTACCGCAAGCCGAATGCCGAGCTTGAGGCGCGTGCCGACGCCATCATCGACATGTATGAAAAGCTGCAGCAGGAGGACGGCTATGTGAATGCCTGGTTCCAGCGCGTGCAGCCCGGCAAGCGCTGGACAAACCTGCGCGACCATCACGAGCTCTATTGCGCCGGCCATCTCATGGAAGCCGCCGTCGCCTATTACCAGGCAACCGGCAAGCGCAAGCTGCTCGACATCATGTGCCGCTATGCCGACCACATGATCACGGTCTTCGGCCATGGCGAAGGCCAGATACCCGGCTATTGCGGCCACCAGGAAGTGGAGCTCGCGCTGGTGAAGATGGCGCGCGTCACGGGCGAGCAGAAATACCTCGACCTCTCCAAGTTCTTCATCGACGAGCGCGGCAAAGAGCCCCACTTCTTCACCGCCGAAGCCATCCGCGGCGGCCGCGATCCGAAAGACTATGTGCACAAGACCTACGAATACAGCCAGGCGCATGAACCCGTGCGCGAGCAGGAGAAGGTCGTCGGCCACGCCGTGCGTGCCATGTACCAGTATTCCGGCATGGCCGACATCGCCACCGAATACCATGACGATACGCTGACCAATGCGCTGGAGACGCTGTGGGACGACCTCACGGTCAAGCAGATGTATGTCACCGGCGGCATCGGCCCGGCGGCGAGCAACGAGGGCTTCACCGACTATTACGACCTGCCCAACGATACCGCCTATGCCGAAACATGCGCCTCCGTCGGCCTTGTCTTCTGGGCAAGCCGCATGCTTGGCCGAGGCCCGAACCGCCGCTACGCTGACGTCATGGAACAGGCGCTCTATAACGGCGCGCTGACTGGGCTTGCGCTCGACGGCAAGACCTTCTTCTACGACAACCCGCTCGAGAGTACCGGCAAGCACCACCGCTGGGTCTGGCACCGTTGCCCCTGCTGCCCGCCGAACATCGCCCGCCTCGTTGCCTCCGTCGGCTCCTACATGTATGCGGTTGCCGACAACGAGATCGCCGTTCATCTCTATGGTGAGAGCAGCGTCAAGGCGAAGCTCAAGGGCGGCAACGTCAAGCTGACGCAGCACACCGATTATCCATGGAATGGCGATATCCGCATCGACGTCGATGTCGACGGCACGGCCGAATTCGGCCTCGCGCTGCGCATTCCCGAATGGGCCGAGGGCGCCTCGTTGAAGGTGAATGGCGAGACGGTCGATCTGGCCTCGTCGGTCATCGACGGCTATGCGCGGCTCAACCGCGCCTGGAAGAAGGGCGATGTCATCGCGCTCGATCTTCCGCTGGAGCTTCGCCCGCAGTACGCCTCGCCGAAAGTCCGCCAGGACGTCGGCCGCGTCGCGCTCGCCCGCGGCCCACTGATCTACTGCGTCGAGGAAACCGACAACGGCCACGATCTCAACGCCTTCGTCGTTCCGCAGAAGCTCGCCGGTCACCGGACGAAGTCGATTGAAGGGCTGAACGGCGCGGTTGCGGTCGAGCTCGACGTCTCCAGGGAAGATGCCAGCGGCTGGAACGGTTCGCTCTATCGCACCCGTCCGGCCGAGCAGGTGCCGGCAACCGTCACGCTCGTGCCCTATCATCTCTGGGACAATCGCGAGCCGGGCGCCATGCTGGTCTGGCTCCAGACCGGGAAGTAGGCCGATGGTCCCGATGGAAACAGCGAGCGTCTCGCTCAAGGACGTGCGAAAATCCTACGGCAGCCTGCCTGTCGTGCACGGCATCGATCTCGACATCAAGGAGGGGGATTTCGTCGTTTTCGTCGGCCCCTCCGGCTGCGGAAAATCGACGCTGCTCAGGATGATCGCCGGTCTCGAGGAGGTGACCGATGGCGAGATCAGCATCAAGGGGCGGGATGTCACCGATCTCGACCCGTCCGATCGCGGCATCGCCATGGTCTTCCAGTCCTACGCGCTTTATCCGCATATGTCGGTGCGCGAAAACCTGGCATTCGGCTTGAAGATGGCGAAGACAGACGCGGCGGAAATCAAGCGCCGCGTCGACGAGGCGGCCGGCATACTGAAGATCGACCATCTTCTCGATCGCCGTCCGGGCCAGCTCTCCGGCGGCCAGCGGCAGCGCGTGGCCATCGGCCGCGCGATCGTGCGCGAGCCCGATGTCTTCCTGTTTGACGAGCCGCTGTCGAACCTCGACGCGGAGCTGCGCGTCTCGATGCGTATCGAGATCGCCAGGCTCCATCGCGAGCTCGGCAACACCATGATCTATGTGACGCACGACCAGACCGAGGCGATGACGCTGGCCGACCAGATCGTCGTGCTTCGAAACGGGAGGGTCGAGCAATCGGGATCGCCACGGGAGATCTACGAAAACCCGTCCAACATGTTCGTCGCCGGCTTCATCGGCTCGCCACGGATGAATTTCCTGAAGGCGGTCGCCCAGGGGAGCGGACGTTTCGACATCGCGGCGAAAAGCTTCGAGGATAAGGGGCGGCCGGCGAGCCTTCAGCGTGGGACGGAGTTCATGATCGGCATTCGGCCGGAGCATATCGTGATCGGCGAGGTCGGCGATCGGTCGATCGCCGCGCGCGTCGAGTTCTTCGAATATCTCGGCGGCACGCGATACATCTATTGTGCGCTCGAAGACGGGCAGAACCTCGTCGTCGAGCAGAGGGCCGGGCTGGATATTGAGCCGGGCGCGGTGATTGCACTCGATCTGTCGTCCAGCCAGCGTCTGTTCTTCGATGCCGAGGGATGGCGGTTGCGCGCTTAGAGAGCTCGGGCGAGCGGGAACAGCTTCCCTCGAAAAAGGAGCACGATCGTTCCCGCCGCCAACAGGGCGATTGCTGCGGTCACCAGCCAGAGCAAGGGCATGGCGAGCGTCGACAGGATGCCCTGTTCGCCGCGGGCGACCATGCGGATTAGATCGGTGGCGAGCGCGGTCAGACCGAAGGAAAAGGCCCAATAAGACGCCGCGAATGGTTGCTTCATGACCCATGGAAGAAGGCGAAGCGCCAGAAGCAGCTGCAGCATGGCGTAGCCCACCATGGCATGGGCCAGCAGATCCGGCGCTCCGTTCGTGACGCTCAGATAGGCGGCAGCGCCGACTGCCGGCGGTGCGAACTGGATGCCGATCGTCGGACGCAGGGGCTCGGCCAGTTCCGCTGCATTCAAGAGCCGGTTCAGGATGACGGATTCCATCGCCAGCCACGAGAAGAAACCCGCACCGAAAGCCAGTTGCGCCAGATCGGAATAGCGGAGTGCCGCGCCGACGATTGCCGCGACATAGCATCCGGCAACCGTCGGGAGATACAAGACCGGCGTCGTCGTGGTCGGATCGCGTCCGCCCTGCCACAAGGCACCCGTCCGCCATATCGCGAAGACGAGTGTCCAGAGCAGGCCGATCCAATAGAATGCCAGCGCCAGCGCGCCGGAAAACGGCGCGACCATCGCTGCGCAAAGCATGGTGGCGACGCCGATGAGGCCGATGAAGCAGCACTGCACGGGATGCACGATCTCCTTACGCGCTTCCTCCGCGAAGAGGATCCACTTCAATCCATAGAGACAAACGAGCACGAACCAGACAGCAAGCGCGAGAAGCGCAATGCCATCTCCGACAGTGGCAGGAAGCGCGAAATGACCGGCCGCTGCCCGCCAGGCGTTGGAAAGGCCCGCTATGCCGAGCACGATGCCGAAGGCCGATGCAGGAACGACAGGCAGTCGCTTTCGACCGGCTGCGGACGACTCGTCGAGTTGCGATTGCGTTGCGGTCATGGGGGCTCCGACGCTGGAAACGAATGGCTGCGAATGCGATCTTGCGTAAGACGATGCCCTCGCCGCTGTTCCGGCTTTGGCCAACGCATAAAGAGCCTGTTGCATCGGTATTGCAACAAACGGCGCGGCGAATTCGTCAGAATTCGGCGTGTTTCCGATCTCCTCATGCGCGACCGTCCGCGACGGCGTCCATGCGCGCAAGCCCGCTAGTCGAGCATGACCATATGCGCCGGAAGCTGCTCCTCGAAAAACTTCGAGAACGTCGCGATACGCGGCGGAAGCGTCTGGTAGGGCGGGTAGTAGAGCGTCAGCCAAAGCTCCTGCGGCGCCCAGCCCGGCAGCACGTGAACCAGCCGGCCGGTGCGTATATGCTCGGCGATGTGAAAGCCCGGCAGCATGGCGACGCCGACCCCATCGGCCGCCATATCCGCGAGCACTTCGCCATTGTTGGCGCTGAACGCGCGTCCAGCCGCGATCGAGATGCTCGATCCGCCGTCCGACAGGGCCCAGTTCTCACGCCGGCTCTCGCCGCTGTAGGCGAGGCAATCGTCGGGCGTCAGTTCGTTGGGATGCTGCATCTCCGTGAAGCGGCTGCCCGGCGCCGCAACCAGGATCCTCGGCACCGCCCGGATCTTGCGCCAGATGGTGAATTTGTCCGAAGGCGCGGATGAAATGCGGATCGCGAGGTCGTAGTCGTCGTCGATGATGTTGACCAAGCCGTCCGACAGCGAAACCTCGAAGCTCATCTTCGGATAGCGCTCCCGGAAGCCCGACAGAATCGGCGTGAGGATCGTCTTGCCAAGCCAGGTCGGCGCGCTGATCCGCAGCCGCCCCTGGTCGGATTTGTGGGCGTTCTTGACGTCCTTGCGGGCGTTCTCGAGCGCTTCGACCGCCGGCTGGATCTGCGCCGCGAAGACGGCGCCGTCAGTGGTCAGCGACACCTGGCGTGTGGTGCGCACGAAGAGCTGGACGCCGAGATCGTCCTCAAGTGCCGCGATCGCACGGGTGACGGCGGCGGGTGTCATGTCGAGCTCGCGGGCGACCTGGGCGAAGTTGCGCTTTTCGGCGGCGAGCAGGAAGGTTTTCAGGGCCTTATAGTCGTTCATCTCAATTATTTCAAAAATCGCAATTCATTCGAGAGGAATATTGCAATTCCGCAATGCAATCAACCCGGTTACATCTGTGGTCATCGAAACGGCAACGCCCACAAAGAAAGGCAACGGCCATGATCAAGGATATCAAGGGACTGCACCACGTCACTTCGATGGCGTCGGATGCCCGAGAGAACAACCGGTTCTTCACCAACGCGCTCGGCCTGCGCCGCGTCAAGAAGACCGTCAACTTCGACGACCCGAGCGTCTACCACCTCTACTACGGCGATGAAAATGGCACGCCCGGCACGGTCATGACCTACTTTCCCTTCCCGCACATGATGACCGGCCGCCCCGGCGTAGGTGAAGTCAGCGAGACGCAGTTCTCCATCCCGAAGGGATCGCTGGCTTTCTGGAAAGACCGCCTGACGGCCCAGGGTGTCGTCGGTCTGAAGACCGACACGGTCTTCGGTGCCAACCGCCTGCGCTTTGCCGGTCCTGATGGCGACGGGCTGGCGCTGATCGAAACCGCCGAAGACGTCCGCTCCCCATGGCTTGCCGACGGCATCTCGCAAGACAATGCGATCCGCGGCTTCTCCGGTGCGCGCTTCGACCTGCACGACACCGCCGCCACATCGGAACTGCTGCAGTTCATGGGCTATGAGCGAGCCGAGGTCGAAGGCGATGTCACGCGGTTCATCATTCCCGGTGGCAATGGCGCCGACACCATCGACATCGCGTCGCTGCCGAAAACGCCGTTTGCCCGCCAGGGTGCCGGTTCTGTCCATCACATCGCCTTTGCCGTCGAGAACCGCGAAAAGCAGCTCGAAGTGCGAAAGGCCCTGATGGACACGGGCTATCAGGTGACGCCGGTTATCGACCGCGATTACTTCTGGGCGATCTACTTCAGAACGCCGGGCGGCATCCTGTTCGAAATCGCGACCAACGAGCCCGGTTTCGACCGTGACGAAGATACCGCCCACCTCGGCGAAGCATTGAAGCTGCCGACCCGGTATGAAGCCTATCGCGGCCAGATCGAAGAGAACCTCGTTCCGCTCGCAGCATAACCCCGCACGGCAAACTGCCGCGCACCCCTAACACCAACAATTTCCCCCTTCGAACGGCTGCCTGAGGCAGGCAGCCGACCGCCGGAGGCATCCCAATCCTTAACCGCCAAATTGGCAATCAAAATCTAAAAGGAGAAATCAAATGTCCAAGCTCGAAGTCCTGACCCCTGCAAACAGCCAGCTCATCTTCATCGACCAGCAGCCGCAGATGGCTTTCGGTGTCCAGTCGATTGACCGCCAGACGCTGAAGAACAATGTCGTCGGTCTCGCCAAGGCTGCCAAGATCTTCAACATCCCGACCACGATCACGACGGTCGAGACGGAAAGCTTCTCCGGCAACACCTTCCCGGAACTGCTCGGCGTGTTCCCTGAGAACGACATTCTGGAACGTACGTCGATGAACTCGTGGGACGACCAGAACGTTCGTGATGCCCTTGCCAAGAACGCCGAGGGCGGCCGCAAGAAGATCGTCGTCTCCGGCCTCTGGACGGAAGTGTGCAACACCACCTTCGCGCTCTCCGCCCTCCATGATGTCCACGACTACGAAATCTATATGGTCGCCGATGCATCCGGCGGCACCTCGGTCGACGCCCACAAATATGCGATGGACCGCATGGTACAGGCCGGCGTCATCCCCGTGACCTGGCAGCAGGTCATGCTCGAATGGCAGCGCGACTGGGCCCGCAAGGAAACCTACAACGCCGTCACCTCGCTGGTGAAGGAACATTCCGGCGCCTACGGCATGGGCATCGACTATGCGGTCACGCATGTCCACGGCGGTGCCGAGCGCATCAGCCACGGCAAGCGCATCGGCCCGAACCCAGCCAAGTAATCACCCGTGACCGCCGCTTCCGCAGGATCGAATGTTCCAGATGCGGAAGCGGCCTTCATCTAGAGTCGAGGATGCCCCCATGAAACTCTACCTTCTTTCCATCGGCGCCGGTCTTCTGGTCGGTATCGTCTACAGCCTGCTCAATGTTCGCTCTCCCGCGCCACCGATCGTGGCTCTTGTCGGCCTGCTCGGCATTCTGCTCGGCGAGCAGCTCATCCCCTTCGCCAAGACACTGATCGCCAGGGAGCCGGCGGCCGTCTCCTGGATCAACCAGATCAAGCCGCACATGTTCGGCCATATGCCGAAGGGCGAGAGCCGCAATGACGTCGTCGTGTCTCGCCATGATCAGCACAAGTCTGATAGCTGACACCGCAAGAGGAGATTCGCTTGCGGTGGGGCCGACGCCCAGTCAATCCGGCGCAAAGCGTTGAAATCAATCTTAATAATGAAGCCAGGAGCATTTCCCATGTTCGCCGACCTCATCCTTCACCACGGTTTGATCACCACGCTCGATCGCACCAACCCAACCGCCAGCGCCGTCGCCATCAAGGACGGCGCCTTTCTCGAAGTCGGCACCGATGCCGAGATCATGGCGCTCGCCGGCCCGGATACCAAGATCGTCGACCTCAAGGGCAAGCGCGTCCTGCCCGGCCTGATCGACAACCATACCCATGTCGTGCGCGGCGGCCTGAACTACAACATGGAACTGCGCTGGGACGGCGTCCGTTCGCTCGCGGATGCGATGGACATGCTGAAGCGCCAGGTGGCGATCACGCCGGCCCCCCAATGGGTTCGCGTCGTCGGCGGCTTCACCGAACACCAGTTCGCCGAAAAGCGCCTGCCGACGATCGAGGAGATCAATGCGATCGCACCGGATACCCCCGTCTTCCTGCTTCATCTCTATGACCGCGCGCTTTTGAACGGTGCAGCGCTCCGCGCCGTCGGTTACACCCGCGATACGCCCAACCCGCCCGGCGGCGAGATCACCCGCGACGCCAACGGCAACCCGACGGGCATGTTGCTTGCCAAGCCGAACGCCGGCATTCTCTACTCGACGCTCGCCAAGGGCCCGAAGCTGCCCTTCGATTACCAGGTGAATTCCACCCGCCACTTCATGCGCGAGCTCAATCGTCTCGGCGTTACCGGTGTCATCGATGCAGGCGGCGGCAACCAGAACTATCCTGATGACTACGAGGTCATCCAGAAGCTCTCCGACGAAAACCAACTCACCGTTCGACTTGCCTATAACCTTTTCACGCAGAAGCCGAAGGCCGAGAAAGAGGATTTTCTCAACTGGACGTCTTCGGTCAAGTACAAGCAGGGCAACGACTACTTCCGCCACAACGGCGCCGGCGAGATGCTGGTCTTCTCCGCCGCCGACTTCGAGGACTTCCGCCAGCCGCGCCCGGAAATGGCGCCGGAGATGGAAGGCGAACTCGAGGAAGTCGTGCGGGTTCTGGCCGAAAACCGGTGGCCCTGGCGCATGCATGCTACCTATGACGAAACCATCTCGCGTTCGCTCGATGTCTTCGAGAAGGTCAACAAGGATATTCCGCTCGAGGGCCTCAACTGGTTCTTCGACCACGCCGAGACCATCTCGGAGCGTTCGATCGACCGGATCGCGGCGCTCGGCGGCGGCATCGCCACACAGCATCGCATGGCTTATCAGGGCGAATACTTCGTCGAGCGCTACGGCCACGGCGTTGCCGAAGCCACGCCGCCGATCAAGCGCATGCTCGACAAGGGCGTCAATGTCTCGGCCGGCACCGACGCCACCCGCGTCGCCTCCTATAATCCATGGGTGTCGCTCTCCTGGATGGTCACGGGCAAGACGGTCGGTGGCATGCAGCTTTATCCGCGCGCCAATTGCCTCGACCGCGAGACCGCATTGCGCATGTGGACGGAGAAGGTCACCTGGTTCTCCAACGAAGAAGGCAAGAAGGGCCGCATCGAGAAGGGCCAGTTCGCCGATCTCGTGGTCCCCAGCAAAGACTTCTTCGCCTGCGCCGAGGACGAGATCTCGTTCCTCACCTCCGATCTCACGATGGTCGGCGGCAAGATTGTCTACGGCTCGGGTGACTTCGCCAAATACGACGAGAGCAACATCCCGCCCGCCATGCCGGACTGGTCTCCGGTGCGCAAGTTCGGCGGCTATGCCGCCTGGGGCGAGCCCGATGGCGCCGGTGCCCGCTCGCTGCGCCGCACGGCCATTTCGACCTGCGGCTGCGCCAGCGATTGCGGCGTCCACGGCCACGACCACGCCGGTGCCTGGACCTCGAAGCTACCGATTGCCGATCTCAAGGGCTTCTTCGGCGCACTCGGTTGCTCCTGCTGGGCCGTTTGAGGCTGACGCGATAATCAAACGACGCATCGGCCTGGGCAGCGGGAGACCGCTGCCCAGGCTTGTTTTGCAGCAGTGGAAGGCTCCGCGGAATAATTGCAGATAACGCAATTAAATCGAAACTATTGATGCAATTGTTGGCGGCAATGGTTCCCGTCAATATGGCTCCATCAGACGAACACAGCGCCGCTCGAACCGACCGGCCAAGATCGCAGGAGCAACGATGACCAGCCACTCACCTTCAACACAGCGCAGGCTTCTAGCCGACATCGTATCGGCGCCTGCCGTGCGAACGGCCGCGTTGATTGCGCTTTGCGCCGCCTATATCCAGGGCCCGCTCACCAAGATTTTCGATTTCGGCGGTGCGATCGCCGAGATGGAGCATTTCGGCCTCTCCCCGGCACCCGTCTTCGCCGTCGTCGTCATCGCCTTCGAGCTGACCGCCTCGGCCATGGTGGTGTCGGGCAAGCTGCGCTGGCTGGGCGCGCTCGCGCTCGCCGGCTTCACTATTCTCGCGACCTTCATCGCGCTTCGTTTCTGGGAGCTGCCCGCCGGTATGGAGCGGATGATGGCGACCAACGCCTTCTTCGAACATCTCGGCCTCGCAGGCGCCTTCGTCCTCGTCACCATCTTCGATATCACCAAGGGAGCTGAAAAATGAGCACCGCAAAATCCTCCGGGGGCAGCTTCGCTCCACTCGCCCAACCCGTCTTCGCAGTCCTCTGGGCGGCCACCGTTCTCGGCAATACCGGCAGCTTCATGCGCGATGTCGCCAGCTCCTGGCTGATGACCGACCTTTCGGCCTCGCCGGCCGCGGTCGCCATGGTTCAGGCGGCGGGCACACTGCCGATCTTCCTTCTCGCCATCCCGGCGGGCGTACTGACCGATATTCTCGATCGCCGCAAATTCTTGATCGCAGTGCAGCTGCTGCTCGCCTCCGTCAGCATCAGCCTCATGGTTCTTGCCCAAACCGGCATGCTCTCGGTCAGCGCTCTGATCGGTCTTACCTTCCTCGGCGGCATCGGTGCTGCACTGATGGGGCCGACCTGGCAGGCAATCGTGCCTGAGCTCGTCAAGCGCGAGGACGTCAAGAGTGCGGTGGCGCTGAATTCGCTCGGCATCAACATTGCCCGATCGATCGGTCCGGCGGCAGGTGGTCTTCTGCTCGCCGCGTTCGGCGCGGGTCTCACCTATGGTGCCGACGTTGCGAGCTATATCATCGTCATCGCAGCACTCGTCTGGTGGCCGCGTGCCAAGAACGCCAATGATGCCCTGCAGGAGAATTTCCTCGGCGCCTTCCGGGCCGGCCTTCGCTACACTCGTGCCAGCCGTCCGCTGCATGTCGTGCTTCTGCGCGCCGCGATCTTCTTCGCCTTCGCCAGTGCCGTCTGGGCCCTGCTGCCGCTCGTCGCCCGTCAGCTTCTCGATGGTGATGCAAGCTTCTACGGTATCCTGCTCGGTGCGGTCGGCGCTGGTGCGATCGCCGGAGCGCTCGTCATGCCGAAGCTGCGTGAACGTCTGAACGCCGATGGCCTCATGCTCGGTGCCGCCATCATCACCGCTGTCGTGATGGCTATCCTGTCGCTTGCTCCGCCGAAGGCCGTTGCCATCGTCGCTCTGCTCTTCCTCGGTGGCGCATGGATCACCGCTCTGACGACGCTCAATGGCGCGGCTCAGGCCGTCCTTCCGAACTGGGTGCGTGGTCGTGGTCTTGCCGTTTACCTCACCGTCTTCAACGGCGCGATGACGGCCGGCAGCCTTGGTTGGGGTGCCGTTGGCGAAGCGGCCGGTGTGCCAGGCGCTCTGTTGATTGGTGCTGCCGGTCTGCTCGTCGCCGGTGTCATCATGCATCGTGTCAAGCTGCCTGCCGGCGATGCCGATCTGGTTCCGTCGAGCCACTGGCCGGAACCGCTTGTCGCCGAGCCTGTCGCCCACGATCGTGGACCGGTCCTGATCCTGATCGAGTACAACGTCGAAAAGCACAACCGTTCGGCTTTCCTTCGTGCGCTGAACGACATGTCGAACGAACGCCGCCGCGATGGCGCCTATGGCTGGGGCGTGACGGAAGACTCCGCGGATCCGCAGAAGATCGTCGAGTGGTTCATGGTGGAAAGCTGGGCAGAGCATCTTCGGCAGCACAAGCGGGTGTCGAACGCCGACGCCGACCTGCAGGGCAAGGTGCTTGCCTACCACTCGGGCCCGGAGAAGCCCGTCGTCCGGCACTTCCTGACGATCAACCGCCCAGGCAAGGCCTGAAAGTCCGGACATAGAAGGGGGCTGTGAGGTCCCCTTCATTCGTCATAACAGCCGGGGTCTTCCTCGCTTCTTTCGTCAGCGCAGTCGCGTCAGATCGACCGGGCGGTTATTGATGATGGCCTCCATTGAGAAGAAGCCTGTCACCGTAGCGAGATCGAAATTCGTGATGAGCTTCTGGTAGAAGGCGTCGTAGCCGGACATGCCTTTTGTTACGACCTTGATCAAGTAATCCCAGTCGCCGCCGATGCGATAGAAGTCGATCACCTCGGGCAACCGTTCGACGTGTGCCCGAAAACCCTCGCTCCATTCCTTCGAATGATGGCGCGTGCGGATCATGACGAAGACCGTCAGATCGAAACCCAGCGCCTTTAGGTCGATGTCGCTATGCGATCCCCTGATAAGGCCGAGGGAATGCAACCGTTGTAGCCGACGCCAGCAGGCGTTTTGTGACAGGCCGATCTTTTCAGCCAGGTCGCGCTGCGACAAGGTCGCGTCATTCTGCATTGCGCTGAGGATCTTCATGTCAAACGCATCGATTTTAGCGGTAGAATCGTTCATTTGACACGCCTCGCAATCGATGTTGGAATGGTTTACTCGAACTTGTGAGAGACGGCACGATATCTGTCAATGCTCACAGTGCACGTGCTTCAAAGACAGGCGGAACTTCCGGCTGATTGCCCTTTGAAGCCAAGGGTGGGGACGGCTCAGGCCGCAGATTGAGCGTTCGGCGCTCGCTGTGCCCAGGATGAAAATCAAAATGCCTGTCAAACAAGCGTTATGAAAATTAATTTCACAGTTCCAACTTTTTCCGTGTTTCGTGTTGACGAGATCGAATTTTTGTCTCAACTTGACGAAAATAAATTACGTAAATGGGAACGAGAGCAGCATGAAAGTGGGAATTATCGGGCTAGGTTTCCGGCTCGGCTATCTGGGCTACGTCTTCAAGTCGATTGATGAAAGCTTCGAGATCGTCGGCTATGTCGATCCCGAGCCCGCGGGCCTGCCGGGTCTCGTCGAAAAGGGCGTTTCCGTCGGCAAATCCTATGCGACGCCGCAGGAGCTGATCGCCAACGAAAAGCTCGATCTCCTGATGATCGGCTCGCCCAATCTCTTCCATCTCGAGCATATCCGCATCGGCCTCGAAGCCGGTCTGAAGGTGTTCTGCGAAAAGCCGATCGTCACTACGATCGCCGAAAGCATCGAGCTTGCGCGTCTGATGGCCAAGTTCGGTCACGAGCGGCTGATGGTCGGCCTCGTGCTGCGTTACTCGCCGCTTTATCGCGACCTGCAGGCGGTCCAGGCTGCCGGCAATCTCGGCCAGATCGTCTCGATCGAGGCGTCCGAGCATATCGAACCCTATCACGGCGCATTCTTCATGCGCGACTGGCGCCGCTACGAGCGTTATTCCGGCAGTTTCATGCTGGAGAAGTGCTGCCACGATCTCGACCTTTATAATGGCATCGCCGGCGCGCGGCCCGAGCGGGTCGCAAGCTTCGGCGGCCGCAAGAGCTTTACGCCGGCAAACGATCCCGCTCGCGAAGGAATCAATGACCTCGAGCTGTTCCATCGCAAGCCGAGTGGCTGGAAGGGCACCGACAAGGTGTTCGACAGCGATGCCGATATCGTCGACTACCAGGTCGCCATCGTCGAATATGCCAATGGCGTGGGCATGAACTTCCATACCAACCTCAACGTTCCTGACCAGTTCCGCCGCTTTGCGATCATGGGCTCGCGCGGGATGGCCGAGGGCGACTTCGTGCGCGGCTATCTCGATGTGCATGAGCAGCTGACCGGCAAGAAGGTCGTTGAGAACAAATACGCGGCCACCGAACTCTCGCAGCACTATGGTGCCGACGAACAGATGGCGGCCGACATTCTCGACAGCGTTCGCACCGGTACGGTGCTGCCCGTCTCGACCCTGAATGCCCTTGAAGCCGGTATTCTGGCACTCTCCATGGACGAGGCCCGCATCAAGAAGACGGTTGTCGACCTGCGTCCCGTATGGGACAAGTTCGACGAGGCGCTCCACGCCAGAGCGGCTTGAGGAGGGCGGCAGGATGAATGTTCAAAGAAGCAACCTCATCTTCGCCTGGATCCTTCTCCTTCCGGCAGTCCTCTATGTTGCGGTCATCGTCGCTTACCCGCTCGTCGATACGTTCATTCTGTCCTTCACCGATGCGTCGCTCAGAAAAGTGACCAATTGGGTGGGCTGGGCGAACTATGAGAAGATCTTCAACGCGACCTTCGCAGACGTGATCGTCCGCACCTTCATCTGGACCTTCTTCTCGGTCTCGCTGAAGATGATCATCGGCACCTTCGGCGCATCGCTGCTGAACAGCGCGGTGCCCGGTCGCTCACTGTTTCGTCTGCTGACCATGCCGCCATGGGTGGTGCCGATGGCGATCGGCATCTTCATGTGGGGCTGGATGTATAACGGCCAGTTCGGGATGATCTCGGGCATGCTGCAGCGCATCGGCTTCGTGGACGGCCCGGTGGCCTTTCTCGCCTATGGCAACACGGCATTCTGGGCAACGATCATCACCGACGTGTGGATCGGCGTGCCGATGGTCACCATCTATTTCCTGGCAGCCATCCAGTCGATCCCGAAGGATCTCTACGAGGCGGCCTGGACGGATGGCGCGGGGCGTTTCTATCGCTTCCGCCGCATCACCTTACCGCTGATGGTGCCGTCGATCATCACAATGTCGATGCTATCGCTCATTGCCACGTTCAACTCCTTCGATATCATCTGGATCCTGACGCAGGGCGGCCCCAGCGGACAGACCACGACGATGATCATCGATACCTACCAGACGGCCATCGGCTCGAAGAAATATGGTGAGGGTGCGGCCCGCGCGGTGCTGATCTGCATCTTCCTCTCGGCATTCTGCTTTGCCTATTTCCGTGTCACCCGTCGGCTCAACCCGGAGAAGCGCGCATGAAGAACGCGGCCATGATCGATCGCTACAGTTGGTGGGAAATCCTGCTGATTTACCTTGGTGTCTTGGTGTTCCTCACCTTCGTGCTGGCGCCCTTCGTCGAAGGCTTCCTGGTGTCGCTGAAGCCGCTCAGCCAGCTATTCTCGTCGCCGTATCGCTTTTGGCCGGAGAACGGCTCGTTCGAGGCCTATCGCACCATGTGGATCAGCGTTCCGGGCTTCGGGCGCTATATCTTCAACTCCTTCTTCATCTCGATTATCGTCACCGTGATCGTGCTGGCGCTCGTCATCCCGGCCTCCTACGCCTTCGCGAAGTTCGAATTTCGCGGCATGGGCCTGCTGCTTGGCGCGTTCCTGACGGTCAACATGTTCTCTGGCGCCGTGCTGCTCATTCCGCTTTTCCGACTGATGCGCACGCTCGGCGTGCTCAACACCTATTTCGCGATGATCGTGCCTGGCGTGGCGTTCCTCATCCCTTCGGCGATCTGGCTGCTGCGGACCTACATGATCCGCATCCCGCAGGAGCTGAACGAGGCCGCTTATATGGATGGAGCCAGTCACTTCTATACGTTGCGCCGCGTGATCCTGCCGATTGCCATGCCGGGGATCATCGTCGTCGCCATCACCACTTTCATCGGCGCCTACGCGCAGCAATTCATCTTCGCGCTGACCTTCAATTCGAAGACCGAATACATGCCGTTGCCGGTGGGGCTCTTTGCTTACTTCGGTAAGCAGGAGGTTATCTGGAACGAGCTGATGGCAGCCTCCTTCGTCGGCATTCTGCCCGCGATGGTCATCATCTTCTTCCTGCAACGATATCTCGTCGGCGGTTTGACTGCCGGTGCGGTAAAACAATAACAAGTGAACAGCTAACTAACGGGAGTATTGACGTGAGCATCGCTTTCAAAACTAGCCTTATGGCACTGGCCTTGCTCGGCTCGACGGCGCTTGGCGCCATGACGGCCGAAGCTGCCGACAAGGAAATCAGCTGGATCTATTGCGGCGACAAGATCGACCCGATCCACGAGAAGTACATCAAGGAATGGGAAGGCAAGAATCCCGGCTGGAAGGTTGCGCCTGAAGTCGTTGGCTGGGCACAGTGCCAGGACAAGGCAACCACGCTCGCCGCCGCCGGCACGCCAGTTGCGATGGCTTACGTCGGCTCGCGCACGCTCAAGGAATTCGCGCAGAACGACCTGATCGTTCCAGTTCCGATGACCGACGACGAGAAGAAGGGTTACTACCCGCATATCGTCGACACGGTAACCTTCGAGGGCAACCAGTGGGGCGTGCCGATCGCATTCTCCACCAAGGCGCTCTACTGGAACAAGGATTTGTTCAAGCAGGCTGGCCTGGACCCCGAGAAGCCACCGACAACCTGGGCTGAAGAAATCGCTGCTGCAAAGACCATCAAGGAAAAGACGGGCATCCCGGGCTACGGCCTGTCCGCCAAGACCTTCGACAACACTATGCACCAGTTCATGCACTGGGTTTACACCAACAACGCGACCGTCATCGACGCCGATGGCAAGATCACGCTGGATAGCCCCGGTGTTCTGGCCGCTCTCCAGGCCTACAAGGACATCACGCCTTACTCCGAAGAAGGCCCGACCGCTTACGAGCAGAACGAAGTTCGTGCGATCTTCCTCGACGGCAAGGTCGGCATGATCCAGGCGGGTTCCGGCGCTGCCGCCCGCCTCAAGGACACGAAGATCAACTGGGGTGTGACGACGCTGCCGCTCGGTCCGGACGCCAAGGGCCCAGGCACGCTGCTCATCACCGACAGCCTGGCGATCTTCAAGGGTTCTGGTGTCGAGGACAAGGCGATCGAGTTCGCCAAGTACATCACCTCTCCCGAGCCGCAGGGCGAATACGAACTCCAGGGCGGCGCTGGCCTTACACCTCTGCGTCCGTCGGCAAAGGTCGATGAATTCATCAAGGCCGATGCTTCCTGGAAGCCGTTCATCGACGGTATCGCCTATGGTGGTCCCGAGCCGCTCTTCACCGATTACAAGGGTTTCCAGAACTCCATGATCGAAATGGTCCAGTCCGTCGTGACAGGCAAGGCCGAACCGGCTGACGCCATCAAGAAGGCCGCTGGCGAGATCGAAGCGTTCAAGTAAGCCTTTGTTGGGGATCGCGGGCGCGCAACACCCGCGATCCCTTCGCTATCGAGAGTAAGCGCCGCGCGTGGCGGTGACCGGAGACAGGTTTTGGGACAGTTATTTCTCAACAAGGTTCAGAAATTTTACGGCGACTTCGAGGTTCTGAAGAGCGTTCAGCTCGAGGTGAACAATGGCGAGTTCGTCGTGTTCGTCGGCCCCTCCGGCTGCGGCAAATCCACATTGCTTCGCATGATCGCCGGCCTGGACGCGACGTCGGCGGGTGACATCGTGATCGATGGCCTGAGGGTCAACGATCTGCCGCCGGTCAAGCGCGGCATCGCGATGGTGTTCCAGTCCTACGCGCTCTATCCGCATATGAGCGTTTTCGAGAATATTGCCTTTCCGCTGCGCGTCGAAAAGATGGAAGAGGAAAAGCTCAAGGCCAAGGTCGAAAACGCGGCGCGCATCCTGCACCTCGACCAGCGCCTGCAGCAGAAGCCGGGCATGCTCTCCGGTGGTCAGCGCCAGCGCGTGGCGATCGGCCGCGCGATCGTGCGCGAGCCGAAGATCTTCCTGTTCGACGAGCCGCTCTCCAACCTCGACGCCGCGCTGCGCTCCGACATGCGCATCGAGCTTGCGAAACTGCACCGGCAGCTCAAGGCGACGATGATCTACGTCACCCACGACCAGGTCGAGGCGATGACGATGGCGGACCGCATCGTGGTGCTCAATGCCGGCGAGATCGCTCAGACGGGGGCTCCGCTCGAGCTCTACCACAAGCCTGCCAACATCTTCGTGGCCGGGTTTATCGGCAATCCGAAGATGAACTTCCTGCCGGTCACCTGCACCGCCGTCGCCGACAAGAGCGTGACCGTCGAATACAAGGGCCAGTCGCTCACCGTGCCGGTCACGCCGCGCGAAGGCGTCGTCGGCCAGACGCTGACCCTGGGCGTACGCCCCGAGCATATCCAGCTTGCATCCGGCGATATCTCGCTCACCATCACGCCAAGCGTCATCGAGCGTCTCGGCGCGCAGACTGTCGCTTACGCAGCGCTGAATGGTGAGGGCGAGAACTTCTGCGCCACGCTGTCAGGCAGCGTCGGCGTGCGACCGGAGCAACCGATGCTCGTCGGCATCAATGCGGTGGATTGCCACCTCTTCGATGAATCTGGAATCGCGTTCGAACGCCATGTGGCGTTGACCGATATCGATCTCAATCTGCTGAACCCGACTGCGCTCGCCTGATCGCGAGCGCAGTCGCGCCATCAGCGATCGAGGAAATTGTAGAATAACGCGTTGGCCGGGTACGAGTAGGAGCCCCTGTCGACGATTCCGTGGCGGTACATACAATTGCGCAGTGCCGTCACGTGCCACAGGCTGTTCACGTCGGTCGAGCCGCGGCGAAACGCTTCCTGCTCGCAATAGGGATAGGTGTGATCGAAGCGGGCCAGAGTGGTCGGATCGGAATCGACACGGACACCGGAATAGGTCTGCCATTGCGACGGCGCCTGCGCGGCTGAAATGCACGCCAGGCTCCCTGCGACTCCCAATGCAATCAAAGCTCTCATGAATGATCTCCCATGACGTCGCCGGAATATTGGCGCATCAATAAGATGCGCCGGATATGGCAAACTTCAAGGAGGACTATCCAATGGCGTTACCGGCCTGTGAACGGCCGCCAACCCGATGCTGCGACTACCAGACAAGCCCGCGAGCGGCGACGTCCTCGATGCGGGTGACGACGCCGTCGCGATGGAAGACCATGGTGTCAAAGAGGTTCGAGACCACGCAGGTGTGGTTCGGGATGATCAGAAGCTTGTCGCCGATCTGCGGCCGAGCCCCCTCGCATTTCGAGAGGTCGATCACGCCGTGCTCTTCCGAGAGACCAGTGATCGACGCCTGCGGATAGCCGACCACCTGGCCATAATCCGTGAAGCCGAGCAGGTCAGAGGTCAGTGCTTTCGAGCCCGCATCGATAACGGCGCGATCCCCCGTCGGGCGGGAAACGACAGTGACGAGAATATGCATGGCGCAGTCGTCCACTGTGCAATGTCCGGCGCGGACCATGGAGCGGTCATTATAGATGTAGGTGCCGGCCCGGTGTTCTGTGGCGGCGGGAACAAGATGGGCATCGAACAGGCTCGGCGAGCCGCCATTGCTGACGATAGGGCAGGCGATGCCTTCGGCCTCAAGCAAGCTCAGCGTTTGCGCAAGAAAGGCCTGGACCTCGGTGGCGGCGCCCGGCTTCGGATAATTCAGCAGCCCGCCAAAGGTGAGGCCCGCTGCAGCGTCGATGTGCTTGGCGAGCGCCACGGCTTGCGCGGGCTTCTGCACGCCGCAGCGCCCAGCGCCGGTATCGCACTCGACCAGCACCACAAGCGGCTTGCGCGCAGCAAAATAGGTTGCCAGACCGTCGACGGTGTAGGCGCTATCCGCGACCACCTTCAGCCCGGATATCCGCTCGTTCAGCGCCGCGAGACGCTCGAGTTTCGCGCTGCCGATAATGTTGAAGGTGATGAGGATGTCCACGAAGCCCGCGTCGGCGAAAACTTCGGCTTCGGTGACCTTTTGGCAATTGATGCCCTTGGCGCCCGCCGCCACCTGCTGGGCAGCCAGCGCTGGGATCTTGTGCGTCTTGATGTGCGGACGGAAATCGATGCCGTGCGCGTCCATGTAGGCCTGCGTGCGGGCGATATTGGCCGTCATCCGGTCTTCGTCGATAATGGGCCGAGGTGTCGAGAGTTCCGCGACCTTGTCGCCGGGCTTGGCGACGACGGCAAATGGGCTGTTGTGCATCTCACGCTACTCCATGTTAAGCGCCGTGGGGATCGGCGATCATGGGCCAGATATCCTTGCGCGCCCGCCGATACGGCGTCTTCGCCGGATTGTTAGGATAAGGCGTGCCGGCAGCGCAATAGATGATTTCGGACGCTATCTTCGAGAATGAGGCGTAGAAGTGGTTCGTCGACTTGATGACGAGGATCTTCTTCTGCGTCGGATCGATGCCCATGACCGAGAACAGGCTCGGATCGAAGCTTTGAGCACGCGTCGAGTTCAAAATGATATCGATTCCATCGAGCACGATGTGTGCCGCATCGCCGAAGGGCGCGAAGCTTTCGCCAAAGCGCATCTCGGCATTCGGCACTATTTTTATGACCTTGACCAGACCGTCGATCGGGTTGCCGGTGCCCGGCGCGGACTTGGCACCGAAGCGCAACGGAATCTCAGCGCCTTCGCCGGCCGCCATGCATATCTGCACGGCCATCGGGTCCCAGATCGTGCCGATCGCCGTATCGGTGACGCCGCGCGCCAGGAGTTCGCCCAGCACCACTGTCGCGTCGCCGGCTGTTCCGCCGCCGGGGTTGTCCCACATATCGGCGATCACGACGGGCCATGCGGTCGCCGCCAGCGCCTGCGACACAGCCTCTTTCTCGTCGATCTGCGGCATCATGAAGGTGCCGCGTTTCGAAAAGAGTTCCATGCCCAGTTCGCGCGCCAGCGCATCGCCCTTGGCCTTGCGGTCATTGGTGACGACCAGCAGCTTGGTGCCCATCTCAGGTACGTCGCCGGCCATGAAGCCGTGGACCACGGAGATGGAGAGAACGTCGGGGTCGTCCTTCTCGATCTGCATGATCTTGTCGACGAAGGAGCGCATCGGATCGCGCGAGGTCGGAAACACGTCGATCATCTGGCAATCGAAGACGGACATGTCCGGTTTTACACGGCCCTCCAGCGTGTCGACGGCGATGCGCCACAGATCCTCGGCACGATCGACAAAGTCCGTGTGCGGGAACTCCTTGAAGTAGACGAAGGCATTGGCGGCGGCGAAACGCTTGGCCGTCAGATGGCTGTGCGGATCGAGCTCGGCGAAAACGGGAATATCGGGCCCGACAATTTCGCGAATGCGCGTCAGCGTATCGCCTTCCGTATCCTCGTAACCGGCGGCGACCATGGCGCCATGCAGGCCGAGCACGACGGCATCGACGGGCATCGCCGCGCGAAGTTGTCCGAGGATTTCGTCGCGCAGGCCTTCATAGGTCGCGCGGTTGACGAGACCGGCCGGATCCGCCCAGGTCGCGGTGCCCTCGATCAGCGTCCAGCCCTTCTCCGTGCAGACGCGCCGGCCGACGGTGATCGGCGCGGAGCAGAGCGTCGGCGTTTCGGGATGTTCGCCCGGCGTTGCATAGAGCGACGCCTCGAAAGCGCGCCGATCGACGCAGATTGGGGAGAAGGTATTGGTCTCGGTTGCGAGAGCCGCCGTGAAAATCCGCAATGTATCGGCCTTTGTGTTGATCAACCCATCGGGTTCGGAAGATAGCCGGTGAAACCGGAGATCTTCCAACGCCCCTCGTGCAGGCGGCAGTAATAAAGGGTCTGCCACTGCATGACGTCGCGGTTGCCGTCGGCCTTGGCGATGCCACCGTCGAACTTCTTGCGTACCAGCGCCATGTCGCCCTCAATCTCGATATCCTCGAGCGTGGTCGTGGTGAAAATGGCGGTGCGGGTGTCTTCTGCAAAGGATTGCGTCGCGAAATCCTTGGCCTGGCGAACCCATTCGTCGCGATAGGCGGCAAGCGTCGGGAAGGCGAGGCGCCACTTGTCGGGGCTCACTTCCTTGCGACCGTCAATGCCGATGAAGCCGTCCTCGACGAAATCGTGCTCGACCACCGACCAATCGGCGGCCAGGAAAGCGTCGATATCGCGCTGAACGAGCATCTCCCAGATTGAGTGCCGGGCAATGTCGGAGGCGGGGAAGGGGTTCTTGAAAGGATCGCGCATGGTGTTCCCGATTGAAATTCTTTTCATGAATGACGTTTTTCTCTGGTCAAATTCCCCTTAATATGGTCACTTGTCAACTTATCACGAAAATAATTTGCAAGGATCGGTCAATGTCCATCAAGCGTTATGGCACCGTTCAGACCGGCGCAGGCGGAAAGCCGCTGCCGTTTGCCCGTGCGGTCGAAGCCGACGGCTGGCTCTATGTGTCGGGCCAGGTCGCCATGGAAAATGGCGAGATCATCGACGGCAATATCGTCGCGCAGACGCACAAGACGATCCAGAACGTAATCGCGATCCTTGAAGAGGCCGGCTACGGCCTTGAGCATGTTGTGCGCTGCGGCGTGTGGCTCGACGATCCCCGCGATTTCTGGACCTTCAACGGCATCTACCAGCAATATTTCGGCGAGCATCCGCCGGCACGCGCCTGTGTGCAATCGTCGATGATGGTGGATTGCAAGGTCGAAATCGATTGCGTCGCGTATAAAGCGAAAGACAAATAGCGCGATAGACCAAGGGGAGCCGGGCGTGGATATTTTCTCGACATTGCAGGAAGAGAAGGCCCGGCTTTCGCCGTCGGAAACCCGTATCGCGGATATTCTGCTCAACGACTTCGAATTCGCGGTAAATGCCTCGATCATCGAGCTGGCGGAGAAGGCGGATGTCTCGCCGCCGACGGTCACCCGTTTCTGTCGCCGTGTCGGCTGCGAAAGCTTTTCCGATTTCAAGGTTCAGCTCGCCCGCACGGCCTATGTCGGCATGCGCTACCTCAGGCCCGAGCCGAAGAGCCGCGATCCCGGTGATGTCGCCCAGGACATCATCACCAAGGCGCAGAACGCGCTCTTTCTGCTGCATCGCTCGCTTGACCTTGCCGCCATCGAGCAGGCCGCCGAGAAGATCGCCAAGGCGGAGATGATCTATGCCTTCGGCTCGGGCGGCAATTCTTCGATGATCGCCAGCGAGCTGCAGAACCGCCTCTTCCGCTTTGGCCTGCATGTGACCGCGAGCTCCGACCACGGCATGCAACTGATGCTGGCGGCAGCGGCGAAGTCGACGCATGTCATTGTCGGCTCGTCATTCTCGGGACGCAACACCGAACTCGTCCGTTCCTTCACGCTCGCCCGCGAGACCGGGGTCACGACCATCGCGCTGACGCAGGCCGACAGCCTGGTCGCCAAGGCCGCCGACATCGTCATCCCGATCGATCTTGCCGAGGGCAACAACATCTTCCGGCCGACCTCGACGCGCATCGCCTATCTGGCCGCCGTCGACATTCTGGCCAGCCTCGTCGCCTATAATATCCCGCAGGCGGCGGTCACTCTTCGACGCATCAAACAACAACTCGTTGCCCACCGTGACGGCGATGACCGTCAGCTGCTCGGGGACTGAGTATTCATGTCAGGGAAGGACTGAGAATGACAAAATCGGTAGCGATCGTGACCGGCGCTGCGGGCGATATCGGCCGTGCCATAGCCCTTAGGCTAGCGGATGACCATGATGTCATCCTGCTTGTCGATATCGATGGCGCCGCGGCCGAAAAGGCCGCGCGCGCGCTGGGTTCGGCAGAGCGCTTCGTCGCGGTCAGCTGCGATGTCACGAGCGAGCACAGCGTCGCCGAAATGGCCAGGACCGCCGCGTCGCTCGGCGCGCTGAAGACGCTGGT
Source organism: Hyphomicrobiales bacterium (assembly GCA_900469085.1). Classification (GTDB taxonomy): domain Bacteria; phylum Pseudomonadota; class Alphaproteobacteria; order Rhizobiales; family Rhizobiaceae; genus Rhizobium. Next base: position 111,898 of record UBVW01000033.1, on the reverse strand, counting down.
CAACAATGCGGGTGCCGCGCGCGCCGTCAGCTTGCAGTCGACGAAGCCCGAGGATTGGCGCGCCGACAGCGCGCTCAACCTCGAAGCGCCGTTCCTCTGCTTCAGCGCCGTCGCCGATCTCCTGAAGGCAACGCAGGGCTCGGTGGTCAACATCGCGTCGGTCAACGGCATGCACGTCTTCGGCCATCCGGCCTATAGCGCCGCCAAGGCCGGCCTCCTGCATTTCACCAAGCTGGTCGCCGTCGAATACGGCAAGTTCGGTATCCGCTCGAACGCGATTGCGCCGGGCACGGTGCGCACGCAGGCCTGGGAAGCCCGCGCCGCCGCCAATCCCAACGTCTTCGAGGAAGCGCGCCGCTGGTATCCGCTGCAGCGCGTGGTCGACCCGAAGGACGTCGCCAATGCGGCCGGCTTCCTAGCAAGCGCGCAGGCCAGTGGCATCACCGGCGTCTGCCTTCCAGTCGATTGCGGCCTTACCGCGGGCCAAGCGGAACTTGCCCGCACCTTCTCCCAATCCGCTGACTACTGATCAAAAAAAGAATACTGAGAGGAACAGTTATGGATACGGCCCCTTATCGTCTGGAGAGCTGCTGGCAGCCGGACGGCGGTCCGAATGGTCGCTTCACCTTTACCCTTTTCAATCTGTCGGATGCGCCGCTCACGGATTTCAAGATCGTCTATACGTCGCTGACACGGGTGATTGACAAGAAGGGTTGCGAGAACGCGACCTTCCTGCGCCGCAACGCCAATTTCCACGAGTTCGCGCCACCAACAGGCCTTTCCATCGCGCCGGGTGTAGGCTGGACCTTTACCGTGAGCGGTCTGCACCGCCCGGCCAAGCACTGCACCGATGGCGCCAAGTCGGCCTACGTGACGCTTGCCGATGGCAGCCACGTCGCGGTCGCCGTGTCCGATCTCCTCCTGGAGTGCCGCGTCAGCGAGCCGCCGCCAGTGCTTTTGCCGGAAGGCAAGCTCGAACTGCCTTTTGCACTGCAGCCTTGGCCTGCCGAAATCGACGCCAAGCCCGGCGATGGCTTTCCAGTCGTGCTCTATCCCGCGGCCGGCGCTTCCTCGGATGATCTGCGCGCCATGTCCACGGTCACCTCGCTGGTACGTCGTCTCTTCGAAAGCGCGCATGCCCCGTTCAATTTGCAGCCGTCGCCGCAGGGCCGCGCGCTGCGTTTCGCCGCCGATGCCGCGATTGCGGCCGAGGGCTACAAGCTCACCTTCTCGGCCGACGAAATCACGCTTGCCTATGCGGACGCCGCCGGTCGCCAGTATGGCCTGACGTCGCTTGCGCAGCTGCTCGAGGGCGCGCGCAGCCGCCCCGGTACATTCCGTTTCCCGATCTCGGGCACCATCGTCGACAAGCCGCGCTATAGCTGGCGTGGCTGCCATCTCGACGTCTCGCGACAGTTCTATCCGGCAGCCGATATCAAGCGGCTTGTCGACATTCTGGCATGGCTGAAACTCAATATCTTCCATTGGCACCTGACCGATGACGAAGCCTGGCGCCTGGAGATCAAGGCCTATCCGGAGCTCACGACCACTGGCGTGCTGCGCGGACCGGACGCACCGCTTCTGCCGCAGCTCGGCAATAGCGCGGAGCCGGTCGGCGGTTTCTATTCGCAGGACGATGTCCGCGAGATCGTCGCGCACGCACTGGCGTTGAGGGTCGAGGTCGTTCCCGAGATCGATATCCCTGGCCACAGCACGGCGACGCTCGTGGCGCTGCCGGAGCTGACCGACGGACAGGAAGCACCGGACAGCTATCACTCGGTTCAGGGCTATCCGAACAATGCGCTGAACCCGGCCATTCCGTTGACCTACACCTTCCTGGAGAAAGTGCTTGACGAGATGGTCGAGCTCTTCCCGTCGAAATATCTGCATATTGGCGGCGACGAGGTTGCGAACGGTTCCTGGCTGGCGTCGCCGCTTGCCAAGAAACTGATGGAGCAGGAAGGCATCGAGGGCACCTTCGCGCTGCAATCCTACTTCCTGAAGCGCGTCAAGGACATGCTGACGGCGCGTGGGCGCAAGCTTGCGGGGTGGAACGAGGTCGCCCATGGCGGCGGCGTCGCGGCCAAGGATACGCTGCTGATGGCCTGGGAGAACCCGCAGGTCGGCATCGACCTCGCCAGGGAAGGCTACGAGGTGGTCATGACCCCCGGCCAGGCCTATTATCTTGACATGGTGCAGGCCGAGGCCTTCCAGGAACCCGGCGCCAGCTGGGCTGGCACGGTGCCGCCAGCCCACACCTATGGTTATGAAGCCGAAGGCGATTTCCCCGAAGAGTTGAAGGACAGGATGAAGGGCGTTCAGGCCTGCATCTGGTCTGAGCACTTCCTGTCGCGCGGCTATTTCAACCGTCTCGTCTTCCCGCGCCTGCCGGCCATTGCCGAGGCCGCCTGGACACCGAAGGCGAAGAAGAACTGGGATCGCTTCTCGGCCATCGTGCCGCTGAGCCCGAAACTTTAAGGAGCTGACGATGCGGATCGCTGTTGGCGGAATTCATACGGAGTGCAGCACCTATTCGCCGGTGCTGATGGCCGTCGAGGATTTTCGCGTCCTCAAGGGTGCGGACCTTCTGGGGGCCGAGTATTTCAACTTTCTGAAGGCCGATGGCATCGAGCACCTGCCGCTTCTGCATGCGCGCGCGGTGCCTGGAGGCCCGGTCTCACGCGTCGCCTACGAAGCCTTCAAGAGCGAGTTCCTCGCCCTTCTGAAGGCGGCCTTGCCGGTCGATGGACTCTATCTCGCCATGCATGGCGCGATGAATGTCGAGGGCATGGACGACGCCGAGGGCGATTGGATCTCGGCTGCTCGCGCGGTTGTCGGGCCCGATGTCGTCGTTGCGGCGAGCTATGACCTGCATGGCAATGTCAGCCAGACGATCATCGATCAGCTCGATATCTTCGCCGGCTACAGGACCGCGCCGCATATCGATGTGCGCGAGACCATGGTGCGGGCGTGGTCGATGCTGGTCGATGCCTTGAAGAGCAGCACGCGTCCCGGCGTTGCCTGGGCTCCGGTGCCGGTTCTCTGGCCTGGCGAGCGCACATCGACGGAGGACCAGCCGGCGAAGGCGCTTTATGAGACACTGCCGGTCTTCGACCAGCGCGCCGGCGTTCTCGATGCCAACCTGATGGTCGGTTATGTCTGGGCCGACGAGCCGCGCGCGACCGCCTGCGCGGTCATCACCGCGACCAGCAAGGGTGCCGCGGCCAAGGCTGCGGAAGAGATCGCACTCTCCTATTGGAACGCACGCGAGGGATTCCGCTTCGGTCCCGTCACCGGGCCGTTGGCGGAGATGCTCGATATCGCTGAGAAGGCCGAGACGTCGCCCGTGATCCTCGCCGACTCCGCCGACAACCCAACGGGTGGCGGAGTCGGCGATCGCGCCGACGTGCTGAACGCACTGATCGCGCGCGGTTTTGACGGCGCGCTGATCGCGGGGATTACGGATCGGCTTGCCGTCCAGGCCTGCTTTGCAGTCGGCAAGGGCGCCACGCTCGCGGTGACCATCGGTGGTAGCCTCGATGGATCGAGCACGCCGGCCAAGGTGCAGGCGGAGGTCGTGCTGCTCTCAGATACCGGCGTGGCCGCCGAGCGCCAGGCGGTCGTGCGCATCGGCGGGATCACCGTCGTGCTCGCCGCGCGCCGCCGGCCGTATCACAACATCGCCGACTTCACCCTGCTCGGGCTCGATCCGAAGGCTGTCCGCCTCCTGGTCGTTAAATCCGGCTATCTCTCACCGGAACTCGCGCCGATCGCCAATCCGAACCTGATGGCGCTGACGCAGGGCGTGGTGAACCAGGATATCGAGGGGCTCACCAGCAACCGCCGCGCACGGCCTGCGTTCCCCTTTGATCGCGATTTCAGCTACATCCCGCAAGCGCGCTTCTCGGCGCGATGGACCGATAGAAAATAACTGACAGCCTGGCGGTGTCGGTTTTATACCAGACCCGCTAGGCCGCGTTCGCCCAAGACGGCGTCCGCCGCCACCGCCACGAATTCGAACATGACCCGCTTCCTTCCCGCCGTCTTCCGCGACCCGACCATCCGGGTAAGCATGCTCGCCCTCTTTATGTTCGGCGTCGCGAGTGCCGCCACATCTCCCTATCAATCCGTCGTCGGCATCCGCGAACTGGGCTTGAGCAACGGGCTCTACTCCGCGCTGATTTTCTCGGCCGCTGCCGTCAACGTTACCGTCAGCATCCTGCTTGGCAATCTGGCGGACCGGCTTGGCGAATATCGCACCATGATGCTGGCGACCGCGCTTTTCGGCGTGCTCGGCTATGGTGCGATCTACATTCTGCCGCATCAGGCGACCTTCGTGGTCACCGCACTGCTGCTCCTGCCGGTCTATGGCTCGCTGAATTCGCTGCTCTTCGGCAATGTCCGCCGAAGGACAACCGGCATGTCGCGCGATGACGTCGCCAGGGTCAATTCGGGTGTGCGCGCGATGATGTCTCTATCGTGGGTCTTGGTGCCCGGCCTGACCGGCGTGTTGCTCGCCCGGTCGCCGAGCATGCTGCCGGCCTATCTGTTTGCCGGCATCGCCTGCGCCGCCTGCTTTGGCCTCATCGCCATCTTCCTGCCGCGCCAGACGGGGACCGACAAGGCCGCGAGCCGCCATCTCTCCTATCTGGCGGCGCTCGGCGAGGTCGTTTCGCCGCCGGTGCTCGTCCGGGTCATCGCCATCGCGCTGATCAGCTCCACCCTGCATGTCAACGGCGCCATCCTGCCGCTGATCGTTACCGGCGCCGCGCATGGGACGGTCGCCGACCTCGGCATCCTCATCGGCATCGTCGCCTTCCTCGAAGTCGTCTTCATCATCGTGTGGGGTCGAGCGCAGAGGTTCATGAGCCACGTGACTGCGCTCGCGATTGGCGCGAGCGTCTATGTCGTCTATCTCACGCTGCTCGGTTTCGCCTCAGCACCCTGGCATGTCTACGCGCTCACCTTGATCAGCGGCATTGGGGCGGCTGCGCTGATCAGCATCCCGATCACCTATCTGCAGGACCTGATCGCCGAGCGTCCGGGATTGGGCAGCGCGCTCATCTCCGTCAACATCTTCATCAGCGCCGGCCTCAGCGCATTGCTCTTTGCCATCGGAACCGCAGTCAGCAGCTATTCCGGCACGGCCTTCATCGGCGCGCTTGCCGGTGTGATCGGGCTTGCGATGCTCCTGTATTTCGACCGGCTGGGACGTCGCTGAGCCCCCTGGTAGCGCAATGTTGAACTGACGAGGGGAAACGGTCGTGTAGTATTGCAACTGAGACGGATGGATGGAGGATCAATCATGAATCGGCTGACCGCGAAGGACTTCCCCCAGGAACTGCTTGAACTCTACGATTATTACGCGCATGGCAGGATCACCAAGCGTGAGTTCCTCGACCGAGCGAGCAAGTTCGCCGTCGGCGGCCTGACCGCCGCAGCGATCCTCTCCTCGATGAGCCCGAACTATGCGCTGGCGACACAGGTGGAATTCACCGACCCTGATATCATCGCCGAGTACATCACCTATCCCTCGCCCAAGGGAAATGGGGACGTGCGCGGCTATCTCGTTCGTCCGGCGAAGGCCGAGGGGAAGGTGCCGGGGGTGGTTGTCGTCCATGAAAACCGGGGGCTCAATCCTTATATCGAGGACGTTGCGCGGCGTGTTGCCAAGGCCGGCTTTATCGCGCTGGCACCCGATGGCCTGACGTCCGTCGGCGGCTATCCCGGGAATGACGAGAAGGGCCGCGAGTTGCAGCAGACTGTCGATCCTCAGAAGCTGATGAACGACTTCTTCGCGGCGATCGAGTTTCTGATGAAGAGCGACCTGACAACAGGCAAGGTCGGCATTACCGGCTTCTGCTACGGCGGCGGTGTCGCCAATGCCGCGGCCGTCGCCTATCCGGAGCTCGGCGCCGCCGTGCCGTTTTACGGTCGTCAGCCGAGCGCCGACAGCGTCGCGCGCATAAAGGCGCCGCTGCTTCTCCACTATGCTGAACTGGACAAGGGCATCACCGACGGTTGGCCGGCCTACGAGACGGCGCTGAAGGCCGACAAGAAGGTCTATGAGGCCTATATCTATCCCGGCGTAAACCACGGTTTCCACAACGACTCGACCCCGCGCTACGATGAAGCGGCCGCCAAGCTTGCCTGGGAACGGACAGTGGCCTGGTTCAAGAAATATCTGGTCTAGGCGCAGCCAATGGGCTTTCGACCGCCCATCTCGGCGGTTGAAGCCTAGTGCATCCGATCAGTAGCCGACCAACAGGTTCTGTCCGAAATCCGGCTGGACGCCCAGTATCGGCCCGACGCGCTTGACGATATCGGACACCATCGGCGCTGCGGTCTGGGCGGCGAAGTTGAGGTTCTGCAAACCCGTCAGCGGTTGATCGACGAATGACAAAACCACGTATCGCGGGTTTTGCATCGGGAAGCCCGCGAGAAACGAGTTGAAGCTCAGCTTGTGTGAATAGACGCCGTGGATGACCTTGTTGGCCGTCCCGGTCTTGCCGCCGACATGGAAGCCGGGGACATCGGCGGTTCGCCCTGTGCCCTGCTCGCCATTCAGCTTAAAGAGATATCGGATGGTGTCGCTGGTGCTCTTCTTGACGACGGCTTGCTCGGTCTTCGCTGCCTCTTCACGCGTGCGCGGCAGGAAGGTCGGCTCGATCAGTTCGCCACCATCCAGAAGAGCCGCGCCGGCGACTGCGGTCTGCATCGGCGTCGTGGCAACGCCGTGGCCGAAGGCGGCGGTGAGGGAGTTGATCTTCTTCCAGACTCTCGGCTGGCTCGGTGCTTTCACTTCCGGCAACTCCGTCTGCATCTTCGAGAGTAGGCCGAAGCGCGTCAGGTATTCTTTCTGAATATCCATGCCGACGACGTCCATCATCTTGGCCGTGCCGACGTTTGACGAGTAGCGGAAGATTTCGGGGATCGACAACACGCGCCGCGGAACGTCGCGGTCGTCGTGGATCGTGAAGCCGCCGTAGTGCAGCGGCGTGCTGGCGTCGAACGTATCTGACAGCTTGATCTTTCCGGTGTCGATCGCCATCGCGATCGAGAAGGTCTTGAAGACGGAGCCCATCTCGTCGGTGCCATTCGACATCCGGTTGAGCCAGCCTTTATCGCCATCCGCTTGCGGATCGTTCGGATCGAAGTCGGGTGCCGAGGCCATGGCGAGCACCTCGCCAGTGTAGATGTCAAGGACCACGGCTCCGGCCGATTGTGCCTGATATCGACCGATCGCATCGGCCACCACATCGTGCACGGCGTTTTGGGCGCGGATATCGATCGAAAGCTTCACGGGCTCCAAGCTGCCGGCGATGGTGAGGCCGGTCGAGGCGAGCGCGGAGAGGCCTTGGTCGTCGAGATATTTCTCCATGCCGCTGACGCCGTGATTGTCGATATCGACATAGCCGAGGATATGCGCGGCGGTGCGGCCGCCCGGATAGAAGCGTTTCACTTCGGGACGGAATCCGATGGCGGGAATGCCGAGTTTCAGCACTTCGCTCTGCTGCTTCGGGCTCAGCTGGCGCTTCAGCCAGGCGAAATGCGAGCGACGATTGGAGAGCTTCTGAAATGTCGAGCGCTTGTCGAGATCGGGAAAGACGGTGGCGAGCTTTTCGACAGCATCATCGACATCGACGATCTTGATCGGCTCGGCGAACATCGACACGGTGCGGATATCGGTCGCAAGCAGCTCTCCGTTCCGATCCAGGATATCGGGGCGCGATGCGACAGACGAAGGCTTGGGCAGGATGGCGGAGGTGGAGTTGTCGCCGTGCACGCCGTAATAGACCAGCTTGCCGCCGATGACGCCGTAGGCAAGCACCAGCACGGCGCTGAGGATCGCTAGGCGCGATCTCGGCGCAGGCGCCTTGCGGCGCGGCTTTACCAGGCGCCGGCCGCCATCGAGAGAGCCGAATTCCAGGCTGACGAGCCGCCCGCTTCTGGATGCTAGAGTTTGGAGAATGGACATCGGATCCAGCTTGCTCGATAGCGCGCATACGAATTGTTAGTGCACATCAGCTAGCGCCGAGATCGTTAATGCGGTGTTAACGAATTGCCTCGGCCTGCCCCATTTCACAAAGAAGTCATTCTAACGCCAGCACTCTGCTACCGGCGGTGGCGGGTACCCGTGTCCATTCGCAACGGCAGCGTTTGCCGGCTCATGAACGTAGCAGATATCCGACAGGAGCGCCCTACATCAGCATCGATGCGCCGCGGTCAAGATACGTGTCGAGGAACTGTTCAAGACGCGGATTGCGCGGCTTCTTGAAGACCTCCTGCGGCGGGCCGGAAAATTGCACCTTGCCATGGTCGAGGAAGGCGATCTGCTGGCCGACCGTGGCCGCAAAGCCAATCTCGTGGGAAACGACCACCATGGTCATCCCCTCGGCGGCGAGATCGCGCATGACGTTCAGCACTTCGCCGGTGAGCTCTGGGTCGAGCGACGAGGTCGGCTCGTCGAAGAGCATGATCTTCGGCTTAAGCGCCAGCGCCCGGGCGATCGCCACGCGCTGCTGCTGTCCGCCTGAAAGCTGCGACGGATAGTGCCCGGCCCGGCTTTCCAGCCCGACCTTGACGAGCTGCGCCATGGCGAGCTCCTCGGCATCTTTCCGGCTCATCTTCTGCACCAGCTTCAGCGCCTCGCTGACGTTGCCGAGCGCCGTCATGTGAGGCCAGAGGTTGAACTGCTGGAACACCATGCCGATCTGCGCGCGGATGGCGCGGTTGGCGGCGGCCGGGATGCGCTCCCGCACGCCTTGGGCCATTTCCGTGAAGCCGAGCGTTTCGCCGTTCACGGCGATCGTTCCCGATGTTGCCTCCTCGAGAAAGGCCATGCAGCGCAACAGCGTGCTTTTGCCGGAGCCGGATGGGCCGATCAGGCAGGACACCTGTCCCTGCGGGATCTCGAGGTCGATGCCGTGGAGAACGGTGGTGTCGCCGAATGTCTTGACGAGATTCTTGACTGCGATCGCGGGTAGGCTCATGCGTTGAAAAACCTGAATCGTGTGAGTTTCGTTTCGACGAGATGGCCAAGCCTGCCGGTGATCTCGACAAGGACCCAGTAAAACAGCGCCAGCACCGACAGCGCTTCAACGAAGGCATATTGCTGCGCGCCGATGGCGCTGAGCGTCGCTGTCAGCTCGGGCACCGTGATGATCGATAAAACCGCCGTCTCCTTCATCAGGAGAACCGCCATGTTGAGCGAGGGCGGCAGCACCAGCATCGTCATTTCGGGCAGAAGGATGCGCCGGATGATCTGCCCTTGCGTCATGCCCACGCATTCGCCGGCCTCGATGTGGCCCTTGGGAACGGCGAGAAAGCCGGAGCGGAAAATCTCGCTGTAATAGGCCGCGCCGTAGATCGAGATGCCGATCAGGCCTGCGGGGATCGGATCGAGTGAGAGGCCGATGAAGGGGCCGCCGTAATAGACGAGGAAGATCTGGATCAGGAACGGCGTGCCGCGCAGCACGGCGACGGCAAGGCCGAGCACCTTGTCGAGCAGCATGCCGCCGAAGCGGCGACCGACCGCCACGAAGAAGCCGAGGACGGCGGCGGCGATCGTGCCGACGATCCAGGTCATGAGCGTGACGCCGGCACCGCTGACGATGGCCGGCATCTGGTCGAAAATGACGTTAATATCGAATGTCATCTTGGAACTCCCGGTAGGGAGCGCTCGATCAGGCCGCCCGCAAGCGCCACGATCCAGTTGATGACGAGATAGATGAGACCGGCGGCCGCGAAGATCTGCAGCGGCAGGAAGGTGCTGCCGGCGAGGTCCTGCGCCATGCGTGTCAGTTCGATGATGCCGACGACCGAGACGAGAGACGACGCCTTGAGAATGAGGATCGCTTCGTTGACGAGGGCCGGAAATGTTAGCCTGAGGGCAATCGGCGCCTTGATGCGGCGGAAGATCTGGCTCGGTGTCATGCCGACCATCTCGGCGGATTCAATCAGCCCGACGGGGACGCTGGCGAAACCGCCGCGAAGGTTTTCGGCCTGATAGGCGGCGGTGCAGAGCGACATGCCGGCGATTGCGGCCACGATGCTCGGAACGTTGAGCCCGATCGCGGGCAGCAGGTTATAGATCAGCAGAAGCTGGACGAGCAGAGGCACGCCGCGGAAGAAGCTGATAAAAACTTGAGCAGGAAGAACGAAAAGCGTCTTCTTCGACAGGAGCATGCCCGATAGCCCGATGGCGATCGCGAAGCCGGTCAGGATCGAGACGACGCTGATCGTCACGGTGTAGATCGACGCCTGCAGAAGCAATTCGAAAAGTTTTAGGGACATATGCGGCTTTAGCCTGTGTGGCGCTCACAAAACCTGATCGCGCTCCGGTATCTACGGAGCGCGACCTATCAGTGATTCATGAAATCAGAACGCCGGGTCCTTGACCGCGTCAGGGGTATCGAAGGTGGCGCCGAACCACTTCTTCTGCAGCTCGGCCATGCGGCCGTCAGCCTTGATCTTCAGCAGAGCGCCGTCGATCGCGTCCATCAGCGGCGCATGATCGGCATCCTTCAGGCCGATGAAGCCGAAGTAGGACTTCTTGCCGAAAGGCGGTTGCACGACTTCGAAGGTTCCCTCGCGCTGCTTGGCGACGAAGGCGATGTTCGGCAGCGAGTTTGCAACACCGGCGATACGGCCGGCAGCGAGGTCGGCGTAAGATTCGGTGAAGGCCGGATATTCGCGGATATCAGCCTTGGTCGCCAGCGTGTCGGAGAACTCCTTGAGCTGATCGAGCTGCGAAGTCGCCTTGCCGACGCCGATCTTCTTGCCTGCAATGTCTTCCGGCTTGCTGATCGAGCTGTCTCCGGCCTTCTTCAGGATCGCGATCGTGGCTTCGGCGATCGGTGGGGTGAAGCGGTAGCGTTCCATGCGCTTCTTGGTGATCGTTGCCGGGCCGGCAACCACGTCGAACTTGCCGGCTTCAAGCGCCGGGAAAACGCCGTCCCAAGGAAGGGCGACCCACTCGATCTTGACGCCGAGTTCCTTGCCGATTTCGGCGAAGAGATCGACGTTGAGGCCTGCGTGCTCGCCGGCATCGATAAAGTCGAACGGCGCGAAGGCGGTCTCGGTGCCGACCTTCAACGTGCCTGCTGCCTTGACGGCGGCAAGTGTGTCAGCGGCGTGCGCGGTGAGCGTCGCGCCGAACAGGAATGCTGCGCCGACCAGGCCCTTTAGTAATGAGTTTGCGATCATGATCTTCAATCTCTCCAGTGTTTGCTCCCCGGTGGAGGAGCACGAGTTCCCGAACTTTTTAGTCCCTTAAGCGAACTTCTGCGGTTCGCTTTTGACTATACAAATAGATAAGGGCTGGCCTAGTGTGTCAATGTCAAACTCGAGGAAAGCAATTTTTGTGCCGGGCAGGCGCGTCAGGTTTGAAGCAGCCCCCGGATCGGCGTTAGCGATTTCCGTCTCGCGCCAGAGAAAAGGTGACGTATTGGACCCGATTCATCAAAGAATTTTCAAGGACATCGAAACGAGGATCCTGAGTGGCGAATGGCGGCCCGGAGATCGCATCCCAATCGAGCGCGATCTGGTGGAGCAATACCAGTGCTCGCGGATGACGGTCAGCAAGGCGCTCTCCATCCTCGTCGAGCGAGGGTTGATCGTGCGCCGGCGCAAGGCCGGCTCGTTCGTGGCCTCGCCGCAGATCGACCGCACGGTGATGGATATTCAGGACATCAGCACAGAGGCGGCGCTTGCGGGCTACGAGCACCGGCACGAAATCCTGTCGCGCAAGATCGAAAGACTGGATACGGCCGAGGCGGCGCAGCTACAGGCGCCGGAGGGTTCTGAGGTGCTGAGGCTTCAATGCCTGCACATCGTCGATGGAAGGCCGATCGCCATCGAGCGTCGGCTGATCCTGCTCGACACGGTGCCACTTGCAAGAGACGAGAGCTTTGCTAGCGCCCCGCCGGCGAAGTGGCTGCTGTCGCAAGTGCCGTGGTCGAGGGCGAGGCATGTGATCCGGGCGGTCTCGGCCGACGCTTCGACAGCCCGCGTGCTCCTGATGGAGCGCGGCGAGCCCTGTCTCAATCTCATTCGCCAGACGTGGCAAAACGAGCTTATGGTGACCCATGTCGAGATCATGCATCCCGGCGATCGATTCCAGTTCGCAAGCGTCTTCCAGCCGGCTGAAAAGCGCTCGAGGCGCCAACCTTGACGAGGCCCGACTTGACCGACGAGCAACAGCTGAGGGCGCTCCCGCTGAAGGCGCTGCAAGCTTTCGAGGCGGCCGGGCGTTGCGGCAGCGTCACGGCGGCAGCGATCGAGCTCAATGTCTCGCCGGGCGCCATCAGCCAGCAGGTCAGGAAGATCGAGAGCTTTCTCGGCGTCACGCTCCTGGAGCGCAGTGGGCGAACCGCGGAGCTGACGGTCTGGGGCCGGCTTTATCACCGCGAGATCACCAAGGGCTTCGAGCAGTTCGCGATCGCGCAGCAGGTGCTGGAGCGTGCGCGCAACGAGAATGCGCTGGTCCTGAGCGCCCTGTCCTCGGTGGTGAACAAGTGGATCGGCCGTCGCATCTTCGACTGGCAGGCCCTGCACCCGGCCGCCCACATCCGCGTCATCGGCCGCGACCGGGAGCCGCGCATGGGCTTGGACGAGGTCGATTTCCGCGTCAGCTATGGCTCCGACGTGCTGCAGCACGACCATTATACCGAGCTCTTCCGCGACTGGGTCGTTCCCGCCTGCTCTCCGGCTTTGATTGCGGCTGCCAAGCCCACAGCGGCGGAGTTGCTGCGTTATCCGTTGCTGCATGTCGAATGGGAGCGACATTTCACCCCCTATCCGCGCTGGTCGGAATTCGCCGCCAAGGTCGGCGTCGATCTCAAGGAGACGACGCCGGGGCTGTCCTTCACGCTGTCGAGCAGTGCCATCGATGCGGCAGTCAACAAGCGTGGCGTGGTGCTCGCGCAGATGTCGATGATATCAGACGAGCTCGAGGCGCAGACGCTGGTCATTCCCGTCGACATCAGGATCCCGTTGCGCGAGAGCTATTTTCTCGCCTGGGACCGATCGGCCCTGCAGAAGGCGTATGGGTCGGAGTTTCGCGATTGGGTGGTTGCGATCTCGCGACAGCAGGGTCAGGTCTCGGCGCAGCCCACTCTTTAGAAAAACTAAAACGGAAGATAGCTGCGCGATATTGATGAAAAAAGTCGCGTGGCGTTAGCTTGCGCAATTGATAGCGGTCAACTTTGGGGAGACAACGATGGCGCGCAGCGACAAGATGAAACTGGGCACGTTTGTCTATACGTTCGGCTTTCATCCGGCCTCGTGGCTGCATCCTGACAGCAACGTCAACGGCGCCAACGATTTCAGCCATCTTCTCGACGTCGCCAAGCGCTCGGAAGCGGCAAAGCTCGATTTCATGTTCCTGGCGGACTCTCCGGCCGCCGCCGTCGGCGATCCAGACGCACTCTCGCGCATACCGACCAAGATGAACCGCTTCGAGCCGCTGTCGCTGTTGTCGGCGCTCGCGGTATCGACGGAGAAGCTTGGCTTGGTGGCCACTGTATCGACCAGCTATTACGAGCCGTTCAACGTCGCGCGTTTGTTTGCCTCGATCGATCACCTGAGCGGCGGCCGCGCCTGCTGGAATGTCGTGACCTCAGACCACGACGAGACCGGTTATAACTTCAACCGCGAAGGTCTCGATCCGCATGCGCTGCGCTATGAGCGCGGCAACGAGTTCGTGGATGTCGTATTCGGCCTGTGGGACAGCTTCGAGGAGGGCGCGCTGCTGCTCGATCGCGAAAGCGGCGTCTACTACGACAAGACCAAGCACCATACGCTCAATCACAAGGGCAAGCATTTCCAGGTGCGCGGCCCGCTCAACATCGCCCGCTCCCCGCAGGGTCGGCCCGTAATCGCGCAGGCGGGGGGGTCCGAACCCGGCATGGACATGGCGGCGCGAACGGCCGAGATCGTCTTCAGCCTGGCGTCCAACATCGACCGCAACCGCGCCTTCTACCAGACCGTTAAGGCGCGGATGCCGGCCTATGGCCGCAATCCCGACGATCTTAAGATCATGCCGGGCGTCGTCCTCAATGTCGGCGAGACGGAAGCCGAGGCGAAGGCCAAGGTCGATTATCTGATCGACAAGATGCACCCGGATGTTGGTCGCTTGATGCTGTCGGAATTCCTGGAGGCGGATCTGATCGGCGTGCCGCTCGACAAGCCGTTTCCCATGGACCGGCTGCCTGAGGCGCCGAAAGGGTCGCGCGCCCTGTTTGACGAACTCGTGGATTTCGTCAAGAGCGGCCGCACCGTCGGTGAACTGGTGCGCCACTATGCCGAAAAGCACACCGGCAACGGCATCACCGGCACGCCGAAGCAGATCGCCGATTTCATGGAGGAGTGGTTCGAGACCCGCGCGGCGGATGGCTTCATCCTGATGTTCCCGACGCTGCCGGCGAGCCTCGACGATTTCGTCGAGCTCGTGCTTCCGGAATTGCGCCGCCGTGGCCTGTTCCGCGAGGAGTACGAGGGCGCGACGCTGCGCGAAAACCTCGGCCTCTCAATGCCCGCGAATCGTTTCGCGAAGAGCTGAGAGCGAGGAGTTGACAATGCTGGACAAAACTTGTCGTCGATCAAGCAGCGTTCAAGCTCTCGATGCGGCATCTGGCCGGCGCTTTCAGCGTGATCACGGTCGGAGAAGGAGACGAGCGGACGGGCTTCACTGCGACGTCGGTGTCCTCGCTCTCCGCTGACGTGCCCTCGGTGATCGTCAGCGTCAACCGGTCGTCCTCCTCGTGGCCCGCCGTCGATAAATATGGCCGCTTCTGCGTCAATGTTCTCGCCGTCGACCAACAGCACGTCGCGCAATCCTTCGCCGGCTTTGATGGCCGCCGCGGCGCGGAGCGTTATGATGGCGCGCAATGGTATGAGCTCGCAACGGGAACGCCGCCGCTGTCGGATGCGCTGACGGTGCTCGACTGCGAGCTGGACACGGTTCTCAGCCACCATTCGCACGCCATCTTGATCGGCCGCGTACGGGCGATCGAGACGCGCGAGGACGTGGAGCCGCTGCTCTATTGGCGCGGTGGATACGCAGACTGTCCATAGAAACGTCTGCGGTGACCTGGACCCATATGGGCAAAGCGCCCAGGCGATCAGCCGATCGACATGAGGCTGGCATTGCCGCCGGCGGCAGCGGTGTTGATCGAGGTGGAGACCTCTTCCAGCAGCCAGTTCAGGCAATAGGCCTCCGGATTGCGCTCCAGTTCCGCCGTCGAGGCCGCCTGAGTCAGGAGCAGCGGGCCGGACATGGCTGCGATTTCCCGCTGCATCGAGGCGATGCGTGCGCTGTCGCCTTCGATGAGGGCGCCCGAGAGGATTTCGCTCGTGCTCCTGCCGTTGCCAAAGTGGATACGCTGGGAAACGCTCAATGGGAGGGCCTTCAGCCCGCTGCGAAGGCTGTCGCTGCATTCGATGAATGCCTTGTTGCCTGTTGCCAGCACCGATGAGATCTGGCGGTGCAGGCCGACTTCCGAGACTGGTGCGCAGAAAATGGTGCCGCGCGCGTGCAGCGCGTAGATGTTGCGCTCGCCGACGGGGCCGGTGAGCTCGCTCTCCAGACCAAGCGCCGATTGGCTGCCCAGGTTGCGGGCCATTTCGGCCTCGTCATGCAGTTCGCGCTCATCGAGCCACTTGGCGAAATCCGACAGCGCCGGATCGCTATAGACCGAGCTGTGCTGCGGCGGGATCGGCGGTGTCTTCACCAGTCGGCCGAGATAGAGCGGTCCGCCGGCCTTCGGGCCGGTGCCGGAAAGCCCGCGCCCGCCGAAGGGCTGAACGCCGACCACGGCGCCGATGACGTTGCGGTTGACGTAGACGTTGCCGACCTCGATGCGGGAGGTCACGCGGGCGATCGTCTCGTCAAGGCGCGTGTGCAGGCCGAAGGTCAGGCCATAGCCGGTGGCGTTGATCTCATCGACGAGCCGATCCAGATCCTGTCGGCGCCAGCGGATGACATGCAGCACCGGCCCGAACACTTCCCGCTTCAGTTCGGCGATGTTCTTAAGCTCCACGATTGTCGGGGCGACGAAGGTGCCATGCTGTGTCTCTGTCGGCAGCTCGATGCGTTCGACCTGGCGGCCAAGCGCCTGCATGGATTTTACGTGGGTCTCGATGATCTCCTTCGCATCGGCGGTGATGACGGGGCCGATATCGGCGGAGAGGCGATTGGTGTTGGCGATCGTCAGCTCGCGCAGCGCGCCCTTCAGCATCGTGAGCGTACGGTCGGCGACATCGTCCTGCAGGCAAAGAATGCGCAGCGCCGAGCAGCGCTGGCCGGCGCTGTCGAAGGCGGATGCGATGACGTCGCCCACGACTTGCTCGGCAAGCGCCGAAGAATCTACGATCATCGCGTTCTGGCCGCCGGTTTCGGCGATGAGCGGGATCGGCTTGCCATCTGCGGAGAGGCGCTTGGCAAGCTCGGCCTGGATCAGCCGGGCAACTTCGGTCGAGCCGGTGAACATGACCGCCGCCGTCTCCGGCGCCGCGACAAGCGCCGCACCGACGCTACCTTCGCCCGGAACCAGCTGCACGACATCCTTCGGAATGCCCGCCTCATGCAGGATCCTGACTGCCTCGGCGGCAATCAGCGGCGTTTCCTCGGCGGGTTTTGCCAGAACTGGGTTGCCGGCGACGAGGGCGGCCGCGACCTGGCCGCTGAAGATCGCCAGCGGGAAGTTCCAGGGGCTGATGCAGACCACGGGGCCAAGTGGCGCGTGCGACGGCCCCAGCGTGCGGCGCGCCTGTTCGGCATAGTAGCGCAGGAAGTCGATCGCCTCGCGCACTTCGGCAATGGCGTTCTGCACTGACTTGCCAGCCTCGCGGATGATGAGGCCGAGCAGCGTCTCCATGTGCGTCTGCATGATATCGGCAGCGCTGTCGAGCAACGCGGCACGGTCGGCGGGCAAAATGCCGGCCCAGGATGCGGCTGCCGCTTGCGCCGCCTGCATTGCTGCTGCGGCGTCGGATGGCGTTGCCTCACGAACCTGGCCTACGGCGTCTCGGTGGTCGGCGGGGTTGAGCACGTCGCGGGCGCCGTTGATGTCGGTCGCCTGACTTGGAAGGGCGCGCCAGCCCTTGGTGGCGCTTTCGCCGAGCAGGTGGGACAGGTGGTTGAGCACCGTTTCGCTGGAGAGATCGAGGCCGGCGGAGTTGACGCGGGTTCCGTAGAGTTCGCCGGGGAGCGAGATCTTGTCGTGCTTCTGCCCGACGATCGGCATCTTAGAGACGATCTCGGCCGGGTCGGCGATCAGTTCATCGATGGAGACGTTTGGATCCGCGATCCGATTAACGAAGGAGGAGTTGGCGCCGTTCTCCAGCAGGCGGCGCACGAGATAGGCAAGGAGCGTTTCATGCGTGCCGACGGGGGCGTAGATGCGGCAGGGGCGGTTCAGGTTCTGTCGGCCGACCACCTCGTCGTAAAGCGGCTCGCCCATGCCATGCAGGCACTGGAACTCGTACTTGCCGACATAATAATCCGAGCCGGCCATCTGGTAGATGGTTGCCAGCGTTTGAGCGTTGTGGGTCGCGAATTGCGGGAAGACGGCATCGGTCGCCGCCAGAAGCTTCCTGGCGCAGGCGATATAGGAAACGTCGGTGTAGATCTTGCGGGTGAAAACAGGGAAGTCCGCGAGGCCATCGACCTGCGCCCGCTTGATCTCCGCATCCCAGTAGGCGCCCTTGACGAGGCGCACCATGATGCGACGGCCGGCGCGGCGCGCGAGGTCGATGATGAAATCAAGCACGAAGGGGCAGCGTTTGCCATAGGCCTGGACGACAAAGCCCATGCCGTTCCAGCCTTCCAGCTCGGGGTCGAGGCAGAGCGCTTCCAGAAGGTCGAGCGACAGTTCGAGGCGGTCGGCCTCCTCGGCGTCGATGTTGAGGCCGATGTCGTAGGACTTGGCGATCAGCGCCAGCGCCTTCACCTTCGGCAGTAACTCGTCCATGACGCGGGCGCTCTGCGTGCGTGCGTAGCGCGGATGCAGCGCCGAAAGCTTGATCGAGATGCCCGGGCCTTCATAGATGCCGCGCCGATCAGACGCCTTGCCGATGGCGTGGATCGCGGTTTCGTAATCCTTGTAGTAGCGTTTCGCGTCGGCGCCCGTGGTCGCGGCTTCGCCCAGCATGTCGTAGGAGTAGCGGAAGCCGCGCTGCTCGAGCGGCTTTGCCCGCTGCAGCGCCTCGTCGATGGTCTCGCCGGTAACGAACTGCTCGCCCATCATCCGCATCGCCATGTCGACGCCGCGGCGGATCACCGGCTCGCCGCAGCGGGCGATCAATCGGGTCAGAGCCGCCGAAAGGCTGCGGTCGGCGACCGTCGATGTCAGCTTGCCTGTCACGACGAGACCCCAGGTAGCGGCGTTGACGAAGAGCGAGCGGCCGCCGCCGAGATGCGCCTTCCAGTCGCCCTCGGAAATCTTGTCACGGATAAGAGCGTCTCGCGTGGCCGTGTCGGGAATGCGCAGCAGTGCCTCGGCGAGACACATCAGCGCGATGCCCTCCTGGCTGGAGAGCGAATACTCGTGCACCAGTCCCTCGACGCCGGTTCCCTTGTGCTTGGCGCGTAGCGCTTCGATCAGCTTGCGGGCGGTGTCGGCGGCGGCTTTCCTGACGTGATCAGGAAGGGCGGCTGCTTCAACCAGGCGTGGCACGCAGATCGTCTCCGGCGTGCGGTAGGCAGCCGTGATGGCGCGGCGCAGATCGCTCTGTTCTCGGATCGGAGGGGCAAATCCATCAAAGGGATTTGCAGAGCCGTTGGCCTGCTCTACTGTGACTTCGACTGCTGCCGCGTCGGTGGTGATTGCCATGCTGGGCTCCTGATCCGCTGATGTCGCGAAGCTAGCAGATTTCAAAAAGTCAATTTCACTTGATTTAGAACGTTCCAGTCTTTAGTTCGCTATTCAATATTCATATTGGAGGAAATTATTGTGGCGAGCGCGGGAAATGTCAGGGAAATCGACCAATTCGATCAGCGCATCCTCGACGCGCTCGTCGCCGATGGCAGGATGTCGGTGACCGACCTCGCCAAACGCGTGGGTCTGTCCAACACGCCCTGCCAGGTCAGGCTCAAGCGGCTGATCGAGGATGGCTACATTCTCGGCTTCCGCGCCATCATCGACGTCAACAAGCTCGGCCGCAACCATGTGGCGTTTACCGAGGTGAAACTCTCCGACACCAGGGAGAACGCGCTGAACGCATTCAACGTCGCGGTTCGCAAGCTGCAGGAGGTCGAGGAGTGCCACATGATCGCGGGCGCATTCGACTACCTCCTGAAGATACGCACGTCTGATATCGCCAATTATCGCCTCGTTCTAGGCGAGAAGATCTCCAGCCTTCCCTTCGTCGCCAACACATCGACCTTTGTTGCGATGG
This sequence comes from Hyphomicrobiales bacterium, assembly GCA_900469085.1. Classification (GTDB taxonomy): domain Bacteria; phylum Pseudomonadota; class Alphaproteobacteria; order Rhizobiales; family Rhizobiaceae; genus Rhizobium. The sequence goes on along the minus strand of UBVW01000033.1, from coordinate 92,497 downwards.
AAGCGATCAAGGAGAACGGCGCCTGATCGGCGGCTGATTGCCAGCTCCGGGCTCCTGTCATTTTGCGCGTGACAGCGGTCGGCTTCTCTGACAGAACAGAGCCATTGATAGACAGGGGCGTTTGCCGACGGCAGACTGAGAAGTACCCTTTGAACCTGAACCAGATAATGCTGGCGGAGGGAGTCGCTCGGACCCTTCGGCATTGCTATCAGGGTTCCCGCGTCTTGCCCCGCCCGAAAGGGGCATGATGAAAGACGACAGATCTCCCGGTTCGATGCTTGATGCCATGCGTGCGCAAAAGCCGCTCGTTCAGTGCATCACCAATTTCGTTGCAATGAACATCGCCGCCAACGTGCTGCTCGCGGCCGGCGCTTCGCCAGCCATGGTGCATGCCGAGGAAGAAGCCGGCGAGTTCGCGGCCATCTCAGGCGCACTGACTGTTAACATCGGCACGCTCTCGCCGAGTTGGTTGAACGGGATGCGCGCCGCTGCCAGATCGGCGGGCGAAAACGCCAAGCCATGGGTCCTCGACCCTGTCGCCCATTATGCGACCGCCTTTCGCAGACAGGCCGTCGCGGAGCTGCTGGCGCTTCGCCCGACCATCATTCGCGGCAACGCGTCCGAGATCATCGCGCTCGCCGGTGGCGAAAGCCGGGGGCAGGGCGTCGATAGCCGCGACCCCGTGGAGCAGGCGGAAGCTGCCGCCAGCCATATCGCAGACAAGCATCAGGCCGTGGTGGCGGTGACCGGCGAGGTCGATTTCGTCACCGACGGCGCGCGCGCCTGCCGCATCGAGGGCGGCTCTTCGCTGATGCCGCAGGTGACGGCGCTCGGTTGTTCGCTGACATGCCTCGTCGGTGCCTTCGCCGCCGCAAGGCCCGGTGCTCCGTTCGAAGCGACGATATCGGCACTCGCCATGTTCGCCGTCGCCGGCGAAGAGGCGGCGCGGGTCGCTGACGGACCGGGGTCATTTTCGTGGCGCTTCCTCGACGCCCTCGCTGCCGTAGACGGAGCCACGGTCGACAACAATGCGCGGGTGCGGATGCTATGAGGAAGATCGATCTTTCGCTGTATCTAGTCCTCGATCCCGAGCTCTGTGCCGGCATCGGCATGGTCGAAACCGCACGACGTGCTCTCGCTGGCGGCACCACTGTCGTGCAGCTTCGCGACAAGCACGCCTCCACGGCGCGCATGATCGAGACCGGCCGTGCTCTGAAGCAGGCGCTTGCCGGGACGGGCGGGCTGCTTGTCGTCAACGATGATGTCGAGGCGGCGATCGCGATCGGCGCCGATGGGTTGCATGTCGGCCAGGACGATATGATCGTGCGCGCGGCGCGCGAGCGGGTCGGGCGCGACATGATCCTTGGCCTGTCCGTGGAGACCGAGGCGCTCGCGAGGGCTGTCGATCCGGCATTGGTCGACTATGCCGGCATCGGCCCAGTCTTCGCGACGCCGACCAAGCCGGATCACAAACAGCCGATCGGCTTCGACGGCCTTGCACGTCTCGTCGCTGTCTGCCCGGTTCCATCCGTTGCCATCGGCGGGCTGAAGCTGGCGCATGTCGGCGGTGTCTTTGCCGCCGGTGCCGACGGGATCGCCGTCGTCTCGGCGATTTGTGGCACACCAGACCCGCGCGCCGCCGCGCTCGAGCTTTCAGAGGCTATTCAAGGGAGATCACGATGATCCGCAACGTTCTCTCCATCGCCGGATCCGATCCATCGGGCGGCGCGGGCATCCAGGCGGACCTCAAGGCCTTTGCCGCGCGCGGCGTCTATGGCATGGCGGCGCTCACCGCGTTGACAGCGCAGAATACGCAAGGCGTATCCGGCGTTCACCTCGTGCCAGCAGGTTTCGTCGCCGATCAGATCAAGGCCGTGTTTGCCGATGTCCGGGTCGATGCCGTGAAGATCGGCATGATCGCCAATGCTGAAATCGCCGATGCCGTCGCCGGCGTTCTCAAGCTTCATCCCGGCATCCCGATCGTGCTCGATCCCGTCATGGTGGCCAAGGGTGGGGCGAAGCTTCTCGACCCCGCTGCGGTCGATGTGCTTCTGCGCCGGCTGCTGCCGCTTGCGACTCTGCTAACGCCCAATCTGCCTGAGGCAGCCGCGTTGCTCCACACCGATGTGGCCGAGAGCCGCCGGGAGATGGGCGAGCAGGCCGAAGCGCTGCGCGCTTTGGGACCCGCTGCCGTGCTTGTCAAAGGCGGCCATCTCGAGGGCGACCAGAGCCCCGACGTGCTGGCAACGGAAGACGGCCTCGCCTGGTTCGAGGCCGCCAGGATTCCGACCGCAAACACCCACGGCACCGGCTGCACGCTTTCGAGCGCGCTGGCGGCCGAGCTCGCCAAAGGCGCGACGCTGCCAGATGCGGTGGCCGCCGCAAAGAGCTATCTCGCCGGCGCGGTGGCTGCGGCCGGCACGCTCGACGTCGGCTCGGGACATGGCCCGGTCCAGCACTTTCACGAACTTTGGACGACAGAGGAAGGAGACGCGAAATGACATTGCCGATCAGTGAGCAGACGGTGATCGTAACGGGCGCCGCGCGCGGGCTCGGCGCGGCGATCACCAGGGCTTTTGCCCGCGAGGGCGCGAAGGTGGCGATCAACTATCGCAACAGCCGCGAGCAAGCCGAGGCGCTGGCGAAGAGCCTCGGCGAGCGGACGCATGCTTTTCAGGCCGATATCCGCGACGGCGCGGCCGTGCGCGAACTGGTGGCGGATGTCACGCGCACGCTGGGGGCACCGACGACTGTGGTGCACAATGCGCTCGCCGATTTCAGCTTCAACGGCGATGCACGCCCGAAGCTCGGCGAGCTCAGCTGGGAGGAGATCACCAAGCAGCTTGATACGGCGGTGAAGGGAGCTCTGAACCTCATGCAGGCAACCCGCCCGGCCATGGCCGCTGCCGGCTTCGGGCGCGTTGTCACGATCGGCACCAATCTCTTCCAGAACCCGGTCGTGCCATATCATGACTACACGGCGGCGAAGGGTGCGTTGTTGTCGCTGACCCGCACGGCCGCGGCCGAACTCGGACCTGATGGCATCACCGTGAACATGGTCTCAGGTGGATTGCTGCGGACCACCGATGCCAGCGCCGGGACGCCCGAGGCGGTGTTCAACCTCATCGCTGGCAGCACACCGCTGCGCCGTGTGACGACGCCGGAGGAAGTCGCCGACGCAGTACTGTTTTTCGCCAGCCCCTGGGCGCGGGCGGTTACCGGCCAGAACCTGATCGTCGACGGCGGCCTTGTCTTTGGCTGAACGTCATCGCGATATCATCACGACTTGACCGCGCCTGCGGTCAAGCCGGCGATGATGTGCTTCTGCGCGAGGAAGAAGACGATGACGGTCGGCATGATTGTCAGCGTGATGAAGGCGAGCACCAGCTGCCAAGCGGTGCCGAATTCGCCGCGATAGACCATGATGCCGAGCGGCCAGGGGTACATCTTCTCCGAGTTCAACATGATCAGTGGCAGGATGTAGCTGTTCCAGCTGCCGACGAAGGAGATGATGCTGACCGTCGCAATGATCGGCCGAGAAAGCGGCAGGCAGATATGCCAGAAGAAGCGCATGTAGCCGCAGCCATCGACGACGGCCGCCTGGAACAATTCCTCCGGAAGGTTGCGAAAATAGTTCCGGAACAGGAGTATGCTCATGCCGAGCCCGAAGGCCACCTGCGGCAGCACCACGCCCCAGTAGGTGTTGAGCAGCCCGAGATCGCGGATGCGGATGAAGAGCGGCAGAATGGCGGTCGCGGCCGGGAACATCAGCCCGATCAGGAAATAGTTCAGCAGGAAGTCGGCGCCGAAGAAGCGGACATGCGCGAAGGTGAAGGCCGCCATTGCCGACACCGATACGGTGAGGAAGACGGTGAGTGCCGCGATGAGCAGCGAATTGACCATCTGCCGCCAGTAGCGATCGCCGAACAGAATGTCGGTGTAATTTTCGACATGCCACTCCACCGGCAGGCCGAAGGGATTGGTGCGCAAGTCGCCCAGATCCTTGAAGCCGCCAAGCGCTGTGGTCACCAGCGGGATCAGGACGATGGCCGATATGATGACCAGCGACGTGTAGAGATAGGCTTTGGTGCCGGCATTGAGCCGGTCGGATGAAACGACGTCAGTCATGGCGCATGAATATCCGTTTGTAGCTGAAGGCGAGCGTTACGCAGATCAGGAAAAGCACGACGCCGACGGCGCTTCCGAGCCCGACCTGCATGCGGGCCACGCCGAAGTTGAAGAGGAAGGTTACCATCGTCTGCGTGGCATTGAACGGACCGCCACCCGTTAGAGGCATGATGAGGTCGAACAACTGCAGCGAGCCGACGACCGCGAAGAAGACGGACAGACGCACGGTCGAACCGAGCAGCGGCAGGGTGATATAGCGGAACCGCTGCCAGCCGCTGGCGCCATCGATCTCGGCGGCCTCCAGCACGCTCTTGTCGAGCGATTGCAGTCCGGCGATGAACAGCATCATGTGGAAGCCGAAGTATTTCCAGACGATCACGCCCAGCACCGCGTACATCGCCAGATCCTTGTCGGCCAGCACATAGGGTGTCTCGACACCGAGCAGATGAGCGATCGAGGCGAAGAGCCCATAGTCGCCGTCGTAGACGAAGCGCCAGATCAGGCCGGCCGCGACATCGGCGAGCACGTAGGGCAGGAAAAAGATCAGCCGGAAGACGACCACGCCGGCGATGCGGTGCGCCAGCATCATCGCCAACCAGATGGCCAGCGGAATCTGGATCGCGATCGAGATCACCATGATCATCGCGTTGTTCTTCAGCGCGGTGAGGAAGGCGCCGTTCTTGAACAGGAGTTCGAAGTTGCGCATGCCGACATATTGCGTCGGCAAGCCATAGCCGTCCCATTTGTAAAGACTGTACCAGGCGGCCTCGCCCATCGGCAGGATCACGAAGATCGAGAACAACAGAAGCGCCGGCGGCAGGAAGAGCAGCAGCACGGGCAGGCGGCCTGCAACGGCCGGATGTTTGCGCCGGGCGGACTGGGTGGCCGGTATGCGCGCGGGTCTGATTGCAGTGGCGGCGCTGACATTGGCCATGGGGACCTCACATTCCAGACATCAAATTGCGGCGCGAGAGCGTGCCTCGCGCCGCGATGGTCTTGATCAGAACTGATCCTGCTCGAAGGCATCCTGGATCTGCTGGGCGCCATCGGTAGGCGTCATCTGTCCGGAGACGATAGCGACCGACACGTCGTTGACGACGCGACCGACCGAGGGGCCGAGATCCTGGTCGAAGAAGTTCTGGTGCCATGTGGAATGTGCCAGCTGTTCGGCCGATTCGTGCAGCAGCGGGTTGGTCACGCCATCCTCTGCGCCGACCGCGACCGGGATGATCATGCCGGCCTTGGCCATGGTGCGCTCGTTCTCGGCATTGGTGAGGTAGGCGAGGAAGTCGAGCGTTTCCGGCGGCGCCTTCTTGGTGACGGCCCAACCGTTCAGACCGCCCAGCGTGTCGGTGACAGCACCGGCGCCGCCAGTAACGGCGGGGAAGGCGAAGCGGCCGATATTGTCGGGGTTCAGGCCCTTCTTGTCGCCGGCATTGGTGCGCTGGTTGGCCTCGGTGTTCTGGAAGCCGAGGATCATCGCCGCCTTGCCGTCGCCGAAGACGCCGAGCGTCTGCGGCCACGTGGCCCCGAGGTAGCCGGGCTGGAATGGCTCGAGCTTGCCGAGTTCGGCGAGCTGCTCGCCGGCCTTGATCATCGCCGGATCGTTGAAGCCTTCACCCTGGCCATTCTTGGCGGCATCGAAGACCTGCTGGCCGCCGTTGCGCATCACCAGATAGCTCCAGTAGAAGTGGATCGGCCACTTCTCGCCGCCACCGCCTGCGATCGGCACGATGCCGGCGTCCTTGATCTTCTTCACTGCGGCCAGATAGTCGTCCCAGGTCTTGATCGTGGTGGCATCGACGCCGGCCTTCGCGAACAATTCCTTGTTGTAGAAGAAGGATACGGTGCCGACCGCATAAGGGACCGCGCCGATCTTGCCGTCATAGCTCAGGCCCTTGACGGAGGCCGGGTTGTAGGTTTTCACCCACGCGCCATCCTTGGCGTTCATCGCTTCGCTGAGATCGAGCAGGGCGCCAGTCGCGAGCTGCTGTTTCAGGACGCCGCCGCCCCAGCTGTAGAAGAGATCAGGCGCATCGCTGGACTGCAGAAGCGTCGGCAGCTTCGCCTTGAAGGCCTCGTTTTCGAGGAACTGCATCTCCACCTTCGTGCCCGGATGCTCGGCCTCGTAATTCTTGACGATCTGCTGCCAGACGCCGAGATAGGTCGGGTCGATTTCGAGATGCATCCACTTGATTGTCGTGTCGGCAGCGGCAGTGCCGGCGGCAATCAGAAGCGCGAGGGCAGTCGCGGTCGAGCGGGCAAAGGCGCGACTATTGAACAGGGCTTTCGCCCTTTGATGATTGAACATAAGGTCTCCTCCTCAAGGGAAAATCGTCCTCTACAATTTTGTCCCTTATGCGGATTAAATGATCGGCAGCTTTGCCAGAATGTCAACTCCCTTGGTTGAATTTGGCAGATTAGCCTTGACAGAGGGCTGAATCTCCACGCTATTTAATTCGCATTCCGACAAAAATACCGACCTGCTTCGGCGGTCGCCACAAGAGCCGTGCACGAATAGATGAAGACCGCAGACCCGGAATTGATGCGCGCGATCAATCGCCTGAACGTGCTCGACACGGTGCGCCGACATGGGCCGATCGCGCGCGTCGAGATCAGCGAGCGCACGCAGCTGTCGACCACCACGGTGTCGGCCATCACCGCCTCGCTGCTGGATGATGGCCTCATCCTGCCGCGCCACGAAGGCGATATCCGCAACGAAGCGGCGCGCGGCCGGCCACGTGTCATGTTGGAGCTCAATCCGGATGCGGCGCGTGTCGTGGGTGCCAAGATCGCAGCCAGCCGCATGGTCTTCGTCGTCACCGATTTTCGCGGCGACGTGCTTTCGAATCTCACCCTGCCGATCCGGATCGATCGCCAGCCGATCGCGGTTATCGCCGATCTCGTCGAGGATGGCGTGCGGCGTTGCGTCGTCGATGCCGGCCTGTCGCTGGAGGATGTCGATACCGTCTGCCTTAGCCTGCCGGGTGTCATCGAGCATCGAACAGGGCATATCCGCAGCAGCCCCATCTTTCGGGACGTCAATGTCGATTTCGCCGCTGAGATGACGACGCGGCTGAACACCTCGACCATTGTCGAAAGCGACGCGCATGCCATCACCCTGGCGCATCACTGGTTCGGCAAGGCGCGCGATTTGGAAGACATGGTCCTGATCTCGCTGGAACAGACGCTGGGGCTCGGCGTGCTCCATGGCAACCAGCTGTTTCGCGGCGCCGGCGGCCTCAGCCACAATCTCGGCGATCTCGTGCTTGGCATGGGACCGCGCGGCATCGTGCGGCTGTCGAGCCAGGCGGGCGAAAGCGAAATTCTGGGCGAGCAGCCGGCGGGTGGGCGATTTGCCGAGGCGATCCGGCTTGGGCGCGGCATGGCGCATGCGCAGGCCTTGATCAAGGCAGAAGACAACGCGCTGATCAGCGCGGCGATCCGGGCGGGGGAGGCCGTCGGCGTCGCGGTTGCCAATATCGTGACCATCTTCGCGCCGCCGCGCGTCATCCTGGTGGGCTCCAGCCTGGCGCTTGGAGAGCCTTTCCTGGAGAGCCTTCGAAATGCCTACGCGCTGGCCATCCCACCATCGCTCAGGGGCGTCGCGGAACTCGTCTTCGACGATTCCAGCGACGACTTCTGGGCACAGGGGGCTGCGGCCGTCGCCCTTTACGAACTCTACGAGTCGCCGTGGAACACCACGGGCCCGGCGCTCTGACGCTTTCAGAACCAAAATCTATGGGAGGAAATCATGGATAAAGTCGGCATAGGCATCATCGGATGCGGCAACATATCGGGCGCGTACCTGAAGGCCATGGCGTCTTTCCCCATTCTCGACATCAGGGGTTTGGCGGATCTGAACAGCGAGCTCGCGCAGGCAAAGGCGGCTGAGTTCAACGTGCCGGCCAGAAGCGTCGACGAACTCTTCGCCGATCCCTCGATCGAGATCATCGTCAATCTGACCATTCCGAAGGCGCACGTCGCTGTCGGCCTGCAGGCGCTTGCCGCCGGCAAGCACACTTATTCGGAAAAGCCGCTCGGGATCAACTTCGCCGAAGGCAAGCAGCTCGCCGAAGCGGCCAAGGCGAAGGGCCTCCGCATTGGTGCGGCACCCGATACTTTCCTCGGCGGCGGCCACCAGACGGCCCGCGCGCTGATCGATCAGGGCGTGATCGGCCAGCCGGTGGGCGGTACGGCCACCTTCATGTGCCCCGGCCACGAGCGCTGGCACCCCAATCCCGCCTTCTACTATGAACTCGGCGGCGGGCCGATGCTGGATATGGGGCCGTATTACATCACCGATCTCGTCAATCTCTTCGGGCCCGTGGCGCAGGTGGCGGGCTTCGCGGTGACGCCGCGCAAGGAGCGCGTCATCACCAGCGAGCCGCGAAACGGCGAGCATATCCCCGTGCATGTGCCGACCCATGTGTCCGGCCTGATGGCCTTTGCCAACGGCGCCGTCGTGCAGATCGGCATGAGCTTCGATGTCGCCGGTCACAAGCACGTACCGCTCGAGGTCTACGGAACCGAGGGAACGCTGATCGTGCCCGATCCCAATCACTTCGGCGGTGAAGTCGAGCTCCTACGCAAGGGCGGCTCGTTCGAAAGCCAGCCGCTGACCGCGCCCTATGCCGACGGAAACTACCGATCGATCGGTGTCGCCGATCTCGCCTATGCGATCCGTCAGAGCCGGCCGCATCGCGCGAACGGCAGCCTGGCGCTGCACGTGCTGGAGGTCATGGAAGCGTTCCAGACCGCATCGGACACCGGCCGCACCGTGGCGATCACCACGCAGACGGAAAGACCGGCGCCGATCTCGGAATCCCTCGTCGACGGACGTCTGGGCAAGTAATTATTGAGGAGGAAGTTTAATGCGTGAAGCACTGATCGTTTGGGGCGGATGGAGCGGCCACGAGCCGCAGGAATGCGCCGCCATCGTCAAGGACATACTCGAGGAAGACGGCTTCAAGGTCTATGTCGAGCATACCACCGAGGCTTTCGCCGACCCTTCCGTTCACGACCTTTCGCTCGTCGTGCCGATCGTGACCATGTCGAAGATCGAGAAGGAAGAAATCAAGAACCTTGCGGCCGCGATCGAAGGCGGTGTCGGTCTGGCCGGCTATCATGGCGGAGCCGGCGACAGTTTCCGCGAATGCGTGGAATACCAGTTCATCGTTGGCGGTCAGTGGGTCGCGCATCCCGGCAACATCATCGACTACCGGGTCAACATTACCCGCCCCGATGACCCTGTCATGGAAGGCATTGCCGATTTCGACTACACGTCGGAGCAGTATTACATGCATGTCGACCCCTCCAACGAGGTGCTGGCGACGACGACCTTTACCGGCGATCACGCCTATTGGATCGATGGCGTGGTGATGCCGGTCGCCTGGAAGCGGAAATACGGAAAGGGACGCGTCTTTTATTCCTCGCTCGGCCATCAGGCCAAGGAGTTTTCCGTGCCGGAAATGCGCACTATTTTCCGCCGGGGCGCCAACTGGGCCGCGCGCTGAGCTCGCGCAAAATAGGTATTAGCACGCGGTGGAACATTACCGGCCGCGCGCTATTTCTTCATGGTATTCAACGTGAAGGAGTTTCCAGCATGCGCAAGCTTCTCGCAGTCACCTCAATCGTCATCATGGGCTTTGCCGGCAGTGCATTCGCGCAGATGAACATGGGCACGGACAGCAGCGGTCGGTTTGATGGCTCGCCTCCACTCGGAACCGGCCCACAGGACGAGCAGTCTAGCGGCCTTTCCATTCCGCTCGATTCACTTGAGACGGGAAGCACCGCAGGCACTGCCCCGGTCCAGTGGACGCGCTGCCCGCCGCACCAACGCAATGCTGCCAATCGCAAGTCGACCAATCCGGCGTGCATCGACGGACAATGACCTGACGGAGCGTTGCTGTGCAGCCTCGTGTTTGCGTTTCGTTGGCGCGATTTTTTGTGCTAGTGGGGCGTCTCAACGCGAGGCCTAAGACATGCTGCCCTGGATTCAGCTCGATTCCGCTCAAATTCCCGGCGAGGCTGGCGAACTGCGCCTAAAGCAGCGCGGCAGCGAATTCTCGATCATGCTCGGATCGAACGAGCTGATGAACAGCCGCCTCTCCGGCTCCGAGGAAGCACTCGCGACGCTCTCCTATGACAAGCTCAAGGGCCGGCCGCGCCCGAGCATCCTGATCGGCGGTCTCGGCATGGGCTTCACGCTTCGCGCGGCGCTGGCCGTCGTGCCCAACGATGCGACCGTTGTCGTCGCCGAACTGGTACCCGCCGTCGTCAGCTGGGGGCGGGGGCCGATGGCGGAAGTCTTCAAGGGATGCCTTGATGATCCCCGCGTTGGCATTTATCAGGGGGATGTGTCCGAACTCATCCGTTCGAGCCGGGCAAAATTCGACGCCATCCTGCTTGATGTCGATAACGGGCCGGATGGACTGACCCGTCGATCGAACGACGGGCTCTACGACCTCGCCGGGCTGAAGGCCGCACGCGAGGCCCTGCGTCTCGGTGGCGTGCTGGCCGTCTGGTCATCTGGCCCCGACGCCAGCTTCACGCGCCGGGTGCGCGACAGTGGTTTTGTGGTCGAGGCCGTCAATTCGCGCGCTAACGGAAAACGTGGCGGCGCGCGCCACGTCATCTGGCTGGCACAGAAGAAATAGCCTAGCCGGTCTGCCCGCTGCGGGCCGTGGCGATGGCGTTCGCGGCGCCGGCGCGAAGCTGCTGCGTGTCCGCGCCGGCAATGACGAGATCAAAGCCCATCTTCAGCAGCTGCCCGGCGCGCTCGCCGTTGCTGCCGAAGATGCATGCGAACTTGCCATACGCGCGGCAACGGGCGAGCAGCTGCTTCAGCACAACATCCATTTCAGCCGTGTCGGGAGCTAGATGCGCACCGTTCGATAGTGCGATGGAAAGGTCCGATGGGCCGATAAAGACGCCGTCGATACCGTCAACGCCGAGAATGTCATCGGCGGCATCGAGCGCTGCCCGGGTCTCGATCATGGCGATCGCGACAGTCTCCATATTCGCCGTCGCCAAATAGTTCGTGGCGGCGAGGCCGGTGTGGTTCATCGCCAGCGTCGGTCCCCAGCTACGCTCGCCGAGCGGCGGGTACTTGGTCGCCTTGACCAGGGCATGCGCATCCGCGATCGAATTGATCATCGGCGCAATAATTCCAGACGCGCCAGCATCGAGCAGCCGCGAGGCCGTCGAGAAATCGCCGACGGGAATACGCGCCATCACAGGCTTGCCGGCCAATCGACCCTGCCCGATGCCATTGGCGGCCGACACCATGTCCCAGACGCCGTGCTGCATATCGAGCACGACGGCATCGAAGGCTTCCTGCGAGAGATGATTGACGAAGAGCGGATCGGGTATGCCGATCCACGCCGAAATCAGACCACCGCTTTCGCCCGACCTGAGGCGTTTTGAAAAGTCGTTGATTGCAGTTGAACCAGGCATACTAGTCTCCTTCCGCAGCTCAGCCCGTGGCGCGCTGCTCATCTTGATGGAATTGTTCGATAAAGGCCTTCTGAAGAAGGATGCCGTCCCATTCGTCGGGGAAAAACAGCGAATCGTAGATAAGCGTGTAGGGACCGGCATATCCGGCCTGTCGGCATGCCTCCAGGCACTTGCCGTAGTCCTCGGCATCCATGCCTGATGCGGTATAATTGGCCTTGGCGTGGCAAATCTCGGCGCGGCGCATGATGTCCGAAAGGCCGGCATATTTGTCCGGCGCCGACCAGTTGCCGAGATCGCCGTTGAGGCCGACCTTGCCGCCGAGATCGTCAAGCAGCCAGTTCATTTCTCGCGGCGACGGCAGGAGTTCGAACCAGTTCTCGGTGACGACGCGGATGCCGCTCTCCTCGGCCTGCTCCGCCAGCCACGAGAGATGTCCCGACGAGCGAGCGAGGTTCTCGTCGCTCGGCTGCTGTTTCCCCGCGATGACGCGCATGTTTCTCGCGCCAAGCGCGGTTGCGATCTCGATCCAGCCGGCGATCCAGCGAATATCGCGCTCGGCCGTTGCGGGATTGCTCGGGTCGCCGTCCTCGACCAGCAAGGTCTGAAGCAGGACGCCGGACTGATCGAGGGCTGCGCGCAGCCGCCGTAGATAGTCCGCATCGAGGCTCGGCAGATGGAAGGAGCAGATCTCCAGCCTGTGGATGCCGCGATCGGCAAGCTGGCGCGGAACGTCGATCAGTTCGACGCTGCCGGGGCCGTAAGGCTCCTGCGGTGCCCCGCTCTTGGCCGGATCGGGACTATAGGGATAGACCGCGCCTAGCGCCCGGTGCAGCGACCATGTGGAGACGGCGAACCGTCCGTTCTCGATATCCTCGATCATTGCATTCCTCCTCGTTCCCACCCTATCTAGGCAGCAACGCCTTGGAATTTCAAACGGAATCTCCCGTGATCACAGCTTCCGCCGAAAGGCTTGCGGCAAGCAGCGCCTCGTCGCGGTCGCCGGTTGCCGAAAGCAGCAGGCCGACCGGCATATCAGCGTCGCCGGTCCCGCAAGGGATCGACACACCACACCAATCGAGGAAGTTGCCGAGCATGGTGTTGCGCAAGGTCTTGCCATTGGTCGCGAAGAAAAGATCGTCGTTTGCTTCCAGGGCGGCGATCGGTGGCGCGACATGGGCGACGGAGGGGTAGGCAATAATGCTATCGCCGACCATGCGGTTGACCTCCGCTATCAGTCGCTCGCGCGCTTCGAGAATGGCGATGTAGTCAGGCATCGTGATCGTCTGGCCAAGTCGGGTGCGTTGCACGACGCGGTGGTCCATCTGATCGGCCTCCTGCCCGGCAAGGCGCTCGCGATGAAGCGCGAAGGCTTCCGCGGTCACCAGGCTACCGTATTTGCCCATGAGGGCGAGGATTTCGTCGAAGGCCGGGATGGTGACGCGGCTGACCGAAGCACCTTCCGCGATCAGCCACTCCACGCTTTGCTCGAAGGCTGCGACGACGCCGGCCTCGGCGCCATCGAACACGACATTATCAGGAATAACCACATCCAGCGCGCGGAGCGAGCTCGGGGTGATGGTGGGCGCGGCGGTCAGGCCGCGCATGGCCGCGTCTACCCAGATCGCGTCCTGAACGGTGCGGCAAAGGGGGCCGAGCGAATCCAGGCTTCGCGCCAGCGGGAAGACGCCGCCCATTGCGAAGCGTCCGCGCGTTGCCTTGTAGCCGACGACGCCATTGAAGGCGGCGGGGATGCGGACCGATCCGCCTGTGTCGGTGCCGATAGCCACGGGGACGAGACCTGCGGCCACCGCGGCACCGGCGCCCGAGGAGGAGCCGCCGGGAATACGTGGCTCATCCTTGCTGCGCGGGTTGTGCGGCGTGCCGTAGTGCGGATTGATACCGAGGCCCGAAAAGGCGAATTCGCTCATGTTGGTGCAGCCAACGGCGATCATGCCGGCTTGGGTGAGCGCGCTCACGACCGCGGCGTCGTCTTCTGCCACAGGGGCGTCCCGCAGTACCTTGGAGCCGGCCGTCGTCGCGCGCCCCTTGATGTCGAATAGGTCTTTCCAGGCAACGGGAATGCCCTCGAGCAACCCACGCGACCGGCCGGCCTTCAGCCGCGCCGAGGACGCCTTGGCCTCTTCAAGAGCGCGGTCGGCCAGCAGTTCGGTGAAGACCGACTGATCGGGGTGCGCCTTGATGCCTTCAAGTACCGTCTCGGTAACCTCGACCGGATCGGCGGCGCCGTTCTGGATGAGAACGGAAAGTTGCGCGATCGACATCGCTCCAAATGATTTCGTCATGTCAGTGTCCGTGGTCTGGATGAATACCCGACCTAAGCCGAATTTCCTCGAAGTGCCAAGCCTTTAAAGCCAGATCAAACCGATTGGTTCGATTTTATGAACACTGAGTTTGTGTATCCGGCCTTCAACCGTGGCGGTTGCCACCACATATCGGGAATGCGCGAAAGACGCCACGGGTCGAGGGATGTTGTAGGCACCTCGCGCGGATTTCAGGAGCAAGACAATGAGAGATGTAGACAGCTGGAGCGCCCCTCGCGGCGACACGGTCCATCATCATGCAACGGACGAAGAGTTGGACGGTATGGGCGAGCGCGAATACGTGGAACACATCAAGGCAACCAGCCGGCCATCAGTGTCGGAGCGGTTTATGATCGTTGGAGCCCTGCTGGTTCTTGGCGCGGCGGGGTATGTCGCGCATATGAACACATCGACGGCATCGGCTGTCGATCTCGCCCCTGTAGGAGCGATCTCGGATTCCGGCCCGTCGCTGGATTATTGCCGAGAGCATAGCCCGTATCCAGACAAGTCCTGCTGAGGACTTCCAGCTAGACTGGAGAAACGGTGATCGTGACTTAGTTCTAGTCGGGGAGGGCATCATGTCCGGTAATATCGACTACGATCTCGATCGCTTCATCGACGCTCAAAACGGTGTCTACGATCGCGCGCTTGCGGAGCTCAGGAATGGCCGCAAGCGCTCGCATTGGATGTGGTTCATCTTTCCGCAGATGGCAGGTCTCGGCACGTCGTCAATGGCCGAGAAATATGCTATCCGCTCGGCCGGCGAAGCCTCGACCTATCTGGCCGATCCCATTCTCGGCGCCCGCCTTTTGCGCTGTGTCGACGCCGTATTATCGATCGATGGAAAATCCGCGCATGAAGTCTTCGGATCTCCCGATGACCACAAGCTGCGATCGTCGATGACGCTCTTTGCGGCGGTCAGCGACCACGGATCACTTTTCCATCAAGTGATAGATCATTTCTACGATGGAGAGTTCGACCATCGCACGATCGAACTGCTTGATGCCGCCCGCTAGCGGGCGTTATCCGACGCGGGAATGTTCGAGCGTATCGATCTCCGCCGAGATTTCCTCGATCCGAGCACGCAACTCACGATCAGTGCCGTCGTTGACATCCTCGTCACCGAAGCAATCGCGCGCTTCATAGAGTTCTAGCTTGGCCTCAAGCTCCGCCCGTTTGGCATACAGGCGATGGAGATAAATGTAGTTCATCTTCTCGCTCAACCGTGTTTCCACATCTGGTTGAAAACGAGTTGCACTCACGAAAGTTCCAAGCGTAGAGACCAGAGCTCAGGCAAACGCCGCGACAGCGGCGTTGCACGCCTTGGAAAAGTGGCCGCAACAGTTGTCCTTGCCCATCGATTGACGGGTGACGCGGGCGCCTTCCAGAAGCAGGGTCAGTGTGTCTGCCAGCAGCTGCGGTTCGCGCGCGCCGGCGGCGAGACAGAGCGCCTCAAGCCTGTCGCGCTGCTCCGCCTTATGGCGTTCGATGACGCTATAGGCCGGGTGGCCTTCACCCTTGAGTTCGATCGCGGCGTTCGCCAGATCGCAGCCGACCTGATCGCCGCAAAGGCTCTGGGTCCTGAGTTCGATCCAGGCAAGCAGCTGGGCGCGCGCATCATCGGGATGCGTGGCTTCCAACTCGCGCCAGATCGCCTCGGCCTTATCGGAGGCGCGGCGCAGCGTTTCGCACACCAGCTCGTCCTTCGAGCCGAAGTGCCGATAGAGCGTCATCTTGTTGGTGAGAGCGCCTTCGGCGATGGCATCGACGCCGATGCCACGGATCCCGTGCTCACGAAACAGCTCCGCCGCGGTCGAGACGATACGTTCCCTAGGAGGGATCTTTTCATCAGTGCCGACAGGCAGAATAGTTGTCGAAGTTTTTGATTTTTCTGCGGACAATGTCCTTGACATCCATGTGACCGATCGGTAACAAATGCGTTGTTACTTACCGGTAACACCATTTTTCGCGGAAGTCAATTGCCGAGAGGGCAGCGCGGCCGAAGTGGAACACGGGCGACCGCCCACGAAAGGAGGACTGAGCCATGAGAAAGACCAGAGACGACCTGACGATATCCGAAGCCCTTCGCGACCCCCTGATCGCCATGGTGATGCGCGCCGACGGCGTGAAGCTTGAAGATTTCAAGCGGCTCCTGGAGACTGCGGCGGTGAAGCGCGAACAGCGCGCCAATCCGGTCAAGAAATTCATCGACGTGATCAAGAGCAATCCGGCTGCTATCTGCAACTATTGCTAACGCCTTGGGCTTCCCTGCCCCCCGAAAGCCGTCGCCACATTGGCGGCGGCTTTTTTTGTTTGTGGCGAGCGACGCTGTACGCTGCGCAATCATAAAAAAACGGAGCCTCTTAGGCTCCGTTTCCTAAGCGATCTGGCTCAGAATTCCGACCATTCCGGCTCTTGCTTGAGCGCGGCGTTTCCGCGAAACGCATTGGTCAACTTCTGGCTAAGTTGCCGTGCTGGAGAGGCGACGGGGCCGTGGCTGGCGGTCGTCGCCGCAGGCTTGGCGAAGCTCGGCCGCCCCTGGTTGGCAACGGCGCCGTCCAGCTTGAACTGGGACATCAGCTGCGCCAGCGCCATGGCTTCATGCGCGAGGCTGTGGCTGGCAGCGGTCGTTTCCTCGACCATTGCGGCATTCTTCTGCGTGCCTTCGTCCATGGTGTTCACGGCCGTGTTAATCTCCTGCAGGCCAAGCGACTGCTCGCGCGAGGCTTCAGCGATCGCGTGAACATGGCGATTGATCTCTTGAACTTCGGCGACGATAGCATCCAGCGCCTTACCGGCTTCACCGACCAGTTCCACGCCGGACTCGACCTGCGAACCTGAGGCGGTGATCAGCGCCTTGATCTCCTTGGCGGCGCGCGCCGAGCGCTGTGCAAGTTCGCGAACCTCTTGCGCAACGACGGCAAAGCCCTTGCCGGCTTCGCCGGCGCGTGCGGCTTCGACGCCAGCGTTGAGCGCGAGAAGGTTGGTCTGGAACGCGATGTCGTCGATGACGCCGATGATGTTGCTGATTTCGTTCGAGGACTGCTCGATCAGGTGCATCGCGGTCACGGCGTTGCGAACGACCTCACCGGAGCGTTCGGCGGCTTCGCGCGTCTTGGCAACCAGTTGGCTGGCGTCGCTTGCGCGGCCGGCAGCATCTTTGACTGTCGTGGTGATCTCTTCCAGCGCGGCGGCCGTTTCTTCAACGGAAGCAGCCTGTTGTTCGGTGCGCTTGGAAAGGTCGTCGGCAGAGGCGCGGATCTGGCTCGACCCGGCGCTGATGGCGCTCGCATTGGCGCCGACGGCCTGCAACGCGTTATGCAGCTTGGAGACCGCGGCGTTGAAATCCTGGCGAAGCGTGTCGAGGTCACCGGTAAACGGCGTGTCGATCTGGCAGTTCAGATCGCCATCGGCAAGATTTCCGAGGGCGCCGCCGAGAGCCTTGACCGCGCGATGCAGATTTGCGGCTTCGTTGGCCTTCTCCGCTTCGCGCTCGAGGCGCTCGCTCTCGCTCATTGAGCGGGTGGCTTCGGCCTGCTGTTCGATACGCATGCGGTCGATCGCATTGGTACGGAACACCGCAACAGCTGCAGCCATCTGGCCGATCTCGTCACGGCGGTCCAGGCCATGAACCTCTCCGCCGGTTTCGCCGCAAGCCAGCGTTTCCATTCGTTCACGAAGCTTTGCCATCGGCGTTGTTACACCCTTCTGGGCGATGACCATGGCACAGGCGATCGCCGCGATGATACCGAGAGTGAGGGCGACAAGCGTGTAGAAGATGGTCGAGGAAACAGAGGCGGAAAGCTGGCTGCCGCCCTCTTCCAGCAGGTCTGCCATTGCCTTGTTGTTGGCGCCAAACTTGGGCGACAAGCCAACGATCATATCGTCGAGCTTTGTGGCAAGCTGTTGGGTCTGCTCGGCATTTCCGGCGTCATGCGCCGCGAGAAGCTGGTCGCCGAGAGATTTCAAGCCGTCTGCCCCGGCAAGCAATTCGTCGATTGCGCCCTTGCGGCTCGGCACCAATTCCGAGACTTGTGACAGTCGCTTGCGCGCGCCGTCGAACTCGGTGGCGAAGCGCTTGGAGATATCGTGGAAGGTAGGGGTACCGGGCTCCTGCGCGACGGCACGGCTGAGCCATGTCGTGGACGTCCAGATGCCAGCTGCCGCGCGCGCGCTAAAGGTCGCTGCCTGGCTCTCGTTCTGGAGAAAGCCGGTATATTGCTGATTGGCCGCGCTAAACTTGTCGGTGAGATACAGCAAGCCCGCCATGGAAACGAGGCCAAGCATGGCGATAGCAATAAGGAATTTGGTTTTTATCTTCAGGTTTTTCAACATGAGGCACCTTGGAAATCGTGGTGAAATGGCATCAGGCCGTGCGGAGGAGCGCAACTCCATCGCAAGAAAAAGTGACATTGGAAGCTGTGAAAAAAACGCATCATGCGCAAAACACCGAGGTGGGCATCCCGATATCGTGGCTTCAACCTAGGCGCTTATCCTTAAAGAAATCTGACCTCGACAAGCCAAGAGAACGGAATCAATAGTAGAGTTGCTTTTGATCAAAGCATGTCGAGACGAACGAATAAGCATATATTTATACTGGCTAATGTTCCTCGGCATTCTTCTTGGCGGCGTTTCACAAGATGACGGCAACGCGGTCATGGCTGGCTAACCAGTTGGAAAAACGATCCGAGAGTATCATTGTGGAACACGTATAGGTCGAGCTACATGGGCGCGTGGTCGCCATTTTGATCGCAACCCGCGAATTCGTGGGCCTATTTGAAACAAATCATATTGAGGATGCCTAGTGGTTTACACACGCCGTAATGTCATCGCCATGTCGGGAGCCGCACTGGCGGGTGCCGTTCTGCCGAAGGTCGCAGCCGCACAGCCGATCGGCTTCACCCCTTCCCCGATCTATCCGGATCCGGCCATCCAGGTGCTCGACCCGAGCTTCGCCAAATATCGTGTCGCCAGCTCGTCTTTGGAACAGGTCGCGACCGGCGCTCGCTGGCTCGAAGGCCCTGTGTGGTTTGGCGATGGTCGCTATCTGCTCGTCAGCGATGTGCCGAACAACCGGGTGATGAAATATGACGAGACAAACGAGACCTGGAGCATCTTCAACCCGAATTCGAACTATTCGAACGGTCACGCCCGCGACATGCAGGGCCGGCTTCTGTCGTGCGAACACCTGACGCGCCGCGTCACCCGCACCGAATACGACGGCTCGATCACGGTTCTGGCCGACAACTACAAGGGCAAGAAGCTCAACTCCCCGAACGACATCGTCTGCAAGTCGGACGGCTCGATCTGGTTCACCGACCCGACCTTCGGCATCGCCGGCGAATGGGAAGGCGACAAGGCTGAACCGGAACTGCCGCATTCGGTCTATCGCATCTCGCCGGATGGAAAGCTGAACCTCGTCACCGACCAACTGAAGGGCCCGAACGGCCTCGCCTTCTCGGAGGACGAGAAGAAGCTCTACATCGTCGAAGGCCGCGCTCAGCCCTATCGCATCATCTGGTCCTATGATGTCGGCAAGGACGGTTTCTCGCTGTCGAACAAGAAGGCGCTGATCACCGCCGACGACAATGGTGGTCTCGACGGCTTCCGCGTCGATGTCGACGGCAACCTGTGGTGCGGCTGGGGCTCATCGGGTGCGGCCGGCTCCAAGCCGGAGGAGCTCAACGGCGTAAAGATCTTCAACAAGGACGGCAAGGCGATCGGCTTCATCAAGCTGCCGGAGCGCTGCCCGAACCTCGTCTTCGGCGGGCCGAAGAGGAACCGCCTCTATATGGCCTCAAGCCATTCGGTCTACGCGATCTATGTCGAGACACGCGGCGCCGTCTGATAAAATTCGAGCCGCCGTGACAGTCGCGGCGGCTCGAACAAGGCTTCGACCTCAGATAATGCCGCCGCTGCCGCCGACGGAAGCGGGGCGCTCCGCGGCAACCTTCTTGCGATAGCCGCTGGCGCGGTAGGTCGCGACAGGATCGATCGCGCCACCGGCGCGACGGCGGGCTTCCGCCAGAATCGGTTCGACATCGGTGCGATAGCCGCGCTTCAAGGTTTCGGTCGCCATCAGGGCGTCGTTTTCGTCCTGGAAGCCTGCGAGCGCCTTGCGGTCGACGATCAGCGCCTGCGCGTAAGCGCGGCGGATTTCATTGGCGCTGTTGATCAGGCTTTCGATCGGATCGGTCACGTTGTGCGACTGATCGATCATGTGCGCCGGGTTGAAGTCGTTAACGCCGCCCTGCTCGGCCTCGACCAGCTCGTTGAAGACGAGGAACAGACGGTAGGGCTCGATCGAACCGGCGTCGAGGTCGTCATCGCCGTACTTCGAGTCGTTGAAGTGGAAGCCGCCGAGCTTGCCGAACTGGATCAGGCGGGCGACGATCATTTCGATGTTGGTGTTCGGCGCATGGTGGCCGAGGTCGACGAGGCAATGCGCCTTCGGCCCGAGGGTCTGGGCGATCAGGTAATTCGTGCCCCAGTCCTGCACGACCGTCGAATAGAAGGCCGGCTCGTACATCTTGTGCTCGGAAAACAGCTTCCAGTCGTCAGGCAGCGCCTTGTAGATGTCGGCCATCGAGGCGAGGTAGCGTTCGAAGGAGCGGGTGAAGTTGCTCTGGCCCGGGAAGTTCGAGCCGTCGCCAACCCAGACGGTCAGCGCCTTGGAGCCGATCGCCTTGCCGATCTCGATGCATTCAATGTTGTGCTCGACGGCCTGCGTGCGCGTTGCCGCGTCCGTGTGGCTGAGCGATCCGTACTTGTAGGAATGGGCCTGGCCGGGCGCGTCTGAGAAGGTGTTGGAATTCATGGCGTCGAAGCCGAGGCCGAGCTGATCGCCCTTCGCCTTCAATTCCTTGACGTCGGTCTTGTCCCACGGAATGTGGAGCGAGACGTTCGGCGTGGCGCGGGTCAGTTCGTTGATGACGGAGCAATCGTCGAGCTTGTCGAAGATCCCGCGCGGCTCGCCAGTGCCGGGGAAGCGGGCAAAGCGCGTGCCGCCGGTGCCGACGCCCCAGGATGGAACGGCGACGAAGAATTCGGAGACGCGGCGCGTGATCGCCTCAATGTCCACGCCACGGCGCGACAGGTTGGCGCCCAAGGCTTCGTAATCGGATTTGAGCGCGGCTGCGCGCTTGTCGTTTTCCTGCGCAATCACATCCTGCGCGATTTTGGTTTCGGCCATGAATTCCTCCCGTGTGGCATCGAACCAAACGGCTCCTGTCCGCGTTTCGATGCATGAAATACTCAAATCAGCAATGAGGCGACCTTGGACATCATACGCATTCTTTTCGCGATCATCCTGCCACCTGTCGGCGTATTTCTGCAGGTCGGAATCGGCCTGCAGTTCTGGCTCAATATACTGCTCACGCTGTGCGGCTACGTGCCGGGGATCATCCATGCGATATGGGTGATCCTCCGGCGATAGCGATCAGCGCGGGAAGCTCTGCGCGTTGCCGGCATCGACATTGATGATGTTGCCGGTGGACTTTGCCGAGAGATCGGACGCCAGGAAGTAGATCGCTTCGGCGATGTCTTCAGGGAAGACGTTGAGCTTCAGCATGGAGCGCTTGCGGTAGTGTTCCTCCAGCTCGTTGATCTCGATCTTCGACGATGCCGCGCGCTGCTCGCGCCACTCGCCGTTCCAGATTTTCGATCCACGCAGAACCGCATCCGGGTTGACGGTGTTGACGCGAATGCCCGCTTCCGCGCCTTCGAGCGCCAGGCAACGGGCGAGATGGATCTCGGCAGCCTTGGCAGTGCAGTAGGCTGCAGCGTTCGGAGACGATGCTAGGCCGTTTTTGGAGGCGACGAACACGACGTTGCCGCCGAGGTTCTGCTTGCGGAATAGGCGAAAGGCTTCGCGCGAAACCAGGAAGTAGCCGGTCGCCAGGATGTCGATGTTCTTGTTCCACATCGAAAGCTCAGTGTTTTCGATCGGCGCGGACGATGCAATACCGGCGTTCGAAACCAGGATGTCGACGCCGCCGAATTCGACACAGGCTTCCGCGAAGGACGAGATCACGCCGTCTTCCTTGGTCACATCAAGTTTGACACCGCGAACGGCATCGGCGCCGAATTGCTTGGCGAAATCGGCCTTCGTGCTGTCGAGCGCGTCCTGGTCGATATCGGCCAGCACCACGCAGGCACCTTCGCCGATCAGGCGGGCCGCCGTTGCGCGGCCGATGCCGCCGGCACCGCCAGTGACGAAGGCAACCTTGCCGGCCAGGCTCTTCGGCTTCGGCATGCGCTGGAGCTTGGCCTCCTCGAGCAGCCAGTATTCGATATCGAAGGCTTCCTGCTCAGGTAGGCCCAGGTACTCGGAGACGGTCGACGCGCCGCGCATGACGTTGATGGCGTTGACGTAGAACTCGCTGGCAATACGTGCCGTTGCCTTGTCGCGGGCAAAAGACAGCATGCCGACGCCGGGAACGAGGAAGATGACCGGGTTCGCGTCGCGCATAGCGGGCGAATTGTCATGCTTGCAGTCGTTGTAGTAGCGCGCGTAGTCGGCGCGGTAGTCTTCGAGCGCCTTATCAAGACCGGCAACGATCGCATCCACATCCGGCTTCGCCGGGTCGAAATCGATGATTAGCGGGCGGATCTTGGTGCGTAGGAAGTGGTCGGGGCAGCTGGTGCCGAGCGCGCCGAGCGGTGCCAAGTTCTTCGAGTTGACGAATTCAAGGACTGCGTCCTGATCATCGAAGTGGCCGAGCTTGCGTTCCGCCTTGCCGATGCGACCGCGGATTTCAGGCATCAGGCGGGCGGCGATGACGCGGCGCTGTTCGACGGCCAAGCTCTCAGTGGCGGCGCCACCGAAGATCGTCTTGCCTTCAGTCTTCTCGGCAAACCAGACGATCGCCTTGTTGATAATGTCGAGCGTCAGCTCGTAGCAAGCCTTGGCATCGTTGGCCCAGGTGAAGAGACCATGGCTTTCGAGCACGACACCCTTGGAATTCGGGTTCGCCTCGACGTAGGCTTCGAGGTCGAGGCCGAGCTGGAAGCCTGGGCGGCGCCACGGCAGCCAGCCGATGTCAGCACCAAAGATCTGCTGCGTCAACTCCTTGGAATTCTTCGAAGCGGCGATCGCGATGATCGCGTCAGGATGCATGTGGTCGACATGCGTGAAGGGCACGAAACCATGCAGCGGCGTGTCGATCGAGGCGGCGCGGCTGTTGAGGTTGTAGGTGCAATGAGGAAGGAAGCTGACCATCCGGTCTTCGTCTTCAACGCCCTTGTAGATGCCCTTCAGCGAATCCAGCTTGTCCTGATAGAGGGTGGCAAAGCCGTCGAGCTTGATGGTGCCGACGTCGCCGCCCGAACCCTTGACCCAGAGAACCTTGACTTTTTCGCCGGTCAGCGGGTCGGTCTCCATGACCTTGGCAGACGTGTTGCCGCCGCCATAGTTGGTGATACGCTTGTCAGCACCCAGCAGGTTCGAGCGATAGAGTAGCTTTCCAGGCTCATCCAGGCCTGCAGCGTATGAGTCATCCCAACGGTTATCCAGAAGCCGGACGGTTGCCGCCATGTCATCCTCCCATGTAGAATTCTTCAGAACGCGAAATGAGAAATGCGTCCTTTGCGTGGACGGTATCGCTCATCAAAAGCGCCGTTGTCAATCGAAAACGATCAAAACCGATTATGTTGCATCGCAATATGTAAAAATATGATCGTTTGTGATTGACACATAGTCACAACTGCGAAATAAACGATGCAGGAGGAACCCATGCACGAACGCGAACGCCATCGCATCATATTGAGCGCCGTACAGGAAAAGTCGGTCGTCACGGTTCAGGATATTTCCGAGCTGACCGAGGCTTCCGAGGCGACGATCCGGCGTGATATCGCGGCGCTTCACGTGCAGGGAAAGATCCGGCGCGTGCGGGGCGGAGCGGAAGCCGTGCATCCGCCGCAGCTCGGCAATCTCGCCGGAAGGCCTTTCCGAGTTTCAGAATCAGTCAATTCCGATAAAAAGCGAGCAATTGCGCGCGCAGCCGTCGATCTCTGCGATCCTGGCGACGCCATCATAATCAACGGTGGAACAACCACCTTCCAGATGGTGCATTTCATGGCGGCGCATCGCATGCAGGTAATGACAAATTCGTTTGCTATCGCCGAGCATCTGGTCAAGCACTCGAAGAACACGGTGACGGTTCCCGGCGGTGTGATCTATCGCGAGCAGAGCCTGATCCTGTCGCCTTTCGACAATGACGCGATCCGCAATTTCTATGCGCGGCGCTTCTTTATCGGCGCGCAGGGCGTGGGTCCGCTCGGCATCATGGAAGCGGATGCGCAGATCATCCAGAGCGAGCAGAAGCTGATGAATCAGGCCGACGAGCTGATCGTCATGGTCGATTCCAGCAAGTTTCATCGCCGCTCGAGCCTCATTTTATGCGGGCTCGATCGCGTCACGACCGTGATCACGGACGAGGGCGTGTCCGATGAGGCTGTGCGGATGATCGAGGATGCGGGGGTCAAGCTCGTGGCCGCGAGCATGGTCTCGCAGGCAAAGGAGGATTCCTCGTCGGTTGCCTGAACGGCGCCGGCAGGATGTGGTCAAGTCAATCAACGTGGGAGGAAGAAAGCATGAAACTCGCAAAGACACTGGCGGTGGGCGTCGCCTTTGCCGTCGCATTGATGGCTGGTGCAGCAAGCGCCAAGGACGTCAAGATTGGCCTCGTGGTCAAGTCGCTCGGCAACGGCTTCTTTGAAGCCGCCAACAAGGGCGCACAGGAAGCAGCCAAGGAACTCGGCGGCGTGGAAGTCATCTACACCGGCCCGACCTCGACGACGGCCGAAGGCCAGATCGAAGTCATCAACTCGCTGATCGCACAGGGCGTCGACGCCATCGCGATCTCCGCCAACGATCCCGACGCTGTTATCCCGGCCCTCAAGAAGGCCAAGCAGCGTGGCATCAAGGTCATCTCCTGGGATTCCGGCGTCAACAAGGACGGCCGGATCCTGCAGCTGAACCCGTCGTCCAACGAACTGATCGGCAAGATGTGCCTGACGCTCGTCAAGGATCATCTCGAAGGCGGCAAGGGCGATTTCGCGATCCTGTCTGCAACCACCACTTCGACGAACCAGAACATCTGGATCGACCAGATGAAGAAGCAGCTGAAGGACTTCGCTGGCCTGAACCTCATCACGACCGTCTATGGCGACGACCTCTCCGACAAGTCCTACCGTGAAGCCGAAGGCCTTCTGAAGTCGAACCCGAACGTCAAGGTCATCGTCGCTCCGACGACCGTCGGCGTTCTGGCCGCTTCCAAGGTCGTCGAAGACAAGGGTCTCGTCGGCAAGGTCTATGTCACGGGTCTCGGTCTGCCGTCCGAAATGGCTGGCGCTATCAAGTCAGGTGCTACGAAGGAGTTCGCGATCTGGAACCCGATCGACCTCGGCTACTCCGCAACGCAGATCGCCTATCACCTCGTAAAGGGTGACGCGACCGGAGCGCCGGGCACCGAAATCGAAGCCGGCCGCATGGGCAAGATCAAGGTGGACGACAAGGGCGAAGCCGCAATGGCCGATCCGTTCATCTACAATGCGTCGAACATCGATCAGTTCTCGAAGGTTTTCTAAGCCTTTTGCGGACAGACAAAACCCGGCGG
The DNA here is from genome assembly GCA_900469085.1 of Hyphomicrobiales bacterium. GTDB lineage: Bacteria > Pseudomonadota > Alphaproteobacteria > Rhizobiales > Rhizobiaceae > Rhizobium. The sequence goes on along the minus strand of UBVW01000033.1, from coordinate 66,972 downwards.
TATTGCCGCCGGGCCCTTCCCAATGAACACTGGTAAGCGCTGATGAACAACGCCCTTCAACAACCTGTTGCTAGCGTCGCGACGAAAGACGTACCCGCGATTCTCGAGATGCGTGGCATCTCGCAGATCTTCCCTGGCGTGAAGGCGCTCGATAACGTCAGCATCGCGCTCTACCCAGGCAAGGTAACCGCGCTGATCGGCGAAAACGGTGCAGGCAAGTCCACGCTCGTCAAGATCCTGACCGGCATCTACCGTCCGAACGAAGGCGAAATCCTCATCGATGGTAAGCCGACGACGTTTGCCAATGCGCAGGCAGCGATCGATGCTGGCGTCACCGCGATCCATCAGGAAACCGTGCTCTTCGACGAGCTGACGGTTGCCGAAAACATCTTCCTCGGCCATGCGCCACGCACGCGTTTGCGCACCATCGACTGGAAGCTGATGAACAGCCGCGCCAAGGCGCTGCTCACCTCGCTTGAAAGCAATATCGATCCGACGATCCGCCTGAAGGACCTCTCGATCGCGCAACGCCACCTCGTGGCGATCTCGCGCGCGCTGTCGATCGAGGCCCGCATCGTCATCATGGATGAACCAACCGCCGCCCTGTCGCGCAAGGAGATCGACGATCTCTTCCGCATCGTCGAAGGCCTGAAGGCGCAGGGCAAAGCCATACTCTTCATCAGCCACAAGTTCGATGAACTCTACGAGATCGCCGATAATTTCGCGGTCTTCCGCGATGGCCGCGCCGTGGGTCACGGCAATCTGAAGGCCACACCGCAGGACGAGATCGTCCGCATGATGGTCGGCCGCGACGTCGAGAACGCGTTTCCGAAGATCGACGTCGCGATCGGCGGACCGGTGCTGCAGGTCGAGAAATACTGTCACCAGACGGAGTTCCGCGATATCTCGCTGACGCTGCGCAAGGGCGAAATTCTCGGCATTTACGGCCTGATCGGTGCTGGCCGCTCTGAGCTCTGTCAATCCCTGTTCGGCATCACCAAGCCGCTGTCGGGCAAGCTGACGCTTGATGGCCGGGAGATCAGCATCAATTCCCCGCTCGATGCGATCAAGGCCGGTATCGTCTATGTGCCGGAAGAACGCGGCCGCCACGGCCTGGCGCTGCCGATGCCGATCTACCAGAACATGACGCTGCCATCGCTCGGGCGCACCTCGCGCAAGGGCTTCCTGAAGGCGGCCAACGAATTCGCGCTGGCGCGCAAATACGCCGAACGCCTCGATCTGCGCGCGGCGGCACTCTCGGTTCCAGTTGGAACGCTGTCGGGCGGCAACCAGCAGAAGGTTGTCATCGGCAAATGGCTGGCGACAATGCCCAAGGTCATCATTCTCGACGAGCCGACCAAGGGTATCGATATCGGCTCGAAGGCTGCCGTCCACGGCTTCATCAGCGAGCTTGCTGCTGAGGGCCTCTCCATCATCATGATCTCGTCGGAACTGCCGGAGATCATCGGAATGTCCGACCGGGTGCTTGTCATGAAGGAGGGCCTGTCGGCCGGCCTTTTCGAGCGCAAGGACCTGACGCCGGAAACGCTGGTGCGCGCTGCCACCGGTAACGCTTGAGGTAACCAGCATGTCCAGATTCCTGAGAAAACGCGAAACGCTGCTCTTCATCATCATCGCAGTGATGGTCGCCGCCTTTTCGACCCGCGCTGATGGCTTTGCAACGCCTGGAAACCTCGCCGGCATCTTCAACGACACGTCGATCCTGATCATCCTGGCGCTGGCGCAGATGACGGTCATCCTGACGAAGTCGATCGACCTGTCCGTTGCCGCCAACCTCGCCTTCACCGGCATGGCGATCGCGATGCTGAACGCCGCGCATCCGGATCTGACGCTGATCGTCCTGATCCTCGCCGCGATCCTCATCGGCGCCTGCCTCGGCGCCATCAACGGCTTCCTCGTCTGGGCACTCGAGATACCGCCGATCGTCGTCACATTGGGAACGCTCACCATCTATCGCGGCATGGCATTCGTGCTCTCCGGCGGCGAGTGGGTCAATGCGCATCAGATGACGCCGACCTTCCTCAACGTTCCCCGCACCGTCGTTCTCGGCATGCCGGTGCTGAGCTGGGCCGCGATCATCATCGTCGCGCTGATCTATATCGTGCTGAGATACACCCAGTTCGGCCGCTCTACCTATGCCGCCGGCGGCAATCCGACAGCGGCGGTCTATGCTGGTATCGATGTCGGCTGGACCAAGTTCCTTGCCTTCGTTCTGTCGGGCGCGCTTGCCGGTCTTGCGAGCTACCTCTGGGTGTCGCGCTATGCGGTCGCCTATGTCGATATCGCCAACGGCTTCGAGCTCGATAGCGTGGCTGCCTGCGTCATCGGCGGCATATCGATCGCCGGCGGTGTCGGATCGGTGCTTGGCACCGTGCTCGGCGCGCTCTTCCTCGGCGTCATCAAGAACGCCCTTCCCGTCATCGGCATCTCGCCCTTCACGCAGATGGCGATCTCGGGCACCGTCATCATTCTCGCAGTCGTCTTCAACGCAAGGCGCGAGCGCAATCGCGGCCGCATCATCCTGCGCGACAAGGCCGCCGCGGAAACTCCAGCAGAGGTGGCAGCATGAGCACCGTCGTTTCCACGCCCACCGACAAACGGGTCATCCCGGATCGCCTGGGAACGCCATTCAAGCGGCTCATGTCCAGCTGGGAAGTACTGCTCTTCGGCGTGGCCGTCGTCATCTTCATCTTCAATTCGCTGGCATCGCCCTACTTCCTCGACGCCTGGAACCTCTCGGACGCGACCTTCAACTTTACCGAGAAAGCGATGATCGCGTTTGCCATGGCGCTGCTCGTCATATCCGGCGAGATTGACCTGTCGGTCGCCGCCATCATCGCGCTTGCTTCGACCGCCATGGGGGCGGCGGCGCAGGCCGGTGTCGGTGCGCCGGGTCTTGTCGCGATCGGCGTTGGCGTTGGCCTGCTCTGCGGGATGTTCAACGGCTTCCTTGTCTCGGTGTTGAAACTGCCCTCCATCGTTGTCACCATCGGCACGATGAGCCTGTTTCGCGGCATCTCCTACATTGTGCTGGGCGACCAGGCCTACGGCAACTATCCTGAAGAATTCGCATTCTTCGGCCAGGGATATGTCGTCTGGGTCTTCTCCTTCGAGTTCGTGCTCTTCATCGTGTTGGCGATCCTGTTCGCCATCCTACTGCACGCCACCAATTTCGGCCGCCAAGTTTACACGATCGGCAACAACGACTTCGCCGCGCGCTTTTCCGGCATCCCCGTCGAGCGGGTGAAGTTCATCCTCTTCATGCTGACGGGCGTGATGAGCGGCATCGCTTCGGTCTGCCTGACCTCGCGGCTTGGCTCGACGCGCCCGTCGATCGCGCAGGGCTGGGAGCTCGAAGTTGTTACCATGGTCGTTCTCGGCGGCGTTTCGATCCTCGGCGGTTCCGGCAAGATCGGTGGCGTCGTCATCGCCGCCTTCGTCATGGGCCTTGTCACTTTCGGTCTCGGCCTGCTCAACGTTCCCGGCATCGTCATGTCGATCTTCATCGGCCTGCTGCTGATCATCACCATTGCGATCCCGATCATCGCTCGCCGTATCAAAACCATGAGTTCGAAATGACGCTGGAAAAACACGCCTTCAAGATGACGCTCAATCCCGGCATGGAAGCCGAGTATAGAAAGCGTCATGCCGAAATCTGGCCGGAACTGGTCGAGCTGCTGCACCAATCCGGCGCCAGTGATTACTCGATCCATCTCGACCGCGAGACGAACACGCTGTTCGGCGTGCTGACGCGTACCAGCGACAACACACTCTCAAGCCTGCCTGAGCATCCCGTGATGAAGCGCTGGTGGGCACATATGCGCGATATCATGGCGACCAATCCGGATAACTCGCCTGTCCAGACCGACCTTGTCACTGTCTTTCATATGCCATGACATCAACACAGAACTACGCCCGCGTTGCAGTTTTCGATATCGGCAAGACGAATGCCAAGGTCGTCGTGCTAGACAGCGCCACCGGCGCCGAGGTTGCGGTCGTCAAGACCCCGAACGTGGTGATCAAATCGGGTCTCTACCCGCATTATGATGTGGAGGCGCTGTGGGCCTTCGCAATCGACGCGTTGAAAAGATTTGCGGTGTCGCCCGGTTTCGACGCGATCTCGATCACCACTCATGGTGCCAGCGCCGCTCTGCTTGCTGCGGATGGGGCGCTCGCCATGCCGGTGCTTGATTACGAACACGAATATCCCCGAGAGATTATCGACTCCTATGCCGCGCTGCGCCCGTCATTCGACGAGACCTATTCGCCGCGCCAGTCGATGGGACTGAACATCGGAGCGCAGCTGCACTATCAAAAGACGGCCTTTCCAGAGGCATTCGCCGGCGTCGCAACCATCGTCACCTACGCCCAATACTGGGCAGCGCGCCTGACGAGTGTCGCGGCCAACGAGGTGACGTCTCTCGGATGCCATACGGATCTGTGGAACCCGCGCGCATCGAGCTATTCCAGTCTCGTCGACACGCTTGGCATGAGGCCGCTGATGGCACCGATCCGCTCGGCTTTCGATGCGCTCGGTCCGGTGCTGCCTGACATCGCAGAGAAGATCGGCCTTTCGACGCCCATTCCCGTTTATTGCGGCATCCACGATTCCAATGCTTCGCTACTGCCGCATCTGGTCAGCCGGAAAGCCCCGTTCGCCGTCGTATCCACCGGGACGTGGGTGGTCAATTTTGGAGTAGGTGGTGATCTCGACCATCTTGATCCGAAACGCGATACGCTTGCGAATGTCGATGCCTACGGACGAGCAGTTCCGTCGTCGCGGTTCATGGGCGGTCGCGAGTTCGAAATTCTTTCCGCCGAGATCGGTCCCGTGGCGATCGAGGACGCGGTCGCGGCCCTGCCCGGTGTCATCGAAAAATGCATGATGCTGTTGCCCAACGTGGCGCCCGGGTCCGGCCCATTCCAGGGCAAGGAACGACGCTGGGTCAACGCCGAAGCGGCGAGCGCTGGCGAACGTTACGCGGTGGTTTGCCTTTATTTGGCGCTGATGACCGAAGCATGCCTTGAATTGATCGGCGCCGGCGGCCCCGTTGTCGTCGAGGGGCCGTTTTCGCTGAATGAGACCTATCTCGATGTGGTCGCTGCGCTCACCGGCCGGGATGTGTTCGCCGTTCCCGGCTCGACGGGCACGAGCGCAGGTGCCGCACTTCTCACCGGAATTACTCCGATGACAGGTAAAGAGAAGCATTTTCCTCCGCGCGAGATCTTTCGCTTGCCGGAGTATAGGCGACGCTGGTACGCCGCGCTAGCATAAGAGTCTTTCCGGATCGCCTCTTTGCGCCATCTATGAATGCCGGTAGAGTTGAAGCGCATTCCATACTAGGTGAGGAAAGTACGACATGACAGTTTCATCCGGCGAGGGTTTCGATCCGCGTGCGCTGGCCGCGCTATTGAGTGGCCTTGAAAAGGCAGGCGAAAAAGCGCCGACGGCGGATTTCGCATTGCCCGCGACTTTACGCGAAGCGATGGATGCGCAGAATTTTCTTGCCGCCGAAGAGCGCATCTCGACACACGCATGGAAGGTCGCCATGTCGCCCTCGGGCGAGCCTGTCCTCGCGCCCTTGCATCCTTATTTTGAGGCCGTTTCAGGCGCGTCGATTTCCTGGCGTCCGGGCATGAAATTCGAGGCGGAAGTCGCCGTCCGCCTGGGCCAGGATCTTCCGGTCCGCCAGAGCGGTGACTATACACGCGATGAGATCGTCGCGGCGATCGCGGACTGCCATCTTGGCGCAGAGCTTTTGGCCAGCAGCATTGTGGAGAGCGGACAGGTGTCGTTCCTGCTCTATCTGGCCGAACGCATCGGCAACAAGGGCTATGTTCTCGGTCCTACGCTTCCGAAATGCATCGTCGACACCATCGGCAATACCTCACTCAAGGTGACGCATGGTGAACAGGTGATCTATGACGGCATCGCGCGCCATCCGAAGGACGACGTGCTGGTATGGCTGATGGCCTACGCGAATGACAAGCTGCGCCCGCACACCTCGCTGAACAAGGGCGCCCTGATCACCACCGGTACGCTCTGCGGAGCCATCGAGCTGACGTCGCGCGGCCCGATCGACATCGTTCTCGGCAACGAAACGCGTCTCAGCCTTTCCATCGTCTGATCGATGAGTGCTTTCTTCTCCGCCTTCGCATAGGCGGCGCAGAAAAAACGCGGAACATTGATGGTCTTCATGCATTCTCCCGGATTGAACTTCGGGAGGAAGTCATGGGGATATATCGTCTCGCCTTATGCGCGCTCATTGTCTGCACTGCTGGAGGTGCAACCGCGAACGAGGCACCGTTTCTCAAGTCGCTTGCCGGCAGTTGGACCGGCGGCGGGATGATGAAGCGCACAACGGCCTCGTCCCCGATCAATTTAAACTGTAGTTTTCAGTCGAAAGCCAATGGTGAAGCGTTGTCGATGGATGGCAAGTGCACCGGTATGTTGGTCGTTTCGCGCGCGGTGTCCGCGCAGCTTACGGCTACCGGCGGCAGCTACTCCGGCCGTTATATTGGTCCCTCAGGTAGAGTTTCGTCACTCAACGGCGCAAGGCGAGGCGATGCCATCGAGCTCGCGGTCACTTGGTCGAGGATCGTCAACGGCGATCGTGCTGCGACCATGACGATCCGGCACTCCGGCGCGAACGCACTGAGGATCAGAACGGTCGACAAGGACCCCGCATCCGGTAAGCAGGTCGTGACCAGTGAGATCAACCTGCAGCGAAATTAGCCGGTTGGCTTTTTGATGCGTGGGATCGAACGGGTTCGATCAATAGCCATACTTTTCGGCACTGAACTTGCACTTGTTCAGCACGACGCCGAGGACGCTTGTCTTTTCGGCAAGCGTCTGTTCGCAAATGTCGATTTCGCTGAGCGTACTCTGCTCAGCGGCAGCAACCAGAATTACGCAATCGACATTCGGCAGAAACGCCAGAACGTCGTCCGTCGAAAGCATCGGCGGCAGGTCGTAAATGACGACATCGGGGCGCATCCGTTCACGCATGACCTGCAGCGCCTGGGTCGACGCGGCGCTTTGTAGCAGTTCGGCGGAAAACTGGACGGCCTGTTTATTGGCGGCTATGGCGAGATTGCCTCCGTGGCGCCGAAAGATGTCGTCGGCCTGTAGCTCGCCTCGCAGGAACGATTCCATCGAAGCGGCATCGCGAATTCCAAGCGTCTTGCCGACCTGGGGACGTTTCATGTCGAGATCCAGCAGTGCAGTGCGGCAGTCTTTCTGGTTCGCCAGGCTGAACGCAAGGTTGAGTGCACTAAAGGTCTTGCCGCAACCGGGTGTTGGCGATGTAATAGCCACTGATGTCCAATTGTTCTCCCGCATGTTCTGCAGGATCTTGGTGCGCATCATGTCGAAGGCGGTATGCGCGGTGTCTGAGCGATTGACCGTCACGATACGGTTTTTCGCAACGAGGCTTGCATCCGGGGTAAACGGCTGAAGCTTTTCCCAGGCTAACTCGCTGATTTCCCGCGAAGGCGCTGGGGACATGTTACTCTTCTCCTGGAGCGCTTGCGAAAATGAAGATACCACGGTCTGTTCCATTGGGTTTGCCTTAACTCTCTTGTTCGATGTAGCCGACCATTCTCAGCGGTTTCGTGTTACATCGAACCGGGCTTCATGAAGCCGGATAGCAGCCTTTGAAAAGCGCTCACCAACGGTGCGTAGAAGTAGTGGATGATCAGGAGGAAGGCGGGGATCATGCTCGCCGAGACGGCTGCTGCCGCAAACCTCTTGTTGTAGAAGCCGCCGCTCGTCTCGGTCGGTGACTCGATATAGGGAATGACGCCGAGCGGCTGGCGCTGCAGGAGCTGGCTCAGTTCCGATGGTCTGCGGATCGTGCGGTTCATCATTTCGAGCAGGAAGGTGAGGCCAAGGCCGAGGCCTATCCCGCCGAGGCCACCGGCAAGCACGACCAGGCGTCGCTTCGACTTCACCGGCGTTTCCGGCGGGTTGGCGGCTTCGAGCAAAGAGAAGCGGCCGCCATCGGAACGCGCTTCGATCTGCGTACCCAGCGATGCTTCCGCCCGCCGTGCGATAGCAGTGTTGTACTGCGTCTGAATGTTCCCGAGATTGCGCTCGATAACGTTCAGCGCCGTTTGCGTCGCCGGGGTTTCGCTGACGGATTTTGTGAGGTTGGCGATGCTCTGCGTTAGAGACGCCCGTTCGCGCTCGATTGCCTCAAGCCGTTTGTCGATATCCGCCAACTGCAGATCGAGAGCCGACGCGCCCTGCTTGCCGGCTTGGCCGGTGGCCTTTGCGGCACCGTTGCCGCGTAGGGCCACAATGTGCGAACGCAGGTTAACGATATTGGGACTGTCTTCGGAAAATATTGCCAACTGTTCCGCTAGGGCCTTGTTCAGATCCAGCAGCATCTGCTGCTCAGTGCTGAGCGGACCAACATTGCCTGTTGTGATCGCATTTTCCGCGAACAGGCTTCTACGTGCCCGAAGGTCCGCTTCCTCACGTTCTAGGGCGACCAGGCGTTCCTGCTGGCTTGTCTGCTGCTGGCGACGGAACTCGAGGCTCTCCGGAAGAGTATCCTTGTTATCCGTCTTGAATTTTAGGAGATCTGCCTCGATCCGGTTCAGCTCGACATCCAGCCGCTTCACTTCGTCGTTGAAGAACTGCAGCGTATCGCCGGCGCGGTCCGTGCGCTGGCGCTGGTTGTCGAGCAGGATAGACGAGGCAAGCTCGTTGGCGGCTTTCGCAGCCAATTCGGGCGTTCCAGCCTCGAAGACGACACTGAAAACCGTTGTCGCGCCGTCGCCGAGCGGCAGTTGATCGAAGGTGATGCGCGAGCGCATGTCCTTGATCACTGCATCCCTCGAAAGCTCTTGCCTATCACTCCCGTAAACATCGAGCTTGTCAGCGAGCTGCACAAGGTTGTCGCCGGTTGTCATCTGCTGCTGTAGGATCAACAGTTGCTCAAGAGCGCTGGTGGGGACCGTCGACTTGACGAGATTTGTCGGTATCTGCGGCGCCTCGACGAGTATCTTTGCCGTTGACTGGTAGGACTTTGGCATCAGCAGAGCGATGGCCATTGCAATCGCTGTCGTGATGAACGTGAGAGCTACGATGTGGGGCAGCCGCCTCAAGAGGATCGACAAGTAGAATCGAATATCAATATCACCCATTACAAGTTCGCCTGACTGACCCTGAGAATTGAAGGTGTTTCACCTGCGCTCATTTTCGGCCAGTTCCCAAGCCGAGGGTAGTTCATCGATAGTGGATGCAGCGCCCGAGTTGCTAGTACCTTTGGACAGGGTTTTGGCCTCCGTAGATTAAATTTCAGATCAAATTTAGTATATTAAACATAATACTTTAATTTCCCCTTTTTTCTATCGTCTGCGCTCGTGATCATTCATGATTTCACACTGAATTTTTATCGAAGCATTCTTATGGGGTGCCCGAACGTCAGCAACGGCAACGTAAACTAGTCTATTTGGGTAGAGAGGGAGATATTGATCTCAAGCAGTAATGCAATGAATAATAGATCTGCGAAATTCAACGAAGCTCCGATCTTGTGAATGCCAGCAAGGAACTACTCGGCGCGGTCCGCAGTATTTTGAGCGTTTTCGCGCTAGGATGAGGAATGATCGAGCATGGTCATGCAACGCGTGCGTTTTTCGACAGGTCGCCACCAGCCAACGCGGCTGGGCAGGTTGCTGACTCTGCTTGCACTGGGGACGGCGATGTTTGCCGGCACCGCCGCAAGCGCGCCGCTTCCTCCCCACACGAAGATCAGGCTGAACGTTGTGCAATGGATGCCGACCAAGGGCGTCTATGAACAATGGGGCTCGATCGGCGGCGATTTCACCATTTCTGATGCCGGGACGGTGTCCGTACCAGTGCTGGGAAGCATCACTGTAGGAGATCTCGACGACGACGGCCTGGCGGCGGAAATCGGCAAGCGTCTCAAGGCAAAGATCGGATTGGTCGATGCGCCGGCAACGAGCGTACAGATACTCGAATACCCGCCGGTTTATATTGTTGGGGATGTGACCAAGCCGGGCGAATACAAGTTTAGTCCGGGGTTAACGGTCTTGCAGGCCGTAGCCTTGGGAGGCGGGGAGTTCCGTTCGTCGCTCGCGCTCGAAGGCGCCGGCGAAGTGACGCGGTTGGCCGGTAGCTTGAAGGAACTGGTTGACTCCATCACCCGCAGCAATGCCAAGATCGTCCGCTTGGAAGCTGAGATGGCCGGCGCGACCACGGTCGACTTCTCGCAGCAGCCCGACAAGGCGGATCCGTTCGCCGCGGCCGTCTATAATCAGGAGAAGGTGATTTTCGAGGCCAGGGCGAACGCTGTCGATCGGAAGGCGAAGTCATTTGCCGAATTGCGGGATTTGCTTAACGAGGAAATCGGCGTTCTCGAACAGAAGACGAAGAGCACCGATGCGAACATCAAATCCATCCAGCAGCAGGTCGACAGTACTGCAATGCTCGTTGCCAAGGGCGCCGTGGTTGCTACCCGGCAGGGCGAAGTCGAGCGCGCGCTGAGAAGCTATCAAGACACCAAGCTGGACATCAGCACCGCGATCATGCGCGCCCGCCAAAGCATCAGCCAGACGACGAGGGATCTGCAGGCGCTTTACGACGACCGAAAGACCGAAGTCGCGTCGGATCTGCAGGCCGAGACAGCAACGCTTGTCCAGCTGAAGGTCAAGCGAGAAACCAGCCAGAAACTGGTATTGGACAGCCTGTCGTCGCTCGGCAGCGCCGCACGACAGGACGAGAAGCCGGTACTGACGTTCGTCATCGTGCGCAGGGAAGACGGAACAGCGAACGAAATTCCAGCATCCGAGGCGACGGCACTCATGCCGGGCGATGTCGTCAAAGTTACGCGGTCTTCACCGCAAGCTACGAAGCCAGTCGAGCAGGTTTCCGCCGTCCCCGGCGTGGATCAGGCCAGCCGATGAAGTGGGGGCGATCGTGCGAGAACCAAGGGCGTATTGCGCGTTGGTGTACGCGGTCAGTCGAACATGCACAGTGGCAGGGTAGCGTGCCTTGATGGCCACGGATGCGAGCGCGACTGGACGACAAAGCTACACGCAGATCCTGAAATCCACGGTTCTGATCGGCGGGTCCTCCGTTGTGAGTATCGGTTTTTCGATTATTCGCAACAAGGCGATGGCGCTCCTGCTGGGACCTGAAGGCGTGGGTCTGATCGGCCTTTACAACGCGACGATCGACATCGTTCATGCCATAGCGGGCTTCGGGATGAACGCCAGCGGTGTCCGCCAAATTGCCGAATCCGTCGGCAGCAACGACCCGGATCGGATTGCCAGAACAGCGACTGCCCTGAGGCGTATCTCGGTCGTGCTTGGGCTGCTCGGAACGCTTGTCATGGCGCTGCTTGCCGCGCCGATCGCCAGATGGACATTTGGCGACGACCAGCATGCGACGGCGATGCGGCTGCTGTCCATCGTGATCGTGTTTCAGGTCATGTCGGGAGGGCAGGCGGCCCTTGTTCAGGGTGTGCGCGACATCGCCAGCCTTGCACGCCTCGGCATATTGGGTGCTTTCTACAGTACGGTGATCAGCATACCCATCATCTACTTCTACGGTGAAGAGGGTATCGTTGCGTCGCTTGTCTGCATCGCTGCGGCGACGCTGGCCACGTCATGGTGGTACAGCCGCAAGATAGAAATCAACCCGTGCCGTCTGTCGTTCAAGGATCTGCGCTTCGAAGCCGCCGGCCTGTTCAAGCTCGGCTTCATCTTCATGGTCACCGGCTTCCTGACCTTCGGCAGCGCCTACGCCATCCGCATCATGGTCTTGGATGAGGCAGGCATCGTCGCGGCGGGGCTATATCAAGCCGCGTGGTCGCTGGGTGGATTATATGCAGGCTTCATCCTGCAGGCGATGGGAACGGACTTTTATCCGCGGCTGACGGGTGTCGCCAATGACAACGCCCAATGCAATCGTCTGGTCAACGAACAGACGCAGGTGAGCGTGCTCCTTGCCGGTCCCGGATTGCTTGCCACGCTCACGCTCGCCCCACTGATCATGCATGTCTTCTACTCGCCCGCCTTTTATGCGGCCGTGGATCTCTTGCGGTGGATCTGCCTGGGGATGATGCTTCGCATCGTGGCTTGGCCCATCGGTTTCATCATTCTGGCAAAAGGCGCCCAGCGGATATTCTTCTGGACCGAGGTTGCGGCCACGGTCGTACATGTCGGTCTCGCCTGGATCTGCATCAAGGCCTTCGGAACGATGGGTGCCGGTATCGCTTTCTTTGGCCTCTATGTGTGGCACAGTATTCTCGTCTACTGGATCGCGCGGCGCTATACCGGCTTTCGCTACTCGGCGATCAATCGTATCCTCGTCATGGTCTACCTTCCTATGTCGGGCCTGATATTTCTCGCTTTCCAGTTCCTGCCGACTTGGCTGGCCGCATCGATGGGCTGCGCCGCCACCGCCGCCACGGGGCTCTACTCGCTCAAGACATTGGCCGAACTGTTGCCGCCGGAAGCGCTGCCGCGCGTGGTCAGAACGAGGCTCGGCCGCGCTGCATTGTCCTGGTCAGGTTCCGTGCGCCAAGTCCCGTGATCCGCTGAAAGATACAGATACGCCTGCCAATTGCTCAAACTGTCGCATTGAGGTTTGCCGGTATTTTGCGTAAACACGATGCAGTGAGCGGCGAGGACTTAGTTGAAAGCGGCGGAAGCAGGCATAGTTCGATGGCTGGTACGTATCAGCTGCGCCGTTGCGCTGGCCCTCGTCGGCTTCGCGCATCAGGTGCCGGCCTTTGCCAATGGCGCTTTCATTTCCAATGAGCTTTCCGAATACATCCTACCTGACGGAACCGCGCCGGTTATTTGCACGGTTGACAAGACGCATACGGAGCACGACGGCGGCAAGCTTCATGCACATGGCTGCGAGGCCTGCCGGATCAGCGCGTCGACTGTGTTGCCCGCTCCCGTTTTCGTCGCATGGCCAAGCGCTTCGATCCCCACCTATCTTGGCCCGAGCCTTAGCGCCGAGGCTACCGGAAACCGGCCTTTATTCCCCGGTGGCGGTCCAAGGGGCCCACCGTTGATGGCCGCTCTCATTTGAGCTGCTATGCGGTCTTCCGTAGCCGGTGATCCCGCATAGAAATCCCACTGTCCCACTCATCCGTCCGCTGCCGATGCCGCACGACACATTTGTCATGCGAGTTCAGCAAACAGCGGTCGCTCTGGCAGGAATAATCATCATGAAGAAGTTTAAAGTCCTTCTGGCTAGTCTGGTTCTCGCAGGGCCTTTCGGCGCACCTGCCGGCGCACAGATCGTCACTGCAGGCGACATCGAGATATCCAATCCGCAAGCCCGCGCCATGGTGCCCGGTGCGAAAGTCGGTGGCGGCTATCTCAGCATCACCAACAAGGGGAATGCCGACGACAAGCTCGTCGGCATCACCTCGACGCGTGCCAAATCGTCGGAAATCCACCAGATGAACGTCGACAACGGCGTCATGACCATGCGCCTCGTCGCCGGCGGCCTTGTTATTCCTGCGGGGCAGACAGTCGAGCTCACGCCGGGCGGCTACCACGTCATGTTCAAGGACGTCACCGAGCCCTTCAAGCAAGGCGAAACGGTCAGGGCGACACTGACCTTCGAAAAGGCCGGGCAGGTCGCTGTCGAATTCGCGGTAGGCGGCGCCAGCGCCATGAAGATGGATGGTCATTCCGGGATGAGCGGTATGTCCAAGCCGCAATAGTCGGCAGGTATTAGACTGTCATCGACAATCAGAAAATCATTACAGTGAGCAATCCTATGTCTAGAACGAGCAAATTCCTTATCGCGTCCTTCGTTGCCACTCTTGTTGCCGCAGGGCAGGCGAGCGCCCATGCGCACCTCACGTCAAGTGTTCCCGCCGATAAGGCCACGGTACAGGTGTCCCCCACAGCGGTGGAACTGCATTTCTCCGAGGAGCTTAACCTCCGCTTCTCGGGCGCGACGATTGCCGGTGCCGGTGACAAGCAGGTTCCGACCGGCGACGCCAAGCTGTCGGATGACGGAAAGACGCTGACGGTGCCCGTTTCGGGGAGCCTTGATGCCGGCGGATATGTCGTCGATTGGCATGTCCTGTCGACGGATGGCCACAAGACCAATGGTAGCTATGGCTTCACGGTCAAGCCGTGACGCCGGATACGGCCCTCGTTCTTTGCCGTCTTCTCTTCGATGCTGCAGTCATCCTGATCTGGGGTAGCTCCGCCTATCTCTGCGCGCTCGTTTCGCCCGAACTGGCACGTGTCGTCGGCGACCGGCTGCGGTGGTTGAGCGCGGCTGCAATCGCAGTCGCGTTCGCGTCCACCGTTGCCATGCTGCCGCTCCGCACGGCGATCATCGGCGACGGGTGGTCCGATATGCTGACGCCGGAGATGCTCGGCGCCGTGCTGACCCAGACGGATGTCGGGACGGCCTGGATGGTCCAGGCCGCCGGCGTGGTCCTGCTTGGCGCGACGGTGTTTCTTCCGTACAGGTATCGGCAAATGGGACGAGCCGTCTTCGCTGCACTCCTGCTGCTCAGCCTGACGCTGAGCGGCCACGCAGCGATGAACAGCGGTTGGCTTAGGGTGCTCCACCGCATCAATGACGGTGCGCATCTTTTGTCCGGCGGTGCATGGCTGGGTGCGCTCGTGCCGGTCCTCTTGATCCTGTCGATGCTTGGACGCGGCACGCTGCAGGCCGATGCGCGCGTCGCGGTCATGCGGTTTTCGACCGCGGGGCATGTCGCAGTTGCGCTCGTGCTTCTCTCAGGCGCCGCGAACACGCTGCTTATCCTAGGGGGCGTGCCGTCGGATTGGTCGTTCAGCTATCAGCGTCTGCTGAGCGCAAAGATCGCGGTGGTGGCGGCAATGGTGTTGATTGCGGTCATCAACCGCTACGTCTTCGTGCCGAAGTTTGCTCGAGATCACTCTCTTCTTCAGCTGAAGATCTGCGTCATCACCGAGGTCGTGCTGGGGCTCGTGGTCGTGGCCCTCGTCGCCTGGTTCGGTACGCTGCAGCCACGCTAGACGCGAAAACAGTAGCACGACCCACCTACGTCAAATAACGGTGCTGCCTGTTTTTTCGCTTTGAAGCCTTGATTCTCCATGTCATTTTCGGCGCAACACTGCACACCAATAATGGGGACGATCATGTTTTCAAAAAGCATCAAATTCAACGCCGCGCTTGCCGCCCTCGTGCTCGCGCCATCGCTTGCATTCGCCCATCCGGGCGCCGGCCAGGCGGTCGGCTTTGCGCATGGCTTTAGCCACCCCATGTCCGGGCTCGACCATATCCTTGCCATGATCATGGTCGGCGTTGTTGCTTGGCAGCTTGGCGGCCGTGCCGTCTGGATGGTGCCGGCCACCTTCGTCGCCGTTATGGGCTTGGGCGGAGCGCTCGGCATGATGGGTATCTCGATCCCCTTCGTTGAAGCCGGGATCGCGCTTTCGGTGATCGTTCTCGGCGCGGTCATCGCGCTTAACGTTCGTGCGCCTGTTGCCGTTGCCGCCGGTCTGGTTGGTCTGTTCGCCATTTTCCATGGTCACGCGCATGGTTCCGAAATGCCGGCTGCCGCCGCAGGCATGTCTTACGCCGCCGGCTTCATGATCGCGACGGCCACGCTGCACGCCATCGGTCTTGCTATGGGATTTGCGATTGCACGGGCCGGTGATGCTCAAGGCGCTTTCGTAACGCGCTCCGCCGGCGGTGTCGCGGCGCTGGCCGGGGTTGGCCTGCTGACCGGTCTTATCTGATCGCTCTGTGCTCCGGGATGAGGTACCTTCATCGGCTCCTCATCCTATATTTCGCGGAGGCAACTCGGCCTTTCTAATTCAAGCCGCGGCGAAGTTCCGCTGCTTTTCTCAGCGTTCGTTGCACGGTCGAGGGCATGGCCGGCTTGGTGACGACACCAAGAGCTCCGTTTAGCTTGTCCGCCACGGCCTCGGGATTGCCGGTCATGAACACCACCGTCACCCCGAATTCCTCCATCAGACGGCGGCCGATTTCAGGGCCGGTCGGCCCATCCGATAGGTTGACGTCGACGAAGGCGATATCGGCGTCACGTGCAAGCTGCAGCGCCTGATCGCGCCCATTCGCCAGACCGGCGACATCGAAGCCCATCTCTTTTATCGTTTCCTCGAGATCAAGGGCTATAAAAAGCTCGTCCTCGACGATCAGGACGCGCTGCTTGGTACTATTTTCAGTCTGTGAACTGTACTCAACGCCGGTGCCCATACTTGGCCCCCTGTTACTCATTTTCACCAGAACTCGGACGGAAAACGGCTCGGCAACAGATATGTTCCGGCGCGGGACAGCTTTATTTTCAGTTAAGATATTGTTAGTATTAACAAAATTCTAATTTCGGCCTCTCGTGGCGAATGCTCTCTCAGCGATCCACAGCCGGTCTTGATGGTGTTGTTACATGATTGAGATTTACTGCAGGGCGACGCTCCATCCGAGTTGACAACAGGGATGCGAGTGGGGAGAGTTGCCGCCAAATGAGGCGCCAGCATATTGGGGGGAACCTATGTTCGCACGCGCGTTCTTGACAGCCGTAAGCGTTGTTCTTTCGACCGCTCTAATTGGTTCACCCGCCTTTTCCGCGGAAAGCAAGCGCCAGATACAAACCGTGCGTGATGCCGACTATTTCGGCTTTGATCTGCGCAGCGAGCAGAATGTCACGCTCGACCAGTGCAAGGCCTCGTGCATTGGCGACAAGTCGTGCAAGGCCTTCACCTATAACCCCAAGGCTAGCTGGTGCTTCCTGAAATCCGACTTCAAGACGATGAATGCCTTCCCGGGCGCCATCGCCGGCAAGATCGTCGAGACAGCGGGCAGTCAGGAGCCGGACCTCGGGGCAGCACCTCGCATCGGCTTCCTCTCGGGCGATGTGCTGCAACAGGCGCGCGACAACAAGGCCAATCTCGAGCTCGCCGATGACCAGCAGGGCCAATCCGCCGAAAGTCTCATCGCCAACGCGCGGATCGATCTCACGGCCAACAATGTCGTCGATGCCCTGAAATCCTTCCGGGGCGCGCTCGCGCTCACGCCCGATAATGCGGATCTGTGGCTGGAAACGGCGCGCGCGGGCGACAGCTTCGTCAAGGCCGACGACAACAATGGCAGCGAGATCTATGCCCAGGCCGTGCTCGCCGCCATCAATGGCTACGACCTGACGCGGACGACGACCAGCCGCGCCGATGCGCTTGCGGTTCTGGCGGTGGCGCTGGAGAAGAACGCGAACTACCGGGCCGCGCTGAACGCCTATAAGGCAAGCCTGGCGCTGGTGAATTCAAAGGAAGTCCAGGCCGCCTACCTGCAGCTGAAGTCGACGCAGGGCTTCCGTATCACGGATCACACCGTCGATGCCGACAGCGCCACCCCGCGCGCATGCGTCACCTTCTCGGAATCGTTGGTCAAGACCACCGACTATACCCCCTTCGTGACGCTCAATGGCGCCTCGCCGAAGGCGCTCGAAACCAAGGACAGGCAGATCTGCGTCGAGGGCCTGACGCACGGCGAGAACTACAAGATCTCCTTCCGCACCGGTCTTCCCTCGTCGGTCGACGAGGTTCTGGAGGCGCCCGTCAGCCTTGATATCTACGTCAAGGACCGCACCGCAAGCGTCCGCTTCACCGGCGACAGCTTCGTGCTGCCATCGACGGCGCGCCGCGGCATCCCGATCGTTTCGGTCAACATGGCCTCGGCCAACCTCAAGCTCTACCGCATCGGCGATCGTGGCATCGCGCCGTTGCTGACCAGCTCGCAGTTCCTCACCCAGCTCGATGGCTATAGCGCCCAGCGGATCGAGGACGAAAGCGGCGAGCTTGTCTGGCAGGGTGCGATCGACATCGCCAATGACCTGAACAAGGATGTCGTCACCAGCTTCCCCGTCGATGAGGCGCTGCCGGAGCGCAAGCCCGGCGTCTATGTGCTGACCGCGACATCGCCGACCGGGCCGGACCAGGAATGGAATTCGCAGGCCACCCAGTGGTTCGTGGTCTCCGATATCGGCGTGACGACCTATGCCGGGACCGACGGCCTCAACGTCTTCGCCCGTTCGCTTGCATCAGCCAAGCCGATGGCTGGTGTCGCGCTGCAGTTGCTTGCCAAGAATAACGAGGTGCTTGGTACCGCCACGACCGACGACAATGGCCGCGCCACCTTCACCGCCGGCTTGATCCGCGGCACATCGGCGCTAACGCCTGCCGTGATCACGGCGAAGAACGGGACGTCGGACTACGTCTTCCTCGACATGACACGAGCCGGTTTCGACCTCTCCGATCGCGGCGTCACCGGGCGCGCATCGCCGGGCGCAATCGACGTGCTGACATTCACCGAGCGCGGCATCTACCGCGTCGGCGAAACGGTCCACGCGTCTGCGCTGGCGCGCGATACGGATGGCAAGGCAATCGAGAATCTGCCGCTGACCTTCATCTTCATGCGCCCTGATGGCGTCGAAGACCGCCGCATCGTCAGCCAGACCAGCAATCTCGGCGGCTACAATGTCGATTTCGCCGTGCAGGACAATGCCATGCGCGGCACCTGGACGATGAACATCCATACCGACCCGAAGAGTTCGCCGATCGCCAGCAAGAGCTTCCTGGTCGACGATTTCGTGCCGGATCGTACCGACATGGAGCTGGAGACCGAGGCGAAGGTGATTGGACCGGACACGCCGGCAACGATCAATATCTCTGGCAAGTATCTCTATGGCGCGCCCGCCGCCGGGCTGACGCTGGAAGGCGATGTCGTCATCAAGCCGACACACCAGGCGGATGCGTTTCCGGGCTATTTCTTCGGCCTTGCCGATGAAGAGGCGAGCGAGGATTCGCGCCAGTCGATCGAGGGATTGCCGGACCTCGACGAAAAGGGCGAAGGCGTTACCGATCTGACGGTCGGCGAGCTGCCCGCAACGACGCAGCTTCTGAACGCGACCGTCTATATTCGAATGCAGGAAGCCGGTGGACGCGCGATCGAGCGCTCGCTTGTGCTGCCGGTGCAGAACCAGGGGCCGATGATCGGCATCAAGCCGGAATTCTCGGGCGATCTCGGCGAGAACTCGATCGCCAACTTCACCGTCATCGGCGTCAACGCCGATGGTGCGAAGGAGGAGATGAAGGGGCTTCGCTGGAAGCTCTTCAAGCTCAACCGCGACTATCAATGGTATCGCGACGGCACGGCCTGGAAATACGAGCCGGTCTATACCGCCGAGCAGGTGGGCAACGGCAATGTCGATGCCGGCATCGATGGCGCCAGGATCGCCTCGCCCGTGCAGTGGGGCCGTTATCGCCTCGAAGTCGAGAGCACCGACGCCGATGGCCCGACCTCCAGCGTCGAATTCGACGCCGGCTGGTTCGTGCAGGCAACATCCACGGAAACGCCCGATGGGCTGGAGATCGCGCTCGACAAGGATAGCTACAAGGTCGGCGAGACCGCGAAGCTGAAGGTCTCCTCGCGCTATGCAGGCGAACTGATGATCGCCGCCGGTACCGAAACCCTGGTTGCCGTGCAGAACGCGGCGATCGGCGAGACGGGTGGCGAGGTGGATATCCCCGTTACCGCCGATTGGGGCGCCGGCGCCTATGTGACCGCGACGCTGTTCCGTCCGGGCGATGCCCAGGACAGCCACATGCCGATGCGCGCCATCGGCGTGAAATGGCTGAAGGTCGATCCTGAGGATCGGGCCTTGCAGGTCAAGATCGAGGCACCTGAGAAGATGCTGCCGCGCGGCCCGCTGCCGATCACGCTCGCCGTTGCGGGTGCCGGCGCAAACGAGGACGCTTATGTCACCGTTGCCGCTGTCGATGTCGGCATTCTCAACCTGACGCGCTACGAGCCGCCGAACCCGGAAGAATGGTATTTCGGTCAGCGCCAGCTTGGTCTCGAGATCCGCGACCTTTATGGCCGCTTGATCGACGGCTCGCTCGGCGCCACCGGCAAACTGCGCACCGGCGGCGATGGCGGCGCGATCGCGCTGCAGGCAAGCCCTCCGACGCAGAAGCTCGTCGCCTTCTTCTCCGGCCCGGTGAAGCTGGATGCCGAGGGTAAGGCGCATGTCAGCTTCGATATTCCTCAGTTCAACGGCACGGCGCGCCTGATGGCGGTCGCCTGGTCCAAGTCCGGTGTTGGCCATGCGACGCAGGACGTGATCATTCGTGATCCTGTCGTCGTCACCGCCAGCATGCCACGTTTCCTGGCGCCGGGGGACAAGTCTGAACTGCGCCTTGATATCGCCAATACCGATGCGCCCGCAGGCGACTACAAGCTGGCAGTCACAGGCAATGACGCTGTCGGTATCGATAAGGCCACGCAGACGATCCGTTTGGATGCCGGTGCGAAGCAGGCGGTGACGCTGGCGGTGACCGGCTTGCAGCCGGGCAACGGCGTCGTTTCGATTAACCTCTCGGATGCATCCGACCTGTCGCTCGACCAGAGCCTCGATGTCCCCGTTCGGCCGGCGGTATTGCCGGTCACGGAGCGTCGTGTGCTGGCGCTGAAGCCGGGCGCGAAGCTGACGATCGACAAGGCGCTCTTGGCGGATAGCGTTCTTCCGGGCGCATCGGTCAGCGTCAACGTCACGCGCTCGGCTGCCTTCGACATCCCGGCCTTGCTGATGTCGCTCGATCGCTATCCTTTCGGCTGCGCCGAGCAGACGACCAGCCGAGCTCTGCCGCTGCTCTATCTGAGCGAGCTTGCCGAGCAGGTCGGTCTCGATGGCGATGCCGATATCAAGAAGCGCGTGCAGGATGCCATCTATCGTGTCCTGTCCTACCAGGCATCCGCCGGCAGCTTCGGTCTTTGGGGACCGGATAGCGGTGATCTCTGGCTCGATTCCTACGTCACCGACTTCCTGACGCGGGCCCGCGAGCAGAAATACGATGTGCCGGATCGTGCGCTCGCACAGGCGCTGGAGAACCTGCAGAACGCCTTGAGCTATGACGTTAGTGTCAAGGATCAGGGCGATCAGATCGCGTATGCGCTATATGTGCTCGCGCGCAACAAGAAGGCCGCGATCAGCGATCTGCGCTACTATGCGGACACGATGATCAACGACTTCCCGACACCGCTCGCCAAGGCCCATATCGCGGCCGCGCTGGCGCTCTACGGCGATGCGACGCGGTCGAGGAACATCTTCGTCGACGCGCTGCAGATGTCGGCCCAGTCGATGGTCACCAAGGTCAACCTGTCGCGCACCGACTATGGCTCGGTGCTTAGAGACGGCGCCGCCATCCTCGCGCTCGCCGCCGAAAGCCGGCCGGTGCCGCCGATCGTGCCGGAACTGGCGAAGGCAGTGGCCAAGGAGTGGGAGCGCAGCAAGTACACCAGCACCCAGGAACAGGCCTGGATGCTGCTCGCCGCCCGCGCGATCCAGGGCGGCGACGAGTCGCTGAAGATCGACGTCAACGGCGCGCTCCACAACGGTGCCTACATGGCGCGGATGAATGGCGAGGCGCTGGCCGATCACGCGCTGACCCTGACCAACCAGACGAGCGATGCCGTTTCGGCTGTTGTCACGACCGTTGCAGCACCGGTGACGCCGCTGCCGGCTGGTGGCGATGGCTTCGCCATCGAGCGCAGCTACTACACGCTGGATGGCGAGGAAGCGAATGTCTCGGAGGCAAAGCAGAACGAGCGCTATGTCGTCGTGCTGCATGTCACCGAGAGCAACAAATGGCCGTCGCGCATCGTCATCACCGATCTCTTGCCAGCCGGTTTCCAGATCGACAATCCGAGCCTGGTCGACAGCGCGCAGCTGACCAACTTTGACTGGATCGGCGATGTGACGGCCGCGCATACCGAGTTCCGCAACGATCGTTTCGTCGCTGCTTTCAACCGCAGCGCCGATGACAACCGGGAGATCAACGTCGCATACGTCGTGCGCGCCGTGACACCCGGCGTCTACGACCACCCGGCGGCGAACGTAGAGGACATGTACCGGCCGCAGCTTTCGGCGCGGACGGCAACCGGCAAGATGGAGGTCGTGGCGGCACAGCCATGAGACTGAGGCGGAAAATCGCGATCGGCCTTGTGGCGGCGATGGCAATCGCCGGCGCCGGGCTGATCGGGCTCGACGCGGCGGACAAGGCATTTCCGCCGCCGCTCGACAAGGCGCGCGTATCCGCCGAGGTGCTGGATGCCGACGGAGAGCTTCTGCGCGCCTTCGCAACGCCGGAGGGGCGCTGGCGTCTAAAGACGACCGTTGGCGATGTTGATCCGCAATTCCTGCGTATGCTGGTCGCCTATGAGGATCGGCGCTTTTACGAGCATCGCGGCATCGACATGCGTGCGATCGGCCGCGCCGCCTTCCAGCTCGTCACCAACGGCCGCATCGTTTCGGGGGCCTCTACGCTCTCGATGCAGGTTGCCCGGCTGATCGAGCCGCGCCAGGGCCGATCGCTTTCGGCCAAGCTATTGCAGGTCGCACGTGCGCTCCAGATCGAGCGACGCCTGTCCAAGGATGAAATCCTCGATTTCTATCTGACGCATGCGCCCTATGGCGGCAATCTGGAAGGCGTCAGAGCCGCAAGTCTTGCCTATTTCGGCAAGGAGCCGAAGCGTCTGACGGTGGCGCAGGCAGCGTTGCTCGTGGCATTGCCGCAGCTTCCCGAAAAGCGCCGCCCCGATCGCAACCTCAAGGCCGCCGAAGCGGCGCGCAAGCGCGTGTTGGAGCGCGTCGCGGTCGTAGACGCGATCGGGGAAGGGGAGGCGGAGCGCGCCGAGGCGACGCTTGTGCCGGCAAAACGCATGCAACTGCCGGCGCTCGCGGCACATGTCGGCGAAGCCGCGCTGCGTATGGCGCCGGATGCGTCGCCGTACCGGACCACGCTGAAGAAGCGGGTGCAGGAGGGGCTGGAGGCTGTCGCCAAGGCGGCCGCGCTGAAGCTAGGTCCCAAGCTGTCGCTGGCGATGGTGATGGCGGATGCGCAGACTGGGGATATCGTCGGCGAAGTCGGCTCGGCCGATTATTTCGACGCCAGCCGATCCGGCTGGATCGACATGACGCGCGTCCCGCGTTCGCCGGGATCCACGCTAAAGCCGTTCATCTATGGCCTCGCCTTTGAAGAGGGATTGGTTAGCCAGGAGACGATTATCGAGGATCGGCCGGCGGATTTCTTCGGTTACCGGCCGCGCAATTTCGATATGAGCTACCAGGGAGACGTGACAGTGCGCGATGCGCTGCAACTCTCTCTCAACGTGCCTGCAGTCAAGCTGCTCGATGCCGTCAACCCGGCCAAGCTCCTCATCCGCTTCCGCCGCGCCGAAGTGCGCCCGCTGCTGCCGCCCAACGAAACGCCGGGGCTGGCGATCGGGCTTGGTGGCGTCGGCCTCACGCTCAAGGATCTGGTGCAGCTTTATACGGCGCTCGCCAATCGAGGGCAGGCGGTCAGGATCGGGGACGGCATATCCGGCCAGCCCGGAGAGATCGAAGGCGAGGCGTTGCTTGAACCGGTCGCGGTGTGGAATGTCGCCGATATCCTCTCGGGCGTCATACCGCCCGCCGGTGCGCCGCAGCGTGGCATCGCCTACAAGACCGGCACGAGCTACGGATACCGCGACGCCTGGTCGGTGGGCTATGACGGTCGCTATGTCCTCGGCGTTTGGGTCGGTCGTCCGGATAGCGGCGCCTCGCCCGGCCTGACCGGATATGGCACGGCCGCGCCGATCCTGTTCGAGGGTTTTGCCAAGTCGGGCATCTCAACGACGCCGCTGCCGCGCCCGCCATCGGGCGCCGTGCGCATCGCGCAGGCGCAGCTGCCGATCAGCCAGCGCCGGTTTGCGATCAATCCCAGCGGATTGCTCGCGACATCCGGCCGCGAGCCGGCGCCGCAGATCGTCTATCCGCCTGAAGGAGCGCATGTCGATCTCGGGGCCCAGGGTCTGGCAAAGGGCGGCGAACTCTCGCCGTTGATGCTGAAGCTCCAGGGTGGCCGAGCGCCCTTTCGATGGCTCGCCAACGGCAAGCCGTTACCCGACCTGTCGCGGCGGCGCACCAACCAGTGGACGCCCGATGGCGGCGGCTATTCCAAGCTGACCGTCATCGATGCGATGGGCCGCGCCGCAAGCGTCGGCGTGTTCATCGATTGAGGCGGTTTTGACCGTCGTCAAAACAAGCGCATTTTGCGCTTGACCTTCCAGTTGCTGGAAGGTTGATAAGTATCTCCACTGCCTTGTCAGGCACAGGAGATACTCATGGATAACACCCACGCACATCACCACGGCCACAGCGACCACCATCATCATCCGGCGGATGACGTCGTGGTCCGCGACCCCGTCTGCGGCATGACGGTCGATCCCGCTGCCGGCAAGCCGTCGTTCGAGCATGAAGGGCGGCGCTATTTATTCTGCTGCGAGGGCTGCCGCACCAAATTCGAAGCTGCGCCGCAGGATTATCTGACAGCAAGGGACCCGGTCTGCGGCATGAGCGTCGACCGTGCGACCGCGAAGCACTTCCTGCGGCATGAGGGCGAGAAGCACTATTTCTGCTCGGCCGGCTGCAGGACGAAGTTCGAAGCGGCGCCGGCGGATTATCGCAATGGCAAAAAGCCGCAGCCGAAACCTGCTCCGAAGGGGACGCAATATACCTGCCCGATGCATCCCGAGGTGATCAGCGATCATCCCGGCGATTGCCCCAAATGCGGCATGGCGCTTGAACCAATGGGCATCCCGCCCATGGATGAAGGCCCCAATCCCGAGTTGATCGATTTCACCCGCCGTCTCTGGATCAGCGGCATTCTCTCGGTTCCGCTGCTTGTCATAACGATGGGGCCGATGATCGGCCTTCCTGTGCGCGATTGGCTCGGCGAGCCGCTTGCGACCTGGGCCGAACTTGTTCTAGCCACGCCCGTGGTGCTCTGGGCAGCACTCCCGTTCTTCCGCCGCGCCTGGGCGTCGCTCGTCAATCGCAGCCCGAATATGTGGACGCTGATTGGCCTCGGTGTCGGGACGGCTTACATCTATAGTCTGGCCGCCACGCTGGCGCCGGGCATCTTTCCGCATACGTTCCGTGGACATGGCGGCGCCGTGCCCGTTTATTTCGAGGCGGCGGCCGTTATCGTGGCCCTGGTTTTCGTCGGGCAGGTGCTTGAGTTGAAGGCACGCGAGCGGACCGGCTCGGCCATTCGCGCACTGCTCGATCTCGCGCCGAAGACCGCGCGGCGTATTGGCCGCGATGGCAGCGAGGCCGATGTGCCGGTCGACGATATCGTTGTTGGAGATCGCCTGCGCGTTCGGCCGGGCGAGCGGGTTCCTGTCGATGGCACGGTCAGCGAGGGGCAATCGACGATCGACGAATCCATGCTGACAGGCGAACCGATGCCCGTCGAAAAGAGTGTTGGCGATACGCTGACGGGCGGTACCATCAACAAGAACGGCATGCTGGTGATGACGGCCGAAAAGGTCGGTGCGGAGACAACGCTGTCGCGCATCGTTGACATGGTCGCCACGGCACAGCGCTCGCGCGCGCCGATCCAGGGCGCCGTCGATCGCGTCTCTGCTTTCTTCGTCCCGGCCGTTGTCGCCGCCGCGATCGCCGCTTTCGCGATCTGGGCTCTCGTCGGTCCCGAGCCGCGCATGGTTCACGCGCTGCTCGCCGCCGTCTCCGTCCTAATCATCGCCTGCCCCTGCGCGCTGGGTCTTGCCACACCAATGTCGATCATGATCGCCACCGGTCGCGGCGCCCATGAGGGCGTGCTGATCAAGGATGCGGAAGCGCTGGAACGTTTTTCGACGGTCGATACGCTGATCGTCGACAAGACGGGCACGCTCACCGAAGGAAAGCCCCGGCTGACAAATGTTGTGGCGCTCGGTGACGTGGCAGAAGACCAACTCCTGCAACTCGCCGCCAGCCTGGAGCGAGGATCGGAGCATCCGCTGGCGGCCGCTATCGTGTCGGGCGCGGAAGAGCGCGGGATCGCCTTGGCCGATATCACGGGCTTTGAGGCGCCAACGGGCAAAGGCGTGCGCGGGAATATCGGCGAGGCGGCCGTGGCGCTTGGCAACGCTGCGATGATGGCCGATCTCGGCATCGACGTCGCCGCCCATGGGGAGCAGCTGCAATCGTTGCGGGACGAAGGCAAGACCGTGATGTTCGTCGTCGTCGACCAGCGCCTCGCCGGGCTGGTGGCTGTCGCCGACCGTATCAAGCCGACAACGGCCGCCGCGATCAAGGCGCTGCATGCGAGCGGCCTCAAGATCATCATGGCGACTGGCGACAATGAGCGCACGGCGCGCTCGGTCGCCAGAAGCCTGGGGATCGACGATGTGCGCGCCGACATCCTGCCCGAGGGCAAGAAGGCGCTGATCGACGAGCTGCATGCCATGGGGGCGGTGGTCGCCATGGCCGGCGACGGCGTTAACGATGCACCGGCGCTGGCCGCGGCCGATGTCGGCATCGCCATGGGCACGGGGGCCGATGTCGCGATGGAGAGCGCCGGCATCACCCTGGTCAAGGGCGATCTCAACGGCGTTGTCAGGGCGCGGCGTCTGGCCGAGGCGACGATGTACAATATTCGCCAGAACCTCGGCTTCGCTTTCGGCTACAACGCGCTCGGCGTGCCGCTCGCCGCCGGCGTTCTCTATCCCGTCTTCGGTCTGTTGCTTTCGCCGATGATTGCGGCGGCGGCGATGAGCCTGTCATCCGTTTCGGTCATCGGCAATGCGCTGCGGCTGCGCGCCGCCAAGCTTTAGGAGGCTGCGATGAATATCGGTGAAGCATCGGCACGCTCCGGCCTGCCATCGAAGACGATAAGATATTACGAGGATATCGGCCTCATCCGCCCCGATAGAAACGACAACGGCTACCGCGACTACGCGGTTGCCGATGTTCACAAACTGCGCTTTTTGCAGAAGTCGCGAGGGCTCGGTTTTTCAGTCGAGGAGTGCCGGCAGCTGCTGGCGCTTTACGAGGACAAGAGCCGGGCCAGCGCCGATGTGAAGGAGTTGACCCAGGCCAAGCTCACCGAGATCGACCGCAAGATCCGCGAGCTCAGCGAACTCCGGCACACGCTTGAGCACTTGGTCCACGCCTGTCACGGCAATGACCGACCGGACTGTCCCATCCTCGAGGAATTGTCGGATGAGCAGCATGCCTGACAATTTGCGTGCTTTTGTGGCATCTCCGAGCGATGCTTAAAGTATTGATTTTAATTTGATATTCTTCATGAGTTCGGCCGTTTCTGTCGCTGGACGATGAAAAAGCAGAAAAAATCGCGGCCGCGGGGAATAAAACAACGCGCGGCTTCGTATACTCAATTATGGAACGGAAAGAACGCCCATTCGATGTCATCGGTCAGCTCGCAGCGCTTCGGCGCTACGCGCGCTCCCTGGTGCGCAACTCGGATGACGCCGAAGATCTGGTCCATGATGCCCTGGTCCGGGCATACGAGAAGAAGCAGAGCTTCCGCAGTGGCGGTAACTTGCGTACGTGGTTGCTCTCGATTGTGCATAACGCTCACATCGACCGCGTCCGACAGGGGCGATCGCTGACACGACGGCACGATGAGGCCGCCGTGGAGGCCGAGCAGTCCTTGCCAGCCGCGCAGGAACATGCCGTGCGTCTGCAGCAGGTGCGCAATGCTTTCTTCCGTTTGCCGGAAGAGCAGCGCGAGGCGCTCCATCTCGTGGCGATTGAAGACCTCTCCTATCAGGAAGCTGCTGCAGCGCTCGGCGTTCCGATTGGTACATTGATGTCGCGCATTTCGCGCGCCCGCGCCCACCTGCGCGAAATCGAGGAAGCGACACCGCGCGCACCACATTTGAGGTTGATCGAAGGAGGCGGAAATGAAAGCAGTTGATCCCATTATCGACGCCGATCTCGATGCCTATGTCGATGGCGAACTCGATGTGACCCGCCGCATCCAGGTGGAATCCTATCTTTCCGAGAATCCCGAAACGGCCGCGAAGGTCATGGCCGATCTGAGTATGCGCGGCGAACTGCGCCTGGCGCTCGCTCATGAAGGCGCCTCGGGCCGGGCGGAAACGCGCGATCTTGCGCGCCGTCTCGAGCGCGGACTTGCTTACGGTCGTATCTTCCACGCCATGCAGCGCGTTGCTGCCGTCGGCGTCATGGTGGCGGCCGGCTGGGTAGCGCACACCTCGTTCGGTGCCTTTACCGCAACTGAAGTGGCTGCATCCGTCCCGGCGCCCGCCTATGTCGAGGACGCTGTTCAGGCCTACAAGACAGCCCTGGTGCGCCAGTCCGTCTCGTCGCAGCCGGCGGAAGGCTATAAGCCGGATGAAATTCGCGCTGCAACCGGCATCGTCATGCCGCAGCTTCCGGGTGGCTGGACGATCTCGGACGTACAGATATTCCCGTCCGAATTCGGCCCGAGCGTCGAAATGTCGATCACGGCCGACAAGAAGCAGCTGTCGCTGTTTGCCGTTCGTCCGGGCGTTTTCTCCGTTCAGTCGGTCAACCATATCGCGCTCGATGGCGCCGAGGCAGCCTATTGGCAGATCGGTGACGTCGCCTATGCGCTGGTGACCGCGGATCGCTCCATCTCACTGGATCAGGCAGCCGATGGGCTTGCCCGTACCCTTTACTAGTTCACTCGAGGAGATCTCAATGAACCCAATCAATCAGCAGCGTTACGGTGCGGCCGTTGGCTCGCAGGCCATGTTCGACGAGGGTCTTCGCCAGCACATGCTGCGCGTCTACAACTACATGGGCATCGGTCTTGTCATCACTGGCATCGTCGCGTTCATCGTTGGCTCGACGCCGGCGCTTTATGTGCCGATCTTCCAGTCGCCGCTCAAGTGGGTGGTCATGCTGGCGCCGCTCGCCTTCGTCTTCTTCTTCTCGTTCAAGATCCAGACGATGTCGGCAAGCGCCGCGCAGATGACTTTCTGGGCCTTTTGTGCCGTCATGGGCCTGTCGATGGCTTCGGTGTTCCTGGTCTTCACCGGCACCAGCATCGCACGCACCTTCTTCATCGCCGCCACGATGTTCGGCTCGACCAGCCTCTATGGCTATGTGACCAAGCGTGACCTGTCCCGCATGGGCTCGTTCCTGATGATGGGTCTGATCGGCGTGGTGATCGCCAGCGTGGTCAACATCTTCCTTGGATCGAGCGCTCTGCAGTTTGCGATCTCGGTCATCGGTATCGTTGTCTTCGTCGGCCTGACCGCCTACGACACGCAGAACATCAAGGAGCAGTATTCGGAGAATTACGATCAGGAATCGAACCAGAAGCTTGCCGTCTTCGGCGCTCTGTCGCTCTACCTGAACTTCGTGAACATCTTCCAGTTGCTGCTCAACTTCACGGGCGAGCGCGAATAGTCGAGTTATGGCGCTTCTGGGGGCAAAGGAAGCGCCAGAACGCCCGATCCGCACTCTGTGACAGGATCGTGGATTGGGTGTTCACCATAGGGAAGCGGCCGGGCGCAAGTCCGGCCGCTTTTCTGTTTTGCGCACGTGTGCTGTTGGGCACATCGGCGGGCGTTGCCGCCTGTTGGACTTGGCCATTTGATCCATGCCCTTGCAGCGCCGAACCATGTGCGTCAAAAGCAGGGAGAATTGATCGGGAGAGCCGGCGTGCGCCACATTTATGTCATCGGTATCGGAACGGGAAATCCCGAACACGTCACCATCCAGGCCATCGGCAAGATGAACGCCGCCGACATGATCTTCCTGCCGACGAAAGGCGAGGAGAAGGAGAAGCTTGCTTCCGTTCGCCGCGAGATTTGCGAGCGCTTCGTCGCCAATCCGAAGACCCGGATTGTCGAGTTCGCGATTCCGCACCGCAAGACGGCAGACCGCAGCTATGTCGAAAGCGTCGATGACTGGCATGCGGCACTGGCGCAGATTTTTGTGCGGCTGATCAACGATCTCCCCGACGGCGGCGCTGGCGCCTTTCTCGTCTGGGGCGATCCGAGCCTTTATGATAGCGTGATCCGCATTATCGAGCGGGCAAGGGAACTCGGCACCGTTGATTTCGACTTCAGCGTCATCCCGGGGATCACCAGCATCCAGGCGCTGGCGGCAAGCCACCGCATTCCGATTAACATGGTAGGAAAGCCGGTCGAGATCACGACGGGGCGCCGGCTTGTCGAGCATGGGAACCGGGCGAATAGCACCGTGGTCATGCTAGATGGAGAGCAGGCCTTCTCCAAGATCGAGGATCCGGATGCCGAGATCTTCTGGGGCGCCTATCTCGGTACGGACGATGAGATCGTGCGTTCGGGACGGCTTGGCGATGTCGCCGCGGATATCGTGAAGTTGCGCGCCGAAGCGCGGGCGCGACACGGGTGGATCATGGATATCTACCTGCTGCGCAAGGGTCGCGATTTCGACGATCTGTGACACTGGCAATGGCTTTGCCCCGTGCGCCGCGATCATGCAGGCGCCGGGCGGAAGGAAATGACGAGATGGCACTCGACGAGCGCATCAAGACGGACATTGCAGGCGAAGCCGCGCAAGCCTATGCGCGGCGCGGTGCCTGTCCGACTCTCGCGCGGCCGATGCCGACGGGCGATGGCCTGCTCGCTCGCCTGCGTCCGCAGGGTGGCGTCTTGACGGTTCATCAGTGCGCGCAACTGGCACAAGCCGCCTTGCTGCATGGTAACGGTTTGCTCGAGATCACGGCGCGGGGCAGCCTCCAGATCAGAGGACTTCGGCCGGAGACGGTCGAGCCGTTCGCCGAAGCGGTGGATGCGGCCGGCATCATCGTGTCGCCCAATCCCGTGATCGAGTTGCCGCCGCTGAATGGTGCTGAATTCGGTGACGTCGCGGATGCTGCCGCGATGGAATTGCTGCTGCGGGATCGGCTCGCCGAATATCTGCAGTCGCCGGGGCTTGCGCCGAAGCTGTCGATCATCGTCGATGGCGGTGGGCGCTTTGATTTGGCAGATGTCACGGCGGATGTCAGGCTGTTGGCCCTTTCGGCGGAAGAGTGGCTGGTCGCCATTGCTGGGTATGGTGCCAGCGCTCGTCCGGTTGCCGTCGGCACTGCCGATGAAGCGATCGAGGCGGTCGGTGATGTCCTCAAGCTGCTGCTTTCGATCGGCTGGCAGAAACGTTGCCGCGATATCGATCCGGAGCGATTGGTATCTGTCTTCCCGGATATGCACGCCATTTCGCGCCATCCGCGCGCGGGCGAGACGCCATCGGTTGGCATCCCTGCAATGGAAAACTGTACGGCGGTGATCGGTCTCAAGCCGCGTTTCGGGCAAATACACGCGAACGACCTTCTGGCGTTTCTGACGTTCGTCGAAAGCCACGATGTGACGAACATCCGACCGGCGCCCGATCGCGGCCTTTTCATAACAGGCTTGAACAAAGAGAGCGCGGCGGCAGTGCGGCTATCAGCGAAGCGCTTCGGTCTATCCGCCGATAGCGACGATCTCTCATCGCGCATCGCCACTTGTGCCGGTGCAGGCGCTTGCGCGTCGAGCTTCTACGCCACCAAGGCATTAGCGGAGACGCTGATCGAGCGGTGTCCGGAGGCGTTGGATGGCTCACTCGACCTGCATTTGTCCGGCTGCGCCAAGGGCTGCGCCCACCCACGCCGTGCTCTGACCATCTCGGGAGCCGCAGACGGCTACCATCTTGTCCTCGATGGCCTAGCGTCGGATGCGCCTGATGCACAGATTGCTGGTAGTGACATCAATTCCGCTATAGAGAGGCTTTCCCGTCTCATCAAAAGTGAAAGACAAGCTGGCGAATCTGCTAGGGCCTGTCTCGACAGGGTGGGGACGGCCACGATTACGCGAGCACTGCGACAGGACTAGGAATGCCAGACTACGATTACATCCACAGCGGTGACGCCATCTATGAACGGTCGTTCGCGATTATCCGCAGCGAGGCCGATTTGTCGCGGTTCTCCGCCGAGGAGGCCGACGTTGCCGTGCGCATGATCCATGCCTGTGGATTGGTTGAAGCCGCCGAGCATTTCGTGTTCGCGCCGCATTTCGTCAGCGCCGCGCGCGCGGCGCTCCATGCCGGCGCGCCGATCTTCTGCGACGCCGAAATGGTGGCGCACGGCGTGACCCGCACCAGGCTTCCCGCAAAGAACGATGTCCTCTGCACCTTGCACGATCCGCGCACCGCGGAATTGGCGAAGGAAACGGGAAACACACGTTCGGCCGCCGCCCTTCATCTCTGGAAGGATCGTCTTGCCGGCAGTGTCGTTGCCATCGGCAATGCGCCGACTGCGCTCTTCCACTTGCTTGAGCTCATGCGCGATGGCGCGCCTAAGCCGGCGGCGATCATCGGCATGCCTGTCGGCTTCGTTGGTGCGGCGGAATCCAAGGATGCCTTGGCTGAGAATTCCTACGGCGTTCCCTATGCGATCGTGCGCGGACGGCTTGGTGGCAGCGCCATGACGGCAGCGGCCGTCAACGCCTTGGCGAGGCCTGGTCTATGAGCTGCGCCGGTCGTCTAATCGGCGTTGGCACTGGTCCCGGCGATCCGGAACTGCTCACCGTCAAGGCCGTCAAGGCAATCGAAGCGGCCGATGTGATTGCCTATTTCGCCAAGCGCGGCAGAAGCGGCAACGGCAGGGCGATCGTCGAGCACCTGATCGGGCAGGACGCGGTTATGCTGCCGCTCTACTATCCGGTGACCACCGAGATCGAAAAGAACGAAGCCGAATACCGGCGACAGATCACCGATTTCTACGAGGAGTCGGCGGCGGCTGTCGCCGCGCATCTCGACGCCGGCCGAACCGTGGCCGTCCTCAGCGAGGGCGATCCGCTGTTTTATGGCTCCTACATGCACCTGCATGTACGCCTCGCCAACCGCTATCCTACAGAGGTCATCCCCGGCATCAGTGCGATGTCCGGCTGTTGGTCTCTCGCCGGCATCCCGATCGTGCAGGGCGACGACGTATTGTCGGTTCTGCCCGGGACGATGGCCGAGCAGGAGCTCGAGCGCCGTCTATCCGATACGCAAGCCGCGGTAATCATGAAGGTGGGGCGCAACCTACCGAAGATCCGCCGCGCGCTGCAGGCATCGGGAAGGCTTGCCGAAGCGGTCTACGTCGAGCGCGGCACCATGGCCAACGCGGCGATAATCAAGCTCGCCGACCGGCCGGAAGGCGATGCGCCTTACTTTTCGCTGGTCCTCGTTCCCGGATGGGAGAGCAACCGATGAGCGGGCAGCTTTTCGTTATTGGCACCGGTCCGGGGAATCCAGATCAGATGACGCCGGAGGCGCATGCAGCCGTTTCGAAGGCCACGGTCTTTTTCGGCTACGGCCCCTATCTCGATCGCCTGAATTTGCGGGCCGACCAGACGCGTCAAGCCTCGGACAATCGCGAGGAACTGGATCGCGCGAGCGCCGCGTTGCGGGCCGCGTCCGAGGGCGCGGTCGTCTGCGTTGTCTCTGGTGGCGATCCTGGCGTATTCGCCATGGCGGCTGCGGTCTGCGAGGCGGTCGACAATGGTCCAGACGCGTGGCGGGATGTCGATCTCGTTATCCTCCCGGGTATCACCGCTATGCTGGCAGTCGCCGCCCGTGTCGGCGCCCCGCTTGGCCATGATTTTTGCGCGATCTCGCTCTCCGATAATCTGAAGCCCTGGGCGACGATCGAAAAGCGTCTGACCGCAGCAGCCGAAGGCGGCTTTGTGATCGCGCTTTATAATCCGATCAGCAAGGCGCGCCCCTGGCAGCTCGGCAAGGCGTTCGAATTGCTGCGCGAAAAGCTGCCTCGCTCGACACCAGTTATCTTCGGCCGCGCCGCTGGACGGCCCGATGAGCGTATTTCCGTTCAGCCGCTCGATGTCGCGGATGCCGCGACGGCCGATATGGCGACATGCGTGATCATTGGGTCGGTGGAGACGAAGATCATCGAACGCAAGGGCCGGGCTGATCTCATCTATACCCCTCGCTTCAGCCCGGGGGCAGCAGGTGATTGATCATCGCCAAGGCCTCGTCGACAGTGGCGACCGTGGAGATGGCGGGCGCTTCTGCGCGGCCGATCATGATCACCTCGATACCGAGCGCGCGGGCCGCGGCGATCTTGGCATAGGTGGCCGAGCCGCCGCTGTTCTTGGTGATGACGACATCGATGCGGTGCTCCCGCAGCAGCGCGACCTCGCGTTCAACATCGAAGGGTCCGCGATCGAGAAGATAATGTGCATGGGGAAGCTGGGGTTGCAGATCGACCGGGTCGACGCTTCGGATAAGATAGTGGTGCTGCGGGGCGGCATCCGCCCTATGTGCTTCCTGACGACCGATGGCGAGAAACACGCGGCGCGGCGCGCTGCCGATTTGCGCGATCGCGTTCTGGACACTCGCGGCATGCCGCCAGCGGTCGCCCGCCTCGGCCTGCCAGGGCGCGCGACGAAGGCAGAAGGCTGGAAGACCGCTTATTGCGGCAGCTTCCGCGGCGTTTTGCGAGATGCGCGCGGCAAAGGGATGGGTGGCATCGATCAGCAGGTCGAATTTTTCGTCACGCAGAAAGCTCGCGAGCCCCTCCGCGCCGCCAAATCCGCCGACGCGGGTGGGCAGGGACTGCGGAGCGGGTTTTTCGGTCCTGCCAGCGAGAGACAGCAGGGCCTCGTAGCGCGGTTGAGCGGCAAAAGCCTTGGCGAGCGCGCTTGCCTCGGTCGTGCCGCCAAGCATCAGAATGCGGATTTTGCTCATGGCTGATATGTCTTCCGCTCCCGGCCAACCTTGGCTGACTATTATCGGCATCGGCGAGGATGGTCCAGCAGGGCTCGGCGATGAAGCCAAGCGGCTGATCGCCGCTGCCTCCGTCGTCTTCGGCGGCCCTCGCCATCATGTGCTGATGGCCGGTCTCATTCAGGGCGAATGCCTTGCGTGGGAAAGCCCGTTCGAGCGTTCGGTGGCTGCGATCACCGCGCGACGTGGCTCGCCTGTCGTCGTGCTCGCCTCGGGTGATCCGTTTCTCTATGGTGTCGGCGCCACACTGTCGCGGAGCGTTGATGCCACGGAGATCCGCACGATACCGGCGCCGTCATCCTTCAGCCTTACTGCTTCGCGGTTGGGTTGGCCATTGCAGGAAGTTTCTAGCGTTTCGCTGCATGGGCGTTCGCTCGATCTCATACGTCCTCATCTGCATCACGGCCGGCGCATCATCGCGCTGACCTCGGATCAGGAGACGCCGACGCAGCTCGCGGCTTTGCTCGTGGCCAATGGTTTTGGCCGGTCGCGGCTGCATGTGCTGGAAGCGCTTGGCGGCGCGCGTGAACGCGTCAGGACCTGCCAAGCCGATGCATTTGACCTTAAGGACATCGATCCGCTGAACGTCTGCGCCATCGATATCGTGGCCGGCGAGGGTGCGCGCGTGTTGGCCTTTGCGCCCGGCCTCGACGATGCGCTCTTCGAGCATGATGGCCAGATTACCAAGCGCGAGATCCGGGCATTGACGCTGTCGACGCTGGCGCCTCGCCATGGCGAACTGCTGTGGGATATCGGCTCCGGCTCCGGCTCGATCGGCATCGAGTGGATGCTGTGTGACCCGTCGCTTCGGGCGATTGCCATCGAGCAATCTAGCGAGCGGGCGCAGCGAATTGCGCGCAATGCGGTCGCCTTCGGCGTGCCGGGGCTTGCGGTCATGCAAGGCGCAGCACCACAGGCGTTGCAGTCGCTGCCCGAACCCGACGTCGTCTTCGTCGGTGGCGGGGGAAGCGAGGATGGGGTAATGGAGGCGGCGATCGCGACGCTGAAAAGCGGCGGCCGACTGGTCGCCAATGCCGTGACGCTCGAGATGGATGCGAAATTGTTGGCTTTGCGCGCCAGCCTAGGCGGGTCGTTGACCCGCATCGATATTTCCCGCGCCGGTGCGATCGGCGCGATGACGGGCTGGCGCCCGGCAATGCCCGTCACGCAGTGGCATTGGGTAAAGAATTGAGGACAAGGATATGACCGTTCATTTCATCGGCGCTGGCCCGGGTGCCGCGGATCTCATCACCGTGCGCGGCCGCGACCTCATCGGAAAATGCCGCGTTTGCCTCTATGCGGGTTCGATCGTTTCGCCAGATCTTCTCGCCTATTGCCCGCCGGGAGCGCGGATCGTCGATACCGCCCCCATGTCGCTCGATGAGATTGAGGCCGAATATCTGCGTGCCGCCAATGCTGGCGAGGATGTTGCGCGCCTGCATTCGGGCGACCTCTCGGTCTGGAGTGCAGTCGCCGAACAGGTCCGCCGCCTTGAGACGCATGGCATTGCCTACACGATGACACCAGGCGTGCCGTCCTTTGCTGCAGCGGCGGCCGCGCTCGGGCGCGAACTCACCATCCCCGAGGTCGCGCAGAGCCTGGTTCTGACCCGCGTATCGGGCAGGGCGTCGCCGATGCCTGATGGCGAGACCCTGACGCGGTTTGGCGCCACGGGCGCTACGCTTGCCATCCACCTCGCCATTCATGCTTTGGACCGGGTTGTCAGCGATCTTTCGCCGCTCTATGGGGCCGAATGCCCCGTCGCCATCGTCGTGAAGGCGAGCTGGCAGGATGAGCGGATCGTGCGCGGGACGCTCGGCGATATCGAGGCCAAGGTGGCCGCACAGCCGATCGAGCGGACGGCGATCATCTTTGTCGGCCCATCCTTGTCATCGACCGATTTTCGCGAAAGCTCTCTTTATGATGCGACCTATCAGCGTCGCTTCAGAGGCCGACAGTAAAAAAGCCGCGAGACTTAGGCGTTCGAGCCGCGCAATTGCCCGCCGTGTGTCTGCGCGTCCGATGATCGGCGTGTGGCGAGGCGTAATGTTATCCACAGCGCCAAATATCGTCGAAGATCGCCGTGAAATCCGCGCCTCAAGGGTAAACGAGGGATTAACCAATTGGATTAGCTTGGTTTCGTGATCCCGTTACAGAGGCGTTGCTACAGTATTTACTAGGGGTTATTTTCTTCGTCTATGTCAGAACAGTACGGACTTTTGAACTATACCGTTAGGCGAGAACACAAACAATTATTATCGTTAAGAAATGGTATTTCTAAAGAATAAACGCCGTGCGCTTCTTGGTTGATGTTTTTTCGTCCTAGTAAAAAATAATTCCTGTTTTTATCCTTGGGCGGTATAATTTTATATACTGAGCATTTTTAATCTAACGCTAACGAAATATTTTGTATTGATTGTCAGTACTGATGTATGTAGGTTCTTAATAAAGTAGAAACCACACGCGATAAGTGATCCAAAATGGATAAACTACTTTACTGACTTAATACACGCCGATGTCCCCCGAGTATTGCATTTCGTTGCGAATGGTCACCTCTAACACTATTGAGTATGAGGCTAGTATGAATTACGTACCTTCGGAATTTGAAAGCGGACGCACGCCTGTCAACAGACTTCAGGCCGTTGCCGTGGCACCCAGAGCTCTCAGCGAACTGGGTGAAGTAAAGATTATTGGCGAGGACCGGTGCCTGCTGATTATCGACGGCAGAACACTCGAGCGGGAATGCCTCGCGACGACGCTGACGCAGAACGGTCTCGGCATGAAGGCCTGCGCGGTGGGTTCGGTGGCGGAATGGCGGCGAAAGAAAGATGCAACGCAGCGCGTCAAGGCGGTCCTGCTGAACATCACCGGCCGTGCGTCAAGCGATGGCGCTCTTTATGAAGAGATCGCCAGCATCGCAACCGAACTCGCACCGGCGCCGTTGGTCATCCTTGCCGATGGCGACGATCTCAACCAGACGCTCCGAGCGATCGAGCACGGTGCTCGTGGCTTCATTCCCACCTCCGTGGGTATTGAAGTCTGTGTGGAAGCCATCGGGCTCGCCGTCGCTGGCGGCACCTTCATCGTCGCGGGCAAGACCTTCACGTCGTCGGCTCCTGTTGACAACGCGCCGCGCCAGAAAGAGCTGTCACGCATGTTCACGCTGCGCCAGGCCGAAGTCGTCCAGGCGTTGCGCAAGGGCAAGGCTAACAAGATTATCGCCTATGAACTCAATCTGCGCGAAAGCACAGTCAAGGTTCACATTCGCAACATCATGAAGAAGCTGAAGGCAACCAACCGTACTGAGGTTGCCTACAAGCTGAACGATCTGTTCCAGTCCGACTCGCGCTGGAACGCATCGGCGGACTAAGCCAGGCTAGGCGGTGCCATCTGTGCTGACCGGGTGGTTCTCGCTGATGGCGCCTGACGGGTTCCGCGATCCTTCATCACCTGTTCTTATCTCTTGGCCGTCGGGGTGTACTCGGCGGCCAAGAATTTGTCGGTAGCCCTTCTTCGAGAAGGGCTGGAACAGCTGGCCAATAAAGTTGTCGGCGACACGACCGCTGATGCCGATTTCCGTTGGCGGGCGACGGTCGGGATTGAAATAGGTGCCGAACAGCTGATCCCACAAAACCAGGTTCTCGCCGTAGTTCGTATTGCCCTCTGCCAATACGCGCGAGTGATGCCAGCGATGCAGGCCCGGCGTACTGAAGACCAGGTCGAGTGGGCCCGTCCGCACGTCGATATTGCAGTGGGTGAGAAGGCCGATGAAGGCCGTCACGGCGCCAATCCATAAAAACACCGGCAGCGGCGCGCCCAGGAGATAGAGCGGAAGCTGGCTGAGTGCGATCTTGAACAGCGAGTCCATGAAATGGAACCGGCCGGTATTCACGACCCACAGTCGCTCAACACTGTGATGAAGGGCATGAAAGCGCCATAGCGACAGGATCTCGTGCGCTGCGCGGTGGGCCACGTATAGTCCGAGCTCGGCGATCGCCAATCCAAGAACCACCTGAAGAGCCAGCGGCAAGCTGCCAGGCCACACATCGGGTAAGCTCATGAACAAAGGATGGGCGACGGTCGCGACAGCCATCGGCGCGGTCGCACCCAGCGCGGCGGCCAGCTGAACGCCGCCCTTGCTCAGCAGCGTGTGCGCGACGTCATTAAATGTCTGGCCGTCCCGCTGCAACCATTCCTTTTCGAAAGGAATCACGCGCTCGAAGAGGGCGATCAAGCAGACGATCGCCAGATAGACCGCGTTGAACCACAGCAGCGGCGCTGTGCTCCGAAAGGCGAACCCGGCTCCGACCAGTCCCGCTGAAAACAGCGCTGGCCACAGTATCCATGAAAGCAGAGCATAGGGAATTGATGTGCTCTTGTCGGTCACGTGTTCTCTCCGCCAAAGTTCAATGCTGTTCATTGATACACTACGACTGTGCCTCCTATGCAATATCGCGCGTCTAGGCAACCTCGCGTGCACAGGTCGCGTGGAGCGCGCCCGTACCTTGAGCGTTTGCCGAAGAGAATACCGGTCTTTGTTCCCCGTGCAGCTTCACGGGCTTTGTCGGTGTCATTATCGCCACCGATCCTAACAACTCGCCTAACCTTGTGTCGACAGTCATCATGGTGTTGGCTGGCTTATGCAGGGCGTGAAGCACAGTGCTTGTTCGTCCGTCAGTCGCGCCAATAGCGCCTACGATCAGATGATGGCGACCGGCTTCCTTCTCGTCATCGTTTGCAGTGTCAATGCAGCGGCCTCGTCTGGACGCTTCGACTTGCTATTTCATCTGGTCTGAGATCTCGACGGTCAACCTCGTTATCGGCGCGGTCGTTACTGGTTACCCCAGTTCACGCTTGTGGCGGAAGCGCTGTGCGGTTTGCTGGTCGGCGTCTAATTGCCTGATCAGTTCTCACAGAGAACCGTCACCACCCGTCGCCCTATGCGAGCCGATAGAGCAGCTTCAAGAACACTTCCGGTTGATATGCTTACGGCATTATTTATTCAAAGTAATTTCATTGTATTTGCCTGTATATCAAAAATGATGATGCGACAATACAAATATACCTACCCCTGAGATTTGCGTTTGTGCTAGCGATATTGCCATTGCCGCTTGCGTCAGTCTTCACTGTTTCCGTAATGAATTTTGACTATTGCATCAGTGAATTTTTGCGCTTAGCATCGTACCAAGTTAATAATAAAGTGAACGAGAGCAATATCGTCGAGTGCGGCTTCCTTAGAGTCTAAGTATTGTGTCCGGAAAAATCTTTTTCGGAGGTGTTGTTTGCGTGCTTTCCGGGGGAAGATATGCGAAAGACAATGAGAATCGCCACCTCTCTCGATGGGGGGGCAGACGAAAAACGTTATCGCTCACGCTCCGATAGCCCCTTCGTCATCGCGTCTGCCTCCGCTCAAGTTACAGTTGAGCTCGCGCTGCCGCTACTCAGCAGCGGATCGGCGGATGGAGTTGCTCGTCGGCGACATTCCATTCTGAGAAAATCTCACCGATCGCGTGCTTCTTCGCGGGGTGCTGCCGCCACGCCGCGGACGATATCCGAGCGCGCAAGCCGCTCTTCATCGCGACATGAGTGAGATGACATTTGAGGCGCACGCTGATGACAGATGAACTTAGGGAGATCACGCGCGTTGGCGCGAGACACGCAATCCCGGGTCGGAAAACCACGATCGCATACCGGCTGCTGCCTACAGCGCCGGTTGCTTCTCGATCGATCCATCAGGCGCCCGATCGGGGAAGGCGGCAGTTCTGCGTTTGTGGCATCGATAACCGAGGTCGATGACGATGGCGTGGAAGAGCGCACGCAAGCGCAGCGTTACATTTCGCAAGCGCCAACAGCGGGATGAGCCCTTCGCTTGGAGCATGCAGCCGTATCGGGAGACCGGACCGCGCGTGATGACCTGCATGGCTCTTGTCATGCCCGAGAATGGATCCGGCAGCGGCCGTGCGCATAACTGGATCGTTCTGATCAGCAACGAGATAAAATCACGTGCCTATCAGCATAGTTCTGCCGAAATGCAGGCCCGGTCATTTGGTTCCGATGACGATGACGACGATCAGTTCGAAGAGTGATGGCGCAGTGGAATGGGTCGTCTCAACCCTAGTTTCGAATAAATCTGAAGTATAAGTTTGAAGTATTAATACTAAATGAGCAATGCAGGTCGGTCCCGACACTGGGCGCGCTTACAGCGCATGAACGGCCTGCCTTTCATTGTAAGCATCGCTGTCTGGCCCGAGGTTGTAAGGCCGTTCGTGGCGTGGCTTGTCGCTAGCCCATCGTTGGGCTCGATTACGCGTCCTCCCGCTCAGGGGGCATGCCACATCAGACATATACTACCAGTACGGTCGAAATTTGTTGGCGTATAAATCGCCTACTCTTGGTTTGTGTTTTCGAGAGTTACTCCCACGCTAAGTAGTATGCTCGATGAAACGTCGGAGAAAAACGTACTCCGGCTGCGAAATACTAAATAAGGAGTATTGCTGGGCGAATTGTTGGGCGTATTAATCTTGTGTTAACTAGACTGGCGGGTTGAGGATAAATGTTATGACCATGCCAGTGGAACACAGCTGGAACGCGAGGCTTTCAGCCAGAAATGATCGACTGTGGTTCAGCTTCAATGCCGTCGCGACGACCTATGTCGCGGCTGCTCTTGATTTCGCGGCGCTATTCTTTGCAAGCGCCGGTGGGTACATGTTGTACGAGCAAGTATTCTTGGGGATGGATGGCGACTTGTCGCGATTTGCGGGTATCGGCCTGCTTGTCGCCACGGTTTTCGTCTTGGCGATGGGCGGCGCTCATGCCTACCGTCCTGCCGGGCTGTTGTCGTTTCGCCGGCAGATGGCTATTATCTGCACGTTCTTACCAGCGGTCGTTGCGTTTCTTCTTGCGATTGTTTTCTTCCTCAAGATTGGAACAACGGTGTCGCGCGGCGCCATCCTATCGGCCGCCGTTCTATCTTTTGGCGCGCTGGCGACCCTGAGGCTCGCTTGGTATTCCTACCTGATCCGCGCGGTTGCCCACGCATCCTTCCCGACCCGGCGCGTCTTACTGATATGCCCAGACTCGACGCCGGTTGATCCTTTCATCCACAAGGCGGCGCTGGGCGGGCTATCCATCAAGCATACTATGCACCTTCGCGCTGCCGACGAGCCTCCAAGCCTGCTACAAGAGCGACTTCAGAAGAATGGCATAGCCGAGGTCGATGAGGTCCTGATCGTCTGGGGCGATTATGCCAATGCCGCCGTTCTAGAAGAGTGCCTGTCGGCATTGCGTGAGTTCTGCGTTCCTGTCAGCGTCATGTTTTCGGGCCTGGTCGGCGATATCGCCCAGGGTTTCGCTCAGGATATCGGCGAGAGCCGCGCATTTCAGATCCACCGGCCTCCGCTTGGCTTGGTCGAGCGTATCGTGAAGCGACTGTTCGATATTGCCTTTTCCATGGGCGCGATGATCGTTACCCTTCCGCTGTGCTTGCTGGTGGCGATGGCGATCAAGTTAGATAGTCGTGGCCCTGTCTTCTTCATGCAGTGCCGCAAAGGACACAACGGTAAGCCGTTCCGGATCCTGAAGTTCCGCAGCATGAGCGTGATGGAAGATTCCGGCGTTATCCGCCAGGCGACACGCAACGATGCGCGCGTAACCCGTGTCGGTGCCTTCATACGCTCGACTAGCATCGATGAGCTACCGCAGTTCTGGAACGTTTTGCGCGGCGAGATGTCCGTGGTCGGCCCGCGTCCACATGCGTTGGCCCATGACGATCTATATGGAACACTGATCGCCCAATACGCTTCTCGCCGGCATGTGAAGCCGGGCCTGACGGGCTGGGCGCAGATCAATGGGCACAGGGGCGAGACGCCGACCGTCGACAGGATGGCTGACCGCGTGCGGCATGATATTTGGTACATCAACAACTGGTCGTTGTGGCTTGATCTCAGGATCGTCGTGATGACGGCGATCGGCTTGCGGGATCGGAGCAACGTCTACTGAGATTTCTTCGTCAATCCTGGTGTTTGCGTTGGTTGAGAGGTGCGTAGGCGATGATACTTGTCACTGGGGGAGCCGGATTCATTGGCTCGAACTTCGTATTGGATTGGCTGGTGCAACACGACGAGCCGATCGTCAATCTCGATGCGCTGACATATGCCGGAAATCTGAATAACTTGCGGTCTGTGGAGAAGGATCCGCGCCATATCTTCGTGCATGGCAACATCGGCGACGCAGCGCTTCTGAGCGATCTCTTCACGCGATACAAGCCAAGCGCGGTTGTGAACTTCGCCGCGGAAAGCCATGTGGATCGCTCGATCCACGGCCCGGAAGATTTTATTCAGACAAACATTCTGGGCACGTTTCGTCTGCTGGAAGCCGCGCGCGCCTATTGGACTGGCCTTGAGACCAAATCCGATTTCCGCTTTCTGCACGTTTCGACCGACGAGGTCTTTGGGACGCTCGATGCTGACGATCCTGCTTTCAACGAAGAAACGAGTTACCGGCCCAACAGCCCTTACTCCGCTAGCAAGGCGGCAAGCGACCATCTGGTTCGCGCCTACTTCCATACTTATGGGCTTCCTGTCGTCACCACCAACTGCTCCAACAATTATGGCCCGCTGCACTTCCCGGAAAAGCTCATTCCGTTAGTGATCCACAACGCGCTCCAAGGCCGTTCTCTGCCGATCTATGGCGATGGTTTGCAGATCCGTGATTGGCTCTACGTGAAGGATCATTGCAGCGCGATCCGGCGTGTGTTGGAAGCCGGACGTCCTGGCGAAACCTATAATATCGGCGGCTGGAACGAGCGCGCCAACCTTCATGTCGTCACAACTCTCTGTGCGGTACTTGACGAATTGCAGCCGCGAGCCGATGGCAAAAAGTATAGTGAGCAAATCGCCTTCGTCACCGATCGCCCCGGGCACGACCGGCGCTACGCGATCGATGCGCGCAAGATCGAGGCCGAACTCGGCTGGCGTCCGACTGAGACCTT
The DNA here is from genome assembly GCA_900469085.1 of Hyphomicrobiales bacterium. GTDB lineage: Bacteria > Pseudomonadota > Alphaproteobacteria > Rhizobiales > Rhizobiaceae > Rhizobium. The sequence continues at coordinate 23,346 of UBVW01000033.1, read as the reverse complement.
CGAGAGCGGAATTCGCAAGACTGTCCGGTGGTATCTCGACAATGCCGACTGGGTCGAGAACGTAACCTCAGGCAGCTACCGCAACTGGGTGGAGAAGCAATACGCATGACCGTGCTTCTTCTCGGAAAGAATGGTCAACTTGGACGCGGGCTTCAGCGCGCGCTGCTCCCATTCGGTAATCTCGTCGCCTTCGCGCGAGACGAACTCGATCTCGATAAGCCGGAAGTCATCGCCGAGCGTCTTAATGCGGTTCGCCCTGATATCATCGTCAACGCGGCGGCTTATACGCAGGTCGATCTTGCCGAGACGAATGCCGATGCGGCGTTTCGCGTCAACCACAAGGCCGTGAAGGTATTGGCGGATTACGCCCGCCGGAGCGACGCGCTGCTGGTGCATTATTCGACGGACTACGTTTTCGATGGTCGCCAGGAAGCGCCTTATTGCGAGAGCGACGAGACGCATCCGTTGAATATCTACGGCCAGTCGAAACGTGCCGGCGAGTTGGCGATTGTCGAGACCGGCTGTCGGCATCTGCTGTTTCGCACGAGCTGGGTTGTCTCTGCTGATGGCACGAACTTCGTGAAAACCATTCTGCGCCTGGCGCGGGAGCGTCCGAACCTGCGAATCGTCGCGGACCAGTTTGGCGCGCCGACGGCCGTCGAGGTGCTCGCTGAAGTCACCGTGCTTGCAATTGCCGCGCATCGGCGCGGCGGCATTGCCGACGGAACCTATCATCTGACTGCGTCCGGACGAACAAGCTGGCACGGACTTGCCCAGCATATTGTCCAAAAGGCGATCGAGCACGGCTTCGTCTCGGCTGTCGATCCGGCCAATATCGAGGCGATTACGACCGAAGAGTTTCCACGGCCGGCCGCGCGGCCGCGAAATTCGTCGCTCAACACGAATGCTTTGAGTTCCGCCCTCGGGTTCACCTTGCCTGAATGGACGGTGCATGTCGATCGCGTACTTGATCAATTGAAGGAACGGGGGTGGGCGCTGTGACCCGAAAAGGCATCATTCTCGCCGGTGGATCCGGCACTCGTCTTCATCCGGCGACACTTGCCATGAGCAAGCAGTTGCTGCCTGTCTTCGACAAGCCTATGATCTATTATCCACTCAGCACGCTGATGCTGGCCGGCATCCGGGACATCCTGATCATCTCCACGTCGTTGGATATTCCTCGCTTCGAGCAGCTGCTGGGTGATGGTAGCGCTTGGGGCGTCAAGTTCTCCTACGCCGAACAGCCATCGCCCGATGGTCTGGCGCAGGCCTTCATCATCGGTGAGACGTTTCTCGATGGTTCGCCGTCGGCGCTTGTGCTCGGCGACAACATCTTCTACGGCCATGACCTGCCGATCCTTCTGGCAAGCGGCATGTCGGTCGATCGAGGCGCAACGGTGTTCGCCTATCACGTGCTCGATCCGGAGCGATATGGCGTCGTGGAGTTCGACAAGCGCTTCAGGGCGGTCTCGATCGAGGAGAAGCCGGCGCAGCCGAAATCGAACTACGCGGTGACGGGACTCTATTTCTACGACGAACGCGCCGTTGAATTCGCCAAGTCGCTGCGTCCTTCGCCGCGCGGCGAGCTCGAGATCACGGACTTGAACCGGCGTTATCTGGAAGACGGCAGCCTGACCGTCGAAATCATGGGCCGCGGCTACGCCTGGCTCGATACAGGAACGCATGATTCATTGCTTGACGCCGGGCAATTCATCTCGACGCTGGAGCGACGTCAAGGGCTGAAAGTGTCGTGTCCGGAGGAGATCGCGTTTCGCAACGGCTGGATCACCGGCCGACAGCTGGAGCAACTGGCGGCGCCGCTCTGCAAGAACGGATACGGGAAATACCTGATGCGACTGCTGACGGAGGCAGGTTGACCGATGAAAGTATCTTCAATGGCAATTCCCGCGGTCCTGCTGATCGAGCCCACCGTCTACGGTGATGAACGCGGCTTCTTTTTCGAAAGCTTCAATCAGGCCCGCTTCAACGAAGCGGTCGGGGCTGAGGTTTCATTCGTTCAGGACAATCACTCCAAGTCGGCCAAGGGCGTGCTACGCGGGCTGCACTACCAGATCAGCCAAGCTCAGGGAAAACTGGTTCGGGTGGTCGAAGGCGAGGTCTTCGATGTGTCCGTGGACCTGCGGCGGTCCTCTCCAACCTTCGGGCAGTGGGTTGGCGAAATCCTGTCGGCGAACAACAGACGCCAGCTCTACATCCCGCCGGGCTTTGCGCATGGCTTCGTGGTTCTGTCTGAAACCGCGCAGTTTCTCTACAAGACGACAGATTTCTACTCGCCGCAACACGAGCGTGCCATCATCTGGAACGACGCGACGGTCAACATCGCCTGGCCGATCGCGACAACACCCATCCTTTCATCCAAGGACGCGCAGGCGCCGCTGATGAGAGATGCGGATCTTTTTCCGTAACGGCGTTTCGCGACCATCGCCACATAGGTAGTAGGCAGAGCTCAGACGAGGCGCGAAAGTTGGCGATCGTCGGCCGCCGTCTTTGGCTCCACCACATATCGTTGCCTTGGTCCTTTCCGGATCGGTTTTGGTGTGTCACATAAGGTCGGCTAGCCATCGCCACTGGGAGGACGATTGTCGGAATGAGGGGAATTCGCCAACTGGCCAAGCATCTCGATATCTCGATCGGGACCGTGTCGCGGGCGCTCAATGGCAAACCTGATGTGAATGAGGAGACTCGCAAGCGAGTGCTGGCGGCGGCCGAAGAACTTGGCTATGTGGCGAACCAGTCGGGCCGAAGCCTGCGGCAGGGAACCACCAACGTCATCGGCCTGATGATCGAGTCCAGCAAGGAAACGGTCGAAAACGCCGACAACTTTTTCCTCGGCCTGACCGGCGGTCTGCAAAGCGTGTTTTCACGCCACAAGCTCGATCTCATCATGCTGCCCTGCCCGAGTGACGAGGACCCGCAGGAGTATCTGAAGCGCATGGTGGCCCGTCGTGTTGTCGATGCACTGATCATTTCCGCCACGCAACGCGTCGACAAGCGCATCGACTTCCTGGCCAAGGCAAAAATACCCTTCGTTGCGCTCGGCCGTAGCTCGTCCGGCGGCGATTATAGCTGGATCGACCTCGATTTCGAAGGCGTCGCAGCCTGCGCCGTCGATCGGCTCGTTGCCAAGGGGCATCGACGGATCGCGATCGCGGTGCCCTCAACAGACGTCAATCTCGGCTACATTTTTCTCGATGCTTATCGTAGCGCGCTGGAACGTCAAGACATTGCCTATGATCCCGAACTCGTCATTCGCGCGAAGTCGAGCGAGCAAGGCGGATATCAGGCCGGTGACGAACTCATCCGCCTTGATCCTCGGCCTACGGCGATTATTCTGATCTACGAACTGATGGCGATCGGGCTTTACCGACGCATGGTCGAGGCGGGCATCGTCCCCGGTCGAGATCTAGCCGTCATCGGTTTTCGCGAAGAGCCGCGTGCCCGGTTCCTGCAGCCGACACTCACCTGTTTCAGGATGTCGTTGCGCGATCTCGGCGCCGAGCTTGCGGAAACGCTGCTCGCGACCATGCCTGCCTATGCGGATTTCTATCCTGATGGCGCACGCAACACGATTTGGCCGCTTGAGCTCGTTGCGGGCGAAAGCGATGCCTTCAGCCTCGACAGTTGAATTTTCTCGAAAGCCAGCCCATGCAACCGCGCGATTTCCTAAAAGATCTCTTCTCCACCGCTGTTAGGGCGGCCGACCCGCTCACGGGCCTCACCGCCCATCTTCCTGCCAAGCCGAAGGGGCGAACGGTCGTGATCGGCGCCGGCAAGGGCGCTGCACAGATGGCGCAGGCGCTCGAGAGTGTCTGGGACGGTCCGCTCGAGGGTGTCGTGGTGACGCGTTACGGCTATAGCTGCGAGACCCGAAACATTGAGATCCTTGAAGCTTCGCATCCTGTGCCGGATAGCGCCGGTCTCGTCGCTTCGAAGCGGCTGATGGATGCGGTAAGCGGGCTTGGCGAGGAAGACCTCGTCATCGCGCTGATCTGCGGGGGAGGGTCCGCTCTGCTGCCTTTGCCGCCTAAGGGGCTGACGCTCGAAGACGAGATTGCCATGAACGAGATCCTGCTCGCCTCGGGCGCGCCGATTTCCGCGATGAACGTGGTGCGAAAGCATCTTTCCATGATCAAGGGCGGCAGGCTGGCGGCGGCAACCAAGGCGCGTGTTGTCAGCATGGTTGTGTCGGACATCCCCGGCGACAATCCTGCTTATGTTGCTTCCGGCCCCACCGTTCCGGATCGCTCGACGCGGCACGATGCGCTTGACATCATCGCGCAGTACAAGATGTCGCTTCCGCAAGCCGCGCTCGATTTCCTTGCCACGCCGACTGCCGATGCGCCGAGCCCGGATGATCCGGTTTTCGACCGCCACGAACATCATGTGATTGCCTCGGCCGGCGTCTCGCTGGAGGCGGCAGCCGCGCTTGCCAGATCGCACGGGGTGGAAGCCGCCATCCTGTCGGATGCTATCGAGGGAGAATCGCGCGATGTCGCTTCGGTACATGCGGCGATCGCTCGCGAAGTGCTTGCCAAAGATCGGCCATTCCAAAAGCCGGTCGTTATCCTCTCCGGTGGGGAAACGACCGTGACGCTCCGAGGCAAGGGCGGAAAGGGTGGCCGCAACGGCGAGTTCGCGCTCGCGATGGCGCTAGCGATCCAGGGTCACGACATGCATTTGCTTGCCGCTGACACCGATGGTATCGATGGGTCCGAAGACAACGCGGGTGCCTTCGCGGATGGGAAGACGGTCGAACGATTGCGCGCCGCCGGTTTCGATCCGCGCCGACTTCTCGATGGCAACGACAGCTATAGCGGCTTCGCTGCGATCGGCGACCTGTTCGAGACGGGCCCGACGGGAACCAATGTCAACGACTTCCGCGCGATCCTGATCCGCTAACCGAAGAATAAAAATCTGATCCGGTCACCTGTGTTCCCGACGGAACGCGAGTGCAAAACAGTGCGAAATTTTTTCGTGCTGCGCTGCGGCGCAACCGGTGTTAAGGCCCCGCATTTGCAGATGTTTTCCGCAGCATTTTTTGTCTGATCGCGTGGGATTGACAGCGAGAAACGTTTTCGCTTACTATCGTAAACGTTTACGGGACAAGTTTCGGGAGGAAAGCCGGAAACGTCCACGGGAGGAAATCGTGACATTGAATGCCGTTCTCTGCGGTTGCGGAGCTATGTCCAAAGGCTGGTTGCGCGCCATCAAGGAAACCCCGGCTCTCGCAGCCGAGATCGAGGTCAAGGGCCTCGTCGACGTCAATCCTGCGGCGGCTGAAAAGCTTGCCGAGGAGTTTGGTTTGAGCGGTGCCGTGATCGGCACGGATCTCGCCGACGTCATCGCAAAATCAAAAGCCGACATTGTCTTCGACGTGGTCATCCCGACCGCGCGCTTCAACGTGGTGTCAACGGCGCTGAAGGCCGGCTGCCATGTGCTGAGCGAAAAGCCGATGGCGACTTCGCTAGCCGAAGGGGCTGCTCTTATCGATCTCGCCGCCGAGACCGGCAAGGTCCACGCCATCATTCAGAACCGCCGCTTCATCTCGGGCGTTCGCCGCATGCGCCGTTTCGTCGAAAGCGGTGCGATCGGCGATATCACAGGCATCCATTGCGATTTCTTCCTGGCGCCGCATTTCGGCGGTTTCCGCGAAGAGATGCAGAACGTGCTGCTGCTCGACATGGCGATCCACACTTTCGACGCCGCGCGCTTCGTCGCCGACAAGAAGCCGCTTGCCGTCTACTGCGTCGAGCGCAATCCCAAGGGTTCCTGGTATCTGCACGGCGCTTCCGCCAATGCGACCTTCGAATTCGCCGATGATGTCGTCTTCACCTATCGCGGTTCCTGGTGCGCGGAAGGCGAGCGTACGAGCTGGGAAAGCCAGTGGCGCCTCGTCGGCTCCAAGGGAATGCTGACCTGGGATGGCGAAGAGGGCTTCAAGGCCGCAACCGCTGGCCAGGATCCGGGGCTGCTGCACGGCTTCACGCCGGTCGAGGTCCCCGCACCCGAACATGACGAAGAGACGCACGGCCACGCCAGCGTGATTGTGAGCTTCGTCGAGGCGATCAAGACGGGCAAGCGCCCGGAAACGGCAAGTTCCGACAACATCAGAAGCCTCGCCATGGTCTTCGGCGCCATCGAGAGCGCAAAGACCGGTAAGCGTATCGAAATTTCAGCATAAGGATTGAGATTGTGAGCAACCCCGCCAAGTCCATTCGCATCGGAACCATGGTCAGCGCGTCGAAGGGAGGCGCCAACAAGCGGATCGGCCAGATCGCCGATATGGGTTTCGAAAGCTTCGAACCATTCTTCTGGCAGACGACCAACGGCCAGAACCTTGCCGAACTCGGAAAGCGCTGCGTCGACGCCATCGGCGACCGTGACATCACCATCTCGACGCTCGGCATGTTTGGCAATCCGCTCGAAACCACCGATATCGATCTCAACACGCTCCAGGGCTGGAAGGATTGCATCGACAATGCGCATCACTTCGGCGCCACCTGCGTCGCCGGCTTTACCGGCCGTATCCGTGGCAAGGTGCTGACCGACAGCCTGCCGCGCTACAAGGAAATCTGGAGTGAGCTTGCCAAGCGCGCTGCCGACAAAGGCGTGAAGATCGCCTTCGAAAACTGCGCGATGGACGGCAACTGGCAGACGGGCGACTGGAACATCGCGCACAATCCGGATGCCTGGGAGCTGATCTTCAACGAGACGCCTGATGACAACATCGGCATCGAATGGGAACCGTGCCATCAGATGGTCTATCTGATCGAGCCGCTGCCGCAGATCCGCAAGTGGGCGTCGAAAATTTTCCACGTTCACGGTAAGGATGCAACGATCCGCTGGGATGTCATCAAGGAGCATGGCATCTTCGGTAAGGAGAAGTTCGTGTTCATGCGCACGCCGGGCTTTGGCGACAGCAACTGGACGGACATCATTTCGGAACTGCGCCTCGCCGGCTGGTCGGGATCCATCGACATTGAAGGTTGGCACGATCCTGTTTATCGCGACGCGCTCGAGATGACCGGCCAAGTTCATGCGCTGAACCATTTGAAGCATGCCCGGGGCGGCGACTTCGTCGTCGATCCGGTTTGATGATATCGCGGCCGGCAAGGAGGAATTGCCGGCCTACGATCTAGGATAACCACAAAGGAGGAGAACCATGGCTATCCGTAAATTTGCAATGATCGGCGCACTTGCGCTGGCGGGCGTGTCGCTCTTCGGCCTAGCCGCCAAGGCCGAAGACGTCACCCTGACCCTCTGGTCGCTTGACCGCGACATTCAGCCGGCGCCGAACCTGATCAAGGAATTCAACGATCAGAACAACGGCATCAAGATCGAATATCGCCAGATCCAATTCGACGACGTCGTCAGTGAATCGATGCGCGCGTTTTCGACCGGCAAGGCGCCCGATATCATTGCCATCGACAACCCGAACCACGCGATGTTCGCTGCCCGCAAGGCCTTCCTCGACCTGACCGACATGATCGCCAAGTCGACCGTGATCAAGCCCGAGAACTACTTCCCCGGACCGCTGAAGTCCGCCACCTGGGACGGCAAGCTCTACGGCGTGCCGAAGGCGACGAACACGATCGCGCTCTACTATAACAAGGAAATGTTCAAGGCCGCTGGCCTCGATCCTGAAAAGCCGCCGCAGACCTGGGACGAGCTCGTTGCGGACGCCAAGAAGCTTACCGATCCGTCGAAGAACGTCTATGGCCTGACCTTCTCGGCAAAGGCCAACGAGGAAGGCACCTTCCAGTTCCTGCCTTGGGCGCAGATGGGCGGTGCGACCTACAAGACGATCAACGCAGACGGTGCCGTCAAGGCGCTGACGGTCTGGAAGCAGATCATGGACGAGAAGCTTGCTTCTCCTGATACGCTGACCCGCAGCCAGTGGGACGCGACCGCCACCTTCAACGCCGGCAATGCGGCCATGGCCATCTCCGGTCCGTGGGAAATCGACCGCATGCTGACGGACGCCAAGTTCGACTGGGGCACCGCGCTGTTGCCGGTTCCGCAAGAAGGCGCGACGCGGTCTTCGGCCATGGGCGATTACAACTGGGCGATCTTCTCCAGTTCCAAGCATCCGGCGGAAGCCTTCAAGGCGCTCGAGTTCTTCGCCTCGAAGGATGACACGATGTACCAGAAGTTCGGCCAGCTGCCGGCTCGCTCCGACATCGCCATCCCGCCGACTGGCAACAAGCTGAAGGACGATGCGCTGAAGACCTTCGTCGAGCAGCTGAAATATGCTCAGCCGCGCGGTCCGTCGCCGGAATGGCCGAAGATCTCCAAGGCAATCCAGGATGCGATCCAGGCAGCACTCACCGGCCAGATGTCGCCGAAGGATGCCCTTGATCAGGCCGCCGAGAAGATCAAGGCCGTCGAAGAGTGACATATCAGGGCAAGCGGAGCGTGCGCGACGCGCTCCGCCTGTCCGACCCCAATGGCGTTTTCGCCATCCCACCGTTTCCTCCCGGCAGGGGCTGTCTTCCGCGCAAGCGCCAGGCAGCCCCGTTCGGAGCTTAAGGGGTATCCATGAAGAGGCTATTTTCCAGCATCACCGATGGCCGCGGGTTCGACATCACGCTTGTCACCCTGCCGCTCATCTTCCTGTTCGTGCTCGCGGGCCTGCCGCTCGTCTATAACATCGTCATGAGTTTCCAGGAGGTCGACATGTTCAGCCTCGGGACCTTCGTGCGCCCCTTCGTCGGTTTCAAGAACTATGTCGATCTGTTCAAGCAGCCCGAAACGCTGCCGATCATCTATAACACCGTGCTGTTCGTCGTCGGCTCCATTGCCGGCCAATTCCTGATTGGCTTCGGCCTGGCGCTGTTCTTCTGGGTGAACTTCCCGGGCGCCTCTTGGCTGCGAGGTCTGTTCCTCGTTTCCTGGGTCATGCCCGGCCTTGTCGTCGGCGCGATCTGGAACTGGGTGCTATCGGGCGACTTCGGCGTCTTGAATTTCATCCTGCGCGAAAGCGGGTTAATCAGCTCCAACATCTTCTGGCGCTCGGACCCCAATTTCTCGCTCTGGGCCGTCGTCATCGCCAATATCTGGCTTGGCACGTCGTTCAACATGATCCTGCTCTCGGTCGGCCTGTCTTCCATCCCTGGCGATCTCTATGAAGCAGCCGAACTCGACGGCGCCAATGCCTGGCAGCGCTTCTGGACGATTACGCTGCCGATGATGCGCTCGACCATCGGTGCCATTGTCTCGCTGGGTCTGATCTTCACGCTACAGCAATTCGACCTGTTCGCGGCCATCACCGATGGCGGGCCGAACAATTCGTCCAACGTCACGCAGTACTGGGCCTGGGACCTGTCCTTCCGGCAATACGACTTCGGCAAGGGCGCCACGATCTCCGTCATCATGATCGTCTTCGTGATGTTCGCCTCGATCGTCTATGTCCGGTCGACAAAACATGAGGTGCGCGGATGAGCGATACCAACCGCAACCGCCTGATGCTTTTCATCGCGATCGTTCTGGCGGCAATCTATCTCTTTCCGCTCTACTGGATGTATATCACGGCGCTGAAAAGTGGCTCGGAGATGTTCGCCAATCCGCCGAGCTTCTGGCCATCCTCACCGCAATGGGGAACCTACACCTATGTGTGGGAAAGCCGGAACATGGGGCGCTATCTCTGGAACTCTGTCGTCATCGCCTTCGGTTCCGTGGCGCTGATCACGGTGCTTGGCGTCGGCTGTGCCTATGTGTTGGCGCGCTATCGCAACATGTGGGTGGATATCGGCCTGTTCCTCATCCTCATGCTTCAGGTCCTGCCGGCATCGCTGATGATCACGCCGATTTTCGTGGGCTTCTCGCAGTTCGGCTTGCTCGACTATCCGCGCTTCGCCGTGATCCTGGCGATCGCCGCGAAAAGCATGCCGTTCTTCGTGGTCCTGGTGCGTGCGACCTTCATGGCCGTGCCGATGGAGCTTGAAGAAGCAGCGCTTGTCGACGGCAACTCCCGTTTCGGCGCCTTCTTCAATATCGTACTGCCGCTGGCCCGCAACGGCATTCTCGTCAGTGCGATCCTGATCTTCATGCAGGCCTTTGGTGAGTTCGTCTATTCGAAGTCGATGATCCAGGAAGCCGAGCTTCAGCCAGCCAGCGTCGGTCTCAACTCCTTCATGGGACCGAACACCAGCGAGTGGAACAATATCATGGCCTACGCCACGATGTATGTGACGCCCGTTCTTGCCATCTTCGTTCTCTTGCAGCGCCGCATCGTATCCGGCCTCACCTCTGGAGCCCTCAAATGACCAATCAGATCGAGCTCAGCGGCGTCAACAAGCATTATGGCGCCTTCCATGCGCTGAAGAACATCAACCTTGAGATCACCAAGGGCAGCTTCGTGGCGCTCGTCGGTCCATCGGGCTGTGGGAAGTCCACCCTGCTGCGCTCGCTGGCAGGCCTGGAGAGCATCTCCGAAGGTGACCTGAAGATCGCCGGCGAGCTGATGAACAACGTGCCGCCGCGCAAGCGCGACGTTGCCATGGTGTTCCAGTCCTACGCGCTTTATCCGCACATGACGGTCGAGGAAAACCTGACCTATAGCCTGCGCATTCGCGGTGTCGCCAAGGCCGAAGCAAAGAAGGCCGCGGCCGATGTGGCGGCGACCACCGGTCTCTCCAACCTACTGAAGCGATATCCGCGGGAATTATCGGGCGGTCAGCGGCAGCGCGTGGCGATGAGCCGCGCCATCATCCGTCACCCCAAGGCGTTCCTGTTCGACGAGCCGTTGTCGAACCTCGATGCGGCGTTGCGCGTTCACATGCGCAAGGAAATCCGGGCGCTGCACGATCGGCTCGGCGCGACCTCGGTCTACGTCACCCATGACCAGATCGAGGCGATGACCATGGCTGACCACGTCGTCGTCATGCGCGAGGGCGTCATCGAGCAGCAGGGCAAGCCGCTCGAGCTCTACGACACGCCGGCCAACAAGTTCGTGGCCGGCTTCATCGGTTCGCCGGCAATGAATTTCATTCCTGGTGTCGTGCAGGCGGACGGAAGCGGCCTGGCGATAGATCTCGGAACGGTCAAGCACACGCTGCTGAGCAATCGCCAGCTCCAGCCGGGCCGCAAGGTCACTGTCGGCATCCGTCCGGAGCATATCGGCATCACAGCGACAGGGCAGGGGACATTCGACATCCCCGTTGACGTCGTCGAATCCACGGGTTCGGCAACCTTCATCACCGCGGCGACTACACCGGAACTCACGATCGTTGAAACGGGCCGCAGCACGGCCCGCGGCGGCGAGACGATCGGCGTTACCATCGATCCGGCACAGGTGCATCTGTTCGACGACGCGACTGGCGTCCGTATCTGAAGGTACAAGGCAGCGGCGGTATATGCCGCCGCTGCCTAATGATTACCGCCCGCCCTTGAGCTTGCGGTGGCGCTGGTTCGTTCCACCGACCCCGTAGGGATAGTCGAAGGGGTGCGGCGCGCTGATCTCGGTGAGGCAGCGCATCTCCTCGTCGGAGAGGCTGATCTTGGCCGCGCCGAGGTTGTCCGCCAGTTGCTCCGTCGTGCGGGCGCCAAGGATGACAGACGTCACGGCCGGCCGCGCCACGGTCCAGGCGAGCGCCACTTGCGCCATGCTGCAGCCCTTGGACTTTGCGATGTCTTCCACTGCGCCGATGATGTCCCAAGTCCTCTCCTGGGCGTTGCGCTGGTCGTAAGATTCCATGCCGCGCTTCGGATTTTCGCCAAGCCGAGTCGCGCCCGTCGGCATGTGGTCACGGCGGTATTTGCCCGTCAGCCAGCCGCCGCCGAGAGGCGACCAAGGCAGCAGGCCCATGCCCGCATCCTGGCAAGCCGGCACGACCTCGAGTTCGATATCGCGCACAAGCAGGCTGTATTGCGGCTGCAGCGTCACCGGCCGGGTGTAGCCGCGCGCCTTGGCGATTTCGGCCGCCTTGGCGATATGCCAGCCGACGTAATTGGAAAAGCCGTAATAGCCGATCTTGCCGCTGGAGACGGTATCATCGAGGAAACGCAGCGTCTCCTCGATTGGCGTCAGGGCGTCCCATGCATGCATCTGGTAGAGATCGATGTGTTCGACGCCGAGACGTCTAAGCGAGTCGTCGAGCGCGACGTTCAAATGCCGCCGCGACAGCCCGATATCATTCGGGCCGTTTCCCATCGGAAACCGTCCCTTCGTTGCGATCACCGCCTGGCGGGCCTCGGTCGGCCGCTCCTTCAGCCAACGACCGATAATCTCTTCCGAAACGCCGGCGCTATAAACGTCGGCGGTGTCGATGAAATTGCCGCCCCATTTGAAATAGTCGTCGAGTATCTTGTGCGAGGTGGCTTCGTCGGCCTCCGCGCCGAAGGTCATCGTTCCCAGGCAGTATGGCGCGACGATTGTCCCGCTTGGTCCAAGCTTTCGATAATCCATTGAACATCCTCCGTGTCGAAATCGTTTCTCTGTTTGGATCGCCGATAAGGCTAGGTCGCCGGTCCGCTTGCTGCCGTCTCTTCCAGAACTGTTTCCGGAATATCGTCAAATGACGCGTAGTTGAGGTCGTATAGCCGCGCGTAAAGCTTGCGGTTCGCCATGAGCTGCTGGTGGCTGCCACTCTCGACCAACTCGCCGTTCTGCAGAACGATGATCCGGTCGGCTTCGCGAATGGTCGCCAGCCTGTGGGCGATCACCAGTCCGGTGCGGCCTTCCAGCAATTTGACCAGCGCCTTCTGGATCAGCATCTCCGTATAGCTGTCGATATTCGCTGTCGCCTCGTCCAACACCAGGATTTTCGCGTCGGCCACCAGCGCACGCGCGAAGGACAGAAGCTGGCGCTGCCCGAGCGAGAGATTGCCGCCGCGCTCGCCCAGCATGCTGTCGTATCCCTCGGGCAGCCGCATAATGAAATCATGCGCGCCGACTGCCTTGGCTGCTTCGATAACCTTCTCCCGCGTCGCGTCGTGCTTGTGATAACGGATGTTTTCGAACACGGTTCCAGTGAAGAGAAACGGCTCCTGCAGCACCATGGCGATCTGGTCGCCGAGCGAATCCTGAGTCAGCGCGCGGACATCGTGGCCACCGACGAGCACTTGCCCCTGCTGCACGTCATAGAAGCGGTGGATCAGCGACATGCAGCTCGACTTGCCCGAGCCGGTCGGGCCGACAAGAGCGACCGTTTCGCCCGGGTTGACCTTGAAGCTCACATCCTTGAGCACCGGATGCTTCGGATTATAGCCGAAGACCACGTCGCGGAACTCGACTGAGCCGTCCATGTCCTTGGAGAGAACCACCGCATCGGCTGCGTCCTTGATGTCGATCGGTACATCGAGCACTTCGGTCAACCGCTGGCCGGATGACATGGCGCGCTGCATGACGGAGTATTGGAGCGTAAGAGAACGGATCGGGTCGAAGAAGCGCTGGATGTAGAAGAGGAATGCCACGAGCACGCCGACATCCAGCGCCTGGTTGAGCACGCGCGCGCCGCCGACGACGATGACAAGCGCCATGGCGACGCCCGTTAGTGAATCGACGATCGGCACCATCACCTGCGCGTAACGCGCTGCGGTGAGATGCGTCAGAAGGTTTGCCTTCGCCTTGTCGTCGTAAAGCGTGAAGTTGACGCCCTGCCGGTCCATGCTCTGCACCGCGCGCACGCCATGGATCGCCTCAGCCAAGGCGCCGTTCGCCACCGAATTGGTCTCATGCGCTGCCATGAAGGATTTGCGGGCAAGCGGCAACCAGAACAGGCGGACGATGAACAGGATCGGCAGAACCGAAAGCGTCAGCAGGCCGAGTTTCGGATCGAGATAAAGCATGACGCCGACGATACCGACGAGCAGCGTCATATCGCCGACCGAGAGAACCGATGTTTCCAGGAATTCTTGCATCGAATTGACGTCGCCCTGCAGGCGCGACATCAGCCGGCCGACCTCGGTCTTGTCCATGAAGGACAGCGAGACGCGCTGCAGATGCGAGAACATCTGCCGGCGAATATCGAAAAGCACGTTCTCCGCCACGCCGCCGACAAGAGTCTCCTGTGCATAGCTCGCCCCGTAATTGATCATGATCGCGACGAGGAAGACCACGACGGCCCATGTCAGCGCCGAATGGCTGCCATCCTGCTGCATGCCATGGTCGATCGCATAGCGGATAATCAGCGGAATCATCAGCTGCATCAGCGTGAACGTCAGCACCGCGCAGACCGAAAGCACGACGTCGCGCCGATAGGGTCGAACGAAGGCCCATATCCGCTTGATGACGTTGCCGTCAAAGGCCTTGCCGAACATCTCCTCTTCGACACGCTGCGATCCCACCACCGCGCGCGGCGGCCGGCGTCCGTCCTCGCGAACGTCGGAGCGTTCAGTTTCCATTTCGTCGGCCATGTCTTCCTCCCTAGGCGCTTACAGCTTCGTCGCCGGGACGCACCTGCAGATCGTAAAGCGCCTTGTAGCGCCAGTTCGCGGCCAGCAGCTCCTCGTGTGTGCCGCGCTCGACGATCTCGCCTTCTTCGATGAACAATATCTGGTCCGCATGCATCAGCGAGCTCAGCCGGTGGGCGACGATGATCGTCACCCGGTCGGCGGCGTATTTGCGCATCGCGGAGCGGATGCGCTGCTCGGTCGCGGCATCGATCGCGGCCGTGGAATCGTCGAAGACCATCACCGCGGGCTTCAGCATCAGGGCTCGGGCGATCGACAGGCGCTGGCGCTGACCGCCGGAGAGCGACACGCCGCGTTCGCCAACGACGGTGTCGTAGCCCGTCGGCAGCCCGAGCACGTAGTTGTGCAGCTGCGCGCTTTCACTGGCGCCGGCGATGCGGCTTTCCTTTGCCCATGGGTCGCCATAGGCAATATTGTTCTCGATCGATGTCGTGAACAGGAAAGAATCCTGCTGCACGATGGAGACGGAGCGGCGCAACGACTGAAGAGTCGCCTTGCGGACATCCTGGCCGTCGATTGTGACGCGGCCGCCGGTGACATCGTAGAAGCGCGGGATGAGATGCGCGAGCGTCGACTTGCCGCTACCGGGTGGGCCGACGATGCCGATTGTCTCGCCGCGTTTCGCCTCGAAGGAGATGCCGCGCAGCGCCTGTTGTGTTGGCGTGCTTGGATAGCTGAAGCTTACATGCTCGAACCGAAGCGTACCCTCGGTGATCTTCATCTCCTTCGCATCTGGCGCATCGCGAACGGCGATCTCGAGATCGAGCAGCTCGAACAGTCGGGTGCCGCAGGTCGAAGCGCGGGCGAAGGCGTTGACCATCAGGCCGAGCTGGCGCACCGGCATCTGCAGGATGGTCATGAAGGTGAGGAAGGATGCGAGCGTCCCGACCGTGATTTCGCCCGATATCACCTTGCCGCCGCCAACCCAGAGCACGAGGCCCATGGCGGCGAAAAAGGAAAAGGTCATGGCGCTCGTATTGATGACGCGGATCCCGACGCGTTGATGCGCGAGCTCCAGCGCGCTTTTGGACGCCGCTTCGAATTTCGACATCTCATAGGCGTGGGATGCGAAGGCGCGGACGACGCGAATGCCGCCGAGGTTTTCTTCCATAATCCGGGTCAGGACCGAAAGCCGCTCCTGCAGCACCAACCATGTGGCGCGCAACCGCAGCTGGGTCACCGATGAACGCCAGCCGACGAAGGGAACGAAGCTCAGCGCCAGGAGGCCGAGCACCACGTCGGTCGACAGAAGCATGTAGGCGCCGATGCCTATCAGCATGGTCAGCAGCACCATGCGCACCAACGCCGTCGAGAAATACATGCGCACGCCTTCCAGATCGAGCAGGCCGATGGTGATCAGGTCGCCCGAGTGCACGCTGTCGTGGAAGCTGAAGGAGAGCCGCTGGATCTTTTCGTAGCAGGCAATGCGAAGCTCGTAGCCCATGTGGTGGCCGACGCTTTCGCTGTAGTAGTTCTGCACCATGGTGAAGACGCCGCGCATGACGCTGGCGCCGAGCAACAACAAGGCGGTCGTCAGCAGCGCATCCTGGGCGACAAGGCCGGCAGCGCCGCCCTCGACGACCGCCTGGGTGTGATCCACCGCGTGCCCGAGCAAGCGCGGGATCATCAGCTGGAACGAAGAGGCGATCAGGGTGGCGCCGATCGCAAGGCCGGACTGCCATGGGTGGCGCAAGGCCATGACGGTGATGCGGACCAACGTGGAGAGGCCCTTGCCCCATCCTGCCGCAGTCGCCTTTGCCATCGAAGCCGACGGCTTCGCTACACGGTTCAAAGCATCGCTGCTCACGGTATCATTCCAAAATAGAGGTGTATCGGCGCGGGTCCGCAAGGGACGGCAAATCGATGACGGGATTGGTTAGCGCACTTACTTTCGACGATTCGAACCGGCCGTTCAAGTAAACAATTCACCAACTGGTTATTTTATCGTGAGGCCCTGCCGGGCGGGTGACGGAAAATGAAAATGGCCCGCTTTCGGCGGGCCATTCGATCGATTGTGTGGCGTTTGCGGTGAGAGATCAGGATGCCTCGAGCGGCTTGTTTTCCGCGGCGTCATCGGTCCGACTGGAGAAGTAGTTCGCCAGAAGCGCGCCGGAGATATTGTGCCAGACGCTGAAGATGGCGCTGGGCACGGCTGCCACCGGCGAGAAATATGCGGTAGCGAGCGCGGCGCCAAGGCCACTGTTCTGCATGCCGACTTCGATGGCCAGCGCCTTGCGCTTGTAGAGATTGAGCCCGAACGCCTTGGCGGCGAAGAAGCCGAGCAGGTACCCGAGGCCGTTGTGCAGGACAACGACGGCGAAGATCAAAAGGCCGGACTGCGCGATTGCGCCCTTGCTGGCGCCGACAACGGCCGCGACGATCAGCACGATACCGACGACGCTTACGAGCGGCAGGGCAGGCACGGTCTTTTCGACCAGGTGCGGCAGCACCTTCTGTGCCAGGAAGCCCAGCGCCAGTGGCAGGATGATGACCTGCAGAATGCTCATGAACATCGCCATGGCGTTTACGGGCAGGTATTGGCTTGCGAACATCCAGACGAGGAAGGGCGTCACTATCGGAGCTGCCAAGGTGGTGACGCTGGTGCAGGCGACGCTCAGCGCTACGTCGCCCTTGGCGAGATAGGTCATCACGTTGCTCGATGTGCCGCCGGGGCAGCAGCCGACGAGAATGACGCCGGCGGCAACTTCCGGCGGCATCGGGATGAGCACGGTCAAGAGCAGAGCGAGCGCCGGCATGATGACGAAATGCGCGACGACGCCAATCGCCACCTCGACCGGGCGGTGGCTCAGTTCGCGGAAGTCATCGACGGAGATGGTCAAGCCCATGCCGAACATTATGATGCCGAGCAGCGTGACGATATAGGGCGTCACATGCTTGAACACATCCGGCAGCAGGAAGCCGAGCACGGCGAACAGGATGACCCAGAGGGCGAATGTCTTGCCGACAAACGCGGAGAGTGACGTGAGGAGTTTCATGCCGATAACCTTAAGCAAACATATGCCTCGGCTTTTGAGCGCAAGGCTTTTGCTGTCAAGGTCGTTAGCGCTGCTTTCGGTTCCGATCGCTACGGATCGGCGCGTTTCGATAAGAAAGTGTCCGTACCAAGGGATATTCGATCCGATATATTTCCTTTTACGTACACGTCATATTCATGCCCAAATTCCCCCGTTGAAGGCGAGCGCTAGTCTGAGTTTGCCGCGCAGCACGTATCGCCGTGGCCCCCTGCCAAGCATCTCGGCTAGCACCACGGCAACGCGCACCGCTCGTCCGGCAATCAGCGGCCAGCCTTCATCGCAGCGCGCAGGCAGTCATTGATCCGCTCCTGCCAGCCGGGGCCGTCTTCCTGGAAAAACACCAGCACGTCGCTGTCGATCTTGATCGACACCATTTCCTTCGCATTCGGGATTGCCGGTCGCTCGACGGCAGCGGCCGGCTGCTTCTTGGCGGGTCTGAACAAGGCTTCCGCCGCGTCCATTGCATTGACGGGGCGTCGGGGTGTCGTGGCCATTCTATGTTCCTGTGTCGGTGAAGTTCTGGCGAAAGGTCGCCCAGCGTTCAGCGATCGTCAATAACCTCTGTATCGGGGCGATCGCCGCCGCTGGCATGTTCCGTATGCCACGAACCATCAGCGGTCTGATACTGGATTTCGGCATCGTGGCCTTCGACATGCTGTCGGCTCGCGGCGGCCTTTGCCGCGGCAAGTGCTGCGCTATGCGTGGGAAATGTTTCGGACCAGACATCGCCAAGGCGATATCCATAGCCACCATCGTGCTGTCCGACGTGATAGGTAATCTGCATCGTGCTATCTCCTGCTGCGCCCATGCCATTCGGATGGGCTCAACGATACCTGGGAAGCACTAGGCTTGAGGTCAAGCGCGGTGGTGCAAGATGCACCGCAGTACGCTCGAGCGCTTAGCTCAACTGGTGGATCTTCACCTGGGGAACGACGGATTTGGCGATCTCGCACAGGTGCAGATGGTGCGTGAGATAGATCACTTGGCCGACTTTCGCCATCTCGCCGAGAAGGCGGAACACCTCTTCGGAGCGCGGATTGTCGAAGCTCTCCATGATATCGTCGGCGACGAAGGGTACGGCCGGCCGAACGGCTGCGAACTCCTCGTAACCGGCCAGCCGGAGCGCCAGATAGAGCTGAAACTGCGTTCCGGTCGACATGGAATCTGCGAGTTTCGATCCGCCATCGCGCGATACGCCGATCAGGATCTCTTTGTCCTTGTCCGGCTGCGTCGCGAGGCCAGAGTAATTGCCGCCGGTGATTGTCTGAAACGCCCGTGAAGCACGGTTCATCATCGAGCTGCGATGCTTGTCGCGATAGAGATGCAGCGCCTGTTCGGCCGCCAGCGTGCCGGTTCGAAGCGTCAGGTAGCGGATGGCGAGCGCCTCGATCTCGAGTAGCAGTGTGCGCCGCTTCGCCTCGATACGGGCAACCGCGTCGTCGCCGCCCACGGCATCGAGCTTGTCCTTGGCGCGGGTCATGTCGGCGTAAAGCTCCCGCGCGCGCTCCGTCAGATCCTCGATACGGGCGGCAAGATTGAGCGCGCTGTGTTCGACCTCTACAGCGTCAGTCTCCGATAACAGCCTTGCAGCATCCTCAAAGGTCCTGGTGCGCAGCCCCTGCGCAATCTGCTCGCGAAGCTCCGCCATGCGCTTCTCGATCCGGTCCCTTTCCTTGGCCGCCTCGAGGTAGTTTTCGACAGCCGCCAGCGTGTCGGCGCCGAAATAGCTCGTCAACTCCGCCTTGCGGGCGTTGTGAACGGCAAGCTCCGCGTCGAGTGCCTCGCGATCGGTCTGCAGCTTTTGGAGCGTGGCCTGTCTGTCCGCGCGGTGCTGCTGATCGCGCAAGGCGGTGTTGTAGCGTTCGACAAGCGCATTGGCGGCGGCAAGCACATCGGCTGAATGAATGTCGGCCTCTGGTTGCCCAAGGATGTTGGCCAATTCGGTCCGAAACTGCGTCTGGTCATTCTCCATTGCCGACACGCGCTGCGCCAGATCGTGACGTTCCTTCAAGACGCCGGGCAGGATTGAAAGGGTAGAGAGAATAGCACTGACGGCGGCGACTGATGTGACCTTGTCGGCAAACCATGTGACTGACAGCGCCTCCGACCAGGCATCACGCCATGCATCCGCGATCAGGACAGCCTGCTGATGGTCACGCTCCCGCTCGGCGATATCGCGCGTCAGCCCGCTCATTGCCTTCCGGTGGTTGGCGCGCACCTCCTCCCGCCTCCTGCTGTCGGCCAGCAGTCTCGCCGCCCCTCGCGTCAGGTCTGCGATCGGCATGTCGCCATCAAACCGCGCGCCGGCTTCGGTGAGGGCTGCCCCAAGCTCTGTGCTATGCCGCCCGAGTTCGGAGCGGAGCGCCTCGAGTTCATATTCGCTTTTCCTCAGATCGTCCCGGGCCGAAAGCGTAGTATTTCGCCTGCCGGCCCAGCTCTCAAGCGCAACCAGCCGCTCCAGTGCATCCGGCCCGGCCTCAATGGCATCGGGCAAAAAAGTGCCGATCTTGTCCGCCAAGGCATCGTGATCCGCCAGCCCTTCCGCAAGCAGCTCCTGCTGCCGATCGATGGCGGCCGCGCTGGCAGCGGCTGCGAGCTTCAGCTGCCGGAGTTCAGCCAAATCCTTGGCGCGGGCCAACCGATTGTCCGTTGCGGCATCGTCCTGCCGCATGGCCTGTTCGAATGTCGAAGCGGTGGCGCTGTCCAGCGTGGCAAGATGGCTCTGCCAAGCTGCATCGCGCGCGCTACGCAGAGCCTGCGCCGCGCTGTCGTCGACGGTGCCCTCGCTCGCAAACGCAGCGATCCGCGCCAAAGTCGCGGCTCGTTCGCCGGTGAGGTCGCGAAGCTTGCCGCGATGCTCGCTCACGCGCTTTTCGATCGACGCCGCGTGTGATCGCCACATATCTAGTTGCCGTGTGTCAGCCGCCTTCGTCAAAGCTAGCTCGTCTAGATCGCCCGACCAAGGCACCAGCAGCGCAATGCGATCGTCGAGATTGCGGCACACCTGGCGATAGGAGCGCTCCTCGACGGCGAGACGCGAGAGAAGGTCTGTATCCGTCAGTCTCGCCAGCGCATTCTCGATGCGCGATTGGGTATCCGGTTCCAGCTCGGTTTCACCGTCAAATTCGGCCGTGTCTTCCTTCAAGCGATTGAGCGTATCGTTGGCCCGCTTGAGCTCGCGCTCCGTGGAAGCGATCTCGGCGTCGATCCCAGAGCGTTTCTCCATCAAGTCGCGGATGGCGCCAATGGATGTTGCTGGTAGCAACAACCTCTCGGGATTTGCATGTCCCGCTTGGTCGAGATCGAACAGCGACCGCGACAGGATGCCCTCCTGCTCGGCGACGGCGATTCTGCGCTTTGGCAGATCGTCCGCAGCCGCCCGATAGCGCGCTCGTCCGATCTCGAGTGTCTCCATAACCGCGGCGATCGATAGTGCCTGCTCATCCACAACCATGCCGTCGATCTCATCCGACAATTGGCGAATTGAGCTTTCGGCCGTTTCCGCGAGCGCCTGCAACCGCGTCTCATCACGCGAAAGCTGCGGCAGCAGCAAGAACCAATCGGCCGGTGGGCGCGGTAGTTCGCCGAGACCGGCGAACTCCGCCGCAAGGCGATCGAGTTCTGAGGTCAGCGGCAGCGTCGCGAGAATACGGTTCAGCTCCGCCTGCCGGAGCTTGGCCTCAACCAACTCCGCGTTAGCCGCATCGTAGGATGCGCTGGCCTGCGTCAAGGTTGTCGCGAGCACGGAGTAGGCGGTCGCGAAGGTGTCGATGGCATTGCGCTCGTTCTTCAGCGCCTCAAGTGCTCGCTTCAGCTCGGCGAGTTTGGTGCTCGACGAACGCTTGCGATGAATGGCCGCCGCATCTTCCGCCGCCATGACCAGCGACCTGTTGAGGCCAGCCAACCCCGAGCTCGCCGAAAACAGCAATTCGCCCAACTCGCCCTTGCTCTGGATGATCGCCTGGCCGCCCTCTTTCAGGGAGTGGTCGTCAAGCGAGAACATTGTCCTGTAGGCATCGCGCCCGATCCCGCCGAGTGCTGCCGACAGCATGCCCTCGTTAACCGGCTGGCCGTTGTTGTCGACGAGACTGCCGGTCCGACGCTTCAGCCGGACGAGTTCGTGGTCGCCGCCGTCGAACTCCAGCCGTGCGCCGATCTGCATGGTGTTATAGGGATGAATGAAGTCGTATTTGCTGGTGGCCCCGAACCCGAAAAGCAGATCGAGAAAGGCATCGAATGTCGTCGATTTTCCGGCCTCGTTCAGGCCGTATATAATGTGCAGGTCCGGCTTGCCCTCGAGAGTCTGGCCGAAGTCGATCGAATGATCGGTGAATTTCCCGTAGCGGGTCAGGTCGAGACGGCGAAGGCGCATCAGTTCTCTCCGTGATCCCAGGTCTTCATCCGCGCGGTGATGTCGTCGGCGCCGTCAAGCATCAACTCATCGATGAAGCGTTCGAAGCTCGCTTGGTCGTCGCCGGCAAATCGACGGCTCTCCGGCGGCAGGTCCGCCAGCAGGTCCTTGACCATCTCGCCGATCTCGTCGCGAAAACCCGCGCTCGCGATGACCCGGTCGCGCATAAGCTGGCCGAGCTCAATGACGGGATCGGCAGTTGCCTTGCCAACCTCCTCGGGTGTGTGCACGGCAAGCTCCAGCTTCTCGATCCAGGTCTGACCGATACGATCACCGCGCTCCTCGGCCTCGGTGCGCAAAAGATCGATATCGCGATGAAGGCGCCACGATAGCGGCGTCTGCCCGTTGAGCCGCAAGCGAGTGACGAGGTGGGGCGAGGCAGTCTTCTCGCGTTGTCGCGCAAGCGCCAGCTCGATGGCGCCCGCCGCCTCGCGCCATTCGGAGATGCCGGTAAAATCGACGCTCACCCGCTCGAACTGAGCAACGCTGGTCAGGCGCTCCTCGATGGTGATCGTCCGGTCATCCGCGATCGTCACCAGCGACACGGTCTTCGCGCCGGCCTCGTTGATGTCGCGGCCCTGCGGCATGCCGGGCATGATCACCGTGCGCGCGCCGTGATGGTGTGCCCGCTGATGAATATGCCCAAGCGCCCAGTAATCGAAACCAGAGGCATGCAGTTCCGAGACACTGCAGGGAGCGTAGACGTCGTGCCCCTGCGCGCCGGCGAGGCTCGTATGCATGATGCCGATATTGATCGCGCCCACGACCGGTGCCTTGAATCTCGGCAGCAGCGGTTCCGGCGCTTGCGGTTTGGCGAAGCTCAAGCCGTGGATTGCGATATCGAGACCACCCTTGACCCGATCGACGGCTTCGGCGCGCCCGCCGAACACCTTGACGTTTTCAGGGAGTACGAGCTCCTGGGTGATCTTAGAAAGCGCGTCGTGGTTGCCGCGTATCTTGTAGACCGCGATCCCTGCCGCATTTAGTCGCTGCATCTGGCCGGCCAGAAAACGCGCCGTCTTCATAGACGTCTGATCGCCATCATAGAGGTCGCCGGCAATGATCAATGCGTCGACCTGTTCTCCCAGGCAGAGGTCGATGATCGAAACGAAAGCCGCCCGCGTGGCGTTGCCGATCAGTTCGGCCAGCGCTTCATCGCGCAGCGCGAGCGAGCGCAAGGGAGAGTCCAGGTGAATATCGGCGGTATGTATGAAGCGAAACGGCATCAGAACCTCAATGGTGCGGGTCACTATATGGCAGATCGATCCTGCTCATGCCACCGTCAGCCGTCGTCTGGTCTTTGAGCAGGCCGGGGGAGGGGATAACCTCGACGGTTTCAACGCCGTTTCCTACACCCAAATAAGACCCCTGGAAATTCCCTATAAAAATCAGTCAGTTGCCAGAAACTGGGATTTTTTGAAAAAGGCTTGTTGACTTGTTTGGGTGAGGGGCCTTATAAGCCGCTTC
>UBVW01000080.1:0-4412 GCA_900469085.1 Hyphomicrobiales bacterium | reverse complement strand
CGTGTTGACGCCGACGCCGAAGCAGAAGCTGTAATCGGCATACTTGGCGGAAAACGCCATGCCCTTGTCGGACGATCCGGCGCAGATCAGCTTCACGCTTTCGGGAACCGGCTTCATCCGGCAATCGTCCATCTGGAAGAACTTGCCCTTGAGATCGGATTGACCTGATGTCAGCAGGTCCTTGAGGACGGTCGTGTATTCGCCGAGATATTCGTAGCGGTCGCCGAAATAATCGTCTCCCGGCCACAGGCCCATCTGGCTGTATTCCGGCCGCTGCCAGCCGGTGACGAGATTGACGCCGAAACGACCGCCGGAAATGCTGTCGATGGTGGTCGCCATGCGCGCAACGATTGCCGGCGGCATGACCAGTGTCGCGGCCGTGCCGAACAGCTTGATCTTCGACGTGACGGCGGCGAGGCCGGCCATCAGCGTGAAGGATTCCAGATTGTAGTCCCAGAACTCCGTCTTGCCGCCGAAACCTCGGAGCTTGATCATCGACAAGGCAAAGTCGAAGCCGTATTTCTCGGCCTTGAGGGTGATTTCCTTGTTGAGCTCGAAGCTCGGCTTGTACTGCGGTGCGTTTTCCGACAGCAGCCAACCATTGTTTCCGATCGGGATGAAAACACCGACTTCCATATCTGCTCTCCTCTTGGGGCAATGCGGCAAAGGGCCTGGTTCGGCATTTTCAATGCAGGCGGCGTGCCAGATTGATAAACGTCAATAAAATCAGCGTGATGAGAGATGAGTGCAGCCGATTTATTTATCGTTTGGTCAAATTTTTACCGAACGATAAATTTCGTGCCGAAAAAGCAGACATTGCTGCTCAAATTTTTGGCCACACGCGACCATGCCTGAATATTCCGCAAACCCGGACGCGCCAATGCCACCCACAACCTCGGGACGCGGCCTCACCAAGAAGTAACTTGACTTTTTGACGCCTGATTTGGATATCGGGCAAATCCTTGAAGCGGCTGGCCTTCGCCAAGACGCACTTTCTTCCACACGGTTGCATTCAGTGCCTGATGGCGCATCGCAAGCTTTTACATAGAATGGGGAGGGCTCGCGGATGAGCACATCGTCGCTGCTGAAACGGTTCGCCGGTTACTACAAGCCGCACCGTGGGCTCTTCGTGCTCGATTTTGGGAGCGCGGTGACGGCGGGTCTGCTGGAGCTTGCCTTTCCCGTTGCCGTGACGATGTTTATCGACAGGCTTCTGCCGACGGGCCAACTCGGGCTGATCGGACTGGCCGCCTTAGGGCTGCTCACGATCTATGTCGTCAACGCCGGTCTGCAGGTGATTGTCACATACTGGGGCCACATGCTTGGGCTGAAGATCGAGACCGAGATGCGGGCGAGGGCGTTCGATCATCTGCAGAAGCTTTCCTTCTCCTATTTCGACAACCAGAAGACCGGCCACCTCGTGGCGCGCCTGACCAAGGACCTCGAAGAGATCGGCGAAGTCGCGCATCACGGTCCCGAAGACATCTTCATCGCCGTGATGACGCTGGTGGGTGCCTTTATTCTCATGTGGTGGGAGCATCCGCCGCTGGCGATCGTGACCGCGCTGATCGTGCCGCTGACGGCCTGGGTGACGACGCGCTACGGTCGCAGGATGACGACGACCTGGCATTCGCTCTACGGACGGGTGGCGGATTTCAACGCCCGCATCGAGGAGACGGTCGGCGGCATTCGCGTCGTTCAAGCCTTCGCCAACGAGGACCACGAGCGAAAACTCTTCGCCGTCAACAATGCCGGCTATCTGTCGACCAAGCTGCAGGCCTATTGGGCGATGGCGGCCTCGACGTCGCTGTCGTATCTTTCGATGCGCTTCGTACAGGTGGTGGTGATGCTTGTCGGCGCCTGGTACGTGACCAGGGGCGAGCTTTCTGCAGGCGGCTTCGTCGGTTTCCTGCTTCTCGTCGGTGTCTTCTTCAGGCCGATCGACAAGATCAATTCCGTCATCGAGACTTATCCCAAGGGGATCGCCGGCTTCCAGCGCTATACGTCTTTTCTCGACACCGATCCCGATATCGCCGATATCAAGGACGCTCGCCACATGCCACGCCTGACGGGCGACATCCGCTACAACGACGTTCGCTTCGCGTATCAGGCCGGAAAGCCTATTCTCGACGGGCTCGACCTGACGATTAAGGCGGGCGAGACGATTGCCTTCGTCGGGCCATCGGGGGCCGGCAAGACGACCGTCTGTTCGCTGCTGCCGCGCTTTTACGACGTCACCAGCGGCGCCATTTGCATCGATGGTGTCGATATTCGCCAGATGACGCTGGCATCGTTACGCTCGAGCATCGGCATCGTGCAGCAGGACGTGTTCCTTTTCGCCGGAACGATGCGCGAAAATATCGCCTATGGCAGGCTGGGTGCGACCGAAGCCGACATTCTCGACGCGGCCCGCCGGGCCCGTCTCGACGAGGTGATCGCCGGCCTGCCCGCTGGTCTCGACACGATCATCGGCGAGCGCGGCGTCAAGCTTTCCGGCGGCCAGAAGCAGCGTCTGGCGATCGCCCGCATCTTCCTGAAGAACCCGCCGATTCTCATTCTCGACGAGGCGACGTCGGCGCTCGACACGGAGACCGAACGGGCGATCCAGCAATCGCTGGCAGAACTGTCGGCGGGACGCACCACGCTTGTCATCGCGCACCGGCTGGCGACGATTACCGAGGCGGACCGGATCTGCGTGATCGACAAGGGCAGGGTGGTCGAAGAGGGCAGCCACCGCGATCTCCTGCGGCGCGCGGGGCCTTATCGGCGACTGCATATGGCGCAGCAGACGAGCACGCCCGAGGACGGTGGCGAGCCGGATACGAAGAAGCTGGCGTAGCGTGAGGCGCTTGATCTCCTCACCTTAGGTGAGGATCTCGATTTTCTCGCGAAATCCAATGCTTGTCCGGCTACATTGCGGTGGCAATGGTGCGTAAACCCTAGACACCAGCGCGTTTCAAGCGGGTCATTCCGTCAGAGCAGATAGCTGACCGGCTCGTTGCTGACAGGATGAGGGAACACGCCCATCTCCACCCCGAAGACCGACTTCAACACGTCCGACTGGACGATCTCGCCGGGCTTGCCGCGCGCCGAAATCCTGCCGTCGTTAAGCGCCACCAACTCGTCGCAGTAGCGCGAGGCGAGATTGATATCGTGGAGGACGACGACGATCGTCAGTCCCCGCTCATGACTCAACTCGCGCAGCAGAGACAGGACCCCAGCCTGATGGGCGAGGTCGAGCGCGGAGGTCGGTTCGTCGAGCAGCAGGCAACTGGCGTTCTGCGCCAGCATCATGGCGATCCAGGCGCGCTGGCGCTCGCCACCGGACATGTTGGCGACGAGACTATCGGCGAAACGCTCGAGATCGGTGCGGCGGATTGCATCCTCGACCAGGTCGCGATCGGCCCGCGTGAAGCGTCCGAGCGTGCCGTGCCACGGAAAACGGCCCAGTGCGACCAGCTCTCGCACTGTCATGCCGTCGGTGGCGGGGGTGAACTGCGGCATATAGGCGATCTCGCGCGCGAATGCACGCCCGCCCCAGCTCGCCGCCGGCTTTCCCTGAAGCTCGACTTCGCCCGACGTCGGATCGATCTGGCGGGCGATAGTCTTCAAGAGCGAGCTCTTGCCGGAACCGTTTGGCCCGACAAGCCCATACACGCGGCCTGCCTCGAGCGTCAGATCGACGCCACGCAGAATATGCTTCTTGCCTGCCTCGTAATGGATCTGCGAAAGAGTGAGGAATTCGGCGGGCATGATGGCATCTCCGGCTGCAAAGGCACGACGCCGGACATCCGGATCGCACGGATGTAAGTGCAAAAGTTCACTGGTGATGTCAACTTATGTGGTGGCGGGAGGAGGGCGATGCATCGCGTTTCCTTCTCCCGTCAACGACGGGTCTCAAGCCTCTGCAAGAATTGCCTGAACAACCGCGTGCGCCCTGAGCACGGTGTCTCGCCTTTGAGGAAGACCCATGAGAGCGGTCTCGACTTTCACCAGATAGCTGACGACGTCGTCTGCCGCGGCGCCTTGGCGAAGCGGCGCGGCAGCGTTCTGGAGGTAGGTGTCATACTCGTCTTCGAAGCCGGCTGCGGCATCGTCGCGCCATGTGCATCCTTCGGGCATGAGCCCGATAGGGTCCCAAACCGACCAGCCGATATCTCTCAGCCTCGACAAATCAAAGATGGACGACGACACGCTTCTATCCTTCACGTCAATGCGGATACGCCGCTGACACCATCGTCATTCACCTTCGACAAAACCTCGATCCGCTGCAGATCGCGCTCGCTCATCGCTATCAATCCCATCTGCAAACTCCCAGGCATCGTTCAGATGCGGGGAGTGTGACATTCCAACTTTGCAGAAACAGGACATTCTAACTTTGCGGCTACACACAATGTGGCAGCAAGGTTGGA
>UBVW01000005.1:0-15051 GCA_900469085.1 Hyphomicrobiales bacterium | reverse complement strand
CGCGAAGGCGGCCGTACCGTTGGCGCCGGCATCGTTGCCTCGATCGTCGAGTAATCATTGAGATCGGCCGTCTCGAAAGGGACGGCCGCTTCGATGACATTATTATGAAGCAAGTGGCTTTGGCCGCTTGCTTATTACAGAGAAATACGGCACATGGCGCGCAAGCGCTGTTTGCGCGCTGCTTCGTTTTGCGAAGCGGCAGACTGAAACTAACATAAAGGTGGGTCGAAAGGCCTAAAGACTGGATAGGGATGCCGGCTTCCGACGTCCCTCTCGATCTTTGAAACCGGTGGTCCGCCTTTAGGGAATAAAAACAACCCGTGCCTTGAACAAAGGCGCGTAAGTAACAAACACAAGGATAACGTCGAATGAACGGCCAAAATATCCGCATTCGCCTGAAGGCGTTCGATCACCGCATTCTCGACGCTTCGACGCGCGAGATCGTGTCGACGGCGAAGCGCACCGGCGCAAGCGTCCGGGGCCCCGTTCCGCTTCCGACTCGCATCGAGAAGTTTACGGTAAACCGGTCCCCACACATCGACAAGAAGAGCCGCGAGCAGTTCGAGATGCGCACGCATAAGCGCCTCCTCGACATCGTTGACCCGACACCGCAGACGGTAGACGCGCTGATGAAGCTCGATCTCGCCGCTGGTGTCGATGTTGAGATCAAGCTCTGAGCCTAGCTCGAGCTGAGTTGGAAGGATTGAACCGATGCGTTCAGGTGTGATTGCACAGAAGGTCGGCATGACCCGCGTCTATAACGACGCCGGCGAACATGTTCCGGTAACAGTACTGCGTATGGAAGGCTGCCAGGTCGTAGCCCAGCGCACAGTAGAAAAGAACGGCTACGCCGCAGTTCAGCTTGGTGCTGGCACGGCGAAGGTCAAGAACACGTCCAAGGCGATGCGCGGCAACTTTGCTATCGCCAACGTCGAGCCGAAGGCAAAGCTGGCTGAATTCCGTGTTTCGGAAGACAACCTGCTTGACGTCGGCACCGAGCTCAAGGCTGGCCACTTCGCCACCGGCCAGCTCGTCGATGTCACCGGCACGACGATTGGTAAGGGCTTTGCCGGCGCCATGAAGCGCCACGGCTTCGGCGGTCTGCGCGCCACGCACGGTGTGTCGGTTTCGCACCGCTCGCACGGTTCGACGGGCTCGCGCCAGGATCCGGGCAAGGTTTTCAAGAACAAGAAGATGGCTGGTCACATGGGCCAGACGCGCGTTACGACTCAGAACCTGGAAGTGGTTTCGACCGACGAAGATCGCGGTCTGATCCTGATCAAGGGTGCAGTACCCGGTTCCAAGGGTGCCTGGATCATTGTGCGCGACGCCGTCAAGTCGGCCGCGAAGTAAGGGAGCCAGACCAATGGAATTCAACGTCAAGACCCTCGAGGGAAAAGACGCAGGGAAGGTTTCTCTTTCTGACGCGATTTTCGGCCTCGAGCCCCGCGAAGACATTCTCGCCCGCGTAATCCGCTGGCAGCTTGCCAAGAAGCAGCAGGGCACCCACCAGGCAAAGGGCCGCGCCGACGTATGGCGCACCGGTGCCAAGATGTACAAGCAGAAGGGTACGGGCCGCGCTCGTCACCATTCGGCTCGCGCTCCGCAGTTCCGCGGCGGTGGTAAGGCTCACGGCCCGGTTGCTCGCAGCCACGAACACGACCTTCCGAAGAAGGTTCGCGCTCTGGGCCTGCGTCTTGCTCTGTCGGCAAAGCTGAAGTCCGATGATGTCATCATCATCGACAACCTGGTTGCTGCTGAAGCAAAGACCAAGGCGCTGGCTTCGACCTTCGCAACGCTCGGCCTGACCAACGCTCTCTTCATCGGCGGTGCTGAACTTGATGGCAACTTCAAGCTCGCAGCCAAGAACATCCCGAACATCGATGTTCTGCCGATCCAGGGCATCAACGTTTATGACATCGTGCGCCGTGGCAAGCTCGTGCTTTCCAAGGCTGCCGTTGAAGCTCTAGAGGAGCGTTTCAAGTGACCGATCTTCGCCACTATGATGTGATCGTCTCGCCGTCGATCACCGAAAAGTCCACGCTGGTATCGGAAAACAACCAGGTTGTTTTCAACGTCGCTAAGACGGCGTCGAAGCCGGAAATCAAGGCTGCAGTCGAGGCGCTCTTCGGCGTCAAGGTCACGGCCGTCAACACTCTGCTCCGCAAGGGCAAGACCCGTCGTTTCCGCGGTTTTGTCGGCAAGCAGAAGGACGTGAAGAAGGCAATCGTGACTTTGGCTGAAGGCCAGACGATCGACGTCTCCACCGGTCTCTGAGGAATAAAAACATGGCATTGAAAACATTCAATCCTACGACCCCGAGCCAGCGTCAGCTGGTCATCGTCGACCGCTCTTCGCTCTACAAGGGCAAGCCGGTCAAGGCGCTGACGCAGGGTCTGACCAAGAGCGGCGGTCGTAACAACCTCGGTCGCATCACGGCTCGCTTCATCGGCGGCGGTCACAAGCGTACGTATCGTCTGATCGACTTCAAGCGTCGCAAGTTCGAGGTTGAAGGCACGGTCGAGCGTATCGAATACGACCCGAACCGTACCGCGTTCATCGCGCTCATCTCCTACGCCGACGGCGAGCAGGCCTACATCATCGCTCCGCAGCGCCTTGCTGCCGGCGACAAGGTCATCGCCTCGGAAAAGGCTGTGGACGTAAAGCCGGGCAACACCATGCCCCTGCAGTACATCCCGGTTGGCTCCATCATCCACAACGTGGAGATGAAGCCGGGCAAGGGCGGTCAGATCGCTCGCTCCGCCGGTTCCTACGCACAGCTCGTAGGCCGCGATGCGGGGCTGGCGATCCTTCGTCTGAACTCTGGCGAACAGCGCCTCGTGCCTGGCTCCTGCCTTGCTTCGATCGGTGCGGTTTCGAACCCTGACCACGCCAACATCAACGACGGCAAGGCCGGTCGTACTGTATGGCGCGGCAAGCGTCCGCATAACCGCGGTGTCGTCATGAACCCTGTCGACCACCCGCACGGTGGTGGTGAAGGCCGCACCTCCGGTGGTCGTCACCCGGTTACCCCTTGGGGTAAGCCGACCAAGGGCAAGCGCACCCGGTCGAACAAGTCGACCGACAAGATGATCATGCGCTCGCGTCATCAGCGTAAGAAGTAAGAGAGGAAGTCTCCAATGGCTCGTTCAGTATGGAAAGGTCCGTTCGTTGACGGCTATCTTCTCAAGAAGGCTGAGAAGGTTCGTGAAGGCGGACGTGCAGAAGTAATCAAGATCTGGAGCCGTCGCTCCACGATCCTGCCCCAGTTCGTCGGTCTCACCTTCGGCGTCTACAACGGCAGCAAGCATGTTCCGGTCAACGTCAATGAAGACATGGTCGGTCACAAATTCGGTGAATTCTCTCCGACCCGGACCTACTACGGTCACGGTGCGGACAAGAAGGCAAAGAGGAAGTAACGATGGGCAAGGCAAAAGCCGAACGCCGGCTGAAGGACAACGAGGCGCAAGCAGTCGCCCGCACGCTCCGCGTCAGCCCACAGAAGCTCAACCTGGTTGCCGCGGCTATCCGCGGCAAGAAGGTCGAGCGCGCACTCGCTGAGCTGGAATTCTCCCGCAAGCGTATCGCAGGCGCCGTCAAGAAGACGCTCGAATCTGCGATCGCAAACGCCGAGAACAATCATGATCTCGACGTTGACTCGCTGGTTGTAGCGGAAGCTTACGTTGGCAAGTCGATCGTCATGAAGCGTTTCCACGCTCGTGGCCGTGGTCGTGCATCGCGCATCGAAAAGCCCTTTGCGCACCTGACGATCGTCGTTCGCGAAGTTGAAGCCGCCACCGAGGAGGCCGCATAATGGGTCAGAAAATCAATCCAATTGGTTTCCGTCTTGGCATCAACCGTACCTGGGATAGCCGCTGGTTTGCGGACAATGCCGAATACGGTCAGCTGCTGCACGAAGACCTGAAGATGCGCAAGTTCGTCATGAGCGAACTGAAGCAGGCTGGTATCTCCAAGGTGGTTATCGAGCGTCCGCACAAGAAGTGCCGCGTCACGATCCACTCGGCTCGTCCGGGCCTGATCATCGGCAAGAAGGGCGCAGACATCGACAAGCTCCGCAAGAAGCTGTCGGACATGACGAACTCCGAAACGCACCTCAACATCGTTGAAGTTCGCAAGCCGGAAGTCGACGCTGTTCTGGTCGCCCAGTCGATCGCTCAGCAGCTCGAGCGTCGTGTTGCTTTCCGTCGCGCCATGAAGCGCGCCGTTCAGTCCGCAATGCGTCTTGGCGCCGAAGGCATCAAGATCACCTGCGCGGGCCGTCTCGGTGGTGCTGAAATCGCTCGTACGGAATGGTACCGCGAAGGTCGCGTGCCGCTGCATACGCTGCGCGCTGACATCGACTACGGCACAGCCGAAGCGGAAACCGCTTTCGGTATCTGCGGCATCAAGGTTTGGATCTTCAAGGGCGAAATCCTTGAGCACGATCCGATGGCCTCCGAGCGCCGCGCACTCGAGGGTGATGCTCAGGGTCCGGCTAGCCGTGACCGCGATCGTCGCCGCGACAACGCTTAATAGCGTTGGTGGCAGATAAGTTCGGAGAATAAGAAAATGTTGCAGCCAAAGCGTACCAAGTACCGCAAGCAATTTAAGGGCCGCATCAAGGGCGTCGCCAAGGGTGGTTCAGACCTCGCCTTCGGTGAATTCGGCCTTAAGGCTCAGGAGCCAAACCGCGTAAATGCACGCGAGATCGAAGCGGCCCGCCGCGCGATCACGCGCTACATGAAGCGTGCTGGCCGTGTATGGATCCGCGTGTTCCCGGACGTTCCGGTAACCGCAAAGCCGACCGAAGTCCGTATGGGTAAGGGTAAGGGCTCTGTTGAATATTGGGCATGCAAGGTCAAGCCAGGCCGCATGATGTTCGAGATCGACGGCGTCAGCGAAGAAATCGCTCGCGAAGCGCTTCGCCTCGGCTCTGCCAAGCTCTCGGTCAAGACGCGCTTCGTACAGCGCATTGCAGAGTAAGGAGCAAGGCACATGAAAGCCGAAGAAGTTCGCGGCCTGACGGCCGATCAGCTCAAGGACAAGCTCGCCGACCTGAAGAAGGAGCAGTTCAACCTGCGCTTCCAGAAGGCCACCGGTCAGCTCGAAAAGTCCTCCCGCGTCAACGAAGTTCGCAAGGACATCGCCCGCGTGAAAACCATTGCCCGCCAGAAGGCGGCAGAAGCAAAGGCCTAAGAATATGCCGAAGCGCATCCTGCAGGGCGTCGTCGTTGGCGACAAGAACGAGAAGACTGTAGTTGTCCGCGTTGAGCGTCGTTTCGCTCATCCGCTGATGCAGAAGACCGTTCGTCGTTCCAAGAAGTACAAGGCCCACGACGAAAACAATCAGTACAAGATTGGCGATACCGTATCCATCGAGGAATGCGCGCCGATCTCCAAGGACAAGCGCTGGACGGTTATTTCCGCCCAGGCAAAGTAAGAATTTCTCGCGAGGCCTTGCGTCTCGCGGAAATTTCTGTATGAAGCAGCGTCAGAACGCTCGTTCGTCGAGCGTTCTTTTGCTTTGAGCGCACGGAAGGTCCCGTTTGGGAAACCACCCTGGCACGATCGATCCCGCGCTAGTCAAGCTATTGCCGTGTTTTCGCCTGCTCTCGTGGCAAGCGGCCGGCTGACAATTTTCATATGCCGGGGTAGGGGGCGTCAGCCCAACCATTCCGGTAAACACAAGAAGGCGACCTGATATGATTCAGATGCAAACAAACCTCGACGTGGCGGATAATTCCGGCGCACGTCGTGTCATGTGCATCAAGGTGCTGGGCGGTTCTAAGCGCAAGTATGCCTCGATCGGCGACGTCATCGTCGTTTCGATCAAGGAAGCTATTCCGCGCGGCCGCGTGAAGAAGGGTGACGTGATGAAGGCGGTTGTCGTTCGCACCGCCAAGGAAATCCGTCGCGTTGATGGTTCCATCATCCGCTTCGACACCAATGCAGCAGTCCTCATCGACAACAAGAAAGAGCCGATCGGCACCCGTATCTTCGGACCGGTTCCGCGCGAACTTCGCGCCAAGAACCACATGAAGATCATCTCGCTCGCTCCAGAAGTACTGTAAGGAGCACGAACGATGCAAAAGATTCGTAAGGGCGACACGGTCGTCATGCTCGCAGGCAAGGACAAGGGCCGCACCGGCGAAGTCCTTCAGGTTCTGCCCAAGGAAGATCGCGCCGTCGTCCGTGGCGTCAACGTCGTGAAGCGCCACCAGCGCCAGACGCAGACCCAGGAAGCCGGCATCATCAGCAAGGAAGCCTCGGTTCACTTGTCCAACGTCTCGATCATCGACAAGGACGGCAAGCCGACCCGCGTTGGTTTTAAGGTTGTTGACGGCAAGAAGGTCCGTGTGGCCAAGCGTTCCGGTGAGGTGATCTGATGGCTGAGGCAAAGTACGAGCCGCGGCTCAAGAAGGAATATGTCGAGCGGATCCGCGCGGCGATGCAGGAGAAGTTCTCCTTCGCCAACGAGATGATGATCCCGAAGATCGACAAGATCGTAATCAACATGGGTGTTGGTGAAGCAACGGCTGACTCGAAGAAGCCGACTGTTGCCGCAGCTGACCTGGCCGCTATCGCTGGTCAGAAGCCGGTCATCACCCGTGCACGTAACTCCATCGCTGGCTTCAAGGTCCGCGAAGATATGCCGATCGGCGCAAAGGTTACCCTGCGCGGCGCTCGCATGTATGAGTTCCTGGACCGCCTGATCAACATCGCGCTTCCGCGCGTTCGCGACTTCCGCGGCCTGAACCCGAAGAGCTTTGACGGCCGTGGCAACTTCGCCATGGGCATCAAAGAGCACATTGTGTTCCCTGAGATCAACTACGATAAGGTTGATCAGATGTGGGGCATGGACATCATCGTTTGCACGACGGCCACCAAGGACGACGAAGCACGGGCTCTGCTGACAGAGTTCAACTTCCCGTTCCGTCAGTAACCGTAACGACGAGCGTAGAAAAGGAACCACACATGGCGAAGACCAGCGCAGTTGAAAAGAACAAGCGCCGCCGTATTACGGTCGCCAACCAGGCCGCAAAGCGGGCTGAGTTGAAGGCGATCATCATGAACCAGGCTCTTCCGATCGAAGACCGGTTCAAGGCCTCGATCAAGCTGGCATCCCTGCCGCGCGATGGATCGAAGACCCGTATTCGCAACCGTTGTGAAGTATCGGGCCGTCCGCGCGCATACTACCGCAAACTGCGCATGTCGCGTATCGCGCTGCGTGAACTCGGCAATCTCGGCAAGGTGCCGGGCATCGTCAAGTCCAGCTGGTAAGGAGCAGGTTAGATGACAATGACTGATCCGTTGGGCGATATGCTCACTCGCATCCGTAACGGCGCTTCTCGCCGCAAGTCGTCGGTATCGACGCCTGCTTCGAAGCTCCGTGCACGTGTTCTTGATGTTCTCCAGGCTGAAGGCTACATCCGTGGCTACGCCCTTGTCGATTTCGGCAATGGCAAGTCTGAAATCAACATCGAGTTGAAGTACTACGAAGGCGCATCGGTGATCCGTGAGATCGGCCGTGTGTCCAAGCCGGGCCGCCGGGTTTATGTCTCGGTCAAGTCCATTCCGCAGGTCGC
The DNA here is from genome assembly GCA_900469085.1 of Hyphomicrobiales bacterium. Taxonomy (GTDB): domain Bacteria; phylum Pseudomonadota; class Alphaproteobacteria; order Rhizobiales; family Rhizobiaceae; genus Rhizobium. Next base: position 7,465 of record UBVW01000005.1, on the reverse strand, counting down.
GAACGGTCTCGGCATCACCATCCTTTCGACTCCGAAGGGTGTGATGGCTGATCACCAGGCTCGCGAACAGAACGTTGGTGGCGAGGTTCTTTGCTCGGTATTCTAATACCGAGCATCGATCTCCATAGCGAACAGACAGGATATAAAAATGTCTCGTATCGGTAAGAAGCCCGTTCAGATTCCTGCTGGAATTACGGCTACGGTCGAAGGCCAGAAGGTCACTGCAAAGGGCCCGAAGGGCGAGCTCTTCTTCGTCGCAAACGACGAAGTCGGCGTTACGCTCGAAAACAACGCGGTTGTCGTGACTCCGCTCACGCAGTCGAAGGATGCTCGTTCGAAGTGGGGCATGTCCCGCACGATGATCGAGAACATCTTTACGGGTGTTAAGGACGGCTACGAGCGCAAGCTCGAAATCAACGGCGTCGGTTACCGCGCATCGCTTCAGGGCAAGAACCTGCAGCTGGCGCTCGGTTTCAGCCACGACGTGGTTTACCAGACCCCGGAAGGCATCACGATCGCCGTTCCGAAGCCGACTGAAATTGTTGTCACCGGCATCAATAAGCAGCAGGTCGGTCAGGTTGCCGCAGAAATCCGCGAATACCGCGGTCCTGAGCCTTACAAGGGCAAGGGCGTCAAGTATGCCGGCGAACGTATCGTTCGCAAAGAAGGCAAGAAGAAGTAAGGATCACGCGAAATGGCTAGCAGGAAAGAAGCACTTGCACGTCGTGCCAACCGCGTGCGCCGTCATCTCAAGTCGGTGGCCAACGGTCGTCCGCGCCTGTCGGTTCATCGCTCCTCGAAGAACATCTACGTTCAGGTTATCGACGATGTTGCAGGTAAGACGCTCGCGTCTGCCTCGACCCTCGATAAGGACCTGCGCGGTTCTCTGAAGACCGGTGCAGACACGGCAGCCGCCGCCCTCGTAGGCAAGCTCGTTGCAGAGCGCGCCTCCAAGGCTGGCGTCAAGGAAGTCGTATTCGACCGTGGCGCCTTCATCTACCACGGCCGTATCAAGGCCCTGGCGGAAGCAGCTCGCGAAGGCGGTCTGTCCTTCTAATAGATTTCCGGCCGGAGCTCAGCGCTCCGGCCGGTTTTTCACCGGACCGCAAACGCTCCTCGATAGGGGAGGCTGATGCGGTCCTCGTTTTGTCTGCCGTTCCACCCGCAAAAGAAAAAGGAAAAGGACAATGGCACAGGAAAGAAAAGGTTCGCGCGACGATCGCCAGAACCGCGAAGAGCGCGATAGCGAATTCGTCGACAAGCTGGTCGCGATCAACCGCGTCGCGAAGGTCGTCAAGGGCGGCCGTCGTTTCGGTTTTGCTGCTCTCGTCGTCGTTGGTGACCAGAAGGGCCGCGTTGGCTTTGGTCACGGCAAGGCGCGCGAAGTGCCGGAAGCAATCCGCAAGGCAACTGAAGCTGCCAAGCGCGAACTGATCTTCGTACCGCTGCGTGACGGCCGTACGCTGCATCACGACGTTCACGGCCGCCACGGCGCCGGCAAGGTTCTGCTTCGTTCGGCCAAGGTCGGTACCGGTATCATCGCCGGTGGTCCGATGCGCGCTGTTTTCGAAACGCTCGGCGTTCACGACGTCGTCGCCAAGTCGACCGGTTCCTCGAACCCATACAACATGGTTCGCGCTACCTTCGACGCTCTGAAGCACCAGGTTCACCCGAAGGACATCGCAGCACAGCGCGGCATCAAGTATGCAACGCTCCAGGCTCGCCGTGCCGCTTCCGGTAACGCTTCTGAAGAATAAGAGGAGCTGATCCATGGCCAAGGCTACAAAGAAGACCGAAGCGAAGACGGTTACCGTCGAGCAGATCGGCAGCCCGATTCGCCGTCCGGACGTCCAGCAGCGCACGCTGATCGGTCTCGGGCTGAACAAGATGCACCGTCGGCGCACGCTGGAAGATACGCCTTCCGTTCGTGGCATGATCCGTGCTGTCCAGCATCTCGTTCGCGTCGTCGACGAGAAGTAAGCAGGGAGTATTCGCTATGAAACTCAATGAAATCAAAGACAACGAAGGTTCGACCCACAGCCGCAAGCGCCTCGGCCGCGGTATCGGTTCGGGCTCCGGCAAGACCGGTGGTCGCGGTGTCAAGGGTCAGAAGTCCCGTTCGGGCGTAGCCATCAACGGCTTCGAAGGCGGTCAGATGCCAATCTACCGTCGCCTGCCGAAGCGTGGCTTCAACAACATCTTCAAGTCCGACTTCGTTGTCGTGTCTTTGGAGCGTGTTCAGGCAGCGATCGACGCTGGCAAGCTCGACGCCAAGTCCACGGTTGATGCGGCAGCTCTCAAGGCTGCCGGCGTTATCCGTCGCGTCAAGGACGGCGTTCGTGTTCTCGCCGACGGCGAGCTGAAGGCAAAGGTCAAGTTCGAAGTTGCTGGCGCTTCCAAGCCGGCAGTCGAAAAGATCGAAAAGGCTGGCGGTTCCGTCACGCTTCTTTCTGCCGCAGCTGCAGAGTAATTTAATCTATGATAAACCGCCCGGGGTGCTTCACACCGGGCGGTTTTGCTCCCATATGTGAGCCTCACAAAAGCCGGTCGGATGCACGTGCGTCAGGACAGGTTGAACGAACAACAGGGTGAGGCATAGGTTGCGCCCGCAATCCGTCCGAAGCCCGCTTTTGAATAATTCAGAAATGCCGATCCGGCGTTCTGCCTTTCGCTTGGTCAGAGCCCGAAACCGGTAGCGCGGAGATACGCATGGCGTCTGCAGCGGAACAGTTGGCTTCCAACCTCAATTTCTCGACCTTCGCCAAAGCCGAGGATCTCAAGAAGCGCCTGTGGTTTACACTGGCAGCTCTCCTCGTTTATCGGTTGGGAACGCATATTCCGCTTCCCGGCCTCAACCCGCAGGCCTATGCACAGGCCTTCCAGGGTCAGGCAGGTGGCATTCTCGGCCTCTTCAACATGTTCTCGGGCGGCGCCGTACAGCGCATGGCGATCTTCGCCCTCGGCATCATGCCCTACATTTCCGCTTCAATTATCGTGCAGCTGATGACCTCGGTCGTGCCGGCTCTCGAGAACCTGAAGAAGGAAGGCGAGCAGGGCCGCAAGATCATCAACCAGTACACCCGTTACGGCACTGTGCTTCTCGGCACGCTGCAGGCCTATGGCATTGCCATTGGTCTGGAGAGCGGGCAGGGGCTTGTTGTCGATCCCGGCATCTTCTTCCGCGTCTCCACCGTCATCACGCTGCTCGGTGGTACGATGTTCCTGATGTGGCTCGGCGAGCAGATCACGTCGCGCGGTATCGGCAACGGTATCTCGCTGATCATCTTCGCCGGCATTGCCGCTGGCCTGCCGAGCGCTCTTGCCGGCACGCTGGAACTCGGCCGTACAGGCGCCCTTTCGACCAGCCTCATCCTGTTGGTCATCGTTGTTGCGATCGCCGTTATCGCGGTCATCGTCTTCGTCGAGCGTGCCCAGCGCCGCCTTCTGATCCAGTATCCGAAGCGTCAGGTTGGCAACCGCATGTTCCAGGGCGATACCTCGCACCTGCCGCTGAAGCTCAACACCTCGGGTGTTATCCCGGCGATCTTCTCGTCTTCGCTGCTGCTCTTGCCGGCAACGATCGCGGGCTTCGCCAGCACCACCAACATGCCGACCTGGGTCACTTCGATCGTCGCCGCGCTTGGCCACGGCCAGCCGCTCTACATGCTTCTCTACGGTCTGCTGATCGCCTTCTTTGCCTTCTTCTATACGGCCATCGTCTTCAATCCGAAGGACACGGCCGATAATCTGAAGAAGCATGGCGGCTTCATCCCGGGTATTCGTCCGGGCGAGCGTACCGCCGAGTACATTGATTACGTTCTGACCCGCATTACGGTCATCGGCGCAATCTATCTCGTCTTCGTCTGCATCCTTCCAGAAATCCTCGTGTCGCAAACCGGGATTCCATTATCCCTTGGTGGCACTTCGCTTTTGATCGTCGTTAGCGTAACTCTTGATACGGTGGCACAGATCCAGGGTCACCTGATCGCGCAGCAGTACGAAGGCCTGATCAAGAAATCGAAGTTGCGTGGAGGAAAGAGGGGTCGATGAGACTTATACTTTTGGGGCCGCCGGGCGCGGGTAAGGGGACTCAAGCTCAGCGGATCGTGGAAAAGTACGGCATTCCGCAGCTTTCCACGGGTGACATGCTTCGCGCCGCCGTTCAGGCCGGTACCGAAGTTGGCAAGCGCGCCAAGGCCGTCATGGATGCTGGCAAGCTGGTCTCAGACGACATCGTCATCGCAATCGTGTCGGAACGTATCGACCAGCCCGATTGCGAGAATGGCTTCATCCTCGACGGTTTCCCGCGCACGCTGGTTCAGGCTGATGCAACGGAAGCCATGCTCAAGGGCAAGGGTATCGAACTGTCGAAGGTTGTCGAGATCCAGGTGGACGACAAGATCCTGGCGGACCGCGTTTCGGGCCGCTACACCTGCGCGAACTGTGGTGCCGGTTATCACGACACCAACGTCAAGCCGAAGGTGGAAGGGGTCTGCGACCGCTGCGGTTCGACTCACTTCAAGCGCCGTCCCGATGACAACCGCGAAACCGTGGTGACGCGTCTCGGCGCTTACTACAAGGAAACATCGCCGCTGATCGGCTACTACTATGCCAAGGGCAAGTTGCAGTCGGTGGATGGCATGGCAGACATCGATCACGTCACCGGCGAGATCGAGGGCATACTTTCGAAGCTGTAAGGCTTTGGAAATAAAACTTGGCGGGAGCGGTTGCTTTTCAGCACTGATTCCGTTAAACACCGCGCCAACTCGCGATATCTCATGCGGTCGGCGCGGACTTCCAGACGAAGTTCCGGGTTCGATCGTTTTGACTTGTTGAGAACCTGAATTGTAATTGCGGCCTTTCAAGGCCGTGTAACGAGACACCACTTGCCGGATGGCAACTGGAACGCAAGGAGAATAGGCGTGGCACGTATCGCTGGCGTCAACATCCCGACCGCAAAGCGCGTTGTAATCGCGCTGACGTACATTCACGGGATCGGTTCGAAATTCGCACAGGAAATCATCGAGAAGGTCGGTATTCCTGCTGATCGTCGCGTGAATCAGCTCACCGACGCTGAAGTCCTGCAGATCCGCGAAACCATCGACCGCGATTACCAGGTCGAAGGTGACCTGCGTCGCGAGACCTCGATGAACATCAAGCGTCTGATGGACCTGGGCTGCTACCGTGGTCTGCGTCATCGCCGTGGCCTTCCGGTCCGCGGTCAGCGCACGCACACCAATGCACGTACCCGCAAGGGTCCTGCAAAGGCGATCGCTGGTAAGAAGAAGTAATTTCCGGGAAACCGGAGGTGAGGGGGCTGGCGGTCTGCGCCGGCCTCTTTTGAGTTTCGGGCAGGGCCGCAAGGTCTCGTTCCGGTGTAGCCGCTGGTATTACGGCGGTGCAGAGATCCAAGAAAGGGATACAAATGGCCAAGGAAGCCGTACGCGTTCGCCGTCGCGAACGTAAAAACATTTCGTCGGGCGTTGCTCACGTCAACTCGACCTTCAACAACACGATGATCACGATCACCGACGCACAGGGCAACGCTATTGCCTGGTCGTCTGCTGGCGCTAAGGGCTTCAAGGGCTCGCGCAAGTCGACCCCGTTCGCCGCCCAGATCGCTGCTGAAGACTGCGCCAAGAAGGCTCAGGAACACGGCATGAAGTCGCTGGAAGTTGAAGTTTGCGGTCCGGGTTCGGGTCGTGAATCCGCTCTGCGCGCCCTCCAGGCTGCCGGTTTCATGATCACGTCCATCCGCGACGTGACGCCGATCCCGCACAATGGTTGCCGCCCGCGCAAGAAGCGCCGCGTCTGATCATCGCCATTCACAACATCGGTGAGCGGATCGTCGCTCCCGATGCTTCTCAAGCTCGGTTGCCACGATTGGATGGTGGCAACGAACGGAAGGCAAAAATATGATTCAGAAAAACTGGCAGGAATTGATCAAGCCGAACAAGGTCGAGTTCTCTTCGAGCTCGCGCACCAAGGCGACGCTCGTAGCAGAGCCGCTGGAGCGCGGTTTCGGCCTCACCCTCGGCAACGCGCTTCGCCGCGTTCTGCTGTCCTCGCTGCGCGGTGCTGCAGTGACGGCTGTGCAGATCGATGGCGTGCTGCATGAATTCTCGTCGATCCCTGGCGTTCGTGAAGATGTCACCGACATCGTCCTGAACATCAAGGAAATCGCCATCAAGATGGATGGCGACGACGCAAAGCGCATGGTCGTGCGTAAGCAGGGTCCGGGCGTTGTGACGGCTGGCGACATCCAGACGGTCGGCGATATCGAAATCCTCAACCCCGAGCATGTGATCTGCACGCTCGACGAGGGCGCCGAAATCCGTATGGAATTCACCGTCAACAACGGCAAGGGCTACGTTCCTGCCGATCGCAATCGTGCGGAAGATGCTCCGATCGGTCTCATCCCGGTCGACAGCCTTTATTCGCCGGTCAAGAAGGTGTCCTACAAGGTTGAAAATACCCGTGAAGGACAGGTTCTCGACTACGACAAGCTGAACATGACCATCGAAACCGATGGCTCGATTTCCGGCGAAGATGCCGTCGCTTTCGCGGCTCGCATCCTGCAGGATCAGCTTGGCGTGTTCGTCAACTTCGACGAGCCGCAGAAGGAAACCGAAGAGGAAGCAGTCACCGAACTCGCTTTCAACCCGGCCCTCCTCAAGAAGGTGGACGAACTCGAACTGTCCGTTCGTTCGGCAAACTGCCTGAAGAACGACAACATCGTCTACATCGGCGACCTCATTCAGAAGACCGAAGCAGAAATGCTCCGCACGCCGAATTTTGGTCGCAAGTCGCTGAACGAAATCAAGGAAGTTCTCGCTTCCATGGGCCTGCACCTCGGCATGGAAGTGCCGGCATGGCCGCCCGAGAACATCGAAGATCTCGCCAAGCGCTACGAAGACCAATACTAACCATCAAACGGCGGGCGAGAGATGCCTGCATGTGAAGGAGAATAGCAATGCGCCACGGTAAAGCCGGCCGCAAGCTGAATAGAACCGCCAGCCACCGCAAGGCAATGTTTGCCAACATGGCTGCCTCGCTCATCCTGCATGAGCAGATCGTAACGACTTTGCCGAAGGCAAAGGAAATCCGTCCGATCGTTGAAAAGCTCGTCACCCTCGGCAAGCGCGGCGACCTGCATGCTCGCCGTCAGGCGATCTCGCAGATCCGCGACACCGCCGTCGTTTCCAAGCTGTTCGACACGATCGCTTCGCGCTACGCAACCCGCAACGGCGGCTACCTGCGTATCATGAAGGCTGGCTTCCGCCAGGGCGACAACGCCGCTCTCGCAGTCATCGAATTCGTTGACCGCGACACCTTCGCCAAGGGCGCAGCCGACAAGGCTCGCGTTGAAGCCGAAGCAGCTGCTGCTGAAGCCGCTTAATATTTTCCGGTTCGCCGGATAGAAAACAGCCGGGCTGAAAAGCCCGGCTCAGACTGCTGACAAACC
>UBVW01000038.1:0-155848 GCA_900469085.1 Hyphomicrobiales bacterium | reverse complement strand
TGAAGCGGCTTATAAGGCCCACACACCAAACAAGTCAACAAGCCCGGACAAAGTTTTTTGACAGTTTTATAACATGTTGTTTTGACTGGGGGAATTTCACGCGTGGCGGATAACGTCCAGATCGGCTTTGTGACAGCGCCGGCGTTTTTCGCGGCTGATCGCGCCGGAACAGCCCAAAACAGGCAATTTACACCCTTCATGCAGCATCGAACCCGCGCAATCGGCGTCATGACCGGTTTGCCGAACCGCCCTCGCCCTTTATAGAGTGCCCTTCATAGAGAGATTTGCGGCCGTGCGGCCGCACAGCACTGTATATAGAGAGGACAGACGAGGCGTGATCGACCTGCGTGCCCTGCCGGAGCTCCCGGTCTCCCATGTTCTGCCCGAAATCGGCGCGGCGCTGACCACCGCGCGGCGCGCCGTGCTCTCGGCGCCGCCGGGGGCGGGAAAGACGACGCTGGTGCCGCTTTATCTTCTCAACGAAACTTGGCGCGGTGACGGCAGGATCATTCTGCTTGAGCCGCGGCGGCTTGCGGCGCGCGCGGCGGCCGGGCGAATGGCGGCGCTTCTCAACCAGCCCGTCGGCGAGACCGTCGGATATCGCATGCGGCTCGATACCAGGATTTCGGCACGGACGCGGATCGAAGCGGTGACCGAGGGCGTATTTGCGCGGATGATCCTCGATGATCCGGAATTGTCGGGCGTGTCGGCGGTGATCTTCGACGAGTTTCACGAGCGGTCGCTCGACGCCGATTTCGGGCTGGCCCTGGCACTCGACGTGCAATCGGCGCTGCGCGAGGATTTGCGGATCCTGGTCATGTCGGCGACGCTGGATGTGGCCGGCGTGGTGGCGCTGCTCGACAACCCGCCTTTGATCGAGAGCATGGGGCGCGGCTTCCCGATCGATATTCGCTACCAGGACCGACCGGGCGGCGAGCGGATCGAGGACACTATGACCCGGGCGATCATCGACGCGCACAAGACGGAGAGCGGATCGATCCTGGCCTTTCTGCCCGGACAGGCCGAAATCGCGAGGACGGCCGAGCGGCTGCGGGAGAGATTTGACCCGACAACGGTGATCGCGCCGCTCTACGGCAATCTCAGCCAGAAGGAGCAGGACGCGGCAATCCGCCCGGCGGCATCAGGCACCCGCAAGATCGTGCTGGCGACATCGATCGCCGAGACGTCGATCACGATCGACGGCGTCCGGATCGTGATCGACAGCGGCTTGCAGCGGCTGCCGGTGTTCGAGGCATCGACGGGGATTACGCGCCTGGAGACGGTGCGGGTGTCGCGGGCCTCGGCCGACCAGCGGGCCGGACGCGCCGGGCGAACCGAGCCGGGGATCGCCATCCGGCTCTGGCACCAGGGGCAGACGGCGGCGATGCCCGCCTTTACGCCGCCGCAGATTCTTTCGACCGACCTCTCCGGCCTGGTGCTCGATCTCGCCCATTGGGGCGTGCAGGACACGCGGGCGCTCGGCTTCATGGACCAGCCGCCGGAGACGACGCTTTCAGAGGCGCGCGCGCTGTTGCGTGAGCTTGGCGCGCTCGACCGGGATGGCGGGCTGACGGCACGCGGCCGTGCGATGCGCGACATGGCGCTGCCGCCGCGGCTGGCGGCGATGGTGCTTTCTTCGGGCGAGACCGGCCACGCGAGGGAGGCTGCGATGATGGCCGTGCTTCTGACGGAACAGGGCCTGGGCGGAACGAGCATCGATCTCGAAGACCGGTTGCGCCGCTTCAAATCCGAGCGCGGCGAGCGCGCCGAGGCGGCGCGGCAGCTGGCGGGTCGGTTGGCGAAGGGACGCGATCAAGTGGTGGCCGGGGAGCCGGGTCTTGCCGGCCGACTGCTCATTCACGCCTTTCCCGACCGCATCGCGCTGCAGCGCGGCGGACGCGGCCGCTTCGTGATGGCCAACGGGCGCGGCGCCGAGATTGCCGAGACCGAGCGGCTGGCGAGCAGCACGATGCTTGTGATCGCCGACCTCACGGGCCGGGCGGCGCAGGCGCGGATCCTCTCGGCGGCAGAGGTGACGCGCGGGGATGTCGAGGCGGAGCTTCCCGGCGCGATCCGCACCGACGACCAGACTTTCTTCGACCGGCAAAGCAAACAAGTGCGCGCAAGGCGGGCGACGCGGCTCGGCGCCATCGTTTTCGACGAGACGCCGCTGCCTCGGCCATCCGGCGAGGCCGTCACCCGGGCGCTTGCCGAGGGGATCAAGGAGATGGGGCTGGACCAGCTGCCGTTTTCGAAGGAAGCGATGCAGCTGCGCGAGCGGATCGGCTTTCTTTATAGAAGCATCGGCGCGCCGTGGCCCGACATGAGCGACGCGGCGCTCATGTCTCGCATGGAGGACTGGTTCATTCCCTATCAGGCCGATGCGCGGGGGCTTTCGGACATTTCGGCGGGCGGCCTTTCGAACGGATTGATGGCGCTGGTGCCGCACGAGCTGCAGCGCGACCTTTCGCGGCTGGCGCCGACGCATTTCGAAGCGCCGACGGGGCAGCGGCATCCGATACAATATGACGGGGAAGAGCCGACGCTGACGATCCGGGTTCAGGAGCTGTTCGGGCTGAAGGCGCATCCCGTCATTGCCGGCGGGCGGCTTTCGCTGCTGCTCGAGTTGACGTCGCCGGCGCATCGCCCGATCCAGACGACGCGCGATCTCCCGGGATTCTGGGCCGGGAGCTGGAAAGACGTGCGCGCCGACATGCGTGGGCGCTATCCCCGGCATCCATGGCCGGAGCGACCGGAGGAAGCGCCACCGACGACCCGGGCAAAACCACGAGGAACATGAGCCGCCATGCCGATCAAGAGTAAAGAGATAGCCGACAAGGTCGAGAGCATGCCCGAGGAAGACCGGCAGAGCAGCCGGCGGCTGAGGCTGGAGACGCTGGTGCGCCTGCGCTGGCTTGCCGTTTGCGGGCAGACGGCCACGGTGCTGATCGTTGCCCTCTGGCTGCAGTTTCCACTGCCGGTGCAGGCGTGCATTGCGCTGATCACAGCGCTGGCGCTGGTGAACTTCTATCTGATGATTCGCTATCCGGCGACGCACCGCATCGATCCGGTGGCTGCGCTGGCCTTGCTCGGCTTCGATCTGCTGCAACTCTGCGCGCTGCTCTTCATCACCGGCGGGCTCGTCAATCCGTTCGCGGTTCTGGTATGCGTTCCTGTTATCATCGCTTTCGCGTCACAGCCAATCCGCTACAGCATGCCGCTGATCGTGGTGGCGATCGCCTGCATCACGATCCTGTCGCTCACGCCCTTCCCGCTACCCTGGTTCGACGGGGCGGAGATCGACGTTCCGAGCTTCATGCAGTTCGGGGTGTGGTGCGCGATCACGTCCACCATGACATTTGCTGCCTTCTATGCCTATCGCGTGTCGATGGAAGCGCGCCAGCTGGCCGAAGCGCTGGCGGCGACGGAACTGGTGCTGCAGCGCGAAAAGCATCTGTCGCAGCTCGATGGTCTGGCGGCGGCGGCGGCGCATGAATTGGGAACGCCGCTAGCGACGATCAGCGTCGTCGCCAAGGAGATGGAGCGCGAGCTGAAGGACGACGACCGCCTTCGCGAGGATGTGCAGTTGCTGCGCAGCCAGAGCGAGCGTTGCCGCGACATCCTGCGCCGGCTGACAACGCTCTCGGCCGAGGGCGATGCGCATCTGAGGCGGCTGCCGCTGTCGTCGATGATGGAGGAGATCGTCGCGCCGCATCGCGAATTCGGCATCAAGCTCAACCTTGTCGAGAAGGCGCCGCGCAAGGGCGAGCCGGTGACGGAGCGCAATGCCGGCATGATGTACGGACTTGGCAACCTGATCGAAAACGCCGTCGACTATGCCCGCCAGGAGGTGACGGTCACGGTGGAGCACGACCCGGAGCGCGTGCGCATCACCGTGGAGGACGACGGCGAAGGCTACTCGCCCGACATCCTGCTCAGGATCGGCGAACCCTATGTGACCAAACGGCAGAAGGAGGACAGGGCCGGCGGGCTGGGGCTCGGGCTGTTCATCGCCAAGACGCTGCTGGAGCGCTCCGGCGCGGTGCTGACCTTCGAAAATCGCGGGCCTGATCATGTCGGCGCACGCGTTCGCGTCGAATGGCCGCGGGTGCTGATCGATACGCATTCGACAAAATGAGCCGATGAGGCTAAAGAAACTGCAATGCAATCGGCCTATATCAGGCTGACAGCGCCAGGATTGAATAGATGAGCGAGCAGATTACCGACCCCTCCCCCGCCAGCGACGACTATATCGGCCCCGATGCGAGCCTCCTGATCGTCGACGACGACGGGCCGTTCCTGCGGCGGCTGGCGCGCGCCATGGAGACGCGCGGCTTTCAGGTGGAGACAGCGGAATCGGTGGCGGAGGGGGTGGCCAAGTCCACCAGCAGTCCGCCGAAATACGCGGTGGTCGATCTGCGGCTCGGCGATGGCAATGGTCTGGATGTGATCGAGGCGATCCGCCAGAAGCGCGATGATACCCGCATCGTGGTCCTCACCGGTTACGGCAATATCGCCACGGCGGTAACCGCGGTGAAGCTCGGCGCCGTCGATTATCTCGCCAAGCCGGCGGATGCCGACGATGTGTATGCGGCGCTGACGCAGCGCAGCGGCGAGAAGGCCGAACTGCCGGAAAATCCGATGTCGGCCGACCGGGTTCGCTGGGAGCATATCCAGCGTGTCTATGAAATCTGCGAACGCAACGTTTCGGAGACGGCGCGCCGGCTCAACATGCACCGTCGGACGCTGCAGCGCATTCTCGCCAAGCGGGCGCCCAAGTAGATTTCAGTTCAGACCTCGTCGACACCAAGCGCCTTGCCGGTCGCCCATTCGGCCATCAGCAGGCGCTGCGCGGCTGCGCGCGAAAAATTCAGCATGACGGATTTGCGGGTGGCGGGCGCCAGCCGATGTTCCGGCGCCTCGCGGATCATGTGGGCGCCATAGCCATCTGACAGAAACAGGCCACAGTCCTCGGGGAAGATATCGAGCGGCACATCCTTGTGTGTCGCAAAGAACAGGCGGTCGCAATGCAGGCGGTATTCCGGCCATTTGCGATCCACCCTGAAGTCCTCGATCGAGGTCTTGATCTCGATGATCCAGATCTCGCCCTTATCCGAGACGGTGATCAGATCGGCGCGTCTGCCGCTCGCGAGCGGCAACTCCGGAAGCACGGCGTGACGCATCTCGTGAAGTAGAATTTGGACCCCGCGGCGCACCAGCATGGCCCTGTCCGATTGCCGGCCATCGATTAACGGATTGTTATTGTAAATACTCAAAATCGTCATGGATAACCTGGGGTCGCGCATGCGCGTTGTTGCAAAAAAACCATGCGGTTCTAGTTTGCCGTTGCGTAATTGCTCCGCCGCACTGCAACAGCTTGCCAAGGCGAAGTTAATCGAAAATAAACCATAATCTAAGATGGTTCGAAAGAACGATCCTCCCTTGCCCCATTCTTAAGAGACATCCATGCGCATCCGCAATGCACTTCCTGTATTCGGCCTGATGGCGACGCTCGCTCTGGCCGGTTGCTCCACGACTTCCGAGAGCGCCTCTGTCGAAAACAAGGCTGCCATGCCGGGTCCGACCGTCCAGACCGCGCAGATCTTCGACGACGCCTACGGCGTCACCACGGATGCCGGGTACTCGCTGCCGGCGATCCCGATCCAGAAGGTCAAGCCGCAGTTCCACAGGCAGGTTGTCTCCTACGAAACCACGGAGCGTCCGGGCACGATCATCGTCAACACCCGCGAGCGCTTCCTTTACTACATCATGCCCGGCGGCAAGGCGATGCGCTACGGCATCGGCGTCGGCAAGCAGGGCTTCGCATGGGCCGGAACCGCCTACGTCGCCTGGAAGCAGGAATGGCCGAACTGGCACCCCCCGAAGGAAATGGCTGTTCGCCGCCCCGAGATCGCCAAGTACGTCGAGGACGGCATGGGTCCTGGCCTTTCCAACCCGCTCGGCGCACGCGCCATGTACCTCTTCAACGAAGAGGGCAAGGACACACTGTTCCGCCTACACGGTACGCCTGAATGGGCCTCGATCGGTACCGCTGCCTCTTCGGGCTGCATTCGCCTGATCAACCAGGACGTCATCGACCTCTACAGCCGCGTCCGCCCCGGCAAGACGACCTCCAAGGTCATCGTTATCCAGTAAGCTGGACCTGAAATTCGGTATAAAAAAGGCCGCCAGAACGCAAGTTCGGCGGCCTTTTTGTACCTGCCTGCCTGATCAGGCGGACTGCGTCGCCTTCAGTTCCAGGCGGCGGCGGTGAAGAACCGGCTCGGTGTAGCCGTTCGGCTGCGCCCTGCCCTTCAGTACCAGTTCGAGGGCGGCTTGGAAGGCGATCGAGCCTTCGAAATCAGCGGCCATCGGATGATAGAGCGCATCACCGGCATTCTGCTGATCGACAACGGCGGCCATGCGCTTCATCGTCTCCAGAATCTGCGCTTCGGTGACCACCTTGTGATGCAGCCAGTTGGCCATGTGCTGGGCGGATATGCGCAGCGTCGCGCGGTCTTCCATCAGGCCGACATTGTTGATGTCGGGCACCTTGGAGCAGCCGACGCCCTGATCGACCCAGCGAACGACGTAGCCGAGGATGCCTTGCGCGTTGTTGTCGAGTTCGCGCTGGATCTCTTCCGGCGTCCAGTTGGGACGGACGGCAACGGGGACCGAGAGGATATCGCTGAGCTTGGCGCGCGGGCGATCCTTCAGACCGCGCTGGACATTGGCGACATTGACCTTGTGATAATGCGTGGCGTGCAGCGTGGCGGCCGTCGGCGACGGAACCCAGGCGGTGTTGGCACCGGCCTTGGGGTGGGCAATCTTCTGTTCCAGCATGGCCGCCATCAGGTCCGGCATCGCCCACATGCCCTTGCCGATCTGCGCGTGGCCGGACAGGCCGCATTCCAGGCCGATATCGACGTTCCAGTTCTCGTAAGCCGCGATCCAGGCAGCCTGCTTCATGTCGCCCTTGCGGATCATCGGGCCGGCTTCCATCGAGGTGTGCATCTCGTCGCCGGTGCGGTCGAGGAAGCCGGTGTTGATGAACACGACGCGCTCGCGGGCGGCGCGAATGCATTCCTTGAGGTTAACCGTGGTGCGGCGCTCCTCGTCCATGATGCCCATCTTGATGGTATTCTTCGCCATGCCCAGCGCATCCTCGACGCGCGAGAATATCTCGACCGCAAAGGCCACTTCCTCGGGGCCGTGCATCTTCGGCTTGACGACATACATGGAGCCGGTGCGCGAATTCTTGCGACGGCCGTTCGGGCCGATGTCGTAGAGCGCGATCGCCGCTGTGATCATCGCGTCCATGATGCCCTCGGGCACCTCATTGCCGTCGCGATCGAGGATAGCCGGATTCGTCATGAGGTGACCGACATTGCGGATCAGCATCAGCGAGCGACGGTGGACCTCGAACGATGCGCCATCCGGGCGGGTGTAAGCGAGATCGGGATTGAGCTTGCGGACGAAGCTCTTGCCGCCCTTGGTGACTTCTTCCTGAAGATCGCCCTTCATTAGGCCGAGCCAGTTGCGATAGACCTCGGTCTTGTCCTCGGCATCGACGGCGGCAATCGAATCCTCGCAGTCCATGATCGTGGTGATGGCCGACTCGAGCCAGACATCGGAGATATGGGCCGAGTCGCTCTTGCCGATCGCGGTCGAGGCATCAATGACGATGTCGATATGGATGCCGTTGTTTTTGAGGAGGACATTGGTGGGGGCCGCGGCATCGCCTCGGTAGCCGGCGAAATGCGACGTGTCCTTCAGCGCGACATGCTCGCCGTCGGTCGAGGCGATGGCGAGCGCGCCGTCCTTGATGGTGAGAGCGGCAACGTCCTTCCAGCTCCAATCGACAAGCGGTACGGCCTGGTCAAGGAAATCGCGGACCCAGGCGATGACCTTCTCGCCGCGCTTCGGGTTGTAGCCCTTGCCCTTCTCGGCGCCATCGGTCTCCGAGATCGCGTCGGTTCCGTAGAGCGCGTCGTAAAGCGAGCCCCAGCGGGCGTTGGCGGCATTGAGAGCGTAGCGGGCGTTCATGACCGGAACGACCAGCTGCGGGCCGGCAATCGAAGAAATCTCGGGGTCGACATTCGTGGTGGTAACCTGGAAATCCGAGCCCTCTGGCAGGAGATAGCCGATCTCGCGCAGGAAGGCCTGGTACTTGTCCATATCGGTGGGGGCGCCGTGCTGGCGATACCAATCATCGATGCGCAGCTGCAGGGCATCGCGCTTGGCCAGCAGCTCACGATTCCTGGGCGCGAGGTCATGGACGATGCCTGAAAAGTCGGCGAAGAACTTGTCCGCATCGAGCCCGAGGCCGGGCAGAGCCTCCTTCACCAGAAAATCATGAAGGACGGTTTCGATCGCAAGACCGTGTTTTTCGATGCGGCTCATAGACACTCTCCTCGGGCGGCGCGTTTTTCGCATGCTGCCACTTTGCCCGGCTTTCATTGATAGTCAATCAGGCAATAGTTTGAAAGATTTATGCCTTTTCAGGCAAGAGAGCGCGGTGTGACCCGCATCGGCAGACCGTTCTGCGGCTGCGTCGTCAGCTTCTGCACCGGCCAGGGATTGGTGTCCTCCGTCATGTCGAAGCGGAAGCGGTGCATCATCACGGCGAGCGCGATGACCGCCTCCTGCAGCGCGAAGGTGGCGCCGATGCAGACGCGCGGGCCGGCACCGAAGGGTAGGAACTGGAAACGGCCGATCTTGGCGCGATTTTCGGGCAGGAAGCGCTCGGGCATAAAGGCGCGCGGCTTGTCCCAATAAAGCTCGTGGCGATGCAGCGTCCAAGGCATGATCAGCACGGTGACGCCGGCCTCGATCTCGACGGTCTCGCCTTTCGCATTGGTCCAGCGATCGTCTGATATGGCCGCGCGGTTGATCGAGGGCGCCGGCGGATAGAGGCGAAGCGCCTCCTCGAAGGCGGCGCGGGTATAGGGCATCAGGTCGAGCCACTTGACCGGCTCGGCATCCGAGGCCAGCACGCGGTCGATCTCCTTCTCCATCGCGTCGCGGATGTGCGGCGTGTTGGCGACGCAGTAGAGCGTCCAGGCGAGCGCGCGGGCCGTGGTCTCGTGGCCGGCGCCGATAAAGGTGAGGATGTTGTCCTCGATCTCGGCGTTGGTCAGACCGCCCGACTTCGCCTGGTCGAGCAGAAGCGTGAGGAAATCCTCGGGCGTCGTGTCTCGATCGGCCTGCATGCGGGAAAGCCGCGCATCCATGGTTTCGCGGACGATGGTGCGGAACTTCTCCAGCACCTTTTGGCCACCAATGCGCGTCACGCGCGGGACCCAGGAGGGAGCGCGCAGCAGGTCCATGGGATCGACGCGGCCCATGCGGTGCAAGAGCGCGTTGACGTCGTCTGCAAAGCTGTCGGAGGAGGTGACGATCTCGCCTGAGAACAGCGTGTCGGCGAGGATCGCGAAGGTGAGCTCGGCCATGTCGCTGGCGATCTCGAAGGTCTGGCCGCCACTGCCTGCCGCTTCATACTTGCGCACGTAGTCTTCGGACTGCCGCAGCATCTGGCCGGCGAAGCCGTTGGCGTGGCGTGGGGTGAAGACGGGGGCGACGGCCTTGCGCGAGCGCTTCCACACCTCGCCCTCGGCGGTCAACAGACCGTCGCGAAGGATCGGGCGCAGGATCAGCTGGCGTATATCCGACATGCGGTAATTGGCGGCGTTGTCAACAAGCACATGCTTGATCAGGCCGGGATCGTTGACGATCAGCGTGCGTTCGCGGAAGAACTTCGTCTTGATCCAGGGCAGCGTGTAGGACGGCTCGCCCCAGAGCTCCAGCGGGTTGCGCAGGATGGTGCGGATGATCTCAAGCCTGCTCGGCGGCGAATTGCGCGGAATCGGCGCTGGCGGAACGAACGGGTCCGGACGCATGTCCATGTGATACTGGCCTTTCGCGGAAGAGTTTCGCCCTCCCCGGCTACACCAGAGTTAGAGCAGGCGCTGCAGGTCGTCCAGCTTGTCGTTGATCAACCATCCGTAATAGTTCTCTTCCGGCCAGACGGTTTCACCTGAGGCGCGGTTCTTGGCGGCAAGGGCTGCGGCGCGCTGGCGGGAGTTGCCGAGATTGTAGAGCGTTGCCGTCAGGCCGGGGTTCTTGGAGATATCCATGCCGGCGATCTGCTTGTAGTCGTCGATCGAGCGGCGAACGGCGGCGGCCACGAAGGCCAGCGAGATGTCGGGCTGCATGATCGCCTTGTAGACGCTGCCGGCGTCCTTCTCGTTCAGCTTGTCGTAGCCGGAGGTCTTGCTGACGAGGTCCGACAGCATCAGCGCGGTCAGCGGATTGATCTGGCCGAGGCCGAAGGTCTGACCGGCATAGAAGGGCTGGAAGAAGACGGCGCTGAAGCGATTGTTCGGGAAACTCTTGCCGCCGACGGTCTTGCCGCGGAAATCGCTCTCCCAGACATCCTCGCGGCAGCTCCACAGCGTGTAGGAATCGCTCTTGCCATTGCACTCTGAGAACTGCGGACGCTTGATGAAGTCATCGACGTCCTCGCCGTCATAGGCGAAGCGGAAGCTCTGGCCGGCATAGGATGCGGCCTTGACGTAGTAGGACTGCAGGCGATCGTAGGCGTCGACATTATAGGTGTGCTCGCCGACGATGGCGCCGATAACATGGATCGGATCAACACCGTAGGCGGCGGAGACCTTCTTGATCTTGCCCATCAGCTCGTGGTCGGTGGAGAGCAGCTCGTAGACCTTGTCGTATTTGCGATCGAAGGTGGTCTTGGTGCCCTTGGTGCGACGGACCGATGCGCCGGGAACGTTCGGCTGCTCGACGTTGCGATTGCCTGGCGGCACGAGCTGCATGGAAAAAGCGGGCGCTGCGGTCAAGACCGTGGCGGCAATTACAAGGCTCGTCAGAAGGCGTCGCACGATCAGCTTTCCCATCATTCTGGCATTGGTCGGCACATAAAACACACCGGCCCAGCATAGTCGATCGGCGGGTGACTGGACCACAATCTTGGCCGAATAATGCTGCCGCGATCAACAAAACGGGCCTTTCACTAAAAAGTAAAAGGCCCGTTGTCGAGAGTTCCGTCGGTCAAAGTTACGGCATCAAGCCAGTAATGACGATGTCAGGTGCTTCAGCGTCACAGAATGAAGCGCGAGAGGTCTGTATTCTGGGCGAGATCGCCGACATTCTTGCGGACATATTCGGCGTCAATCGTGACAGCCGTGCCGCCGCGATCCGGCGCATTGAAGGAGATTTCGTCCAGCACACGCTCCATCACCGTCTGCAGGCGGCGGGCGCCGATGTTTTCGACCGAGGCGTTGAGATGCACCGCGACATCGGCGAGCGCATCCAGCGCATCGTCGGTGAATTCGAGGTTCAAACCCTCGGTCTGCATCAGGGCGATGTACTGGCGGATCAGGCTGGCTTCCGTTTCCGTCAGGATACGGCGGAAGTCTTCCTTGGTCAGCGGACGCAACTCGACGCGGATCGGCAAGCGACCCTGAAGCTCCGGCAGCAGGTCCGACGGCTTGGAGACGTGGAAGGCGCCGGAGGCAATGAACAGCACGTGGTCGGTCTTGACAGGCCCATACTTGGTCGAAACCGTCGTGCCTTCGACCAGCGGCAGCAGATCACGCTGCACGCCTTCGCGCGACACGCCGGCACCCATGCCGCCATCGCGGGCGGCGATCTTGTCGATCTCGTCGAGGAAGACGATGCCGTCGTTTTCGACGGCGCGCACGGCCTCGCGCTGGATGACCTCATTGTCGATCAGCTTGTCGGATTCATCGCGGATCAGATCGGTGTAGGAGGCCTTGACCGTGGTGCGCACCTTCTTGGTGCGGCCGCCCATGGCCTTGCCGAACATTTCCGACAGGTTGATCATGCCGATGCCGCCCTGCATGCCGGGGACGTCGAAGCCACCCATGCCGGTGCTGGTGTCGGCGACCTCGATATCGATTTCCTTGTCGTCGAGTTCGCCCGATCGCAGCTTCTTGCGGAAGCTGTCGCGGGTGGCGGGCGATGCGGTGGAGCCGACCAGCGCATCGAGCACGCGTTCCTCGGCGCTCATATGAGCCTTGGCCTCGACTTCGGAGCGCTTCTTCTCGCGGGCGAGGCCGATGCCGACCTCGACCAGATCGCGGATGATCTGCTCGACGTCGCGGCCGACATAGCCGACTTCGGTGAACTTGGTGGCTTCCACCTTGATGAAGGGGGCGCCGGCGAGCTTGGCGAGGCGACGGGAGATTTCCGTCTTGCCGACGCCGGTCGGGCCGATCATCAGGATGTTCTTCGGCATCACTTCGTCGCGCAGGCTCTCATCGAGCTGCTGGCGGCGCCAGCGGTTGCGCAGCGCGATGGCGACGGCACGCTTGGCGTCATGCTGGCCGATGATGTGGCGGTCCAGCTCGGAGACGATTTCTCTCGGGGAAAAATTGGTCATGATATCCTCTTGGCTTTCCCGCTTCGGCCGGCCGTTCGCGGCCCGGCCCACGGGACCCATGTTCAAAGCTTGACGTTATTCGGCATCCAGCGTTTCGACCACGAGATTGTGGTTGGTGTAGACGCAGATGTCGGCGGCGATATCGAGCGCCCGTCGGGCGATGTCCTCGGCCGACTTGTCACTATCCATCAGCGCGCGGGCAGCGGCGAAGGCGTAGTTGCCGCCGGAGCCGATGGCGATGGCGCCATGTTCGGGCTCAAGCACGTCACCATTGCCGGTGATTGCCAGCGTCACCGACTTGTCGGCGACCAGCATCATCGCTTCGAGATTGCGCAGATACTTATCGGTGCGCCAATCCTTGGCGAGCTCGACGGCCGCGCGCATCAGCTGGCCGGGATATTGCTCGAGCTTCTTTTCGAGCCGCTCAAGAAGCGTGAAGGCATCGGCGGTGGCGCCGGCGAAACCGGCGATCACGTCGCCGCCCTTGCCGATGCGGCGCACCTTGCGGGCATTGCCCTTCATGACGGTCTGGCCGAGGCTGACCTGACCGTCGCCCGCCATGATGACCTTGCCGCCCTTTCGAACTGTAATAATCGTTGTCATCGAATATACCCTGGCCCGTCAGGCGGGCCATTACCTCGGGCCGTTCATCGGCCCTGTTGAGCCCTATGTAAGTTGGCGAATGCCGATTGCAAATGGCTTCGATTTCTGCGACCGCGGTTCTGGATATTTCCCGGCACGCCTGATATGGAACCCGCGTATTTCCGGAGGGAGCGCCATATGGCCGAGACCGCAGCAAGCCGTACGGGATCCGTATCCCGCAAGACCAACGAGACCTCGGTTTCCGTTTCCGTCAATCTCGACGGCACCGGCAAATCGACGATTTCGACCGGCGTCGGCTTCTTCGACCATATGCTCGACCAGCTATCGCGGCATTCGCTGATCGACATGGAAATCGAGACCAAGGGCGATCTGCATGTCGATGACCACCATGCGGTGGAAGACACCGGCATCGCCATCGGCCAGGCCATCGCCAAGGCGTTGGGCGACCGTCGCGGCATCACGCGCTACGCCTCGATCGACCTTGCCATGGACGAGACGATGACGAAGGCCGCCGTTGATCTCTCCGGCCGCCCCTTCCTCGTCTGGAACGTGTCCTTCAGCGCACCGAAGATCGGCACCTTCGACACCGAGCTGGTGCGCGAATTCTTCCAGGCGCTGGCCCAGAACGCCGGGATCACCTTGCATATCCTCAACCATTATGGTGCCAACAACCACCATATTGCCGAGACATGCTTCAAGGCCGTCGCCCGCGCGCTGCGCACGGCGACAGAGATCGATCCTAGGCAGGCGGGCCGTGTACCCTCGACGAAGGGCACGCTCGTCTAAGCCCCTTCAGGGAGCTTGACGACATGACTTCCAGCTATCTGGTTCTGACAGCGCCACGCGGCACCGATATCAAGCACGAGAAGACGCGCTTCATTCGCGACGGCTTTACCTTGCTCGGTTTCCTGTTTCCCTGGATCTGGCTCGCCGTCCACCGGCTCTGGCTCTACGCCGTCGCCGCCTTTCTGCTGCAGAGCATTGGGGGTGCGTTGATGGATCAGCCTGGCCTGTGGCTGGTCGGCTTTGCCGTGACCATCGGCACCAGCCTTCTCGTCGGGCTCGAGGGGCAAAACCTGCGAGTACGCAACCTTGCCGCCAAAGGCTGGCAGGACGATGCGCTGGTCTCGGCCGACACACTCGATGTCGCCGAGGAGATCTACTTTTCTGAAATTCGGACCGATCTCGGCGACGACACGCGCGTGCCGTCGCCGCAATGGGATGGCGGGAGCCGCGCGGATCGCGGCGCCACGACATCCCTCGGTCTCTTTGGCTTTGATGGAGGACGCTGATGCGCGTCGCAATTATCGACTACGGTTCCGGCAATCTGCGCTCGGCGACGAAGGCTTTCGAACGGGCGGCCCGTGAGGCGGGGATCGACGCCACGATCGACCTCACCGACAAGGCCGAGGTCGTTGCCGCCGCCGATCGCGTCGTGCTGCCGGGTGTTGGCGCCTATGCCGATTGCCGCCGTGGACTGGACGCCGTGCCCGGGATGACCGAGGCGCTGATCGACGTGGTCGAGAAGAAGGCCCACCCCTTCCTCGGCATCTGCGTTGGCATGCAGCTGATGTCGTCGCGCGGGCTGGAGAAGACCACGACCGAAGGTCTCGGCTGGATACCCGGCGATGTCGTTGAAATGACGCCCGACGATCCCAATCTGAAGATACCGCAGATCGGCTGGAACACGCTGGACCTCAAGCGCCCTCACCCGCTGTTCGACGGCATTGCGACGGGTGCTGACGGGCTGCATGCCTATTTCGTGCATTCCTACCATCTGGCCGCGCAAAACCCCGAGGATGTAATCGCTACCACGGGCTACGGCGGACCGCTGACAGCCTTCGTCGGTCGCGGCAACATGGTCGGTGCGCAGTTTCATCCGGAGAAGAGCCAGAAGCTCGGTCTCGCCCTGATTGCCAATTTCCTGCGCTGGAAGCCCTGAGCTCGCGCCGTTGAAGGACTGACAGAATGATCCTATTTCCCGCCATCGACCTCAAGGACGGCCAGTGCGTTCGCCTCAAGCTGGGCGACATGGAACAGGCGACCGTCTACAATCCAGACCCTGGCGCGCAGGCGAAAGCCTTCGAAGACCAGGGCTTCGAATGGCTGCACGTGGTCGACCTCAACGGCGCCTTTGCCGGCGAAAGCGTCAATGGCGCGGCTGTCGATGCTATCCTGAAGTCCACGAAGAACCCGGTGCAGCTCGGCGGCGGCATCCGCACGCTCGATCATATCGAAAGCTGGCTCAGCCGCGGACTGACGCGCGTCATCCTCGGCACCGTTGCCGTACGCGATCCTGCGCTGGTGATGGAGGCTTGCAAGAAATTTCCCGGCCATGTGGCCGTCGGCATCGACGCCAAGGGTGGCAAGGTGGCTGTCGAGGGTTGGGCGGAAGCCTCCGAGCTCGGCATCATCGAACTCGCCAAGAAGTTCGAGGGCGCCGGTGTCGCGGCGATCATCTACACCGATATCGACCGCGACGGCATCCTGGCCGGGATCAACTGGGATTCGACGCTGGAACTGGCCGATGCCGTATCGATCCCCGTTATCGCGTCGGGCGGACTGGCCTCGATCGACGACATCAAGCGGATGCTGAAGCCGGATGCGCGCAAGCTGGAAGGCGCGATTTCAGGCCGCGCGCTTTATGATGGGCGTATCGATCCGGCGGAGGCGCTGGCGCTGATCAAGGCGGCGAAGGAGACAGCACTATGACCCTGAAGGCTCGCGTCATTCCCTGCCTCGACGTCAAGGACGGTCGTGTCGTCAAGGGTGTCAACTTCCTCAACCTCGTCGATGCCGGCGACCCCGTCGAGGCCGCCAAGGCCTATGATGCGGCAGGCGCGGACGAGCTCTGCTTCCTCGACATCACCGCGTCTTCCGATAACCGCGAGACGATCTTCGATGTCGTGTCGCGCACCGCCGACCAGTGCTTCATGCCGGTGACCGTCGGCGGCGGTGTTCGCACGATCGCCGATATCCGCAAGCTGCTCTTGTGCGGTGCCGACAAGGTGTCGATCAATTCGGCCGCCGTCAGCAATCCTGATTTCGTGGCGGAAGCGGCCGACAAGTTCGGTGACCAGTGCATTGTCGTCTCGATCGACGCCAAGCGCCGGCAAGCGCCTGCTGATGGCGACGCCAGCGACTGGGAAATCTACACCCATGGCGGCCGCAACGCGACGGGCATCGACGCCGTCGATTTTGCACGCCGAATGGTCGAGCGCGGGGCCGGCGAATTGCTGGTGACATCCATGGACCGCGACGGAACGAAAGCCGGCTACGATCTGGCGCTGACGCGGGCGATTGCCGACGCGGTGCGCGTTCCCGTCATCGCATCGGGCGGCGTCGGCGATCTCGACGATCTCGTGGCTGGCGTCAAGGAAGGCCATGCGACCGCGGTTCTCGCCGCTTCGATCTTCCACTTCGGCACCTATTCCGTCGGCGAAGCGAAGCGCTATATGTCTTCCTGCGGCATCGACATGCGTCTCGACTGAGATTGAAAGCGATATTATGAGCGAATTCACACTTAGTGATCTCGAAAAGATCGTCGATGCGCGGTCGAAGGCTTCTCCCGGCGAATCCTGGACGGCGAAGCTCGTTGCGGCCGGCCAGCCAAAGGCGGCGAAGAAGCTTGGCGAGGAAGCGATCGAGGCCGTCATGGCTGCCGTGACCGACGACCGCGAAAACCTCACCTACGAGGCGGCCGACGTTCTCTATCATCTGTTGGTCGTATTGAAGATCGCAGGCATTCCGCTACAAGAGGTGATGGCCGAGCTTGAGCGCCGTACCGCTCAATCCGGCCTCAAGGAGAAGGCCAGCCGGCAAAGCTGATGGGTATCGCAAGACAGATCACGGGAGGTGCGCCCGAGGCGCACGATCACATCCAGGCGAATGCCTATTCGCCCTATCATTTCTTTTCCGCCGAGGAATGGGCGAAGTTCAGGGCCGACACGCCGATGACGCTGACCTCGGACGAGGTCAAGCGGCTGCGCTCGATGGGCGACCCGATCGATCTCGACGAGGTCCGGCGGATCTATCTGTCGCTGTCGCGGCTGCTGTCGGCGCATGTGGAATCCTCACAGCTGCTGTTCAAGCAGCGTAACCGCTTTCTCAGCCTTTCAAACGTGGCGAAGACGCCGTTCGTGATCGGGATCGCCGGGTCCGTCGCCGTGGGGAAATCGACCACCGCGCGTATCCTGAAGGAACTGCTGCGGCGCTGGCCGTCGAGCCCGAAGGTCGATCTGGTGACGACCGACGGCTTCCTTTATCCGAACGCAGTGCTGCAGAGGGAGAACCTGATGCAGCGCAAGGGTTTCCCGGAGAGTTACGATACCGGCGCGATCCTGCGGTTTCTGGCGGCGATCAAGGCTGGGCAGCCCGACGTCAAGGCGCCGTCCTATTCGCACCTCGTCTATGACGTGCTGCCGAACGAATACAAGATCATCGATCGGCCGGACATTCTGATCTTCGAGGGGATCAACGTACTGCAATCGCGCGACCTGCCGGCAGGCGGCAAGATCGTGCCGATGGTTTCCGACTTCTTCGACTTCTCGATCTATATCGACGCGGATGAAAGCCGGATTCACGAATGGTACGTGACCCGCTTCATGGGTCTGCGCGAGACCGCGTTCCGTGATCCGAACTCGTTCTTCCACCGCTATGCCTCGATCAGCGAGGAGGAAGCACTGTCGATCGCCGAGGGGCTCTGGCAGAACATCAACCTCAAGAACCTGCGCGAAAACATCCTGCCGACGCGTCCGCGCGCGGATCTGATCCTGCGCAAGGGACAGAATCACCTGATCGAGCAGGTGGCCTTGAGGAAGCTCTAAGGCGTCACGCGCCTGAGCGTCAGGTTGATGCGGCCGCCATTCTTCAGAAGCGTCGATGTCGCGGGGTAGATTCGGTCGACGCCGTGAAAGCAAAGGCGACCCTGCCCGCCGAGAATGACGACATCGCCGCTTGAGGGCTTGAAGGACATGGTCTTGTCGGTGCGCTCAAGGCCGCCGACGCGAAACAGGCATGTATTACCGAGCGAAATCGACACGACGGGTGCGGAGAGGTCCTGCTCGTCCTTGTCCTGATGCAGGCCCATCTTGGCGTCATCCGAATAGAAATTGATAAGGCAGGCCTCGGGTGGCTTGTCGTAGCCCGAGACGTCGTTCCAGATATCGAGCAGTTCGCCGGGGATTTGGGGCCAGGGATTTCCTGTTGCCGGATGCGTCGGCTGGTAGCGGTAGCCGCGCTCCTTATCGGTGACCCAGCCGAGCGAGCCGCAATTGGTCATGCGCACCGACATCGGCTTGCCGGTGCCGGGCATGACGGGCGTGTAGAGCGGCGCTTCGGCGACGATGGCGCGGATGATCTCCACCAGCGCTTCCTGACGAGCGCGATCGAGATAGTCCGGGTGATGGGAAATGCCGTTCGCCAGTTGAAGCATGTCGCCGCTCTCGCCTATTCGCCGCTCGGGCGGCTGCGCATCTTCTTGACATCGGAGCGGCCGGACTTGGCCTTCAGCCGGCGTTCCACAGAACCCTTGGTCGGCTTGGTCTTCTTGCGTGGCGGCGGCGGTGGCTTGGCGGCCTCGAGGATCAGTTCCTTCAGCCGCTCGCGCGCATCCTCGCGGTTTCGCTCCTGACTGCGGAAGCGGCTGGCCTCGATCATCAGCACACCCTCCTTGGACATGCGACGGCCCGCCAGTTTCACGGCGTTGATCTTGACGCGCTCGTTCAGCGCCGGCGAATTCTGGATGTTGAAGAACAGCTGGACCGCGGTCGAGACCTTGTTGACGTTCTGCCCGCCGGGGCCGCCCGCCAGAACGAACTGTTCCGTCAGTTCCCATCCCGCGATGGTGATCCTGTCGTTGATGTAGAGCGGGTCGCTGGCCATATGATGTCTATCTCACATCGCCTCCCGCTTGAAAAGGCGCCAGGGAAACGCGCAAAACCCGGCTATTCGAAGCCGGGTTTCACGTGAATCATCAATCAGTTGTCGCTTACAGCCTTTCCGGGTTGAATTGAACCATTCTGTTGGCTCAAACGGAGTCGGATGGTCGCCCGGCCGGCGCGCGTCGTAGNNCGGCCCGTTTCAGCCAACCCCTTCGGGGCCGGGCATCTTTCCGCCAGGCTCAAAGGCGATCGGCTCGGACGTACCAACCGGTATGCCCTTCGCCAATCGCCTTTGCCCTGACGAAAACCTGCTCCGGCAGAATGGTTCAATTCAACCCGGAAAGGCTGTAATTACTCAGCGGCCACCCGAAAACCCGGGGCCGCATCGCGCACTCCGCCGTCGACGTGGCCTTCGAACTTGGCGAAATTGTCGATGAACATGGTCACCAGCTTGTTCGCCTGCGCGTCATAAGCGTCAGCGTCAGCCCAGGTCGAGCGCGGATCGAGAATGCCGCTTTCGACACCTTCGACCGCAACCGGGACGGCGAAGCCGAAGTTGGGATCGGCGCGGAAATCGGCCTTGCTCAGCTCGCCCGAGAGCGCTGCGGCAAGTAGCGCGCGCGTCGCCTTGATCGGCATGCGCTTGCCGATGCCATAGGCGCCGCCGGTCCAACCGGTGTTGACGAGCCAGCACTCGACGCCGTGGCGGCCGATCAGCTCTTTCAGGAGATTGCCGTATTCCGACGGGTGCCGCGGCATGAACGGGGCGCCGAAGCAGGTCGAGAAGGTCGCTTCCGGCTCTGTCACGCCGCGCTCCGTGCCGGCCACCTTGGCGGTGTAGCCGGACAGGAAGTGGTACATCGCCTGATCCGGCGTCAACTTGGCGATCGGCGGCATGACGCCGAAGGCATCGGCCGTCAGCATGATGATCGTCTTCGGATGGCCGGCGCGGCCGGTTTCCGAGGCGTTCGGGATGAAATCGAGCGGATAAGCGCAACGGGTGTTTTCCGTGAGCGAGCCGTCGTTGAAGTCAGGAATGCGGTTTTCATCGAGCACGACGTTTTCAAGCACCGTGCCGAAACGCTGCGTCGTTGCGTAGATTTCCGGCTCGGCTTCAGCCGAGAGGCGGATGGTCTTGGCGTAGCAGCCGCCTTCGAAATTGAAGATGCCATCCTCGCCCCAGCCGTGCTCGTCGTCGCCGATCAGCGTGCGGGCGGGATCCGCCGAGAGCGTCGTCTTGCCAGTGCCCGACAGGCCGAAGAAAACGGCGGCATCGCCGTCCGGGCCGACATTGGCCGAGCAGTGCATGGGCATGACGCCTCTGGCGGGTAGCAGATAGTTCAGCGCGGTGAAGACCGACTTCTTCATCTCGCCTGCGTAGAAGGTACCGGCGATCAGGATCTCGCCATTCGTCAGGTCGCAGGCAATCACCGTTTCGGTGCGGCAACCGTAGCGCTCGGGATCGGCCTTGAACGTGGGCAGATCGATGATGGTCAGCTTCGGCGCGAAGGCTTCCAGCGTGGAACGTTCCGGCCGGATCAGCAAGTTGCGGATGAACAGCGAGTGCCAGGCAAGCTCGGTGACGACGCGTGTCGGCAGCGCATTGCTTTCATCGGCGCCGCCGATCAGATCCTGCACGAAGAGTTCCTTGCCGGAAGCGTGCGCCAGCATGTCCTCTTTCAACAGCGCGAAATGCTCCGGCGACATGGACTTGTTGTTGTCCCACCAGATCTGGCCATCGGTGTTGGCGTCGCGGACGACGAACTTGTCCTTGGGCGAACGGCCGGTGTGCTGGCCCGTGAGCGCTCGCAAAGCGCCGTGCGCGGTCAGTTCGGCTTCTCCCCGGCGAATCGACTCCTCATAGAGGGACGCGGCAGCGAAGTTATAGCGAACGCTTTTCGCGCCTGCAAAACCTGCCGTCGCCAACTCTATCGCTGGGTTGTGAGTACCGAACTGCTCCATGGTCATTTCCTTCCCTTGGGGCTCAACGCCGTTAAGAACTGAGCGCGAACCTAAGGACAGGATTTTTAAAACGCAAGTGGCGTAAATCGATATTATTTAATGATATCAGTTATTTAATCGATTTAAATTTTGGCCGTTTATTTTAAATCGTTTGAACTGACTCCTCATGGCCTATTTTATCGCGCGACTTTCGGTTGTCCTGGAAAATTAGCAACGGTGCCGCCCTTTATCTTTGCCACAATTTGTTCCACCTTTATCCCCATAAGCGCATCCGGTTCATATGGCCGCCTGGGGACCTTCAAAAAACCTGGAGACGCGCATTAGATGACGGAGACGAATACAATGCCGACAATCGCGCTCGTTGATGACGACCGTAACATCCTGACCTCGGTGTCGATCGCGCTTGAGGCCGAAGGATACAAGGTCGAGACCTACACGGATGGCGCCTCGGCCCTTGACGGTCTTCTCGCCCGCCCGCCGCATCTGGCGATCTTCGATATCAAGATGCCGCGCATGGACGGTATGGAGCTGCTGCGCCGTCTGCGCCAGAAATCCGACATGCCGGTCATTTTCCTCACCTCCAAGGACGAAGAGATCGACGAGCTTTTCGGCCTGAAGATGGGCGCCGACGACTTCATCACCAAGCCGTTCTCGCAGCGCCTGCTGGTCGAGCGCGTCCGTGCCGTGTTGCGCCGCGCCGCCGGCCGTGAAGCGGCTGCCGCTGCCGCGACCGGCAGCGCGCCGAAGCCAGGCGCCGCACAGCTTGCCCGCTCTCTGGAACGCGGCCAGCTGGTCATGGACCAGGAACGCCACACCTGCACCTGGAAGAATGAGCCGGTGACGCTGACCGTTACCGAATTCCTGATCCTGCACTCGCTGGCGCAGCGCCCCGGTGTCGTCAAAAGCCGTGATGCGCTGATGGACGCGGCCTATGACGAGCAGGTCTATGTCGACGACCGCACCATCGACAGCCACATCAAGCGGCTGCGCAAGAAATTCAAGATGGTCGACAACGACTTTGATATGATTGAAACGCTCTACGGAGTGGGATACCGCTTCCGCGAAGCAGCCTGACGCCCAAGGGCGCGGCGGATAAGAATATATGAGAGCCGGCGCCGCAGACGCGGCCCGCTCTTCGAAAGGGCTGTCGTTGGCACAGTTGGTGCAGGAGAAGGATCTGGATGACGCAGATGGCGTAGGCCGACGCGTCAGGGGACGACGCTGGTCGCATCCCTTCACGATCATTCGCCGTATCTTCGGCAACGCCGTCTTTTCCAGCCTGACGCGCCGCATCCTTTTCTTCAATCTTGCCGCGCTCGTCGTTTTGGTCGGCGGCATTCTCTATCTCAACCAGTTTCGCGAGGGGCTGATCGACGCCCGCGTCGAAAGCCTGCTCACGCAGGGCGAGATCATCGCGGGTGCCGTCTCGGCTTCCGCCTCGGTCGATACCAACTCGATCACCATCGATCCCGAAAAGCTGCTGGAGTTGCAGGCCGGCCAGAGCATTACGCCGGTTCCGAACGACGAAGACCTGGAATTCCCGATCGATCCCGAAAAGGTCGCGCCGGTTCTGCGTCGCCTGATCTCGCCGACCCGCACGCGTGCGCGCATCTTCGATGCCGATGCAAACCTGCTGCTCGATTCACGCCACCTTTATTCGCGCGGCCAGGTGCTGCGCTTCGACCTCCCGCCTGTTGCCGATGAGGAGCAGACATGGGGCGAGTGGTTCACGACGATCTTCAACAAGGTTCTGCAGCCGGGCAACTTGCCACTCTATAAGGAAGCGCCCGGTGGCGACGGCTCGATCTACCCTGAAGTGATGAACGCGCTGACCGGCGTGCGCGGCGCCGTGGTCCGTACCACGGAGAAGGGCGAGCTCATCGTCTCCGTCGCGGTGCCGATCCAGCGTTTTCGCGCAGTGCTCGGTGTGCTTCTGCTATCGACGCAGGCCGGCGACATCGACAACATCGTCCATGCCGAACGCCTCGGCATCATGCGCGTCTTCGGCGTGGCGACGCTGGTGAACGTGCTCTTGTCGCTGGTGCTGTCGTCGACCATCGCCAACCCGCTGCGCCGGCTATCGGCTGCGGCGATCCGTGTACGCCGCGGCTCCAAAGAGCGTGAGGAGATTCCCGATTTCTCGGTTCGCCAGGACGAGATCGGCAACCTTTCGATCGCGCTGCGCGACATGACGACCGCGCTTTATGACCGGATCGACGCGATCGAGAGTTTCGCGGCCGACGTCAGCCACGAATTGAAGAACCCGCTGACCTCGTTGCGCAGCGCCGTCGAAACGCTGCCGCTTGCCAAATCGGACGATTCTAAGAAGCGGCTGATGGACGTTATCCAGCATGACGTGCGCCGTCTCGACCGCCTGATCAGCGATATCTCCGACGCCTCGCGCCTCGATGCCGAGCTTGCCCGCGTCGATGCGGGATCGGTGGATCTGGAGGTTCTGCTTCGCGATCTCGTGGAAATCTCGCGGCAGATTCGCAGCCGCAAGAAGGAAGTGCAGATCGAATTCGCGATCGAGCGCAAACCCGGCGTGAAAACACGTTTCCTGGTCAACGGTCACGACCTGCGCATCGGGCAGATCGTCACCAACCTGATCGAGAACGCGCGTTCCTTCGTGGCAAACGAGAGCGGCAAGATCACCGTCCGGCTTGTTCGCACGCGCTCTCGGTGCATCGTCTACATCGAGGACAACGGTCCCGGCATTCAGGCGGAGAACATCGACCGCATCTTCGAGCGGTTCTACACCGACCGACCGGAGTCCGAAGGTTTCGGCCAGAATTCCGGTCTAGGCCTCTCGATCAGCCGACAGATCGCCGAAGCCCATGGCGGCTCGCTGCGTGCCGAAAACATCATCGACGCGGAGACCGAAGAGGTGGTCGGCGCCCGCTTCACGCTTGCGCTTCCCGCAGATCCCAACTCATGAGCACCATCCCGGTCAACATTCACGCGACGGCGATCGTCGTCGGCAAGACCGGGCTTCTCTTCATGGGGCCATCGGGCTGGGGCAAGTCGATGCTTGCCTTTGCATGCCTTACCGAGGCGAAGAGGATCGGGATCCATGCCGCGCTGGTCGCAGACGATCAGGTGATGATCTCCTCAAACGAAAAGACCGTGACCGCAGCCTGCCCGCCCTCCATAAAAGGGATGATCGAGCTCCGGGGAACCGGCATCGTCCGCATCCCCTCCATCCAGGATGCGCCCATGCACTATGCGGTCCTTCCGGGACGCGTTTCGGGAGAGGACAGGGTGCCGCCGGAGGACGAGACGACCGCCGTTTTGCCCGGTATCGCCCTACCCGTCATTCGGTTGCTGGCTAATGTGCCACTCCCGTTGGCGGTGCTGATGGCCAAAGCACCCGAAATAGGGCGCTAATGCCCACAAAACCGGCAGCTGCCGCGCGAAACCGTGCATTTTTGTCTTGCACTTCGGCTTTTCATCGCCAAGATGTGCCCCCACGGTGGACGCGATTGCTGCATTGCGATATTGGGCTTACCGTTTGCATACGCCATTGGGAGCAGTAGTATCATGATCGGACTTGTGCTTGTCACTCACGGCAAGCTGGCTGAAGAGTTTCGTCATGCGGTCGAACATGTTGTCGGTCCTCAGAAATTCATCGAGACGGTCTGTATCGGCCCCGAAGACGACATGGATCAGCGACGCCAGGATATTCTCGGCGCAGTCGCAAACGCCGATGACGGCCATGGCGTGGTCATCCTGACCGACATGTTCGGTGGAACTCCTTCCAATCTGGCGATCTCCGTGATGAGCAGCGGACATACCGAAGTGATCGCCGGAATGAACCTGCCGATGCTGATCAAGCTCGCCGGCGTGCGCGGCGAGGACAACATGGAAAAGGCGCTCGCCGAGGCATCCGAAGCCGGCCGCAAATACATCA
Organism: Hyphomicrobiales bacterium; assembly: GCA_900469085.1. GTDB lineage: Bacteria > Pseudomonadota > Alphaproteobacteria > Rhizobiales > Rhizobiaceae > Rhizobium. The sequence goes on along the minus strand of UBVW01000038.1, from coordinate 131,064 downwards.
ATGTCGCCAGCCGTGTCTTGAGCGGCAAGTAACGAGCCCCAGATGACCGTCCAGCTCTCCCGCGAAATTCTCATCATCAACAAGCGTGGCCTGCATGCGCGCGCTTCGGCGAAATTCGTGCAGACGGTCGAAACCTTCGACGCTTCGATCACTGTCTCGAAAGATGGGATGACCGTTGGCGGCAACTCGATCATGGGACTGATGATGCTGGCTGCAAGCCCCGGCTCCAGCGTCGTGGTCTCAGCCAGCGGCAACCAGGCCGAACAGGCGCTCGACGCACTGGACCAGCTGATCCAGAACAAATTCGGCGAAGATATGTAAGGTCCGCCGGACCATATAAACATATAAAGACTTCTTTATATCATTATTGCGTTCGCCATAGAAGCCTGCTAAACGGCTGGCATGACCGCGCCTGCGCGGAGCTTTTCGTCGCGCGAAGCATTTCGCGCCTTCGCCACTGAGACGCTTTCAGCATGGAGAACCCAATGAGCACTGAAAAAGATTACGTCGTCGCCGATATCGGCCTCGCAGACTTCGGCCGCAAGGAAATCACGATCGCTGAAACCGAAATGCCGGGCCTGATGTCCTGCCGCGAAGAGTTCGGCGCATCGAAGCCGCTCAAGGGCGCGCGCATCACCGGCTCGCTGCACATGACGATCCAGACGGCCGTGCTCATCGAGACGCTGGTCGCACTCGGTGCCGAAGTGCGTTGGGCATCGTGCAACATCTTCTCGACGCAAGACCACGCCGCTGCGGCAATCGCTGCCTCTGGCGTTCCTGTCTTCGCCATCAAGGGCGAGTCGCTGCATGACTACTGGGTCTACACCGACAAGATCTTCCAGTGGGCTGACGGCGGCCTCTCGAACATGATCCTCGACGACGGCGGCGACGCCACCATGTACATCCTGCTCGGCGCCCGCGCCGAAGCCGGTGAAGACGTGCTTTCGAACCCGCATTCCGAAGAAGAAGAGATCCTCTTCGCGCAGATCAAGAAGCGCCTTGCCGCTTCGCCGGGCTGGTTCACCAAGCAGCGTGACGCGATCAAGGGCGTGACCGAAGAAACCACCACGGGTGTCAACCGTCTGTACCAGCTCTCCCAGAAGGGCCTGCTGCCCTTCCCTGCCATCAACGTCAACGACTCGGTCACCAAGTCGAAGTTCGACAACAAGTACGGCTGCAAGGAATCGCTGGTTGACGGTATCCGCCGCGGTACCGACGTCATGATGGCCGGCAAGGTTGCCGTCGTTTGCGGTTACGGCGACGTCGGCAAGGGTTCGGCTGCTTCGCTCCTCGGCGCCGGCGCACGCGTCAAGGTCACGGAAGTCGACCCGATCTGCGCACTGCAGGCCGCAATGGATGGCTTCGAAGTCGTCACGCTCGAAGACGTCGTGTCTTCGGCCGACATCTTCATCACCACAACAGGCAACAAGGACGTCATCCGCATCGACCACATGCGCGCGATGAAGGACATGGCCATCGTCGGCAACATCGGCCACTTCGACAACGAAATCGAAGTTGCAGCGCTGCGTAACCTGAAGTGGACCAACATCAAGCCGCAGGTCGACCTGATCGAATTCCCGAAGGGCAACCGCATCATCCTGCTCTCCGAAGGCCGCCTGCTCAACCTCGGCAACGCAACGGGCCACCCGTCCTTCGTGATGTCGGCTTCGTTCACCAATCAGACGCTGGCGCAGATCGAGCTCTTCACCAAGCCCGACCAGTACCAGAACCAGGTCTACATCCTGCCGAAGCACCTCGACGAGAAGGTCGCTCGCCTGCATCTCGCCAAGCTCGGCGTCAAGCTGACGCAGCTTTCGGAAGAACAGGCATCCTACATCGGCGTCACGCCGCAGGGTCCTTACAAGGCAGACCACTACAGATACTAATAGCGGATCTGATATCCACAACATCTAGAGGGTGCGGCATTGACAAATGCCGCACCCTTATTTTTTGGCACACATCTTCCCGACGATTCCTATCCGAAGTATTGTTTTGACACTCGATTCGTGGAGACGGACGCGTCCGTTTGCTTCGAAAATGGGATGTCTTGTCGTAATGCGGCACAAAAGGACGGAGACATACCGCGCATGTCGGAAATGATGCACCGCCTGGTGAAACAGGCAGAAGATGGCGTTTACCCGTCTTGCTGCACTGGTTACCCAGGCAATGGAAAACCCGTCGATGCACCCAAGGCGTCGACGCAGCGATCAGGCTTGCTGGCTCAGGTGGCAAGGATTTTTGCTGCGGGGACTGCAATGGCGTCGATCGCCCGGCCGGTTTTCGCGCAGGCGGCAACAGAGGGCGCTGCGTCCCCGCATCTTTTCACCTCTACGCAGGTTGTCGGCTTCTCCGTGGTGATCGGCGTCATCTCGGCCGCTCTTCTTTCCACGCTTTGGGTCGTGCGCCAGCGCGGCAATCTCGAGAGCGAAGGCCGCGAGATTAGGTCCGCGCTGTCAGATGCGCAGCAGCGTATTTCGCAATACCAGGCACTGATCGCCGACAAGAACCGGCGCATCGTGATCTGGGACGGCGATGAGCGCCCCGAACTGCTGGGCCAGCTGCCGGCCGAGACCGGCGCACCGCAGGACAATGAATTTCTGGCGTTCGGCCTCTGGCTGAAGCCGCGCTCCGCATCGGAGCTCGACCGCGCCATCGACGGGTTGCGGCAGTCCGCCAAGAGCTTCGACATCGTCGTCGAGACGCACCGCGAAGAGGTTCTGGAAGCGCAGGGCCGGGTTTCCGGCGGCCGCGCCTTCGTGCGCTTCGTGGCGTTGAACAATCTGCGCGCCGAGCTCGCCGAATTGAAGATCGAGCGCGAACGGCTGATGGCGTCGATCTCGGCGTTTCAGGGGCTGCTTGATTCCATCGACCTGCCGGCATGGCAGCGCGACACCGAGGGCCGGCTGACCTGGGTGAACCACGCCTATGGCGCGGCCGTCGATGCCGCATCGCCCGACGAGGCGATCGCCGAGGGCCGCGAAATCCTGACGACCGTCGCGCGCGAGCGGATCCGCGCCGTGGCCACACCGGAATCGCCGTTTCACGACAAGATTTCGACCGTCATTCATGGCAACCGTACCTTCCTCGACGTTGTCGATGTGAAAGTTCCGAGCGGTTCGGCCGGCATCGCGGTCGATGTCTCCGGCATCGAGACCGTTCGCGCCGAGCTGGAGCGGACGCTGAAGAGCCATGCCGAGACGCTCGATCACCTGGCAACGCCGGTCGCGATCTTCGACGGCGACCAGCGGCTGCAGTTTTACAACCAGGCTTTCGTCACGCTGTGGCAGCTCGATATCGCGTTTCTCGAGAGCAAGCCTGACAATTCCGAGCTTCTGGAGCGCCTGCGTGCCGCCAAGAAGCTGCCGGACCAGCTGAGCTGGAAGGCCTGGAAAGAGACGGCGCTTTCGGTTTACCGGGCGCTCGACACGCAATCCGACCTCTGGCACCTGCCGAACGGCCAGACGCTACGCGTCTTCGCGACGGCGCATCCTCAGGGTGGCGCCACCTGGGTGTTCGAGAACCTGACCGAACAGGTCGATCTCGAGACGCGCTACAACACGCTGGTGAAAGTTCAGGGCGAAACGATCGACCATCTGTCCGAAGGTGTCGCGGTGTTCGGGCCCGATGGGCGCATCCAGCTTTCGAACCCGGCCTTTCGGGCGCTCTGGGGCATCACCGAGGCGGAAGCCAAGCCGGGTACGCATATCCGTGCGCTTGGCGACGCCTGCGCGCCGTCCTACGACAGGCCCGACGGCTGGAAAACCTTCGCCGAGCTGATCACCAGCTTCGACGACGAGCGTCGCTCAAGCCAGGGGACGCTGGAACTGTTCTCGGGCCTCGTGCTCGATTACGCGGTCATTCCGCTGCCGAACGCACAGACGATGCTGACCTTCGTCAACATGACGGACAGCGTTCGCGCCGAGCGCGCGCTTACTGAAAAGAACGACGCGCTGCGCAAGGCCGACGAGCTGAAGAACGATTTCGTCCAGCACGTATCCTACGAACTGCGTTCGCCGCTGACCAACATCATCGGCTTCACCGACCTGTTGCGCACGCCGGGGCTTGGCGATCTCAACGAGCGGCAGGCGGAGTATATCGACCATATCTCCACCTCCTCGTCCGTCCTGCTGACGCTGGTCAATGATATTCTCGATCTCGCGACCGTCGATGCCGGCATCATGCGGCTGAACTATTCGGAGATCGACCTCGGCGACCTGCTCGACGACGTCTCGATCCAGATCGCAGACCGGCTGCAGGAAAGCGGCGTCACGCTTGAGATCACCGCGCCGGCACGGCTCGGATCGATCATTGCCGATCCGCAGCGCTTGAAGCAAATCCTGGTCAAGCTTCTATCCAACGCCGCGAATTTCTCGCCCGAGGGCGCCGCCATATCGCTGAGCTGCCATCGCGAGGGAACGGACTTCGTGTTCAGCGTTGTCGATCACGGTCCCGGCATCTCGCAGGAAATGATTGCGACCGTCTTCGACCGCTTCGCGACCGGCGCCAAGAGCGGCAAGCGCGGTGGTGCCGGCCTTGGCCTTTCGATCGTCGACAGCTTCGTCAACCTTCATAACGGTCAGGTCGTCATCGACAGCCAGCCGGGCAAGGGGACGACAGTCATTTGCCGGATTCCCTCGGCCAACCTCCCCTCCTACGCCGCCGCCGAATGACGACAAGCGCGCCTGTCATCTCGCTTTTTCTGGAAGACGAGGCGGCCACCGACCGTCTCGGCGAGGATCTGGCGCTGGCGCTGAGGCCGGGCGATTGCCTGGCGCTCTCGGGCGACCTCGGCGCCGGCAAGTCCTCGCTGTCGCGGGCGCTCATCCGTGCCGTCGCCGACGACGCGGAACTGGAAGTGCCGAGCCCGACCTTCACGCTGGTGCAATCCTACGAGCTGCGCATTCCAGTCGCGCATTTCGATCTCTACCGGCTGGGCGACGCCGCCGAACTGACCGAGCTCGGCTTCGACGAGGCGCTGCAGAGCGGCATCTGCCTGGTGGAATGGCCGGAGATGGCCGAGAGCGAGTTGCCGGGTGACCGGATCGTGCTGACGCTGACGCATGAGGGCATCGGGCGCCGCGCAACGATCGCCGCGCCCGAGAAACAGGCGGCGCGGATCAATCGCGTGCTCGCCATCCGCGCCTTTCTCGCGGCAGCCGGGTATCCGCTCGCCAAGCGCCGGTTTCTTACCGGCGATGCATCGCTTCGGGCCTATGAGGCGATTTATCCCGACGATGGCATACGCCGTATCCTGATGGACTGGCCGCCGCTGCCGGAAGGACCGCCGGTGCTTGACGGCAAGCCGTATCCGAAGGTGGCGCATATTGCCGAGAACGCCTATCCGTTCGTCGCCATCGCCGACATATTGCGCCAGCGCGGCTTCGCAACGCCGCTGATCCATAAGGTCGATTACGAGCAGGGCATTCTGCTGATCGAGGATCTCGGCAGCGACGGCGTTCTCGACGAGAACGGCCAACCGATCCCTGAACGCTATCTTGAGAGCGTCGCCTGTCTTGCAGCGCTGCATGCGCAGGCGATGCCGCAGGATATCCGAGTGACGGACAAGCACGTGCATCACATCCCGGATTTCGACCGCACCGCGATGAAAATGGAAGTGCGTCTGGTGCTCGACTGGCATCTGCCATGGAAGCGCGATGGCGCGCCGGTCACCGATGCGGAGCGCGACGAATACCTGGCGATCTGGGACGCGCTGATCGACCAGCTTGATGCAGCCGAGAAAAACCTGCTGCTGCGCGATTTTCACTCGCCGAATATCATCTGGCGGGAAGATGCGGCCGGTGTCGAGCGGGTCGGCCTGATCGACTTCCAGGACGCGATGATCGGGCCGACGGCCTACGACCTCGCCTCGATCGCCCAGGATGCGCGTGTGACCATCGAGCCCGATCTGTTCGACCGGCTGATGGAGCATTATCTGTCGCTGCGTCGCGCGCAGGGCGGATTTAACGAGGCGGGCTTCCTGAAAAGCTGGGCGATCATGTCGGCGCAGCGCAATTGCAAGCTGGCCGGCTTATGGGTTCGGCTGATGCAGCGCGACGGAAAACCGGTCTATATGAAGCACATGCCGCGCACGCTCTCCTACCTAAGCGTGGCGCTTCAGCATGAAACGCTTGCCCCCTTGCGCGAGTGGTGCGTAAGGACTGGAATAGTCACCAGCGAATCATAAGTCTCGGACGAAATGACCATCAAACAAGCCATGGTGCTGGCTGCCGGTCTCGGCACCCGCATGCGCCCGATCACCGATACGATCCCCAAGCCGCTGGTGAAAATCGACGGCAAGGCGATGATCGACTATGCGCTCGATTCTCTGGCCGAAGCGGGCGTCGAGAAGGCGGTGGTCAATGTGCACCATCACGCCGACCAGATGCTCGACCATCTCGGTCGTTACAAGGCGCTTGAGGTCATCATCTCTGACGAACGCGCGGGGTTGATGAACAATGGCGGCGGGCTGGCGAAAGGGTTGAAGCTGCTTGATCGCGGCCCTGTTTTCGTGACCAATGCCGATCTCTTCTGGATCGGCGAGCGGCCGGACCGGCCGAGCAATCTGCGGCGCTTAGCCGGATTCTTCAATGCAGACCGAATGGATATGGCGATGCTGTGCGTCAATCTCGACGACACGACCGGGCATAACGGCAAAAACGACTTCAACCGCGATGATGCAGGTCGGTTGAGCCGTGTTCACGCGGATGGCCCGGATCCCGTCGTCTATGCCGGGGCGATCGCCATGCAGACCTCGTTTCTCGACGATGCGCCTGATGACGCCTTCAATCTCAACATCTATTTCGACAAGGCGATCGCGCGCGGCCGGCTCTACGGCATGATGCTGGAGGGGCATTGGCTGACTGTCGGGACGCCGGAAGCGATCGGCGACGCGGAAGAGACGATCCGGCGCTACCGGGCGTTGGCATAGGCCATGAGCGAGCGGCGCCAGCCCAGGGTTCTCACAATACCGGCAGGGCTGCCGTTTCTTGCGACGCTGGCCCAGACGCTCTGCGACGGCCGGCTAACGCCGCTGTTTCGCCATGACCCCGGCGATCCCCTATCGCTTTCCAAGGTGACTATCTATCTGCCGACGCGACGTGCCGTGCGCGTGCTGCGCTCGGAATTCGTCGATCTGCTCGGCGGGCGGTCCGCTATCCTGCCCATCATTCGACCGCTTGGCGAGACGGATGACGACAGCGGCTATTTCGACGAGGCGCTGCCGGCGACGCTCGATCTCGCGCAGCCGCTTTCAAACACAGCGCGGCTCCTGGAACTTGCGCGCCTGATCCTTGCCTGGCGCAACAAGCTGCCGGAGATCGTTCGCAGCATCCACTCGGATTCGCCGCTTGTCGCGCCCGCCAGCCCGGCCGACGCGATCTGGCTTGCCAGAAATCTCGCGGAGCTGATCGATTCCATCGAGACGGAGGATCGCGACTGGAGCGACCTCGCCAATCTGACGGCCAAGGATCATGCGCTGTGGTGGCAGCTGACGGCGGAGTTCCTGCAGATCGCCAGCGCCTTCTGGCCGGAACGCCTGAACGAACTTGGCAAATCGTCACCAGCGCGCCATCGCAACGCCATCCTCAGGGCGGAAGCCAACCGTATCGCAACCATGTCGGAAAGTGGGCCGATCATCATCGCCGGCTCAACAGGGTCCGTGCCGGCAACGGCCGACCTGATTGCGGCGGTGGCGGCACGGCGCGAGGGCGTGATTGTCCTGCCCGGCCTCGACGTCGGCATGCCGGATGAGCATTGGCGGATGGTTGCTCCCGATATCGCCGATGCGGCGAGCCGCAGCCACTCGCAATATGGCCTGGCACAGCTTCTGAAGCGCCTGAACCTGACGCGTGACGATGTGACGGTACTTGCGGACGCACCCGGTCCGCTCGCGATCCGCGCGCGGATCCTCTCGCATGCGCTGTCTCCATCCGAGGCGACCAGCGATTGGAGCCGGTGGAAGACAACGCTCTCCGACGGCGACGTCGCCGCAGCATTCGCAGACGTATCGCTGATCGAAGCGGGCAACGAGCGCGAGGAGGCGACGGCGATCGCCATCGCGCTTCGGCTGGCGTTGGAGCAGCCGGGCAAGGACGGCGAAAGCCGTGCCGCGCTGATTACGCCGGACCGCACCCTTGCGCGCCGTGTCATGGCCGAGCTGTCGCGCTTCGGCATCGTTGCCGACGATTCCGCGGGCACACCGCTTTCGGCGATGCCGCAGGGAACCTTGCTGCAACTGCTTCTCGAAGCGGCGCTGCGGCCCGGTGACCCGGTGGCGATCGTGAGCCTGCTGAAGCATCCCTTGGCGCGCTTCGGGCTGGAGCGCGGCGCGCTTGCCGAGGCCGTGGCCGCGCTGGAGTTGCTGGCCTTGCGCGGCGGCGTGGCGGAGGTGGATATCAGCGCGCTTGGGCCGCTGCTCGAACACCAGCTCTCCGAGCAGGCGCTCGATCGGCATGCGCCGCATTGGCGCAAGGCGCTTCCCGTCCACGCGATCGATCTGGCACGCGATCTCGCTCGCCGGGTCGGCGAGGCAACCGAGCCGCTCGCCTCCGCTCTCGTGCGCCACGATACCGGCAACCGCGGCCTGACCACGCGTTTCACACTCTCCGACTGGGCCGATCGCACCGGTCGCGCAATCGAGGCGGTCGCGCGCGACGAGCGCGACGATCTCTCCGGGCTATGGTCCGGCGAGGCAGGCGACACGCTGGCGACTATGCTTAGCGAGGTGATCGGCACCGACGGCCAGATCGAGGCGGACGGAGCGCAGTGGATCGACATCATGGCGGCGCTTTCAGCCGGACAGGCGGTGAAGCCGCAAGCACTCAGCCATCCGAGGCTCTTCATCTTCGGCACACTGGAAGCACGCTTGCAGAGTGTCGATACGCTGATCCTCGGCGGCCTGAACGAGGGTTCTTGGCCGGGCCAGACGACCAATAATCCCTTCATCTCGCGGTCGATGAAGACCGAGATCGGCCTTGAGCCGCCCGAGCGCCGTATCGGCCAGCTGGCGCACGACTTCGAGATGGCCAACGGGACGCGGCATCTCGTTTATACGCGCGCGCTGCGCAAGGGCTCGACGCCCACGGTCGCCTCCCGTTGGCTGCAGCGGCTGATGGCTTTTTGCGGGAAGAGTTTCGAAGCCACACTGAAGGATCGCGGACAGCAGTTCGTGCACTGGGCTGGCCTGCTCGACGAGGGGCAAAGGCAGGCGCCGGCGCAGCGACCGAGCCCGACGCCACCGCGCGAGGTGCAACCGAAATCCTACTCTTTCAGCGAGGTCGGCCGGCTTCGGCGCGACCCTTATGCGATCTATGCGCGCCGTGTCCTCAAACTCGACGCCGTCGATGCCTTCAATCGCGACCCCGGGGCTGCCGAGCGTGGAACGCTCTATCACAAGATCATCGACCGGTTCATTCGCGAGGGCAACATCGCCGGCACGCCCGATGGCACGGCGGCGATGGAGCGGATATTGACCGATCTATTCGACATGGAGCAGTTGCCGGCGCATATCGACGCCGTCTGGCGACCGCGTTTTCGCGAGGTGGCGCGCTCGTTCCTCGCCTGGGAAGCGGAACGGCGGCCGGGGCTCCAGCGCACGCTGACCGAAGTGCGTGGCGCCATGCAACTCGAGCAGGTCGATATCCGGCTTAGCGGCGTCGCCGACCGGATAGACATCACCGGACCACACTCCGCCGATCTGATCGATTACAAGACGGGCTACAACCCCTCGCCCGCGCAGGCACGCGCGCTGCTTGACCCACAGTTGGCGCTGGAGGCGGAGGTGCTGAAGGCCGGCGGCTTCATGGACGCGGGCAAGCTGGTGCCGCAGGACCTGCTCTATGTGCGGCTGCGACCAGGAAGCCGGTTCCAGGTCGACACCGTCAACAACGAGTTCTCGGCGCGCAGCGACAAGGCAAAATCGGCGATCGACCTGGCAGGCGATTCGATCGATCAGCTGGTGAAATTCGTGGCGCTGCTGCAATCCGGCGAAAGGGGCTTCACCTCACGGCTCATTCCCGCCCAGCAATTCGAATTCGGCGGCGACTACGATCACCTCGCCCGCGTCTCGGAGTGGTCGACGGCCGAAAGCGACGAGGCCAGCAATGATGAGTGACGAAACGGCACTGCCTGAGGGCGACGACCCGCACGACTGGACCAGCTGGACGACGGTGCAGCAATCGATCGCATCCGATCCGCGCCGATCGGCCTGGGTTTCGGCCAATGCCGGATCCGGCAAGACACATGTTCTGACGCAGCGCGTCATCCGGTTGCTGCTTTCGGGCGCCCGGCCATCCGCTATCCTGTGTCTGACCTATACGAAAGCTGCAGCCTCCGAAATGTCGAACCGCGTGTTCGATCGCCTGGCCGAGTGGGCTGTGCTGCCGGATGAAGAGCTCAGCCGGCGCATTGCGCAGATCGAGGGGACGCCACCTGACTTTCTCAAGCTGGCGGAGGCGCGCCGGCTTTTCGCCAAGGCGCTGGAGACGCCCGGCGGGCTGAAGATCCAGACCATCCACGCCTTCTGCGAAGCCCTGCTGCATCAGTTTCCGCTGGAGGCGAACGTGGCCGGGCACTTTTCCGTGCTCGATGACCGGGCAGCGGCGACACTGCTTGCCGACGCACGCCGATCGTTGCTGACGGCAACGACGCCCGAGGAAGACAAGGCGCTCGCAGATGCCTTCTCCTATGTTCTCAACCTCGGCGACGAATCCGGCCTGGAAACGCTGTTGGGTGAAATCGTCGCCAACCGCAACGCGATCAAGGCATTCACCCAGGCCGCCGACCAGAATGGCGGTTTCGACAGCGTGTTGCGGGCAGAGCTCGGTCTTTCCGAGGGTGACACGGAGCTTGCAATCGCCGGGCAATACTGGCCGTTGCCCGGTTTGGCCGGCGGTACGCTTACCCTCTATCTTGAGCTTACGGACCTCAAAGGCGGTGCCAAGGCGCAGGAAGTGGCTTCCGCGCTGAAGAGCGTGGTGCGGGAAACGGATGTCCTTCGCCGGATTCCAACGCTGGAAAAGATCTTTCTCACAGCGAAGGGCGAGCCGAAGACGGACGGGCAGTTCTTCGTGAAGGCAATGCTCGCCCAGGCGCCGGAACTTGCCGATGCCATTGCCACGGCGCGTGCGCATGTGGTCTCCTGCCGGGACCGGCTTAAGATCGTGCGCATGTTCGATGCCACGCGCGCCGCCCTTGTGCTCGCCGACCGGCTCAATCGCGACTACGACGACCTCAAGAAGCAGCGAAGCCAGCTCGATTTCGAGGATCTGATTACCCGCACCGCCGATCTCCTGAACAAGAGCGATGTCGGGCCGTGGATCCACTACAAGCTGGATCAGGGAATCGATCACATTCTCGTCGACGAGGCGCAGGATACCAGCCCGATCCAGTGGAGCGTAATCCAATCGCTGGCGGAGGATTTCTTTTCCGGCGAAAGCGCGCGCGACGTGGTGCGCACGCTGTTTGCCGTCGGTGACGAGAAGCAATCGATCTATTCGTTTCAGGGGGCGCGGCCCGAGCGCTTCTCGGAGGAAAGCCGGCGCACGCGGCAGCGCGTTTCGCAGAGCGGCCGCGACTTCTCCTCGGTCCGATTGCCGCTTTCGTTTCGATCCACTTCTGACGTGCTTGCCGCCGTCGACCATGTCTTCACGCCACCGGACAATGCGCGCGGGCTGAGTGCTACTGGCGAGCCGGTGGTGCATCGCTCCAATCGTATCGGCCACCCCGGAGCCGTCGACCTCTGGGAGATGATCGCACCTGAAGTCGCGATCAAGGACGAGGACTGGACGGCGCCATTCGACGCGACGCCGGAAAGCGCGCCTGCCGCCATTCTGGCGCGACGCATGGCGCATACGATCGACATGATGGTCGGCAAGAAGACGATCATCGAGAAGGGCAAGGAACGGCTGATCGAGGCCGGCGATATTCTTGTCCTCGTGCGCAAGCGCGATGCCTTCGTCAATGCGTTGACGCGCGCTCTGAAGCGGCGCGGCAATATTCCGGTTGCGGGCGCCGACCGGTTGCGGCTCACCAGCCATATTGCGATCCAGGACCTGGTCGCGCTCGGCCGCTTTCTGCTTCTGCCGGAAGACGACCTATCGCTGGCCGCGCTGATGAAGAGCCCGCTCTTCGATCTCAACGAAGACGACATCTTCGCGGTGGCGGCGCTGCGTGGCGACGGCCAAAGCGTGTGGGCGCATCTTCAAGCCTATGCGGCGGATGGCAACGAGCGCCTTGGCCCCATCGTCAAGCGGCTGCAGCTGTTCCTCGAAGAATCGAAGAGCCTTTCGGTTCACGATTTCTACGCCCGGGTGCTGGGCGTTCATGGCGGTCGGCGGCAGTTTCTGGCGCGGCTCGGGACCGAGGCGAGCGACATTCTGGACGAGTTCCTCACCTTCACGCTAGACCACGAGACGGCGGCGCTGCCCGGCCTGCAGTCCTTCATCTCGACGCTTGAGCTGGAGGCTCCGGTTGTCAAGCGCGAGCAGGACAAGGGTCGCAACGAAGTCCGGATCATGACCGTGCACGCTTCGAAAGGGCTTGAGGCACCGATCGTGTTTCTGGTGGATGGCGGTTCCAAGGCATTCACGCATTCGCATATGCCGAAGCTGCGGCTGCTGGAGCAGAGCGGCGAACGACCGCCTCTGCCGGTGTGGGTGCCGCTTAGCGATCTCAGCAATTCGCTGACGCAAGCCGACGCCGCGCGTATCCAGATGCTGGCGGAAGAGGAGTATCGCCGGCTTCTCTATGTGGCGATGACGCGCGCGGCCGATCAATTAATTGTCTGCGGCTACAGGGGCGTGCGGCTCAACACCGACACCTGGCATGCAATGATTTCCGCAGCGATGGACGACAGCCACCCGAATGTAGCCGCCACCACCTTCTCCGGGCCGGACGGCGAGTGGCAGGGTGTGGAATGGCGCGTGCCGACGATGGAACGCATGTTCGAGCGCGCCGACCACGTCGAGCAGGCCGCGGCACGCGATGCCTTGCCGTTCGACCTCAATCGCCCGCTGCCGCCGCAGAAGAAGCTACCTCGCCCGCTCAGCCCTTCCGGCGCCGGGACGATCATCGACGAGGATGCCGACAACCTTCTGGTGGCCTCGCCGCTGTTTACCGACAAGCCGAAATCCGACCGAGCGCTGCAGAAAGGCCGGCTTCTGCACCGAATGCTGCAGACCTTGCCCGAGATACCGCTGGCGGAGCGCGCGGACGCGTCCAGACGGTATGCCGAGCGCGCCGCCCGTTTCTGGCCCCAAGACGAGCGCGACAGGCTGATCGATTCGGTTCTGAAACTATTGGACTCACCGGATCTACAACCGGTGTTCAAGGCCCATGCGCAGGCCGAAGTGTCGATCATGGGGACGCTCACGCTCGACGGGCGCGACTACGCGGTTTCCGGTCGTGTCGACAGGCTGGCGGTGCTCGACGACCGGGTGGTGATCCTCGATTACAAGACCAATCGCGTGCCGCCGGAGACGGCCGCGGCGATCCCCTTCGCCCATCGTGCGCAGCTTGCCATCTACCAGACGATCATGGCGCCGCTCTATCGCGGCAAGCGGATCGACTGCGTGCTCGTCTATACCGAGAACGGCTCCGTGCACACGCTGACGCCGGACGCCATGGCATTGGCGCTTGCACAGCTCAAAACAAAGTGAAATACCGGTCATTGAAATCCCGCCGGCGCACCATCACATGTGCTTCAACAGGAATCCTTTAAAGGAGCGGCCTTATGGCTACCGTGAAAGTCGATATCAATAATTTCCAGGCTGAAGTTCTGGAATCCGCAGAACCCGTCGTTGTCGATTTCTGGGCTGAATGGTGCGGCCCGTGCAAGATGATCGCCCCGAGCCTCGAAGAACTCGCCGTCGAGTTTCAGGGCAAGGTGAAGGTCGCCAAGCTCAACATCGACGAAAACCCGGAGCTTGCCGCACAGTTCGGCGTCCGCTCGATCCCGACGCTTGCCATGTTCAAGGCCGGCGAAGTTGCCGACATCAAGGTTGGTGCCGCTCCGAAGACCGCTCTTTCGAGCTGGATCTCCAGCGCAGCCTGATCGTCCAAGGCAATAGACTGAAAAAAGCCCGGCATCGACCGGGCTTTTTTCATTTCAGCTTCTCACTTGGGCGGTGTGCCGTTGTCGGCAAGCACGTCGCCAACCAGATAGAGCGATCCGCCGATCAGGATGCGTGGCGGCTGCTCCCTTTCGAAGGCGGTGTCGCGGATCGCTTCGAGGGCATCGCCGACCGTGGACATCGGTTCAGCGACCAGGCCGGCGTCATAGGCGGCGTTGGCAAGTATCACCGGATCGATCATCGCGTCGCTGCCGCGAATAGGCACGCAATAGACCTTCTCAGCCAAACCCTTGAAGGCGTTGAAATAGCCGATCGGGTCCTTGGTGTTGATCATGCCGATGATCAAAAACAGCGGGCGCGGGTGCTTTTCCTCGAAATTGGCCATGGCTTCGGCGATAACTTCACCGGCACCGGGATTATGGCCACCATCGACCCAAATCTCCGCGCCTGAGGGGGCACTGGCCATCAGGTTGCCATCGCTGAGTTTCTGCAGGCGACCCGGCCATTCGACAGAGGCCGTCGCCTTTTCCATCATCGCTTCGGTGACGGTGAAGCCGGCCGCCTTGACGGCGCGGATGGCGGCGGCGGCATTGGCATACTGGTGGCGGCCGGGAAGCCGAGGCAACGGAAGATCGGCGAGGCCGAATTCATCCTGGTAGACCAGCCGGCCATATTCCTCATGCGCCATGAAATCCTGGCCGAAGGCGGCTGTCGGGCAACCGAGGCGCTCGGCGGTGGAAATCAGCACTTCGAGTGCGGCGTCATATTCCTGCTTGCCGATGACGACGGGGCATTTGCGCTTCATGATGCCGGCCTTTTCGGCGGCGATCAGCTCGACGCTGTCGCCGAGATAGGGCTGGTGATCGAGCGAGATCGGCATGATGACCGAGACCGCCGGATCGGTAATGACGTTGGTGGCATCGAAACGGCCGCCAAGGCCGACCTCGATGATCGCCGCATCGGCTGGATGCTCCGAGAACAGGATGAAGGTGACCGCCGTCAGGATTTCGAACACAGTAATCTTCTGGCCGGCATTGGCGGCGGCCACACGGCGCAGCGCATCGGCAAAAACCGCGTCATCGACCAGCTTGCCGCGCCCGCCCTCGACGCCGATGCGATAACGCTCGTGCCAATTGACGAGATGCGGCGAGGTGTGGACGTGGGCGCTGTAGCCGCCGGCCTCCAGCAGAGCACGGCAGAAGGCGGTGACGGAGCCCTTTCCGTTGGTTCCCGCCACATGGATGACGGGTGGGAGCTTCTTCTGCGGATCACCGAGAACGGCAAGCAGGCGGGTGATGCGATCCAGCGACAGATCGAAGCCCTTGGGATGCAATCCCATGAGCTTGTCGATTTCCTGCGCTGCCTCGCTTACCGCGGTCTGACCCCTGGGTATCATCGCTCAACCCGCCTGTGATGTTTGCGGTCAGGCGCTTGCGGCGATCGCAAGCGTGCCGGTGTTTTCGTTGGCAACGGCAGCCGGCTTCTTCGTCAAGATCTTCAAGACACGCGCGAGCGTATCGGGAATGTCGTGACGCTTGACGACCATATCGACCATGCCGTGCTCGAGCAGGTATTCCGAGGTCTGGAATCCCTCAGGCAGCTTTTCGCGGATGGTCTGCTCGATAACGCGCTTGCCGGCGAAGCAGATTTCGGCACCCGGTTCGGCCATGTGGATATCGCCCAGCATGGCGTAGGATGCGGTGACACCGCCGGTCGTCGGGTTGGTGAGCACGACGATGTAGGGCTGGCCGGCTTCCTTCAGCATGTCGACGGCAACGGTGGTGCGCGGCAGCTGCATCAGCGACAAGATGCCTTCCTGCATGCGGGCACCGCCCGATGCCGGGAACATCACCAGCGGGCACTTCTCGGCGATGGCGCGCTCGAATGCCTTGACGATCGCTTCACCGGCGGCAATACCCAGCGAGCCGCCCATGAAATTGAACTCGTGCACGACGGCCACGAGCTTCAGTCCACGAACCTTGCCGAGACCGGCAACGATCGTGTCTTCCTGATCCGTCTTGATGCGGCTGTCGCGCAGGCGATCGGTGTATTTCTTGGAATCGCGGAACTTCAGCGGATCCTGGGCGACCTTGGGCTGCACGAAGGCTTCGTAGGCACCGTCATCGAAGAGATCGGCCAGACGTGCCTTGGCCGGCATCTTCATGTGATAGCCGGAGGCTGGGATGACCCACTTGTTGTCTTCGAGATCCTTATGGAAGACCATTTCGCCCGTTTCCGGGCACTTGATCCAGAGGTTCTCTGGCACTTCGCGGCGGCCCAGCATGGAATTGATGCGGGGGCGAACGTAGTTGGTGATCCAGTTCAAGTCGAAAACTCCTGATTAACTCTTGCCAATGTGGGGAAACTATTCGGCAGCAACAAGGCGCGCCGAACGTGTTCCCGATGACAGCCCGCGAACGAGCGTTGCGACAGCCTGTACGGTATCGGCAGTCGCCTTCCCGTCCTTGGTCAGGCTGAGCGCTACCTGATTGACGATTGCCGTGCCGACGACGACGCCGTCAGCCGAGGCACCGATAACTTTTGCATGATCCGCCGTCTTGACGCCGAAGCCGACGCAGACGGGAAGGTCGGTGTGGTTCTTGATGCGTGACACGGCGCCGGCTACCAGCGAAGTGTCCGGCAGCGCCGAACCGGTGATGCCGTTCATCGAGACATAATAGACGAAGCCGGAGGTGTTCTTGAGAACGGCAGGCAGGCGCTTGTCATCGGTGGTGGGCGTCGCCAGGCGGATGAAGTTGATGCCCTTGCGCAGCGCCGGGATGCAGAGCTCGTCGTCCATCTCGGGCGGCAAGTCGACGACGATCAGGCCATCGATGCCGGCTGCCAGCGCATCGTCGAGGAACTGCTCGACGCCGTGGACGTAGATCGGATTGTAATAACCCATCAGGACGATCGGCGTGTCATCGTCGGCCTTGCGGAAGTCGGCTGCGAGCTGCAGCGTCTTCTTCAGCGTCTGGCCGGCCTTCAGCGCGCGCTGGCCGGCGAGCTGGATCGTCGGGCCATCGGCCATCGGATCGGAAAAGGGCATGCCGAGCTCGATGACGTCGGAGCCGGCTGCCGGCAGCGCCTTCATGATGCCGAGCGAGGTCTCATAATCGGGATCGCCACCCATGAAATAGGTGACCAGCGCCGGGCGGCCTTCTGCCTTCAGAGCGGCAAAGCGTTTGTCCATACGTGCGGTCATGACTTAAGCACCCATTCCCAGAATCTTGCCGACGGTGAAGATGTCCTTGTCGCCGCGGCCGGAGAGGTTCATCAGGATGATCTCGTCCTTGCCCATCTTTGGCGCGCGCTTGATGACTTCGGCCAGCGCATGCGAGGGCTCAAGCGCCGGGATGATGCCTTCAAGGCGCGTCAGCGTCTGGAAGGCTTCGAGCGCCTCGTGGTCCATGATCGGCACATATTCGACGCGGCCGACATCGTTCAGATAGGAATGCTCCGGGCCGATGCCGGGGTAATCAAGACCGGCCGAGATCGAGTGGCCTTCCTTGATCTGACCATCGCCGTCTTGCAGCAGGTAGGTGCGGTTGCCGTGGAGCACGCCCGGCGAACCGGCGGTGATCGACGCACAGTGCTCGTCACCCTGCAGGCCCTTGCCACCGGCTTCGACGCCGACGATCTTGACGCTGGCGTCATCGAGGAACGAATGGAAGATGCCGATCGCGTTCGAGCCGCCACCGACGGCCGCAACGACGAGATCAGGCAGGCGGCCTTCGGCTTCGAGCATCTGCTCCTTGGCTTCCGCGCCGATCACGGCCTGGAAATCGCGGACCATTTCGGGATAGGGATGCGGGCCAGCGGCCGTGCCGATCAGGTAATAGGTGTCGTCGACATTGGTGACCCAGTCGCGCAACGCCTCGTTCATCGCATCCTTAAGCGTGCCGTGGCCGGCGGTGACCGGCTTTACTTCGGCGCCCAGGAGCTTCATGCGGAAGACGTTCGGCGCCTGGCGCTCGACGTCTGTCGCGCCCATGTAGACGACGCAAGGAAGACCGAAGCGGGCTGCAACGGTTGCCGAGGCTACGCCGTGCTGGCCGGCGCCGGTTTCAGCGATGATGCGGGTCTTGCCCATGCGCTTGGCGAGCAGGATCTGGCCGATACAGTTGTTGATCTTGTGCGAGCCGGTGTGATTGAGCTCTTCACGCTTGAAGTAAATCTTGGCGCCGCCGAGCTCGGCCGTCAGGCGTTCGGCGAAGTAGAGCGGGCTCGGGCGGCCGATGTAGTGCGTGCCGAGATGCTTCAATTCCGCCTGGAATTCCGGATCGGTCTTTGCCTTGTCCCACTCTTCCTGGAGTTCCAGGATCAACGGCATCAGCGTTTCGGCGACGAAGCGGCCGCCGTAAATGCCGAAGCGGCCGTCCTCATCGGGGCCGGAACGGAATGAATTGGGTTTTGGGGTCTCGTTCACTATCAACTCCCTGAAGCGATTTCAGGCCGGCAAGCCTGCTCGACCGCATCGAAAAACTCATCAATCAGTGCGACGCTTTTCACGCCAGGCGCGCTTTCCAGGCCCGAGGACGCATCGAGCCCCGGCGCCTTGGTGATCGCAAGGGCTTCAGCGATGTTGTCCTTGTTCAGGCCACCGGAAAGCATGTAATCCACGGTGCCGTCAAGCCAGCTGAGCAACGTCCAATCGAAGGACACGCCGTTGCCACCGGGCAATTCCGATCCCTTCGGCGGCTTCGCATCGAAGAGGAAACGATCGGCAATACCGATATAGGCCTCGACGCGCTTCAGATCATCGGCCGTGCGGACCGAAAACGCCTTCATGACAGGCAGACCGTACACGGCCTTTATGGTCAAAACGCGCTCGGGGCTCTCATCGCCGTGAAGTTGAAGAATATCCGGCCTCAGTGTGGCAACGATTTCGTCCAGATCATCATTGGCCGGATTGACGACAACGGCAACGATCTTGGCGCGGCCACGCACCCGATCGGCCAATCCGGCGGCATCATCGGGCTCTATATAGCGCGGGCTCTTTTCGAAGAAGATGAAGCCGATATGGGTCGCGCCCCGCGCCACCGCGCGATCGATCGCCTCGGCCGTCTTCAGGCCGCAGATTTTGATATCCGGTTTCATGGCAGCGAAGTGACACGAAAAACGTTGTGAGTCGAGCCAATTTGCGACCACGGCTGTATTTTGAGCGCTTATGTCTCAGTCGAAATCAATGGCATGCAGCAAGCTGCCATGCCGCTTCAGCCAGGCTTTCGACGCATCCATATCCGGGCAAAGCTTCTTGCACAGCGCCCAGAAGTGGGGGCCGTGATTCATCTCCTTGAGATGGGCGACCTCATGGGCGGCGAGATAATCGACAACGGAGGGCGGCGCCATGATGATGCGCCAGGAGAAGCTGAGGTTTCCCTCGGCCGAACAGGAGCCCCAGCGGCTGCGCGTATCCTTCATCGAGATCGACTTGATCGGCGCCCGGATCGACTGCGCATGGAACCTTGCGAGCCGCTCGAGATCGGCCCGTGCTTCCTTCTTGAGAAACGTCGCGATGCGACGGCCGAGATGCTCCGGCATGCCGCTCACGTGTAGAACCGGCTTGCCATCGACGACCGCCGCTTCGGTTAGTCCGCGCAGGCTGCCCGTATGCTGGATGCGATGGGAAACGCCGCGAAACAGGATCGTGCCGCCATCGTGAAGGCCGGTATCGGTCGAGAATTTCGCGAGCTTGGTCATGAGCCAGCCCTGGTGACGGTCGAGGAAGGCATCGACATCGCGTCGCGCCAAGCCGCTCGGGATCGTCATCTTCAAGGCCCGGCCGCCGGGCTCGATGCGCAGCGTGATCCGGGTTGCGCGCTCGTGCTGCTTGATCGTCAGCGGCATCAGCCGTCCAGCAATGTCGAGCGTACGGATCTCCGGCGGAGCCGGTTTGCGGACACTGCGTCGTGGCTTTGACAAGAGCGGGAACATCGGCATTTTCTATATGATTCGTCGCAATTCCGGTCAAAGAAAAACCGGCACCTGATGGGTGCCGGTCGATGTTTTGATGCCGATCGCGGTTACGGCGCCTGATATTCGGCAACCGGGCCGTTATCATCTCGCTTGGTGTTCTTACGATCGCGCATGTAGCGGTCGAACTCGTCCTGATCCTTGGCGCGGCGGAGCTCGCGCACATAGGTTTCGAAGTCCTCCCGCATTTCATCAAGCTTGCGGCGTTCTTCTTCGAGCCTGTCGAGCTCGGCCTTGCGCCAATCGTCGAAGGCGACGTTGCCCGTGGTGAAGTGCGGGCGATAGCGGCCATGCGAGCGTCGGCAGCCGGCGAAGAATCCATCGGCGGCACTATTGGCGTCGCGCTTGAAGCCGCGCAAACGCTCCCCGAAGATGATGTAGGCGAGCATGGCGAGACCCAGAGGCCAGAAAACCACGAAGCCGAGGATCATCAGGGCAATGGTAGCCGGAGTCCAATCCGGGCGAAGCAATGCTGACTGGTTCATCGTGCGGTATCCTCGCATTTTCGCGCCCGGCGAAATGCCGAACGCTGGAAATCGATGTGGTTACCGTTTGACACGGCTTCAAGACGATTTCCGCTCAAATCGGACAAGACCTTGAAACCAAAACACTAATTCAGATGATGCTAAATCAGATCGATTTGCCGCCCTTGATCACGCGCTTGACAGCCGGCTTTCCGGCGCGTCCGTGCTCGCGGACGAAATTGATGATGCGTGGCGCGATCTCGCGGCGGAAACGCGAACCGTTGAAGACCCCGTAGTGCCCGACGTCCGGCTGCAGGTAGTGCATGCGCATGTGATCGGGGATATTGGTGCAAATCGTCTGCGCGGCCTTGGTCTGGCCGACACCGGAGATGTCGTCGTTCTCCCCCTCGACGGTCAGAAGCGCCACGTTGCGGATCGCCGCCGGGTCGACCAGCTTTCCGCGATGCTCAAGTTCGCCCTTCGGAAGCGCGTGCCTGATGAAGACCTGATCAACGGTCTGCAGATAGAACTCGGCGGTCAGATCCATCACGGCTAGATATTCGTCGTAGAAGTCGCGATGCTTTTCGGCCGGCTCGCCATCGTTCTTCACCAGATGCATGAAGAACTCCTTATGGGCGACAAGATGCCGGTCGAGGTTCATCGACATGAAGCCGGAGAGCTGCAGGAAGCCAGGATAGACCGGCCGCATGAAGCCCGGCTGCGGCCAGGGAACGTTCATGATGACGTTTTCGGCGAACCATTCCAGCGGCTTGTCCTTGGCCAGCTGGTTGACGGCGGTCGGATTGATGCGGGTGTCGATCGGGCCACCCATCAGCGTCATCGACGCCGGCGCGAGCGGATCGTTGGCCTCTTCCATGACCGCAGCCGCAGCAAGCACCGGCACGGAGGGCTGACAGACCGCGACGACATGCGTGTCGGGACCGAGGAAGTGCAGCATCTCGATGACGTAATCGACATAGTCGTTGAAATCGAACGTCCCGTCGGTCATCGGCACCATGCGGGCGTCGATCCAATCGGTGATGTAGATATCCGCGCTCGGAAGCAGCGCCTCGACGGTGCCACGCAATAGCGTCGCGTAGTGCCCGGACATTGGAGCAACGATCAAGATGCGCGGATCAGGACCATGGGCGGCCGGCAGGTTGCGTGCGAAGTGCAGCAGATTGCAGAAGGGCCGTGCCCAGACGATCTCTTCCCTGACGGCAACCTCTTTGTCGCCGACGACGGTCTTGGGCAGATCGAAGGAAGGTTTGCCATAGCGGCGCGTGGTGCGCTCGAACATCTCAAGTGCTGCGGCCATTGTCCGGCCCCAAGGGGTCTGGGACAGCGGATTGAGCGGATTGGAATAGGCAAGCCGCATGATATCGGCCACGGCGCGGTAAGGCGCCATCGCCGCATGATTCAATTCGTAAAGCTGATAAAACATGAGATGCATCACCTTTCTTTCATCTGGAAGATGACGCCTGCTGGAAGGCATCGGACTCTTTCCAACGATGTGCTGGCATCTCAACGCACAGTAACAGGTTTTTGTTGCACAGCAACATGAGCGATCCGCACCGCAATAAAGAAATGCCGAGGATCCTCTCCCCGGCATGATGCTGCGCTCAAATGCTTAACACTCGTCAAACACCTAGATATCGGCCTGAAACGTCTGCTTCTGCGTTCCCAGACCCTCGATGCCGAGCTCGACGACGTCGCCGGCGCGCAGGAAACGCGGCGGCTTCATGCCCATGCCGACTCCAGGAGGGGTGCCGGTCGAGATCACGTCGCCCGGATGCAGCGACATGAACTGGCTGAGATAGGAAACGACGAAGGCGACGCCATAGACCATGGTCTTCGACGAGCCGTTCTGCATGGTTTCGCCATTAACCTTCAGCCACATGCCGAGGTCTTGCGGATCGGCGATCTCGTCCCTGGTTACCAGCCATGGGCCGATCGGGCCGAAGGTGTCGCAGGACTTGCCCTTGGTCCACTGTCCCGCGCGCTCCGTCTGGAAGGCGCGTTCGGAAACATCGTGCGAGACGCAGTAGCCCGCCACGTAGTCGAGAGCGTCGGCTTCGCTGACATATTTCGCGGTCTTGCCGATGACGACGCCAAGCTCGACCTCCCAATCGGTCTTCTCCGAACCGCGCGGGATCAGAACATTGTCGTTCGGGCCGACGATGGCCGAGGTCGCCTTCATGAAGATGACGGGTTCGGGGGGCACCGCGGCGCCGGTTTCGGCGGCGTGGTCGGAGAAGTTGAGGCCGATGCAGATGAACTTGCCGGTGCCAGCAACGCACGCGCCGATACGACCAGCCTGGAGTTCGGGAAGGGTTTTCGGATCGATCGCAGCGAGCTTGGCCAGACCTTCCGGCGAAATCGCCGCCCCCGCAATATCAGATACGTGGCCGGACAGATCCCTGATCTTGCCGTCCGCATCCAGCATTGCCGGCTTTTCCTGGCCGATCTCTCCAACGCGCATGAGCTTCATCGAATATCCTCCTCAGCGTGAGCCATGTTTCCATCACCTATGAACGAATTATTCACCGGTGTCATTACGGCTTTTCACCCAGGCGGTACGCCTCGATCCAATGTCTGGGCAAAAATCCGATTGGGGAACCACTGTCTTTCCGGCGCAGGGTGCCCACATATCTTGACGGATCCATAAGAGTGACAAGACTGCGTTTGCCGAGGAGACAAGACCTCGATGCAGCGCCACCAACCGTCGGAAAGACCATGACAAAGAGCAACAGCCGCGAATCCCAATATCCGATCGAGCCGATCTTTCTCGACCGGTGGTCGCCCCGCGCTTTCACCGGCGAAATCATCGATGAGGCCGAGCTGCTGACCGTGCTCGATGCCGCGCACTGGGCGCCCTCTTCCGCCAACCAGCAGCCGTGGCGCTTTATATACGCGCTGAAGGGGTCCGACGACTGGAACAGGTTCGTATCGCTACTGGTCGACTCCAATCAGGAGTGGGCAAAGAATGCGTCTGCGCTCATCTTCGTCGTGTCTAAGGGTTTCAGCGGCGACTTTCCCGAGGGGCGCAAGAGCTACACGCACTCCTTCGATGCCGGCACCGCCTGGGGTTATCTCGCGCTGCAGGCCAAGCTCTCCGGCTTCTATGCCCATGGCATGGGCGGCATCAAGCATGACGAGATTCGCGATACATTCGCCATTCCGGAAGGCTACCGCGTGGAGGCGGGAATTGCCTTCGGTCGCCTCGCCGACAAGAGCGTGCTGTCGGAGCGTAACCAGGAGCGCGAGTTTCCGAGCCAGCGAAAGCCGCTCGCCGAAGTCGCTTTCAAGGGCAAATTTGTAGCCGGATAACAGCGCAATGAAAAAGGCCCCGCGGCTGGCGAGCCGCAGGGCCTATTCTTAGATAAGTACCAGTGATCAGATGTCGAGATTGGCGACGCTGAGGGCGTTTTCCTGGATGAATTCGCGCCGCGGCTCAACCTCATCGCCCATGAGGCGGGCGAAGAGACCATCCGCATCCGTGGCGTCGTTAACGCGCACCTGCAGCAGCGAGCGGACGTTCGGATCGAGCGTGGTTTCCCAAAGCTGTTCGGCATTCATTTCGCCAAGGCCCTTGTATCGCTGCATGGTCAGCCCCTTGCGGCCGCTGGCAAAAACAGCTTCCAGAAGTGCACGCGCACCTGACAGTTCCAGGCTGCCGTCGCGGCGCGTCAGCTTTGGCGGCGTCTGGTAGATTTCCTTCAATCGAGCAGACATCTGGTCGATCATACGGGCATCCTGCGAACCGATGAGCGCCATATCGAGTACCACGGCTTCCTTGACACCGCGAACCATGCGCTCGAGACGCAAACCACCCTCGCTCGTCAGGCTGCCTTCCCAGCCACGCTCGGTTTCCTCGGCGATAACGTCGAGGCGGCGCGCGACTTCGGCGACGAGTTCCAGGGCGCGGGCGCCATCGCTGATCGCTTCTGCGTTGAGCGCACCGGCAATAGCCGCCTGCTCGACGACCGCGCGATTGTAGCGCGAATGCAGATTGTCGAGCAGCGCGCGCAGCCGCAGCGCATCGACGATGACTTCACGCAGATCCTGACCGACGCGGACTTCACCGCTGCCGAGCGTCAGCGCCGCATCGTCAAGACCCTGGGCGATGAGGTATTCCTCAAGCGCCTTTTCGTCTTTCAGATACTGGATCGACTTGCCGCGCGACACCTTATAGAGCGGCGGCTGGGCGATATAGATATGGCCGCGCTCGATCAGTTCCGGCATCTGGCGGAAGAAGAAGGTCAACAGCAGCGTTCTGATGTGGGCGCCGTCGACGTCAGCGTCCGTCATGATGATGATCTTGTGGTAACGCAGCTTGTCGGCGTTGAATTCGTCCTTGCCGATACCGGCGCCGAGCGCGGTGATCAGTGTGCCGATTTCTTGGCTCGACAACATCTTGTCGAAGCGCGCGCGCTCGACATTGAGGATCTTGCCGCGCAACGGCAGGATGGCCTGGTTTTCGCGCGAGCGGCCCTGCTTGGCCGAACCGCCTGCAGAATCGCCCTCGACGAGAAAGACTTCGGACTTGGTCGGATCGCGCTCAGAACAATCTGCGAGCTTGCCGGGAAGCGAGGCGATATCGAGCGCACCCTTGCGGCGCGTCAACTCGCGCGCCTTGCGGGCGGCTTCGCGTGCGGCTGCGGCTTCGACCACCTTGCCGACGAGGATCTTGGCGTCGGCGGGATGTTCTTCAAGCCAGGTGCTGAGCGCTTCGCTGACGAGATTTTCGACGACCGGGCGCACTTCGGACGAGACGAGCTTATCCTTGGTCTGCGACGAGAACTTCGGATCCGGCACCTTGACCGACAGAACGGCCGTCAGGCCTTCGCGGCAGTCGTCACCCGTCAGAGAAACCTTCTCCTTCTTGGTGATGCCGGAGGTATCGGCATAGGAGGTGATCTGACGCGTCAGAGCGGCGCGGAAGCCGGCCATATGGGTGCCGCCATCGCGCTGCGGGATGTTGTTGGTGAAGCAGAGCACATTCTCGTGGTAGCTGTCGTTCCACCACATCGCGACTTCGACGGTGATCCCATCCTTTTCGCCACGAATGGCGACAGGACGTTCGACCAGCGGCTTCTTGGCGCGATCGAGATAGGAGACGAAGGCTTCGAGGCCGCCGTCGTATAGCAGCTCTTCCTGGCGCACATCGGAATGGCGCTTGTCGGTCAGCAGGATACGGACGCCGGAATTGAGGAAGGCAAGTTCGCGCAGGCGATGTTCGAGCGTGTTGAAATCGAACTCGATCATCGTGAATGTGTCGGAGCTCGGCATGAAGCTGACTTCCGTGCCGGTCAGGCCACCTGAATCGCCCGTTTCCTTGAGCGGGGCGTCCGATACGCCGTGCGTGAAGCTCATCTCGTGGATCTTGCCCTGGCGGCGAATCTTGAGCTTCAGCCAGACGGACAGCGCGTTGACGACGGAAACGCCGACACCGTGCAGACCACCGGAGACCTTGTACGAATTCTGGTCGAACTTACCGCCGGCATGCAGCTGGGTCATGATGACTTCAGCGGCCGAAATGCCTTCGCCGCTATGAATGTCCGTCGGGATGCCGCGACCGTTATCCGTGACGGTCACGGAACCATCAGCATTGAGCGTGACGGTGACGATGTCGGCGTGACCGGCCAGGGCTTCGTCGATGGCGTTGTCGACGACCTCGTAGACCATGTGATGCAGACCGGAGCCATCATCGGTATCACCGATATACATGCCGGGGCGCTTGCGCACGGCGTCAAGACCTTTCAGGACCTTGATCGAGTCTGCGCCATACTCGGTGCTAACGCCGTTTTCCGTCGCGGGTGTATCGGTCATATTGTCGAGAATTCCCTGTTGTCGATGCCGTTGTGACACGCGGGCGAATCACCGGCCTTAATCACGTTGAATATAGGGTTTTTGCATGAAGTTCCCAATGCCAGCGGTCGCCAAGAGCGCATAAAACAGGGGATTATGACCGTTTTCCGTCGGCGTTTTCCGCATTTTCAAGAACCTCCGACAGTTTTGCCAGGGTGGCCTCATCCAGATGGCGAATAGACCCTGCCAAACGGTTGGCGAAGGTCGTGTATTCGGCCGACAAACCCGACGTATCTATGACAATTCGCGGGTCGGAAAAGCGCGCGATCAGGAACAGATCGTCGGCCTCATCCCAGATGATGTTGAAGTAGCCGG
This sequence comes from Hyphomicrobiales bacterium, assembly GCA_900469085.1. Lineage (GTDB taxonomy): Bacteria > Pseudomonadota > Alphaproteobacteria > Rhizobiales > Rhizobiaceae > Rhizobium. The sequence goes on along the minus strand of UBVW01000038.1, from coordinate 104,369 downwards.
CGATACGCTGCAGAAGATCGAAGGTCGGAACGCCGCGCTTTCCGTGCTCCAGCGCGGAGAGATAGGCCGGAGAGACATTCAACGCTTCCGCCATCTGCTTCTGCGATACCCCTTTGCGCTCGCGGAGCTTGCGAATGGCTTCCCCGAACGGCGTCATAGCCGATCGCCCGCGCGACGAGACAGGCGGATGTAGAGTGCGCCCTCGCCGCCATGGTGCTGCGCCGCCGCCTCGTAAGACGAGATAAGATAGCGAAATTCCGGCTTGGAGAACCACATCGGCACAGCACGCTTCAATGCCCCATCACTGCCGAGCGAGCTGCCCTTGCCGGTGATGACGAGGACATGGCGCATACCGCGGTCATGGGCCCGCAGCAGGAATTCGAGCAGCATGATGTGCGCTTCGCTTTGCACCAGGCCATGGAGATCGATGCGGGCCTCAAGCGCGAGGCGGCCCTTGGCGATCTTGCGCTTGACCGGGCGCTCCAGCGGGTGATGGACGCCAGCCGCGGGCTTCGGCGCCGCTGCCGGTTCCGGCTGCCCGCCTGCGCCTGCTGCCGATTTTGGCACGGTAGCGGTTTTCAGGTTGGCCGCATCTGCTTCCTTCTCGGCCTCCATAAGGAAGGCGTCGAGCTCATTCATCGCGCCTGTGTTGCCAGGCATCGGGCGCGTGCTGCGGGCTACTTTGCCCCACAAAATGCGTTCATCGGCACTAAGCTTGCGATCCTTTGCCATCACGCAAACCTCGCGGCGGCTTTGTTCGGGATCAGGATCGCAAAATCGGCGTCGTGGCGCACGGTGCCCGCAAGCTCGCCGGCGGCGTCGCCGGAGCCGGTGAAGATATCGCCGCGCGCCGGGCCAACGATCGCCGAGCCGGTGTCGAGTGCCAGCATCAGGCGTTGGAAGGGCTTTCCGCCCTGCAGGTGCAGTAGGCTTTGCGAATGGATGTAGAACGGAAAGCCAAAGGTATGAATCAGGCGATCGACGGCCAGCGATCGTCCTGCAATCAACGGCACCTTGGCGGCCGCGATCGGGCCGGCACAATCGTTGTCGATCTCGACCTCGCGGAAGAAAATGTAGGAGCGGTTGTGCGCAAGAATGTCATCGACGCGGTCCGGATTCATCGCCAGCCAGTGCCGGATCGATTGCATGGAGATGTTCGCCCAGTCGATTTCGCCGAGATCGATCAGCAGTTTTCCGACTGCCGAAAACGGATGTCCGGCCTTCGCTGCATAGGTGATCCGTCCCGTGCGCCCATCGGGATAGCGCAGACGCGCGGCGCCCTGGACGTGAACGAAGAAGACGTCGACCTTGGATTTTGCCCAGCAAATCTCCAGCCCCTGTCCCTGCAGCGCACCTTTGTCGATGGCAGCGCGGTCGAGATAGGGCTCGATGGCTCCCTCGCGCAGGCAGCCGAACATGTAGCTCGGATCCATCGTGAGGGGGCGGTTCTGGTCGTCGAGGTCGATCAGATCATCAGGGCGGCGGTAAAATGGGAACCTGTATTCGTCGTCGGGACTGACTGAGACAGCTATCTCGGGCTCGTAAAAGGCCGTGACGAAACCGGGTTGGCCGTCGGCTCGCCTGATCCTGAATGGCCGACAATGCATTTCGAAGAAGGCTCGCGCCTCGCTCGCCGACATCGGCCGTGTATCGCGCGCAAAACGCAACAGGTCGAGAAGATCGGTGCTGGTCAGGCCCAGTGATCCGGTGCGGTAGGGCTTGGTTCTCTCGATATAACAGCGGCAGGATTCCATCGCCTCGAAAAGGCTGGAGGGATCATCATCCCGCCAGCCTTCCAGATCGTCAAAGCCTATCGCCTCGAGGGCAAAGCCTCGTTCATCATCACTCATGTTCCGATTCGGTGGCCACGAGTTTCCAGTTGGGATCGCGCGAGCGGGTGTCGCGGGCGAATGTCCAGAGATCGCTGATCTCAGCGACGGTTTCCGCATCACCGTCAACAAGCACATCGGCCTTGTCGTAGGTCGCGGAAATCATCTGGCTGACGATGCGCAAGGTGATCTGCGCTTCGCTGCCACTGACCTCGACATTCTTGATCTCGGCCTTGTCGATACCGACAAACGTGGATTTGACCTTCTCGCCCTTGCTTTCCCGATCGGCGATCGCCGCATCGAAGCCTTCGTACACTTCCTTGGACAGCAAATTCTTGAGCGCCTTGCGATCGCCATCGGCGAAGGCCATCACGATCATCTCATAAGCCATGCGGGCGCCGTTGACGAACTCCTTCGGGTTGAAGGAGGGATCGGCCTTGTTCATTTCCCGCAGCTGTTCATTGAGCGGCGTGCCCGCTGGCGCGAAGGCATCGATCGCCGCGAAGCGGTCTTCTTCCTCGCCCGTCGCATCGCGTCGTGGCAGGGTTACGACCTTTCCGGCATCCGGCGTCTCTGGACCGGCAGCATCGCGCGGGGTGTAGAGATCGCGTGGCGGCTTCTCATTTCCCGTGCGCCGACCAAGGACATTGCGCAGCTGCAAAAATATCAGCACCGCCGCCACGAGAAAAAACAAAGTGATGAAGTCGTTTGAACCCATATCCCGCCGCAATCTGTTAACATCTAGAATTTGTATACCCATATAGTCTGCATATACAGATGATTCAAATGGGTCCGGCACGTTGGGCCGATTTCAATGGAGACCGGTGAGAGCCGGAGAGAAATAATGCGCCTTACAATGCTGCCTGGTTTCCTGCTGCTCATGCCATTGGCCGAGATCGCGGGCTTCGTGATCGTCGGCAAAGCGATCGGTCTTTGGGCGACGCTGGGATTGGTCATGCTGAGTTTCGTGGCCGGGATGATGCTGTTGCGTCGGCAGGGCATCGGTATCCTGCGGCGCATGTCCATGGAAGGGCGGACCGGCGCGGTCCCGGGTCGCGAACTGCTACGGCCGGCAATGTTCGTCATTGCCGCGCTGCTCCTGATCATTCCGGGCTTTATCACCGACATCGTCGCGCTGCTCATCTTCATCCCCGCAGTGCGTGATCTTGCGTGGAACTATGTAAGCCGTCGTTTTGTAGTCGTGGGTGCATCCGGACCGTCCCGTACATCGGCGCACTCCCCTCATCGAGGCAACAATGCAACCGTCGTCGATCTCGATGCGGAGGATTACCAGCGTGACCCGAACGGAAAGTCGCCCTGGTCCGGCAAAAGCCTTGGCGAATGAGGCTCTTGCTTGAGAAGCGCCGGCTGGCCTAGGGTTGTAACGACATCGTCGAAATGATAGATGCGGCGAAATCCAATGCCCTCGAGGAAAAGCCAATGGACAGCGAAAACAGCAATAACGGCGCAACGAGCCCGAGCCTTACCATTCTAGCACAGTACACCAAGGACCTTTCCTTCGAGAATCCTGGTGCACCGCGTTCGCTGCAGGCCCGCGACAAGGCACCGGCCATCAATATCAATGTCAACGTCAACGCCAACCCGCTTTCCGACACGGACTTCGACGTCGTTCTCTCCTTGAACGCCGAAGCCAAGGAAGGCGACAAGACGGTGTTCCACACGGAGCTCGTCTATGGCGGCGTCTTCCGGATTGCCGGCTTCCCGCAGGAACACATGCTGCCGGTTCTCTTCATCGAGTGCCCGCGCATGCTCTTCCCATTCGCGCGCCAGATCATTGCCGACGTGACCCGCAACGGCGGCTTCCCGCCGCTGATGATCGACCCGATCGATTTCTCGCAGATGTTTGCCCAGCGCGTTGCCGAAGAGCAGGCCCGCGCGAAGGTTCAGGCGAACTAATTCCTCATCAAAGGACGACCGAGATGCCCGGGCCAGCGCCCGGGCATTTTAGTTTGGGAGATCGTATTTCGCCCAGATGCCCTTCTGGCCGAGCTTGGCAATCAGCGCATCATGCTGTTCGGCTTCGGTTTCACTGAGGCGCGGTGGAAGCGGTCGCGGCCGCTCAAGCGCGATCAGGACGATATCATCATCGCTATCGTTGCGTTCCGATGCGCCGTTGTTCTGCGCCACGCCGAGGCCAAGCGCGGTCTGGCGACCACCGATCATCTCGATATAGACTTCGGCAAGCAGTTCGGAGTCGAGCAAGGCGCCGTGCTTGGCGCGATGGGAGTTGTCGATCCCATAGCGACGGCAAAGGGCATCGAGCGAATTCGGGCCCATCGGATGCTTGCGCCGGGCCATCGACAACGTGTCGATCACATTCTCGGGGGAGATCGGCGGCAAAGAAAGCCGCGCCAACTCGGCATTGATGAAGCCCATGTCGAAGGTGGCGTTATGGGCGATCCACTTGCCTTCGCCGAAGAAGTCGAGGATCTCCTGGGCTACAGCCGCGAAAGGCTGCTTGTCCTTCAGGAACTCGTCGGTGATGCCGTGAACGGCAAGCGCGTCCGGATGGACCTTCTGGTCGACCGGATTGATGTAGATGTGCAGCGTCTTTCCCGTCGGAAAGTGATTGAAGAGTTCGATGCCGCCGATTTCGATGATGCGATCCGTGCGGTTATCAAGCCCGGTGGTTTCCGTATCGAAAATGATTTCACGCATTCGGGAAATCTCCGTTCGCTATCCGCTGTTTCAGGTCCGCGATGATCGAGCCGACCTGCTCCCTCGCCTCATCGATGCCGTGACCGGTATCGATCACGTAATCCGCGCGCCGGCGTTTTTCCGCATCGGGTGTCTGGCGCGAGAGAATCATGTTGAATTTCTCTTCCGTCATGTTCGGACGTGCAAGTACCCGTTGGCGCTGAATCTGTGGATCACAGCTGACCACGACGATGACATCGACGCGATCGGCCGCACCACTCTCGAAAAGCAGCGGTATGTCGAGAAGGACCATCGATGTGCCCTTCCCGCGTTGCACGTCGAGAAACATCGCCTCGCGCTCGCGCACGAGAGGATGAACGATCTGCTCCAGTTGCTTGAAACCTTCGGGGCGCGACGCGAGCTGCCGGCCCAATTCCTGGCGATCGACCGTGCCGTTCTTCACCGAGCCGGGAAAAGCCGCATCGATGAGCGGCGCCGCGGCACCCGCATAAAGATCATGGACGACCGCGTCGGCATCATTGACCGGCAGACCAGCATCGGCAAACAGCTTTGCCGTGGTCGACTTGCCCATCCCGATCGAGCCGGTCAGTCCGATTTTCAGCATCAATGCTTTTCCATATCCGCGATAATCAATGCGCGCAGCGTGTCGTCGACGACGGGCCGCTCGCCGAACCACGTCTCGAAACCGGGTACCGCCTGGTGCAGCAACATACCCAAACCATCGACCGTCGCGAAACCCTGTTCCTCAGCCTGCGCAAGAATGGGTGTCTTCAGAGGTACATAGACGATATCCGTGACGACGGCATCCGAGTGCAACGGCGAGAAGTCGATATCGGGCGCGATTTCACCTTCCATACCGAGCGAGGTGGTGTTGATAAAGAGGCCAGCGCCTTTCATCACTTCGGAAAGAGCCGTCATCGGATGCGGACGCACGGCTTCTCCAAAACGATCCGCGAGTTCAACCGCGCGGGCGACGGTACGATTGACGAGGTGAATCTCCTTGATACCGCGATCGCGAACGGCCTGGATAACGGCACGACTGGCGCCGCCGGCACCGAGGATGACTGCCGACTGCACCTTGTCCCAGCCGGGATGGCGCTCATCAAGATTTGCGGTAAAGCCGCGGCCATCGGTGTTCGTGGCCTTAAGCCTGCCGTCCTCGAGCCAGAGCGTGTTGGAGGCGCCAAGCTCGCGCGAGAGATCGTCCGGTTCGTCAGCCAGCTTGAACGCCATCTCCTTGTGCGGGATCGTTACATTGCCGCCGACAAAGCCCGAAGCGCCTGATTTCAAGGATTGGATGAAAGCCGGAAAGTCGTCCGGCGCAACTTCATGAGTGCGGTAGCTTCCCTCGAGAGACAGGGACTTCAGCCAGTATCCGTGGATGATCGGCGAGCGCGAATGCTTGACGGGAAAGCCGGTGACGAAAGCACGCGGGCCAATTGTTTCACGTGAATCATCCATCGATCGCACCCAATTCTCTCAGTTTTTCCAGGAGCGGCAGCATCGGCAACCCCAATATGGTGAAGTAGTCGCCGTCGATTTTCGAAAACAGCTGCAGGCCCTCCCCTTCGAGCTGGTAGGCGCCGACACTGCTCAACGCACGCTGTCCAACCCGCTTCAGGTGCCGGTCGATGAAATCCGCGGTGAGTGGACGCATCGTCAGTTCGGCACGCGAGACATGCTCCCAGATGATGTCGCCGTTATAGGCGAGCGCGACTGCGCTGTTCAGCCTGTGGGTCTGCGCCGACAGCGCGGCTAGATGGCTGGCTGCATCTTCCAGACTTTTCGGCTTGTGAAATGTGCGTTGGCCCAGGGACATGGTTTGATCCGAACCAATCACAATTGCGCCAAGAGAGCGATCACTCACTTCTTTGGCTTTGGCCTTGGCCAGGACCAGCGCGATCGCATCCGGGGTTGCGCCACTCTGTTCGAGCGGCGCTTCGATTGCGCGCTCATCGACCTTTGCCGGATGAGCCTCGAAGGACAGGCCGGCGTTTTCCATCAGCATGCGGCGGAAGGGGCTGGAAGAAGCGAGTATGAGTTTCGGTATCATCTGTGCTCTCGGCGCGGTTGGCTAGGGGCAGCGCTTAGCGCAGCTTGGGACGCAGGGCAACGATTGCCGCCGCCGTCTCCTCGATGGAACGACGGGTCACGTCGATGAGCGGCCAATTGTGCCGAGCGCAAAGCGAACGGGCATATTTCAACTCTTCCGATATCGCGGCACGATCGGTGTAGTCGCCCCTATCAAAGCCGGGCGTCGCGCCGAGGTCACGATTCTCACGGACCTGCGAGATGCGATCGGTGGTGGCGATCAGGCAGACGATGAGCGGCTTGCTCGCTTCGAAAAGAGCCTCCGGAAGTGGCACGCCATAGACGATCGGGATGTTGGCGGTCTTGATGCCACGGTTGGCGAGATAGATGCTGGTCGGTGTCTTCGATGTGCGGCTGATGCCGATGATGACGACGTCCGCGTCATTATAATCATCTGGCATCTGGCCGTCGTCGTGGTCCATTGTGAAGTTCAGCGCTTCGATACGCGCGAAATATCCAGCGTTCATGACATGCTGGGCACCGACTCGGCGGCGCGACGGCGCGCCGAGATAAATCTGAAACGCGTTGAGAACGGGTTCGAGAACATTGACCGAGGCCACGCCCATTTCAAGGCAACGTTCATCGATCAACGCCGCGAGCTCGCGATCCACGATCGTGTAAAGCACGATGCCCGGCTCGCCGTCGATCGCCTGCAGGACCGTCAGCAGCTGCTTTCGATTGCGGACCAACGGATAGACATGCTCGATCGGCTGCGCCGACTTGAATTGCGCCGATGCGGCGCGACCGGCCGAAATCAGCGTTTCACCCGTCGAGTCAGAAATGAGATGCAGATGGAAGAAGTTCGTACGGTTCTCCACGCTATTTTCCGCTGCCTGTTGAAAACACTGGATGACGGAGAGCTACGAGACGCGCCGGGGGTTAGGCAAGGGAAAACATGCCTAGTTTTCCACATTTCGGATTCTTTGGACGCTTGGAAAGATGGCCTGTTGGTTTTGTGGAAAGCTTGCGGCATCTCCTCAGATAGCCACAGCTTGTCCACAGCTTAGCGATTTTTCGGAGGACCAATATCCTATTGAAATTATTTCCTATTTCTTGTCAGTTCTGCTTTTGACATCGAATTGCGTGATTTTCATCCCCTGCGGCTCGCGAAGCAGTGACAATTGGTATCGGCCGTGGATGGATTTTAATCCTTGATAGTCACCGACTCTAAGAAATAGAAACCTTAGATATATCTTTGATTTTTTATAGGGAAGAAGCGCTTGAGTGAGATGCGCCGGACGATCATGCGAGTTCTGGACGGGGAAACATTGACCCCTCCCCCCATCTGGCTGATGCGGCAGGCGGGCAGATACCTGCCGGAGTATCGAGCGGTGAGAGCGAAGGCTGGAAGCTTCCTCGATCTCTGTTACACCCCGGATCATGCAGTCGAGGTCACACTGCAGCCGATCCGGCGTTATGGCTTCGATGCTGCCATCCTCTTCTCCGACATTCTCGTCATTCCCGATGCGATGACGCGCAACGTTCGTTTCACCGAAGGACATGGGCCGGAGATGGACCCTATCGACGTCGACGGTATCGAGGGTCTGGACGGCAGTCGCGTGTTGCAGCATCTGGAACCGGTGCTGGAGACCGTCCGACGTCTTCGGAGTAGTCTTCCCGCGGAAACCACGCTCCTCGGCTTCTGTGGGGCTCCCTGGACCGTTGCGACCTACATGATCGCCGGTCATGGTACCCCCGATCAGGCCCCTGCCCGATTGTTCGCCTATCGGCATCCGAAGGCATTCGAAAAGCTGTTGATGTTGCTGGCTGATGTCTCTGCCGACTATCTGGTCGCGCAGATCGATGCTGGCGCCGATGCCGTGCAGATTTTCGATTCCTGGGCGGGCGTGCTGGGTGAACGCGAGTTCGAGGCGTTTGCCGTAAAGCCGGTGGCACGGATGATCACCTCGATCAAGGCGCGGCGTCCGAATGCCAAGATCATCGCCTTTGCGAAGGGCGCCGGCTACCTACTGAAGAGCTACCGCCAGAAGACGAAAGCCGATGCGATCGGCCTTGATTGGTCGGTTCCACTCGACTTTGCAGCCGAGCTGCAGAAGGATGGCCCGGTACAGGGAAACCTCGACCCAATGCGGATGGTTGCTGGCGGAGCAGCGCTGGAAGAGGGTATCGACGACATCCTGCAGCGATTGGGGAATGGTCCGCTGATCTTCAATCTCGGACATGGAATTACCCCACAGGCCGATCCCGAAAATGTTCGACTGCTTGTCGAGCGTGTTCGCGGCGGAAGGGTTTGACCATGGAACGCCAGATCGACGCGAGACCCGGTTCCTATGCGCGCCGGCGCGCTTTTATCGCTATCGCGTTCTTTGTCGCGCTGGCGGTCGGTCTCTTCGTCTGGAATCCCGATACGCTTTACCTCTGGATCAAGGCGCTTCACATCATCGCCGTGATTTCGTGGATGGCCGGGCTGTTCTACATGCCGCGATTGTTCATTTACCACACCGACGCCGAACCCGGCTCGGTGCAGTCGGAAACGTTCAAGGTCATGGAACGCCGTCTGCTGAAGGTGATCATGAACCCGGCGATGATGCTGACCTGGATATTCGGGCTTTATCTGTCGTGGTCGGTCTATGGCTTCCAGGGTGGGTGGCTGCACGCGAAGATCGGACTTGTCGTTCTGTTGACCGGCGTGCACGTGTTTTTCAGCCGCGCGGCGAAAGCGTTCGAGCGTGATGAGAACCGGCGTTCGGCTCGCTACTGGCGCTTCATGAACGAGGCGCCGACTGTTTTGATGATTGCGATCGTCATCCTTGTGGTCGTCAAGCCATTTTGACGCAGCCGCACGACAGGTTAAATTTGCTTCATTTTAAGCAGCCCCCTTGCGGCGGCGGACGTGACTCGCTATTTTCCGTCCACCTCATCCTTGTGGCATGTATGTAAAGCTCGATCGTCTGCGAGTTCCTCGCAGGACCGGTTACTGTCTTGACATTGCCTTTTCCCTCAAAATTATAGAGTAATGGACACTTCATGTCTGAAATGAAGCTTCAGGAACTTAAGAGTAAATCCCCGACCGATCTTCTGGCGTTCGCCGAATCGCTCGAGGTCGAGAATGCCAGCACGATGCGCAAGCAAGAGCTGATGTTCGCAATACTCAAGGTTCTTGCCAGCCAGGACGTCGAGATCATTGGCGAAGGCGTGGTGGAAGTTCTGCAGGACGGCTTCGGCTTCCTGCGTTCCGCCAACGCCAACTATCTCCCCGGTCCCGACGACATCTACATCTCCCCTTCCCAGATCCGCCGCTTCTCGCTGAAGACCGGCGATACGGTGGAAGGACCGATCCGCGGGCCGAAGGAAGGCGAGCGCTATTTCGCGCTGCTGAAGGTCAATACGATCAATTTCGACGATCCGGAAAAGATCCGTCACAAGGTTCACTTCGACAACCTGACACCGCTCTATCCGAACGAGCGCTTCAAGATGGAACTCGAGATTCCTACCAACAAGGATCTCTCGTCGCGCGTGATCGATCTGGTGGCGCCGCTTGGCAAGGGCCAGCGTGGTCTCATCGTCGCGCCGCCGCGCACCGGTAAGACGGTTCTCTTGCAGAACATTGCCCACTCGATCACCGCCAACCATCCGGAATGCTATCTCATCGTTCTCCTGATCGACGAACGTCCGGAAGAAGTGACGGACATGCAGCGTTCCGTGAAGGGTGAAGTCGTGTCCTCGACCTTCGACGAACCGGCAACCCGCCACGTCCAAGTCGCCGAAATGGTCATCGAGAAAGCCAAGCGTCTTGTCGAACATGGTCGTGACGTGGTGATCCTTCTCGATTCGATCACGCGCCTTGGCCGCGCCTATAACACGGTCGTTCCTTCTTCCGGTAAGGTTTTGACAGGTGGCGTTGACGCAAACGCGTTGCAGCGCCCCAAGCGCTTCTTCGGTGCTGCGCGTAACATCGAGGAAGGCGGCTCGCTGACCATCATTGCGACCGCGCTGATCGATACGGGCAGCCGTATGGACGAAGTGATCTTTGAAGAATTCAAGGGTACCGGTAACTCCGAAATCGTTCTCGATCGCAAGGTCGCCGACAAGCGCATCTTCCCGTCGATGGACATTCTCAAGTCCGGTACGCGTAAGGAAGACTTGCTTGTTCCACGCCAGGATCTGCAGAAGATCTTCGTTCTCCGCCGCATCCTTGCCCCGATGGGCACGACCGACGCGATCGAGTTCCTCATCGACAAGCTGAAGCAGACGAAGAGCAATTCCGACTTCTTCGAATCGATGAATACCTGATTTATCCTTAGCCGGATTCCATAAGTCAAAGCCGGCCGCTACCTTGGCCGGCTTTTCTGTTTTTACATACCTGTTTAAATGACCATCGCTCCTTTCCAAAATGGGAACTGATCGATTCGGTATCGTACCAATTGGAGTGTATCCGTGGCGGAATTCACTGAGACAATCTATGCGCTCTCAAGCGGAGCGGTGCCCGCCGGCTTGGCCGTCATCCGTGTGAGCGGCTCAAAGGTCACTGATATCATTGGCGCCATGGTGTCAAGCGCTGTCCCGCCCCGCACGGCTTCTCTGAGAACGATTCGAACCCGTAACGGTGAAACCTTGGACGCCGGCCTCGTGCTGTTCTTTCCAGGACCGAACTCCTTCACCGGCGAGGACGTTGTCGAGTTCCACATGCATGGCGGCCGGGCAGTTGTAAGCGCCGTGTATAAGGAACTCAGTTCATTCGATGGGTTGCGGCAAGCTGCGCCTGGTGAATTCTCCCGCCGTGCTTTCGAAAATGGAAAGCTCGATCTACTGGAGATCGAAGGTCTTGCGGATTTGATCTCCGCGGAGACCGAGATGCAGCGCCGTCTCGCTCTTGAACAAAGCTCCGGTGGGCTCTCGTCCATCTATGAAGCTTGGGCGCTGCGTCTGACACGTGGCCGCGCGCTGATCGAGGCCGAACTGGATTTCGCCGACGAGGATGATGTCCCAGGTTCTGTCTCAGATCAGGTTTGGTCGGATATGAACAGTCTTGCCAAAGAGATTCGGCAGCACCTTGGCATGGCAAAGAGCGGCGAGATTATCAGAGACGGTTTCAAGGTTGTTATCGCTGGCCTGCCGAATGCAGGAAAGTCTAGCCTGATGAACGCCCTTGTACGCCGCGACATTGCGATCGTGACGGATATTGCCGGAACGACGCGTGATGTGCTGTCCACCGATCTCGACATCGACGGATTTCTGGTCAAGCTTTATGATACAGCGGGTTTGAGGGAGACCGAAGAGCTCGTTGAGCGTGAGGGTATTCGTCGTGCCCGCTCTGCGATGGAGGCGGCTGACCTCGTCATCTACATAGAGGATATGTCCATCCTGGCGGAGCAAAGCCCTGTTCCATCAGCTGTGCTTCGTGTTGGGACGAAGGCGGACCTGCCCGCCGTTTCCCGGAATACCTACGATGTGAGTATCTCTGTGGAGACCGGCGCTGGGTTGGACGAGCTTCGGGAGGCTATCGGAAATCGGTTGCGAGAAATTGTGCCGCCGCACTCATTGGCCATTCCGACGCGCGCCCGCCACAACGATTCGCTGGCGGAATGTATTACTGCGATCGAGCGGGCAACCTCCAATGGCCACGCGGATCTAGATCTCAGAGCTGAGGATTTGCGCGCGGCCGGCACAGCCCTTGGCCGCATCACCGGAAGGGTCGATGTCGAGAATCTTCTCGACGTCATATTCGGCGAGTTCTGCATCGGCAAATGATTTACGTGAAACAATGCGACCGCGACGAAAACCATGGTTTCACGTGAAACGTCTTGACTCCCGATGCCGCTTGCCGCATCACCGAGCGATCTCAGGAGCATTGTTATGAATACCTCACGGTTTGATGTCATCGTCATTGGTGGCGGGCACGCTGGATGCGAAGCCGCCTCTGCGGCCGCGCGTGCCGGTGCCAAGACCGCGCTCGTGACGCATCAGCGCGCCACGATCGGCGTCATGTCGTGTAATCCTGCAATCGGGGGTCTTGGGAAGGGTCATCTGGTTCGAGAGATCGATGCATTGGATGGCTTGATGGGACGCGTCGCTGATGCCGGCGGCATCCAGTTCCGTATGCTCAACCGGAAAAAAGGCCCGGCCGTCCGCGGGCCTCGTACGCAGGCTGACCGAAAGCTCTATCGGCAGGCAATGCATGCCGAGATCTCCGCGATCCCCAATCTGACGATTATCGAGGGCGATGCCTTCGATCTATCGATCCAGGACGGACGTGTCTCTGGCGTCATCATGAAAGATAGCCGGATTCTCAATGCCGGCGCGGTGGTCTTGACGACCGGTACGTTCCTAGGTGGCCTGATCCACATTGGGGATAAAAAAATCCCCGCCGGCCGTGTTGGCGAAGAGCCGTCAATGGGTTTGTCGAAGACGCTGTTGGATATGGGATTGCAGCTCGGTCGTTTGAAGACTGGCACGCCTGCCCGGTTGGATGGGAAGACTATCGACTGGGCGGCTGTCGGCCGACAGGGCGCCGATGACGATGCAGTCCCCTTCTCTTTTATGACGGACCATATCTCGAATCCGCAGATTGACTGCGGGGTCACGCGCACGACGGAAGCGACTCATCGGATCATCGTTGACAATTTGAAGCGCTCAGCCATGTATTCCGGTCAAATCGAAGGTGTCGGACCGCGCTATTGCCCCTCAATCGAAGACAAGCTGGTGAAGTTTGGCGAGAGAGATGGCCATCAGGTGTTTCTGGAGCCTGAGGGCCTTGATGACGACACGGTCTACCCAAATGGCATATCGACGTCTTTGCCCGCCGAGGTTCAAGATGCGTTCATTCGAACCATACCAGGTCTTGAGCAAGTGACCATCTTACAGCCCGGCTATGCGATTGAATACGACCACGTCGATCCGCGCGAGCTCAAGCCCTCGCTTGAGGTCAAGAAGCAACCGGGCTTGTTTTTGGCTGGGCAGATCAACGGCACAACCGGATATGAGGAAGCAGCGGCTCAAGGGCTGGTTGCTGGCCTCAACGCCGCGCGGTTGGCGGGGCAGCAAGAGGCGGTGCGCTTCAGCCGCACCGACTGCTACATCGGTGTGATGATTGATGACCTCACGTCGCGCGGTGTAGCCGAACCTTATCGTATGTTTACGTCAAGAGCGGAATATCGCCTATCGCTGCGTGCGGACAATGCGGATGTTCGTCTTACGCCACTCGCCATCGCACTGGGCATATCGTCCCGCGCCCGTTCCGATCGCTTCGAGCAATATGCAGCAGCCATTGACGCCGGCCGAGCACTACTGGCCTCGTTGTCTGTCACGCCAACCGAGGCGCGTCGATTTGGACTTAAGCTTAACCTCGATGGCCAGCGGCGCACTGCCTATGAGTTGTTGGCATTCCCTGACTTCGATTTGGAGACGCTGCGCCCGGTATGGCCGGAGTTGGATCAGATAGACGTGAAGGCAGGTTTGGCGCTAGAGATTGAAGCGAACTATGCCGTTTATATGGATCGGCAGCAGGCCGATGTGGCCCATATCAAGCGTGATGAAGAGCGACTGATCCCTACCGATTTCAACTTTGATCGCTTGTCCGGTCTTTCGAACGAGCTTAAGCAGAAGATGGCAAAGGCTCGTCCTTATGACGTCGCGCAGGCTTCGCGAATTGACGGGATGACGCCAGCGGCGATTTCGCTCTTGCTCGTGCATTTGCGACGTGGCGACGTCGCGGCATAGATTGCAACCTACACTATTTGAGAGTCCTGGTATGGAATTGAACGGCCGGCGTGTTTCACGTGAAACACAGGAACGACTTGAGCATTTCGTCGATCTCTTTCAGAAGTGGAGTAAGGCTATCAACCTCTCGGCGCCCTCCACTCTAAAGGACGCATGGGATCGGCACATTGCCGATAGCGCCCAGATTTTTCAACTCCAACCGCTTGCCGCGAATTGGGTTGATCTCGGTAGTGGCGGTGGCTTTCCCGGCGTCGTGACGGCCATATTCCTTGCGGAGGCCAAGGATGGATGGGTGCACCTGGTGGAGAGCAACAACAAGAAGGCCGCCTTTTTACGCACCGCTCTAAGGGAAACTGGCGCCCGCGGCTCTGTGCATCCGACGAGAATTGAAGATGCGGTAGTTGATTTACCGGTTTGCGATTTCGTATCTGCGAGGGCGCTCGCAGATCTCGACAAGTTGCTGGAGTTCGTTCAACCGTTTGCGATGCGTAACGAGAAAATCCGAGCCTACTTCCACAAAGGCCGGGATTACCAGTCTGAGGTGGCGAATGCTCATGGTCGCTGGGCATTTGATCTGGTAGAACACAAAAGTGCCGTCGAGATAGACTCAGTTGTTCTGGAAATCTCCAATATACGGCATTTGGTCTAACAAATCGGGCGTTGCGACAATGGTTGCTGGACGGAATCGGATTATCACGATCGCAAATCAGAAGGGTGGCGTTGGCAAAACGACGACAGCTATCAATCTGGCAACGGCGTTAGCCGCGATTGGCGAGCGAGTCCTCATTGTGGATCTCGACCCTCAGGGTAATGCGAGCACCGGGTTGGGTATTGATCGCAAGAACCGTAGCCGGTCCTCCTACGATCTCCTGATTGGCGACCATGGTATCCTTGAGGTGGTACAGGAAACAGCTGTGCCGAATCTCTACATCGTCCCTTCCACTATGGACCTTCTGGGGATTGAGATGGAGATCGCTCAGCAGGCCGATCGTGTCTTCAAGCTCAAGAAGGCGCTTTCTGAGCGGGATGCGTTTCAGTTTTCCTATATTCTTGTCGACTGCCCCCCGTCGTTCAATCTCCTGACAATGAATGCAATGGCGGCGGCGCATTCGGTGCTGGTTCCCCTGCAGTGCGAGTTTTTCGCGCTTGAAGGGTTGAGCCAGTTGCTTGAGACTGTCGATCAGGTGCGCAGGAGCGTAAACCCGCAGCTTGATATCCAGGGCATTGTACTCACGATGTTCGACTCACGAAACAATCTGGCGCAGCAGGTCGTGAACGACGTGCGCACTCATCTTGGCGAAAAGGTTTACCATACGTTAATCCCGCGCAATGTGCGGGTGTCTGAAGCGCCGTCCTATGGCAAGCCCGCTATTCTTTACGACCTCAAATGTGCTGGAAGTCAGGCCTACCTGCAGTTGGCTTCCGAGGTCATACAGCGTGAACGCCAGCGTCTCGCTGCCTGAATAAGCTCTCGAATAAGTGGTGAGTATCGACATGAACGATGATGTCTCGAAGCGAAGACTGGGGCGTGGCCTCGCGGCGTTGATTGGCGAAATGGATCAACCCGCGCCTGTCGATGCAGGCCAGCGCGCGGTCAGTGCCGATCGTTTGGTGCCGATCGAGTTCATTACGCGAAACCCGCGTAACCCTCGCCGTTTTTTCGATGATGGCGAGCTTCATGATCTTGCAAGCTCCATTCGCCAACATGGCATCGTCCAGCCAGTTGTTGTGCGCACACTCTCCGCCAGTCAGTATGAAATCATAGCCGGCGAACGACGTTGGCGTGCGGCCCAGCTTGCGGGGCTGGTCGAGATTCCTGTCATCGTACGGGATGTCGATGACAAGACCGCGCTTGAGATTGCGATCGTCGAAAACGTCCAGCGGTCCGATCTTAATGCGTTGGAAGAAGCGCTTGGCTACGAACAGTTGATCGCGGACTATGGTTACACGCAAAACGATCTCGGCGAGATCATCGGCAAGAGCCGCAGCCATGTCGCGAACTCGCTGCGCCTTTTGAAGTTGCCGGAGCCCGTTCGGGACCTGCTCGCTGCCGGCAGCCTGTCCGCTGGGCACGCCCGAGCCTTGGTCTCGACCTCGGACCCAACGGTCCTGGCGCGAACGATCGTTTCCAAGGGAATGTCGGTGCGCGATGCCGAGCGGCTTGCGCAGAACGATATCAAGGCGCAATCGGAGCCGAAGCCTGCGGTCAATCCGCGCGATCAAAAGGATTCCGATACGATCGCGCTCGAGCGCACTCTTTCCGATACGCTTGGATTGGATGTCGTCATCAATCACAAAGCGAATGGTGGACAGATCCGGATTTCTTATAAGTCGCTGGATCAATTGGAGGAAATCTGCCGACTCTTGGAGCGGCGCTGATTGGGCCTATTTTCGGCCGGACTGAAGCGTGGTCGACAGAAGTGTCTGCATGGCGATCGTGTCCTCCAGAGAGGCGCGGCGTCGGGTCTGCAAGATGGCCGCCTGCAGGCGGCTGGTTTCACGGGCTAGAGCTTCGGTCGACCACGTTCTCAATGCCTGCTCGATGATCGGCTTGCGCTTGAAATGAAGGTGCCGCCCAAGCGTCTGCATTACCTGGGACGGTGGAGCGCGCTTCTCTTCCATCTCGGCACGCATCGCATCCATCAGCTGAAACTGACGCAGGCACGCCTGTATAACCAGAAAGACCGAGGTTTTTGAGGCGGTAATCTTCTGCATGGCATGCAGGAAGTTCCCTGAATTCCCAGTCAGGATCGCATCGACGGCGTCATCAACGGATATAGCGCTTGCGTCGCCGATGATCTCTGTGACGTGATGCTCTTCGATAACCTCAAGATTGAGGCAATAGAGCGCGAGTTTTCTCACCTCGTTACGCGAAGCTATACGGTCGCCGCCTATCAGCTCCAGTAGTGCCTGCCGCGCTCCCGTAGTGATCCTGAGGTTTGCACCTGCGAGTTCTGCGTCTATCAGGCTGTTGAGAGCACGTGCATCATCTGCGTAGCAGGGAATAGTTGCGACACTGCGGGCCGCCTCGCTGGTTTTGCGTAGAAGCGAACCCTTCTTGAGGTCGCCGGCCTCGATGATGATGAAGGTCGCCTCGGGCGGCGCCTGTGACAGCACCTGAAGGGCGTCAACGAGATACTTCTCGTTTGCTGCGCCGCGGATCCAGATCAGCTTTTGGCCACCGAAGAGGCCGATCGCGCCTGCCTCGTCGAGCAGACGACCGTGGTCCTTTTGCAGGTCGCCAATATCAAGTTTGATCAGCGAAAACGGATCGGCTAGATCGACGCCAGTCTTACCGGCGAGCAGACTGGCGCGTTCCGATACCAGCCCGCGATCCGGGCCATAAACGACGAATAGTTGGTAGTGGCGGGCGGATTTCTCCAGAAATCCCTCGAACTCATGCGACTTTATCTCCGCCACTCACCCGATCCTCAGCGGCCAAGCGCCGCGGCGATCTCGGCGGCCACGAATTCGGCGACCTGGCGTGCGGCGCGGTCCTCGGAGTCGCGGATGGCGCGCTGCTTAGCAAACTCCTGGGCGGGAAAGTCGACAAGTGCTGTCGCTGACTGGTGGCCGGCGCGGATCACGTGCCCGTCCTTGTTCGACTTCAGCGTATAGTCGACACTAACAGTGGTGCGACCGGCGCGAGATTCATCGGAGGATGCAACGAGCAAGGTGTCGATCACGCTCGATCGAGCGTTCATCTCGACCTTGTAATCAGCCTTGTCCGGCTCGCCAGCGCCGCGTGAGGAAAGGAAGATGAGGTGATTTCGGACTTCCTGCCCGACGCGCGACGTTGCCTCGGAGAAGGCAATGGATGACAGCTTGTCGGCAACGCCCGACGTTTCTGAATATAGCGGCCGGACCTGGCACGAGGCGAGAAGAACCGTGGTTGCCAGCACCGCGGCGATCCCCGCGCGGCCAGCCAGCTTGGAAGCGATATTAAACGACAATGTTCACAATCCTTTGTGGAACCACGATGATTTTCTTCGGCGCCTGGCCATTGAGCACGCGCTTGACATCCTCCAACGCAAGGGCGGCCTCGCTGACGGCAGTTTGATCTGCGTCGCGGGAGATTGTCAATTCGGCGCGCTTCTTGCCGTTGATCTGGACGGGCAGGACGACGTCGTTTTCGACAACAAGCGCGTCATCATACTTCGGCCAGGCTGTCTGGGAGAGCAAGGTGTCGTGACCCAGAACCGACCAGCACTCTTCCGCCAAGTGCGGCGTCATCGGTGCGACGAGTTGCACAAGGATCTCGGCTGCATCGCGCACGGCGGCGCGATAGGCGGCGTCGGACTTGCCGGCGGCAACGGTGGTGAGTGGGCCAGCGACGGCGTTCACGAGCTCATAGATGCGCGCGACGGCCTTGTTGAACCACAGCTTATCGTAGTCGTTTTGGACAGCCTTCAGCGTCTTGTGTGCCAGCTGGGAGATGGCAAGGGCGTCACCATCCTTAGCCGGAGTCGCCGTCACGTCACGCAAAGCTTCGGCGGCTTCCGAGATCAGGCGCCAGAGGCGCTGGGTGAAACGGTGAGCGCCTTCGACGCCGGCTTCAGACCAGATCACATCGCGTTCCGGCGGCGAATCCGAGAGAACGAAGAAACGGGCCGTGTCGGCGCCGTAGGAAGCGATGATGTCATCGGGATCGACGACGTTTTTCTTCGATTTCGACATCTTCTCGATCGAGCCGATGGAAATCTCTTCATTGTTGGACAGGAGAAACGCACGGCGTTTTCCGTCCAGTTCCTCAATCTTGATGTCGGCCGGTGCCACCCACTCGCGGCTCATGCCGGAGCCGCGGCTGTATGTCTCGTGCACCACCATGCCCTGCGTGAACAGGCCCTTGAACGGCTCCTTCACATCGACATGTCCGGTTTCGCGCATAGCGCGGGTAAAGAAGCGCGAATAGAGCAGATGCAGGATCGCGTGCTCGATACCGCCGATATACTGATCGACAGGGAGCCAGCGGTTGGCAGCCGCGAAATCCGTCGGCTTGTTCTCCCAAGGCGCCGTGAAGCGGGTAAAGTACCAGCTGGAATCGACGAAGGTGTCCATCGTGTCGGTTTCACGGCGGGCATCCTTGCCGCAATGCGGGCAGGCGACGTGGCGCCACGTGGGATGGCGGTCGAGCGGATTGCCTGGCTGATCGAACGTGACGTCCTCGGGCAGCTTGACCGGAAGATCCTTTTTCGGCACCGGCAAGACACCGCAATCCTGGCAGTGAATGACCGGGATCGGGCAACCCCAATAGCGTTGGCGGGAAATACCCCAGTCGCGCAGGCGGAAGTTGACCTTGCGTTCGCCTTGAGGGGCATTGCCCAGAGACGCGGATGACAGGCGGTCGGCAACGATCGCGAAGGCTTCGTCTGTGGACTTCCCATCCAGGAAGCGTGAGTTAATCATGATGCCGTCGCCATCATAAGCGGTATCGCCGACGGCGAAGGTCGCGACGTCACCATCACGCGGCATGACGACAGGTATAACCGGAAGGCCATATTTGCGGGCGAAGTCGAGGTCGCGCTGATCGCCTGCCGGGCAGCCGAAGATGGCGCCCGTGCCATAGTCCATCAGCACGAAGTTGGCGATGTAAACAGGCAGCTCCCAGGAGGGATCCAGCGGATGTCGGACACGGATGCCGGTGTCGATACCCCTCTTCTCGGCGGTCTCAAGCGCTGCCAGCGACGTGCCGGCGCGGCGGACGTCCTCGCAGAAGGCCTCGATGTCGGCACTCTTGGACGCAGCTTCCTTGGCCAGCGGGTGGTCCGCCGAAATCGCCAGGAACGAGGCGCCAAACAGCGTGTCCGGGCGTGTGGTGTAGATAGTAACCTCAGTCTCGCCGGCGGGCGCGGTTTCACCGACGATCTCCCAGCGGATGGTCATGCCCTCGGAGCGGCCGATCCAGTTCCTCTGCATCAGGCGGACCTTCTCGGGCCACTGATGGAGACCATCCAAGGCGTCCAGCAGATCCTGGCTGAAGTCGGTAATCTTGAAAAACCACTGTGTCAGCTCGCGCTGCTCGACAAGAGCGCCTGAGCGCCATCCGCGACCGTCGATGACCTGCTCGTTGGCGAGAACCGTGTTGTCGACCGGGTCCCAATTGACTTTGGACTGCTTGCGGTAGACGAGACCCTTTTCCAGGAAGTCCACGAACATATGCTGCTGGTGCTGGTAGTAGTCCACATCGCAAGTGGCGAATTCGCGGCTCCAGTCGAGCGACAGGCCCATGGCCTTCAGCTGCGACTTCATCGACGCGATGTTCTGGTAGGTCCATGCGGCAGGGTGAACCTTGCGCTCCATCGCGGCGTTTTCAGCCGGCATGCCGAAGGCGTCCCAACCCATGGGGTGCAGCACGTTATAGCCACGGGCGCGCTTGTAGCGCGCGACGACGTCGCCCATCGCATAGTTGCGGACGTGGCCCATGTGGATGCGGCCGGACGGATACGGGAACATCTCCAGCACGTAGTATTTCTCGCGCGGATCAGCGTTGTCGGTCTCGAAGACCTTCGCTTGGTTCCATTTTTTCTGCCAGCGAGGCTCGGCATCGCGCGGATTATAACGTTCGGTAGCCATGGTATTCGTATTTCCGGAAAATCAAGGGAAGTTGGTGGTGACCTTCACCATGAAACCACCGTAGCGTCAAGTTTTGCCGACGCGGATTGGTGCCGATCGGCGCCGCGCGGCGATAATTTCGAGGCTTCGGACCTTGGCAAGCCAGGATCGGGTGTTTAGTGCATTTTCATTGTTTTCGATGATGGACCGAGGCGCAAGATGGAACTTCAAGAGCGACTGGAAGAGGTTCGCGGCCGGATCGCCGCGGCGGCCCGCGAAACGGGAAGAGCGGAAGGCGCGGTGCAGCTCGTGGCCGTGTCCAAGACATTCGACGCGGATCAGATCCGCCCGGCCATTCAGGCTGGCCAGCGCGTGTTCGGTGAAAACCGCGTGCAGGAAAGCCAGGGCAAGTGGCCGGAGCTGAAAAGCGAGACCGATGGGATCGAACTTCACCTGATCGGACCGCTGCAGTCGAACAAGGCCGGCGAGGCGGTCGCGCTCTTCGATGTTATCGAAACGGTCGATCGTGAAAAGATCGCACGGGCGCTTGCCGATGAAATGAAGCGACAGGGCAAGTCCCCTCGCCTCTATGTGCAGGTCAATACGGGCCTCGAGCCGCAGAAGGCTGGCATCGCGCCGGATGACACGGCGGGTTTCGTGGCGCTCTGCCGCGACGAGCTTGGTCTTTCCGTCGAAGGGCTGATGTGCATTCCGCCGGCCGATGAAAACCCAGGGCCGCATTTCGCGCTGCTGGCGAAACTGGCCAGGGACTGTGGTGTCGAGAAGCTCTCTATGGGCATGTCCGGCGACTATGAGACAGCCGTTGCCTTCGGCGCCACCAGCGTCCGCGTCGGGTCCGCCATTTTCGGCACGCGCTGAGCATTCGTTTTGATCATGGTCAGCAAGGCCGTGACTAGGATGGTCTGCTGGAATGTTTCACGGGAAACGTTTGCGATCTGCGTTGCGGCGCGTTCACCAACCGGCAATAAAAAACCCCGCCGAAGCGGGGTTATATCGACCTATCCGATCGCTCAGTAACGATCGTCTTCATCCGGCGTCGAGGACTTCAGCGACTTCAGCTTCGCGAAGACGGCATCGGCGTCGATTTCCTTTTCTTCCTCTCGCTCGTAGCTCGGAGCCAGGCGTTCGGTCTCGTGGGCGGACTGCAGCGTTTCGCCGAGTTCGGCGGCAGTCGGCAACGGACGGCCCTTAGCGGCCTTTTCGACTTCCATGTCCAGATCGATCTGACTGCAGAGGCCGAGCGTGACCGGATCCATCGGTGTCAGGTTGGCGGCGTTCCAGTGGGTGCGCTCGCGGATCTGTTCGATGGTCGACTTGGTGGTGCCGACGAGACGCGAGATCTGCGCGTCCTTCAATTCCGGATGATTGCGAACGAGCCACAGGATGGCGTTCGGGCGGTCCTGGCGCTTGGAAACCGGCGTATAGCGAGGGCCGCGGCGCTTGGATTCAGGAACGCGCACCTTCGGCTCGGAGAGCTTCAGCTTGTGAGCCGGATTCTTTTCGGCGCGTTCGATTTCGTCACGCGACAGCTGACCGGTAGAGATCGGATCCAGGCCCTTGATGCCCTGCGCAGCTTCGCCGTCGGCGATCGCCTTCACTTCCAGAGGGTGCAATTTGCAGAACTGAGCGATCTGGTCGAAAGACAGAGCTGTGTTGTCGACGAGCCAAATGGCGGTCGCCTTCGGCATAAGCAGTTGTTGAGCCATGGATATAGTCCTTCTGTCGTCCGCGCCGGTGTCGCGGTCCGTGGGTTGTCACCACTATGTCCGGGAAATTATGCCGCTATATAACCGGAGTGACGCATAATTGCAATTGATCACGAATGAAATGACCTTTGTCTAATTGCCGGGTCGATGCGACCTGTTATGAATGCATGAAATCGCCTGCGACGCGCTCTTGTTGCTGGCGTCCGAGTGAGGAGGAAATCGATGTCGGAGAAGATCTACCCGGTGCAAAAGCCGGTTCAGAACCATGCGCTGATCGACAAGGCCAAGTACGAGAAATGGTACGAAGAGAGCGTCGAAAATCCGGATAAGTTCTGGGGCAAGCATGGCAAGCGGATCGACTGGTTCAAGCCTTATACGAAGGTGAAGAACACCTCTTTCACCGGCAATGTGAAGATCAAGTGGTACGAGGACGGCCAGACGAACGTCTCCTACAACTGTATCGACAGGCACCTGAAGACCAACGGCAACCAGGTTGCGATCATCTTCGAGGGTGACAACCCCTACATCGACAAGAAGATCACCTACAACGAGCTTTACGAGCATGTTTGTCGCATGGCGAACGTGCTGAAGAAGCACGGCGTCAAGAAGGGTGACCGGGTCACAATCTACATGCCGATGATCCCCGAGGCCGCCTATGCGATGCTCGCCTGCGCCCGCATCGGCGCCGTGCATTCAATCGTCTTCGGCGGCTTTTCGCCGGAAGCGCTGGCTGGGCGGATCGTCGATTGCGAATCAACCTTTGTCATCACCTGCGATGAGGGCGTGCGCGGCGGCAAACCGGTGCCCCTGAAGGAAAACACCGACACGGCGATCCATATCGCTGCGCGCCAGCATGTGATCGTCGAAAAGGTTCTGGTGGTTCGCCGCACGGGCGGCAAGACCGGCTGGGCGCCGGGTCGCGACCTCTGGTATCACCAGGAAATGGCGACGGTGAAGCCGGAATGCCCGCCCGCCAAGATGAAGGCTGAAGATCCGCTCTTCATCCTCTACACGTCAGGTTCGACCGGCAAGCCGAAGGGGGTGCTGCACACCACCGGCGGCTATCTCGTCTACGCGGCGATGACGCACGAATATGTTTTCGACTATCACCCCGGCGATATCTACTGGTGCACGGCCGATGTCGGCTGGGTCACCGGCCACTCCTATATCGTCTATGGGCCCCTCGCGAATTGCGCGACCACGTTGATGTTCGAGGGCGTCCCCAACTTTCCGGATCAGGGGCGCTTCTGGGAGGTGATCGACAAGCACAAGGTCAACATCTTCTACACGGCGCCGACCGCAATTCGCTCGCTGATGGGCGCCGGCGATCATTTCGTGACGCGTTCTTCGCGATCGAGCCTGCGTCTGCTCGGCACGGTGGGCGAGCCCATCAATCCCGAGGCGTGGGAATGGTATTACAACGTCGTCGGCGACAAGCGTTGCCCTGTCATCGATACATGGTGGCAGACGGAGACAGGCGGCCACATGATCACGCCGCTGCCCGGCGCGACCGACCTGAAGCCGGGTTCGGCGACGAAGCCATTCTTCGGCGTGAAGCCGCAGCTGGTAGACAATGAAGGCAATGTGCTTGAGGGAGCGGCGGACGGCAATCTCTGCATCACGGACAGCTGGCCCGGGCAGATGCGCACGGTCTATGGCGACCACGAACGTTTCATCCAGACCTACTTCTCGACCTACAAGGGCAAGTATTTCACCGGCGACGGCTGCCGGCGCGATGAGGACGGCTATTACTGGATTACTGGCCGCGTCGACGACGTTCTCAATGTTTCCGGCCATCGCCTCGGCACGGCCGAGGTCGAATCGGCGCTGGTATCGCACAGCCTGGTGTCGGAGGCGGCTGTTGTCGGCTATCCGCATGCGATCAAGGGTCAGGGCATCTATTGCTATGTCACGCTAATGGCCGGCAATGAGGGTTCGGACGAACTCCGCCAGCAGCTGATCAAGCATGTTCGCAACGAGATCGGCCCGATCGCAGCACCCGACAAGATCCAATTCTCGCCCGGACTGCCGAAGACCCGGTCTGGAAAGATCATGCGGCGCATTCTGCGAAAAATCGCCGAAGACGACTTCGGCTCGCTCGGGGATACGTCGACGCTTGCCGATCCTGCCGTCGTGGATGATCTGATCGCCAACAGGCAGAATAAGGCGGCTGCCTGATATCGGCTGCTAGTTACGGCCGCTTCGGGAAACCGGAGCGGCCTTACTCTCGATCTGGGCACGGTGCTTTTGGTTTCCGACCGCCGTCATAGGTAACGGCGATCCCCTCGCCCAGCATATACTGAGCCGGATTCCGCCCATCCGACAGCGTGACGTCCGCAAGGATGCGACCGAAGTATTTGTCGCCTGCAATTCGGGTTAGCTGCACCTGCGGCGAAGCGTCGGTGAGTTCTTCCAGAACTTGGCGGGCATCAATGCCCGCGCGCCTGACCGCCGCGCATTTCGAGTGCATTTCAGGCGTATCGATGCCGCGGATGCGGACGTAGACTTCCACGGTTTGCTGCGGCCACGGCCGAGCCGCGACCAGCAAGGTGTCTCCATCGATGACGCGGAGTATTTCCGCCGAAACGGGTCCGGCGATCTCATCGCGTGCGAAACCCGGCTTCGAAAGTGCCGCAAGGACCGCTAATGCTGTGATGGTGCGCGTGAACATGTAAGGAATAAATTCCGATATTCGCGCGAAGTCAATAGGAATATTTACTTAGAAATCGATGGCACGACCGTTGATTTCCCAGTCGCCGAAGCGCGCGGGATCGGCTCCCCCGCGTCCACCGATCTCCGTCGGCATATCGTTCGGCTGTTTGTTGCGCCGGCGCTCTTCGGCTTCTGCAAGCGCACGCTTGGCGGCGGGCGAGAGCATCTTGCGCTGAGGCTGCGTCCCCTCATCGGCCAAAGCCTCGATATTGTCGTTATCCGCTTCTTGCATCACGTACGCCCGGTTGAAAATATTGAAAATGGCCAATCAATAACCAGATTATAGGACGCCGACACAGCGATTGAAACCCTTTGAGCGCAAACGACGCTCGCCTGAAATGGAGACGATGATGAACCTTGTCCGTACTGCCATGTTGCTTGCCTTCATGACGGCACTGTTCATGGTCGTCGGGTTTATGATCGGTGGCCGCAGCGGCATGATGATCGCGTTCCTGATCGCGGCCGGGATGAACTTCTTCTCCTACTGGAATTCCGACCGCATGGTGCTTTCGGCCTATCGTGCCCAAGAGATCGATGAGCGGAACGCGCCGGAGTTTTTCAACATCATCCGCGATCTCTCACACAATGCCGGCTTGCCGATGCCGAAGGTCTATCTCTACGACAGCCCGCAGCCGAACGCTTTTGCGACGGGTCGCAACCCCGAGAATGCCGCGGTGGCGGCGTCGACTGGCCTGTTGAGCGCGCTGTCGCCGGAAGAGGTTGCCGGTGTCATGGCGCATGAGCTGGCGCACGTTCAAAACCGCGACACGCTGACGATGACGATCACGGCAACGCTTGCCGGCGCCATCTCGATGCTCGGCAACTTTGCCTTTTTCTTCGGCGGCAACCGCGAGAACAACAACAATCCGCTCGGTTTCGTCGGCGTTCTGCTCGCGATGATCGTCGCGCCCATGGCTGCCATGCTGGTGCAGATGGCAATCAGCCGGACGCGCGAGTATTCCGCCGACCGGCGCGGCGCCGAGATTTGCGGCAATCCGCTGTGGCTTGCTTCGGCGCTTGGCAAGATCGCCCGGGGCGCCTCGAATATCCCGAACTACGACGCCGAGCGCAATCCGGCGACGGCACACATGTTCATCATCAATCCGTTGACGGGTGCGGGCATGGACAACCTGTTTTCCACCCACCCGAATACGGAAAACCGCATTGCTGCGCTGCAGGAAATGGCGCGAAACGGCATGAATAACTCGACGCCGTCGGTTCCTGCTGCTAATCCCGTGCGCAAATCGCGCTCAGTTCCGGATGCCGGCCTTGGCCGCGGTGGTTCGCAACCGCCAAAGGGTCCCTGGTCTTGAGTTCAGACGGTAAGAAAAAGCCATTTCACAAGCAAAAGTCGTCAGCGCCGGCGGCATCTTCCGCCTCCACGAAGCCGGGTCTGCAGGCGCGTGCCGCTGCTTCGAAGATCCTTGCTGCCGTTATCGACCGTAAGCTATCGCTTGACGGCGCGCTCGACCATGAACATGGCAATCCGGCTTACAAGGCGCTGCCAGACGACGATCGTGGTCTTGTACGCGCAATTCTTAACACTACGCTTCGTCATTTGCCCCGCATCGAGGCTGCCGTGTCCTCCTTGCTGGAATCTCCTTTGCCCGAGGGCGCCCGCTCTCTGCAGCACGTGCTGTCGATCGCGGCGGCGCAGATCCTCTATCTCGACGTTCCCGATCATGCCGCGGTGGACATCGCCGTCGAACAGGCCAATCTCGACCCGAGAAACCGACGCTTCGCCAAGCTGGTCAATGCTGTGCTGCGTCGCCTGGGTCGCGAGAAGGAAGAGATTCTTCGTCAGATTGACGATATTCCGTCGATGCCCGGTTGGTTTCTCGAACGGTTGGAGAAAGCCTACGGCCGTGAGGCAGCGCGGGCGATCTCGAATTCCCAGCTGCAGCCGGCTGCCATCGACCTGACGGTAAAGTCGGATGCGCAGGTTTGGGCCGAAAAGCTGAACGGTGTCGTGTTGCCCACCGGCGGTGTCAGGCTTGCAGCATTCGACGGCTCCATTCCATCTCTCGAAGGTTTCGAAGAGGGATTTTGGTGGGTGCAGGACGCGGCGGCGAGCATCCCGGCGCAGCTGTTCGGCGATTTGTCGGGAAAGCGCGTTGCCGATCTCTGTGCAGCGCCCGGTGGCAAGACAGCGCAGCTCATCCTGGCCGGCGGTAACGTGACCGCCGTCGAGCAGTCCGAGAACCGGATCAAGCGGTTGCGTTCGAACCTCGATCGCCTTCAGCTGTCGGCGGAAACGATGGCGCAGGATTTGACTACGTTTACTCCCGACGAACTCTTCGACGCCATTTTGCTTGATGCGCCCTGCTCTTCCACCGGCACCACACGTCGGCACCCTGATGTGCTCTGGACCAAAGGTCCTGAAGATATCGCAAAGTTGGCCGCGCTACAGGAGCGTCTGTTGCGCCATGCTTTGCGGCTGCTGAAGCCGGGCGGCATGATCGTGTTTTCCAATTGCTCG
The DNA here is from genome assembly GCA_900469085.1 of Hyphomicrobiales bacterium. GTDB lineage: Bacteria > Pseudomonadota > Alphaproteobacteria > Rhizobiales > Rhizobiaceae > Rhizobium. Next base: position 76,620 of record UBVW01000038.1, on the reverse strand, counting down.
CTTGATCCGAGCGAGGGGGAAGACGTCGTGGCGCGGGTGCTGTCGGATACGGCAGGATTCGAGCGATTGGCGATTGAGTCGAGCCGTTGGCCAGGGCTTGAAGAGGCGATCAGTCCGCTTGGCGAGTTCCGCACGACGCCTGATATGCTCAAGCTGCCGGCTGGGTTCGCGCCAGGTCTTGACGGTTTCTATGCGGCCGTGCTGCGCCGTGTTGCCTGATCGCAGAGCAACTGGCATAGTTAAGCATTGTTGCAGAATCATCGACGGTCAGTGCCGTTTCCGGACTTGTCCATCCAATCCTAACGATATGGGTCAATAGACAATCGAAATGCGGTCCGGACGGTTTTCAGGTCTTTACCTGCGGGAGGCTTGGCGGCGGGTACTTTGCCGTGCTGCACTTCTGCGCCTCAAGTTGTTTCGTCACACGGTCTATGTGCCCGAGCGGTTGATCGTGGCGCCGACGGATCTCAGGCCCGTCGATTCGCATGTCGCCGAGGAAATCATCAACGGCCGTTTCCCGCTCGCCGGCCGCATGCTGGAGACGGGCGGAAAGTCGCCGTTCACGCTGAGCCTCCCTTCGCGCTCCTTTGCCCTCAGGCTGCACGGCTTCGGCTGGCTGCGCCATATGCGCTCCAAGAAGAACGATCTGCATTCGAATGTCGCCCGCGCAATCGTCAACAGCTGGCTGTCCATTCACGGCGGTCGGATGGAAGGTATTGCCTGGGAAATCGATGTCACGGCGACGCGTGTCATTGCGTGGCTGTCGCATTCGCCCGTGGTGCTGCAGAATGCCGATCGCGGCTTTTATCGCCGCTTCGTGCGCTCGCTTGCGTTTCAAGTGCGCTTCCTGCGCCGCATGGCGCGCTATGCGCCGCCCGGAGAGGTGCGTTTTCGGGTTCGCCTTGCGCTTGCCATGGCGTCGATCTCGATGCCTGTGCGCGCCAGTGTGATCCGCAAATCGTCCGAGGCGCTCGATGTCGAATTCGATAGCCAGATTCTGCCCGATGGCGGGCACGTGTCGCGCAATCCGCGCGTCGCGCTGGAGCTGCTGCTCGACCTGCTGCCCTTGCGGCAGACCTATATCAATCTCGGCCACGATCTGCCGCAAAAGCTGATATCCGGCATCGATCGGATGTATCCGGCGCTACGCTTCTTCCGGCATCAGGATGGCGATCTCGCTCTGTTCAATGGCGCAACATCGACATCGGCCAACGAGATCGTTTCGCTGCTGCGCTACGACGAGACGGCGGGCGAGCCGTTCAAGGCGATGCCGCATTCGCGTTATCAGCGACTGGCTGCCGGGCGCACCGTCGTCATTGCCGATACCGGCCTTCCGCCTAGCGGGAACCTTTCCCGTACGGTCCATGCCGGATGCCTGTCCTTCGAAATGTCATCAGGTCGGCACCGCTTTATCGTGAATTCTGGATCCCCGAAGTTTGCCGGAAACCGCTATGTGCAGGTCGCGCGCACCACGGCCGCGCACACCACCGTGACGCTCAACGATACGTCTTCCAGCCGCTTCGCATCTTCCGATTTCCTCGCGCACCTGATCACTGACCCTGTGAAGACGGTGCAGGTCGATCGCGTGGTGGCTGATGATGGCAGGGATGTCGTCAAGGCAAGTCACGACGGTTATCTGAAAGAGTTCGGCGTCTTGCACGAGCGCGAGCTCACCTTGAACGCCACGGGTTCGATCATGACCGGTCTCGATCGCCTTGCCATTTCCGAAGAGCGCAAGGGCGAGGGTGAGTTGCGGGCCGTGGCCCGTTTTCATGCCCATCCGTCGATCAATCTGAAGCAGATGGACCGGGAGTCCATCCTGATGACGGCGCCCGATGGCGAGAGCTGGCTGTTCTCCTCGCCGGGCAACACGGTTGAGATCGCCGAGGACGTGTTCTTTGCCGACGCCTCCGGTATCTGTGCCTCCGATCAGATGGAAATCAGCTTCGCTTATCCCGAAAAGCCGGAAATACGGTGGTTTTTGTCTCGCAGGAGCTAGCGGCTGTTTTCGCCGGCGTAAAGCTGTGCTAACGCGGCGCCATATTCCGCGCACCTCGCCGGATGTCTCCCGAAGATCGAACGGAGAAGCCACATGGCCGTTGTTTCCAAGAAAATCCCCGCCCCAGACAAGGTTGCCGTCAAGACCGCCTTGCTCTCCGTGTCCGACAAGACCGGGATCGTAGACCTTGCGCGTGCGCTTGCCGAAAAGGGCGTCCGGCTGCTGTCGACCGGCGGCACCCATAAGGCGATCGCCGCGGCTGGCCTCGATGTCACCGACGTTTCCGATGTCACGGGCTTTCCGGAGATCATGGACGGTCGTGTAAAGACGCTGCATCCGAAGGTCCACGGCGGCCTGCTGGCGATCCGCGACGATGCCGAGCATCAGGAAGCGATGAAGGCGCACGGTATCGATGGCATCGATCTCGCCGTCATCAATCTCTATCCGTTCGAGGATGTGCGCGCGGCGGGTGGCGATTATCCGACCACTGTCGAGAACATCGACATTGGCGGCCCGGCGATGATCCGCGCCTCGGCCAAGAACCATGCCTATGTGGCGATCCTGACCGATCCGGCCGACTATCCGGAGCTTCTCGAGCAGCTTTCGTCGGATGCAGGCCAGACCAGCTATGCCTTCCGCCAGCGCCTCGCCGCCAAGGCCTATGCGCGCACGGCCGCCTACGACGCGATGATCTCCAACTGGTTCGCCGAAGCGCTGTCGATCGACACGCCGCTTCACCGGGTCATCGGCGGCGTTCTGAAGGAAGAGATGCGCTACGGCGAAAACCCGCACCAGACAGCCGGTTTCTACGTGACTGGCGAAAACCGTCCCGGTGTCGCGACCGCAACGCTTCTGCAGGGCAAGCAGCTCTCCTACAACAACATCAACGATACGGATGGCGCCTTCGAGCTGATCGGTGAGTTCTCGCCCGAGAAGACCGGTCCTGCCTGCGCCATCATCAAGCATGCCAATCCGTGCGGTGTCGCTACCGGCCCGACGCTGAAGGACGCCTATCTCAGGGCACTTGCCTGCGACAGCACGTCAGCCTTCGGCGGCATCATCGCGCTTAACCAGTTGCTCGATGCCGAAACGGCGGAAGAGATCGTCAAGCTGTTCACCGAGGTCATCATCGCGCCCGAGGTGACGGAAGAAGCCAAGGCTGTTATCGCGGCCAAGAAGAACCTTCGCCTGCTCGTCACCGGTGGCCTGCCCGATCCGCGCTCGCGCGGCATCACGGCGAAGACGGTGGCCGGCGGCCTGTTGGTACAGAGCCGCGACAACGGCATGATTGACGACATCGAGCTCAAGGTCGTCACCAATCGCCAGCCGACGGCGCAGGAACTGGTGGACCTGAAGTTCGCCTACACCGTTGCCAAGCACGTCAAGTCGAACGCCATCGTCTATGCCAAGGACGGCCAGACGGCCGGCATCGGCGCCGGCCAGATGAGCCGCATCGATTCCGCCCGGATCGCCGCGCTGAAGGCCGAGGATGCCGCCAAGGCGATGGGCTGGGCCGAGCCGATGACCAAGGGTTCTGCCGTTGCTTCCGAGGCCTTCTTCCCGTTTGCCGATGGGCTCCTGTCGGCGATTGCCGCCGGTGCCACGGCCGTCGTCCAGCCGGGCGGCTCGATGCGCGACCAGGAAGTGATCGACGCGGCCAACGAGCACAATGTGGCCATGGTCTTCACCGGCATGCGCCACTTCCGCCACTGAACATCAATGACAACGGCTACGCCCTATCCGCTGGATAGGGCGTCCGGATCAACAGGATCAGCCCGCCCGCCAGAAACGGGACGAGCGTGGCCATACCGAGATGCGACGAACCGGTCGCATAAGTAACGATCGAAAACAGAAGCGTCGCCATGAAACTGGTTGCCCGGCCGGAGAGCGCGTAGATGCCGAAGTAACGGCCCGCCTCATCAAGGCTGACGCTGCGCGCCAGATAGGAGCGCGACGAGGCCTGCACCGGGCCGAATGCCAGGCCGATCAGCAGGCCGTAGCCGATGTAGGCCTTCTCCGCCGCCGTGCCGAACAGACCTCCTGAATCAGCTGTCGGAAGCGGTACCAGCCCGAAGAGTGTATATCCGGGTTCAGTCGATACGATGCCGAAGGTCGCCAGAAGCAGCATGGTCAGGCTGATGAGGATTGTCGTCTTCGAGCCGATACGCGCGTCGATCCTCCCGGCGATGATGCAGCCGAAAATCGCTACCACGTTGAGAATGATGCCGTAGATGCCGATCTCGATGGTTGCCCAGCCGAACATACCGGCGGCGAAGGCACCCCCCAGGATCAGCAGGCCGTTGACGCCGTCCTGGTAGATCATGCGGGCGACGAGAAAGCGCAGTAGCGGGCGGCGCTCCCTCAGCTCTGCCAGCGTATGCCTGACTTCGCGCAGCCCGGAGCGCACGGCGGCACCGAAGGGAAGGCCGCCTTTCACATCCGGGGTGAACAGAAACATCGGCAGTACGAAGATCAGGTACCAGATGGCCGAGATCGGGCCGGTAATGCGGGCGTCCTCGCCGGTGTGGGGATCAAGGCCGAAGAGCGGGTCGAGGCCGAGGATCGTCTTGCCAGTCTCGGGACTTGCGGCAAGAAGTGCCACCACCGCGATCAGCACGATCATCCCGCCAAGATAGCCGAGGCCCCAGGCGGTGTTCGATAGCCGCCCGACTTCGTCTTTGCCGACGAGGCGCGGCATCATGGAATCGTTGAAGACGATCGAGAACTCCGCGGCGATCGACGCCAGAATCATGAAGATCACGGGGTAGATGACGGGTGAACCGGGTGCTGCGAACCAGAGGCAGCAGAGGCTCGCGATCTTGATGACGGCGAAGAAGCCGATCCATGGCTTTCTTGCGCCAGACTGGTCGGCGATCGAGCCGAGAAGGGGAGACAGGATGGCGATGATGACCGAGGAGATCGTCGCCATGTTGCTCCACAGCGTTTGCGCAGTGACCGGATCGGCCGTCAGTCTGGCTACGAAGTAGGGGCCGAAGATGAACGTGGTGACGACGGTGAAGAACGGTTGCGCGGCCCAATCGAAGAACATCCAGCCCCAGATACCCCTGCGCGTGGCCCGCTGGGGCTGTGTTCCCGTCCAGTCAATGCGATTCACCGGCCTGCTCCTGATTTGGAGCGGACTGTCTCACCTCGTCCCGTCTCTGGCAAGATCGCTGAGCAGGCCGGCCGCGACGGTAATGCGGGCCAGGTTCGGGTCGCCGCCATCGCTGAGGCCCGCCAGTTCCTCGGCGATACGGTTGATCCTGATCCGGTCGCTCGCATGCCATGCCTGCACAGGCAGCTTTTCCTTGCCGTTGTTTGCCAGCGCGGAGCTCACGATATCGCGGCGCGCGGTCGCGATCTGGTCGAGGCTTCGCGTCAGCGCCAGGTTTTCGTAGTGATCCGAGGTGGCGATGCGGCTACCGGCTGCCAGCAGCCGTCCGACACGGAAGGTCTGGCTGACCGCGAAATAGCTTTCGGCGGCGCGGATGAGCGGCTCCCCCGTGCGCTCTGCGATCTGCATGATCTCTGGCACGAGCGCGAAGCCGATCAGATGCGCGATCTCGGCCGAAAGCTTGTCCGGCACGCCGGCTGCCTGATACTCGGCCTGACGCGCCTCCAGTTCGGGAACGACCTGGTTGGCGAAGACCGGCTGCAGCTTCTTGAAGGCCGCGCGAAGCCTTTCGATGGTCTCGGCGATATCACCCTGGGCCATCTGCATCTTCAGGAGCAGACGCGTCAGGACGGTGAATATCTGGCTGATTTCCTCGTAGATCCGGTTTTGCATCTGGCCGGAAATCCTGCCGTCGAGTGCATCGGTCTCGCTCCAGAGCCGGCTGAGATCGAAACCGTCCCGGGCGATGATGGCGGCGCGCACCACTTCGGGCGCCGAGGCGGCCGTCGCGTCCATCATGCTGACGGCAAAGCTCGGGCCGCCGCGGTTGATGGCTTCGTTGGCAAGAACGGTCGCTACGATCTCGCGCTTGAGGCGGTGGTTGGCAATATCGGAGGCGTTGGACTTGCGCATCTTGGCGGGGAAATATTGCGAGAGCGTTGCCTCGAAATAGGGATCATCCGGCAAGTCGCTTGCCGCGAGCGCGTCGAAGAGAACGATCTTGGCGTAGGATAGCAGGACGCCGATTTCCGGTCGCGTCAGTGGTCTGTTGGCTGCGTAGCGCTCAGCCATCGTGGTGTCATCGGGAAGCGTCTCGACCTTGCGGTTGAGCTGCTTGGCGGTCTCCAGAACGCCCATGAAGCGGGCGAGCTCAAGGCCGTTCGCGGTGCCTTTCCTCTCGGTGAGCGAGATGGCGAGCGACTGCAGGTAGTTGTTGCGCAGCACCAGCTTGCCGACTTCGTCGGTCATCGACGAGAGCAGCTGGTCGCGCTTCTGTCGCGTCAGTCGGCCGTCATGCATGGCAGCCGCGAGCGCGATCTTGATGTTCACTTCGACGTCCGAAGTGTTGACGCCGGCGGAGTTGTCGATCGCGTCGGAATTGCAGCGACCGCCCTTCAGCCCGTAGGCGATGCGACCGCGCTGGGTGACGCCCAGGTTAGCGCCCTCGCCGATGACCTTGGCGCGTACCTCGTCGGCGCTGATGCGGATCGGATCGTTGGCGCGATCGCCGACGTCGGTGTCGGTTTCGGATGTCGCCTTCACATAGGTGCCGATGCCGCCGAACCAGAGCAGATCGACAGGGCTTTTCAGGATCGCGGTCATGACTTCAAACGGCGTCGCGACCGTCTTGTCCATGCCGATCGCGGCGGCGGCCTGCGCGGTGAGCGTCACTGATTTCGCCGAGCGCGAGATGATCATCCCGCCCTTTGACAGCAGGTTCTTGTCGAAGTCCTGCCAGCTCGAGCGCGGCAGATTGAACAGCCGCTGACGCTCCGCCAAGGTCTTGGCCATATCCGGATCGGGATCGATGAAGATGTCGCGGTGGTCGAAGGCGGCCAAGAGCCGGATCTTCGGCGACAAGAGCATGCCGTTGCCGAAGACGTCGCCCGACATGTCGCCCACGCCTGCAACCGTGAACGGCGTCGTCTGGATGTCAATGTCCATTTCGCGGAAATGGCGTTTTACCGTCTCCCAGGCGCCGCGCGCGGTGATGCCCATCTTCTTGTGGTCGTAACCGGCGGAGCCGCCGGACGCAAAAGCATCGTCGAGCCAGAAGCCGGCTTCCTGCGCCAGGGCGTTTGCCGTGTCGGAGAAGGTCGCCGTGCCCTTGTCGGCGGCGACGACGAAATAGGGGTCGTCGCCATCAAGCCGCACGGTGTTTTCAGGCGGGATGATTTCGGTGCCGGAAATGTTGTCAGTGATCGAAAGCAGCGTCCGGATGTAGGTCTTGTAGGCTTCGCGACCCGCATTAAAGATCTCGTCGCGATTGCCGCCGACGGGAAGCTTCTTCGGATAGAAGCCCCCCTTGGCGCCAACAGGCACGATCACGGCGTTCTTGACCTGCTGTGCCTTTACGAGACCAAGTACCTCGGTGCGATAGTCCTCGGCGCGATCCGACCAGCGAAGGCCGCCGCGCGCCACCCTGCCGAAGCGCAGGTGAACGCCCTCGACCTCGACGCCGTAGACGAACATTTCGCGGAACGGCTTCGGCGCCGGCAGGCCGTCGATCAAATGCGGATCGAGCTTGAAAGCCAGCATAGCCTTTGCGGAACCGTCGGGATTGCGCTGGAAGTAGTTGGTGCGCAACGTCGAGTCGACGACATTCACGTAGCGACGCAGGATGCGGTCGTCATCGAGGCTTGGAACGTCCGACAGCGCGGTCTCGATCCTGGCGTGAAGATCGGTCGCCTTCTTGATCCTGTTCTTCTCGGTCAGCTTCGGGTCTAGTCCATCGTGGAACAGGCGGAAGATGAGCTGCGAGATATCAGGGTATTTATCCAGCGTCGTTGCGATGTAATCCTGCGAGTATGCGATACCGGCCTGCCGGAGATAGCGCGAGTAAGCGCGCAAGACGCTTGCCTCGCGTGCCGACAGCCCGGCGGAGATGATAAGGCGATTGAAGTTGTCGTTGTCGATGACGCCTGAAAAGGCCGACAGGAAGGCTTCTTCCAGTGCGGCGCCATGCTGCTGCAGATCGATCTCGGCGCCGCTCTGGGCCTCGAGTTCCATGTCATGCAGCACGACCAGCTTCTCGCTGCCGTCGGCCAGCGTCACGTTGATATCGAATGTACCCTCGCTGATGACGCTGAAGCCGAGATTCTCAAGAAGCGGCACGCGCCGGGACAGGGCGAGCTGGCCATCAGCGTGGAAAATCTTCAGGCATAGAAGCGACACCCCATCCTTGACGCGCGTGTAGAATTCGATGCGAATCTGCTCGCCCGTCGCGCAGGCAACAATGTCGGCGAAGTCGGAGAAGGTTTCCTCTGGCGGGAAGAGATCTTGGAAGGCGTTGCTGACTTTTATCTTGGGCGCCTTCGGACCTGCGAGCATTTCGAAGCGATCATCCCAGCGCGCCGTGATGGCGCGGATTGCTTCTTCCAGCTTGGCCTGAGGAATACGCGGGGTCTTTCCGCCGGAGCGTCCGATAATGAAATGGACGCGGGCGACGCCGCCTTCTGGGAAAGCCGGATAATAGGCCGAGACACGACCATCATAAATGGTCTTGAGATAGGTTCCGATCTTCTCGCGCACGATCGAATCATATTCTTCGCGCGGGACGTAGACGATGACGGAGACGAAACGATCGAAGTGATCGATGCGCGGCAGCACCCGTACGCGCGGCCTGTCGGTCAGATCGTTGATTTGTTCGGCGAAGGTGGCAAGCAGGGCGGTGTCGATCTGGAACAGATCGTCGCGCGGGTAGGATTCGAGCGTGTTGTCGAGCATGCGGCCGGAATGGCTCATCGGATCGAAGCCGAAATGCTCCTTCACCTTTTCGACCTTCGAGCGCAGCAGCGGGATGTCCGTTGCCAACGACGTGTAGGCCGTGGAGGTGAAAAGGCCGACGATACGCAGTTCGCCAGTGACATTGCCGTTCTCGTCGAAGCGTTTCACGCCGACATAGTCCATATAGGCGCGGCGGTGGACGACGGATTTGACGTTGGCCTTGGTGACGATCAGGAAGTCGGGACCGTCGAGGAAGGCGAGGATTTCGGGCGTCGTGGTTACGGCGTCGCGGCCGGTCCGGAGCACCAGCACATCGGGATTGGAAAGGATGCCGAGGCCCGTGCCCTTGTCGCGCTCGACCTTCGCGTCCGAGCCTTTGCCGGAATAGACGTATTCACGCATCCCCAAAAGGGTGAAATTGGCGTCGCGCAGCCATGTGAGGAAAGCGACCGCTTCATCGCGATCAGTTTTTCGACGGCCGACATTGCGCGACGACATTTCGTCGATGGCGGTGCCGAGCTTGTCCAGCATCGGCTTCCAATCGGAGACGGCCAGTCGCACCTGTTCCAGGACGATTTCTATCCGCTCGATAAGATCGGTGGATTGCGCCGGCGTGAGCGGTGCGAGGTGAAGCTGGATATGGCTGACGCGGTTTGCCGGCTCGCCCGGCATATCCGGCGAATAGAGTTCCGGCGGGTGACCATGCTGCATGACGAGAATGGGATGAACTGCCATGAAGAGATCGCGGTAGCTGCTCGTCACCTCGCCCATGACCGATTCGTAGAGGAAAGGCATATTGTGATCGGTTACCGACAGGACCGATACCGCCACGCCATCGGGCTCCACATTGTCGAGCGAGGTCACGGTGACGCGCGGCGCATTGCCGGCCCAGGCGGCGAGTTCGGCCGCGCAGTGCACGGCGGAAATCGCCAGCATCTCGGGCGTATAGGATTCAAGGTCGTCGCCGCTGGCGCGTCCGAAGAGGATATCCGGTGCGAGATAGTGCTCGCCTATCGCGGACGCGATCTTGTTCGCGCTTTCTATCTGCTTTTCCCGTTTCGGATTGTTTCGAGCGGCCATTGACAGTGTTCCCCATTTCTCGATTGCGCGCAGGTTAGCAGAAGGTTTGACAGAAAAATTGCTAAAATAGGGACGTCAATCGCAGTTTTCGTGCAAATTTAGCCGGCATGTCGTCAACTTTGCAGAAAATGATCCGAATGTGATCTTACTCGTCAGAACTTTGATCACGCCCGAATGAAGAGTTGTTGACAGTCGCGCAGCAAAAAGACGATCAACTGAGGATCGGAACGCGGATCAGAGAAACATGTCGCAGGACGCAGCAGGCACGGTCATCGTCATATCGAGCCACGTCGTTCGTGGATCGGTCGGCAATCGGGCGGCGGTTTTCGCGCTCGAGACGCTCGGCCATCAGGTTTGGGCGCTACCAACCATCGTTCTGCCCTGGCATCCAGGCCATGGTCGTTCGACGCGGCTGACCTTCGCCGAGGCCGATTTCGATGCGGCCATCGACGATCTCATTCGTGCGCCCTGGATCGGCGAGGTCAAGGCCGTCCTCTCGGGCTATTTCGGCAATGCCGCGCAGGCACGCTCCGTCGGGCGGCTGATCGCGGCACTCAGGGAACGCAATCCCGATCTGTTTTACGTTTGCGATCCCGTCATGGGCGATCTTGGCGGGCTCTATGTTCCCGAGGCGACCGCGGAGGCTATCCGGGACCATCTCATTCCACTGGCATCGCTGGCGACACCTAATCGCTATGAGCTCGCCTGGCTGTCCGGCGCACCGCTGGAAAGCAATACGGAGATCATGGAGGCGGCACTCGCGCTCGGACCCGCACGCATGCTGGTGACATCGGCGGTGCCGATGATGTCAGGCGGAACAGGGAATCTCTATCTCTCCGGGCGCCATGCGCTGCTTGCCGAACACCGGTTGATCGACAATCCGCCGAACGGGTTGGGCGATCTTCTTGCCGCTCTTTTCCTGTCTCGGCTGCAGTCCGGCATGGAAGACGAGAAGGCGTTGCAGCTGGCGACGGCCAGCGTCTACGAGGTGCTGGCACGGGCAGTGAAGCGCGGCAGCGACGAGCTGACGCTCGCGAACGATGCTGCGAGCCTCTCGACGCCGATGGCGATGGTGCAGATGCGGCATCTGATGCATCCGGCACAGCGGCGCAAAAACTAGCAACGGCGCCGTTAACGCATTGGGCGGTGCGATATTGATCTTGTACCGCTCACGCTGTAATCGAAGATCATGCAGCGTTTTCCAGACACACTTCTCGACGGCTATCGCAACTTCATGAGCGGACGCTATGCCGACGCTCGTGATCGGTACAGAACATTGGCGGAGCACGGGCAGAGCCCGAGCACGCTGGTTATCGCCTGTTCGGATTCGCGCGCGGCGCCGGAGCTCATCTTCGATTCCGGTCCAGGCGAGCTCTTCGTCGTCCGCAACGTCGCCAACATGGTGCCACCCTACGAGCCTGATAGCAATTTCCATGCGACCTCGGCGGCGCTCGAGTTTGCGGTTCTCGCTTTGAAGGTCACTGACATCGTCGTCATGGGGCACGGTCGCTGCGGCGGCATCCGCGCGGCGCTCGATCCCGATGCCGAGCCTTTGTCGCCCGGCGACTTTATCGGACGGTGGATGTCGCTTGTGCGGCCGGCTGCTGAGCAGATCCAGAGCAACGACGTGATGACGCCTGGTGAACGCCAGACGGCGCTGGAGCGTGTGTCCATCCGTAACTCCATCGACAATCTCCGGACCTTTCCGGAGATCAAGGCGCGCGAAGAGGCCGGAGACATCCAGCTGCACGGCGCTTGGTTCGATATTTCGACCGGCGAATTGTGGGTCATGGACGCCGAGACGCGCGACTTCATTCGCCCTGACGTCTAAGGCAAAAACCTAAGACAAGAAAAAAGGCGCTGCAGTTTCCCGCGGCGCCTTTATCATTTCATCATCCGGTCTGAATCAGTTCGCGTCGATCTGCTGGCCAATGTAGGCGATTGCCTGCTGGTAGACCGTTGCGGCGTTCCAACCCGAGATGGCTGTGAAGTTTGGCTCGCCGGGCTGGTAGCCGGCACCCGGACGCCAGCCGTGGCCCTTCAGGAAGTTCGCGGTCGAAGCCAGCGCGTCGGCACGTGAGCCGACCATGTCGACCCGGCCGTCACCATCACCATCTGCACCGTAAAGAACGACGTTGCGGGGGAGAAACTGTGTCTGACCGATTTCGCCGTGAGCGGCGCCACGCGCCTGCGGGCTGAGAAAGCCTTCGCCGACGAGCTGGAGAGCAGCGTAGAGCTGATCGGTGAAATACTCCGTGCGGCGGCAATCGAAGGCGAGCGTGGAAACAGCGGACATGGTGTGCTGGGTGCCCATGTAGCTGCCAAAGCCGGTTTCCATGCCCCAGATCGCGATCAGCGGGCCGGCCGGAACGCCGTACTTGCGTTCTATGTTGGCAAAGAGCGCTGCGTTCGCGCGCTTCATGCCCTTGCCGCGGGAGATGATGGCCTGGCCGCCGCGCTTCTGCATGAAGGCGTCGAACGAGAGCTTGAAACTCTTCTGGCCACGGTCGGCGGAGATGGTGGGTCTGTTGTAGACGACGTTGGCGAAGGCCTTGTCGAGAACGGAACGGCTGACGCCGTTGGCTGCAGCCTCCTGCTTGAAGGCAACCACCCACTGGTCGAAGCCGGCGCTGGTGTTGCTGCACTGTGGTGCCGCTTCGGCTGTTGCCGGAAGTGCATGGAACATGGCGAGCACTGCCGCCGCGGCCAGCAAAAGTCTTGTCTTGCGCATCGAATACCCCGATCTCGATCAGCCTAGCCTTCAGTCGGGCCAGGGCCCGCTATCGGCAACGTTGTCACGACCATTCACTTGAAGGGCGCGGAATGCCATCTGGCACCCCGCGCCTTTGAGAATAAGCCTTAACTTAAGTAACGGGCTTAACAAGACATGGTTAATAAAATATTCAAGCGGCCTGCTTGCGGGGCTTCACAAGTCCGCGATTGACCAACAGCTCCGCGATCTGGATCGCGTTCAATGCCGCGCCCTTGCGCAGGTTGTCGGAAACGACCCACATGTTGAGGCCGTTCTCGACGGTTGCGTCCTCGCGAATGCGCGAGATGAAGGTCGCGTCTTCGCCGGCGGATTCCAGAGGCGTGATGTAGCCACCGTTCTCGTGCTTGTCGATGACCTGGCAGCCGGGGGCGTCACGCAGGATATCGCGGGCCTGATCGGCGGTGATCTCGTTCTCGAACTCGATGTTGACCGATTCCGAGTGGCCGATGAAGACGGGAACGCGCACAGCGGTGCAAGTGACCTTGATCTTCGGGTCGAGCATCTTCTTGGTTTCGGCCAGGACCTTCCACTCTTCCTTCGTATAGCCATCTTCCATGAAGCTATCGATGTGCGGGATGACGTTGAAGGCGATGCGCTTGGTGAACTTCTTGTTCTCGATCGGATCGGCGACGAAGACGGCACGCGTCTGGTTGAACAGCTCGTCCATGCCTTCCTTGCCGGCGCCGGAAACGGACTGGTACGTCGAGACGACGACGCGCTTGATGGTGGCGGCGTCATGCAGTGGCTTCAGAGCCACGACGAGCTGCGCAGTCGAGCAATTCGGGTTGGCGATGATGTTACGCTTGGTGAACTGGGCGATTGCATCCGGGTTCACTTCCGGCACGATCAGCGGCACGTCCTGATCGTAGCGCCATGCCGAGGAGTTGTCGATCACGACGCAACCCTGCGCGCCGATCTTCGGAGACCACTTCTTGGAGACCTCGCCACCGGCCGACATCAGGCAGATGTCAGTGTCGGAAAAATCGTAGTTCTCGAGGTTCATCACCTTCAGCTTCTTGTCGCCATAGGACACTTCAAGACCCTGCGAGCGCGCGGAGGCGAGCGCTACGACTTCGTCGGCGGGAAAACCGCGTTCGGAAAGGATGTTGAGCATCTCCCGGCCGACATTTCCGGTGGCTCCCGCAACTGCAACTTTAAAACCCATTTTCAAGCTCTCTTTCTCATCTCTCCTCTTGTTCGGTGAGGGGGAAAGCGCGCAACGATTGCGGCTTTCTGTCCCCAGCCGAGCCGGGGAGAGAGCGGCAGGCCAGAGACGTCAGACGGTTTTCGTCGTCGTTTTGGCCTTGGTTTTGGAAGAAACCGGAAAAATCATAACCATCCCGGCAACTCGTGCCCGGTCACTGCATGCAGCAATGGCGTGTTCTTGGCGAACCATGGATATTCCTTTTCCACCGCTGCTCTTAAAAGGTTTTCCACAGGAGTCAAGGTTTTTGCGAAGGACCGCGCCTCTGCCGGCGGCGCCGGCGCGGCCTCTCCGGTCTCACTTTCGATTCATGCCACGGGCGTTATCGGCGTGCACGGAAACTGTCTGCAACGCCCTTGTCTGCGGTGCCTTCAGCTTGCCGGATGCGGCGCGACCCAGCTTTCTCTTGCGCTCTAGATGGTAGGCGTAAACGAACTGGATCACGATACCCAGTACGACGAAGATCGGGCCGACAATCCGGTCGCCATTGTTGATGTAGAGCAGCACCTGTCCGGCCATCGCCAGGATCGTGCCGGCGACGAAGATGTTCAGCGAGTGACGGCCGAAGATCACAAGCGGATTGTCTTCGGGACGACGCAGCAGGTTGGACAACGAGCCGATGTTGAGCACCAGGTAGGTGAGCGCCAGCACGTGCAGCAGGCGCGGCAGCGACAGGAAAGTCTTGTCGAAGCCGGTGATCACGGGCGGCAGGCCGAGCGAGGCAAGTGCATTGCCGATACCCCACAGCTGGCCGACGACCCACGCGAAGGACAGCGCGACGTAGCCGGCGGCCAGAACCATCAGCAGCGGGTGTTGCGGCAGTCGGCCGCCACGGCGGACATGCATCATGCCGACGATGCCGATCGTGAACAGGAACTGCCAGGATAGTGGATTGAGGAACCAGTAGCCCTCGAGCAGGGTGTTGTGCGGCGCGATCTCGTAGACCCCCGCGAGCAGCCATAAGGAGCCCGATACGGCAAGGGCCAGCAGCGGGCTCTTTGCCTCCAGCAGCAGAATGATCGGGACCATCAACATCAACGCGCCGTACATCGGCAGGATGTTATTATATCCGATCTGGTGGCCGAGGAACATCAGCGAAGGGATGCCAGCCTGGGGGTTTGTAAGCACCGCGAGAATGTTGATCTCGCAGAGCAGCCCGGGTCTGTGGAACAGCCACGCGCCAGCCATAAAGAGCGCCAACGTCATGAAGGTGGTGATCATGTGGGCGAGATAGAGAGTAAACGCGCGCTTCGTTGACTTCTTGGCTGTCTCGAACCACGCGCCGATCTTGAAGCGCGAACCGTAGGCAATCCCGACAGCGATGCCAGAGATCAGCACGAAGGCCTCGGCAGCATCGGAGAAGCCGTAATTCTTCGTCGTCAGATGTTCGAAGATCTGTCCGGGTACGTGATTAATGAAGATCGTGATCAACGCGAGGCCGCGTAGAACGTCCAATCGTGTGTCTCGTTTCGATGGCGCCGCTGTCGCGATCCTGCGTCCTGCACCGAACGTGTTTTCGGGCGTCGTTACCATTGACCTCTCCATGCTTCCATTTTGCAAACGCGGTTGAGGCCAAAAGGTTTCCCTTTTGGCCTCAACGAATCGCCGGATGGTTTGCCTGAAAAGTGCTGTTATCCGACCGGATATCCCTCATCGGGATCGGTGACTTGACGTCCGTTGATGGTCAAATCGTAGCCCCTTGGATGGGACGATTTTGAGACCGAAATGAGGTATTTAGCTCCTGCATGTTCGATTTCGGCGGAGAAGCCTTCCCACGTCGTCGGGAGCGATGGCTTCACATGGATACGGCCGTTCTTGAGCCGGATTCCGAGTATTCCCTCGACGGCCGCGCGATAAAGCCAGCCGGCGGAACCCGTATACCAGGTCCAGCCACCACGACCGGTCAAGGCGCCGTCACCATAAACATCGGCGGCGATGACATAGGGTTCCACGCGGTAGTGCTCGGCAGATGCCGGGTCCTTGGCGTGGCTGATCGGGTTCAGGAGGTCGAAGCAACGCAGCGCGTCGTCGCCGCGATTAAGCTCCGCCAGCGCCATGACGACCCATGTGGCCGCATGAGTGTACTGGCCGCCGTTTTCGCGAACGCCGGGCGGGTAGGCCTTGATGTAGCCGGGATCCTTGGCCGAGTTGGCGAAGGGCGGCGTGAACAGGCGGATGATGCGCGCGTCCATGTCGACGAGCTTCGACAGTACCGAATCCATTGCCTTGGCGGCATGAGCCGGATCGCCCTCCCCTGACAGCACGCTCCAGGACTGCGCGATCGAATCGATCTGGCATTCCAGGCTTTCCTTCGAACCGAGCAGGCTGCCGTCATCGAAGGTGCCGCGGCGGTAGTGCGCGCCATCCCAGGCCGCGGTTTCGAGCGCTGCCTTGAGTTCGGTCAGGTGTTTGCTCCAGCGCTCGACGCGGGCCGTGTCGCCACGTTCCTCGGCAAAGGCGCTGAAGGAGCGCAGCGCGCCTGCCAGGAACCAGCCGAGCCAGACGCTGGTGCCCTTGCCGCCGATGCCGACGCGGTTCATGCCGTCATTCCAGTCGCCGCCGAGGAAGAGTGGCAGGCCGTTTGCTCCCTTGCGTGCGATGGCGAGATCAAGCGCGATGGCGGCGTGCTCGTAGACACTCACCTTGTCCTCGGATTTCTCCGGGCGGTAGAACGAATCGTGCTGTCCCTGCAGAAGCGCCGGGCCCTCGATGAAGGCGAGCTCATCGTCGAGAACGGTCTTGTCACCGGTTACCGTGCAATAGTGGTGGATGGCATAGGCCAGCCAGACCACGTCGTCGGAGATCAGCGTGCGCACGCCGGCACCCGTTCCCGGCAGCCACCAATGCTGGACATCACCCTCGCGGAACTGGCGCGAGGCGGCGTTGACGATCTGCTTGCGGGCGATCGACGGCTCGTGCAGCACGAAAGCCAACGTATCCTGCAGCTGGTCGCGGAAGCCGAAGGCGCCGCTGGCCTGGTAGAAGGCGGTGCGTGCCATGATGCGGCAGCCGAGGCTCTGGTAGGGGAGCCAGGTGTTGATCAGGGTGTTCATGCCCTGATCAGGGGTCGAGATCTGCAGCTTGCCCGTGAAGGCCTGCCAGAAGTCCCGGTTTGCCTGAACCGCACCGTCGAACGACGCCTTGCGGATATCTGCTATCAGCGCGCGGGCTTCTTCCTTCGTCGCGGTATCGCCGAGATAAAGGATGACATCGCGCTCCTCGCCCGCGGCGAGGTAGATGTCGATTGCGAGAGCGGCTGCCGGATCACCATCGAGATCGACGTTGCTCGAGAGAACGGTCGCTGGATTCAACGCTGCCGGCGCCTTGATGGTGCCTGCCTTGCCAATGAACTCACGGCGGCTTGCCGTATAGCCTGACAGCGCTTCGCTAGCAGCGAAGAACGCCACGCGCGAGGAGTAGTCGATGCTGTAGTTGTTGCTCGCAAACAGGGCGCCGGTCTCGGCGTCATGCTCGGAGAGGATGAATGGCGCCGTCTTCTGCGGATTGTTGCCCAGCACCCACTCGACATAGCCGTAGAGACGAAGCTTGCGCTGGCTGCTGCCGTTGTTGCGCAGGCGCAACCGTTGCAGCTTGACCGGCCGTTCGCGATCGACCGTCTGGGTCAGTTCGAGGGCCACGTCGTTCTGGACGCTGGAGAAGACCGAGTAGCCGAGGCCATGACGCGCTTCGAACTGGATATCCTGGCGATCGGAAAGAGCAGCAAAGGGCGTCATGACGGTTCCGGTGTCGCGATCCATCACATAGATCGCTTCGCCCGGTCGGTTGATGACGGCGTCGTTGGTCCAAGGGGTCAGCTGGTAGTCACGTGAATTGGTGCTCCAGGTGAAACCGGCGCCTTCGGCTGCGACGTGGAAACCGAACTTCTCGTTGGAGATCACGTTGATCCACGGCTGCGGGGTTGCGTGGCCGCCGGGGATACGGACGACGTATTCGCGTCCATCGCCGGAGAAGCCGCCGATGCCGTTCCAGAAGTTCAGATCACCGTGCTCTTCGATGACCAGAGCAGGGACCTGGGCCTTAGTGACCGATACTGTGCGCTTGGCACGTGACTTGGCTGTGTTGGTCTTCTCGAGTTCCTGCTGCTCTTCCTTGGTCGGCGCAAACAGCGCCACGGCACGATTGATCTGATCGATGATCTTGCCGTTCTTGGCATGGAAGGTGACGCGGGATGCCGAGATCAGTGCGTGGTAGGTCGATTCCTCCATCAGATCCTTGCGGACGGTGAAGATATGCTGGCGCAGGCCGTCGGCCTGGCCGAGACGGCGAACATTCTCCGCCATCTGATCGACTGCGTGCTGCATGTCCTGTGCGTAGGAAGAGGCACGCTCGTTCATGATCACGAGATCTGCGGTGACGCCGCGCGAGCGCAGGTATTCCTGTGCCAGCAGGGCTTCCTTGGCGATATCGAGGTCCATGTCGTCGTTGATGCGCAGGGTAAAGATCGGGAAATCGCCCGAAATCGCCAGCGGCCAGAGCGAGGACTGCGACTGCATGCCGGCCTGTACCGCCGCTGCATCCGCGCGCAGATACATGTCGGGGTAAACGAGGTGGCGGCCGAGATGCTGGAAAGCGGATGCCTGCTGCGAGGTGACGCCGACATGGCGCATCTGCACCTGCGTGCGCGTCCAGGCCTGGACCAGCTCGTGGTTGAAGGCATCGGCGTGGCGGTAGCGATCGACTGCCTGATCCACCTCATTGCGGCTTGGTGCCGCGATGGTCCAGAAAATGACGCTGACCTTCTTGCCGGCAGGGACACGGACCGTGCGGCGCAGCGACAGCACGGGATCGAGCGTGAAACCGTCGGTGCCCGAGAGGGTGGCGCCCTGATCGAAGGCGGCAGCGTTTGCAAGGCTGCGGCCGCGGCCCAGGAACTTGCGGCGGTCGGTTTCGAACTCGGTGTGGCGCGTCGCGCCGGCGTTGTCGACGATCAGATGCGCGACTGCGATATTCGGCTCGTTGCCGTCGCGCTTGTTGCGCTCGACGCGAATGACGTCGCCGCGCTTGCCGATCTCCGTCTTCACGAACATGCGGGCGAAGGCCGGATGAGCGTTGTCCGTGTCGTCGTTGGTGAGCACCGGTTCGAGATAGGAGGTCACTTCGATGAAGCGGTCTTCCGTGCCGGTGTTGAGCAGCGTCAGGCGGCGGCCTTCCGCATCGTGCTCGGTGGCGACGATGACCTCGACTTCACTGGTGAGTTCGCCGACGGTCTTGGTGAACTCCGCCTTTTCATCGGCGAAGAGAACCTTGACCTGCTCGCCTTCGATGCTCTTCGGTTCCGCCGTTGCCGACCACCATTCGTTGGTGGCGGTGTCGCGCAGGAAGATGAAGGTGCCCCAGCGATCCTCGGTCGGATCGGGTTTCCAGCGGGAAACGGACTGGCCGTTCCAGCGCGAGTAGCCGGCGCCGGTGGCGGTCAGCATCATCGAGTAATGGCCGTTGGACAGGAAGACGAGCTCGCGGTCGCGGGCTGCCGGATCGTAAATCTTGCGGATTTCCGGACGCAACAGGTCGTCCTGGATGCTGGCCGGGGTGTCGGACTCGTGCTTGCCGCTCATCACGGGGATGTCGCGCGGCGCCTTCTCCTGAAGCATCAGCTCAGCCGCTTCGATGACGGGATCGGAGTGGAAGAGTTCGCGCAGATGGCCGTTGAAGGCGACGTTGGCGACAGCCGCGATCGACATGCCGTGGTGGTGGGCATAGTAGTTGTAGACCACCGCGCAGGTCTTGCCTTCGGGAACACGGGTCGGCGTGAAGTCGACGGCGTCGTGGAAGCCATACTTACCGAGCGCGCCGAGCTTGCGCAGACGCTCCAGGTTTTCCACCGCTGCCGGCGGGTTGTACTGGCTGGCGAGGATCGAGGCGTAAGGCGCGATGACGGCATTATGGCCGAGGCCGCGCTTGAGGCCGAGCGTCGGAACGCCGAAGTTCGTGTATTGGTAGTTGAGGTTATGGTCGCGGGCGTTGAAGGCCGCTTCCGAAATGCCCCACGGAATACCCAACTTTCGGGCGTAGTTCATCTGCTCGACCACGACCAGGTTGTTGGTCTGGTTGAGGATACCGCCGCCACGCTCCTGCATGACCAGAGGCGGCATCAGATATTCGAACATCGAGCCGGACCAGGAGACCAACGCCCCGCGCGATCCCACAGGCACGACCTGTCGGCCGAGGCGGTACCAGTGCTCGGTCGGCAAGTCGCCCTTGGCGATACCGAAGAGGCTGGTCAGGCGGCATTCGGACGCGAGAAGGTCGTAGCATGCCTGATCGAGCTCGCCGCTTTCGACGCGGTAGCCGATCGAGAGCAGGCGGCGTTCCGGACGGAAGAGAAAGCCGAAGTCCATCGAAAACGCGAGATCGCGGGCCTTGTCGCGGAGCGCGGTCAGGCGCGGGCGGAGCGCGTCGATGTTGGCGAGGTCGAATGTGCTGTCGGAGATGTGAGCTTCGCAGACCTTCACCAACGCCTCGGCCCACTGGGTGACCTCGGCGCTCAACGCCGACTTCACCTCGTGATCGAGGTTGGCGGCGAGTTTCTGGATGTCGCGGGCAAGAACCGAGAGGTTGATGATCCGGATCGACGCGAATTCATGCTCGCGCTTGACGGCGGCGAGCGCGTTCTGGAAGCCGATGATGCGTTCTTCCAGGCGGCGGCGGAGCGGACGCACGGTCTTGCGATCATCCGGCAGGTCGGCCAACACTTCGGCCAGGATGCCCGCCGTGTCGCCGACACCATCCAGGCTACCCTGCATGTGCGCGGACGGGGCTTCGGCCCAGTTGCGGCAGGCAGACGAGATGGCGATGAGGTGGCCGGCGAGGTTGCCGCTGTCGACGGCCGAGACATAGCGCGGTCCAAGCGTTTCCAGCGTATCGGTGTGGTACCAGTTGAACAGGTGACCGCGGAATTTCTCCATCTTGTCGATGGTGGCGATCGTCTGCTCGAGACGCTCGATCGTTTCCTCGAAGGAGAACCAGCCGAACTGACGGCCGGATACGACCGACAAAAGGTAGACGCCGATGTTGGTCGGCGAGGTGCGGGTCGCGACGATGACGTGTGGGGTTTCCTGGACGTTGTCCGGCGGCAGGAAGTTCTGTTCCTGTGTCGTGAACGTCTCGAAGTAGCGCCAGGTACGGCGGGCGATCTTGCGCAGGTCGTTGGAGACGGATTCCGCCACTTCCAGGCGGTCCTCGGTCTCGGCCGACTGGCTGACGTAGTAGGCAACCAGCGGCGACAAGATCCAAAGCGCTGCGAAGGGGATGCCGACGAGGAAGGCCTTGTCGCCAGACGAGACCGCGAAGGCGAGGCCGAGCAGGGCCAGCACGGGCGCGTGCCACATGGCCTTGTAGTAGGACAGGATGGTGCCCTGCTTGCCGGCCTGAACGCTGGCGGCGGTCTTCCACTGCAGCATCAGCTTGTGGCTGACGAAGAGGCGGTATAGCGAACGGCCGATGGCATCGGCCATCATGCAGGCGCCATCGGCGATGAAGACGATACGGAGCGCGACCTGCGCGTTGGCGGCGCGGATATCCGACCAGACGGTATAGAGGTGGGCGCGGGCGACGATATCGCTGGTGCGCGGGATGATGCCGTTGATCAGCGACAGGGTCGGGGCGACGAACAGGCAGAAGATCAGAACGATCTGCCAGATGAGCGCACCCAGCGGATCCATGAAGTACCAGCCGAGCACCGAAGCGAAGAACCAGGCAATCGGGGTCAGCGAGCGGCGCAGATTGTCGAACATCTTCCAGCGGCCGAGCGCGGTAACGCCATGCTTGGTGCTGAACATGTAAGGCAGGAGCTGCCAGTCGCCGCGCGCCCAGCGATGCTGGCGCGAGGTTTCGACCTCGTAGCGGGTCGGGAAGTCTTCGACGAGTTCGAGGTCGGTGACCAGCGCGCAACGCGCCATCGAGCCTTCAAGCAGGTCGTGGCTGAGAACCGAGTTTTCCTCGATGCGTCCCTTCAGGGCCGCTTCGAAGGCATCGACGTGATAAAGGCCCTTGCCGGTGAAGGTGCCCTCGCCCGCGAGATCCTGATAGACGTCGGAGACGGTGAAGACATAAGGGTCCAGACCGCGGTTGATCGAGAAGACGCGCTGGAAGACCGAGGCGTCCTTGCCTGTTGTCAGCGACGGTGTCACGCGGGGCTGCAACACGCCGTAACCGCTTTCGACGCGGCCGGTTTCCGGATTGATCACAGGGCGGTTCGTGGGGTGGTATAGCTTGCCGACGAGCTTGGTGACGGCGTCGCGCATCAGGCGCGTATCGGCGTCGAGCGTCATCACATACTGGACGTTTTCGGGAACGACATTGGCGCCGGGCAGATAGGTCGTGTCGCGGTCGCCGCGCAAGAGCAGGTTCAGCTCGTGCAGCTTGCCGCGCTTGCGTTCCCAGCCCATCCACGCGCCTTCCGAAGGATTGTAGAGGCGGCGGCGGTGCAGGAGGTAGAAACGCGTCTTGCCGTCATAAGCATATCGCGCCGACAGGTTTGCGACTTCGCGGCGAGCATAGTCGAGAACCTCAAGGTCGGCTGCCGTTTCCTCGACCTGGCTGTCCGGCCAGTCGCTGAGGAGCGCGAAATAGATTTCGCCGCGCGGGTTGGCGAGATAGTGGACCTCGATGTTGCGGACGAGTTCATCGACGCTGTCGCGATTGGAAATCAGGCAGGGGACGACGAGCAGCGTGCGTGCGTCTTCCGGGATACCCTCCTTGAACTCGTAGCCTACCAGGCGCGCCGGGGTGACGAAGAAGGAGAGAACGGTGTTGAATAGACCGGTTGCGCCTTCCGAAGCCGGCAGCGAAAACATGATCAGCAACAGGATGATCGCGGCCGGCGCCATGCCGGCGCTCGCCATGAAGTGGCCGACGATGACCATCGCGAGAATGGTCAGGAGGAGTACCGGTACGGCTATCGACAGCCAGTTGAAGCGGCGGACGGCGCGAACGAAGTGCTGCACCAGCGTCGGGCTATAGGTCGCTCTCGCTTCCAGCTTCGGGCGCTGGGCGCCGGCCAAGAATGCGCCCACATTCGGCTCATGGGGTTGCTCGTCGCTGGAAGCCTTGGCTTCGTCCGTCATGTCGAGCGCAAGCTGGGCGATCTCCATTTCGGTCATGGTCGAGCGCTTGGCGATCTTTTCGATCTGCTTGCGGTACTTGTTGCGCGAGCCGGAATCGAGAAGACCGTAGTCGGAGTTGTCCCACAGCAGCTTGTCGACGTGGCTGACCTGCTCGACCCAGACGGACCATTCGGTATCGTCGATCTCGCGCAGGCTGCGAATGATGTTGCCCATCGTGACGTTGCCGGAGGAGAGACGGCTGTGTTCTGCCATCGTCGTCGCTTCGGTATCACGACCGAGTGCCTCGAGGCGCTCATCCAGCCAGGTGATGGCGAGGCTCGATGTCTGCGAGCCGTCGCGCATGCGGTAGAGGAACTGCGTCGAGAAGGTGTTGTCCTCGGCGAGCGGCTCAAGCGTCTTCAGATACTCGGCTGCCTTTGCGGGATCAGTCAGGCGCACCAATTCGTCGGCTGCCTCGTTGGCGCGGCGGCGCATGCGGCGGCTGCGCTCGACGCGGATCGAGATGCGGCGCAGGTTTTCGACCAGAACGTAGCGCACCAGCGAAGGCAGCGCCCAGAGTTCGCCGATCCGCAATGTCTCATGTTCCTGGAAACCGTCGACCAGCGCGGTCAGGCTTTCCTGCGAAATGGTGCTGTGGGTGTGGGCGACGTAGAGCCAGGCGAGCGCCAGCGTGCGCGGGATCTTGGTGCCGTTCACATCGATCGTCGGCAGTTCGCGGTAGAAACGCTTGGGGAAGTCGCGACGGACTTCCTGGATCGCTTCTTCGACGATGTAGTGGTTGTCCAGAAGCCACTCGGCGGCCGGGGTAATGGTCTCGCCGGCCTCCACATCCGCCGCCGTCGTACGGTAGACGCGCAGTATTTCCTTCTCATTCTCCTTATGCCGGGCGAAGAAGTCGAAGGGTGCGAAAGCGACCAGCGAATTGACACCTGAGGTGGCTGCGGATGCACCCATCGCCCGGATGTCTTCGATCGACATGTAGGTCGCGCGGATCGAGTCGTTGTGATCGATCTGCTTGGTTTCGGACTCGCGGGACAGGCTCGGAGACGTGGGGGAAATAGACATGGGTTCGGTTCTGGATCCAAACAAAGTTATGGTCGTTAGGGTTTGCCTTGTGCACTGCCAAATATGACTGCCGCATGAACAATACCGGTCTTTTGCGCCCCCACTGAAAACATTGGCAGTTGCAATCGAACGGCAATGCGAATCGATTTAGATTTGATCTTGCGGCCGACAAGGCAAAGAGGTGGGTAAGATTGAACGTCGCCTCCCCGCCAAGCCAATCGGGAAAGTTGGACACTATTGCGACAATTCAAGTCAAGATGTTTCGGCAAGTGGCGAACGCACGAAAAATCCGGCGCCTTTTGGACGCCGGATTTCCTTGATTATGCTGGATTTAGACGCGGCGCATGAGCCGTGCGACAAGCGATACGACAAACAGCACCAGGAATATGAAGAACAGTACCTGGGCAATCGATGCTGACGCGCCTGCAATGCCGCCAAATCCCAGAACGCCGGCAATCAGGGCCACAACAAGAAATACGAGTGCGTAGTAAAGCATTGCCATCTCCTTAGTCGTTGCTGACCAGATAACGGCGACGTGCCTTGTTGGTTCCCTGCCTGACGAAAAAGGGCTTGTTTTCGGTGCTCTAACCGATAATGCCGCAGACCACGGCTGCGAGAAACGTGAACGCGGCCACGACCAGCGCAGCGTTGGCTGCCAGATGCAGACGACCACGCGTCGTTGCCGGCTTCCTGGAGCGTGCGGAACGGTAGTGGTCCGCATGAGTATGTGACATACCCAAGTTTGCCATGTGTTGCCTCCGCCTGTTTTCAGCTCTTATGGAGAGCTCAGTTTCTTATATAGTCTATCTGAATGGTAGAGATAAAATTCCACCAGAAGTCGCTTGCTGAGAAAATCCGTCTTGCCGTCGTCGGTCTAACAGATGGTGTGCCATGCCCAGATGAGGGAGCGCTCCACCGCGCTGTCCTTGTGGGAGTTCTTCTTCTTCGCAACGACCTTTCGATCGCGCTTTGCCATCTTGAACAGCGGACCGTTCCGCTTGGCAGCCTTGGCTGGAGGTGCGAAGTAACCCATGGTCATGCCGCCGAGAAAGAACATCTTCATCTCCATGATCACGAAAGCTAACAACCGTTAACGTAATCATGACAGAAGCAAGGCAGCTGTCAATAGTCTAGTCGATTGGTCGTGTTTAACGGCCCGTTAATCTTAACGGGTCGTCGATTGCTAAAAATTTCAATTACTTGAAAAGACTGGGCTTCAGACTTTCACGAAGCCCTTGCTCGCGACCATTAAACTTCTCGTGTAGTCTTCGTGAACCTCGGCCTTGGCGAGCTGATCGGCCGTCAGGCGTTCGACCACGGTGCCACCGCGCATTACGGCGAGATTTTCGCACATGTGGGTGATGACACCGAGATCGTGGCTGACCATGACGAAGGTCAATTTCCGATCGCGCCTGACCTGCTCCAGGAGGTTCAGAACTTCAGCCTGTACGGAGGCGTCCAGCGCAGAGGTCGGTTCGTCCAGCAGCAGGATGGATGGCTCGACGATCAGGGCGCGGGCAATGGCGACACGCTGGCGTTGGCCGCCGGAAAGCTGATGCGGATAGCGGAAACGGAAGCCATTGCCGAGGCCGACTTCATCGAGGGCGCGGGCGATGCGCGTGTCGCTGTCTGAAATGCCGTGGATTGCCAGCGGCTCAAGCAGCAGCCGGTCGATCGTCTGGCGCGGGTGCAGCGAACCGTACGGGTCCTGGAAAACCATCTGCACCTTGCGGTAGAAGGCCTTGCTTCGCTTGGAACCGGAGAGCGGCTCACCGTGGATCCTGATCGTTCCATCCTTGACGGGAGCAAGGCCGGCGATGGCGCGAAGAAGGGTTGATTTTCCGGAGCCTGATTCACCGACGAGCCCGAAGGATTGGCCTTCGGCGATCTCGACGCTGACGTCCTTCAGTGCGTGGAAATGGTCGTAGATGACGGTGAGGTTATCGACGGATAGGGCTGCTGTCATGCGGCCCACTCCGGCTTGCGGTCCAGCACCGGCAGAGGATGCCTGTTTTCGCCGATCTGGGGCATGCAGTTCAAAAGTCCTTGCGTGTAAGGATGCCGAGCGTTCTTGAGCTCGGAAGCCTTCAGTTCCTCGACGACCTTGCCGGCATACATGACGATGACGCGGTCGCAGAAGGAGGAAACGAGGCGCAGGTCGTGAGACACGAAGATGAGGCCCATGCCGCGCTCGGAAACCAGCCGGTCCATGATCCTGAGCACGTCGAGCTGAACCGTCACGTCAAGCGCCGAGGTCGGCTCGTCGGCGATCAGCAATTCGGGATCGGCGATCAGCATCATGGCGATCATGGCGCGCTGGCCCATGCCGCCCGAAACTTCATGCGGATAGAGATTGAAGACGCGTTGCGGCTCGCGGATCTGTACGGCTTCCAGCATGGCGAGCGCACGATCGCGTGCTTCGCCCTTGCCGATCTTTTCGTGCGTGCGCAGGGTTTCGCAGATCTGCTTGCCGATGGTCATCACCGGATCCAGCGAATATTTCGGATCCTGCAGCACCATGGCGATGCGCTTGCCGCGGAGCAGCCGGCGCTGCTTCGGCGATGCCGACAGAAGATCCATGCCGTTGAAGTTCAGCGTATCGGCGGTGACGATGCCGTGGCCGGGGGTAAGCCCCATGATGGCGCGGCCGGTCTGCGACTTGCCGGAGCCTGATTCGCCGACGATGCCCAAGCGTTCCTTGCCAAGGGTGAAGGAAACGCCGCGCACGGCCTCGATGACGCCGGTGCGCGTGGGGTAGCTGACCTTGAGGTTCTTGACGGTGAGAAGCGTACTCATTGGCCGCTCTCCTTCGGGTCCAGCGCGTCGCGCAGGCCGTCTCCAAGAAGGTTGAAGCCGAGGCTGACGACCAGGATGGCGATGCCGGGCATGGCGGCGACCCACCATTGGTCGAGAATGAAGCGGCGGCCCGAAGCGATCATCGCGCCCCATTCCGGCAGCGGCGGCTGGGCGCCGAGGCCGAGGAAGCCGAGGCCGGCCGCCGTCAGGATGATGCCCGCCATATCGAGGGTGACGCGCACGATTAGCGAGGAGATGCAGAGCGGCATGACATGGCGCACGACGATGCGCAGCGGCGATGCGCCCATCAGGCGGACGGCCGAGATATAGTCGGAACGTCGCACCGTCAGGGTCTCTGCGCGCGCGATACGGGCGTATGGCGGCCATGATGTGATGGCGATGGCGATGATGGCGTTCTGTATCCCCGGGCCGAGCGCTGCGACGAAGGCAAGCGCCAGGACGAGCTTCGGGAAGGCGAGGAAGATATCGGTGATGCGCATCAGCACGGCATCGACCCAGCCGCCGGCATAGCCGGACACCGTACCGACCAGGAGGCCGATCGGTGCCGAGATGATGGCGACGAGGACGACGACGATCAGCGTCAGGCGTGAGCCGTAGATCAGGCGCGAATAGATATCGCGGCCCTGATCGTCGGTGCCGAGAAGATAACCCTCCGCGCCTGGCGGCAGAAGGCGGGCGTTGCGGAGATCGCCGACGACGGGTGAATGCGTTGCCAGCACATCAGCAAAGGCGGCCATCAGGAGCAGCGCGATGATGATGAAGAGACCGACGACCGCCAGGCGGTTGGCGGTAAACTGCCGCCATGTGACGTAAGCGCGGCCGAGACGGGCCTGCGTGCGCGATTGCGGCCGGTCGGAGAGCAGCCATTCGCGGCGGGTCATGGTCGCGGTGTTGTTTGCTTGCATGCTCATCGGGTCCGGGTCCTAGGATCGAGGGTCCGATAAAGAAGATCAGACAAGAGGTTGATGCCGATGAAGACTGTGCCGATGACGATCGTGCCGCCAAGCACGGCGTTCATGTCCGCATTCTGAAGCGAATTGGTGATGTAGAGGCCGATGCCGGGCCAGGAGAAGACGGTTTCCGTCAGTACCGAACCCTCAAGCAAGCCGGCGTAGGAGAGCGCGATGACGGTGACCAGCGGAACCGCGGCGTTGCGCAGCGCGTGGCCCCATATCACCCGGGTTTCCGACAGACCCTTGGCGCGGGCGGCCACGACATATTCCTGGCTGAGTTCGTTCAGCATGAAGCTGCGGGTCATGCGGCTGATATAGGCGAGCGAGAAATAGCCGAGCAGCGAGGCTGGCAGGATAATGTGGCGGAAGACGTCGTAGAAGACATCCCATTGTCCCTGCATGGCGCTGTCGAGCAGGTAGAAGCCGGTGACCGGCGTGAAGCTGTATTCGAAGACGATGTCGATGCGGCCAGGGAAAGCAACCCAGCGCAGCTTGGCGTAGAACACCACCAGCGAGATCAACGACAGCCAGAAGATCGGCACGGAATATCCGATAAGGCCGATGACGCGCACGATCTGGTCGGCGAAGCTGCCGCGCTTGACGGCGGCAAGGACGCCGAGCGGCACGCCGATCACCGAGCCGATGATGGTGCCGAGAGTGGCGAGCTCGATTGTCGCCGGGAAGACGCGCTTGATATCGACCATCACAGGATTGGTGGTCAGCACCGAAGTGCCAAAATCGCCGGCCAGGATTCCTTTGAGGTAGATATAGAACTGCTGGTAAAGCGGCAGGTCGAAGCCCATTTCGCGCCGCACGCGCTCTACCACATGGGCTGGCGCGCGGTCGCCGAGGATGGCGAGCACGGGATCGATTGGCACGACGCGGCCGATGAAGAAGGTCACGGCCAGAAGGCCGAGATAGGTGGTGACGGCGGCGACCAGAAAACGGCCCACAGCCTTCGCAAAAGGAAGAGCACGGCCGGGTTTCGGCCGTGCTTCCGTCTTTGTTTCGACGATGCTCAATCTATCAATCCTGTCGGATCATTCCTTGCCGATCGTGCCGACATAGTTGGTGTCGAAGCTTGGGCCCAGCTTGAAGTTCGATACACCCTTGCGGTAGCCCGCGACCTCTGTCTGCTGGAAGATGAAGACGAACGGGCTGTTGGCCAGATACTTCTTCTGAATGTCCTGGTACATCGCCGCGCGCTTCGCGTTGTCGCGCTCGAGCAGGGCAGCCTTGGCTTCCTTGTCCAGTTCAGGCGCTTCGAACGTGTTGCGCCAGGCGAGCGTCTTCACCGTGCCGGCGTCCGAATTGTCGGGGTTGCTGGTGAAGGTATCGGCGTTGGAGTTCGGGTCGAAGTAGTCGGAACCCCACTGACCGATGTAGATGTCGTGGGTACGGGCGCGGAACTTGGTCAGCGTCTGCTTGCCGTCACCGGGGATGATGTCCATCTTGATGCCGGCCTGGGCGACCGACTGCTGGATGGATTCGGCAATACCCGTTACCGGCTGCGTGTTGCGCACGTCAATCGTGACCGAGAAGCCGTCCTTCAGGCCTGCCTTGGCCAGCAGTTCCTTCGCCTTGGCGACGTCGAACTTGTAGGGGTTCTCGTCAAGCGCGCCGAGCTGGCCCTTCGGCAGGAAGGTCTGGTGGATTTCGCCGATGCCCTTGATCAGCGTTGCGCCAATCGCGTCGTAGTCGACCAGATACTTGAAGGCTTCCTGGACTTCCGGCTTTTTCAGGTTCTCGTTCTTGGAGTTGAGGCTGATGAAGTAGACGGTGCCCTTTGGCGCGCTTTCGCTGGCGAGGTCGGCGTTCTTGGCCACGGCGTCGAGGTCGCCCGGCTCGAGGTTACGGGCGATGTCGATGTCACCTGCTTCGAGCGCCAGGCGCTGCGCCGAGCTTTCCTTCATGAAACGGTAGATGACGCGGGCGAGCTTGGCCTTTTCACCGTAGTAGTTGTCGTTACGCTCGAGCACGACCACTTCGTTGGCGCGCCATTCGCGAAGCTTGAAGGCGCCGGAACCGGCATAGCCGGTCTTCAGCCACTCGTTGCCGAAGTCGTTGTCGTACTTGTAGTCGGCCGACGGGGTGACCGGCTTGACGTGGTCGAGAACCAGCTTCTTGTCGACGACGGAAGCAACCGTTGCCGTCAGGCAGTTCAAGACGAAGCTCGGCGCGTAGGGCTTATCGACGGTGAAGGTGAAGGTGCTCTCGTCGGTCGCCTTGGCTTTTTCGGTGACGTTGTCACCCGTGATGCCGAACTGGGTGATGATGAAGGCGGGGCTCTTGTCGAGCTTGACGGCGCGCTCGAAGGACCAGGCGACGTCTTCTGCGGTGATCGGGTTGCCGGACGCGAACTTCATGCCCGGCTTCAGCTTGAACGTATAGGTCAGGCCGTCATCCGAAACGGTCCAGCTGTCGGCGAGGTCGCCCTTGACCTTCGAGGTGTCGGCCATGTCGAGGCGCACCAGAAGGCTGTAGGTGTTGCTGGTCATTTCGGCGGTCGAGAGCTCGAAGGCTTCGCCCGGATCCATGGTAATGATGTCGTCGATCGCGAAGCCCTCGACGAGGGTATCCTTCGGGGTCTCGGCGAAGGCGGCGGGCGCGGCCATCATCAGGATGGAAAGAGCGGCACCGGCGGAAAGCGCACGCACGCTGCGGTTAAATCTGGTCATCATCATCGTTTTCGTCCCCTGTTCATTCTTGAATTTAGTCAAAGCAGGTCAGCAGTCTCAGGCAGCCTCTTCTCCCCATGCCGAAGACAAAATCCGAAGCCAGTTTTCGCTGGCCATTTTCTTCAAATCCTCGCCACCATATCCAGCACGCTGAAGCGCATCAATCAGCTTCTGGTTGCCTGCGGCGTCGCAGATTTCATCTGGTATGGTTGCGCCGTCGAAGTCAGAGCCGAGCGCCACGCAATCGATGCCGATGCGTTCGACGAGGTAGTCGATATGGCGGATCATATCGCTGAGCGGCGTATCACCGTCCGAGCGGGCGTCGTCGCGCAGCATGGCGGTTGCATAGTTGAGACCGACGATGCCGCGGCTTTCCTTGATCGCGTCGAGCTGTCGATCCGTCAGGTTGCGGGCGACAGGCGTCAGTGCATGGACGTTCGAATGGCTGGCGACGAGCGGTTGATCCGTCGTCTTCGCCACATCCCAGAAACCCTTTTCGGTGATGTGGGCGAGGTCGATCATGATGCCCAGGCGGTTGCACTCGCTAACCAGCTCGAAGCCGGCCTCGGTGAGGCCAAGGCCGGTATCGGGCGACATCGGGAAAGCAAAAGGAACACCGTGGCCGAAGATGTTGTGCCGGCTCCAGACGGGGCCGAGCGAACGCAGGCCAGCCGCGTAGAAGACCTCGAGCGCGGCCAGATCCGTCCCGATCGCTTCGCAACCTTCCATGTGCATGACAGCGGCGAAGACGCCATCGGCGATGGACTTGCGGATGTCCTTGACCGTGCGGCACAGACGCCAGGCGCCGGCGCGATCGAGGCGAAGTGCTATGGCGGCCATTTCATTGGCGATCCGCAGCGATGGCAATGGATCGAGAGGCGCTGCGAGCGGGGTGACGTAGTGGCCGTCCTTGTCGGGATCGGCGAAAACCAGATCGCCCGACGGGATGTAGATGGCGCAAAGGCCACCGGCGAGGCCGCCTTCCTTGGCACGCGGCGCGTCAATGTGGCCAGTGTCCGTTCCATTCGCAAACTCGGCAATGGGATCGCCGCCCTCCCGCTCATGCGTCCAGAGGCGGAGAAGAACGTCGTTGTGGCCGTCGAATACGAGTTGCATGTCAGTTCCTGTGAGCCCTGCTCCCCAGAGCGAGGGTGGGCGATGCGAAGCGCGCAGAATAGAAAAGCTGGCGGAATACGCCACCCCTTTTTTGAGATTATTTTGGAGCAACAACCCATGGTTAGGCGCTGCATAGCAGTCTCAGCGCGACGTCGTGAAAACGCCGGGAATGCTGACCTGGCCGATGAAAATGAGATGCTGCCTGCCTATATGATGTCGCGGAAACGGTGGCCGATCGTCGGCGCCGGCGGAGAGCGCAATGTCTATTTCAATTTATCGCCTGACAGTGCCTGTATTTCAGCGCGGTCTGACAACCTTATCCGCCTACCTCGACAAGGCGGATGCCTTCGCCAGCGAGAAAGGCATCGATCCCGCGGAGCTCGTCGCGACACGTCTGGCGCCGGACATGCTGCCCTTCTCCGGTCAATACCAGCGCGCAACCGATAGCGCAAAACTTGCCATTGCACGGCTAACGGGTACGGATGCTCCCAAATTCGAGGACAACGAGACGACGGTCGCCGATCTGCGCGCGCGCGTCGCGAAGACGGAAGCCTACCTCGCAACTGTCTCGCCTGATGCGCTCGATGGCGCCGAAACCCGTTAGGTCGTCATTTCTCCCGGCGGCCACAGAACGGTTTTCCGTGGCGACGACTATGTCATGAGCTTCGCGCTGCCGAATTTCTATTTCCACATCTCGATGGCGCACGCGATCCTGCGCAACAAGGGCGCGCAGATCGGCAAGCTCGATTATCTCGGACGCTTTTCCTGACGCGCATTCAGGGCCGGTGTCGAACCGGCCCGTTCTCCGTCAGCTCGGTGTATGCGAGGGTCTGATCAAGGTGGCGGGCGCGTAGCGACAGGAGCTTTTCAGCGTAGGCGAGTCGCGTCGAAGCGTGTGCTGGGTCCGCCGCGATATTTTGCAGCTCCATCGGGTCGTTCCTGAGGTCGAAGAGCAACGGTGCCAAGCCGGCGAAATGCACGTACTTGAAATGCTCGTCCCTGATGACGGCAAGATTGCATTCGTTCGATCGAAGCCCGAAGTACCGCTCGGCTTGCTGGTGGGCGATGTCGCGAAAATCGAACTCCCAGAAAGCCGCATCCCGCCAGTTCGCGATCCCCTTCCCTTCGATAAACGGTAGCAGCGATTGCCCGTCCAAGCCGTTGTCCGGCTCGACGCTCAGGCGATGGCAAAGCGTTGGAAAGATATCGGCGGCACTCGTGAAGTGCTCGACCGTCCTGCCGCGAGTGCCCGATCGCGGATCGCGAATGACCAATGGGATGTGATAGCTTCCGTCAAAGAAGCCGCCCTTGCCGAAGGTCCAGTGATCGCCGGCCATCTCCGCATGATCGGAGGTGAAGACGATAACCGTGTTTTCCCAAGCGCCGGCGTCCTTGAGTGCGGTCCATATCCGGCCCAGTTGCGCGTCCACCTCCGCGATCATTCCATAATAGATGGCGCGGATGGCTGCGATGTCCTCGGTATTCCAGTCATCGATCGGGCCGGTTGCGCCGTGGATGAAGCTACCCTTGTCGTTCCGCGGCATCGCGTAGGCGAGATAAGGATGGGATGCTTCCTCGGTTCGTCGATCGGTTGCGCGGGAAAAGGCAGGCCCGTCCTCAGGCGAAAACATGTCGTTATAAGGTGCCGGCGCCGAAAATGGCGGATGCGGCCGCAAGAAGGATATGTGCGCGAACCAAGGTCTATCCTGTTCGCCCAGCCAGCGAACGAACTCGCCAGTCAGAAATGCCGTCTGCGTCTCGTCTTTCGAATAGGCGGTGGGCGCATTGGAGATCTCGCCGCGCCGGGCACCCAAGGGATATGAATGTCGCGGCTCGTCGCATCCTCATGGCCGCGCGAGCGGAGCCAGGACAGCCATTGCTTCTCATGTTCCGGGAGCAGCTGCCTTGCGGTAAAGCCAGGCAGCAGGCCTTCATAAGTCGTCAGATGCGGATCGTTGGCATCGACGCCGCGCGGATCGGGTGCGGTATCCGTGTAGCCGAACAGTGTCGGCTCGTAGCCGGCACGGCGTGCGGCGAGCGCCAGATTGTCGAACCTCTTATCGAGGGGTGAGCCGTTACGGCAAACCCGATGGTTCATCTGGTAAAGACCGGTGTAGAGCGTGGCGCGCGCCGGCGAACACGGCGCGGCACCAGCGAAATGACGGGCAAACAGCGTGCCTTCAGCCGCGAGCGCGTCGACATTGGGTGTCTTCACGCACGCGTGGTTACGGGCCGAGAGGCAATCACCGCGCCACTGGTCCGCGGTTATCAGCAGAATGTTCGGTTTGCCCGTCATCAATGCGGCCAATCAGTGATGGTTGGACTTTGAATGCCAGTTCCAGGCCGAGCGGATGATCTGAGACAGATCGTGCTGCGGCACCCAGCCGAGCACTTCGCGCGCCTTGTCGTTGTTGGCGACCAGCGTATGCGAATCACCTTCGCGACGACCGGCATATTCGACGGGGAATGGCTTGGCGGATACATCTTCGATGGCACCAAGCAGTTCCCTGACCGTCGTGCCGGTGCCGGTGCCGAGATTGAGCGCGACCGATTCACCGCCGCGCAGCAGGTGCTCGACGGCGCGAACATGCGCATCTGCCAGATCGAGGACGTGGATATAATCTCGCACGCAGGTGCCGTCGCGGGTCTCATAGTCGCTGCCGAACACCTTAAAGCCATCGCGGCGTCCGAGTGCTGCGTCGATCGCCAGCGGGATCGCGTGGGTTTCCGGCTGGTGCCACTCGCCGATGCGGCCTTCGAAATCGGCGCCAGCGGCGTTGAAATAACGCAGCACGACAGAGCGGAAGCCGGTGTACTTGTCATAATCCGCAAGCGCCTGCTCGACGATGTATTTCGTCTGGCCGTAGGGGTTGATCGGCACCTGGCGGTGGGTCTCATCCAGCGGCACGCTTTGCGGCAAGCCATAGGTCGCGCAGGTGGAGGAGAAAACGAAAGCCTTGATGCCGGCTGCCTGGGCTGCGGCCAGCAAGGTCAGCGTGCCGATGACGTTGTTTTCGTAGAAGGCGACCGGATCTTTGACGGACTCGCCGACCTCGATCAGGGCTGCGAAGTGCAGAATGGCCGCGGGCTTGTGCTTGGCCAGAACCTCGTCGAGGCGGGCACGATCCCTGATATCGCCTTCTTCGGCAGGACCCCATTTGACGAACTCGCGGTGCCCGTTCGAGAAGTTGTCGTAAACCACGGGCTTGAAGCCCTTGTTGGCGAGATCGAGACATGTGTGGGAGCCGATATAGCCTGCACCACCAACGACCAGAACTGTTTCACCTGCCATGCACCACCTTCTGTGATTTGGAATCGGATAGCACCAGAGTTAGGCCAACGACATGGCGATAAAAAGAACGAAGTGAGCTGCAAGCCGCTTTCGCCGCATCTTATGGCCAACGCGATTACCAATTTTCGTTAGCCGAGATCAAGACGGATCGAATGAGGATTATTCGCCTGCGTTGGATGTTCAATCAATGCCAAATCCATATCTTCGGACATACTGTTGGCAATCGTAAATTTAATTGGCTTCGATACTGCCTTATTTTAGCTTTTATGCATCATCTATGCTTTGAATCCATAGAAATGTTGTCATGTCGACCTAATTGAATTCACGGAAATCTGGAAAACCATCGCGCATGGATGCAGCTATTCGCAAGTTCATCTTTCATGATCTTCAAACGATCGAGGGATATATCGATCCACCTGATGCGCTGGTGTTTCTGGCGATCCTCCAGCATCAGGCGTTGGCGGGGTTCGAGGGGGCGATTGCGGAGATCGGCGTCTATTATGGGCGGTCCTATTTTCTCTTTCGGCGCATCTGCGGCGATACGGAGCGTATCGTCGCCGTCGATCTTTTCGATATCGACAGTGCGACGAAGGGCAGCGCGCAATATCTGCAATTTGTCGAGAATGGCCGCCGGCTCGGTCTTCCTGTCATGGAGGACCTGGTGATCAAGGGTGACAGCACGCTTCTGAAGCCTGCCGATATCGTCGGGAAGGCGGGGTCGGTGCGCTTCTTCAGCATCGATGGCGGGCACATGCTGCATCACGTGATGTCCGACGCGCATCTGGCGGCGGATACGCTGACCGACCATGGCATCATCGCGTTCGACGACACGTTCAACCCGACATGGCCGGAGGTGACGGTTGGCGTCGCCGATTTCCTGCGCGAGCAGCAGGGCGAGTTCGCCGTTTTCTGCCTCACCAAATACAAGACCTATGTCTGCCGCCGGGCATTTCACGAGGAGTATTCGAGGGCGATTGCTGCCTCTCCCGATCTTGCCGCTTTCAAACATGTCGAAACCGAATTTCTCGGTTCAAAGGCGGCGCGGCTTGAAAATCCGATGCGCCGACGTCTCGTACACCAGTTTCTGGTGCGTAGCGGCATGGGCGTGTTTTCCGAGCGAGCCTATCGATAGCCGGCTTTACGGGAGCAGGCGATAGAAAGAAAAATGCCTCGCCGAAGCGAGGCTAGTCCAAGGTCGCTTCGGGGAAAACAGAAGCGACGCGGGTGTTTTATTGCTGCCCTAACTTTCCGCAAGCGCAGTTTTGCGAATTTCGGTACGCCCGGCGAAATGGTGCGGAACGACTATTGGGACGCGCTGCCACCGCTCTTCAAGCCAGCAACAAGCCGTCGGCCGCGCCGAAGAGCGGTGAAGGCTGCGCCGACCGCGATTAGCCATAGTGCGGCAAACAGCACTTCGTTGGTCCCGCCCCAGAGCGGCTGAAAAGCCGACAGGACAGCGGCGCCTGATATCGTTGCCATGCGGTGCTGCTTGGCCATGGGGCCGGAGAAATCGCTCGGCTGGCCGGTGGCGCGGCCGAGTTCGCGAACATAAGCGGTGAGTACCGCAAACGACGCAGCCGCCCAACCCAATCCCGGTGCCCCGATGCCTGCCCCTGCCCCGACGAGGATCAGGATGTCGGCAACCCGGTCCGGAAACTCGTTCCAGAACGGCCCATCAGCCGCCCCCTTCCCGCCCTCTACCGCGACCATGCCATCGAAGAGGTTGCAGAGCAGACGCAGCTGGCAAAAGAGCGCGGCGGAGACGAAAAAGGGAGCCTGCGCCCAGCCCGTCTGATGTCCCGATAGAAAGAAGGCGGCGCCGGCGAGCGCGGCTGCGATCATGCTTGCCTGCGAGATTTGGTTGGGCGTGACGGACTTCGACGCCAGCCATTGCGCGGTTGAACGAGCCCAGTGCGTGTCGCGGCTCGCCAGCGGCCTGCGGTCACCTGTTTCGGTCATGCCCGCTCCCCTTCCGGTACAGTGAATAATTGTAGATTGCCGCATAGCTGGTCGAGACCGCCAGCGGCAGCGCGATCGTCTTCAAAATTTCAGGCGTACCGCTCAGCGCGTGGATCGTCGCCAAAATGGCAGTCGAAGCCAGACAGGCAATGAGCGGCGGCGCCCATAGGGCTTGTGTTCCATTCATCCGGCGCGACAGCTGCTCGACCGCGGTCTTGAGAAACAGCGTCAGGCAGGCGGACAGCGCGCCCTGGACGAGGCCGGCAAGCAAAAAACGGCCGGGTGGGTGGCCCCGGTTTGCAAACATCGCCCAGCCGCCCATGGCGCAAAAGGCGAATGCAACATGCGTGATGCCGTTGCCCGCGATGCGCCGCAGCCGGGCCGTCATGTTGTCGACCACCAGTAGCGGACGAGATGGAAGAAGATCGGTGCGGAAAAGACGACGGAATCGAGCCGGTCGATCAGGCCGCCATGGCCCTCGATCAGGTTGCCCCAATCCTTGACGCCACGATCGCGCTTGATCGCCGACATCACCAATCCGCCGAAGAAGCCCATCATGGTGATGACTAAAGCGAGCAGCCCGGCCTGGAACGGCGTGAACGGCGTGATCCACCAGAGGCCGGCGCCGATCAGCGTGGCGCTGGCAACGCCGCCGACAAAGCCCTCGACGGTCTTGGAAGGCGAAAGCTTCGGCGCGATCTTGGTGCGACCGAGGAGCTTGCCCCAGACATATTGAAGCACGTCGCTGAGCTGCACGATGATGACGAGGAAGGCGATGAGCAGCACGTTGCGGCCTTCATATCCCGGGATGGTCAGCGTCAGCAGCGCTGGCACGTGGGAGGCGCAGAAAACGCAGATCATCAGCGCCCATTGCACCTCCGCGATACGGTCGAGAAAGCGCTCGGTATCGCCGCGCAACACCGAGATGATGGGCATCAGCAGGAAGGCATAGACGGGAATGAAGATCGCGAAGATGCCGTACTGCTTGGTCCAGAGCAGAAAATACTGCAGCGGCAGCACGACAAAGAAGGCGGTCGCCAGCGCCCAATGATCAGCGCGCTTCGTATGCGTCAGCGTGATGAATTCGCGTAGCGCCGCAAACGAGCAGAAGCCGAACAGCACAAGGATACCCACACGGCCAATCATGAAGGCGATGCCGATCAGGATCGCCATCACCCACCACGCCTTGATGCGTGCGTTGAGATTCTCGATGGAGGCGTTGGCGCCGTCTGGCGAGAGGCGGCGCTGCAGGACATAGCCGATCGCGGACGCGACGATGAGCACCGCGAGGATACCGAGGACGAGCGTGAAGAGGTCGGAATTCGCCGTGTTCATTCGCTACCGCCCGGATGTCTTGGAGGGAGATCGAGAAGCGCCGTTCGCGCCCGATCGAGAAAGGCCTGCTTGTCTTCGCCGGGATGCATGTGCATCGGCTCGCCGAAGCTCACGGTGCAGATCAGGGGGATAGGGACGATTTCGCCCTTCGGCATGACGCGGTTGAGATTGTTGATCCAGACGGGGACGAGGCGGATATCCGGACGCGCCGATGCGAGATGGAAGAGCCCGCTCTTGAACGGCAAAAGCGACGCGTCCGTCAGATTGCGGGTTCCCTCCGGAAAGAGAATGAGCGACGAACCGGCATCCAGCGCATTCGCCATGACCTCGATCGGATCGCTCGTGCGCTTGTCACGCTCGCGTTCGATCAGCACGGCGTCGAACACGTCGCTGCCGATAAAGCGCGTGATCGCGGATTTCAGCCAATATTCGGCGCCCGCCACCGGACGTGTGGATCGGCGCAGGCGCGGCGGCAGAACGGCCCAGACCAGGATGAAATCGCCATGGCTCGAATGATTGGCGAAATAGATGCAGGTGTCCGTTGTCGGGCCGTCGCTCGTCCAAATGGCGCGCACGGCCGTTATGGCGCGCGCAAACAGCACGATGGCCGTCGCCACCGGCCCCGCGATCATCTTTCGTACCAAATCGATCCCCCACACACCTGACACATATAAGATGTGTAGCCTTGTTTAAGGCCGATCAAAAGCCCTCGACTTTAGAGCAACCGTCGGCAGATCGCGGCCATCCCGGCACAAGGTGGGAGATGATGGGGGAAAGCGTTAACCATGCTTCGGTAGGAATGGTGTCGAACACAACGGAACGAATCGATGTCGGTAAACACAAGCAAGAGTTTGAAGGCCATGACCACAAGTGAAATCGTCCTTTTTCCTGTGGCCTCGCGCGCCGGCGACATCGATCGCAGCGCCGCCGACCTCGAACGCCTGCATGGCGCCGACGCCGTTCAATACTGGAAGACTGCGTGCCGGCGTCTGGCGAGTGAACTCGAATCGCTTGGCCTGCCGGAGGCCGAAGTTCGCCATCAGGTGATGGTTTTCCAGGCCGAGGTGCAGCAGGCTCTCGTGCAGCGCTCCCAGTCGCGCGCCATTTCCCAAAGCCGCAGCGGTCGCGCTTTAAAGCGTTGAGGAGAGTGTCGGCCTTGTCTTGCGGTGTGGCGACATGGAGCCGAACCTGCTAGGCGCAAGGCCAGCCTGCCACGAGAAAAGGAATCCGCGATGATCCAGCCCACGGCATCGTTCAAGGACAATCTGAAACTGCTGCCGTCGGTCGAAGGCCTCGCCAGTATAAACCTTACCGACCCAGCCGGCGTCATTGTCGCGACGATCGAAAACCAGCCAGGCAAACAGGGTTCGCTCGCGGTCTATCAATATCTGCAGCAATGTTTCGATGTCCTCGATACGCAAGCCGCGACCCACGCCCTCGAGATTTTTGCCGAGCATACTGCCGACGCGAAAAACCGCCCGGGCGCTCATCCCAATATAGACCGCTTGCTCGATATCATCGGCGGCGCCGCTCCATTGGGCATCCAACTCGTTGCTCGGTAGGTGAACATCCCATTTTGATATCTAGCCAATGTCGGTGCATGTGGCCGATCAGGCGCTCGGCATTATGCGGCGATGACGGCTAAGCTCATCGGTTTCACGCTAAGATCTTGAATATATCGCCCTGACCAGGACGTTATAAATAGTCAACACAGGTTTGGAACAAGGTTGAACCTAATGCCTTACGGGCGAGGTCTTGTCTGTGAGCGGTGTCGGACAAAAAGAAAATGGCGGAGAGGGTGGGATTTGAACCCACGGTACCCTTGCAGGCACGCCGCATTTCGAGTGCGGTACATTCAACCACTCTGCCACCTCTCCGCGGTCTGGTTGACGCCGTTAGGCGCGGGCTGTCTCATAGCGAGAGTTTTGCGGGCTGGCAAGTCGTAATCGCAAGGCATTTCATCCTTTTGTCATCCTTTTACCTTGACAGTTTTTTTGTGCTCGCGTATCTGCGCAAGCCAATAGGTGTGGATAAGTCCGCGCCTTGCCTGCCTCGCGCTCGTGCGAGGCATCACCGGCAGTCAGAGTTCTTGGGCGAAATGTCCTGAAATCCCTGCTTAATATCGACTGATAAAAAGACGGCCACCTGTTTGATGCGGGTCGAGCCGGAACGAACATGAAAGGATAAAAAATGTTCGCAGTCATCAAGACCGGCGGTAAGCAGTACCGTGTGGCAGCAAACGACGTGCTGACCATCGAGAAGCTTGAAGTCACCGCTGGCGAATCGATCGAATTCACCGAAGTCCTCGTCATCGGCGAAGGCGCCGACGCTGCGATTGGTGCGCCTTTCGTCACTGGCGCGTCCGTCAAGGCCGAAGTGGTCGAGCACAACCGCGGCAAGAAGGTCATCGCCTTCAAGAAGCGCCGTCGTCAGAACTCGAAGCGTACGCGCGGCCATCGCCAGCACCACACTGTTGTCCGTATCACGGACATCGTGGCTGCCAAGTAAGATCACGGGACTTAAGGTTTAAAGGAGAACTCCAATGGCACACAAAAAAGCTGGCGGTTCGTCGCGCAACGGTCGTGATTCCGAATCCAAGCGCCTTGGCGTGAAGAAGTTCGGTGGCGAGAACGTCATCGCAGGCAACATTATCGTGCGTCAGCGCGGTACGCAGTGGCACCCGGGTTCCAACGTCGGCCTCGGCAAGGATCACACGATCTTTGCTCTTACCGCCGGCAATGTGAACTACCGTACGAAGGCCAACGGCCGCGTATACGTATCCGTGATGCCGAAAGCGGAAGCAGCGGAATAAGCCGGTAACGCTTTATAGCAGCCGGTGTCTCATCGACCCGGCTGAGCGTATCAGGTTCAGTCAAGACAAAAGGGGAGATGGGGCACCACCCATCTCCCCTTTTTCTTTACCCTCAAGGAGGACTGAACCATGCAAGGCGAATTGTTACGGAGAGACCAAAGGTCTCCCCGGGAAGACCAACGGTCTTCCTTGGAGCGGCTGCGGCCGGAGCGGTTAAGGACCGATTGCCCTGTCTTACTGTCGGAAAGGCTCGTCATGCGCGCGCCCCACGAAGAAGACATCGACGCCCTTGCCCATCTCGCCAACAACGCCAAAGTCGCCACAATGGTGTCGCGCATGCCGCACCCATATACGGCCAATGATGCCGCCGACTTCGTGCGACGCACAAAAAATGGCGAGATTGGCAAGTGCGTCTATGCGATTACCAAAGCCGAAAACGGCGCCTTCATCGGTTGCTGCGGTGTCGAGCCGCATCTTGATGGCCGCACCGTCGAGATCGGTTACTGGCTGGGCGAGCCCTACTGGAACCAGGGCTTCATGACCGAGGCCTGCCACGCGCTCGTCGACATGGTGTTCCGCACCCGTCAGGATGTCGATCAGATCGACGCCCGTTGCCGGGTGATGAACGTCGCCTCGCGCCGCGTCATCCAGAAGTGCGGCTTCCAGTTCCAGGGGTCGGGGCTTGCCGCCTCGCTGGCGCTTGGAAGCAATGTGCCGGTCGAATGGTACCGGCTCGACCGCAAGACCTGGATGTCGCTGAGAAGCTGGGGGAGCGTGTTATGAGTGCTCTCAGCCTCGAAAGGCCAAGGCCCCAGGTCGCCACCGCTGGCTCGCAGCCCGATATCACGACCGAGCGGCTTTTCCTGCGGGCACACCGGCTGAGCGATGCCGATTCGATCGCAGAATCGCTGTCCGATTTCGCGGTGACGCGGATGCTGGCGCGGGTGCCCGCACCCTATGACCGGCAGGACGCGCTCGACTGGCTGGTGCCGGTGACGGCGGGCCGGCTGCCGGACTGGCAGATGGCGATCACCAACGGCGACGACGCGCATATCGGCGTGGTATCGATCGAGCTTCGCCATGGGCGCTGGCATCTCGGCTACTGGCTGAACCGCTACTACTGGCGGCGCGGCTATATGAGCGAGGCGGTTTCCGCCACGCTCGAGCGCTTCTCGCGGCGCATGCCGGAGACGACAGTGCATTCCGGTGTCTTCGCCGACAATCCGGCGTCGCTCAGGCTGCAGGAAAAGATCGGTTTCCGGATGACCGGTTGCAGCGAGGTCTTCAGCTTCGCGCGCAATACGATGGTCACGCATGTCGAGACGATGCTGAAGCCCGGCGCGCTGCAGCAAAGCAAGAGCGCCTGATGAAAAATGGAGGCGCCCCCAACTTATCGGGGCGCCTTCTTCAATTGTCGATCTCGACCCAGACGGGGAAGTGATCGGATCCCATGGCCGACGTGTCGATGCGCGCGGATTTTAGCCGGCTTTCAAGGCTTGAACTGACGAAGAGGTAATCGAGATGCATGCGCTTGCCGTGATTTGCGGGATCCATCCAGCTGTAGCTGTCGGGCTGATAGGCGCTGAGCGCGTCGAAGGCGTCGACCGGTGTGCCGACACGCGCCGTGCGCCCGTAATACCCGTCCTTTCTGCCCGCGAAAGCGCAGTATTCGGGCGATTCCGGCAGCATGTTGAAGTCGCCCATGACGAGGTAGTCTTCGGGAAGCGGCAGTTCGTCGATCTCGAACTCGCTGGAACCGGTCAGCGATCCGCCCTCATACGTGAAGGCGTTGATGCGGTCGTTCAGGTGGCCGAGTTGGCGGACGCGCTCGTCGCTGGAGACGTGGTCGAGATGGACGGAGTAGACGCGCACCGCGCCCGAGGGAAGGTCGATGACGGCCTCAGTGGCGGCGCGTTGCAGGTTGAGCTTGGTGAGCGTCCTGCTGCGCGGCAGAAGCAGCGTGCGGGTCGAGAGGATCGGCCAGCGCGACAGAACCATGTTGCCGAACTGCATGCGCATGCGGCGCGGCGCGGGATGGCCGTCAATTTCCGCGACATGGAGGTCGCAGCCCGGTCCATAGACCCAGAAATAGTCAGGAAAGAGGGCGCTGATGTCGGCCACCATGTCGGCATATTGGTTTCGCGCGAAGCCGCGGGTGACTTCC
This sequence comes from Hyphomicrobiales bacterium, assembly GCA_900469085.1. Taxonomy (GTDB): domain Bacteria; phylum Pseudomonadota; class Alphaproteobacteria; order Rhizobiales; family Rhizobiaceae; genus Rhizobium. The sequence continues at coordinate 33,446 of UBVW01000038.1, read as the reverse complement.
TGGAGCGCGATGACGTCGGCGCCGGCAAGGCTGTCGGCGATTCGTTTCAGGTCGTACGTGCCATCGAGACCGAAGCCGTACTGTATGTTATAGCTCGCAAACCTAATGATAATCTTTGACCTCCGGCTGAACGGCCTATATCGATCAGGCCGAGACGGGCGTCCAACTGACACCGAATGATGGAAGTAAAATGAAATTTCTCGACGAAGCAAAGGTCTATATCAAATCCGGCAGCGGTGGCGCGGGTGCCGTCTCCTTCCGGCGCGAGAAGTTTATCGAGTTCGGCGGGCCTGACGGCGGTGACGGCGGACGCGGTGGTGACGTGTGGGTTGAGACCGTCAACGGTCTCAACACGCTGATCGATTTTCGCTTCCAGCAGCACTTCAAGGCCACCATCGGCACGCATGGCATGGGTCGGAACCGTACCGGCGCCAATGGCGAGCATGTGACGCTGAAGGTTCCCGTTGGAACGCAGATTTTCGAGGAAGACCAGGAAACGCTGATCTGCGACCTGACGGAAGAGGGGCAGCGCTACTGCCTCGCCCGCGGTGGCAATGGCGGCTTCGGCAACGCGCACTTCAAGACTTCGGTCAATCAGGCGCCGGATTGGGCCAATCCCGGTCTTGAGGGCGAAGAAAAGACGATCTGGTTGCGGCTGAAGCTGATCGCCGACGCCGGTCTGGTCGGATTGCCGAATGCCGGTAAATCGACATTCCTGGCGGCCGTTACCCGCGCTCGCCCGAAGATCGCCAATTACCCATTCACGACGCTGCATCCCAATCTTGGCGTTGCGACCATTGATGAGCGCGAATTCATTCTGGCAGACATTCCGGGCCTGATCGAAGGCGCCCATGAAGGCGTCGGCATCGGCGACCGGTTCCTCGGCCATGTCGAGCGTACGCGCGTTCTGCTGCATCTGGTTTCCGCGCAGGAAGAAAATGTCGGCAAGGCCTACAAGACAGTCAAGCATGAGCTCAGGGCCTATAGCGACGAGATCGGCGACAAGCCGGAGATCGTGGCCCTATCGCAGATCGACATCCTCGACAAAGCGACGCTGACGAAAAAGACCAAGGAGTTGGCCAAGGCCTGCGGCAGCACGCCTTACCAGATCTCGGCGGCAACGGGCATGGGCATGACAGAAGTGCTGCGCGCGCTGCGCGATATCATCGTCGAGGCCAATGCCGAAGCGAACATTCTTGAGAAGCCCGCCAAAGCGCTGAAGGTGCGTCATCGCGATATCATCGCCGACGAGGACGAGGCCAATGACTAGGCAGAAGGCGCTGGGTAGCTACCGGCGCATCGTTATCAAGATCGGTTCTGCGCTTCTCGTCGATCGAAAAACCGGCCTGAAGAAAAGCTGGCTGGACGCGATGTGTGCCGATATCGCGAAGTTGAAAAACAAGGGTGTCGACGTGCTCGTGGTGTCCTCGGGCGCCATCGCGCTTGGGCGCTCCGTTCTCGATCTGCCCTCGGGCGCATTGAAGCTCGAGGAAAGCCAGGCTGCGGCTGCCGTCGGCCAGATCGCGCTTGCGCGCGATTGGTCGGAGAGCCTGTCGCGCGACAGGATCGTCGCCGGGCAGATCTTGCTGACGCTTGGCGATACGGAAGAGCGCCGCCGCTATCTCAACGCGCGCGCCACGATCAACCAGCTTCTGAAGATCGGCGCCGTTCCGATCATCAACGAGAACGACACCGTCGCTACCAGCGAAATCCGCTATGGCGACAATGACCGCCTGGCGGCGCGCGTCGCGACGATGGCGGGCGCGGACCTTTTGATCCTGCTCTCCGATATCGATGGCCTTTACACCGCTCCGCCGCATCTCGATCCGGATGCTCAGTTCCTGGAGACGATTGCCGAGATCACGCCTGAAATCGAGGCGATGGCCGGCGGCGCCGCATCCGAGCTGTCGCGTGGCGGCATGCGCACCAAGATCGATGCCGGCAAGATCGCGACGACCTCTGGCTGCGCGATGATCATCGCATCCGGCAAGACCGATAGCCCGCTTTCGGCGATCGAGAACGGCGCGCGGTCCTCATGGTTCGCACCCTCGGGCACGCCCGTCACGGCGCGTAAGACCTGGATCGCCGGTCAGCTGCTACCGGCAGGAGAGCTCCATGTCGATGACGGTGCGGTGACGGCGCTGGGCAACGGCAAGAGCCTTCTGCCCGCCGGGGTCCGCCAGGTTATCGGCGTGTTCAGCCGCGGTGATACGGTGGCGATCATCGGCCCAGGCGGCCGGGAAATCGCACGCGGGTTGGCCGGCTATGATGCTGAGGAGGCGCGGCAGATCACCGGCCGCAAATCAAGCGAGATCGAGGCTATTCTCGGCTATGCCGGGCGCGCGGCGATGATCCATCGCGACGACATGGTCATGACCTCGCAAATCAATTCGAAATCGGAAAGGCAGAAGAAGGACGCCGCCCATGCTTGATACAGTCGTGCAAAGCCCTGACATTGACGCGCTGATGAACGACATCGGCCGCAAGGCCAAGGCTGCTGCGCGACCGTTGGGCTTTGCTTCGACCGACGCCAAGAACGCCGCCCTGAATGCCATGGCTGATGCGATCCTGGCGGACAAGAATCGGATTCTCGCTGAAAACGCGAAGGATCTCGAGGATGCGGCTGGCTCCGATATGCTGCCCTCCTTCATCGACCGGCTGACGCTTACCGAAAAGCGCGTCTCGGAGATGGCCGATGGCATTCGCGCGATCGCCGGCCTGAAGGACCCTGTCGGTGAGGTGGTCAGCGCCTGGGATCGCCCGAACGGCCTGAAGATCGAGCGCGTGCGCACGCCGCTCGGCGTAATCGGCGTTATCTTCGAAAGCCGTCCGAATGTGACGGCGGATGCCGGGGCGCTCTGCGTCAAGGCGGGCAATGCCGTCATCCTGCGCTGCGGCTCGGATTCGCGCCGATCATCGCAGGCTATCTATGAGTGCATGGTGCGCGGCCTGAAGGCGGCCGGGCTCCCAGAGCATTCTATCCAGCTCGTTCCGACCACCGATCGAGCGGCCGTCGGCGCGATGTTGCGCGGATTGGATGGGGCGATCGACGTCATTATTCCGCGCGGCGGCAAGAGCCTTGTCGCACGCGTGCAGAATGAGGCCCGGGTGCCTGTCTTCGCGCATCTGGAAGGTCTCTGCCATATCTATGTCGATGCATCGGCCGATCTCGACATGGCCAAGGAGATCATCGTCAACGCGAAGATGCGCCGGACGGGGATCTGTGGCGCGGTCGAGACCATTCTTGTCGACAGCGCTGTCAGCGACACGCATCTCTTGCCGCTTCTTGAGGTTCTCTCGGATGCCGGCTGTGAAGTTCGCGGGTCCGCAGGCGTCGTCAAGGCAGCGCCGGGAACGAAAGCTGCGACCGAGGAAGACTGGTCCACGGAGTACCTCGACGCGATCGTCTCGGTCGCTGTCGTCGATGGTATCGATGGCGCTATCAAGCATATCCAGACCTATTCGTCGAACCACACCGAAGCCGTGATCGGTGAAGACCCAGCCGTGGTGGACCGCTTCTTCACCGAGGTCGATTCTGCCATCCTGCTCCATAATGCCTCGACGCAGTTTGCTGATGGTGGCGAATTCGGCATGGGTGCGGAAATCGGCATCGCGACCGGCAAGATGCATGCGCGCGGCCCCGTTGGCGTCGAACAGCTGACCTCGTTCAAATACCGCGTGCACGGCACCGGCCAAGTCCGGACCTGATGTGATCAACGACGAATTGGACCGACGCTATCTTCGCGTGCCGCATGCCGAGCGGGGCATGGTGGTCGGTCTGTTCGGCGGTTCCTTCAACCCACCGCATCAGGGCCATGCGCTGGTGGCGGAGATCGCCATCAAGCGGCTTGGTCTCGACCAGCTGTGGTGGATGGTCACCCCCGGCAATCCTCTCAAGGATCCGAGCCAGCTGTTGCCTTTGGCGGAGCGCGTACGGCTTAGCGAGAAGCTTGCCAAGCATCCCGTTATCAAGGTCACCGCGTTCGAAAAGAAATTCGGCACCACCTTCACGGCGGAAACGCTGGCGCGGATCAAGGCCGGCAATCCCCATGTACATTTCATCTGGATCATGGGCGCCGATAGTCTCAAGACGTTTCATCGGTGGCAGCGGTGGCAGGATATCGCCCGCATGTTCCCGATCGCGGTCATCGACCGGCCGGGTGCGACGCTCTCGTTCCTGTCGTCGAAAATGGCCAAGACCTTCGACTTCGCGCGCGTTGATGAGGATGATTCGAGAGCGCTCTGGAAAAAGCCGGCGCCGGCCTGGACATTCATCCATGGCCCGAGATCGCGACTGAGTTCGACAGCGATCCGCGCGCAGAACCGCACCTAGCTCAAACCATTTCAATAGGCTGGAAAATGAAAAGCCCGACGGGGGAGGATCCGTCGGGCTTAAAACTTGACCAACAACTGGGAGGAGGAGTGTTGCCGATCCGTTACCGAACAGCTTGGGAGGAGGAGATCGCTGTCCGGTGAGGAACTTGTATGATGAGCATCACAGAAAGGAAAGAGGAATTGGTGCATCGCAGCAATGCATTTCTGTCATGTGTTTAAGTGTCGCACCCATCCCGATGCTCAATATCTCGGCACTACACTGGGTTTTGTCAATTTTGGTGAGCGATTATAGGATGATACTGGCAAAGTGCTATCCTCGGGGCTGCATGGTGGTGATCTCCTGTCATGACTTTTGGGTACGCAATCAGTTTGGTTATCGCACCACGCCGCGGCGTTGCGCCCTGATGAATATATCGCTGGTCAACAGCCAACTTTCCGTTATATCTCTGCGGATATGTCGATGTGTTGGGGAAACAATATGCAGAATCGTCGTCAATTGGTGAAATTCGCAGCTATCGCGGTCTCCGCGATCTGGCTAGGCGCGACCGCTGGCACCGCCTTAGCCGCTGAAAAGGTGACCGTGTTCGCAGCCGCGAGCATGAAGAATGCGCTTGATGCGGCGAATGCCGAATGGGCCAAGGAAAGCGGCAAGGAAGCCGTCGTCTCCTATGCAGCAAGCTCCGCTCTCGCAAAGCAGATCGAAGGCGGCGCGCCGGCGGATGTGTTCATCTCGGCCGACCTCGACTGGATGGATTATCTTGCCAAGAAGAACCTGATCAAGGCGGACACCCGCTCCAACCTGCTCGGCAACCGCATCGTGCTGGTCGCCGCCAAGGACAAGGTCAAGCCTGTCGATATCAAGCAGGGCTTCGATCTTGCCGGTCTGCTTGGGGACGGGAAGCTCGCGATGGGCGAAGTCAAATCGGTGCCGGCAGGCAAGTACGGCAAGGCGGCGCTTGAAAAGCTCGGCGTCTGGTCGTCCGTCGAAGGCAAGGTTGCAGGCGCTGAAAGCGTGCGCGCGGCGCTGGCGCTGGTCTCGCGCGGCGAGGCGCCGTTCGGCATCGTCTACCAGACGGATGTGAATGCAGATCCGGGTGTTGCGGTTGCCGGCACTTTCCCAGCCGATTCACACCCGCCGATCACCTATCCGATCGCGATCCTGTCCGAGAGCAAGAATACAGATACCGCGGCCTATCTCGATTTCCTGAAGTCGGACAAGGCAGCGCACTTCTTTACAGAACAGGGCTTCACCATCCTGAAATAATTGCGGTTTTATACGCAACTGCCTAGCTTGAAGGCCCGCCACGGTGGGCCTTCGTTTTTTCGGGAGCATTGCATTTGGAAGCACTTGGTCTGAGCAGTGACGAATGGACGGCGATCATGCTCAGCCTGCGAGTGTCGATCGTAGCGATGCTGGCAAGTCTTCCCTTCGGCATCGGTATTGCCCTGCTTCTGGCGCGGGGGCGCTTCTGGGGCAAGTCCGTTCTCAACGGCATCGTGCACTTGCCGCTCATCCTGCCGCCCGTCGTTACCGGTTTCATCCTGCTTGTGCTGTTCGGTCGGCGCGGGGTGATCGGCAGCTTCCTTGATCAGCATTTCGGCATCGTCTTTTCCTTCCGGTGGACGGGGGCGGCACTTGCCTGCGCGGTGATGGCCTTTCCGCTGATGGTGCGCAGTATCCGGCTTTCTATCGAGGCGATCGACCGCAAATTGGAGGAGGCGGCCGGCACGCTCGGCGCCAATCCGTTCTGGGTCTTCCTGACGGTGACGCTTCCCCTCACCCTGCCCGGCATCATCGCCGGCATGATCCTGGCCTTTGCCAAGGCTATGGGCGAGTTTGGCGCGACGATCACCTTCGTTTCCAATATTCCCGGCGAGACGCAGACGCTGTCGGCCGCGATCTACTCGTTCACGCAGGTGCCGGGCGGCGACGCTGGCGCTCTGCGGCTGACCCTGGTGGCCGTGGTTTTCTCCATGGCAGCCTTGCTTGCATCCGAATTTCTATCACGTCTCATTGGGCGGAGGATTGATCCGCAATGACGCTCGTGGTTCAGGCAAGGCATCGGTTTGACGCGTTCTCGCTCGACGCGGGGTTCACGTCGGAACGCGGGATAACCGCATTGTTCGGCCGTTCGGGCTCGGGTAAGACCTCGATGATCCGGATGATCGCCGGGCTGACACGACCCGATGAGGGAAAGATCAGCCTCGACGGCGAAATATTGACCGACACGGCCAAGCGTATTTTCGTGGCCAAGCATCGCCGGCGGTTCGGCTATGTATTTCAGGAGGCGCGGCTTTTCCCGCATCTGACCGTTCGCCAGAACCTGACCTATGGTCGCTGGTTCGCGCCCAAGGGGGCTCCACGAGAAAGCTTTGAGCGGATTGTTGCATTGCTCGATATCGAAAGGCTGCTCGGCCGCAGCCCTGAGCACCTGTCCGGTGGTGAAAAGCAGCGGGTGGCGATCGGCCGCGCGCTCCTGGCGTCACCTCGCCTGCTTCTCATGGATGAGCCGCTTGCTGCACTCGACGAAGCGCGCAAGGCAGAGGTGATGCCTTTCCTCGAACGTCTGCGTGACGAGATGGATATTCCGATCGTCTATGTCAGCCATTCGGTGGCGGAGGTGGCGCGGCTCGCCGACCAGGTCGTCGTCATGCAGGACGGCCGGGTGAAAGCCGTGGGCGCGGCAACGGAAGTGCTCAGCCAGCCTTCTGCGTCGCTCGATCGGCGTGAGGCCGGCGCTTTGCTGCAGGGGCGGGTCGAGGCCGTAGATAACAGGCACCGTCTGGCGACTGTCGCCATGGCGACCATGCGGCTGCATGTGCCCGATGCAGGCCTTGCGCCGGGCAAGCTAGTGCGTGTCCGTATTCCATCGCGCGATGTCATGCTTGCCACGGAACGGCCAAGCGGCCTGAGCGCGCTCAACGTGCTTGAGGGTACGATCCTGGCGGTGACGCCTGCCGATGATGCGACCATCGACGTCGCGGTCGATTGCGGAGGCGATACGATCCTGTCGCGGATCACCAGCTTCTCGGCAAAGCGCATGGCGTTGCACGCGGGCATGGTGGTGTTCGCCATTGTCAAGACGGTTGCATTGGAGCCTTAAGCGACCTGTTCCGGGGGATCGATCAGACGGTTGCTCTCAAGCCAAGCGAGATCGTCGGCCAGCGTTGTCAGGATCGTTCGTTCCATCTTCCGAAAGCGCGCCAGAAGTTCCTCGCCGAATGCCGTCAGCGCCGCGCCGCCGCCCTTCTGGCCGCCGCGTTGCGATTCCACGACGGGATGCTTGAACATCCGGTTCATTTCGCTGACCAGCAGCCAGGCACGCCGGTAGGACATGTCCATCGCGCGGCCGCCGGCAGAAATCGAGCCGGTCTCCTTGATGTGCTCCAGCAATTCCATCTTGCCGTGCCCAAGGCGGTCCTCATGCGGAAAGCTGATGCGAAGGACCGGGACAAGCGTGTGTTCTAAGGCGTTTTTCATTTGCAATCTTCGCACTTGGGACAATGCCTCACTTTACTGAGGGCAGCGGCAACTGTACACAGCCGAGCAGGATGCACTTGAGCTGAGCCATCCGTTGCTGCCGCGCCAAATCCGGCATTCATGCTTTGTGATCGCGGGCGTCTTGAAACATTTATGGTTCGGTGCCTATCTTACTCATGATTTGGCTTAACCATGATTTGGTTGGCCAAATCAGTGATGTGCATGCTTTGTCATTCCGAGAAAGGGAAAGCACTGACAACAGTACACGCAAAGGGAAGCACGAAAGTCGTTGTCCCGAAGAGCCCGGAACGTGGCGTTGATGCCGCTGCCCGCGCCCTGCACACCGTCCTCGTAAGCCTCGAGGACTCCAAAGCTGAAGATATCGTTTCCATCGACATTGCCGGAAAATCGGCACTCGGCGACTTTATGGTCGTGGTATCGGGCCGCTCGAGCCGCCATGTCATGGCGATTGCCGACCACCTGCTTAGCGACCTGAAGGACGAGGGCTTCGGCTCCGCCCGGGTCGAAGGCCAGGATGCCGGTGATTGGATCCTGATCGATACCGGCGATGTCATCGTGCATGTCTTCCGTCCCGAAATTCGCGAGTTCTACAACATCGAAAAGATGTGGCAGGCTCCCGATCTGGACGAGACTTTGCACTGATACTCCGGCTTGCGGGCCGTCTGGACGCTGTGTCCGGCGCCTGATAGATGGCTGTGATTGGGCCGGCGGTGGGTTAGCCCCGGCCTGCGGCACCTTTGAGCCGCGAGAAGCCTGATAGCAGGAGCTGACACATGCGCATTGGTCTTTTTGCCGTGGGGCGGCTCAAATCCGGCCCGGAGAAGGATCTTGCGGCGCGTTATTTCGACCGCTTTGCGAAGGCCGGTCCTGCCATCGGCCTTGAATTCTCCCGCGTTGTCGAAGTCGCCGAAAGCCGTGCCTCCAATGCCGATACGCGCAAGCGCGAGGAAGCGGGCATGCTTCAGAAGTCTCTGGCGGATGGCAGTATCCTCATTCTTCTCGACGAACGCGGCAAGGCGCTCGACAGCGAAGGTTTCGCCACCCTTCTCGGCAATTACCGCGATCAGGGAAAGCGCGAGATGACGATCGCGATCGGGGGAGCCGATGGACTTGATCCGGCGCTGTACGATCGTGCCGACGCAACGCTGTGCCTGGGCAAGATGACCTGGCCGCACCAGCTTGTTCGTACGCTGATTGCCGAGCAGCTTTATCGTGCCGTGACGATCCTGTCCGGCCACCCCTACCATCGTGTCTGAGCGGTCACGATCATTCACGCAGGTGTGTCTTGCGCGATCGGGCAGCAAGCCTCAATCTTTCTGGCAAAGACGGTCAAATCAGCTTAATCTTCGCGCGGTTTAAGAGGATTTACCGATCGGCATGCCGACACCTGCATCCAAGCGAAACTATGTGATCTTGTCGGTTGCCGTGGCGAGCCTTGCCGCGTCGGTTCTTGGTATGTCCGGGTGGGTGTCCGCTCTGGCACAGGAGCAGCCGATGGCTGCGCAACCGGACGCACAGGGGACGGGCGCGCCCGTTGCTGCTGCACCCGATCCCGCTGTCGAACTGGAGAAGAAGCGCGACCAGACGCGCAGCGAACTCGATGCGTTATCGAAGACGATCAGCCTCTCTTCGAGCAAGGTCGCGGAACTGCAGAAGAGCATTGAGGATCTGGACAAGAGCACCAGCAGTGTTCGCCAGGCGCTGATCGATTCTGCCGCGCGGCGCAAGGCGCTGGAAAAGCAGATATTGGCAAGCGAGAAGAAGCTTGCCGATCTCGGTGTGAAGGAAGACGCGGTTCGCCAGTCGCTGCACGAGCGGCGTGGATTGCTGGCCGAGGTGCTTGCGGCGCTGCAGCGTATGGGACGCAACCCGCCGCCGGCGCTTCTGGTGACACCCGACGATGCGCTTGCCTCGGTGCGCAGCGCCATCCTGCTCGGTGCCGTTGTTCCCGGCATTCGCAAGGAGACGGATAAACTCGCCGCTGATCTCGGCAACCTGGCCTCGCTGCAGGCCGCAAGTGCCGCAGAGAAGGCCGGCTTGACGACGACGATGACCAACAGCCTCGAGGAAGAGCGGCGCATGGATTTGCTTCTCGCCGAGAACGAGAAATTGAGCCGCAGCAATATCGCCGAGCTCAATGCCGAGCGCCAACGCTCCGAGGAGCTCGCAGGCAAGGCCACGAGCCTGGAGAGCCTTGTGGCGTCGATGGAAAGCGAGATTTCCTCCGTTCGCGAGGCGACTGCCGCGGCGCGTCAGGCGGAGGAAAATCGCAGGCTGCTGACGGATGAACAGCGTGCGCAGGCCAAGGCTTTGGCCGACAGCGGGGTGCCCGATAAAAACCGCATTGCGCCCGCATATCCGTTCGGAGAATTGAAGGCCAAGCTGGAGTTGCCCGTTGCCGGCGATATCCTGCGCCAGTTCGGCGACGCCGATGGAACCGGCCACGAAGCAATGGGTATGACGCTGGCGACCAACCCGGAAACGGTGGTCACCGCACCGGCGGATGGTCTGATCGTTTATGCCGGTGCCTTTCGCAGCTACGGGCAGATGATCATCCTCGATGCCGGCGACGGATATCACCTGGTTCTCTCCGGAATGGAGACCATGAACGCGCGGCAGGGCAAGTTTGTTTTCGCTGGCGAGCCACTTGCGGTGATGGGTGCGAAAAGAGTGGCCAGTGCGACTGCATTGGCGCTGGAAACAAACCGACCAACGCTTTACATTGAATTTCGAAAAGACGGAAAGCCGGTCGATTCCCGACCATGGTGGACCGCCAAAGACACCGGAAAGGCACGCAATGATTCGTAGGGCTTCTCTTGTTCTGGTCGGCGCATTAATGGGTGCGACTGCCATGAGCGTCATCTATTCCGCCGGCGTGCCCGCGGAAGCGGCGGGGGCGTCCACCTACAAGGAACTGTCGGTTTTCGGTGACGTGTTCGAGCGTGTTCGCGCCCAGTATGTGACGCCGCCGGCTGAAGACAAGCTGATCGAGAATGCCATCAACGGCATGCTTTCGTCGCTTGATCCGCATTCGAGCTACATGAACGCCAAGGATGCGGCGGACATGCAGACCCAGACCAAGGGTGAGTTCGGCGGCCTCGGCATCGAAGTCACGATGGAAGACGAACTGGTCAAGGTCATCACGCCGATCGACGATACGCCGGCCGCCAAGGCAGGTGTTCTTGCCGGTGACTATATCTCCGAAATAGACGGGCAGTCTGTGCGTGGCCTGAAGCTCGAAGACGCTGTCGAGAAGATGCGCGGCGCCATCAACACCCCGATCAAGCTGACGCTGATCCGCAAGGGTGCCGACAAGCCGATCGAATTGACGATCGTTCGCGATGTCGTGGCCGTGCAGGCGGTCAAGTCGCGTGTCGAGGATGATGTCGGGTATCTGCGTATCATCTCCTTCACCGAGAAGACCTATCCGGATATGGAAAAGGCGATCGAGAAGATCAAGAAGACCGTTCCGGCCGACAAGCTCAAGGGCTATGTGCTCGATCTGCGTCTCAACCCGGGCGGCCTGCTCGATCAGGCGATCCAGGTATCGGATGCGCTTCTGCAGCGCGGCGAGGTGGTTTCCACGCGTGGCCGCAATCCGGATGAGACCCGCCGCTTCAATGCCGGTCCGGGCGATCTGACGGATGGAAAGCCTGTGATCGTTCTGATCAACGGCGGCTCGGCTTCTGCTTCGGAAATCGTCGCCGGCGCCCTGCAGGATCTGCGTCGCGCAACGGTTCTCGGCACGCGCTCGTTCGGCAAGGGATCGGTTCAGACCATCATCCCGCTTGGCGAGAACGGCGCGCTTCGCCTGACGACGGCGCTGTACTACACACCGTCGGGCCGCTCGATCCAGGGCACGGGCATCACGCCTGACATCAAGGTCGAAGAGCCGCTGCCGGACGATCTCAAGGGCAAGATGGTAACCGAGGGCGAATCCGCTCTGCGCGGCCACATCAAGGGTCAGAGCGAGACGGACGAAGGCTCGGGCTCCGTTGCCTACGTGCCGCCGGACCCGAAAGATGATGTGCAGCTCAACTACGCGCTCGACCTTCTGCGTGGCAAGAAGACGGACCCGTCTTTCCCGCCGAACCCTGAAAAGGCCGTCAGCGCCAAGTAATGACCAGATGAGGCGTCAGGCCGGATGAGGATCCGGCCTGACGCCTTTTTGCTGTCCTGATGATGGAAGCAGCCTAGGAATGAATACCGATCTGCACGCGCCCCTTGGACAGAACCGCAAGCCGCGCGGCAAGCGCCCTGGTGTCTTGCGCATGGGGCGCTTGGTCGCCGGGCTTTGCCTCGTGCTGATCGGCGGCTTTTCGGTCTATACCGCCTTTCGCGGCGATGGCCTGAAGCGCGAGACGCCGTCGCCCAAGGAGCAGGCTTCCGCCGTCCCCACGGATGCCGTGCAGCAGCCAGCCACGCCGGATGGCACGCCGCCCAACGGCATGCCGCGCAGCGACCCGAATTCGGGCGCCAATATCGAGCGGACGACGACGGGTGATGGCTCGGTGGTGACCAAATACAGCCCGAAAAGCCGCGATGGAAACGGCCCCGTCCTGATCGATGCCATGCAGGTGGGACAAGATCCGAGAATGGCCGCCCTGCCGAACGATGCCCTGCTCGAGGCGTCGCCGTTCGGCCGGTTGCCGGTCGTCGGTCCCGATGGCCGCCGGCCGATGGATCAATACGCACGGCCATGGTCAGGCGCGCACGGAACGCGGATCGCGATCGTCGTGAGTGGCCTCGGGCTCAGCCAGACGGGAACGCAGCGGGCGATCCAGCAGTTGCCCGAGGAGGTAACACTTGCCTTCGCCGCCAGCGGCAACAGCCTCCAGCGCTGGATGCAGGAGGCACGCCGCTCCGGCCACGAGATCTTGATCCAGGTGCCGTTCGAGCCTTTCGATTACCCGGCAAACGATCCCGGGCCCGATACGTTGCTCACAACGAAAAGCGTGGCCAAGAACATCGAGAGCCTGCACCGGGCGATGGGCGAAATCACCAACTACACCGGCGTACTGAACTATCAGGGTGGTCGTTTCCTTTCGGATGCGAACGCGTTGGAGCCTGTCATGCGCGATGTCGGCAAGCGCGGGCTGCTGTTTCTGGATGACGGCACCTCGGCGCAATCGAAGACCGCCGCGATCGCCAAGGGCACGGAGACGCCCTACGCGTTTGCGGATGTGCAGCTGGACGGACAGGTGGATTTCAACGCGATCACCAACAAGCTGGATGAACTGGAGCGCGTGGCCAAGCGGAACGGCCAGGCGATCGGCGTTGCCTCGGCATTTGACGAGAGCATCGATGCCATTTCAAAATGGACGGAAGAAGCGGCGATGCGCGGCATCGAGATCGTCGGGATCGCCGCGCTGACCAACGATCCGAAGAAACCCTAGCAGAGACAATCCATGAGCCAATCGACCGTTAAAGCCGAAGATCTGCCTTATCGCCCCTGTGTCGGTGTGATGATCCTCAATCGCGCCGGGCTTGTCTGGGCCGGCCGCCGGATTCCGGCGGAGAATTCGGAGTATGACGGCTCCCCGCAGCTGTGGCAGATGCCGCAGGGTGGCATCGACAAGGGCGAGGACCCGCTGACGGCGGCCCACCGCGAGCTCTATGAAGAGACGGGGATGAAAACGGTGACGCTGCTTGCCGAGGCGAAAGACTGGATCAACTACGATCTGCCGCCGCAGCTGATCGGCATCGGGCTGAAGGGCAAGTTTCGCGGACAGACACAGCGCTGGTTTGCCTTCCGCTTCGATGGCGATGAGAGCGAGATCGCCATCAACCCGCCGCCCGGCGGGCATTCGGCGGAATTCGACGCTTGGGGCTGGAAGCCGATGGCAGAGCTGCCAGAGCTGATCGTGTCCTTCAAGCGGGGTGTCTACGAACAGGTGGTCAGCGAGTTCAGCCATCTCGCCGGGTTGCCGGCTGCCTGATTGGATGCCGACCGCCTGAGCGGCCGGCTCCTGCGGCATGTTTATTCGGCTTCGTTGGCCGAGTCCGCGTTCAGCTGGCCATACTTGGCCTCGCCGATCTTGCCGAGCAACTCAAGCTGCGTCTCGAGGAAGTCGATATGGCCTTCCTCGTCCATGAGGAGCTCTTCGAAGAGCTTCATCGAGACGTAGTCGCCGGCCTCGTGACAGATATCGCGGGATTTCTTGTAGGCGGAGCGGGCGTCGTATTCGCCGGCGAGATCCGCTTCCAGAACTTCCTTGACGTTCTGGCCGATGCGCAGCGGCGCAAGCGTCTGCAGGTTGGGGTGGCCTTCGAGGAAGATGATGCGTGCGACCAGCTTGTCAGCATGCTGCATCTCTTCAATCGATTCCGCGCGCTCCTTCTTGGCGAGCTTGGTGTAGCCCCAATCTTCGAGCAAACGGTAATGAACCCAGTACTGATTGACAGCACCAAGCTCCAAAAAGAGGGCCTCGTTAAGCCGCTCGATGACTTTTTTGTCGCCTTTCAATGTCCGCTCTCCTGTTTTCCTCGTGGAAGTTTCTGAGGCGGGACATGAAATCAAATATTTCGGCGTCCGTCGAGTGGCGACGGGCGTGATAATCCTCTGTCGTCTGAATGATGATGTCGACAACGTTCGGGAAGCAACCGCAGCAACGGCCGCGTTTTTCCATGGCGTGGTAGACTTTCGCGGGTACAATGAGCTGCCAACAGTCCTCATCGAGAAGGCTGTTGATAACCTCCCGGATTTCGGTGTCGGTTATGTAATTGCAGCTGCAGACAAGCACGTCTTCATTCCAAACATGACAATGACTATCGTCTTTTTGCTAAAGAAGACGCTTCTTGTCAAGAAAGATTCATATTCAGACCTCGTCGCCTTGCCCGCATTCCAACTCACTTGCGATCTGGTCAAAGCGCGCAGCTTTCCGCTTTCGCAGGTGCCGGGCGGGACACGATATTGAAAATCAATGGAAATTGCGGCCCTTCGGCATGACCGATACCGTAGCCTCATCTCTCCCCCGGTTGTCTCGCGTGGTTATTCTTTTTTCCATTACCGCCTTCTCCAATGTCTCGTTGAGCTTCTTCTGGCGGGGATCTGCGGTCGGTCGGCGCGCTTCGTCCGAGCGGTCGCAGACGCCGAAGCGATTGGCCTCTTTCTGCAAAAGGCCTAGAGCATGCGTCATGTCCTCGATGTGATCGACTACCGTATGGATCACCCCGCTCTGGCTCTGTAGCTTCCCACGGATCTTCACGAGCCGGGCGCCCATGACGATGGCGCGGTATTTCTCGAAGGTCTTCGGCCAGACGATGGCATTGGCGACGCCGGTCTCATCCTCGAGCGTCATGAAGATCACGCCCTTGGCCGAGCCCGGGCGCTGGCGCACCAGGACGAGGCCGGCGATCGTCACCCACCGGCCGTTCGGCACCTTTAGCAGGTCGACGCTGCGGGTGATGCCGATGCCACGCAATTCGTCACGCAGGAAGGACAAAGGATGCGCCTTGAGCGACAGGGACAGATACCTGTAGTCCTCGACCACCTGCTCTCCCGGCAGCATTTCAGGCAGCTTAGCCTCAGGTTCGACCTGCAGGTCGAGATGAGGTGCCTGGTCGAATAGCGGCAAGCGCTCTGCCGCGCTCTTCACATCCAGCGCGCGAACCGCCCATAGCGCCTCGCGGCGGGACAGGCCGATGCTGTTGAAGGCATCCGCGTCCGCCAGCCGCTCGATATCGGACTTGTCGAGGCCCGAGCGCAGCCAGAGATCGCGGATCGAGGTATAGCCGTATCCCCGGCGTGCCATCAGCTTCTCGCGTATGGCCTCCTCGGATAATCCCTTTACCTGGCGAAGGCCGAGGCGGACGGCGTGATTGGCCTTGATGACATCTGTCATCTCGCGATGGCGAAAGTCGATCCGACGATCATCGAAGCGTCCGCCTTCCAGCAGGCAATCCCAATCCGAACTATTGATGTCGATCGGACGGATTTCCACCCCGTGCTCCCTGGCATCGCGGACCAGTTGCGCCGGCGCGTAGAAGCCCATCGGCTGCGAGTTCAGCATCGCCGCGCAGAAGACGTCGGGATAATAGGCCTTCATCCAGGACGAGGCGTAGACGAGCAGCGCGAAAGAGGCCGCATGGCTTTCCGGAAAGCCGTACTCACCAAACCCCTTGATCTGGTTGAAGCATTGCTGGGCGAATTCCCGAGGGTATTTCTTGGATACCATTCCGTCGATGAACCGCTGTTCGAAATTGCCGATGGTGCCGGTGCGCTTGAACGTTGCCATGGCGCGGCGCAGTTGGTCGGCCTCGGCAGGCTCAAAGCCCGCCGCTGTGATGGCGATCTGCATGGCCTGTTCCTGAAAGAGCGGCACTCCAAGCGTTCGCTCAAGGACGCCTTCCAACTCCGGGCTTGGATAGTCGATAGGGATACCTTTCCGCCGTTGTTCCCTTCGCTTCAGATAGGGATGAACCATGTCACCCTGGATAGGCCCAGGCCGGACGATGGCGACCTCGATGACGAGGTCGTAAAATCTTCTCGGCCGCAGGCGCGGCAGCATGCTCATCTGCGCCCGGCTTTCGATCTGGAACACACCCAGCGTATCGGCCCGGCACATCATGTCGTAGACCGGCGCTTCGTCCTCATGGGTATCGTTGCCAAGATCGGCCAACGTCTTCTTCACGTCGTAGTGCAGCAGCAGCAGATCGAATGCCTTGCGCAGGCAGGTCAGCATCCCGAGCGCCAGGACATCGACCTTGAGGATTTTCAGATTGTCGAGATCGTCCTTGTCCCATTCGATCATGTAGCGATCCGGCATCGCCGTATTCATGATCGGCACGACCTCATCGAGCCGGTCGCGCGTGATGACGAAACCGCCCACATGCTGAGTGAGATGGCGGGGAAAGCCTAGCAGTTCGGAAGCGTATTGCAGGACGTGGTTGGTTACCGGGTTTCCCGTGTCGAGGCCTGCGGCTCTTGCTTCCCGCTCAGATAGCTTGTCATCCGACCAGCCCCAGACCAGGCTGCCGATCGCCGATTGCACATCCTCCGACAAGCCGAATGCCTTTGCGACCTCGCGACCTGCGGAACGGGTGCGGTAGCTGGTAACGGCCGCCGTCAGTCCAGCGTGCTCCTTGCCATAGCGCTTATAGATATGCTGGATGACCTCTTCGCGCCGATCATGTTCGAAATCGACGTCGATATCCGGTGGCTCGTCGCGGTCCGTCGACATGAAGCGGTCGAACAGCAACACGCTTTTCTCAGGATTAACCTCCGTGACCTCGAGGCAGTAGCAGATGACCGAATTGGCGGCCGAGCCGCGGCCCTGACAAAGAATCTTGAGCTCATACCGGGCATGCATGATGATGCGGTGCACCGTCAGGAAATAGGGCGCGTATTGCTTCTGTCTTACGAGGTCCAGTTCGTAGGCGATCTGCTCCCGCGTCTTTTCCTTGATGCCTCCAGGAAAACGCCTTGCCGCTCCCGCCCATGTCAGGCGCTCCAATGTTTCGTAAGGGGTTTCGCCCGCGTCATTCTCATCGGGATAATTGTGTTTCAACTCGTCCAGGCAGAAGCGCAGCCTAGAGAAGAATTTCTCCGTGTTGGCGATGGCATCTGGGTAATCCCTGAAAAGCCGTGCCATCTCCCTTCCATGCTTCAGATAGCGCTCGGCATTCGGCGCCAGCAGAAAGCCGGTTTCCGGGATCGTCACGTGCTCCCTTATCGAGGTGACGATATCAGACAGCGGGCGGCGGGTGGTGTCGTGATAGAGCGGCTGATTGGAAGCGATAAGGGGCACGCGATTGCGGGCGGCGAGGATCGAAATCACCGCAAAGACGCGCTTGTCACGCCCGTCATATGAGGGTGTCATCGCCATGTAGAGCCTGTCACGGAAGCGGGCGCGTAGACGACCGACGCAGGCTTCGAATGTGTCGCAACGCTGGGGATCGCCGGCAACGATAGGATCGGGGATGATGGCCAGCATCATCTGGTCGCCCCATTCCAGAAGATCGTCTTCCTTAAGCACACAGTTGCCCTTGTCCGCGCGCAGATTGCCGGTGCTCAACAGACGGCAGAGATGTGCCCAACCCTTTCGATTTTGAGGGTAGGCCAGAATATCGGGTGTTGCATCTGAGAAGACCAGCCGGGCGCCGGGTTGGAGACGGACCGGATCAAGGACGTCCTCGGGGTTCTCTCCCTTTTCCAGCAGGCCCTGTTCTTTCCGCTCGAACTTCTTTCGAAGCGCTTTTGCCTGGGCATGCGCCCTGACCACACCGGCGACCGAATTACGGTCGGCGATGCCGATGCCTCCCAGGTTCAGGACCGCGGCTTGCAGCACCATCTCCTCAGGTTTCGAAGCCCCTTCCAGAAAGGAAAAGTTGGTCTTGGCGCCGATCTCGAAGAAAGCCTGGGTCATGAGAACATCCCGTGCATGTACCAGCTCTGCGTCTCATCCTGGCCGTACAGGCCCTTGCGATAGATCCAGAAGCGGTGCCCCTGATCATCCTCGACACGGAAATAATCGCGGGGCTGCGTATCCTTGCCGTCGAGCCACCATTCCATGGCAAGCCGCTCCGGTCCCTCGCTTTTGACGACACGGTGGCGCATGCGGCGCCAGTGAAAATTGGCCGGCGCGCCATCCGGAACCTCGATGGCAAAGGCATCCATCGGTTCCGCCCTTTCCAGGAGGCGTGCGGGTCTCTCGCCGCGTGAGGGGGCGGGATTGCCCGGCGGGGTCTTCGCGGAGAGACCGTCGATGGCGGGAACAGAAATCACAGCCCTTTCGGGCAGATGGCTTTCGCGCTGCTGGAAAGTGTGCAGGCAATCTGATCCCAACCGTGCGGAGACGCGATCGACGAAGGCTGCCAGCGAAGCATCCTTCTGCTGATGTCCCTCGAAGTCGCTCTGAGCCGTGTCGAATGCTTCGTGGCGCAAGACATTGAGACGCAGGATTTCAAATCCGTAGCCAGCATCGAGCTCGTCATGGACGGCCTGCAGGCGTTCGGTGAACAGGACGGCGATGCGCCTTGGTTCACGCAGCGGCCTTGTCGTGCCGGCCGCGATGCGGAAGACCTTGCCATCGACGCGAAACAGGACGAGTTCGAAAACGCGTCCGCCAACGCCGCGTGCCTCCAGCGACGGTTTCAGCGCATGGGCGATCTGATCGGTGACGTATAGAATTTCCTCTTCCGCGGCGACCGGTTCCATCAACCGGCGCTCGGCCGAGAGGCTGGCGACGGGCAGGCGCGGTGATATCGGCTCCTCGTCCGTTCCAAGCACCTGATCAAGCCGCAACAGCACGTTTGCGCCGAAACGGCGGGTCAGCGGCGCACGCGGGGTTTCCATCAGGTCGCCAATATACTTCAGGCCCATCTTGTTGAGTGCTGCGACCGTGTCGTCCGAGAGACGGAGTGCGGCGACCGGGAGAGGGGCGACGACCCGCTCCGTCTCATCCGCCTCGATTACGCCTCCCTGGCCGAAGCGGCTGACCGCCCAGGACAGGCCGGGGGAGGAGGTGATGGCGCCCCTGACGTCGATACCCATTTGAAGGAGCCTGGACAGGACATCCTTGAAGAGCGCCTTTTCGCCGCCGAAGAGGTGAGCGCAGCCGGTGATATCGAGAAACAGGCCATCCCTGCCGTCAAGCGCTACCAGCGGCGTATAGCGGTCGCACCAATCGGCGATGCCTTCGAGAAATCGCAGGTCGGCGGCCGGGTCCTCCTCGATCACCTCGATGGTCGGGTAAATGGCACGGGCTTCGGCGACCCCCATGCTCTTTTTCAGGTTGATCGCTTCGGCTGCCTCGTCCAGCGCCGTCAGCCGCATGGCGTTGGCGTGGCGGCCGGAGCAGACGATCGGCGGCGTCTCAGGACGATTGCGCAAACGCCAGGAGAGCCCCCACTTCTTCCTGGATATGCGATCGGTCGGCAGATGCGGGAAATGCAGCGCCAGAATGCGCTGAGCGTTCGCCTGGAAAGCGAGTGTCGGCTGATGGGCGGACAGGGAAAAACCGGCGGTCATGGGGGTTCCACTCCAGAAGAATGGAGAAGGGAGCCGGGTTTCGGCTTTTCTCCAGGGTGAGGCGAAAGATCGGATTGCCGATGCTGCCGCCCAGCATCGAGCCATCAGGCAGGGGCCGCGCCTTTGATGGCGCGGGTTCGGCAAGGAAGCGGAAGATAGCGCTGCTGGCCTCTTCTTCCGCTGCCTGCCGCAACAGGAAAAGCGGGCGGCGCGATGCCTTTGCCCGCAGGTTGAGACGGCGGCTTTCCGTCAGGCCAAAGAGCCTGGGATTGCCGCGCACCTCGAGAATGGTTGCCGGAAAGACGCCGCTCTCGACAGCGGTTTCCGCCAGCCATAGCGCATCCTCCAGCTTTTTCGGCGCGGCGTGCAGGAAGAGCCGCGGCTTCAGGCCGAAATCGCTCAGGCCGACGGCATAGGGCCGCCCCGCCTCCATCGTCGCCACCGTGTCGGCGATCCAAAGGATCGGCAAGTGAGCGTTCGCACCCTCCTCGCCGCCGTGCTGGAGCATGGCGGCGATTGCCAGAACGAAGCCGCTGCTTGCGCCGGCATTGCGCAGCAGCGTTGTGCGGATTTCGGTCAGGCCATCGAGCGGCAGGCCGCCGTCGAGAGCCTCATCCAGAGCAGGAATTCCAAGCGGCAGACGCAGGGCGTCTTCGATCCCGGGCTTGTCGAGAATGGTGTCGGCCAACGCCTGGCTTTCCGCCGCCGCCAATGCCGGCAACGGTTTTCCTTCAAGCTTTGCAATGGTTTCGCGGAGCGCAAAAAGTCGCTCGCGCGCCACGGCCGACTGTGCCACGACGTCACTCCATCTATCAGATGTTCCTATTATGTTCTTATGGATTCCAGAGCTGGACCGAAGAGTCAACAGCCGTTTGATGTGAATTTATTCCTGCCCTTGATTCCGCTCTCGAAAATCAGCTGCAAAGGCTCTATATGGGCGACAAAGGAAAGGAGCTTTTATGGCTCGCATAGACCAGAGCGACAATTGGCAGGATCGCCACGCTCCGACAATCAGCACGTTCGAGTCGCTCGCGATGGAGGCTTATAGCCATCTGCCGGACGAATTCCGTGCGTTGACGACCAATCTGACGATCGAAATCGAAGATTTTCCAGATGATGACGTGTTCGAGGACATGGCACTGGAAACGCCGTTCGATCTGCTCGGCCTTTTCGAGGGGCGCGGGATTTCCGAGCGCTTCACCCTGGAGACGGGTGAGCTTCCCAACCGCATTCGCCTCTATCGCAGGCCGATCCTTGATTACTGGGCCGAGAACGACGAAACACTGGGCGATATCATCACCCACGTGCTGATCCACGAGATCGGCCATCATTTCGGCCTCAGCGACGACGATATGGAACGGATCGAGGCGAGTGCCGAAGAGGCGGCCGAGCGTTAATGGCCGACCGCCGTCGCTGAGCTCTTACTGCTCGGAGAGCTTCATGTCGGGGTGGTAGTCCTTGCCTTCAACATGCTTGACGATCGCCTGGGCGCACATCACCTGGCCGGTCTGCGAGTTGAAGGTCATGGCCGGCGAGCCGTTCAGCGACCAGCCCTTGTTGAGAGCGTCGGTTACGCGGTGGCAGAAGGCGGCGTCGTCCTGGCCGGTCAGAAGGCGGTAAAGCTTCATTCTATCGTCTTTCAGTTTGCCGTCTGGCCTTTCGGCTTCTGGCGTTCTGCAATCAGGCGGGCTTTATGAACCAGAGTTTCCGCCTGGACAAGATGCAGCCGCTCGATCATGCGGCCGCCGACATTGATGACGTTGAGGCCATCCGTGGCGGGGTCGGCGAAGGCTTTCATGATCTCCTCAGCTTCGGCGGTGGCGGATGCGTCCGGGCCGAAATGCCGGTTGGCGGGCTCGATCTGCGTGGGGTGGATCAGCATCTTGCCGTCGAAACCCATGGCGCGCGCTTCGGCGCATTCTGTGTCGAAGGCGTCGGTATTCTTGAAATCGTTGAAGACGCTGTCGATGGCGCAGAGGCCGTAAGCGCGTACGGCCAGGATCACCTGCATCAGCCAGGGCACGAGATACTGCCGACCGGGCTGAGGCAAGACGCCTGTTTCCTTGCGCAGGTCGTTGAGGCCGACGACGAAGCAATCGAGCCTTGAGCCCGCCGTTCGCCCGGCTTCGGCGATCGCCGCGGCATTGAGGATGCTGCGTGGGGTCTCGATCATCGCCCAGATCCGCACTTCATCCGGCGCATCGGCATCCGCTAGAAGATCTCCGACCGACATCACGTCCTGCGGTTCGTTGACCTTCGGCAGCAGGATGGCATCCGGCTCCAGAGTCCTCACGAGCTCCATATCGGCACGGCCCCAGTTGGTGTCGAGGCCGTTGATGCGGATGATGCGTTCCTTGCCCTCAAGCGGCTTGCTGCGGAAAAAGTTGGCCAGGTTTTCGCGCGCTTCGGCCTTTTTCTCGGGCGCCACGGAATCCTCGAGATCGAAGATCACCGCATCGCAATCGAGCTGATGGGTCTTTTCCAGGGCGCGAAGGTTGATCGCGGGAACGCTCAGCACCGAGCGGCGCAGGTTCATCGAACGGGTGAGGGGAGACTGGCTCATCACAAATGTGTGTCAAGCTTTGTGACCGATGGCAAGACAACAAAAAGCCATGCTTATCTTGCAGAAGACAAGACGAAGGACCACATTCCTTTCCTAGAAAGGTTTCAAACCCATGCAGAATATTCGTTCCGTCTTCCTTTTGCTCGCAGGCATCACCGCATTCGCAGCATTGGCGCTTTTCACCTTTTCGGTGACGCTCGCCGTTGGCGCCATTCTTACGGTGCTGATGGTCGGTCGCGCGCTCTCGCTGAAGATGAAGGCGGCTCCGGTCTGTGCAAGGGCGAAGTCCAAGACGCGCGATGGTCAACCTATGCGCATCTGGAACGACGGTCGCGGCACGATCATCGATCTCTGAAAGCCGTTTTCCAAGAGCTCTCCTGGCATACGCATTTATTTCATTCGGTCTGTCGGCTGGCGTTTTGCCCGCGCGTCCTAGATGCGGCAAGGCTTGTGCCTGCACAAGCATCAAGCCTGGGCATCACGCAATGGAGGACTGCATGGAAAGCGAAACGCAAACCGGCCAGACGGCCATGCCGCCGGTCAAGAACGGTTTACTGCCTTATATCACGGTCGATGGTGCGCTGAAGGCGGCGGAATTTTACAGACAAGCTTTCGGTGCCGAGCAGGCATTCGTCGTGCCGCCCGATGAAAAGGGGCGCACGATGCATGTGCATCTCTACATCAACGGCAGTTCGCTGATGCTGAGCGACGCCTATCCCGAACACGGCCATCCCTTTCGGCCACATCAGGGTTTCTCGCTGCAGCTCGTCGTCGAGGATATCGATCTGTGGTGGGACCGGGCGGTAAAGGCCGGCGTCGAGGTCGTGATGCCCGTCGAGCGCATGTTCTGGGGCGACCGCTATGGTCAGCTGCGGGATCCCTTTGGCGTCTCCTGGGCGATGAACGAGCCCGCCAAGGCCGGCTAGATCA
Source organism: Hyphomicrobiales bacterium (assembly GCA_900469085.1). Lineage (GTDB taxonomy): Bacteria > Pseudomonadota > Alphaproteobacteria > Rhizobiales > Rhizobiaceae > Rhizobium. The sequence continues at coordinate 10,145 of UBVW01000038.1, read as the reverse complement.
GCCGCGTCCGGCCGGCCGAATCTTCGGGTGGCTGGCCAGGGCTGCAGATTCCCCTTCATTTTGCCGGGAAACTGGACTAAACGCTGATCAACACACTATCTCTGCCGAACTGGAGGCCAGGCCATGGAAAAATTCACCAAGCTGACGGGCGTCGCCGCCCCTTTGCCGGTTGTCAACATCGACACCGACATGATCATTCCGAAGGATTACCTGAAGACGATCAAGCGCACCGGCCTCGGCAAGGGTCTCTTCGCGGAAGCCCGCTACAATGAAGACGGCACGCCGAACGAGGATTTCGTTCTCAACAAGCCGGCCTACCAGAACGCCAAAATCCTCGTCGCCGGCGACAATTTCGGCTGCGGCTCTTCGCGCGAGCATGCGCCGTGGGCGCTTCTCGATTTCGGCATCCGCTGCGTGATCTCCACCAGCTTCGCCGATATCTTCTACAACAACTGTTTCAAGAACGGCATTCTGCCGATCAAGGTCAGCCCGGAAAATCTCGAAAAGCTGCTGGACGACGCCTCGCGTGGCTCCAACGCCATTCTGACTGTTGATCTGGAGAACATGGAAATCACCGGTCCTGACGGCGGCTCGATCAAGTTCGATCTCGATGCTTTCAAGCGTCACTGCATGCTGAACGGTCTCGACGATATCGGCCTGACGATGGAAAAGGGCAAGGAAATCGACCAGTTCGAAAAGGCCAACGCCGCTTCCCATCCTTGGGCCGCGTAAGCGCTTCGACAGGATTGCATGATCAAGCCGGTGGGGTCTCTTCCGCCGGCTTTTTCTTTGGCTTCAGAGCAGCCGCTCTCTCCACGTCTTGAGCTTCTCCAGCGACACGCCGATGCCGCCGCAGACCTCGATCAGAGGGTTCTTGAAGCGGGCGAGGAGGTCGGGGTGGGTGTCGGCGACGGCAAGGGCGGCGCCGCAGGCGGGTTCGACGAGGATGCGGTAGGCGTCTGCGAATTTCAGGCAGGCGGCGACGGCTTCAGCGTCGGTCACTGTCACGCTCTCGATCGGATGATGCCTGGGCAGGTCGAAGACGTGCTGGGCGACCTGTCGTGCGCCAAGCGAATTGGCGATCGAGGTGATGGCCGGCAGAGTGATGCGTTCACCGGCGGCCAGGCTGGCGTTGAAGGACGCGGCGCCTTCGGTCTCGACGGCGATAACGGGCACACTATCGAGGCCATTGCGTTTCAGGCCGGCGACGATGCCAGCGAGCAGGCCGCCACCGCCGACACTAGCAATCACACAATCGAATTCCGCACCCTTGGCCACCACTTCGTCGATCAGCGTGCCGTGGCCCTCCCAGAGCAGCGGATGGTCGAAGGGGTGCACATAGGCGGCCTTGCGCTCTGCGGCCAAGTTCACCGCATGAATATTCGCCTCGTCGAACACGGATCCATGCACGAGGACTGCGGCGCCGGTCGCGGCGATCGAGCGGCGGACTTCCTCGGAGGTGGTCTCCGGCACGACGATGGTAACGGGAACGCCGAGCGCGCGGCCGGCATAGGCGGCGGCGATGCCGGCATTGCCGCCGGAAGCGCAGAAGATCTCCTTGGCGCCGTTTTCTACCTCGTGCTGGCACAATCTGCCGACGCCGCGCAGCTTGAAGCTTCCTGCCGGCTGCAGAGCGTCCAGCTTCAGCCAGAGCGGCTTGTCGGCGGCGCTATAGTCGGCGGAGGTGCGAAAAAGCGGGGTGTCAAGATGGAGCGGTGCGGCGGGCATGGGCGTTTTCCGGATCATGGTCACGATGCCCTTCTTGTTGCCCAGGCAAATCGCGCGGTCAACCGATCGTTCAACTCTGGCGCCAACCGTACCGAAACGGCTTCTTCATCGCTTGAAATGCCTTCTGCCGAGGGCTAATAAGCCGCAACTTGTTTTTCCCGGAGGGTTTCATGACGACGCGCAATCTTTTCCTGCTGCCGGGCGACGGCATCGGTCCTGAGGCCATGGGCGAGGTCCGCAAGATCATCGCTTACATGAATGAGGAAATGTCCGCCGGCTTCGTCACCGACGAAGGTCTGGTCGGCGGCAGCGCCTATGACGCGCATGGCGCTGCGATCTCCGAAGCCGACATGCAGAAGGCGCTTGCCGCCGATGCAGTTCTCTTCGGCGCCGTCGGCGGCCCGAAGTGGGACGACGTTCCTTATGAAGTCCGCCCCGAAGCCGGTCTGCTGCGCCTGCGCAAGGATCTCGAACTCTTTGCCAACCTGCGCCCTGCCATCTGCTATCCGGCGCTTGCTGCCGCTTCCTCGCTGAAGCCGGAGCTGGTCGAAGGCCTCGACATCCTGATCATCCGCGAGTTGACCGGCGGCGTCTATTTCGGCGAGCCGAAGACCATTACCGATCTCGGCAATGGTCAGAAGCGCGCTATCGACACGCAGGTCTACGACACCTACGAGATCGAGCGCATCTCCGCCGTGGCCTTCGAGATGGCCCGCACGCGCCAGAACCGCGTCTGCTCGATGGAAAAGCGCAACGTCATGAAGTCTGGCGTTTTGTGGAACCAGGTCGTCACCGCAACGCATAAGGACAAGTATTCCGACGTCAAGCTCGAGCACATGCTGGCAGATGCCGGCGGCATGCAGCTGGTGCGCGCGCCGAAGCAGTTCGACGTCATCGTTACCGACAACCTGTTCGGCGACATGCTGTCCGACGTTGCCGCCATGCTGACGGGTTCGCTCGGCATGCTGCCGTCGGCTTCGCTCGGCGCGCCTGACGGCAAGACCGGCAAGCGCAAGGCGCTCTACGAGCCCGTGCACGGCTCGGCGCCCGATATCGCCGGCCAGGGCATTGCCAATCCGATCGCGATGATCGCTTCTTTCGCGATGTGCCTGCGCTACTCCTTCGCCATGGTCAAGGAAGCCGACAACCTCGAAAAGGCGATCGCCAACGTTCTCGACAAGGGCATCCGCACGGCCGATATCATGGCTGATGGTGCCAAGAAGGTCGGCACTGTCGAGATGGGCGAAGCGATTCTGGCTGAATTCAAGGCGCTTTCTGCCTGATATTTCACGTGAAACACGTCTCAGGCCCTTCGCATCTCATAATGCGGAGGCCTTTGCATTGAAGGCACCTGCAGTAGCCCCTATCTCCCTTCTGCATTGAGAAACGAGTGGGAGTGGAATGAGCGAGAGTGTCGATCGCGCGCCGAGTTTTTGGGGCTATCTTAAAAAGCGCTATCAGGCGCGCCGCACGATCCACCGCCGGGTTCCTTGGAAGGGCTTTGCGTTTTCCGCGATCAATGCCATCGCCATCGCCTTCTTCGTGTTCGATCGCCCGCTCGGTCTGGCTGCCAAGGATCTTGCAGCACCGCTGATCTCGATCGCGGGCGATGTCACTGACATCGGCAGGCTTGCTTGGATCCTTGGTGGTCTCTCAACCGTCCTTGCTACTGCCTATCTGGTCCGCCGTCGCCTGTGGAAGGTACGCGAGAGGTTCCGAATGATCTATTTCGGGCAGATGACGGCCTATGTTGGGCTTTCCGTCCTGTTCACCGCCATTATCGCCAATGTCCTGAAGTTCGCGATCGGGCGGGCCCGGCCGCTTATCTATGATCAAGAGGGTATCTTCAGCTTCGCGCCGTTCAACATGGATTTCCTGCATCAGAGCTTTCCCTCTGGGCATTCGGCCAATATCGGCGCGCTGTTCGTGGCGCTGGCTCTGCTCTTTCCGCGTTTTCGCCTCGGCTTCGTGGCCATTGGTCTCTGGCTCGGCGCAACCCGCATCATCATCGGCGTGCACTATCCGAGCGACGTTACGGCGGGACTGGCGCTTGGCGCGTGGATCGCCTTTGCCACATCGGTGCTGTTTGCACGCTTCGGTCTGGTGTTCTCGATCGGTCGCGATGGCGGGTGGCCGATACCGCGGCTCAGCCGCTTGCTTTAGGCGCCTTCGTAAAAAATCTGTGTTCTGTCTCTGCTAGGTCTCGATCGTTGATCGACAACCCCTGACCAGGACCGCCGACAGACATGAAATCCTTTCTCTCCTCGCTTGAGAAACGCAGGCTCCGCTGTCGTCACGGCATGTCCCATCTGCACTGGCAGTCCTGTCTGTTCGTCACCGTCAACGCCGTGATCCTCTCGCTTTTGTTGTTCGACGGCCCCGTCGGTAGCGATCACGTGCCGCCCGCTGTTCGCAGGATCGGATTGATACTCACGGACTTCGGAAAGTCCGACTGGATCATCATCGTCAGCGCCTTCCTCTTGTTCCAAGGCTGGGCGTCGTCGCGGACCGCCACCAGCGTCCGTCACCGCCTGCAGGCGCTCAGGGTCAGCTGGATCGGCTGTTATCTCCTGGTTTCGATCGCGCTGTCGGGACTGGTCGCCAATCTCCTGAAGCGGCTGATCGGGCGGGCTAGGCCGGAGCACTTCCAGGACTATGGCGTCTTCTCGTTCTCGTCCTTTTCCGGCCACTCCTTCGAGAGCTTTCCATCCGGCCACGCAACGACGATCGGCGCCTTCTTCGCCGCCTTCGCGCTGCTCTTCCCACGCTATCGCATCGCATTCGTGGCCTGCGCGCTGTGGTTCGGCATGACCCGGGTCATGGTGAGCGCGCATTATCCGAGCGATGTGATCGCCGGCCTGGCGCTTGGCGGATGGTTCTCGATGATGATCGCCATTGTCTATGCGCGCCACAATCTTCTTTTTCGCCCAGGTGTTGGCGGCTGGCCGCAGCCCAAGCGGCTGTTCCCGGCAATAAAAAACCCGGCGCCTTTGGAGCGCCGGGCCTTGTCTTTCGTCTTGGGGATCTTCAATCCATTGCGTGGATATCGCGGTCCTTGGTTTCTGGCAGGAAAATCAGGCCGATCACAAGCGTGATCGCGGCGAAGACGATCGGGTACCAGAGGCCGAAGTAGATATCGCCAGTGGCGGCACTCATCGCGAAGGCCGTTGCCGGCAGCAGACCGCCGAACCAGCCGTTGCCGATGTGATAGGGCAGCGACATGCCGGTGTAGCGGATGCGGGTCGGGAAGAGTTCGACCAAGAGGGCGGCGATTGGGCCGTAGACCATCGTGACGTAGAGAACCAGCACGAACAGGATGGCGATAGTGCCGATCCAGTTGACGCGAGCAGGGTCCGCCGTCATCGCGAAAGTGCCACCGCCAGCGATGCTGTAGACGGCCATGTCGGTGACACCATTTGCTTCGTCAGCCGTCAGCAGCTTGGCTGCCACCAACTTGTCTGCCGGCATGGTCTCCTTGGCGCCCGCGCGGACCGCCTCGGGGTTCAGCGACAGTTCCGGGTTGGCGGCGATGAAGGCGTCAAGCTTGGCGTCAGGAACCTTGATGGCACCGCGGTTTAGCGGATAGCCACCATCGTGAAGAGCGATGTTGACGCTCTTCTCAAAAGCGGCTGTCAGGCCCTTGGCTTTGTCGCCGGCGGCAACGGCGTCGAAGCTGGTGATGGTTTCATCGCCGATCTTGACGGTTGCCGGCTGGCCGGCAGGGCCGGGGACGACATCATAGGGCACCGAATTCTTGGTCAGGAATGCGGTTGCCACGTCGCAGGAACTGGTGAACTTCGATGTGCCGGTCGGGTTGAACTGGAATTTGCAGTCGGCCGGATCTGCGGTGACCGTGGCGCGGACGGAGGCCTGAGCCTCGGCGAGCGCCGGGTTTGCGGTCCAGGTCATGGCCTTGAACAGCGGGTTGTAGGTAACGGCTGCGATCAGCAGGCCGGCCATGATGATCGGCTTGCGGCCGATCTTGTCGGACAGGCCGCCAAAGATGACAAAGAACGGCGTGCCGAGGATGAGACCGATGGCGACCATGATGTTGGCCGATTGCAGATCGACCTTCAGCACGTTCTGCAGGAAGAACAGCGCATAGAACTGGCCGCCATACCAGACGACGGCCTGACCCATGGTGGCGCCGAGCAACGCGATGATCGCGATCTTGGCGTTTCTCCACTGGCCGAATGCTTCCGTCAGCGGCGCCTTGGAGCCCTTGCCTTCGGCCTTCATCTTCTGGAAGGCCGGCGATTCGTTCATTCGCACGCGGATCCATACGGAGACGCCAAGCAGGATGACGGAAACAAGGAACGGAATGCGCCAGCCCCAGGCGGCGAAGGCTTCCTTGCCCATGATGAACTGGACGCCGACGATGACGATCAGCGACAGGAAAAGGCCGAGCGTTGCGGTCGTCTGGATCCAGGAGGTGAAGTAGCCGCGCCGGCCGTTCGGCGCGTGCTCGGCCACATAGGTGGCGGCCCCGCCATACTCACCGCCGAGCGCCAGACCCTGCAGCAGACGCAGGCCGATCAGGATGATCGGAGCGGCGATGCCGATGGTGGCGGCACCCGGAAGGATACCGACCAGGAAGGTCGAGAGACCCATGATCAGGATCGTCACCAGGAAGGTGTATTTGCGGCCGACGAGATCGCCGAGGCGGCCGAAGACCAGCGCGCCGAAAGGGCGTACCAGGAAGCCGGCGGCGAAGGCCAGCAGCGTGAAGATGTTGCGGGTGGCTTCCGGATATTGGGTGAAATAGGTGGCGCCGATATAGGTAGCGAGAGAGCCGTACAGATAGAAATCGTACCACTCGAATACGGTACCGAGCGAGGAGGCGAAGATGACCTTCTTCTCCTCCGACGTCATCGGCCCGGCCTTTGCGCCGGCGACGCTTGCGACATTTGCCATGTTCTGTCCTCCACAGAATGATCTGAATGCGGCGCGTGACCATACTCTCCTCAAAGCATACCCCTGGCCGCGGTTCGCCTGTGAGGACTGTGACAGAAAAGTGATCCGTTACGGAGAGCGGCTTTGGGATTATGACTTTAGTCTAATGCAAGGCATGTCGTTCAGAGGGTCGAAACGAAAAAAGCCGGATGGCAGGACCATCCGGCTTGTTCGATTTGTTGAGCAGCCCTATCAGGCGGCTTCGGTCGTGTGTGCCTTGCGGACTTCCTCGTCCGTGAGGATGCCGGAGGCGCGCAGCAGGGCGGCAAAGCGGCCGTTGCTCTGGCTCAGTTCGTCGAAGCTGCCTTCTTCGACGACGCGACCGTTGTCGAGGAAGAGAACCTTGTCGGCCTCGCGAACCGTCGACAGGCGGTGGGCGATGATGAAGGTGGTGCGGTTCTGACGCAGATTGTCGATCGCAGCCTTCACGCGGTTTTCGGTCTCGACGTCGAGCGCGCTCGTCGCCTCGTCCAGCACCAGGATCGGCGCATCCTTGAGGATGGCGCGGGCGATCGCCACACGCTGGCGCTCGCCGCCCGAAAGCCTGTTGCCGCGCTCGCCGACATGGGTGTCGTACTGGTCTTCGCGGGTCTCGATGAAGTCGGCGGCGGCGGCGGCTTCTGCCGCACGGCGCATGTCTTCATCGGTGGCGTTTTCCCGGCCGAGGCGAATGTTGTCGCTGATCGAGCGGTTGAGCAGGCCGGCATCCTGGAAGACGGTGGCGATATAGCGGCGCAGCGACTTGCGCGTGACCTTCGTCGTGTCGTGACCATCGACGAGGATCTGGCCGCTGTCGGGGTCATAGACGCGCTGCAGCAGGTTGATCATCGTCGTCTTGCCCGAGCCGGTCGGGCCGACGATCGCAACCGTCTGGCCAGCCTTGGCGGTGAAGGACACGTTGTGCAGGCCCTGTGCCGTGTTGCCGAAGCGGAACGACACGTTGCGGAACTCGACTTCGCCCTTGACGTCGGCGATGTCGGCGTTGCCGGCAGGCTCTTCGCGATCACGTACCGAGTCTTCGAGAGCATAGAAATCCACGAGCTTCGAACGGGCCTCGAAAATCTGCGAGGCGAACTGACGCATCTGGTCGAGACGCGAGATCAGCAGGTTGGCAAAGCCGATGAAGGCGATGACGTCACCGATGCGCAGCTCGCCGGCCTGAACCATGACGGTACCGATGACGAGAATGATCATCATAGCGATGGTCGAAGCCATGCGGTTCATCGCGCCAGCCAGCGCCCACCAGTCGAGAACCGGGTACTGGGCCTGCAGCAGGCGTTCGGTGAAGGACTTCAGCGCCTTGGTTTCTGCTTCGATACGGTTGTAGCTATGCAGCACCGAGACGTTGCTGATCGAGTCGCTGACATGCGAGAAGACCGTGTGGTAGTGGTTTTCGACCGAAGCCTGGCCGTCCTTGGTGCGGCTCATGACGAGGCGACCGATCAGCCAGTAGGCGATACCGAGCACGACCAGCACGCCGGACAGGCGAACGTCCATCGAGATCGCCGTCGGGATGAGGATGGCGATGGCAACAGCGGTCGCAAGGTGATTGCGCATGAATTCGAGCCAGAGGCCGAACAGCGTTTCACAGGCGCGCAGCAGCGTATGCAGGGCATTGGACGTGCCACGCTGATGATGCCAGGACAGCGGCATGGAGATGATGCGGCCGAAAGCTTCCGTCAGAAGCGTTGCGCGACGGCCATGCGCCAGCCGGTCGGCCTCGCGGGCGACCAGGACGAAGGCGATCGTGTTGAAGACAGCGAAACCGGCCCACATGAACAAGATCGGCTTGACCTCGCCTTTGCCGGAAATTGCATCTATAATGCGGCCGAAAAGGATCGGCTCGGCGATGGTGATCGCTGCGAGCACGATGTTCGCGATAACGACCAGGGATACGCGGAACTTATAGGCGCCAAGATAGCGCAAAGCTCTTGCATAGACCTTGAAAAGCGACACGGCGAATTCCTCTTTGTGCATCTGCGAAATAGCGGATGGTGCGATGCTACTAAAACCTATCTGAACTGGCGATTAACAAGGCATTCATTGTTTGAGTTTCGCCGCCGGTCCGATGCTCGATTTCATGAGCGGGTGCCAGATGTGGTAAAATTTCTTAGTGAAATAAAAAGGCCCTGCAATTAACGCTTGCGTTGTCGCGTCAAACTGGCACAACCATAAACGATATTCTGAACTCTAATTTTAATTGCATCGATAACCGTTCGCTATCGGGGCAACTCCTGTCGCAGCGGCTTCACTTGAAAGCCTGGATGGGATGGGGGCATTTTAGTGAATATTCATTCATTAATTCAATTACTTGTCGTTCTTGAGGAGTGCCGGAAACCGGAAGCGGTGGTCGATGAGCTTAAGCACGTCATCCAATCTTATGGCTTCGAGTTTCATGGACTGCTCCGGTATCCGAAACATAGCGAGGATCTGACCAGTGCCGTGCTGGCAGGTGAGTGGCCTGAAGGCTGGCCGCAGGTCTATCTCGGCAAGAAGTACATGCTCAGCGATCCGACGGTCCGCTATCTCGCCTTCGCGCAACAGCCGTTCCGCTGGAAAGATGGCTTGGCTGCGTTCCGCAAGGATCCGCACTACCGCCGGATGGAGCAGATGATGTCTGCCGCTTCGGGCTATGGCCTGAAGGATGGCTACACGTTTCCCGTCCACGGGCGAAGCGGCGTGCTCGGCTATCTGAGCGTCGGGGGCAAGCCGATCGATCTGTCTCCGCTTGAGATCACCCTGTTCGATGCGATCGCCAAGCGGGCCTTCTGGCGCCTCCTGGAACTGCGCGGCGAAGACGGTTCGGTATCGGATGACCTGCCCGGCGCCGACACGCGGCTCACGCGCCGCGAAATGGAAATCCTGCAGTACCTTGGCGAAGGTTTGACGTCGGTCGAGATCGGCAAGCTGTTGCAGATATCGAACCATACGGTCGACTGGTACATGAACGGGTTGCAGGACAAGCTGAAGGCGAAGAACCGCCAGCATGCCGTAGCCGTTGCTTTCCGCCATGGGCTCATTACCTAGTTTAGAGAAATTCGATCTGGCGCTGTCTTGGGAAATTGAACTTTCCGTGACAGCGCGTTAAGACTCCTTTCGCGGGTGCAGCATTGCCCGTCTTTATGCCGTGAGGAGACGCATTTGCCCATTTCCAAGATCCTTGTCGCCAACCGTTCCGAAATTGCCATCCGCGTGTTTCGCGCTGCCAACGAGCTCGGGATAAAAACGGTCGCGATATGGGCTGAGGAAGACAAGCTGGCGCTGCATCGCTTCAAGGCGGACGAGAGCTATCAGGTCGGCCGCGGTCCGCATCTTGCGCGCGATCTCGGGCCGATCGAGAGCTATCTGTCGATCGACGAAGTGATCCGCGTCGCCAAGCTCTCCGGCGCCGATGCCATCCACCCGGGCTATGGTCTCTTGTCCGAGAGCCCCGAATTCGTCGATGCCTGCAACAAGGCCGGCAT
>UBVW01000101.1:0-10011 GCA_900469085.1 Hyphomicrobiales bacterium | reverse complement strand
CAACGGGCTTGGCCACGGTGACGGGCGGCGGGGGCGGGGCGGCGGCCTGCTGGGCGGATGAGGCGAGGGGTAAGAACGCGACGCTGCTGAAGGCCAAGACGTATCGAAGCGAGAAAGGCATGGCGGCTCCCCATTCGGGCGGCCAAACACGCCGCCATGACTATGCTGAAAGAATACGTTTCATGTCAGGCGGTACTCGAGCGACTGTGTGTCGCTCGCCTATTTCTAATGCTGTCTTACATTCGTGACGCGGTTGGCGCTCACGACTTGCATGCCGTTGAGATCGATTGGCCGGGAAGGTCCCCACCCGGTAAGCCTCTGGATTTCCATATAAACGGGTGTCTTGACGAAAAGCAAATCCCGGTGGGTTGAAATTCTAAAGAGGGATGAAATCAGGGAGGGTATCGCGCCGGCGTCAACGCTCGCGGGTTTCTGCGGTGTGGTCGTTAGCCGGGTGCGGCAATTTGATCGCACATGACAATAATCAAGCAGAGGTGACTTGCATGTTGCACCTGCTCAATATATCTAGACACATTATAAGTGTGCTTATTATTGGCGCAGCCCTCAATGAACAGCAATCCGCCTCTCGGCTTCCTCCTGCATGATGTCGCACGCCTGCTTCGAAAGCGTTTCGAGCAGCGGGCGAAGTGTCTTGGGCTGACGTCGTCGCAGTGGCAGGCGCTGGCGTATCTCTCCAACAATGAGGGGATACACCAGGGCGGACTGGCGGAGATGCTGGAGATCGAGCCGATCACACTTGTACGCATTCTCGACAAGCTCGCCGAGCGCGGGCTGATCGAGCGCCGCCAGCACCCGACGGACCGCCGGATCTGGCTGCTTTACATGCGCGAGGAGGCACATCCGCTTCTGGCGGACATGCGCGGACTTGGCGATGTGACGCGAGGCGAAGCCCTGGAGGATGTTTCCGCCGAAGAACGGGAGCAGCTTTTCCAGATCCTGTCGCAGATGAAGACCAACCTAGTGCAGGCCTGCCGGACCCCCTTGGCACTGGCCGAAAACGAGACCAACCATGGCTGATAAAACTCCCCTGCGCGTCGTTTCCGACGCTGATGCCAATACGGCTGCCACGACTGCTGCCGCAACGAACGAGGTTTCTCCTCGCGAGGAAACCGTCGCCGAGGCGCCATCGTCCACTCCGGCGCCTGCCACCGCCGTCGCGCCACCGGTGACCACGCCCCCGCGCCGCAAGCGCAGCATGACCCGGCCGGTGCTGTTCGCGCTGCTGCCCGTCGCGCTCGTGGTCGGCGGTTATTACTACGTCAACGGCGGCCAGGTGATGTCGACCGACAACGCCTATATCAAGTCCGATATGGTTGGGCTGACGACCGACGTTTCGGGCATCGTCGACACGATCAACGTGCATGAAAATGAAGCGGTGAAGCAGGGGCAGGTGCTGTTCAGCCTTCGCCAGGACGTGTTCAAGATCGCGCTCGACGGCGCCAAGGCGCAGCTCGGCGCGGTGCGCAACCAGATCCTCAACCTCGAAGCAAGCTATCAGCAGTCGCTGGCCGAGATCACCCAGGCCGAGGCCGACATTCCGTATTTCCAGACCGAATTCGATCGCCAGCAGAACCTGCTCAACAGTTCTGCTGCCACCCGCACGGCGTTCGACCAGGCAAAGCATAACCTGCAGGCCGGTCAGCAGAAGGTCGCCGTCGCCAAGGCGCAGGCGGCCGCCACGCTCGCCCAGCTCGGTGGCAATGCCGACCAGCCGGCCGAGCAGAACCCGCTCTATCTCGAAGCCAAGGCCAAGGTCGACGACGCGCAGCGCCAGCTCGACCACAGCGTCGTCAGGGCGCCGTTCGACGGCATCGCAACCAATGTCAACGCGCTGCAGCCGGGCTCCTACCTCGAGGCATCGACGCAGGCCTTCTCGCTGGTTTCGACCAACAATCTCTGGATCGACGCCAGCCCGAAGGAAACCGAGCTCACCTATGTGAAGCCCGGCCAGACGGCCACCATCTATGTCGACACCTATCCGGGTGTGACGTTCAAGGGCAAGGTCGAGAGCATCAGCCCGGCCTCCGGCTCCAGCTTCTCGCTGCTGCCGGCGCAGAACACCACCGGCAACTGGGTCAAGGTCGTGCAGCGTATCCCGATGCGCGTCAGCATCGAGGATGCATCAGGCAAGCCGCCGCTTCGCGTCGGCATGAGCGCTGTCGTCGATGTCGAGACCGGCCATGCGCGCGGCCTGCCGGATTTCGTGTCCAAGCTTCTGGGCCGCTCGGGCGGAGATCATGAGTAACGCTGCCCCCGCGCCCTTCGTCCCTGTCGCCAACCGCGGCATGATCACGGCCTGCGTCATCTTGGCCGTCATCATGCAGGCGCTGGATACGACGATCGCCAACGTCGCGTTGCCCTATATCCAGGGCAGCGTTTCGGCGAGCGCCGACCAGATCAACTGGGTTCTGACCTCCTATATCGTCGCCGCCGCCATCATGACGCCGCCGTCGGGCTTTCTGGCCGCCAAGTTCGGCCGCAAGAAGGTGCTGTTGACGGCGATCATCGGCTTCGTCGTCGCATCGGTGCTGTGCGGTCTGGCGCAATCGCTGAACCAGATCGTCGCCTTCCGTCTCATGCAGGGCCTGTTCGGGGCATCGCTGGTGCCGCTGTCGCAGGGCATCCTGCTCGATATCTACACGCCGGAAGAACGCGGGTCCGCCATGGCGCTGTTCGGCGTGTCCGTCATGGTCGGGCCGGTGCTGGGACCCGTCATCGGGGGCTGGCTGACGGATAACATCAGCTGGCGCTGGGTGTTCTACATCAACGTGCCGATCGGGGCGCTCGCCTTCGCCGGCATCATGATCTACGTGACCGAGACGAAACTGGACGCGCTCGCCAAGCTCGACTGGTTCGGTTTCGGCATGATGAGCCTCGGCATCGCATCGCTGCAACTCTTCCTCGATCGCGGCGAACAGCTCAACTGGTTCGCCTCGGGCGAGATCATGATCGAGGCGATCATCTGTGCTGCGGCGTTCTATCTGCTTGTCGTGCACACGCTGACGGCGGAGAAATCCTTCGTCAATCCGAAGCTGTTTCTCGACCGGAACTTCTCCGTCAGCATGATCTTCATCTTCGTGATCGGGATCACCTATCTCGCTTCGCTGGCGCTGATGACGCCCTACCTGCAGACGCTGATGGGCTATCCCGTCATCACTGCCGGGATCGTCATGGGGCCGCGCGGCATGGGCACGATGCTATGCATGTTCATCGTCGGGCGGCTGATCGGCAAGGTGGATACGCGGCTGCTTCTCGTGCTTGGCCTCGGGCTCACGGCCTGGGCGATGTACGACATGACCGGCTGGACGCCCGATGTCTCGCAGTGGACGATCGTGTCGGTCGGCTTCATCCAAGGCGCCGGGCTCGGCTTCCTGTTCGTGCCTCTGACGACGATCGCGTTTTCGACGCTGCCGGCGGAGATGCGCGGTGACGGGACCGGTCTCTATAACCTGTCGCGAAACATCGGCTCGAGCGTGGGGATCTCCATCGTCTCGGCGCTGCTGGTCGAAAACGCGCAGGTCAACCACGAGAACATCGCCGCCTATGTCACGCCGTTCAACCACGCCTTCGATGCGGCAGCGGCTCAAGGCATGAGCCCGCTCACCGCTGCCGGTCGCGCGGCGCTGAACGAGCTGATCACGCTGCAATCGACCATCATTGCATACATCGATGACTTCAAGCTGCTGATGATCATGTCGCTGGCGGTCATTCCGCTGGTGCTGTTGCTGCGCAAGCCCAAGGTGGCGCCTGCCATGGACCACAGCGCCGTGATGGAGTGATCAGCGAAACGGCTTGCTGAGATATCGCGAACCAGAAATGCCGAAGCGCCATGGTGCTTCGGCATTTTTCGTTATGCCGATGCGTTTTCCGCTAACAATCGGCGCCGGCGCCGTCGGCGTAAGAGAAAAGGGCTCGCGGTCGAGCAGGCGATCATTGAGGGCGATGGTGACGTCGAGCGCCTGGCAGAGCTTGCCGGGGCCGCTGCAGAGTTGCGTGAGCGCCTCGGTGCCACGGCGCTCGACCATTGTGGCGATGCCGACTTCGGGCTCGATGGCACGGATCAGCACGGCCGAGCCCGGAGTGCAGACGAAATTCACGCACCAGTGCATGCCGTAGATGCGGTAGATATAGACATTCCCAGGCCCGCCGAACATCGCGCCGTTGCGTTGTGTCGGGCCGCGAAAGCTGTGGGAGGCCTCGTCATCGGGGAAATAGGCCTCGGTCTCGACGATACGTCCGCCGATGCCGCCGACCGTGAGGCGGCAGGCCAGGAGGTCGCGGGCGACCGAGATCGCATCGCGCTCGAAGAATCGGCTAAGCGCTTCGCCCGCAATCGGTGCCGCGCCGAGCGCGCCTTTTGCATCGTCCATATTATCTATCGGCCGGGCTTCGGATCATGCAGCGCGATCGACGAGCCGGTGACGGAGACCGGGTCGCTTGCCGGGAAGGTGTCCTCGAGGCCTTCGTCCAGTTCCTCTTCCAGCGTTGCCGCATCCTTGCTGTTTGGACCGTCGCCGGCCGAGCTTTCATGTGCCGCGAGAAGCAGATGGCGGGCGTGGGAGACGGCGTTGTCGCGCGTCAGGCCCGGTGTGGCGGCATTATAAAGCGTCACGGAAATGCTGTTGCCGGTCTTGTCGCCGAACATGACGACGAAGCCGCCCTCGCGGGCATTTACCGATATGTCTGTGATGGTCATGGTTTTGCTCCCGATGATGGGTTTGCCGACGTGTCTCTCGTATGCCTATGTTTGCCTTGCGAACACCTTCGTCAACCACTCGATGAAGACGCGGACGCGTGGCGAAAGCTGGCGGTTTCGCGGATAGAGCAGCGAGACCGGCGTTTTGGTCAGCGGATAGTCTTGCAGGATCGGCTGGAGCTCGCCGTTGTCGATATAGCGCTGGGCATGGTAGCGCGGCACCTGGATGATACCGAGGCCGAGACGTGCGGCTGCGTGGAAGCTCTCGGCGGCGTTGACCGACAGTGTCGCGGGCAGGACGACGTTGCGCAACTGGCCGCCCACGAGGAATTCGAGTGGCACCAACGTGCCTGATGCGCTGGAGTGAAAGCCGACCATGCGGTGGCCATCGAGCCGGTCGGGATGCTCGGGCGTTCCGTAGCGGGCGAGATAGGAAGGTGAGGCGAGCGTGACTTCCTCCAGCATCGCCACGCGGCGCGCGACCATGTCGCTGTCCGCGGGGATGCCGACCCTCAGCACGCAGTCGATGCCCTCGCGCACGAGATCGACGAGGCGATCGCCCTCGCTCATGTAGAGCTCGATATCGGGATAGGCTTCGAGAAAGGACGGCAGGTTCGGCAGCACGAAATGGCGTGCCAGCGTGCCATGTACATCGACGCGCAGCATGCCTTTCGGCTTGGCGCCGGCGAAGGCGCCCTCGGCGTCTTCGATGTCTGAGAGGATCGAGAGGCAGCGGCGGTAGTAGGCCTCGCCGTCGAGCGTCGCGCTCACATGCCGCGTCGTTCGCTGCAACAGGCGAACGCCGAGACGGGCCTCCAGCTGCTTGACCGCGTCGGTGACCGTCGAGCGCGGCAGGCCGGTATCCTCGGCGGCGGCGGTGAAGCTGCGTCGCTCGACGATACGGCAAAAGACGCGCATGGCATCGAATCTGTCCATCTATCTGTTCGCTATCTCCGGATAGTGATGACGAACAATGGATGATTATCCGCTGGGAGAAAAGGTTCATCTTCACTCCGACGGCGCAACATCGCGCTTCCAAGCAAAGGAGAACGACAATGACGGTTTCGGAAAACAGGGTTGCTATCGTGACCGGCGCCTCCAGGGGCATCGGTGCGGCGATTGCCGATCGGCTTGCGCGGGACGGGTTTACCGTCGTGATCAACTACTCCGGCAACGCCGCGCCGGCCGAGGAACTGGCTGTCGCCATCGAAAAGCGCGGCGGCAAGGCGCTGACGGCCAAGGCCGATGTCAGCGACGCCGAGGCGGTACGGCGGATGTTCGATGCGGCCGAGACAGCCTTCGGTGGCGTCGACGTGCTGGTCAACAATGCCGGGATCATGGCGCTCTCCTCGATTTCAGATGCCGACGACGCGCATTTCCAGCGCATGATCGACGTCAACCTCAAGGGCACGTTCAACACGCTGCGGGAGGCCGGCAAGCGGCTGCGCGATGGCGGCAGGATCGTCAATTTCTCGACGTCGGTGGTCGGGCTGAAGCTCGAGACCTATGGCGTCTATGCCGCGACCAAGGCAGCCGTCGAGACGATGACGGCGATCATGGCCAAGGAAATGCGCGGTCGCAACATTACCGTCAACGCGATTGCGCCAGGGCCGACGGCCACCGATCTCTTCCTGAACGGCAAGTCCGAAGAACTGGTCGCGCGGATGGCCAAGATGAACCCGCTGGAGCGGCTCGGAACGCCTGAGGATATCGCTGCGGCCGTCTCGTTTCTCGCCGGTCCCGACGGTTCGTGGATCAACGGACAGGTGCTGCGCGCCAATGGCGGCATGATCTGATTTGCAGGTCCGGCGAGGGGCTCTCGGGCCGCTCGCCTTCCAACTGGGCTGTCGTGTGGATATCATGCGCTAAAAAAACGCCAGCGTCTGTAAGGGGATAGAGGTGCGTTCGGCCTCAAAGCGGTGGGTGTGCAATATCCTCTTACATTTGCATCGCGATTGTCTATATTAGCAATGTAGGGATGTGCGGGACTCCTCCAATCCTACGCATCAGACCTCAATAACTGCCGAGCCATTGTTCCCTGGTGACCCGGCAGAGAGTGAAAGAAGAAATGGCAAAACATATGGTTGCGGCCCGTTGAAGGTAAACGCCTCGCGGGCCGCAGTTCTGTCAGCGGGCGTCCAGCTTGGCGTCGGTCAGGAGCTTGACCATCCAGTCGACGAAGACGCGGACCTTGTTGCTGAGGTGGCGGTTCGGGGGGTAGACGATGTAGAGCCCGAGCGGCTCACGGTTCCATTCCGGCAGCACCTGTATCAGTTCGCCATTCTCCAACTCATTGCGGATCATGAAGCGCGGTAGCTGCGCGATGCCAAGCCCCCTCGTGGCGGCCGTCACGAAGGTCCTGCTGTCGTTGACCGATACGAGATAGCGCGGATTGATTTCCAACTCCTCGTTGTCCCTGCGGAACTCGAAGGGAAGCGTCCGGTTGGTCTGTGCGCGAAAATAGCTTACGGAATAATGATCGTTTTCAAGATCTTCCGGCCGATCCGGAATGCCGAACTTTTCAATGTAGATTGGTGAGGCGCAGGTAATCAGCTCGACCTCAGAGACGCGCCTGGCAATCAAAGATTGATCAGCGGGGGTGCCGGCGCGCAATGCGCAGTCGACGTTCTCGGCGAGGTAATCCACCGTGCGGTCGCCGACACCGAGATCGATGCGGATGTCCGGATACTTCTGGTAAAAATCGCAGAGCGCGGGGACGACGATCCAGTCGGCGAAGGCGCCGGCCATCTCGACGCGCAGGCGTCCGCCCGGAAGCCCTTGCGAGTTGGTGAGGCTACCATCCAGTTCGGCGATCTCGGAAACGATCTGGGCGGCGCGTTCGTAATAGAGCGCGCCGTCGGTCGTCACCATGACGCGGCGGGTGGTGCGGTTGAGGAGCTTGGTGTGCAGATGTGCTTCAAGCCCCTGGATGAGATTGGTCACCGTCGCCTTGGGCATGGCGAGCGTGTCGGCGGCCCGTGTGAAATTGCCTGTCTCTACGACGCGAATGAAAGCGCGCATTGCCGAGAGCTGGTCCATCGGAATTCACCTGAGTAGGTTGCAGTGCGGTATTGTTCGAAATCCGGAACAGTGTAATCGTAATGATGCAGCTTATTCCGTGAGTGGAATAACAATATCTTTTTTTCAGAAATTGCAAGCCGTCGCCTTGGGCAATATGTTGCATCGGCAACATTACACCCGCGACGCAAGGATCGATACGATGACGGTGCAAGTGAAAGACATGGTGTTTGACAAGGTGGCCATTGGCCCCGTGTCGACGCGTATCTATCAGGGCGCCGAATACGGGAAGGGTTCGCCGATCGTCCTGTACTTCCACGGCGGTGCCTTCCAGTCCTCGGGACTGCAGGACAATGCGGTCGCCGAAGCGATCGCGAGTGCCGGCGCCATCGTGGTTGTCGCGGATTACAACGCTCCCTTGGGCGGCGTTTTTCCAAAACCTCTCGAAGTCGGCTACTCGCTGTTTTCCTACATGGCAAACAAGCGCGCCTCGGGTCTCGGTGACCGCAATTCGGCGCTGCTGGTTGCCGGCGAGGAAGCAGGCGGCAACATCGCCGCCAGCGTGGCGTTCAAGGCTCGCGATCACTACGCCGATGCACTTGACGGGCAGGTGCTGATTTCTCCGCTGGTCGATCCGTTCATGGGATCGAAGTCTATCCGCGAAGCCGACGCAATCGGCATGCGCGAGCGTTGGGCCGCCGGCTGGAGCCATTATCTCAGCGGCGGCGGGTGCCATCCTTATGCGGCGCCGTGCCTCTGTTCACGCATTTCGGGCGTTGCGCCTGCACTGATCTTCACCGCGAAGGATGATCCCCTTCGTGATGAGACGCTTGGGTTTGCCGATCGCCTCAAACAGGCCGGCATACCAGTTCGTCAGCATGTCTCTCCCGCCGGGACAGGCTGGCCATCGATTTACGGTGGGACGTCCGACAAGCCTCCGGGTTGGCGCGAAAGCATCACCCAGGAATTCGGAAGCTTTGTTCGTGACATGCGCAGGCAACCCGTTCCTTTGAAGACCTGATCATACTCGGCCGTGGGGGCCGAAAGGAGAATATCAATGACGTCCAGTAAGAAGCGCTGGGCCCTTGTGGGCGCCGGTCTGAGCCTTGTTGCGTCCGTTTCAGCCGCAGCACTGTTTTTCGAACTGCCGATGAGCGGCACGGCCACGGCGGCAACCGCCGAGGCGCAGGCGGCTCCCCCGGCCGTGCCTGTTACGGTTGCCGTCGTCGCCAGCCGTGATGTGACCGAGTGGGAGCAGTTTTCCGGCCGGCTCGAAGCCGTCGATCGCGTGCAGATCCGCTCGCGTGTCGGCGGCGCCGTGCAGTCGGTGCATTTCCGCGAGGGAGCGCTGGTGAAATCAGGCGATCTGCTGTTCACCATCGATCCGGCACCGTACCAGGCCGCCGTATCGCAGGCCGAGGGCCAAGTGGCTTCGGCCGAAGCCAAGGTCAATCTCGCGCAAATCGAGCTTGATCGCGGCCGTAGGCTTTCCGACAACCGGACGATTTCGCAGAGCGATCTCGACCAGCGCCAGAACGCGTTTACCGAGGCCCAGGCCGGTCTTCGCACTGCCCAGGCCGCCCTTCGCTCGGCGCAGCTTGAGCTCGACTACACCGAGGTCAAGGCACCGGTTGCCGGTCGTGTCGGCAAGTTGGAGATCACCGTTGGCAATCTGGTTGCCGGTGGATCGACCTCGTCGGAACTGACATCGCTGGTCTCGGTCGATCCGATCTACGCCAGCTTCAATGCCAGCGAGGGCATGGTGACCAAGGCGCTATCGCAGCTTCCCGCCGCAAACGGTGCCGTCGCCGATATCGAGCAGATTCCGGTCGAAGTCGGCACGCTTGCCGACGACGGCACGCCGATCAAGGGCAACCTGCAGCTGATCGACAATCAGGTCGATGCCTCCAGCGGCACGATCGGTGTTCGCGCCGTGTTCGACAATCCCGGCGGCAAGCTGATCCCCGGCCAGTTCGTGCGGGTCCGGATGGGCCAGCCGAAGGCCGAGAACAAGATCCTCGTCAGCGAACGGGCGATCGGCACCGACCAGGACAAGAAGTTCGTCTTCGTGGTCGATGCCGAGAACAAGGTGAGCTACCGACCGGTCCAGCTCGGCATTGCCGAGGGTGGTGACCGCGTGATCGAGAGCGGTCTTGCGGTCGGCGACAAGATCGTCGTCAACGGCCTGCAGCGCATCCGTCCGGGCGCGGTGGTGGCACCGCAGATGGAAGAGAAGGTCGCGGCGAAGTAAGTAGCAGACCCCTCCCCAACCCCTC
>UBVW01000065.1:0-37272 GCA_900469085.1 Hyphomicrobiales bacterium | reverse complement strand
GTGAATTTCGAAAGGTCGATCTTCACCGAGCGGGCGGCCGGGCCTTCGCCGATGATGAGGTCGAGCTGGAAGTCTTCCATGGCCGGATAGAGAATTTCTTCGACGGCGGGGCTGAGGCGATGGATCTCGTCGATGAAGAGCACGTCGCGCTCCTCGAGATTGGTGAGCAGGGCTGCAAGATCGCCGGCCTTGGCGATGACAGGGCCTGACGTCGAGCGGAAATTGACGCCGAGCTCCTTGGCCATGATCTGGGCCAGCGTCGTCTTGCCGAGGCCGGGTGGGCCGACGAAGAGGACGTGATCGAGCGCCTCGCCTCGGTTCTTCGCGGCCTCGATGAAGATCTTCAGGTTGGCGCGGGCCTCGGCCTGACCGGTAAACTCGTCGAGCGACTGCGGCCGCAACGTCGCGTCGAAGTCCTCGCCGCGTTTTTCCGGGGTGATGAGGCGGGCGGTTTCGGTCATGCGAGAAGTTCCATTCCGGGAATTTTGCGGGCGGCCTTGCGGTCGAAGGTAAAGGTTCTGGTGCATCCGTCGAGCCGGTTCATCTCACTGAGCAGCACATCGGCGAAATCGACGTTTGTCGTTCGGCATAGATAGACGGCATTGCCCACAGCTTCGTAGGAGGCCACCTCGAATTCTCGTCGTTCGAGGACCGCCTGGATGAAGTCGAGAATGCGCTCTCTCGGATAGCGATACATGCGGTTCAACACCCAATAGGCTTCAAGAACGACGGAGACATTGACGAAGAGCACGTCATCCGCCCCCAGACGCCCCAGGAGCGTAGTCACGGCATCGGCCTGCCTGGCGTCGTCAGTGATGGCGACGCGCAGAAGCACGTTCGTGTCGATGCCGAAGCGTGCCGTCATTCGCGCTCACTCTTTCCAAGCGCGTTTTCGTAACGTTCGACGGCGGCATCCATGATCGCCTCATCTATTCCTTCCTGGGACAGTGGCGCATCAACCGGCGGCTTGCCGAGAATGCCGGCAAGTTCGCCAAGCGGCTTATTGCGGGGAACCATGATCAGTTCCCCGTTTCGGACCCAAGCGTAGCATTTGTCGCCGGCCTTGACGTTCAGCTGATCGCGTAGATCTTTTGGGATCGTCATCTGTCCCTTGGATGTGATCGTAATGTTGAAGCCCATGATCTCGCTCCGTCGCTCTGCCTTACCTTTTGTATAATAGTAAGGCAGGAGGGTCCTGGCAATTGTGCTTACCGCGACAACGCCTTCAACCCCAAGCGGATCAGCTTGGCGCTGTCTGCGCCTTCGCCTGCCGTCTTCATCGCGGCCGCAACGGCGTTTGCGGCCTGATCTCTGCTGTAGCCGAGATTGGTCAGCGCCGAGACCGCGTCGGCAACCGGCGCGGAGGCGACGCCTTCGCCGAGTTCCTGCTTGAGGCCGATATTGGCCGAGGCCTCGCCGGCGAAGGCCGGGGCCTTGTTCTTCAGTTCGGTGACGATGCGCACCGCGACCTTGGGACCGACGCCGTTGGCGCGTGAGATCGACGTCTTGTCCTGCAGGGCGATGGCGTTGGCGATTTCACCTGGAGTCAAGGTAGAGAGAATGGCGAGCGCCACCTTGGCGCCGACGCCCTGGACGCTCTGCAGCAGGTTGAACCAGTCGCGCTCCAGCGCGGACATGAAGCCGAAGAGCTTCAGCTGGTCTTCGCGCACATAGGTCTCGATGAAAAGAATGCAGGCTTCGCCCACCGAGCCGATGCGCGACAGGGTGCGCGCCGAGCAATGCGCGACGTAGCAGACGCCGTGCACGTCGACGAGCACATAGTCGTCGCCGATTTCGTCGATTGTGCCTTTGAGCTTGCCGATCATGTTTAGGGGTCCGCCAGTGGGAGTTCAGATGGGATGGGTTTCGGGCGTGATGAGGTCGAGCGCCGGGAAATAGGACCGGTATCCCTTGGGGTCCCGCGTCAGAACGGTATAGCCGCGTATCGCCGCATGCGCGCCGATAAGGAAGTCGGGCAGAATCCGGTCGCGTCCGCCACCCGACTTACGATAGATGCGAAAGGCTGCGGCCGCCGCGAACGCCGCAGGCCAAGGTAGGTTCTCGCGCCGGAATTCGTCCTGCGGCAAGAGGCGGTCAACCTCGTCCATGTCACGATAGCGCACGGAAAATTCGGCATAGATAATCGGGTTGATCAAAACTGGTCCGTTCCTGAAAGCTGTAAACACGCGTTGGCGCGACCAGCCATGCCAGTCGGATGTCGGTACGGAGAGATCGACGAGAACGTTGGTATCAATCAATGTCGGCATCAGCGATCCCGAGTCATCGACATCAGCGCTTCGGCGTCGATCGTCTGGTCGCCGGTGCCTTCTAAACGATCGAGCGCATTCATGAACCGATCCAGCCGGCGGCGATCCTCGAGTTCCTGCTTGCCATTCTTTGGCGCGATCACCAACTTTCCGCCCTCTACGGAAAATATCACTTCGCTGTTCAACTCGATGCCGGCGAGTTCTCGCAGGTCGCGCGGAATGGTGACTTGGCCTTTCGAGGTGACGCGCATCGGCTTGCTCCTTCAGTGCCGGTAAGAATTATCATTACCGCCAGAACAAGTCAAGAACAAGCTACCCGGCCAGAGCCGCCATGCGCATGCGGGCGCCGCCGCGGTTGTGGGCGTGGCAGATGGCTATGGCGAGTGCGTCGGCGGCGTCGTCGCCCTTGAACTCGGCCTTCGGCATCAGGATCTTCAGCATCATGTGGATCTGCTTCTTCTCGGCGTGGCCGACGCCGATGACGGCCTTCTTCACCGCGTTCGGTGCATATTCGGCGACCTGCAGGCCGGCGCGGGCGGGAACCAGCATGGCGATGCCGCGGGCCTGCCCGAGCTTCAGTGTCGCCACGGCGTCCTTGTTGACGAAGGTCTGCTCGACGGCGGCTTCGTCCGGCTGGTGGCTGTGGACGACGTCGGCGAGGCCATCATGCAGTTGGCAGAGGCGTGATGCGAGGTCCATGTCGCCATCCGATGTCACCGTGCCGGAGGCGACGAAGCGCAGCGAATTGCCCAAGGTCTCGATGACGCCCCAGCCGGTGCGGCGCAGGCCGGGGTCGATGCCGATGATACGAATCGCGCTTTGCATGCGGTAATCCTATTGCAGATCAGCGATAACTGCCATCGATATGTGAACAAAACAAAAACATCCCGGTGTTTTTGATGCCGCCCATTTACGTGAATTTAAATTCCCTCGGTAACTTATGATCCACAAGAGATGAGAGGAGCCAGCTTTTTCGAGCGAAGGTTCCCCGTGTTCTGTTTTCAGGCCTGCCTGTGTGGCGCGAGCCCGCCGGTATCAGCCGTTCCGGAAGGGGTTCGAGTTTTCCATGGTTCAGAAATTCCAGTCGCTGTCCTTCAAGGTCATTGCTACTTTCATTCTGCTTACGGCGCTGTCGATCGCCGCCATCAACTGTCTCGCCTATTTCGCCAGCAGCCGCATTTCCGGCGAGCAGGCGCTGAAGGCCAAGGAGAGCGTGCTGATCTTTCGCGGCGACATGCTGCATGATCAGCTGGCCCAGCTGGAAAACCAGGCCAATTCGATTGCCCGCATCGAGGCGCTGCAGATGTCGATCACCAGCCTGAAGAGCGGCTGGAAGACCATCGAGAAAACGTCGGGCGATGCGCGCGCCGAGCTCAAGAAGGTGTTCATATCAGATAATCCGAACCCCGCCGGCGAGCGCGAGAAGCTGGTGAAGCCGGATGCGCCGAGTGGCTTCTATTATTCCAACCATGAGTAGACCCAGGGCGAGGTGGCGCGCGATCTGCAGAACACCCCCTTCAGCGACCTCCTGATCGCCGATCTCGACGGCTTCGTGCTCTATTCCTACAAGAAGAACGACGACTTCGCCGAGAACCTGAAGTCGGATGCGTGGAAATCGACCGGCGCCGGCCTTGCCTTCGCCAAGGCGATCGAAAACACCGCCAAGGCAACCAACGATGGCGCGCCCGCCGGCTTCTCCGGCCTGCGGGTGGATGCAAACGGCGCGTCGGCGATCTTCTATGCCGTGCCTGTCGTCAAGCTCGGCCAGCCGAAGGGCGTGATGCTGTTCAAGGTGCGCGATGATGTCGTGGCCAGCATCCTATCCAAGGGCATCGTTGCCGGCAGCACCGCGCAGGCGGCGATTGTTTCGGAAGACGGGTCGGCTGTCACGGTTAACGAAGCCGGCCGACTGGCGACGCTCGATACCGCGCCCTTCATCTTCCTGAAGGATGCGTTTGCCAATCCCGCAATGTCGGTCAGCGATTTCAGCCGCGCCGATGGCGCCGCGCGTGCGTACACGAAGCCCGTCGATTATCAGGGCGCGCGCTATCTGGTGGTCGAGAGCATGCGTCTCAGCGAGATCAATGCCGGCTCGCTTGAAATCGCGATGCTGTTGACGATGATCGGCTGCGGCGTGCTGGTCGTGATGGCAATTGCGACGGGTATCATCACCAAGATGCTGTTTTCGCCGCTCGCCAAGCTTGCCGGCGTCACCCGCGCGGTGGCCGATGGCGATCTCGAGGTCGAGATCGGCAGCCAGAACCGCCACGACGAGATCGGCACGATGGCTAAGGCGCTCGCCCGCTTCAAGCAGTCGCTTATCGATAGCCGCACGCTGGAAGCAGCCAGCGTCGCGACGCGCGAACGCGCCGATCGCGACCGCCAGCAGCATATGGCCGAGCGCGAGGCGGAGGCGAGGACGCTTCAGGAGGTGGTCGAGGCGATCGACGAAGGTCTGCTGCACCTGGCGAATGGCGACCTCGCCTACCAGATCGACCGCCGCTTCCCGAACGAGCTGGAGGGGCTGCGCCACAATTTCAATCAGGCGCTGGCAACGCTGAGCGACACGATGACGGCGATCGGCGGCAATTCGGCGGCGGTGCGCGCCGGCTCGGAAGAAATGCGTGCCGGTTCGGACGATCTTGCCGGTCGCACCGAGCGGCAGGCGGCGTCGATCACCGAGACGGCAAGCGCCATCGATGCGATCACCCAGTCGGTGCGTTCGCAGCTCGCGCGCGCCGAAGAGGCCGAGCGGATCGCCCGCGATGCCAAGCATGAAACATCGGGTTCGAGCCAGATCATGCGCGATACGATCGCGGCGATGGAGGCGATCCAGGCATCGTCGCGGCAGATCAACTCGATCATTTCTGTCATCGATTCCATCGCCTTCCAGACCAATCTGCTGGCGCTGAATGCCGGCGTCGAGGCGGCGCGCGCTGGCGAGGCGGGCAAGGGCTTTGCGGTCGTTGCGCAGGAAGTGCGCGAGCTTGCCCAGCGTTCGTCGGGTGCAGCCAAGGAGATCTCACATCTCTTGCAGAAATCCACGCATGAGGTCGAGGCCGGCGTCTCGCTGGTCGAGCGGGCAGGCGTGGCGCTGACAGGTATCGGCGGTCATGTCGAGGCGATCAACGGCCGGATCACAGAGATCATGGACGCCACGCGCGAGGAGGCGGAGACCCTGCGGCAGATCAACAGCGCGGTCGCAGAGCTCGATCAGATGACGCAGCAGAACGCAGCGATGGTCGAGCAAAACACCGCCGCCATCCATCTGCTTGCCACCGAAGCTGTCGAAATGGACCGCCAGCTTGCCAATTTCACGCTGGCGCAAGGCGAACATCAGCACAGCGCCGATGCATGTGCTGCGTCGGCATCGGTAAGATACGCATCGACACCGCCGCTTCTCATGGTTGAGGCGGCGGTTCCGGACCGGCGTATGCTCAAGGTCCAGCTGCGGGCGGCATCAAAACCATCGCGAATGTTCTGCTCCGGGTCATCCAGCCATCCGGCTGAAGCTGCCAGCACGCCACTTGCCGCACGCGTATGATTGGCATAAAAAGGCTCATCGCGAAAAGCGACCGCTTTCCTTGATCCGCTCAGTAGCGGAGTAAAACAGGTGGACGAATTGTCGTCCATGCGGTCAAGCACACGCCATCCATGCCGCTTCAGGCATCGATCGGCCAGCGTTCTCAAACATCAATCGCCTGCATCGTCAGGCCCAATCGTGAGCCATCGGCGCCGCGTGCGCTCGTGCGCTTGCGTCCGATCGGAACACGCAATGACCAGACCACTTCTTGTCATCTTCACTGCTATCGTCCTCGATGCCGTCGGCATCGGGCTTATCTTTCCCATTCTTCCCGCCTTGCTCAAGGACGTCACCCACGCCGACAACGTCGCCTCCACCATCGGCATCATGACCGCGCTCTATGCGACGATGCAGTTCATCTTCGCGCCCGTGCTCGGCTCGCTGAGCGACCGGCTCGGCCGGCGCCCGGTGCTTCTGATCTCGCTTGGCGGTGCGGCCATCAACTATCTGTTCCTCGCTTTCGCACCCAGCCTTTGGATGCTGCTTATCGGCCGCGCCATCGCCGGGCTCACCAGCGCCAACGTTTCCGTCGCATCGGCTTACATCACCGACATATCGCCCGAGGACAAACGCGCTCGCCGCTTCGGTCTCATCAACGCGATGTTCGGGGCCGGCTTCATTGTCGGCCCGGTACTCGGCGGCGCGCTGGGCGATTACTGGCTGCGGCTGCCGTTCCTCGCGGCGGCGGTGCTGAATGGCTGCAACCTGCTTCTTGCCTTTATCATGCTGCCGGAATCGCGCAGGCCCAGCCGGGAGAAGGTCGATCTTGCGGCATTGAACCCGCTGCGCCCGCTCCACTGGCTCTTTTCCATGAAGAGCCTGCTGCCGATCGTCGTCATCTTCTTCGTCTTCAGCGCCACCGGCGAGGTCTACGGCACCTGCTGGGCGCTATGGGGCGCGGACAGCTTTCAATGGAACGGTCTTTGGGTCGGCCTTTCGCTCGGCACTTTCGGTGTGTGCCAGATGTTGGCGCAAGCCTTCCTTCCCGGTCCCGCCGTCAAGCTACTCGGCGAGCGCGGCGCCATCCTCACCGGTGTCGCCAGCGCCTGCATCGCCCTCATCGTCATGGCCTTCGCCACGCAGGGATGGATGATCTTCGCGATCATGCCGCTGTTCGCGCTCGGCGGCATCGGCGTTCCGGCGCTGCAATCACTGGCGACGCGGCAGGTCGACGATGGCCAGCAGGGCCGTTTCCAGGGCGTGCTGTCGTCAGCGGTGAGTCTCGCCTCTATCGTCACGCCGCTCGGTTTCTCCAGCATCTACTTTCTCGTCAGGGAGCAATGGCCCGGCGCGATCTGGCTGTCTGTTATCGTCGTCTATCTGGTGAGCGTGCCGATCGTTTGCGGATTGCGGTTTGCCAAGCCCGCGCCCACTGTCGTTCCGGCTTCGCCGTGAGCGAATGCAAGCGCACTGTCCGAAATCCCGAACAGCCCGTGCGGATTGTCTTGGCTTATCGAGGGAACCAGACTGGCCTATTTCTCGTCTTTATCGAAACGGAGAAAGACCATGTCCAATCTTGAGAAGCCCAATCTTGAAAAGTCCGGCACGTTCAAACTCGGCACGCGTTCGGTGAAGCGGCTCGGCTACGGTGCCATGCAGCTTGCCGGCAAGGGTGTCTTCGGGCCGCCTAGGGATCGCGCGGAAGCGGTGGCGGTATTGCGCGAAGCGGTCGAGAGCGGTGTCGATCATATCGACACCAGCGACTTCTATGGCCCGCACGTCACCAACCAGATCATCAAGGAAGCGCTGCATCCCTATAAGAGCGACCTCGTGATCGTCACCAAGATCGGGGCGGTGCGCGGGGCGGATGCGTCCTGGAACCCGGCCTTCTCGAAGGAAGCGCTGACACGGGCCGTTCACGACAACCTCAAGAATCTTGGTCTCGATGCGATCGAGGTGGTGAACCTGCGCGCCATGTTCGACGTGCACGGCCCGGCCGAGGGCTCTCTGGAAGAGCCGTTGACCGTGCTGGCGGATCTGCAGCGCCAGGGCCTCGTCAAGCATATCGGCCTCTCGAACGTCACCGCCAGGCAGATCGCCGATGGACGCAAGATCGCCGAGATCGTCTGCGTGCAGAACCAGTACAATCTCGCCCATCGGGGCGACGATGCGCTGATCGAACAGCTTGCGGGCGAGGGGACGGCCTATGTGCCCTTCTTTCCGCTCGGCGGTTTCTCGCCGCTGCAATCCTCGACGCTGTCGGATGTCGCTGCCGATCTCAACGCTTCGCCGTTGCAGGTGGCGCTGGCATGGCTGCTGCAGCGCGCGCCCAACATACTCCTTATCCCCGGTACCTCGTCGCGCGGGCATCTGCGCGAGAACCTCGCGGTTGCCGATCTCGTACTGCCCGCCGATGCCGTGGCCAAGCTTGACGGTATCGGATCGGCAAAGGCCGGCTGATCCCTTCAACTCGATGACAAGTCCGCGCCGGTTGCCGTGCGCGGGCCTTTTTCTCTATGAAACCTTTGGTCCCGCGATGCGGCCACCTACATAGGGTGTCCAATCCAATCACCGACAGGCCGCGCCATGGTTCCCTTCTCGATCCTCGATCTCTCCCCCGTTGCCGAAGGCAGCACCATCAGGCAATCGCTGGAGGGTTCCGCGCGGATGGCGCAGAAGGCCGAGGCGTTCGGCTATAACCGGTTCTGGCTGGCGGAGCATCACGGCATGCCGGGGATCGCCAGTGCCGCCACCGCGGTGGTCATCGGCCACGTCGGGGCTGCCACGAAGCGGATCAGGATCGGCTCGGGCGGCATCATGCTGCCGAACCACTCGCCGCTCGTCATCGCCGAGCAGTTCGGCACGCTGGAGGCGTTGTTTCCCGGACGCGTCGATCTCGGGCTCGGGCGGGCGCCGGGCACCGACATGCGCACGGCGCAGGCGCTTCGGCGCAATCTCGATGCCTCAAGCTTCCCCAACGATGTCGTCGAATTGCAGCAGCTGCTCGGCGCGCCCGTCGAGAACCAAGCGATCCTTTCCGTGCCCGGCATGAACAGCCACGTGCCGATCTGGCTACTCGGCTCCAGCCTCTACAGCGCGCAGCTCGCCGGCATGCTTGGTCTTCCCTATGCGTTCGCCTCGCACTTCGCACCGGATTCGTTGATGGAGGCGCTCGACATCTATCGCGACCGCTTCCAGCCATCCGCCGTGCTCGACAAGCCCTATGCGATGGTCGGCGTCATGGGATCCGTTGCCGAGACCGACGAGGAGGCTGCGTATCACTTCACCTCGGCACAGCAACAGTTCGTCAACCTGCGCCGCAACGTCCGCGGCCAGTTCCCGAGGCCGCTCAAGGATATGGAGAGCTTCTGGTCGCCGATGGAGAAGATGACGGTCGAGCATACGCTGCGCTATGCCGTGGTCGGATCACCGAAGACGGCGGAGGCGAAGCTCGGGGAATTCCTGCGCGATACGCAGGCCGACGAGCTGATCATCTCGATGCCGATTCACGATATCGAGGCGCGGCTGAAGTCGGTCGAGCTGTTCGCAGGGCTTAACACATTGATGCAGGCTGCCGCCTGACGGCGGCAACGGGATGCAGGCTGCCGCCTGACGGCAGCAACGGGATGCAAGCTGCCGCCTGACGGCGGCGGCCGCAGCGGCTACTTGACCGTCTCGTTGGGATAGACTCCCCACAGCGCCGACTGTCTTATGAAGCCTTCGAGATCGTGGCCGGTCACATCCACCTTGCACCAGCTACCGTCGCAATGGCTGATCGCGAGCCGAACGCGAGGGGTCAGCGAGGCCAGTTTGCGGGCCGAACTGCTCGGTCCGTCGCGAAGCGGCACTTGGGCCGACAACCACGGGCCGACGATGGCGGTGCGGTTGCTCGACAGCAGCGCTCGGTGCATCCAGCCGGACACGCCGTCGCTGTCGCGCACCTGGCGCCAGTTGCCGTATTCGGCGGTGATCTCCAGCGGCAGGCCGGGAACGCGGTAGATCCAGGCGATGCCGTAATCGAGCGAGGGGCCGACGCGCATGCGGGCCTCGCGCGACCGCAGCGACACGAAGCGAGGGACCTTCAGACCTGTCTCGCGCCCCTTGGGGCCTGTGTCGGCTTTGGCCGCGACCGGTGCGGGCTGCGAAAGCAGCGGATTGGCGGCGATCGAGGTGCATGCCAGCGCCATGCCGGCGAGGCAGAGCGCCGCGGTGCGCTTCCAGCCGCGCGCGAGGCGGGCAGGGGACGGCACCCTGGCTCCGTCCTTTCGAGCGAGCCTCATGCCGGGATGCGCTTCGTCAGTTTTGTCTTACGCATTGCGATCGGCTCAGTTGCACTGAGCCATGCGCTTCAGCGCGGCGGTGACGCCGTTCAGCGAATAGGTGTAGCTGGTGGCGGTGCCGCGGCGCGAGACGGCATCGACGGTCATGTCGCTGCCACCGCGCATGGAGTCGATCAGATCAGGCTCTTTGGTTTCCTCCAGCACCCAGGCGGACGAGCCTTTGGTGAACATGGTGAATTCCTTGCCACCGATCTCCACCTTGGCGCGCGAGCCGGGCTTCAGATCGTAGCCCATGATTGCCTGCGGCTCGTAATTGGTGCCACGGCCGGGCGCGCGGCCGACCACGAAGTAGTTGCGGCCATGATCGACGGCTGCGGGCTGCATGGTCTTTGGCACTGTCAGAATATAGCACACCGTCTTGCCCGAACGGTCGTAGGAATAGACACCCCAATCGTCGAACTGCTTGACCATGGATGGCTGCGCATGAGCCGTGACCGCGCCTGCGAGCGTGCCTGCAAATGCGATGGAGAGCGAAAGGGATAGTCTTTTCATGGGTCGTTTTCCCGCCGAGAGTATGAAGTGAGGCTGGCCTTGAGGCAGACCGGCTGGAGCGAATGGCGGGCATTCAAAGCGGCCAGGGTTACCGAGGCCTTAACAAACGCCCCGTGTTCACGGACGTGTTACCGCTTGACCCAAGTATGTGAGGGGATGTGCGGACCGGCCTGTGGACAACAAAAAAGCCGGCCGCGTTTCCGGGCCGGCTTTTTGGATTGCGATCCGAAGCGATCAGGCCGAGAGCTTGGCCAGTACTTCTTCCGAGACTTCGAAGTTCGAATAGACGTTCTGCACGTCGTCGTCGTCCTCGAGGCTGTCGATCAGTTTCAGCAGCGACTGGGCGCGCTCTTCGTCGACAGGCACGTTGTTCTGGGCGCGCCAGACCGCCTTGACGGTTTCGGCTTCGCCGAGCGAGGCTTCCAGCGCCTTGGCGACTTCGCCAAGCGCTTCGAAACCGCAGGTGATGTAGTGGCCTTCCTCGTCGGTCTCGACGTCGTCGGCGCCGGCTTCGATCGCTGCTTCCATCATCTTGTCGGCGTCGCCGGCTGCGAGCTTGTAGGTGATCTCGCCCACATGGTCGAAGGAGAAGGACACCGAGCCGGTTTCGCCCAGTGCGCCTCCGGCCTTGGTGAAGATCGAGCGGACGTTGGAGGCGGTGCGGTTGCGGTTGTCGGTCAGCGCTTCGACGATGATGGCGGTGCCGCCCGGGCCGTAGCCTTCGTAGCGCACTTCATCGTAGTTCTCGCCATCGGCGCCGGCGGCCTTCTTGATGGCGCGGTCGATGTTGTCCTTCGGCATCGACTGGGCCTTGGCGTTCTGGATCGCCAGGCGCAGACGGGCGTTCATCGTCGGGTCGGGCAGACCGGCCTTGGCGGCAACGGTGATTTCGCGCGCGAGCTTGGAGAACATTTTCGACCGCACGGCATCCTGACGGCCCTTGCGATGCATGATGTTTTTAAACTGTGAATGGCCAGCCATGGAACCCCTGTTCACGTCTTATTGTTGGGAATGGGCCGCCTTATAAGAGCGAAACGGGACGCATTCAAGGGAAAACCGGCGCGCCTGGTGGCTGTGACGCTGGCGCATAAGGTCAATCGACAGTGTATTTGTTGCGGCTGGCTAGGAAGCCGTGGCCGTCCTTGCGGCGGCAGGTAAGACCCGTCTCGGCGGATGTGCAGGTGAAGGGTCCCGCCTTCCAGCGATCGCCGTAGTTCAGAACGTTGACATCATCGCAACAGGCGGTGTCGCCCTCCATCTCGAAGATGAAGGCCTTGCCCGAGGCCGACAGGATCAGCCGGATGTATTTGGGCTCGATGCGGTCGCAGCCGAGCTCGGGGCCGCCGTCATCCGGCTTGTACATGTCCGTGCCGCCCTTCGGAATATAAGTGCAGCCGATGTTCCTGGATGGGGTGACGAAGACGATCTGGCCGTTTTCGTCCGGCATGAAGCTGCGATCGGCGGCAGGTGCGGGCAAGCCCGACGCCAGAGACAATGCCGAGGCGAAGCCCAGCGTGACCAGTGCCGCTATGCGCATGACGATCCCCCATATCCCCACGATACCCGGAGCGTAGCATCTGTTTTGGGTTTGGGGAACAAAGCCAGCGAGATGACGTTTCAAACATGGACCATTCGAAACGGAAGGAAGTGCTATGGCTAGCTTCAACGAGGCGCGGGAACACCCGGCACGCCAGCTTTGGGATCAGGTCAACGACATTCACGCCGGCATGCTCGGCGTCGATGGCGCTGACATGCACATGCAGCCGATGGCGCCGAACGCCGATCCCCGGACAAACACCATCTGGTTCTACACCAAGTCGGACGCGGAGATCGTGCGGGCCATCAAGCCCGGAACGCGCGCGCATTTCTGCGTGGTCGGCAAGGATCACGATTATCACGCCTGCCTGGCGGGCAAGATCGAGGTTCGCCAGGATGCCTCCAAGATCGAGGAATACTGGAACTCGGTCGTGGCCGCTTGGTACGAGGACGGCAAGAAGGACCCGAAACTGACGATGCTCGCCATGCATGTCGACGACGCCGAAATCTGGGTGTCGACCGGCAGCAAGTTGAAATTCGGCTGGGAAATCGCCAAGGCCAATCTCGACGAGGACAAGATGCCCGACGTCGGCGTGCGCCAGCATCTGCAGTTCGCTTGAGTCGGCTTTGCAGTGAGGTCGATCGAGGCCCGGGAGCTTTGGCTCCTGGGCTTTTTTGTTGCGAATATAGCAACTTGCTATGGGCGATCATCCGCGCTAAGGTGGTATCGCAAATTGCGATATACGGTCATGGCCCATGCACGTCATCACGCAGAGAAAGATCTGGGAGGCGAAGGAGCGATGGCCGCATGCGGCCAATGCTCTTGATACTTGGTACCGGCTGATGAAGGGCTCGGAGCCTGTCGATTTCGCCGCGATGAAATCGCTGTTTCCGGCAACCGACAAAGTCGGTCAGCTTCACGTCTTCGACATCGGCGGAAACAAGCTGCGGCTTATCGCAATGGTGCAATACAGATTCAAGAAGGTCTATATTCAGCAGATACTGGATCATGCCGGATACGACAAGGGAAAGTGGAAAGGTTAGGACAATGAGCGCGCTGGTGAAGCTGGTAAGCGAGCATTGGGCGCATGTGGCGCCGCTTCTCGCCATGCCGACGAACGAGGTGGAGTATGATCGTCTTGTCGGTCAACTCGACGAAATCCTCGCCGAGGTCGGTGATGACGAGGATCATCCGCTCGCGTTGCTGGCGTCGCGGATGGGCGATCTTATCGAAGCCTACGACGAAGAGAACCGTCCGATGCCTGAGGTGACAGGCGTCGATGTCTTGCGATACGTCATGGAGGAGCGCGGCCTTGGGCAATCCGACTTGCCGGAGGTGGGGGCTCAGTCGGTCGTGTCCGAGATCCTGAGGGGAAAGCGGCAAATCAATGTCAGACAGGCGCGAGCTTTGAGCCAGCGGTTTTCTATCCCGGCTGCGGTGTTTTTGTCGCTCTGAGTGGCCGAAGCACCCCCTCTACTGCATCCCCTTCGCCACATAGATCTGCGGCTTCTTCGGCAGCGTGCGCATCGATACGTCGATGCTGTTGCCCGAGGCGTAAACGACGTCGAAGTCCGGGCCGAATAGCGAGAGGAAGTTGGCGAGCGGCCGTTGCTGGTGCATCGGCAGGACGAGCGAGGAGCGCAGGCGCTTGATGATGCGGCTCATGCTGTCGGCGCCCATGGTGAGCCCGCCGTCAACGGGGGCCATGACGATATCCAGCCGGCCGATCTCGGTGTAGTGAGCGTCGGTCAGTTCATAGTGCAGGTGGCCGAGATGGCCGATGCAGAGCCCCGCCACCTCGAAGATGAAGATCGAGTTTCCATCCGGCTGTGCGCCGCCGTAGCCGCCCCTGATATCGGTGGTGACGTTGCGGATGTAGGTGTCGCCGACCATCAGGTCGATCTTGGCCTTCTCGCCCGGCACGTCGCTCCAGCCGTGCAGCACGTATTTGATGTCAGGATCAGGCGTCAGTGTGTAGTGCGAGGAGTGGGCGCGGTTCATCGTCGCCACCATCGGCGGCTGCGGCGGCGTGTACCAGCCGCTGTAATCGGTGGCGATGCTGATGCCGCCGGGTGTCTCGATCAGGAAGGTCGAGTGGCCGATATAGGTCAGCGTCACGGTTTCGTTGTCTGCCGCCGTGGCGATCGGCACGGCGCCGGAAAAGCTCGCGAATGTCGCCTTGGGAATGGATTGCGCGATCGCCTGGCATTGGCTGACGTTGCGGCGCGCTTCCTGCGCTTGCGCGGCGTCAGGACCCAACCAACCCGGCAGCAGGCCGGAGAGGGTGGTCA
Organism: Hyphomicrobiales bacterium; assembly: GCA_900469085.1. Classification (GTDB taxonomy): domain Bacteria; phylum Pseudomonadota; class Alphaproteobacteria; order Rhizobiales; family Rhizobiaceae; genus Rhizobium. The sequence continues at coordinate 22,822 of UBVW01000065.1, read as the reverse complement.
TTGCGAAGACAAGAAAATGCAGCTTCATGCCACGTCCCCAGCGCTTTCACTGGCAAAAGGATGCGGCAAGGGTCGGCAGCGGTCCAGATCAAATCCTGTAACCGCTGCTCACTTTTCCGTCACCGGAACATGGTGCCCGGTTTAGCGCCAGAATTCCGGGATGGTTTCCGACAGTCTCGGGCCAAGGCGCAGCGGTGCGATTTTTTCGGCGAGCCCGGTCGCGTCCGAGATCTCGACGCCGACGCCGCAGATGGTAGCGGGGCCGGTGGCGGCCTCCATGCGGCCCTTGGGCATCTTGGAGATGAACCGGTTGAGGGGCTCTTCCTTGTCCATGCCGAGCGACGAGTCATAATCGCCGCACATGCCGGCATCGGAGAGATAGGCGGTGCCGCCGTTCAGGATCTGATGGTCGGCGGTTGGCACATGCGTGTGGGTGCCGACGACGAAAGAGGCGCGGCCATCGACGAAATGACCGAAGCACTGCTTCTCGCTGGTGGCTTCCGCATGGAAATCGAAGATGATCGCATCGGCCTGTTCCTTCAGCGGGCAGGCGTCGAGAATGGTCTCGGCCGCCTTGAAGGGGTCGTCCAGTTCCGGATGCATGAAGACGCGGCCCATGACGTTGGCAACCAGCACGCGGGCACCGTTGCGGGCGTAGAACAGGCCTGAGCCGCGGCCGGGCGTGCCCTGGGGATAATTGGCAGGGCGGAGGAACTGGTCGTTGCGACCGGCAAAAGCGACCGCTTCCTTCTGGTCCCAGACGTGGTTGCCCGTCGTCACAACGTCGGCGCCGGCATTGATGGTCTCGAGAAAGATGTCCTCGGTAATGCCGAAGCCGCCGGCGGCGTTTTCGCCGTTGACGACGACGAAGTCGAGCTTCAGGTCCGATATCAGGCCGGGGAGGCGATCCCACACCGCCGTGCGTCCCGTCTTGCCGACCATGTCACCCAAAAAAAGCAGTCGCATTGCTATCCAATCCAAGAGGCAAAAAAGCGCAGGCCGCTTTCTGTCAGGATGGCATCCAGGCTTACATCGTGCGGCTCGTCGGGCACATGTGCCACTTCCTGGCAGTCGAATGCAATGCCGATGAGTTTCGGATGCATGCCTTTTTGCCTCAAACGGTCGATCGCGCGGTCATAATGGCCGGCGCCGTAGCCGATCCGGTGGCCGCGCTGGTCGAAAGCGGACAGCGGCACGAGCAGGATTTCGGGGTCGAGAACGGGCGCGTCGGGCCCCGGGCCCGAGGTGCCGAATCCGGTCGAGACCAGCGGCACGCCGTCCACCAGTTCCCGGAAAGCGATTGTCTGGCGGTCGAGAATAGCGGGGACGCACAGCCTGGCGCCACGTGCGCGAAACCGGGCCATCAGTGGGCGAAGGTCTGCTTCCGAGCGGATCGGCAGGAAGCCGGAGATGATCGTGCCGGGTGCAAACGCAATCGCCTCGCCGGCGTGTTGGGCCATGGCAAGGCTCATTGCTGTCCTGGTCTCCAAGGGAATGGCATCCCTCAGCGCCAGCCTTTCGGCGCGCATCCCGGCCTTTATGTCTTTTGCGTTCATTATATCCGCCATGCTCTTTCTGGCGGGACAATAGAACGCCCGGCGGGCAATGCAACGCGCGTATGCAAAAGCAACGCGCGAATGCGACGTTCCCGAGTCAGGCAACCGGCTGTGTTGCAAGCGCGTGGATGGTTTCCTCGAAGAGCGGCAATCCGCCGGGCTGCCAGCCGAGGGCCTGCAACTTGGTGGTATCCATCGGCGTCAGACGCGATTTGTCGGCTGCTACAGGCAGGCGATTGGCGCAGTCATGCTCCCAGCGGATCGGTTCGAGAATATCCCAGGTGTCGAGCGCGAGGTCGGAGACGTTGAAGGTCTCGCCGGAAATGCGGCCGGCATCGGCCTCGAGCATGATGCGGACAGCCTTGCCGACATCCTGTCCGTGCACTTCGGTTCCTGCCCGCGCGGGGATCGGCCGGCCGCTCAGGTAATCGCCGAACAGCTTGTCCCATTTGTTGGGGCGCAAATTGCCGTAGACGCCGGTAAGCCGCAGGCTGGCCGTGGCGAAGCCGGGGGCGGCCAGATGCGCCAGGCTGCGCTCGGCGTCGAGCTTGGTCTGGCCGTAGAGCGTTTCCGGCTTTTCCTGCGTTGCCTCCGTCAGCGTGGTCCCCGGCGGATGCTCGCCATAGGCCGCGCGACTGGAGATGAAGATGCAGCGGCGCGTGCCGGCGCGCTTGGCCGCCTCGAACAGGCGCACGCTGCCATCGAGATTGAAGCGCCTGAAGGTCTCGGGATCGTCGCCCTCGCCGCCGCGATACTTGCCCGGCGCGTGATGGAAGGCGGCGTGCACGAAGAAATAGGCGTCGTCGAAAGCCTCGATATGGTCCTTCTCGGGGTCGAGCGACAGCGGCGCGAAATCGACGGGCCGGGAGAAGGCGCGCGGCAGCGGGGCATGGCGGCCACCGATGATCACCGAATATCCGGCTGCAAGCAGTTCCTCGACGATATAACGACCGACAAGTCCTGTTCCACCCGATACCAGTACCTTCATGCTGCCCCTTCCGGATTGGCCATCGACGATATGTCCGGCACGTCATCGCCTGTGTAGAACGCCTGCCAGAGATCGATCAGCGGCTTCAGCCTGTCGGCCTTCGGATGATCCTTTTCCCACGGCTTTTCATACTGGTAGTGCAGGACGGAAATACTGTTCCAGTCCCAAAGCGCGGGCATGGTAAACCAGACATATTGTAGCATGTTGAAATAGACGGGTAGGCCATGCCATTCCGGGAAATATGCCTGCAGGAAGGTCTGGTCGGTGCGTTTCCACAGGATTTCCGGCTGGTCGAGGCGCCGCAGCATGGCGCGGAACGTGTCCTCGGATGGCCGGGCTACGAAGACGCCGGAGTTCATGCGGTGGAAGTCGGCGAGCGATTCGTAGACGTTCGGGGCGGCGGAAAATTCGGGGTAGGCGAACAGCCGGTCGATATTGCGGAGCACGATGGCATCGGCGTCGATGAAGACGCAGCGGTCGTATTCCGTCAGCTCCCAGAGGCGCAGCTTGCAGAAATTGTCGAGCGGCGAATGGAAGAGCGGCTTGCGGCCCTTGGTGAAGGGGGCGGCGGCATGTAGCTGGCCGCGGGCGTGGCGTTCGTTGAAGGCGTCGGACATTGGCAGATGCTCGACCGGGAGAAGGCGGCAGCCGAGCGCCTCGAGCGGCGCGAGGTCGGCTTCGGCGACGCCGCCGGTGTGGAGGATGACGATGTCGGCTGTCGTGTGCGTCAGCTTGAGCGAACGGGCCAGCGCCGTGGCGCCCATGGCGTAGTCGGCGTTGGTGACGAGGGTGACGTAGGCGTGGCGGGTGGTCATTGCTGAAGGGTCTCAGGATAGTTCGTTGCCGTGCGCTCGGCCTGATGTTGCGGCCGTCGCGTATGGAGCCCCCTCATCCGACCCTTCGGGCCACCTTCTCCCCGATGGGGAGAAGGGACGCGGCGCGCCGGCCACCTGCCTCTTCTCCCCACCGGGGAGAAGTGCCGGAGCGTCAGCGAGGCGATGAGGGGGCCGCGCGCTTGGCGCTTGCCATTTTCCACCATCCTCACGACACCGACTTCAATCGCTTGCCCTCGGGATCATGGTTGATCGTCGGCGCGATATCCCTGGTCCAGGCGGACACCGCCGGCACACGGTTGCGATCGACGCGGTAGGCGAATTTCCTGGCGACGTCGACGATCTCGCCCATCAGCCCTGTCTTCAAGGTGATCGGATCGAGGCCTAGGTTGCGGAACTTGTCGTTCTTCACGATCAGCTCGTTTTCCGGCGCTTCCTTGCGCGGATTGGGCAGCCAGGCGATCTCGGCGCCGGTCATCTTGGAGATCATCTCAGCGAGGTCGCGGACGCGGTGGGTTTCTGTCATCTGGTTGAAGATCTCGACGCGGGCGCCGCGCGTCGGCGGGTTCTTCAGCGCCAGCTCGATGCAGCGTACGGAATCCTGGATATGGATGAAGGCGCGGGTCTGGCCGCCGGTGCCGTGGACGGTGAGCGGATAGCCGATTGCGGCCTGGATCAGGAAGCGGTTGAGGACCGTCCCGTAGTCGCCGTCATAGTCGAAGCGGTTGACCAGTTGCTCATGCCGCCGCGTTTGCTCCGTATGGGTGCCCCAGACGATGCCCTGGTGCAGGTCGGTGATCCTGACGCCGTCGTTCTTGGCGTAGAAATGAAAGAGCGTCTGATCCAGGCATTTGGTCATGTGGTAGATCGAGCCCGGATTGGCGGGGTAGAGGATTTCCTGGCTGACCGTCTCGCCTGATGTCGTCTCGATGCCGACAGGGAGATATCCCTCCGGGATCGCGGCGCCGACCGTCGAATAGCCGTAGACGCCCATGGTGCCCAGGTGAACCAGATGCGCGTCGAGCTGCAGTTCGACCAGCGCGTTGAGCAAGTTGTGTGTGGCGTTGATGTTGTTGTTGACGGTGTAGTTCTTGTGGCGGTCGCTCTTCATCGAATAGGGCGCGGCGCGCTGCTCGGCGAAATGGATGATGGCGTCGGGCCGGTTTTCGGCGAGCCAGCTTTTCAGAAGCTCGTAATCGCGAGCGAGATCGATCAGGTTGAAATGGATGCGGCGGCCTGTTTCGGCGTGCCAGATGCGTGTTCGTTCCTGGATCGAATCCATCGGGGTGAGGGACTGGACGCCGAGTTCGGTGTCGATCCAGCGCCTGGAGAGATTGTCGAGAATATGAATCTCGTGGCCCGCTTCCGACAGATGCAACGATGTTGGCCAGCCGATAAATCCATCTCCGCCCATCACCGCAATCTTCATGGCGTCGTCTCCTTGTTGGCCTTCGCTATCGAGAATTACTTAGAAAGCGTGACAATTGTTCAATGCTTGCAAGGCGGAATGTCTTCAGCCAAAGAGGGCACGCGACTTTGGAGAAAATTATGGCGGACGGTGTGCATTCGATCTCTCATTCGATCTCGGGCGAACTGACAGAAGCGGGCCATCGCCTGCTGCAGCGGGTCTATTACGAGGACACGGATTTCTCCGGCCTCGTCTACCACGCCCGCTATCTGCACTTCCTCGAGCGCGGCCGCACCGACTATCTGCGCTGCCTCGGCGTCGAGCAGCGCGAGTTGATCACCGCCGATGAAGAAGGGCTGGTCTTCGTCGTCCATCGCATGGAGATCGACTTCAAGTCGCCGGCGCGCATGGACGATATCCTGACGGTGACGACACGCACCGAAAAGGCCGGCGGCGCCAAGATGGTGCTCGCCCAGGAGATCCGCCGCGACGACACGCTCTTGATCGCCGCAAAAGTGATCATCGCCGTCATCAACGCCAGCGGCCGTCCTCGGCGGCTGCCGGAGGGGTTGGCGAAGCAGATGATGATCGGGGTGTGATGGCGGCAGTTCGTTGAAAATTCGCAAGCAAACTGCTATGTAGTCACTTGTGGTCACACTGAGGTTCGGATGACGACAGTTACACTTCGCGATGCAAAGGCAACCTTCTCTAGTCTGGTGGATGAAGCGATGAGCGGCGCGTTCGTGACGATTACTCGCCACGGGAAGCCTGTCGCCGCGATCGTTTCGCTTGAAGCGGCGGAGGAGGCAAAGAAGGCGCTTGCCAAGACGAAGCCCAATTTCGGCGAGTATCTGATGTCGTTTCCCGGCGGTCTCGACGATGACCTCGATCTGGATCGTAACATGTCCGGCATGCGTGATGCCGACCTGTGACCGGTTACCTGCTCGACACCAACATCATCTCGCTGTTTGCGCCGGGTCGGCCGGCAATCTCATCTGATATTCGAGAATGGATGTCTGAGCGAGGTGGCGAAGGCTCGCTTTATCTGTCGGCCATCACCATCGCCGAAATCCAGCACGGCATCAAAAAACTCGAACGCAAAGGTGCGGATGCGAGGGCGGCCAAACTCGCGGAGTGGCTTTCCGGATTGATTGGTCAGTTCGGTGATCACGTACTGCCCGTCGACGCGGATATTGCGATGGCGGCTGGCGCGATCGAGGAACAGGCAGAAGCAAGCGGGCACAGGCCGGGCTTGGCTGACGTGCTGATCGCGGCAACTGCCGCGGTGCTCAAGCTGACGGTGGTTACGTCGAATGTTCGTCACTTCGCGCCTTTGGGCGTGGCTTTGCTCACACCTGACGACATAGCAGCTTCCTGAAAACGTCCTTGCAAAAACATGAGTTTCATGTGAAGGAATTGCGCGCGCAAGGTTTGTGCGGTTTTGGTCATCGATCGGAGATCTGGCCAAGTATTCCAAGGGATCATTTTCTCGCCAATAGTCAGCCTTTCATAATCCGTCGCTAACGAACTATTAACGATAATAGTGTCTTACTCGGATTGTCAGAGTTTGTGCGGTGCACGCCTTCCTTTGACCAAATTTGACGGCAAGGAAAGCGGATAAGAGCTTGGAAGCTTGACCAGGGCTTTGGGCGGCGGCAGCCAGACACTTCTTGCGAGATCACTTTGTGCCGCCCGGTCAAGTGCCGGGCGTTTGGATTCGGGGATTTTGGATCAATGGAACAAGTAGGATTGGCAGCGGCTCACACGGACGTCAGTCTCTGGTCGCTCTTCATGCAGGCTGGCCTCGTCGTCAAGCTCGTCATGCTCGGTCTTATCGCAGCGTCCGTATGGACCTGGGCGATCGTCATCGACAAGTATCTGGCCTTCGGCCGTGCTCGCCGGCAGTTCGACAAGTTCGAGCAGGTATTCTGGTCGGGTCAGTCGCTGGAAGAACTCTATCGCTCCCTGTCGGAGCGCAACAACACCGGCCTCGCCTCGATCTTCGTCGCCGCCATGCGCGAGTGGAAGAAGTCGTTCGAGCGCGGCGCGCGTTCGCCGATCGGCCTGCAGATGCGTATCGACCGCGCCATGGACGTGACGCTTTCGCGTGAATCCGAAGGGCTCACCGCCCGCCTCGGCTCGCTGGCGACGATCGGCTCGGCCGGTCCGTTCGTCGGTCTGTTCGGCACCGTCGTCGGTATCATGACCTCGTTCCAGGCGATCGCCGGTTCGAAGTCCACCAATCTCGCAGTCGTAGCACCCGGTATCGCCGAGGCGCTGCTGGCAACCGCCATCGGTCTCGTCGCCGCTATTCCGGCGGTTATCGCCTACAACAAGTTCTCCGCCGATGCCGGTAAGCTCTCGGGTCGCATGGAAGGCTTCGCGGACGAATTCTCCGCCATCCTTTCGCGCCAGATCGATGAAAAGCTGCAGCCGCGCGCGGCCGCTCAGTAACGAACGGGAACGGAGTTAACGATATGGGTATGGGTTCCCCAAGCGGTGGCGGAGGCGGCGGCGGACGTCGCGGCGGCCGTCGTCGTGGTGGCCACCGCGGTGGCGCCATCTCCGAGATCAACGTGACGCCGCTGGTCGACGTCATGCTCGTGCTTCTGATCATCTTCATGGTCGCCGCTCCGATGATGACCGTCGGCGTGCCGATCGACCTGCCGGAAACGCAGGCCAAGGCGCTGAATTCCGAAACACAGCCGATCACGATCTCCGTCAAGAACGACGGCACCGCGTTTCTGCAGGAAACGCCGATCCCGGTCGAGGAAATCGCCGCCAAGCTCGAGGCGATCGCCACGACCGGCTACAATGAGCGCATCTTCGTTCGTGGCGACTCGGCCGCGCCTTACGGCGTGATCGCCGATGTCATGGCACGCATCCAGGGTGCGGGCTTCAAGAACATCGGTCTCGTCACCCAAGAGAAGAAGGGCCCGTAGTCGAGCTATGAAGGCCAGTATTGTCTCATCTGCTGTACTGCACTGTGCTCTTCTCGCCTGGGCGCTGATTTCGATCGGCTCCCCGTCGGAGTTCAAGGTCGAGGATTTCGAGGCCATGCCCGTCAACCTCGTGCCTGTCGAGGACCTGACGCAGTTGCAGCAGGGAGACAAGACGGCCAAGCCGAGCGACAAGCCGGCGCCGAAGCCGACCTCTAAGCCGACCAATGTGGCCAACGCCGAGAACATGGGCGAGAACAAGGTCGACCTGAAGACGCCGCCGATCCCGAACGCCAAGCCAAACAACAACGAGTCGGCCGCAGCCCCCAAGGCGTCCGAAAAGCCGCTTCCGGAAAATGATCCCGTGCCCAACGAGGTGAAGGACATCATGAAGGAAGATACGGCGGTGGAACCGAGCCAGGTTGCGTCGATCACGCCGCCGAAGCCGGAAATCGCGCCGACGCCTCCGAAGGCTGAAGAGAAGCCGCAGGACATGCCCGAGCCGCCGAAGCCGGATGCGGAAGTATTGCCGGACAAGGTGCCGACGCCGGTAATCAAGCCGCAGCCGAAGCCGCCGGAACAGAAGCCGGCCGAAAAGCCGGCGGAGAAGAAGACGGAAGACAAGGCGCAGACCGACGAAAAGCCGTCGGACAAGAAGAAGTCCGACAAGAAGCAGGAAAAGGCCAAGGCCTCTTCCGCGCAGAAGAGCGACTTCAACGCCGATGACATCGCGGCCTTGCTCAACAAGCAGGATCCGTCGAACGGCGGCGCCAAGAGCTCGACGGAAGTGGCATCGCTCGGCGCCAAGAAGGCGACCGGCGGCTCCAAGCTGTCGATGAGCGAAATGGATGCGCTGCGCAGCGCGATCGCCGGCAACTGGTCCGTCATTCCCGGCATGGAAGGCGCCAGCGAAGTCCGCATCAAGGTCCATATGAAGCTCGACCCTGACGGCAACATCATCGGCGCGCCTGAAGTGGAAGCGATCGGCGGCACCAACGAATCGACCCGCATGGCGCTCGCCAGCGGCGCGAAGCGCGCCGTCATGAAGTCTTCGCCGTTCACCAATCTGCCGAAAGACAAATATGACGCCTGGGGCGAAGTCATCGTCAATTTCGACCCCAGCGATCTAGCCCTTTAAAATGCTGAAAGGCTTGTCCTCTATGACCAAGTGTTCCCTTTTTCGCGCCCTGATGGTCGCCGTCGGCATGATGACCACCGCGGTCATCGCCACGCCGGCGCACGCGCTTGTCGAAATCAACATCAACAAGGGCAATGTCGAGCCCCTGCCGATCGCGATCACCGACTTCCTGCAGGGCGACATGGGCGCCCAGGTCTCGCAGGTGATCGCTGCCGACCTGCAGCGCTCGGGCCTGTTCAAGCCGATCGCCAAGAATGCCTTCATCGAGAAGATCTCCAACCCGGATGCCGCTCCGCGCTTCGAGGACTGGAAGGTCATCAACGCGCAGGCGCTGGTCACCGGCCGCGTCACGCAGGAGGCCGACGGCCGTCTTCGCGCCGAGTTCCGCCTCTGGGACACGTTTGCCGGCAGCCAGATGACCGGCCAGCAATTCTACACGCAGCCTGAGAACTGGCGCCGCGTCGCCCACATCATCGCCGATGCGATCTACAAGCAGATCACCGGTGAAGAAGGCTATTTCGATACGCGTGTCGTCTTCGTGTCCGAATCCGGCAGCAAGCAGGATCGTAAGCGCCAGCTGGCCATCATGGACCAGGACGGCTTCAACGTGCGCATGCTGACGAACGGCAGCGACCTTGTCCTGACCCCGCGCTTCTCGCCGAACCGTCAGGAAGTCACCTACATGTCCTTCGCCAACCAGCAGCCGCGCGTCTATCTGCTGCAGCTGGAAACCGGACAGCGCGAAGTGGTCGGCAATTTCCCAGGCATGACCTTCTCGCCGCGCTTCTCGCCCGATGGCCAGAAGGTGGTGATGAGCCTGCAGCAGGAAGGCAATGCCAACATCTACACGATGGACCTGCGTTCGCGCACCACGACGCGCCTGACGTCCACGGCCGCGATCGACACTTCGCCGTCCTATTCGCCTGACGGCAGCCAGATCGTGTTCGAAAGCGACCGCGGCGGACGCCAGCAGCTCTACAAGATGAGCGCCGATGGTTCCGGCCAGACGCGTATCTCCTTCGGCGACGGTTCCTACTCCACGCCGGTCTGGTCTCCACGCGGCGATCTGATCGCCTTCACCAAGCAGTCGGGCGGCAAGTTCTCGATCGGCGTGATGAAGCCGGATGGTTCAGGCGAGCGCATCCTCACCACCGGCTTCCATAACGAAGGCCCGACCTGGGCGCCGAACGGCCGCGTCATCATGTTCTTCCGCCAGGCGGCGGGTGCAGGTGGCCCGCAGCTCTATTCGATCGATCTGAGCGGCTACAACGAGCAGATGATCAAGACCCCCGCATACGCTTCCGACCCGGCCTGGTCGCCGCTTCTGGAGTAGGGAAGTCCGCATGCCTGCCTTCTTGTCGCCTCAAAAATCTACGAATGGGGCGACAGAGGGCCAAATCAACCATTCGTTAACCATAGTTCTTGAAAGCCGATTAACCGAGAACGGTTACAGTCCGGCAACCTTAATCAAGTCGCCCTAATCTAGTCGCAAGGAGACCGGCCATGAGCCGAATTCATACCCCGGCAATGAGCCGCATGCAGACCTTCGCCCGCAACCCGGTCATGATCGCGCTCGTCGCCGGTCTGGCACTTGCCGGCTGCGCCAACAAGAAGAACATGGCCAACAGCGCCGGTGACCTTGGCCTTGGTGCAGGCGCCGCAACGCCGGGTTCGGCCCAGGACTTCACCGTCAACGTTGGCGACCGCATCTTCTTCGACACCGACTCGACCTCGGTTCGCGCCGACGCTGCCCAGACGCTCGATCGTCAGGCTCAGTGGCTCGGTCGCTATCCGAAGTACGCAATCACGATCGAAGGCCATGCCGACGAACGCGGCACACGCGAATACAACCTCGCTCTCGGCGCTCGCCGTGCTGCTGCCGCCAAGGATTACCTCGCTTCGCGCGGCGTTCCGGCCCAGCGCATGAAGACGATCTCCTACGGCAAGGAACGCCCGGTCGCCGTTTGCGACGACATCTCCTGCTGGTCGCAGAACCGCCGCGCGGTTACCGTTCTCGGCGGCGCCGGCATGTAATTGCCGATCCGGCGATAAAAGGCCGGGTTTGTTACAAATTGGAAAGGCGGCTCCAACTCGGGCCGCCTTTTCTTTTTGAACACACTTTGGCCGAACTCCGTTGCTTTTTGAAAGCAATTGGAAAAATCTCCTGTTCGTGCCATCGAGGCGCGAAGAATCACTGGGACAGGACGAACCAAATGAAGAAATTTGTCGTGGCGGGCATGCTCTGCCTCGCAACGGTGACCGGGGTTGGCCAGTCGGCGAACGCGTCGTCGCTATTCGGATTGCATTTCGGAAACAAGACGGCCAGTCAGGCACCGGCGCAGGCGCCGATCGTCAACGTTCAGGCCGGCGGCGCGGAAGTGCGCATCCAGCAGCTTGAAGAGCAGCTGCGCCAGCTGAACGGCCGTATCGAAGAAATGAGCTTCCAGCTGCTGCAGATGCAGGAAACCATCCGCAAGGCGCAGGAAGACAACGAATTCCGCTTCCAGGAACTGGAAAAGAGCGGCGGCGGTGGCGGCAGCGCCGGTGGCGCTTCCAAGCCGATGAAGAAGAGCGAAGCCGATATTCCTTCGTCCAACCAGACGGCGCAAGGCCAGGGTTCGGCCCAGAATGGCGGCGACGATATTGCGCGCACTATCCAGAGCTCGGGGGGCGCCGAGACGGCGACCTCCGCGGATGTCCCCGAGAATACCGGTCTCGGCCAGCCGCCGAAGCAACTCGGCTCAGTGCAGTTCGATCAGAACGGCAACCCGATCGGTGGCTCCATCAATCCGGGCGCCGAGGTCGGCTCCAGCCCGCTGCCGCCGCCCGGTGTCAGCGGCTCACAGACGGCATCGCTTGGCAGCGAGGCGGATCAATACAAGGCCGCTTACGGTCATGTGCTTTCCGGCGACTATTCGACGGCCGAAAAGGAATTCAACGCCTATATCGGCCAATATCCGAATAGCGCCCGTGCGGCAGACGCGAATTTCTGGCTGGGTGAGGCGCTCTATTCACAGGGCAAGTTCAACGAATCCGCCAAGACCTTCCTGAATGCGCATCAGAAATACGGCACTTCCGAAAAGGCGCCGGAAATGCTGCTCAAACTCGGTATGTCGCTGGCTGCGCTCGACAACACCGACACTGCATGTGCGACGCTGAAGGAAGTGACGAAACGTTACCCGAAGGCTTCCCGCGCCGTCATATCCAAGGTCGCGAGCGAGCAGAAGCGTCTGTCCTGTTAAGGCTTTCCGGTCTTGCGCCCGGACGGCATCCTCTCTCCAGAGACGGCGACTCGCCGCTTTCTCTCCTCGCTTGATCAGCCCTCGCGCGTTCTCATCGCGATTTCGGGCGGCAGCGATTCCACCGGCCTGCTGATCGCGCTCTTCGATGCGCTGAAGGCCGAGCCAAATCCTGGAATTTCTCTTTGCGCCGCGACCGTCGACCACGCGTTGCGCCCGCAATCGGCCGACGAAGCGCGCGATGTCGCTGCTCTCTGCCACCAGCTGTCGATCCCGCATGTCACCAAGGTATGGCACGGCGAGAAGCCCAAGGCGGGCATCATGGCCGCCGCCCGCGATGCGCGTTACGGCCTGCTCGCCGAGGCAGCAGTCGAACTCAGCGCTGACATTATTGTGACCGGCCACACGCTCGACGATCAGCGCGAGACATTTGCCATGCGCGGCGAGCGCTCGGCGGCCACCATGACTGGGATCGCCGATCTGGTCCTTTTCGACCGCCGCATCTGGATCGGGCGGCCGCTGCTGTCTTCTCTGCGGGCGGATATTCGCGCGATGCTCGAGCGTCGCGGTATCGGCTGGAGCGATGATCCGAGCAATGAGGATGTGAAATACGAGCGGGTGCGGACGCGCCAGGCATTGGCGGGCGAGGGGATTTCGGTCGCCGAGATCGAGGCGATGACGGCTGCGCGGATGGCGCTCGACGAGGCTACGGCCGGGTGGGTCGGTGCGCATGTCGATGTGCATGAGGGAATGCTGGCGCGGGTTGGCGTTGCTGGCTTTTCCGTTGATCGGGCGGTGCTCGGGCATGGGCTTGCGCGGCTGGCGGCCGTGATCGGCGGGCAGGCGTTTGCGCTTGGGGCGGAGGCGATGGGCGCGGTGCTCGAGTTTGTCGCGGCGGGCCGGCCGGGCCGGATGACGGCGGGGCGGGTGGTGTTCGATCTCAGGCGCGATGGGCTGTATCTGGCGCGGGAGACGCGGGGGCTGGTGCCGCTGACGGTTGATGCTGGTAAGTATGGCGTTTGGGATGGGCGTTATCTGGTGGTGAATGGTTCCGGCGTAGAGGTGACGGTGGCGGCTGCGGGGGCGAGTGCCGCCATGCCAACACCCGAAAACCTCCCCAAAAGCACGCTCACCAGAGCCCGTGCGGCGCAACCGCGCATCCTTGCCGTCGATCCGCCATCCGATCTCGTCAACCAGATTGAAATCTGCCGCTATTTCGCGCCCTTCGACCGTTTTTTGACACGATTGGACGTCAAGTTCGCGACCAGCCTCGCGGCAGCGTTTGGAACACGCCCCTATCCAAAACCGCCTTTAGGTCTTATTGACGGAAAAACCATCTAACTGATGGGTTTGCCTTGGCAACCGCCGGACGCAATCCTATGTTAGAGACGAAATAAGACGGTCGCCATGAGGCGGTCGTTCCAGTGCTGGGGAGTTCGATGAACCCTAACTTACGTAATTTCGCCTTGTGGGCAATCATAGCGCTTTTGCTGATTGCCCTCTTCAGTATGTTCCAGACGTCGCCGGCGCAGACCAGCTCCCGCGATATCCCTTATTCGCAGTTCCTGCGTGAAGTGGATGCGGGCCGCGTCAAAGAAGTCGTCGTCACGGGTAACCGCGTCTCTGGCAGCTATGTTGAAAATGGCACCACCTTCCAGACCTACACGCCTGTCGTCGACGACAACCTGCTCGATCGCCTGCAGACGAAGAATGTCCTCGTTTCGGCTCGTCCCGAGACCGACGGTTCGTCCGGTTTCCTGAGCTATCTCGGCACCTTGCTGCCGATGCTTCTCATCCTCGGCGTCTGGCTGTTCTTCATGCGGCAGATGCAGGGCGGTTCGCGCGGCGCGATGGGCTTCGGCAAGTCCAAGGCGAAGCTGCTCACCGAAGCGCATGGCCGCGTCACGTTTGATGATGTCGCCGGCGTTGACGAAGCCAAGCAGGACCTCGAGGAAATCGTCGAATTCCTGCGCGATCCGCAGAAGTTCCAGCGTCTCGGCGGCAAGATCCCGCGCGGCGTGCTGTTGGTTGGCCCTCCCGGTACCGGTAAGACGCTTCTGGCGCGCTCCGTTGCCGGCGAAGCCAACGTTCCGTTCTTCACGATCTCGGGTTCCGACTTTGTCGAAATGTTCGTCGGTGTCGGCGCAAGCCGTGTCCGCGACATGTTCGAACAGGCGAAGAAGAATGCACCGTGCATCATCTTCATCGACGAAATCGACGCCGTCGGCCGCCATCGTGGCGCCGGTCTTGGCGGCGGTAACGACGAACGCGAGCAGACGCTGAACCAGCTGCTGGTCGAGATGGACGGCTTCGAAGCCAACGAAGGCATCATCCTGATCGCGGCGACCAACCGTCCCGACGTTCTCGATCCGGCGCTGCTGCGCCCGGGCCGCTTCGACCGCCAGGTCGTGGTTCCGAACCCCGACATCGTCGGTCGCGAGCGTATCCTCAAGGTTCACGCCCGCAACGTGCCGCTGGCGCCGAATGTCGATCTCAAGGTTCTCGCCCGTGGTACGCCCGGTTTCTCCGGTGCCGACCTGATGAACCTCGTCAACGAAGCTGCCCTGATGGCCGCGCGTCGCAACAAGCGCGTCGTCACCATGGCCGAATTCGAAGACGCCAAGGACAAGATCATGATGGGTGCCGAGCGCCGCTCGTCCGCCATGACCGAAGCCGAGAAGAAGCTTACGGCCTATCACGAAGCCGGCCATGCCATCACCGCGCTGAAGGTGCCTGTCGCAGATCCCCTGCACAAGGCCACCATCATTCCGCGCGGCCGTGCGCTCGGCATGGTCATGCAGTTGCCGGAAGGCGACCGCTATTCGATGAGCTACAAGTGGATGGTGTCGCGCCTGGTCATCATGATGGGCGGTCGCGTTGCCGAGGAACTGACGTTCGGCAAGGAAAACATCACCTCGGGTGCATCGTCCGATATCGAGCAGGCCACCAAGCTTGCCCGTGCGATGGTCACCCAGTGGGGCTTCTCCGACAAGCTCGGCCAGGTGTCTTATGGTGAGAACCAGCAGGAAGTGTTCCTCGGCCACTCGGTTTCGCAGTCGAAGAACGTGTCCGAAGCAACGGCCATGACCATCGATTCGGAAGTGCGCAAGCTGATCGACGAGGCCTACACCGAAGCGCGCCGGATCCTCACCGACGACCATGACGCGTTCGTTGCCATCGCCGAAGGGCTGCTCGAATACGAGACGCTGACCGGCGAGGAGATCAAGGCATTGATTCGCGGCGAAAAGCCGTCGCGTGATCTCGGCGACGATACGCCTCCAAGCCGCGGCTCGGCCGTGCCGAAGACCGGCGCGCGTCCCGCCAAGGGCGATGAGGCCGAAGGTGGCCTGGAACCGCAGCCACACTGATTTTCTTTGGAAATCATGAGAGGGCCGGACACCGGAGATGGTGTCCGGCCTTTTTCGTTGGTAACGGGATATAATCGATTTTCTCGTTAATTGACGTGATGGTTGCCGCGATTTGTGGCATTCCGCTGACATAAGGTGGCCTCAATGAAGGCCTCTCTGGCGAGGGAACACGCGCAGGCGTGCAAATTGCAGACACGACGATGCGCAGCGTAACGCGCGCTCAAGGCACAGGGGTGCATATGAAAAGACGCTATTTCGGTACTGATGGTATTCGCGGCCAGTCAAACGTATTCCCGATGACGCCGGATCTCGCGATGCGGGTCGGCATCGCCGCCGGCACGATCTTCCGACGCGGCAATCATCGCCACCGGGTGGTTATCGGCAAGGACACGCGGCTTTCCGGCTACATGCTTGAGAACGCCATGGTCGCGGGCTTTACCGCCGCGGGCCTCGACGCCTTCGTTCTCGGCCCGATCCCGACGCCTGCCGTCGCCATGCTGACGCGCTCGTTGCGCGCTGATATCGGCGTGATGATCTCCGCCTCGCACAATCCATATGAGGACAACGGCATCAAGCTGTTCGGTCCCGATGGCTACAAGCTGTCCGATGATCTGGAAATGCAGATCGAGGACCTGCTCGAAAAGGACCTGACGTCGCAGCTCGCCAAGTCCGACGATATCGGTCGCGCCAAGCGCGTCGATGGCGTGCATGACCGCTACATCGAGCATGCCAAGCGCACGCTGCCGCGCGACGTCACGCTGCAGGGCCTGAGGATCGCCATCGATTGCGCCAATGGCGCCGCCTACAAGGTGGCACCGGCTGTGCTCTGGGAACTGGGCGCCGACGTCGTCGTCATCGGCAACGAGCCTAACGGTACCAATATCAATCTCAACTGCGGCTCGACCAGCCCGGTGGCCTTGCAGAAGAAGGTCGACGAGGTGCGCGCCGATATCGGCATCGCGCTTGATGGCGACGCCGACCGTGTCATCATCGTCGACGAGAATGGCGCGATCGTCGATGGCGACCAGCTGATGGCCGTCATTGCCGAAAGCTATGCCGAAAGCCAGCAGCTGCGTGGCGATGGCATCGTCGCCACCGTCATGTCCAATCTCGGGCTGGAGCGCTTCCTGCAGGGCAAGGGTCTCGGCCTGGTACGCACGGCTGTCGGCGACCGCTATGTGGTCGAGCATATGCGCAACAACAATTACAATGTCGGTGGCGAGCAGTCGGGCCATATCGTGCTGTCGGATTACGGCACGACGGGCGATGGCCTCGTGGCGGCGCTGCAGATCCTGGTCGCGGTCAAGCGCACCGGCAAGACGGTGAGCGAAATCTGCCGCCGTTTTGAGCCTGTGCCGCAGCTTCTGCGCAACGTGCGCTATTCCGGCGGCAAGCCGCTGGAAGACATGCATGTGCAGAAGGCGATTGCCGACGCGGAGGCCGAACTGGCCAAGAGCGGCCGCCTGGTCATTCGCCCGTCGGGCACCGAGCCTTTGATCCGCGTCATGGCGGAAGGCGACGATCGCAGCCAGATCGAGCGTATCGTCAACGACCTGATCGGAACGATCTCGAGCGTTCGCACGGCAGCTTGATGCATAGCGCCGTCCGTCGACGGTGCTGCTTCCACTCAATCAATGATTTGTGGTGCCCGGTTTGCAGCCGGGCATCGCTGCTTCAGGTGACGAGCTGACGACGCATGGCGTCGAGAAGTGCCGGCGTGGTCGTGGACCCGTCCTCAAACAAGTCCAGCAGCCTGGACGCAGCGGCACAGCCCTGCAAGCTGTCAGGTCCGAATTTCTGTTCCTTGCACCATATCGACAGGGCGTCGAACACGGGTGACAAGTCATCCTGGAATGAAATTGCGCGGTTTAATTTAGACATCTGCGCACCTCCTATTGGGCAGAAGCGCGTGTGAACTCCCGAGCGGTCATGGCCTAGATTATTGTGACCGATGAGGAACCCTATGGCATCTTCCAGGATGTCGCTATTAACTTTGTTAATCAGGTGACGATTTCGCCGGCCTCGCACGTGGGCGGGACGGTGATTGAGCGCGCCAAAAACCGCATATTTTTCGTGCCCGCTTCAGGTGATGTCCTAAAAGCATACGTTTGCTAAACACGGTTAAGCCGACCTTAACGTTTCCACTTCATTATCCTTACCGAAACGTATTCAACTGGCGGAGCCTGATCCCGCCAGGCGTCGAACCTTGGAGTGGGATCCATGAAGAGAAGCTTGTCTGGCGTCTTCGCCGCATTGCTCATTACCTCGAATGCTTATGCCGCGGACCTCATGCCCGCCGAACCGATCGCCGCTCCCGAGGTCACCGTGACCGAAGCGACCGGCTGGTATCTGCGCGGCGATGTCGGCTACGGCTTCAACGATCTGCGCGGCGCGAAATACTTCCAGGGCAGCAATGCCAGCGAAGTCGATTTCGATCGCTCCGATCTCGATGACGCCTGGACCATCGGTGGCGGTGTCGGTTACCAGATCAACAACTACCTGCGCACCGACCTGACGCTCGACTATCTCGGCAAGTCGGACTTCCACGGCTCGACAAACGGCGGCGGTTCGGCCTTCGGCGCCTGCCAGGTTACCTGCTCCTCGACCGATCTTTCCTCGCTGACCGCCTGGTCGCTGATGGCCAACGCCTATGTCGATCTCGGCACCTATGGCTACGTCACGCCTTACGTCGGCGCCGGCATCGGCGGCACCTACGTCAAGTGGAAGGATCTGAGCAACACGTCTTGCGACACCAGCGGCAGCGGCAATGGTTGCGATGACACGGTCATCCACGGCGGCAAGGGCGGCTGGCGCTTCAGCTACGGCCTGATGGCCGGTGCGTCGATCGACGTGACCTGCAACGTCAAGGCCGACGTCGGCTACCGCTTCCTCCACGTCAACGGCGGCGACATGTTCGGCTACAACGAAAATGGCGGCCCGGGCCGCGACAAGGGCTTCAACGTTCACGAAGCACGCGTCGGCGCCCGCTACCTGTTCGGCGGTTGCCAGACGGCATCCTACGAGCCTGCTCCGGAAATTCCGCTGCAGCAGCCGGTCTACAAGTAATCGCCTTCAAGCACTTTCGGAAAGCCGCCCACGCCGGGCGGCTTTTTGCGTTTCGGCCCTGCGTCGCAGCTGCGTCAAAAAATCCTTCACCCGCGACACTTCTCCGTTGACGATGACAGCGCTCATCTGTATTTACGGCGGCGGGACACCTCTCCCCAACGAGAGGCTAATTACCTGGAAGGGTATAGATATGGCCAATGCCACCGCAAAGCCGGACGTGCGTCCGCAGAACACCCATTTTTCTTCTGGCCCTTGCTCGAAGCGCCCCGGTTGGTCGCTCGAAGCTCTCTCCGACGCGCCGCTCGGCCGCTCGCATCGCGCGAAAGTCGGAAAGACCAAGCTCAAGCAGGCCATTGATCTCACCCGCGAAATTCTGGAAGTGCCTGCGGATTACCGCATCGGCATCGTTCCTGCCTCCGATACCGGCGCCGTCGAAATGGCGCTCTGGTCGCTGCTCGGCGAGCGCGGCGTCGACATGGTTGCCTGGGAAAGCTTTGGCGCCGGTTGGGTCACCGACGTGGTCAAGCAGCTGAAGCTGAAAGATATCAGAAAGATCGAAGCCGGTTATGGCGAACTGCCCGATCTCTCGACCATCGATTTCGACCGCGACGTCGTCTTCACCTGGAACGGCACCACCTCTGGTGTGCGCGTTCCGAACGCCGACTTCATTCCTGCCGACCGCAAGGGCCTGACCATCTGCGACGCGACGTCTGCCGCCTTCGCGCAGAACCTCGATTTCGCCAAGCTCGATGTCGTCACCTTCTCCTGGCAGAAGGTTCTCGGCGGCGAGGGCGCACATGGCGTCATCATCCTCAGCCCGCGTGCCGTCGAGCGTCTGACGACCTACGCACCGGCCTGGCCGCTGCCGAAGATCTTCCGCATGACCTCGGGTGGCAAGCTGATCGAGGGCATCTTCACCGGCGAGACCATCAACACGCCGTCGATGCTCTGCGTCGAGGACTACATCGATGCGCTGCAGTGGTCGAAGCAGGTCGGCGGTCTGAAGGGCCTGATGGCCCGCGCCGACGCCAATGCCAAGGTCATCGCCGACTTCGTCGCCGCCAATGACTGGATCGCCAACCTGGCGGTGAAGGCCGAAACGGCGTCCAACACCTCGGTCTGCCTGAAGATCACCGACAAGGACGTTGCGGCACTCGACGCCGACGGCCAGGCGAACTTCGCCAAGGGCATCGTCAGCCTGCTCGACAAGGAAGGTGTCGCCTACGACATCGGCCACTATCGCGACGCGCCGTCTGGCCTGCGCATCTGGGCCGGTGCCACGATCGAAACATCAGACATGCAGAAGCTGATGCCGTGGCTGACCTGGGCTTTCGAGACCCAGAGGGCAACGCTGTCCCAGGCTGCTGCCTGAGTTGATCGCATCCGGCTCCGCCTGACGGGCGGAGCCTTGCATCCCTGATTTCATCCATCTCAGACGTTTTTGAAGGAAGCCCCCAATGGCACCTCGCGTACTCGTATCCGACGAACTGTCGGAAACCGCCGTCCAGATCTTCCGTGATCGCGGCGTCGAAGTCGATTTCCAGCCGCAACTCGGCAAGGACAAGGACAAGCTCGCCGAAATCATCGGCAACTATGATGGTCTGGCCATCCGCTCGGCCACCAAGGCGACCGAGAAGCTGATCGCGGCTGCGACCAACCTCAAGGTCATCGGCCGCGCCGGCATCGGCGTCGACAATGTCGATATCCCGGCTGCGTCGAAGCGCGGCATCATCGTCATGAACACCCCGTTCGGCAACTCGATCACGACGGCTGAGCACGCCATCGCGCTGATGTTCGCCGTTGCCCGCCAGCTTCCCGCCGCCGATGCCTCGACGCAGGCCGGCAAGTGGGAAAAGTCGAAGTTCATGGGTGTCGAGATCACCGGCAAGGTGCTCGGCGTCATCGGCGCCGGCAACATCGGCGGCATCGTCTGCAAGAAGGCCATCGGCCTCGGCATGCATGTTCTCGCCTACGACCCCTTCCTCTCGGCCGAGCGCGCCCAGGAAATGGGCGTCACCAAGGTCGAGCTCGAAGAGCTGCTCGCCAAGGCCGACTTCATCACGCTGCACGTTCCGATGACCGACAAGACCCGCGGCATTCTCGGCAAGGACAATCTCGCCAAGACCAAGCCCGGCGTTCGTATCATCAACTGCGCCCGTGGTGGCCTGGTTGACGAAGCGGCACTCGCAGACGCCATCAAGTCCGGCCATGTCGCCGGCGCCGGCTTCGACGTGTTCGAAGTGGAGCCCGCCAAGGAAAGCCCGCTGTTCGGCCTGCCGAACGTCGTCTGCACGCCGCACTTGGGCGCCTCGACCACCGAAGCGCAGGAAAACGTCGCGCTGCAGGTTGCCGAGCAGATGTCGGACTACCTCGTCAAGGGTGCGGTCTCCAACGCCATCAACATGCCGTCGATCACCGCTGAGGAAGCGCCGATCCTGAAGCCGTTCATCAAGCTCGCCGACGTTCTCGGCGCCTTCGTCGGCCAGGTCTCGGAAGATCCGATCAAGGAAATCGAGATCCTGTTCGATGGCGCCACCGCCAGCATGAACACCCGTGCGCTGACATCGGCGCTGCTCGCCGGCCTGATCCGCAACCAGGTGGCCGACGTCAACATGGTTTCGGCGCCGATCATGATCAAGGAAAAGGGCATCGTCCTCTCCGAGGTCAAGCGCGACAAGACCGGCGTCTATGACGGCTACATCAAGCTGACCGTCAAGACCGACAAGCAGACCCGCTCGGTCGCCGGTACCGTCTTCTCCGACGGCAAGCCGCGCTTCATCCAGATCAAGGGCATCAATCTTGACGGCGACGTCGGCGCCAACATGGTCTACATCTCCAACACCGACGTTCCCGGCATGATCGGCTTCATCGGTACGACACTGGGTGCGGCCGGCGTCAACATCGCCAACTTCCAGCTCGGTCGTGGCGAGCAGGGCGGCGATGCGATCGCGCTGCTTTATGTCGATGGCCCCGTCAGCGACGAGGTGCTTGCAAAATTGACGGCCAACTCGGCAATCCGACAGGCCAAGCCGCTCGTATTCAACGTCGATTGAGCTTTCCTCCCAGGGAAGTCATGAAGAGACCCGGCGCAGGCGACTGTGCCGGGTTTTCTGTTTCAGCTCTTTCGCGGCGACGTTGATCGCGGGCGGGCGGGCGCTATCTACCTGATCGCGTGCCGTTCCGGCCGATCATTATGCCGATCATCAGGGAGATTCTCATGACACGATTTGCCGTCGCCATCGCGCTCACATCGCTGCTGGCACTGTCGTCCTGCGCCAATACCGCCAACGGCCTTGCCAAGGACGGCCGCCAGATGGGCAATGCCGTCGATGACAGCACGCATCGGGTTCTGAAGGCCGGCCAGAACTAAGCATCGGCCTTGCATGCAGAAAAGCCCGCCTGGATTGGCGGGCTTTTCGTTGTCTACTATCGAACGTGCTCTACTACGGGTTCGCCGGAGCCGGCGTTGCGGGAGCCGGGGTCGCTGGTGCTGGCGTTGCCGGAGCCGGTGTCGCCGGTGCCGCGGCCGGCGGCGTTGCAGCCGGCGGGGTGGCCTGCGCTGCTGGTGGCGTTGCCGGGGCAGCGGGTTCGGTCACGGGCGCTGTCGCGCTCGGCGCGGTTGCCGTGGGAGCGGATGCGCCCCTTGGCCAATAGGTTGCCGCCAGGGCGACGATGACGACCAGAAGTGCGATTGCAACCCACATGGTCTTCGACGAACTCTTCGCCGGTGGGGTGTTTACGGCATTCGGACGATTGAAATCATTTGTCATGGTGCTTCTCCTCCTCACCGCAAAACGCGCGAGAAAGAGATAGGTTCCAGAATGTGACAGGCGCCGCCTTCCGGTTGCGGAGCGCAAACGCTGAAGCTCGGCGCAGGAGCGCTGCGCCGGGCTTTGTCATCGGTGGCAACGGGTGGCCGCGGCGGAGCCCTCAAAACTGCTGATAGAGAAGTGTAACGGCGTTGACGCGGCTCTCTTCGCTGCCGGCCTCGACGCCGAAGAGCGACAGAAACGGCGATGCCGCGCCGGTCGAGCGATCCGCGAACATCGACAGGAGCCGCTGGGATTCGCTCGTCTGCTGCGCGCGTTGGCGCAAGAGATCGGTCAGGTCGATATCGTCGCCCGTGTTGGCGGAGCCTGCCGATGCCGCAGATGCCTTGGCGGCTGACGCGTTTGCAGTGTGGGTCGGAGCCGTCTGCAGTGGTGTTGCAACGGGGGCCGTGCCACCGGTCGCGCCGGTGCCGGACGCCGGTGCGTTGGTGCTGTTGTCGTTGGCCGGGGCGGGGGG
>UBVW01000040.1:0-58585 GCA_900469085.1 Hyphomicrobiales bacterium | reverse complement strand
ACCTACAGCTTGTTCACCGCAGCCAACACTCCGGCGCAGACCAATCTCAACGACGGAGCCCAGCTCGAACTCGGCGTCAAGTTCCAGTCGAACGTCGCCGGCACGATCACCGGCATCAAGTTCTATCGTAGCGCCAACGACAACGGCCAGAACGTCGTCGATCTCTGGAGCTCGACCGGCACGAAGCTCGCCACGGCGACCTATTCCGGGACGACCGGAAGCGGCTGGCAGACGGTGAATTTCAGCACAGCCGTCTCGATCTCCGCCAACACGACCTACATCGCGTCGTATCATACGACCGGTACTTATGTGGCGACCAACAACTACTTCACCAATTCCGTCAGCAGTGGGCCATTGACCGCCATGTCCAGCGCATTGGCTGGTGGCAATGGTGTCTATGCCTATGGGGGAACCGCGTCGTCGGGCATCTTCCCGAACAGCACCTACGATTCGGCGAATTACTGGGCTGACGTCGTGTTCAAACCACTGGCAGCATAGCATAGGGCACCCATTGGTCATCGAATGAGGCGAAGAAAACGACGATGGACATGCTCATGACCACCCCGCATGAGCGGGGCAACGAAATGCCCGAACGCGCCGTCAAGAAACTGCCGGTGACCGTGCTGGCCGGCTTTCTCGGCGCGGGCAAAACCACGCTTCTCACTCATGTCTTGACGAACCGCGAGGGGCTGCGCGTCGCAGTGATCGTCAACGACATGAGTGATGTCAACATCGATGCCAGCCTGATCCGAAACAGTGGCTGTAACCTGTCGCACACGACCGAAACGCTGATCGAGCTCAGCAACGGATGTATTTGCTGCACCCTGCGCGACGACTTGCTCGCCGAGGTGCGGCAGCTGGCGCAAGGCGGACGCTATGACTATCTGCTGATCGAAGGGACCGGTATCGCCGAGCCACGACCGATCGCGGCGACATTCTCGTTTCGCGACGAGAACGGCTTTTCGCTGTCTGATTTCGCGACGCTCGATACGATGGTGACCGTTGTCGATGCCGCCAATCTTCTCAACGAGTACAGCCGCGCCGACCTCTTGAGCGACCGCGGGCTCCAGCGTGACAGTGAAGACACGAGGACACTCGTGGATCTCCTCGTGGACCAGATCGAGTTTGCCGATGTCGTCGTGATCAACAAGATTGCCGATGCAAGTGAAGATCAGCGGGCTGATGTGCGCAAGGTGGTGGCCGCGCTCAACCCGCAGGCGCGCCAGATCGAGGTAGATTACGGTCGACTGCCGCTCGATGCCATCCTCAACACAGGGCTATTCGACGAGGAAAAGGCGGCTGAAAACCCGCTTTGGTACAAAGAGCTTTATGCGCCGGAAACCCATCTTCCGGAGACCGAGGAATATGGGGTCTCGAGTTTCGTCTACCGCGCGAGACGTCCCTTCGAGCCCGGCAGGCTGGTCGCCTTTCTGGATGCTCCGTGGCCGGGGGTTGTTCGCGCCAAGGGGCACTTCTGGCTTGCGACACGTCCGCGCCACGTCGGTCTTCTGTCAGCCGCCGGCATTCAGCGGCGCTGCGAACCCATGGGGTACTGGTGGGCAACTGTTGCGCGTGAGGACTGGCCGAACCACCCGCAGTTCGAAGAACAGATGAAAAAACAATGGGACGAAGCGTGGGGCGATCGGCGCCAGGAGTTGGTGTTTATCGGCGTCGACATGGACGAGGCCGGTCTCCGGTCTGCACTCGATGCCTGTCTTGCCAGTGCCAATCCGAATGAGTGGTCGGAACTCGAAGACCCGTTCCCCGCCTGGTGATCTATGTTGGCGCATGCCTCGGGATCTACTACGAAAAAGGCGAGGCAGCTGTCTCAGCCGAATAAAAAAATCAGTAGGGAGCGAAACTCGATCGATCTCTGCTACGTATCGGCCCACAGAATTGAAAAAATCTCGTGGAGCGGCATTTGCGTTTATTGATAATGGTACTTGGTATACTTATGCTGCTCGCCTGGATTGTGACCTTCTATTTTACCGCTGTCTATCACTAGTATGGGTTGATCCGACCAGTTCAAAATCGTGCATTGGCAGTCAAGTTGCTCTAGCCTGCCGCTTTTGGCAGCAGGCTAGATGCTTTAAACGCTCGATCAGAGAATTGAGACGTTTTCGGCCTTCGACTTACCGGTCTTGCGGTCCTGGCCGAGATCGAAGCTGACCTTGTCGCCTTCGCGAAGCGATGCGCCGCGCGCCAGGGCCGAGATGTGAACGAAAACGTCGGTTCCGCCATTCTCTGGCGTGATGAAACCGAAGCCCTTGTCCTCGTTGAAGAATTTAACAGTACCGTTAGGCATGGGTATTTCCTTTTAAGTGTTTGCTTGCAATGGCGAAGCGAACCTATAGTGCTGTGGCGCGTCCTTCAACTGCCAGCATGCGTGGAAGTCGACTGATTTGCAGGAAAGATGGATTTTGGCCGGTGGATTGGCTGCTATGCGGTGCGCTCTGGCGTCTCAAAGGCGCCAGTCGCGCCAAAATCGACAAAGTCACGGTGCATCCTGAGCTCAATAAACTTCAAATAAGAAAGCGACGATGATCATCTCAGCCGATTTCGACTGCCAGACTTGCGGCGCCTGCTGTTCGTACTCGTCGACCTGGCCGCGATTTTCGACCGAGCCGGACGCCGATCTCGATCGCTTGCCCGCCCGCTTCGTCGCAGATGACCAATCGGGTATGCGCTGCCATGACAACCGATGCTGCGCCCTGGATGGCACGGTTGGTTGCGGTACATCGTGCCTGGTCTACGAAATCAGGCCACAAGTGTGTCGCGACTGCCTTCCCGGCGACGCCGAATGTCTTGAGGCGCGGGCCGCCTATGGCTTTGGTTAGAGGGCTGTTCCATCCAGATACCGCCGCATGGCTTCGAAGGAAAAAGCGCCAATCGGAAGCTTGCTGCCGCCGTCAAGTGCGAGATCGGCAAGGATTTCGCCGACCACGCTCGTAAACTTGAAGCCGTGCCCCGAGCAGGGTGAGGCAATAACGATTTTGGAGCTTGTTGGCGCGAGGTCGAGTAGGAAATCCTCGCTCGGCAGCATCGTGTAGCGGCATGTGGTGGCGTTGGCGCGCAGGCCGGCGGCCGCCGGCAGACGCTTGCCGATAAAGCCGTCCAGCAAAGAGGTGTCTGTATCGTTGACCGGCGGGTTCGGCTGGTTCGGGTCGATCGGCTCGCGGAAATGCGCATGTCGGCCGACTTTGACGCCGTCCCGGCCGATGGCGGGAAAGCCGAAATAGGATCCTTCGTCACCCTCATCGCGCAGGAAGCATGGCATGCGTCGGGGTTGCGTGACGAAGCTATCGCGTGGCTGGTACCATGCGACGACTTGGCGGATAGGAATGGCATGCTCTTGCAGCTCCGGCACAAGTTCCGAAATCCACGATCCCGTGGCGACAATCACCTTGCGTGAGCGATAGGTTCCTTCGGCTGATCGGATGGTGATGCCTGCATCGTCGTGGTCGATTGATGTCACGCGTTCGCCGAAATGGAGCACGGCGCCGTCATTTGAGGCGAGCTTCAGGTAGCCTGTGACTGCCGCCTCCGGACGCAAATAACCGCCTTGTGGATCAAGAATGGCGATTTCACCCTGATCTAACTGAAAAACCGGAAAGCGGCGGGCTGTCTCGTCGCGATCCAGCACCTCATGCGTCAGGCTATGCATGGCGCAGGAAGCCCGCGTTCCGCTGACGATCTTGCTATCTGGAAACCCGATCTGCAGGACGCCCGTTATCTCGAGCACATTCTCCCGCAGTCTCGCCTCGAGTGCGCGCCAGTTTTGATAGGCGCGTTGCAGAAGGGGCACATAGGAGGGATCTTCGAAGTAGCCGAGGCGGATCAAACGGCTGTCGCCATGTGATGAGCCAAGGGCATGCGCGGGATAATACGCGTCGATGCCGATCACCTTTACACCGCGTGCGGCCAGGAAAGCTGCGGCCGCACTCCCCATGGCGCCAAGCCCGACAATGGCAACATCATATTGAGCAGTCATGATTATTCCCTCAGGCGACAGGCGGTGGCATCTGCCGGATCAGCGCCCGCACCGCGTCCATGTCGAGCGATAGCGCCCGGTCGTCGGCATAGTGGGAGACGACCTTTCGAACGGCGGCGTGGATCATGTTGGTGCCGATGCTGCGCCGCGCCGTTGACGACACAAGATCATGCGCCTGAGCTGCGGCCATCAGTTCGATTGCGAGTATGTATTCAGCGTTGTCGATGATCGACAGCAGCTTGTTTGCGGCCGCGGTCGGGTGGGCAAGAAAATCTTCCTGCAAGCCCGATGTCAGCCCGCCGTCCAGCGAAGCTGGCGCGGCTAGCCGGCGGTTCTCATTGCTCAGCGCGGCCGCAGTGTACTGCGCGATCATGAAGCCGGAATTGCTTCCGGCATCGCTTGCCAGAAACGACGGCAGGCCGCTGACTAGGGGGTTGACGAGGCGATCCGTACGCCGCTCGCTCATGGCGGCGATCTGTGCAAGCGCGATACCGAGGCTGTCGGCCGCCTGGCCAAGGGCCGGGGCCACCGCATGTGCTTGCGAGGAAACGAGTGGCGCGTCAGGTGTCCCTGCTACTGCGGGGTTGTCGGTGACCGAGGCGAGCTCGCGATCGACAATGGCGCAGGACGTGTCGAACACGTCGCGCGCGGCTCCGTGGGCATGTGGCACGGATCTGAGGCTGAGTGCATCCTGTGTACGCTTGCCGTGCGCTGCCTCGATGATGCCGCTGCCCGCGAGATACCTGCGCAGCCGCTCGCCCACGTCCTGAACGCCCTTCGAGTGTCGCAGTGCCAGCACATCCGCATCGAACGCCGCCATCTGGCAGCCGACGGCTTCGAGCGTCAGCGCGGCAATGGCGTCCGCCCAATCGAGCAACCGCTCGGCGCGCGAAAGCGCCACGCTCGAAAGACCGGTCGCGCAAGCGGTGCCATTGACGAGGCTCAAGCCCTCCTTTGCACCGAGCACGAGCGGAGCGAAATTGAGCGCTGCAAGCGCCTCGCGGCCAGACATCGGTTTCCCACCAAGGCGTGCGCTACCCTCGCCAATGAGTACGAGTGCTGTGTGGGCGTTGTGCGTGAGATAGCCGGCCGACCCCTTGGCGGGCACATCTGGGATGCAGTCCCGCTCAATGAACGCCAAGAGATAGCGCAGGATTTCGGGCCGCACTCCGGAATGACCGTGGCTGAAATTCGCGATCTGGGCCGCGATGATGGCGCGTACTTCACGCGGCGCCAGCCGGTCGCCGACCCCGCAGGCGTGGCTCAGAACGATGTTGCGCGACAATCGGCTTTGCGACTGGCGATCGACCACCGTATCGGAAAGCGCGCCGACACCGGTGTTGACGCCATAAGCCCGAACGCCGGTCAAAACGATCCGTTCGACGATAAGACATGCGTTGTGCACCCGTTGCCAGGCGGCCTGCGAGAGCGTCAACGTCTCTCCTTCGGCGATACGGGCGACATCCCGCCAGCCAAGGACGCTATCGAGAACGACTGTCATTGGCCGGTTCCGAAGTGGCCGATGAACTGTCGGAATGCCGGTGATCCGCCGCCGCCGAACATTTCGTCCGGTGTGCCGCTGCTATCGACGACACCTTCGCGCATGAACACGACCCGGTTCGAGACGTTTCGGGCAAAGCTCATTTCATGGGTGACGACCAGCATGGTCATGCCCTCTTCGGCAAGAGCGCGCATGACGCGCAGCACCTCGCCGACGAGTTCGGGGTCGAGGGCTGACGTCGGCTCGTCGAACAGCATAACCTTAGGCTTCATGGCGAGTGCGCGGGCGATTGCCGCGCGCTGTTGCTGGCCGCCTGACAGATGGGCCGGATAGGCATGGCGCTTGTCGGCGATGCCGACCTTTACAAGCAGGGCTTCGGCCTCGGCGATGCACTCGGAGCGCGGGCGCTTCAGGACATGCACCGGCCCCTCAATGATGTTCTGCAGGATCGTCATGTGAGACCACAGATTGAAAGACTGGAACACCATTCCGAGTTCGGAGCGGATGTGGTCGACCTGCTTCTGGCTTGCGGGCCGGCTCTTGCCGCCCTTGTGGATCATCCGGATCTGTTCGCCGTCGACCCAGATCTCGCCATCGGTCGCCGTTTCCAGCAGGTTGATACAGCGCAGGAAGGTCGATTTGCCGGAGCCGGAAGCACCGAGCAGGGAAATCACATCGCCATCCGCGGCATCAAGCGAGATGCCGCGCAGGACCTCATG
This sequence comes from Hyphomicrobiales bacterium, assembly GCA_900469085.1. Lineage (GTDB taxonomy): Bacteria > Pseudomonadota > Alphaproteobacteria > Rhizobiales > Rhizobiaceae > Rhizobium. The sequence continues at coordinate 52,374 of UBVW01000040.1, read as the reverse complement.
GATGCCGAAGCTCTTGCGGATATTGCGGACCGAAAGTCGGGTTACGCCGGGCATGGGTGCTCCATCGGTTTTGTTCTGCTCTTATGCCTTCAGCGCGGGCGGCGCGGCGCGGCGATGTCGCGAAAGCGAGTATTCAAGCAGGGCCATGGCCTGCAGGATTATGAAATTCAACACGAGATAGATGATCGCCGCGCATAGGAAGACTTCCATCGTGCGATAAGTCTGAGAGATCAGCCTTTGCGCAACGCCGGTGACTTCCCAGACGGTGACGAGACTTGCGAGCGCCGTCGATTTCATCATCAGCACCACTTCCGTCGAATAGGCCGGCAGGGCATGACGGAATGCGATCGGCGCCAGGATGCGGCGTACCAGTAGAAAGCCCGACATGCCGATAGAGCGTGCGGCTTCGATTTCGCGTGGCGAGACGGCGCGAATGCCGCCTCGGAAAATCTCGGCCGAGTGCCATGCCGCAGGCGTGGGAATGCAAGCTGCTGACCATCCTGAAGAGCGAACCCTGCCTGACCATTCGGCGCAGGACATGGTCTGGCCGCCAGGTGGTCTCGACTGCCCGGCTCGTCTATCCCGCGCATCGCTACCGCCTGGAAGCGCGAAGCGGCAAAGTGTTCGAAGAGTAGCAGTCGCTGCCATGTTGTATATGGTACTTGGGGGCGAACAGATAGACTAGGGCCTGCAGGCGGTGCGCCGATCGGTCGGGGAGGGGCCGCAACGTTCGCGATCCGGCACGTCCTGCATCGCAGAAGGCGCCGGAGAGGTCAGTGAGGGCGATGGCGCCGTCACCGACGCCATACTTGGAGCTCTTAGAAGCTGACGTTGAGGCCGGCCTTCAGCGTGTGGTCGTGGACGTTGCCCGTCGTGCCGACACCGTTGGAAAAGGTGCGTACGCTGTTGGTGATCGTGTAGTTGTATTCGACGCGAGCCGAGACGTTCGACGTCAGCTTTTGCTCGACGCCGGCGCCGAGGATGTAGCCTGGCTTCCAACCGTCGGGACCGGCGATGTTGCCGTTGTCGCGGAAGTTGGTCATCGCAAAGCCGGCGGTGCCGTAGACCAGTGTCTGGTCGATCGGTGCGCCGACCTTGCCTTTTGCGCTCAGGCGGTGACGCTCCTTCAGCTTGCCGTCTTCCACTTTGACGCGGCTGTCGCCGAGATACGAGGCTTCCACTTCACCGCCAACGACTGCGCCGCCGACCATGGTGTTGTAGCCGGCCTGTCCGCCGACGCTCAGGCCCTTGTTACCGGAGAATGGGTTCAGGTTCGGGGAGGCCATGCCGCCGTGAACACCGGCATAAGCACCTTCCCATCCGCCCGAGGACGGCTGGTCATAGGGACCAAAATCGGCGCCAAGAACCGGCGAGGCAAGAAGGCATACGGCAAGGGCTGCCGCGACGTGTTTGATACTCATGATACGCTATACTCCATACGCATTGCTACGCACCGTCTCGCGCGTGAGCATTTACTCTTTGAACCACGTCATTGGGTGCAACGCGCTCGAATGCCGCATTGCCACGATCGTCTTCCTCTAATTTTCATGATTTTATAAATAGTTTCTTAACTTGCTGGCCAATCTCGCGGATGTGATTGGCGGTGTATTGCCGTCGTTGAACCTGCGGTGGATGGTGCTGCCGAATGATTTTTTCGCGTTGCAGTTTGAATTCGCGCAGAAGCGATTGCTAATTGAAATGTATTGAACCATTGTGAGTATGAGCTTTAACTTATAATCCAGCCGCGAAGGTGATGGATTTGGTGAGTGATGCATCACAAGACCAGGTAAATGTGCCGTTGCGGAATAATATCCGCAGGTCCGCTTGGTCGATATTCTTCCTCATCCTGCCGTGCCTTCTGGCCGCGGCCCTGTTTTTTGCCGATCCTGAGCGGTCTGAAGACCTCTTTCGCCATTTCGGAATTCAAATCTTCGATGAGCCGCCACAGCCGCCCATGATTGTCGAGCCTGTCGCGACGCCCGCCCCACCGCCGGCGCAACAGGTGAAGATCCCCTTTCGCCTGATCAAAGCCCCTGAACCAGAAGTGGCCGCTCAGTTCCTGCGCATGTGGCGGGTGTCCGGGCCGACCGTGTGCAAGGCGTTGCGCGATGCCGGTATCGAGACGAGCGAATGGCGGGCGCCGTCCATGCGCAGCACCAGCCACGAATGCTATTTCCAACGCATTTACAAAAAGAACGACGTTCGGCCTCTCAACTCGGTATTCCTGAGGGTTAAGGGCAATTCGAGCGGCGACATCGTGGAAATCAAGGGACGGCTCGTCGGCCCGCCGACGAACGCTGAGGGGCAGCTGGACGTCGGTCATATGAAGATATTCGAGACATTGGTTCGCCAGGCAGGGTGGAGCGATTTTCAGGATGCGCTGGTGCCCATCCGCAGTCTTCGTGATTTCGAACACGAGCGGTTCGGAGCCTATTTCAGCTTCAGGCGCGACACCGAGAGCCAGGACAGCTACAATTTCATGCTTGTCGTTGCCGCTAGCTCTGGGCCGCAAACCCGCACCAAGGCGTACTTCTCGCCGGAGCGGTGGGTCGAGGCACCGGATCCCGGGATCGCTGAGCTTTCTTCGCCGATCAGCCAGTCAACATCGAAACAAGGCGCCGATCACTTGCAGGGCTTGGCGTCTCGCTGATTTTGAGTGGCCGGCGGTTTGCTATAGTGTGCAGATCGCCCGCATCATCCGTATAATCGCTTGATCTAGCGCAGGGTCGACGGGCATCCTCTGTGACGACAGCTTGACGACCACTGTTTCGCTCTGCGGGTGGATCCATATCCACTGGCCGTGAATGCCGATCGCCGCCAGCTCTCCGGCGCCGGTCTCGTACCAGTAATTGCGATAGCTTCCGTCAGGAAACAGCTCCAGCTGGTCGCCGTTCTTCCATGCCTCGCGGCGCGTGCCCGACCAGAGGTCGTCGATGAAGTGGGCGGATACGATCCCGTTACCGCGCCTGCGGACAAGATCCCCCACCAGGGCGAGATCTCGCGCGGTAGCCGAAATGCCGCCTGCCGCGCGTGCGGTACCGATACGGTCGACGGTGACCATGGCATCCGATTTCGCTCCGGCTGCCTTCCACAGGTGGTCGCTTAGCAGCGCTGCAAATCTTGCCCCGGCGGCCCGCTCGAGAACAATGCCGGCGAGATCGGTGTTTGGGGAGCGATAGGCGTGCCTCTCGCCATGCGCTCCGGCACCTTTGCCAATACCGCAAATAAAGCGCTTGAGATCCGGCGCGGGATCGTCGGGCTTTTCAGGGTTCCATCCCGTGGATCGGCGATAGCGCTCGAAGCTGCCCGATGTATCGAGATAGCTCTCCACAAAATCGACGCTGATCTCCATGTCGAAGAGTTGCTGCACCGTCGCATCGCCGTAAGCTGAACCGGCTACCTCGGGCACATGGCGACTGATTGGGCTTTCGAAGGAGACTATGCCTTTGTCCGCGAGAATTCCGGCGAGCAATCCGGTCAGGGATTTGGAGACGGAGAATATAATGTGTGGATCAGACGGATCGGAATGCGGCGCCGACCAGTCGGCAATAACGCGCCCGTCTTTCATGACCACGAGTTCGTCGGTTTCACTCTCCTTTAGAAAATCCCGCAGTGACGAAGTTGCATCCCTTGTACCCGCAAAAGAGATGCGGGATAGCGCCTCGAGGCCGATACACGCGGCGCCTTCTGCGCAACGCGTGCCTGGAATGATCGCTGAGGGGACGATCTCACTAACATGTTGGAAGGACCAGCGGCTGTAGGGGACGGTGCGCCAGTTGGCGAGCGTCACGTCTGCACGACTGACTTCTGTCACGGGCTTGTCTTCAGACATTCGTACTCAATCCCCGCCAGCAGTTACAGGTCTTCGAACCCGGTGAGTACGCTCACCGCGTTGACCCCGATTTCCGCGACAGCATAGCCGCCCTCCATGACGAACAGCGTCGGAAGACCGAGCCTTGCGATGCGCGTACCAATCTTCGGGAAGTCCTCGGTTCTGAGCTTGAATTTGCTGATCGGATCCTTCTCAAAGGTGTCGACGCCAAGTGAAACGACCACGACGTCCGGTGCGTAGGAAAGCAATCTGCCGCAAGCGTCCTCCATGGACTGGCTCCAGCTGGTCCAGTCGGTCCCGAAGCGCATGGGGTAGTTGATGTTGAACCCTTCGCCCGCGCCTATGCCGTGTTCATCGGCATGACCAAGAAAATAGGGGTATTCCTGCATCGGGTCGGCGTGCAGATTGATGACCTGGACGTCGTCGCGTGCGTAAAAGATTTCCTGCGTTCCGTTGCCGTGGTGGTAGTCAACGTCGAGGATCGATACCCGCTTGGCGCCGTTGTCGCGCAGCCATTGCGCTGCCACGGCGGCATTGTTGATATAGCAATATCCGCCCATGAAACCGGCGCCGGCGTGGTGGCCGGGCGGGCGGCAGAGTGCGAAGGCGGCGCGTTCGCCGGATTGCACCAGGCCGGCGGCCGTCAGCGCAACGTCATGGGAGGACTTGATTGCATCCCATGAGCCCTCGACGATGCCGCAGCCGGCGTCGAAGGAGTAATAACCGAGCAGACCATCGATGAATTCGGGCAGCACGTCGCCACGCAGGCCACGTGTCGGCCATGTGAAGGGCAGGGCCGTTCCGGTGCGACCCTCCGCGGTCCAGCGGTTCCAGATCGTCGGCAGGAAATCGAGATAATCCCTACGGTGAACCCGCGCCGCTGTCGTCAAATCATGCTCCGCCGGCTCGATGATCGCGCCAAGTCCGACCGCTGCGACACGCGCAGCGATATACTCCGCCCGTGACGTCAACTCGAAGCCGGGTACGATATCGCCCGCCACAAGCTCAAGCTGGTTGGCGTGGCCGCGATGGCGGGGAGAAAAGACGGTCTTCATGCAAACATCCATTCGCTGGAAAATGTGGCACCCCACGCCATCAAGGCCGGGGTGCCGATATCGGGCTTACTTCTGCAGCTCGGTCCAGATCTTTGTATAGAGCGCCTGGACATCAGGCGGGCATGTCTGGGATGGCACGCCGACCGACGCGAATTCCGCCGGGATGGTGATCTCGGGCGCACCCTTCATGTCCTCCGGCATGAACTTGTCGGAGCCGGCGATGCCGTTTGCGTAGCGATGGAAACCGGAATTCATGCCGGCGTTTTCAGGGTCCATCATGAAGTTCTGGAACAGCTTGGCGTTCTCGACGTTCTTGGCGTCCTTGAGCACGGAGAGATTGTCGCTCCAGTTGACGAAGCCCTCCTTGGGATAGCCGAACTTGATCGCGGGGTTCTTGAGGCGCTGGCGGAAAGCCGAGCCGTTCCAGTCGCTAGATGCCGCGAAGTCGCCCGAACCCATCTTCTCGATGGTGCCGTACTCCATCGCCACCCAATCGGGCTTGGCTTTCAATAGTGTGTCGCGCACCTTCTTCAATACAGCCAGATCGCCGGTGCACTTCTTGCCACCATTGTAGAGGACTGCCGCGTCGATGACGTCGGTCATTTCGGGGACGACGTTGACCTTGCCTTTCAGCTCGGCGGGTGTGTCGAAGATGATGCCCCAGGTGTTGATGTCACCCTTGTAGACGTCGGTATTGACAACGGTGCCGACGATGCCCATCGCCCATGGAACGGTATATTTTCGGCCAGGGTCGAAGTCGGGGTTGGCCCATTCCTTGGCCACGTTCTTGAAGTTTTCCATCTTGTCCGGATCGGTCTCAAGCAGCAGACCCTCGGAAATCCAGATCGGAATGTAGTTCTGCGAGGGCACGACCATGTCGAAGCCGGAGCCGCCCTGGCGCACCTTGGCGAGCGCCGTGTCGTTGGAATCATAGTCGGTGATCGTCACCTTGACTTTGTACTTATCCTCGAACTTCTTGATCATCTCGGGGCTGGTGTAATTGCCCCAGTTGTAGATGTTGAGCTCGCCCTCGGCGTGAGCAAGGCTGGCTGAGCCAAGAAGTGCCGCCGCCAGGGCGATTGTCGAAGTCATCCGTTTCATGCGCATGTTCCCTCTCTTGTTTTCAGGCACGTTTTCGATTGACGACAAAGAAGATGGAGACGACGAGGATCGACAGGCCGAGAAACAGCGTCGAGATCGCGTTCATTTCAGGCGTGATGGACCGGCGGATTTGGCCGAGCATGTAGGTCGGAAGCGTGTCCTGTCCTGCGGATTTCACGAATTCGGTAATGACGACATCATCGAGCGAGATGACGAAAGCCAGCATGAAGCCGGCGAGGATGCCCGGCCACAGCATCGGCAGCGTGACATACCTGAACGCATTCCATGGCGTGGCGTAGAGATCCGCGGCCGCCTTTTCCAGCGTCAGGTCCATGTTTTCGAGCCGCGCGCGGATTGGCAGGTAGGCAAAGGGGATGCAGAAGGCCGTATGGGCGGCGATGAGGTAGCCGATGCCGGCGTAACCGGTCCAGATCTTGATGCGGGCAAAGAAGATCAGAAGCGCCACTGCGGTGACGATCTCGGGGATCATCAGCGGCTGGTTGATGAAGGCATATTTCATTGTCAGGCCGCGATAGGGCGCGGTCCGTGTGGTCGCCAGTGCCGCCATCGTCGCTGCGATCGTCGAAACGACGGCGGCGATTGCGGCGATCTGCAACGAACGTAGCGATGCGTCGATCACCTGCTTGTTTTCTAAAGCCTTCTGAAACCAGCGCAGCGATATGCCATCAAACGAAGCGAGCGATTCGCCGGCGTTGAACGAATAAAAGACGAGAACGCCGATCGGCAAATAGAGCGCCGCGAAGCAGATCATCGCAATCGTGGTGAAGCCCCGCTGGCGCCTGATGGAGAAGGATCTAGCCATGCCGGTTCTCCTGCCCGCCGGCGTTTCGCACATAGAAGAGCAGGGCGATCATCACGATCATCATCAACGTGATCGACAGTGCCGAGCCGAGCGGCCAGTTACGTCCCTGTCCGAACTGCAGCTCGATCAGGTTTCCAAGCATCAGGTTCTTGCCGCCGCCGAGGATGCTGGGGGTGACGTAGGCACCGAGCGCGGGGATAAAGACGAGGATGGAGCCGGCGATAATGCCCGGCTTGACCAGCGGGATGATGATGCGTCGCAGGACCTTAGACGGCGTGGCGTAGAGGTCGTATCCGGCCTCGACCAGCCGGAAATCGATCTTCTCCATGCTGGCATAAAGCGGCAAAACCATCAGCGGCAGGTACACGTAGACCATGCCTGTCAGGATGGCACCGTCGGTAAACAGCATCTGGATCGGCTTCGAGATAAGCCCAAAGCGCATCAGCAAGCCGTTGATCAAGCCTTCATTGCGAATGATCTCCAGGATCGCGAAGGTGCGGATCAATAGGTTCGTCCAGAAGGGGATGGTGATCAAAAGCAGCCAGAGCTCGCGCGTTGTCTCTCGGCGTGTTGCGATGAAGTAGGCAGTCGGAAAGCCGATGGCGAGCGTAAGCAGCGTGGTGGCGAGCGACAGGACGACCGAGCGGATGAAGATCGAGATATGGGCGTCGGCCATGGATAGCGAACCGTCGAAAATGTCCTGCTGCAGCGCGACGTTGATCCAGCCCTCAATGGATGGCACCCAGACGACATCGCCATAAGGTCCTGGTGTCAGGAAGGAGTAAGCGACGACGATCAGAAGCGGCCCGCTCGCGGCCACGAGGATGATTAGCAGGGCAGGCAGCGAGAGAAGCCAGCGTGTCCGGACGTCCCGGTTCTTTTCCGCTTCGATCACATCCGCCACATGGGTCATGTCAGTTCCTCAGCACCCTGGCGGCATTGGGCTCGATCGCGATGCCGACCCTGTCACCCTGCGCGTAGCGCGCCGCCTGCAGCGGCTTGTTCTGCTCGCGCAGCGTGAACATGGTTTCGTTGTCGGCCAGGCGAACATGGTAGTGCGTATCGGTGCCGAAATAGACAATTGTCTCGAGCGTGCCGGTCATCTGGCAGCGTTCATGATCCGTCGGTGTGCAAAGGGAGGCGTGTTCAGGCCGCAGTACCAGGGTGACCTCCCCATCATCGGAAAAATTGCTTGGTATCGTCGCCGAAATGCGGCCTGCAGCGGCGGTTTCCACCTCCGCGATCCCTGAATTCACCGCGCCAATCCGTCCCTTCAAAAAATTCGTCTCGCCGATGAAGTCGGCGACGAAGCGGTCGCTCGGCGCATCGTAGATCTCGCGCGGATTGCCGACCTGCAGGATCTTTCCCGCCGACATCACGGCGATGCGATCGGACATGGTCAGCGCTTCTTCCTGGTCGTGGGTGACGAAAATGAAGGTTATCCCTGTCTCCGCTTGCAGGCGCTTCAGTTCGATCTGCATGTCCTTGCGCAGCTTGTAGTCCAGCGCCGACAGAGGCTCGTCAAGCAGAAGCACCTTTGGCTGCGGGGCGAGCGCGCGGGCAAGCGCCACGCGCTGCTGCTGACCACCGGAAATCTGGCTTGTCCGGCGGTTGGCAAGCGCTTCCATGCGCACCAGCTTTAGCATCGCCGCGACCCGATCGCGGATCTCCTGCTTGGGGCGGCCAAGCATGGTCAGGCCGAAGCCGATGTTTTCGGCGACCGTCATATGCGGGAAAAGCGCATAGCTCTGGAAAACAGTGTTGATGGGTCGCTTGAATGGCGGCATCGAAGCGATGTTATCGCCATTGAGCATGATCTCGCCCGACGTGGGGTATTCGAAGCCGGCGATCAAGCGCAGGAGCGTTGTCTTGCCGCAGCCGGATGGCCCAAGAAGGGTGAAAAACTCGTTCTGCCTGATGACAACAGATGCGTCGTCCACCGCGGAAAATGCGTACTCACCAAAGCCGAACACCTTGGAAACACTGCGAATCTCAATCGCGTTCAACTCCGCCATATGCGGCCCACTCGTCGTTGCTGATGCTGCTGTTCCCGCCTTTTCGGCTTTTGGCTAGGTGACCACACGCGTTCTGCGTTGACAACCAGATTTTACGCTTCCGGTAGAAAATATTTATCAATGGGAAAAACTAATATACCCGCCGCAAATGGTGGTCACTGGTCGAACTGTGTCGAGGTCATCAGGGCCGATCGTCTCGATATCGCTATCAAGAATGACGATGTCGGCAACATAGCCCTGCCTGATCATGCCCTTGCGATCCTCCTTGAACTCGGCGTACGCGCCTTCAACGCAATAGGCGGCAAGCGCTTCCGGCAACGAGAAGGATTGATCCGGATCGCTGTCGTCCCACCGCTTGCGCGTCACGGCCGCCTTGAGGCCGACCAGCGGATCGATCGGCGAGACGGGCCAATCGGAGGCAAAGCAGATATGGGCGCCGGCATTTTTCAGCGTACGCCAGGCGTAGCTGAACGGCCAGCGCTCTTTGCCAATCCGCGATATGGTCGGCTCCAGAGGCAGTCCCGCGCAGCCGGGCGGATGGGGAGGCTGCATGGAGGCGATGACGCCGAGCTCGGCGAAGCGCATGATATCGTCTGGATGCACAACCTCGATATGTTCAATGCGATGGCGGCTGTCGCGCATGCCGTTTTCGTCACGCGCTGCTGCGTAACCATCAAGCACTGCCCGCACGGCCCCATCTCCGATCGCGTGCACGGCGATTTGGAGTCCCCGCCGATCGGCTTCCACGGCAACCGCGCGAAACGCCTCCGGCGTGAAGAGACCCTGACCACGATCGCCGGGCTTGTCGGCATAGGGCTTGATCATCACGGCGGTGCCGCTTTCGATCACGCCGTCGTAGAAGAGTTTGACGAGGCCGGACGAGAGCCAGTCGCTCTTGTAGCTGGCCGCCATGTTCGAGGCCTTTTCCAGCATGTCGAGAGACATGAAGTTTTTAAAATGAAAAGGGATCTGAACGCGGCAGGGCAGGTGGCCGTCTTCCGCCTCTATCGCCGCCAGCAGCTGCAACTGATAGAGATTGCCGTCCATGTTCTGCACGGTCGTGATGCCATGGCGGGCGCAATAGGCAAGGCCCGTTCGCATCACGGCAATATCCTGCGCCCACTGTGCGTCATCAGGATAGGGTTCCGGTTCTCCGCCGGTTGAGAGCCCCAGCCGATATCGATCGAAGCCGCCGGCGGCTTGAAGCGGGCTGAAGGCTTCCATTTCCCGGAGCTCGCCGGTTGCGAACCCATCGGCGCCGACCACAACCTCGTTGCCGGGTCTGAGATCGGCGCCATGAAGAATGTTGACCAACTCAAGCGCAACCGTGTTTGCCCAAGCCGTATGATGGTCTGGCGCGAAAAGGACGAGTGGCTGATCCGGCAGGATGGCATCCAGGTGCAGGCGGGTCAGCGGCTCTGCTTCGCCAAGAATATTGTAGTCTGCGCCCTGTGCGAAAAGCACCTTCTGCGTTCCGCGGCCCTGCGCATAGCCGCGTATGGCCTCTGTCAGCGCGGCCAGCCCGGTCACGCCTTTCAGCTGCAGATGATCCAGTTCGGCAGCGCCTGAGAACAGGTGCATGTGATTTTCCGAAAAGCCTGGCAGGACCGTTTTCTCGCCAGCGTCGATTGTCCGGGTGTATGGTCCGCGATAGGCCTCGATCGCCTCGTTCGTGCCGACGGCGATAATTTGACCAGCGCCGAGCGCCAACGCCTGCGCGCTCGGGTGATCGGGATCGAGCGTGAGGACGCGGGCATTGATTACGATGATGTCGGCCGTCGATGTCATGGGATGCTCGCTTGTGAATATGTTATAGCAAGCTAAGCCGATGCCGAGCACGAATTCAACCGCCATTCGCAATCCAACTGCGGGCAGGCGAACCCCGATGTAAAGTGTCGATTTCCACTAAGAAGGCTGTGTTGCGACTGGCTGGCTGGGTGAAGCTTGCGCGTCTTCGGTGCGCGACGTTTTCACGCTGACCGGGTCTGCGGGCTGGGCTTGATCCGGCTTGGCGGAGCTATCGACTGGCCCGCCTTGACCGATTGCCCGTCGGGGCTCGAATTGTGATCATCGATAGGCTCGAGCGGTTTGACTTCGACGGCCGGACTCGTCGGTCCAGGTGCTCCGCCTTGGGGTTCAACGGTGACCGCGGGCTGCTGAGTTTCGGCTGGCGGTGGCGGCGGGAAGAGGCGATCGATAGTCAACTGGTCTGCGGAACCGGTTAGGGTAGCCCATTGGCGGATTGGTATGCACGGAGCGCCGCGGTTGACCTCTTTCCCCAGACGCCATCGGGTATCCCTGGCTTAAAGCCCCGTTCGGCTAGTGCTTTCTGGATATCGCGGACCGATCGCTCGGCAGCCATACCGGGAACGGCATTTAACTGACCGAACAAACTTGCTGCAACCACCAAGACAAAAATCGGCCGATACTTCACGAAAACCTCACCCCGAAGTAGATTCCCACTATACACGGAGTGCTTGTGTGGCCAAGGGGGTGATCACTTTTCGGCTGTCCGGATTTAATTGTGCGATCGCATCGTCTGATGACACTTCCACATTGAACTAAATCCCGGAATACTCGCCGCTAGGAGCAGGGGGCAGCGGGCCATAGCATTCCGACTTGCGGGGCGAGTCGCCGGCGATTGACGGCCGCCATCTTTTCGCTGTCTACTTTCTATGGGGTTTGGCCGCCTCTGAAACGGAAAATTAGAGTTATAAAAATACAGGAAATTAGTGCCATAAAAATGCAGAAAATTAGTGCTATAAAAATGCACTAACTTAGTGTTATAAAAATGCAGAGAATTAGTGCAGAGGTGCAAGTCCTCTAAAGGACGGCGATACGATGCGAACTGGGAACACCCCAAACGAACTTCTAGCTTCATCACTGAAACAATTGAGGGGGATCACCGAACAGGGAACGATCTCAGTACTTCGCAGCGAGAGCTTGTCCCGTGTGCATAAAGATCGGTTGGTGGAGGCCGGATTTATAGAGCCGATCATGAATGGATGGCTCGCCGTAAACTCGCGCCCTTCGGATCGCCGGCGCGTCGACGTAGCGTGGAGTACTGTCTACTGGGAATTTTTAAAAAGGTATCTCAACGATCGATTTGGCGACCAATGGGTATTATCAGCGGAGACATCAACCGCGGTTTGGGCAGAAAACTTTTCTGTTGCGAAGCAGGTTGTTGTCCGCAGCCCTGAAGCCAACAATCAAACCACCAACATGCCCGGCGATACCTCATTCTTTATGCTCAGAATACCTGTGCTTGATCCTGTCGTGCTACATGATGGGATAAGGATTATGCCTAAGGAAGAGGCAATCATCAATCTTGCAAAGAACAGCTGGACGTCATTGGCCACTGACGTGATCGCGGTTCTCGGCTCGATCCGGGGAAGCAACTCGCTCCTCCGGGTTCTACTAAGCAATAACAGAAGCTCAATTGCTGGTCGGGTGGCCGGTGCGCTTCGTCATCTTGGACGAGCGAAGGATGCTGACCAAATCTTGGCGGGAATGAAATCTGCCGGCTACATGACCAATGAGGAAAATCCCTTCGACAACACAGCTCATATAGTCCTCGACGAAAAGAGGACCGCTGCACCAGCTGCCACCAGAATTAAGGCTCTTTGGGCAAAGATGAGCCAGACCGCGTTGAGCGGCACTAATATCGAGACCAAGGCGTTCAACGATATCGATTCTTACATGGACGAGATCGAAGAACGCTATGTAGCTGATGCGCTGAACTCCTTGTCGATCGAAGGCTACCACGTTTCGGAGGAACTGATCGAAAGGGTTCAATCCGGAGATTGGAACCCTGAGCAACATGCTGGGGATGCAGACGCTCGCAATGCGCTTGCGGCCAAAGGGTATCGCTTGGCTTTCGAAGAGGTCAAAATCGATATCAGGAAAATTCTTAATGGTGCGAACTCGGGCGAACTATTGTCTGTTCGACACCAAGATTGGTTTCGAGCGATGTTCAGCCCGTCTGTACAGGCCGGTTTGATCGAGGCCTATAAGTTGGCGGGCTACCGAAACCACAATGTATATTTGCGTGGTTCGTCGCATGTACCGCTCCCGCCCCACGCCATCGCTGATGCAATGGACGCGTTGTTCGAGTGTATAGAGAGCGAGCCAAATCCGATCGCGAAGGCAATCGTTGCTCCATTCCTGTTTACATATATCCACCCTTTTCCGGACGGAAACGGGAGAACCGGACGTTTTCTAATGAACGCGCTGATGGCCGAAGCACGCTTGCCATGGACGGTGGTGCCAGTCGAGGCACGGGACAGGTACATGGAATGTCTGGAAGCAGCGAGCCAGAATGAGGACATCGCACCACTAGCGAAATTCATCAGCGAGCTCGTGGCGGCTCCACCGCCTCCACGCCCCGCGTCCACGTATCACTGAGAAAACCAAAGCTCTCACGCAAATCTCTCGGCACTTCGGAGGCGGAATCTCGGTCGAGAACTTCGAATGCCGCTTCACCCCGTACCTCCTGCAGCCGAGCCATTCGAGGGAGAATGGAAATCGCCTGAAGCGCCGTGCAGACATTGTCGAGGTGGGGGCGGAAGAAATAGCTGTCGAGAGGATATTCAACGACGGGGTGCGTCTTGATCACACCAGGAGCGAAAGAATATGCGATGCGGTCCCGCAGCACATCGGACAGAGGAACATAGCTGTAAATGATGTCGGCGTCCCAAAGGTCCAAGAACCTCCACTCGTGAACCGCGATTGCCGCGCCAACCGATGTTATAACAGGTGTCCGCCCACCACCCCAGCGTGACATCGCCTCGTTAAACACCGCATCTAGCAGGTGAGGGTTTGGTTCAAGCGGTGTCAGATAGGCAACGCGGAGCGGGCGAGGGGTTACGTGCGCTCTACGGGTTTTGGTGGTTGTCCACATGCTTGGCGATCCATTGGTGCGAGTCGCACGACGATAGATCGGCCAGGACGGACATGGAAGGTGAGGGCTATCTTGCCTGTTAAGCCGCCTTCAACATATCAGCGCTGACCGGCATCCCCAGATGAAACCCCTGGACGCGATCTATTCGGAGATCTTTGAGGAGCGACATCTGGGCTGCAGTTTCCACCCCTTCAACCAAGATCGAATTGCCCCGGTTGCGGATGAGTGCGATCATGTCTTGAAGCATGGTAAGCCCGCGCGGATTCGAGCAGTCATGCAGAAATGTTCTGTCGACCTTGACCGTTTGGAACTCGATCGCACGTAGCCAAGATAGGCCGGCAAATCCTGAGCCAAAATCGTCCAGCCATATTTCGACACCGAGCGCCCGCAGGTCGGCAATGCACCTGAATACCTCCGACTGCATTTCCATATCCAGCCCTTCCGTGATCTCCAGCGCCAGACGTGACCCAGATATTCCGCACTCTTTCAGAATATCCGACACGTTTGATGCGAAGTCAGCTGACTTTAGCTGGACGGGGGAGACGTTCACACTGACTGTTGCCATTCGGTCAGTCATCAGAATGTCCCTGCAGGCCGTTTCAATCGCCCAGCGACCCAGTTCCAGGATCGCCCCCGTTTGCTCTGCAACCGGGATGAAAATCTTTGGTGAAACAGCCGTGCCATCTGGCATCTTGAAGCGCATCAACGCTTCGACCGCTCGCGCAACGCCATCGACATCGAAGATCGGCTGATAAACCAGGGAGACGAGATTACGGTCAATCGCTGCGGCAAGAAGCGGGACAAGCTTCCCGACGCTGTCATCTGGACGAGGAAGCGACGGATCGAACACTCGAACGCAGTTGCGTCCGGTCGCTTTGGCTGCGTAGAGAGCCAAATCTGCCTCTCGAACAATTCGCTCGACTTTATCGCCACTTTGTTGCCGCGTAACCGCGACGCCGACGCTCACGGTCACCACTGAACGATCGTCAGGGCGCTCCGTGTGAGCGATCGCCAAGTCCTCGACTTCACGTCTTATCCGGTTTGCCATCACCTTCGCCATTTCTGGCGAGTCGATAGGCATGACCACGATGAACTCCTCGCCGCCGTACCTGCCGATCGTACCGTGCGAGCGTGAAACGACGTCTCTGAGCGACGTGGCGATGACGGTGAGGCAGCGATCGCCTTCCTGATGGCCATACTGATCGTTGAAACGTTTAAAAAAGTCCACGTCGATCAAGATCACTGCAAATACGCGACGATGTTTTTTCCAGCCTTCCCAGCATTCATCGAGCCGTCTGTCCAACGCTCTGCGGTTTTCGATGCCGGTCAGGTAGTCGGTGTTGGATAGCTCGAGAAGTTCCAACCCTCGCTCTGTCGCAGCCCATTGCTGATAGCGGGCCTCCGCAGCATTCAGCAGGACGTTGCTTCGTTCGACGTTCAATCGCCAATTCACGAATGACGTGAACAGGAAGCAGGAGATATAAAATAGGCCGAACGCCAAGCGATAGGCGGGAGTCGTCGGGAAGACCCAGTAAATGGAAATGAAAAATGCGAGGAGCACGATCCCCGAGGTAGCGACCGATAGCCGGAACGAGAAGCTGAAAAACAGGTTCGCGCCCATCATGAAGATAGCACCGAATATCATGTAGTAGGACATAGCTGTCGTGTCATGACTTGCCACTGCTGGCCAAAGCCAACCGATGTATCCGACGACTAAAGCCGAAGCGCAGGTGACGTCCAGCCAGATGGTCCGTGCATTGGCAATCCGCAGCACCTCGAACGCCACCAGTGCTGCGAACGCGATGACGAGGCGGGCAGCAATTGTCGTTGGCGCAACGTCAGGGATAAGCCAACTGTCCGGAGCCGCGAAACCTACATAAACGCCGACTGCCACCCACAAGCCGTGGCGAGACCAACGACGCCGGATAGCATCTTTTTCGGTTTCCAACGATCTGCGCGCGTCTGCGAATGAGTACGCCATGTTTAGGTCGTGCGCCGGCACGTTCGCCGCAGCCACACTCACGCAAACCGACCGCAGTTATCGATGGATGTATGCACGCAATAGTTGATCATTAGTGTGCGCCCTTCAAACGTTACTGTCGGCTACTCGCGTTCAGCTAATTAAGAATTCGACGAATTTGCTAAATTAGAATCACAATCACAACGGCAAAATTACCCTCAGCGCGTGTGGAATCCAGTCGCTTTCTTTCTGGGCGGTGTTTATGATTAACCATACATCAATGAGGGTTCAAAATGGCACATAGCTTCGCGTTCGATGGGGAAAGCTTGATCACGGACGCGCAGTTCCGAGGGGGAAATGGATCTGCCACGATCCAGCAACCAGCGGAGTTGGTGGTTGCGAAAGCAGAGCTCGCTCTCATTCTGGAAACTGCACTGCAGCAGTTTCAGGGCGGGCTCGATCCGTCGTCAATCATAGCGCGATTGACTCGAGACCTGCATTCGTTGCGCCGTCGCTCGCACGTCGGCGTCTGGAACGAAATCACATTGATCGCTCAATCCCACCCGGTTGCCGATTTTCTGCATCAAGATCCCCTTACGCGGTGGTCGTTTGAGAAGCCCCGTGGATACTCGGGCGATGCACATCTCCTAGATTTCATCTATGGCACGGGAGACAGTTCAGCTGCGGTTGCCGCATCTTCTGACCTTGGCAAAGCGATCTACAGCCACACCAGAAATGCATCGTCGTCCATCGCGGTTCGCGATCGCCGTGACATACTTGCCGAACGTGTTGATAGCATCTCCAAGAAGTCCCCAGCGCCAATCGACGTGCTATCGATTGCGTCTGGACATCTGCGCGAGGCGGCAAAGTCCAAGGCGCTGAATGAAGGGGGGGTGAGGCGATGGGTCGCTTTCGATCAGGACCCGATCAGTGTCGGTACCGTCGCACGTGATTATAGGGGCACCGCCGTCGAAGCCGTGAACGGATCGGTCAAATCGTTGCTTGGCAACCGCCACGATTTGACGGCGTTCGATTTTGTCTATGCCGCTGGGCTTTACGACTATCTGCCCGCGCAGGTCGGCGTGAGGTTGACCCGAAAATGCTTGGGTATGCTGAAGCCTGGCGGGAGCTTCTTGTTTGCAAATTTCTCTGATGAGACCGCGGTGGACGGCTACATGGAGACGTTCATGAACTGGCCACTGCTGCTAAGATCAGAAGACGATATGTGGAAAATCGCCGGCGAAAGTGCGCACGGCGTCGATGTCGGAACGCGGGTTTGGTTCGGCGACAACCGTGATATCGTTTATTGCGAGATCACGAAACGAGATTAGATGAGGGTCAAGGCTGAGGGCTTGTCCTGATCGATGCCATCGTTGCCAAGGTGGGGTTCTAACCTGCCACCTATGGTGCTGGATATCTACGAGGATGAGCGGTTGTAACGCAGCAACCTCTTGGTCGCGTCTCATGGTTGGCCGCAGGCATTTTAATGAAGAGCGGCTTCATTCGGAGAACGCTAGAGTAAGATCGGTAGTCCGATAAATGGGCGTTCTCCCGCGCTTACGACATATTTTGATCTTGGGGCATGTGAATGGGTTCGCCGAAGTCGGAAATAAGTGCTGGCGATGACAATGCCTGTGATGCTAAATTCCAGGTGAACTCATGCAATGGATTCATGGATGAAGCGCGACGAACTCGGAGACCTTGCTGCTTTCCTCATCGTGGCTGAAGAGCGAAGCTTCACCCGTGCGGCAGCACAGCTTGGCACATCGCAATCCTCTCTCAGCCATACGGTACGCCGTCTCGAAGAGCGCATGGGTGTGCGGCTCTTGACCCGGACGACGCGCAATGTCTCGCCGACGGACGCCGGCGAAAAGCTGGTTGAGACGCTGCGGCCCGCCTTCAACGATATCCGCGGGCGCATCGAGGCTCTGAGCGCAATGCAGCAGAAGCCTGCAGGGACGATCCGCATCACCTCCAGCCGGCACGCTGCCGAAACCATTCTCATGCCGGCGGCCAAACGCCTGATGGCTGAGTATCCGGACATCAGCATTGAGATTTCGATCGAGCAGAGGCTGATTGATCTTGTCGCCGAGCGTTACGATGCCGGCGTCCGGCTGGGGGAGCGGGTCGAAAAGGACATGATCGCAGTCAAGATCGGGCCGCAATTGCGAATGGTGGTTGCCGGATCGCCTGATTATTTCAAGCGCCACCCAAAGCCTGACACGCCGCATGATTTGACACACCACACCTGCATCAACCTGCGGCTGCCCACTCTCGGTGGCCTATATGCCTGGGAGTTCGAGAAGGACGGGCGACCGCTCAACGTGCGCGTCGACGGCCAGTTCATCTGCAATGATGTGCCCATGATCATAGATGCTGCCATAAGCGGCCTGGGGCTGACATGCCTGCCGGACGACCATTTGGGTCCACTGGTTCAAGATGGAAAACTCATCGAAGTTTTGAAAGACTGGTCGCCGCCATTCCCCGGCTATCATCTTTACTACCCCAGCCGCCGGCTTGCCTCGCCCGCTTTCGCACTTTTGGTGGATGCGCTGCGCCATAGGTGACGCGCGCGACAGCGGCTCATGAAACGCGCATATAACACCATGCGCTCCGAGGCACCTAGTCGTGGATGGTTGGCTGGCCTATTTCGCTCAATGGAACGTCAACCAAAACGCTCACAGGAGTTCGACAGTGGATATTACGGCAAGTGGCGCGCAGGCATCGTCGAAGGGGCCGGATGACTATTTCACCGGTGCGGTACGCCTTGATGGGCGATTTAGTGGTAGTGGAAACCTGAGCGGAGCGACCGTTACTTTCGAGCCGGGTGCCCGGACCGCATGGCACACGCATCCTCTGGGGCAAACATTGATCGTATTGTCGGGGTTGGGCTTGGTTCAGCGCGAGGGCGGAGTGATCGAGGAAATTCGCCCTGGCGATATCGTCTGGTTCGAGCCTGGCGAAAGACACTGGCATGGAGCCTCGTCCAAATGCGCCATGAGCCATCTCGCGATTGCGGAAATGAAAGATGGGTCCGCGGTCACCTGGATGGAGAAGGTTACGGATCAGGATTACGCGGGGACCGACGCATCATGAGACCACACGTTACCTGTCACATGATCACCTCGCTCGACGGCGGCCTTCATCCGAGCCGCTGGACGGCTAGCCCAGATGGCGATCGCGCCGGATGGTCGGAAACTTATGAGGCCATGCACAAGACGTTTGACGCCGACGGCTGGCTGGTTGGCCGCGTCACCATGGCCGAAATGTCAAAGGCCGGTCCGCATCCGCCGGAGGGACATTTTGACGTCGATCGATCGCTGCATATCGCCAACCCGGACGCCAAGAGCTTTGCCATTGCTGTCGATCAGCATGGAAAGCTGCATTTCAACAGCGGTGATTTCGACGGCGATCATGTGATCGTTCTGCTCGGCAAGGATGTCTCCGATCTGCACCTCGCTGAACTCGTTGCCGACCGCGTGTCTTACATCGTCTCCGACAATCAAGAGATGGATCTTGCAAGCTTGCTGGAAATACTCGAACGCGAATTCAGTATCCGCCGGCTGCTTCTGGAAGGCGGAGCTGGTGTCAATGGCTCGTTCTTCGCGGCCGGATTGGTTGATGAACTGAGCCTGCTCGTGGCGCCAGCAATCGATGCGCGCAAGGGAAGCGACCGCGTCATCGAGTACGGAAACGATGGCCTGGCGGGAAAGTGCGAGCTTTCGCTGCTCTCGTGCGACAGACTGGACGACGGTCTACTGCATCTGAAATACGCCGTAATGGCTTCGGCCTAGCCTTCAGTGAGAGCGTTGCGCCGAGCTAGGCGCAACGCTCTCACTTTCCGAGGTCTGGATCACTTCAGCGCTTCAGCCATAAACGCACCCGCCCGTGCAGCGCCGTCAGCCGAAATTGTATGGCCGAGCCCGGGAACGATGATCGTTTCTACGTTCATGCCAAACGTCTGAAGAGCCGCGGCGGCACGCGTCGTTTCAGTCGCCGGAATGACCGGATCGGCGCTGCCATGCACCAAGAGTACCGGCGTCTTGACCGCGGGCGCGAGCGGAAGCGGCGAGGCGAGGCGACCGGAGAAGCCGACGACGGCGCCGACTGGCCAGCGCCCGGACGCCACGGCGTCGAGCGCCATGATGGTGCCCTGCGAGAAGCCGACCAGAACGACGCGCTCGAGCCGATCGGCGAAGCCGTTTTCCTTGATGATCGCTGAGATAGTGTCGTCAAAAGCCTGGCGCGCCTCCTTGATACGTCCGCTTCTGTTGTCCTCGGTCACACCCGACACGCTGAACCACTGGTAGCCCGCGCCGAAACTCGATGGGCTCGGCGCATTCGGTGAAGCGAACACCGCACTTGGAAGTGTGTCTTTCCAGGCATTGGCTAAGGGCGCAAGATCGGCGCCGCTCGAGCCAACGCCATGGAGCATGATAACAAGCATATGCGATGCAATCGTCGACACGGCCATTTCCTCTCAGATCACGAATGGAAGCTGCGGGCCGACAGGCACGATGCCCGTCGGGTTCAGCGCCTTGATCGAGTAGTAGCCGCGTTTGATATGATCGACGCTGACCGTCTGGCGGATGCCGGGTATCGCAAGCATGTTGTCGACGTAACGGCTGAGGTTGGAATAATCCGCCAGCCGGCGCAAGTTGCACTTGAAGAGCCCGTTATAGGCAGCGTCGAAGCGGATGAGCGTTACGAAGAGGCGGACATCGGCCTCCGTCAGTCGCGTGCCGAAGAGGAATGGTCGCTGTCCCTCGAGGCGTGCCTCCAGTTCGTCGAGCATCGTGAAGACGTCGGCGAAGGCTTCCTCATAGGCGACTTGTGTGGTCGCGAAGCCGGTGCGATAAACGCCGTTGTTGAGCTGCGGATAGATACGCCCGTTAAGGGCGTCGATCTCGGTGCGCAGATCTTCCGGGTAGAGATCGATCGCGCGATCGGCAAGCGCGCCGAAGCCGGAATTGAGCATCCGCAGGATATCTGCCGACTCGTTGTTGACGATGGTGCGGCGTTCCTTGTCCCAAAGCACGGGCACGGTGGCGCGGCCGGTGTAATGCGGGTCGGCGCCGGTGTAGATTTCGTGCATATAGGTGGCGCTGTTAAGCTCATCGCGATTGGCGCCCGGATAATCGCCAAAACGCCAGCCCTGATCGGAGAGGGCCGGTTCGACGACCGATACCGAAATCACATCTTCCAGCTTCTTCAGTGCCCGGCCGATCAGCGTGCGCGAGGCCCAGGGGCAGATCAGCGCGACATAGAGATGGTAGCGGCCGGCTTCTGCCTTGAAACCGCCGTCACCGGTCGGCCCGGCACTGCCATCAGGGGTGATCCAGTTTCGAAAACCCGAAATCTGCCGGACGAAGCCGCCCTTAGCGTCAGTTGCCTGCACGGGGTGCCAATCGGCAGACCACTTGCCATCCACGAGCATGATTGAACTCCTGATCTGTTCTTGCGCGGTGTTGGAGTTTGATATGACGCAATTCCAGATCTATGATTATCCACTCATGAAGAGAATAATTCATTCCAAAATGGAAGCAATCACGACCAGCCCTTGTCCCATGCTGGTTGCCCGCGAAAGGCGTCGGCCAGGAAATCAACGAGCACCCTGACTTTAAGTGCCAGATGTCGGGCAGGAGGATAGACCACGTAAAGACCGCGCGGCTCATCCTCGAAATCGGACAGCAAGGGGCGCACCGCCTGAAGACGAAGTCGCGCGCCGGCAACGAAGCTTGGCACACGTGCGATCCCCAAGCCCGCTTCGGCTGCGGCAACGCAGGCCTCAGCATTCGAAAACTGAATGCGTCCCCGGACTTCGGCCAATCGCGCGGCGCAAAGCTTGCGCGCGATCAGACTGCTATCTTCGGGGCGCCCGATGCGCACGGCGGCATCAAATCCTTCGTCGACAAGATTGACCGTCCGGTCAGAGAAACTGAGGTCGAGGTTGATGTCGGGGAAAGCCATCGCGAACTGATTGAGGATGGGCGTGAGCTGCGTCGTGCCGAAAGTGATTGGCGCGGTAATCCGCAACCGGCCCGATGGTGCACGCGAGGCGTTGCGCACGGAGGCATCAAGCGCGTCGAATTCTTCAAGAAGCGATTTCACGCGCTCGTAATAGGAGCGTCCGGCCTCGGAAAGGGAAAGCGCGCGCGTCGTCCGCATGATAAGCTGTACGCCCAGGCTTGCTTCGAGGCGCGAAACCAGCTTTGAAGCCTGGCCGCTGCTGGTGCCGAGACGCACCGCTGCAGCAGCAAAGCTTCCCGTGTCGATGACGGCAACGAACATGCGGTCGCATTCGAGACGATCCAAGTAGCTGTCTCCCTGTCAACTCACCCACCCAACAGCCGTTACCGACCAGGCAGAGAAACCGGCGGCGCATGGCGCCGCCGGAACTAAGTATCAGCCAAAGACTTTGAAGCGATCGCTGTCGTCCATGAACGCCTTTTCGCCGAAGGCGGCTGAGTTGGCGCCGAACGGCATCTGCGCGCGCAGCTTCCACGAGGAAGGGATGTTCCAGGCGGCTGCAATTTCAGCGTCGGCCAACGGATTGTAGTGCTGCAGGCTGGCGCCAATGTCGGATGCGGCAAGCGCTGCCCAAACGGCAAACTGCGCCATGCCGCTCGACTGTTCTGACCAGATCGGGAAATTGTCGGCGTAAAGCGCAAACTTTTCCTGCAGGCCCTTTACGACGTCCTGGTCTTCGAAAAACAGAGCGGTGCCGGCGCCGGCGGCAAAGCTGTTGATGCGCTTTTCGGTCGATTCAAACGCGTCGGCAGGAACGATCTTGCGCAGTGCGTCCATCACGAAGCCCCAGAGCTTGTCGCTTTCTGCGCCGTAGAGAACCAGAACACGCGAGCTCTGCGAATTGAAGGAAGACGGCGTGTGCTTGACGGCTTCCTGGATGAGTTTGGTGGTTTCTTCCTGGGAAATCGGCAGTGTCTTGCCGAGAGCATACTGACTGCG
This sequence comes from Hyphomicrobiales bacterium, assembly GCA_900469085.1. Lineage (GTDB taxonomy): Bacteria > Pseudomonadota > Alphaproteobacteria > Rhizobiales > Rhizobiaceae > Rhizobium. Next base: position 29,719 of record UBVW01000040.1, on the reverse strand, counting down.
GCGCTTCTTGATGGATTCAATGAGAGTGTTGGTCATGTGGGGCGCTATCCTTTTTCATGTATACGGCCACCCTACCGCTGGGAGGAGCAGTCAAATGCGGCCGGAAACAAGGGATAGTCCATAGGAAGGGAGATGCATATTGCATTGCATCACACCCAAGAGATTTTTTTGCTCCCTCTCTGTCCAGTCGCCATCTCTCTCAGCATTTGTTGGGACGGATACAAATTATGCTTTGCGCACGAAGTGCTTGCTGCTCAATATTGGATGCCGGCAATCTGCGACGAGGTCTGCCTGAGACTAGGACTTCAGCGGCAGTTCGTCGCGTGCCAGTCGCGCCAATTCGTTTTCGTCTTGTACGCCAAACTCAAACCAATCAATCAGCGCCTTGGCTGTCGCCTGTCCACGGTCGCTGTTCGCGTCGCAATTCTGTTCGACGCACCAATGCGTGAGTATGCGATCCAGCATTTCCAGCGCTTCCGATGTCAGCGCTTCTTTCGGCCAGTCTGTCTTTGTCATTATATTCGCCCCCGTTTCGCACCACCGTAACGCGTATCGACCGGGGCGCTATGACCGGCGAAGCACAGTTGCTTAAAATCTTCTTTGGTTGTCCGGCATCAACGCTGACGTTGAAATATTGGAACGACACAACTACACGTGCGTTAACCGGTATCGGAGGTATTGCGTTATGGACCCGAAACGGTGGAGCCGGCCGATCTACTTCCAGGCGAGCAGATACGGCGAATTTCGAACGGTAACGAACACAAGCGAAGCCGCAACCGCGTTGAATACGGCGTGGCCGATAGCTCGCGGGCGAAATCTAAAAACCGCAAAGCGAACCTGCCAGCAGGTTCTAAGCGGCAAGAGACCGCCCTCGGAGGCACGAAATGCGTTCATTGCAGCTGCGGTCGAGGCCAATGTCTACGTGAAGGAGCGATAGCCGGAACAAAAATGAGGAGAGGCTTATTTAGATAGAGTGCAAAGATAGAAGTTTAATGATGCATTCAATCCGATTTGAACAAGAGCATGCCACTATGGGTTTCGTAATCTCGAGTGGGACAATCATGCTGACGCTGCAGAACGCCATTCTTGAAATGATCGCCAAAGGCGAACCGCTGAGCGCCGTCATCCATGCGCTGTGTGTGCGCGTGGAGGCAGCGATCCCCTGGACGGTTTGTTCGGTGCTGGCGGTTAAGGATGGCCACATGCATCCGCTCGCCGGACCATCGCTGCCCCCGGCCTATTCTCAAACGATCGATAATCTGGCCATTGGTCCTCTCGCCGGCTCCTGCGGAACGGCCGCCTATCATGGCGTGCCGGTTACGGTGACCGATATCGAAAACGATGCCCGGTGGCAGGATTTCAAGGCTCTGGTTTTGCCGCTGGGCTTCAAGGCCTGCTGGTCGACGCCGATCATGAGCGGCGATCGCGTTCTGGCGACCTTCGCGTTTTATTTTCGCGAGAAGCGGGGCCCCAGCCAACTCGAGCGCGATGTCGTCGACGCATGCGTCCATCTTTGCGCGATTGCCCTGGAAAGAAACGAGCGCGCGCTCGAGCGTGAGGCGCTCACCTATACCGATGCGCTGACCGGGCTGCCCAATCGCGCGCGATTTAACGAGGTTCTCAAACAGCAGCACCGATCCGCCGATCGGTGCTGGGGCATGTTGCTTGTTGATGTCGACAATCTCAAATTGGTCAACGATACATTCGGCCACGGAGCAGGGGATGCACTCATTCAGGTCGTCGCGCGCCGAATGGCGGCCACCATGCCTAGCGAAGCGACTTTCCGATTGGGCGGCGATGAGTTCGCCATCATCCTGCATGATGGTCCAGAGCCTGACCTTGCCGCAAAAGCAGAAGACATCTTGCGGGAGATCAAGAGGCCGGCTCAGTGCGATGGTCACGTGATCTTTCCCGCCGCCAGCGTTGGCGGAGCGATCGCCGAGATCGACGAGACCCCGGAGCAGGTTCGGCACAATGCGGATGTGGCGCTCTATCACGGCAAGGAGCGCAACCGCGGTCAATACACGCCTTATCATACGGGGCTCGGGACTGCGCTCACGCGGCGCTTCCGCGCCATTCGCGACGTTAGTGTCGCCCTGGCGCAAGACCGCATCGATGCTTATTATCAGCCAATCCTCCGCCTCGACACGCGCGAGGTCGTCGGCTTCGAGGCGCTTTGCCGGATGACCACTATGGCCGGGGAAGTTGTGTCGGCCGCGAATTTTCATGATGCGACGCTGGACGCGCAGGTGGCGTCCGAGCTGACCGAGCGCATGTTGTCACGGGTTGCGGCCGATGTCCGACGCTGGCTCGATATGGGCCTGCCGTTTCAGCATGTCGGGATCAATTTGTCGGCGGCGGATTTCCACGCCGGCCACCTTCAGGAACGGCTGTGCAGCGCTTTCGCGGCAGCGGGTATCCCAATGAAGCACGTCATCATCGAAGTTACCGAATCCGTCTACCTCGGCCAGGGCGATCATGTCGTGGCAAACGAGATCAAGGCCATGCGGTCCAGGGGACTGCGCGTTGCGCTCGACGATTTTGGGACCGGCTTTGCATCTTTGACGCATCTTTTGACCGTTCCCGTTGATATCATAAAGATTGACAAATCTTTCGTCGATCGGCTCGTACCCGGAGATGCAGGCGCTGTGATCATCGAAGGCCTAATGGGGATCACGGAAAAGCTCGGCATCCGCGTGGTCGCCGAAGGAATAGAAACCGAGATGCAAGCCGAACATTTGCGCGCGTTCGGCTGTCTGCTGGGGCAGGGCTACCTGTTTCACAAGGCAGTGGATCGTCATTCGGCCGCCTGGCTGTTGCGGGAGTTCGGTCAGCATTCGACGTCTGATGGGCAGGCGATGTCACGTCTCGCCTAGCAATGCCTTGGATCAATCCGCGCGCTTGAGATCCTGCCCATGGAAATCGCGAAGGGTCGTCCTGACGTCATCGATTTCCGCTTCCGCGCGTGCCAGATCCCAGCCAAGTGCTGCCGCTGCAACCTTAGCCATGTCCTCTAGGCCCGCCATCGTCAAAGCGCCTTCGATCGCGATCGTCGTCCGGCGAAGGACGATATCGGAGAGATGAACCACGAACTCTTTTCTGGCGATCCAGTCGATCTCGAGCAGACTGTAGTGGTCGGCATTCGAGAGCCGCTCGCTGTCGCGATGGGGTGATGTTGCAGCGTGGTCGAGGATCGCGGACGCCGTGGTCCCATATCGCGACAGGAGCGTATCGGCGCGTCTGATATCAATCCCGCTCTTATGAACTGCGCCCTCAATCCAAGCCCGGCGCTGAGCGGCGTCAACAGGAAACTGCCGTCCGCCCCCGATTGCCAGCTGCTGGGTCGATTGGCGGCGTGGGCGCTGCAGCCGACTGAGCACGAGATCGGCGACTTCCTCGGAGAAGCCACGGAACGTCGTCCATTTTCCTCCGACCAGGGATACAACAGCAAAGGGACGCTCGGCTGTTGCTTCCATCACCGGCGCGGAGTGATCGCGGCTGATAAGGCCCGGCGAGGTGGCATCTGAGGCCGGCAGCGGGCGGATGCCGCTGTAGGTGTAGACAACCTGATCGCGGCTGAAGCGTAGCGAAGGGAGAAGGGAGCGCACGCTCTCGAGGAAATATTCTATTTCCGTCTCCTCACACCGGACGTTTTCCGGGTCGGTCGCCGGTATGTCGGTCGAGCCGACCATGGCTAGTCCGAGATAGTCGTAGACGAGGCAGATGCGGCCGTCGTCGGCTTCGAAGTAGATCATGTGCCCGTTGAGACTTTTCACCAGTTCGGGATGGTCGAGGAGGATATGCGACCCTTTGGTGCCGCCGATCAGCTTGGTTGGCGCGTTGAGCGAGGCGTTGGCAAGGTCGATCCATGGTCCTGCGGCATTGATGACCAGTTTCGGGCGAACCGAAAACGTTTCCCCATTGGCGCGCTCGAAAGTCAGCACACCGTTTTCCGATGAGGTTTGCGTCGTGAAATTCGTCGCGAGTGCCTTATCGTTGGCCTGCAGGCCGTCCGCTACGAGTTCGTAGACCAGCCGCTCCGGTCGGCTGATCTTGGCGTCGTAGTAGATACCACCCGCGACGATGGACGGCGTAACATGCGGCATCTCCATCAGCGCCTGCTTCCTGAACAGAAAGCGATGGTTCGGCATGACACGATTGCGGGCGCCGAAGAAGTCGTACATCCGCAGCCCAATCTTCACGAGGACTGCGCCGCGGCTGCGCGGTGCCGTGGTCGAGCCGGTTAACGTCCTGAGCGCCGCCCATATGCCTCGTGTCCATGAAAACACGGGAATGAAGGTCGGAAGCGGCTCGACGCAATGCGGCGCGTTGCGCAGCAGCAGGTTGCGCTCCAGCGTCGATTGAGCGACCAGCCCGAACTCTCCGGTCTCCAGATATTTCAATCCGCCATGGATCAGTCGCGACGGGGCCGAGCTCGTGCCGGAGCCGAAGTCTGCCTTGTCCACGATCAGGCAATCGATCCCCTGCACGCAAAGATCGCGGAATGTACCCGCGCCGTTGATACCCGCGCCGAGAATGACGACGTCAATGTCCTTGACTGCGCCGAGGTCTTGAAAACGAAGCGTATTGGCGGCGGAAATATCGTTCATGTGAAATCGTCCTGCTAATGTCATTTGCAAACCTGCCCGGCGGGCGCGGTTCATATCTCAAGCCGTCGGCTTGCCTGCGGTAAGCTTGCTGATCTTCGGCCAGATAGGCACCATGGCATCGGCGATTTCGCGGAAGAGGTCGTACCGTTCCTGGTAGGCTGCACTTCGCGCAGCATCCGGATAGCAGCGGTGTGCGATGGCCGCCGTGTCGCGAGGATCGTGCCGAGGGCTTGCATAGAGACCGGCGCCCGCTCCGGCGCAAAGGGCAGCACCCCATGCGGCCGCTTCGTCGGTCTCCGTGACGGTTGCCGGCATGGCGAGGATGTCGGCAAACATCTGCACCACGCGCTTGTTGCGCGAGATCCCGCCGGCAAGGCGCGCTTCGCTGAAGGTGAAACCATCACGCAAGGCGTCGACATGAATGCGGTGATTGAAGGCGATGCCCTCCAGCACAGCGCGCAGCATGTCGCCGCGATTGTGCCAGCCGCCAAGGCCGAAGAAACCGGCGCTAGCGGCGGCACCATAGGGCGAGCCGAAGAGATAGGGGTGAAAGAGCGCAGTCAGCGGCCGCTCGAACGCGGCTTCGATCTCCGGTGCAAGCAGCGCGTGAACCGAACCTCCGGATGCCTCGACGCTCTGGCGCTCGCTGGCGCAGAGCGTATCGAGGAACCAGTCGTAGTTGGCCGTTGACGCCGGGGAGATCGACATGTTGTTCCACTGGCCGGGCTCGATGGCGTTGCGGCAGAACCAGCGGCGGTCCATGCGCGGATGCGACGACAGCGTCTCGTTGATGGAATAGGTGCCGGCAATCACGGCGACCGCGTCGTCTGCATAGCCGCCGGAGCCGAGCGCGGAGGCGGTGACATCGTGCAGGCCGGCAACCACGGGTGTCCCGACTGCCAGGCCAGCGCGCGCGGCCGTTTGAGCGGTCACATAGCCGATGATCTCGTCGGAACGCGAAATCGGCGGCAAGGCGTAGGCCATCTCCTCGACGCCGAACAATCGAAGGGCATCGAAATCATAGTCTTGCGTGCGGACATTGGTGAACGAGGTGCTCGCCTCGGTGCGATCGGTGCCGATCACGCCGCTCAGGCAGAACCGCAGCCAGTCTTTGCACGACATGACATGGCCGATCTCCTTGTAGCGAGCCGGCTCGTGCTTTTTGATCCAGGCAAGCAGTGCTGATGGCGCCGATACATGCGGAACCTGACCGGTCAGTTCAAGGGCTTCGTCGGCCAGCGGGCTTTCAAGCCAAGTCTCAACGATATCGACAGAACGGCTGTCGAGCGACAGCAGCGCCCGACCGAGAGGGGCGTTGGACTTGTCGGTGAGGTAGATGCCGTCGCCATGCGCGGTAGCCGCGATCGCGGCGATGTCGGTGGCCGGGCGTCCGCTGAGTTCGATCGCCTCGCGAATGGCGTCGGCCGTCTGTGTCCAGAGTTCGTTCATGTCGCGCTCGACATGGCGCGCATGCGGCATGAACTGGGTTACGCGGCGCCGGGCAACGGCGATCGGCGTTCCGTCGACGTCGAAGATCACGGCCTTGGTGACGGTGAGGCCGCTATCTATTCCGAGCAGACTTGGCATTTAGGCTTTACTCCGGCTGATGGGGTCGCAGACGCGCTTTGTCCTCTCGCGCGATGATCACGTTGATATCTCGTGATCGCATGCGGTCGATATGGACGGCGGGCGTCTTGTCGTCGACGATGATGACGTCGAATTCGCTAAGGGCTGCGAAGCGATGCAGGGCGCGCCGCTCGAATTTGGTGTGGTCGGCAAGAAGGATGCGCTGGGCGGCGCAGTCGAACATGGCGCGTTTCGTGTCGACCATTTCAGGCGACTGGTGAAATACCAGATCGTCGGTGATCGCCGACATGGAGATGAAGGCGACGTCGGCGCGCAGACGGTGGATCTCGTTGACGGTAGTGCGGCCGACGAAGGCGTTGCACCAGTTGTAATAATGCCCACCGAGCGCCAGCAATGTCAGGTCCTGCATGCCCTTCAAAGCGTTGATCAGTGTCAGCGAGTTGGTGATCGCCGTGATCGGAACCTTCGCGGGCAGGTGGTCTGCCATCGGCAGTACGGTGGTGGAATCATCGAAGAAGATCGCCTGTCCCGGCTCGACGAACTGCATGGCGGCCGCAGCAATCATGTTCTTTTCGGCCGATTGTCGGCCGGAGCGGTAGACGTCGCTGGATTCGATCAGGCTGGAGGCGGCTGCCGTCACTACGCCGCGCGTCTTGCGAAACAGGCCGCGGCTGACGAGGTCGTCGACATCGCGATGCGCGGTCATGAGGCTGATGCCGAAGCGATCGGTCAGATCCTCGATCCGCATCTGTCCTTCCGCCATCACTGCCTCGGCAATCATCTGCCGGCGCACGAGCTGACGCGTCTGTCGGCTGTCGCTTGGGAGTTCGTCGATGGGGAGCGCGCCTGCGCCTATCTTCTGTGTCACGATGGCCTCTGCGCTCTAACGACTGGTGTGCGCGTTGTATCGCGAAGATACGCAACTGTGGAGGAAAAAGGGGGCGCCTCCTTAAGGCGTCCCCTTCCCGTGTCTTACTGCTCGAGAACGAAGGGCGCCGTGTACTTGTCGACGTTGTCCTTGGTGATCAGCAGGCAATCGAAGAGCTGCTTTTCGCTCTTTGCGCCGGTGCTGCCGTTCTTGATGACGTTGTCGGCCTGCTTGACGGCTTCTTCAGAGAAGACGGCGACCGGCTGCAGGACGGTGTACTGCAGGTCGCCGGCCTTGATGGCGGCTACTGCGTCAGGCGAACCGTCGAAACCGCCAACCTTGACGTTTGCGAGCTTGCCGGCTTCCTTCAGGGCTGCAATCGCGCCGAGAGCCATTTCATCGTTGCCGGAGATAACGCCGATGATGTCAGGGTTTGCCTGGAGCATCGACTGCATCTTGTTGTGGCCCTGGGTACGATCCCAGTTGGCGACTTCCTTGGCCGACTTCACCAGATCCGGATACTGGGTCAGGACCGATTCGTAGCCGTTGGAGCGGGTTGCGGCGTTGTTGTCGGAGGGAGAGCCGAAGAGTTCGGCGTACTTGCCCTTGTCGCCGACAGCTTCAACCCACTGCTGCGCACCAATGGCTGCACCCTGTGCATTGTTGGAAACGAGCTGTGCCTTGGCCAGGCCTTCCTGGTTGATTTCAGCGTTGACGAGGATGACCGGGATGCCAGCGGCAACGGCCTTCTTGACGGCGCCGACCGAACCATCGGCGTTTGCCGGGTCGAGGATGATGGCAACCGACTTGTTGGTGATCGCGGTGTCGATCAGGTTGCTTTCGGTGTTGGTGTCACCCTTGTGCGCGCCGACGGTCGCGGTGTAGCCGAGCTTTTCAGCGGTTGCCTTGGCAACGTTGCCTTCTGTCAGCCAGTAGGGGTTGGACGGATCGTTGACGATAACCGTCATCAGGCCCTCTGCCCATGCGGAGCTTACGAAGATCGGCGCTACGGCAACAGCTGCCAGAAGAACGCGCATGCCCTTTTTAAACATAGTCTCTCTCCCATTGATGAGTTCGTGTGGTGCCGGCTTCCCGGCGGTGCTTTCCGCGTTGTTGCGGAGAAGTTCTGTGGCGTGCGTCAGGAGGATTTAACCCGACGCCCGTATTGGATGCTGTTCATGAGAACGGCGAGAACGATGACCGCGCCGGTGAAGACAGTCTGCCAGTATGCCGAGACGCCGATGATCACGAGGCCGTCCGACAGGAAGCCGATGACGAAGGCGCCGAGCATGGTGCCGCGTACGGTCCCCCGTCCGCCGGTGAGCGCGGCACCGCCAATGACCACGGCAGCAATCGCCGTCAGTTCATAGGTGGTGCCCGCGGTCGGACCGGCGGACGTCAGCTGGGAGGAAAGGACCAGGCCGGCAATGGCCGCGCAGACGCCGGAGAACACGTAGACGAGGATCTTGACGCGCTTGACGGGAACGCCCGACAGTTCGGCAGCGCGTTCATTGCCACCGGACGCATAGAGCCAGCGACCGAAAGCGGTCTTGCTGAGCACGATGCCGCAGATGATGGCGAGAGCTGCAAGCACGAGCACACCGATCGGAATGCCGCCGAGACGGTTGAAGCCGAGCCAGTCGAAGCCGGTATTGCCGAGTTCGGGGCGACCGCCAAGATTGTTATAGGTCAGACCGTTCGTCATCAGAAGCGCGATGCCGCGAGCGACGTATAGAACGCCGAGCGAGGCGACGAAGGCCGGAACCTTGAGATAGGCGATCAGCACGCCGTTGACGGCGCCAACAAGCGCACCCATCGCGCAGGTCAGGACCACGACCGCCCAGACCGGCGTGTAGAGGATGATGCCGAAGGTGGGAAGCTGCACGCCCTGCATCAGGAACCCGGCGATACAACCGGCGAGACCCAGCGTCGAGCCTACCGAAAGGTCGATGCCGCCGTTCAAGATGACGAGCAGCATGCCGATCGCCAAGATCCCGAAGATCGCCACGTGCGAGGCCATGATCAGGAAGTTGTTGAGGCTGAAATAGTAAGGCGACAGGAAGGAGAAGACCGCGATGATGACGATCAGCGCGAAGAACGCGCGACCTTCCAGCAGCAGGCGAATGATATTGAAATCCCGCCGTGGCCCGTTCGAAACTGTCTTTTTGTCGTTTGCTTCAGTGACTGACATAATCAGTGCTCCATAATTCCGGGCTAGTGCGCGACCACTGCTTCGCCAGAGGCGGCCATGATCTTTTCCTTGGTGACGTCAGAGCTGAACTCGGCGGAAATCTTGCCGCGATGCATGACGATGATGCGATGTGCGATGCTCAGGCATTCGGCGACCTCCGAGGTGGAGTAGATCACCGCCAGCCCCTGCTTGGCGCGTTCGGCCAGAAGCTTGAACACCTCGGCCTTGGCGCCGATGTCGATGCCTCGGCTCGGCTCGTCGAGCAGGATGACCTTCGGATGCGTCGCCAGCATCTTGCCAATAACGACCTTCTGCTGGTTGCCGCCGGACAGCGATCCGATGGCGGCCGCGCCACCGTCGGTCTTGATGTGAACCTTACGGATCGAATCCGTGACCAGTTCGCGCTCGCGGCCACCCGAGGTGAAGAGCCCCCTGGTGAAAGCGCCGATGCTGGCAAGCGACAGGTTGGTGCCGACAGTCATCGTCTGCACCAGACCGTCGCGCTGGCGGTCTTCGGGCACGAGGCCGAGGCCACTTGCGATCCGGTTGGCAATGCTAAGGCCGGCGACGTCCTGCCCTTCGAGAAGAATGTGGCCGCCGCTGGCGTGCAGGCGTCCGGCCACGCATTCGAGAAGCTCGGTACGTCCGGCGCCCATGAGGCCATAGATGCAGACGATCTCGCCAGCGCGCACATCGAGCGACAGGCGGTCGACCGCGTTATAGGCAGCACCGGAAGGGCCGGGAACGGTGAGTTCCTTGATCGACAGCGCGACCTTGCCCATCTCGTAGCCATCAGGCGGGCTGCCGAGGTCGAAATTCTCGCCCACCATGTTGCGGACGATCCATTCGAGATCGATGTCCTTGCGTTCGGCATAGGCTGTCATGGTGCCGTCGCGTAGAACCACTGCGTGATTGGTGATCTGCAGCGCCTCTTCGAGGTGGTGCGAGATATAGACGATCGATACGCCGCGGCTGGTGAGGTCGCGGATGACCTTGAAGAGCACTTCGACCTCGGTGGCGCTGAGCGCAGACGTCGGCTCGTCCATGATCAGGATACGCGAATTGACCGACAGTGCACGGGCGATTTCCACGATCTGCTGCTGGCCGAGGCGGAGATCCTCAACGGGGGTCAGCGGATCGATGTCCTCTTCCAGCTCTTCGAGCAGCGCGCGGGTCTGACGCTCTTCTTCGGCGAAATCGACGGTTCCCGCCGTGATGATCTCGCGCCCCATGAAGATATTGTCGCGGACGCTCAAGTTGGGCGCGAGGCTCAGTTCCTGATGGATGATCGAGATGCCGCATTCGCGGGCATGCGTTGACGACACGAAGTTGACGGTCTTTCCGTCGAGGATGATCTCACCCGAAGTCGGGCGCACGACACCCGACAGGATTTTCATCAGCGTTGACTTGCCGGCACCATTTTCGCCGAACAGCGTGGTGACCTGGCCGCGATGGATGTCGAAGTTCACGCCCTTGAGGGCCTGCACGCTGCCATAGGTCTTGGCAACGTTGCGGGCGCTGAGGACGACCTCACCGATCTCACCTTTGATCTGGCGTTGGCTTGCCTGGCTCATTTGACTTCAACCTTGACGGGGGTGACGAGCCAGTTCTTCGGGTTGATGAGCTTGAAGACGCCTGTGACAGTGACCGTCTTGCCGGTCAGCTGAGCGGGGTCGATGCTTCCGAGTACTGCCTTCTTCATCTCGTTGTTGATTGCCGAACCGGCGTCCTGGTACTCAATCTGATTGGTGAACTGACCGAACTCGATTGCGCCCGTTGCATCGCGTAGATCGGTGCCGTTGATAGCTGGACCGGTCTGCATGCGAATGACGACTTCGGGAGGCAGCCCATCAACCTTCACTTCGTTAATGTTGCCCTTGCGCTCGCCGACGACGCCGGTAAACGACACAGGCAGAACCGGGCCGGTGGTCGTTGCCACACCGTATTTCTCGCCCGCTGCCTTCTTGTCGGCGAGGGCGGCCGGTGCAAGCTCGGCAGCTGGGGCCGCGCGCTTCTCGACATCAGCCGCGATCTTCGGGAACTGCTCCACGCCGTAGGTCTGCGAGGAGAACGCCTGCTGGCGCACGTCGTTTTCGGAGCCGATATGGACAACCTTTGTGTCCAGCGCGATCGCACCGACGACAACCACGACCGCCGCAATGCCGACCGCGATTTTCAGTTTGCCGCTCTTTGGCTGCGAAGCCGCGTAGTCCGTTTCTATGCTCATTTTCTGACAACCTTCGGCGCTAGGCCGGATTTCCTGTTGAGGGAAGGAAAGGGGATAGAGGATTATCGACGCCGCGACCTGTCGGTGGGGCAACAATCCAGGTTTCTGGCCAGTTTTCTGGCCAGTTTTCTCACCGGTTTTCTGCCCAGTTCTCTGGTCGGTGTCTTGGCCGGCGCGTTGGTCAGGGAGTAGGCGAGTATGCCGGCAAGCGGCGATCGCGCGTCGGGGCAGAAGTGCTGGCGTGACGCCAAGCCATATCCGGAAACAGAATTTCGCACCGTCGTGATCCTCCTCAATAACCCGGCGTTTGTTTCTCCTCCAACCGACGGGCGCGTCACGCAGATACCGTAAAAGCCCGTAAGCTATGATATCGCCGTGTTATCAATGGCAGTAAACATGTTATAAAGATTGCACCTTGTCAATCGACCATTCGATGGCGTTTTCGATTTTCGCCGATGTTTGTGGACTCTGAGGATCATCGCATATGCGCCCGGTAAAGGCGTCTACGAGGCAACATTTTGTATTGCCTCGCATCCTTGGTTCGCGTGCTTGGTCCAAGATTATGTGATCACAAGATATTGATATATATATTTTTATTAGAGTCGCTGGATGACGTGCGCGTCGGTGCGGTGAGGCGCGATCGATTCACTTGCATGATGGCATTCAGTCGAACGCATCGCGCACCATGTCCATTTGATGATCGCCATTATATCTGAAAAAAATTGCGACGACAGAAAAAAAATTCATTTGCGGTGATAAGTTTGTGTTATATTCTTAGTGACACGAAATTCGGCGCTTGCCGGTTTCCGGTTGCTGTCCAATGTGAGGTCTTTCAGTCTGATCTCGCGAGGAGCAGTCGCAATGCGACGTACTTGCCTGAATGGCGGCGCTTGGCGCGGTCCGTCGGCGGTCGTCTGGGAGGAGTGATCATGAATGGGATGAGGATGCCGTATTCAGCGGCATGGATTATCGCGGGAATTGTCGTAGCCGACGAGGCTTGCGATGTCTGAACGTGGACAGATCATTATCGGTATCGATGCCGGGACCTCGGTGATCAAGGCGGTTGCCTTCGAGCTTTCCGGGCGCCAGATCGCGTCCGCTTCGGCGCGCAACCAATATGCGACGGGCGATGATGGTTCGGCGACGCAGTCTCTGGCGCAAACCTGGGCCGACTGCGTGACCGCATTGCGCGGCCTCAGCGACAAGGTTGCGAGCCTTGCTGAGCGCACCGCGGCCATTTCCGTGACAGGGCAGGGCGATGGCACATGGCTCGTCGGTGCCGGCAACCGGCCGGTTGGCGATGCCTGGCTCTGGCTTGATGCCCGGGCGGCTCCCACTGTGACACGGCTTAGCGCTGGCGCCGGCAATCGCGCGCGTTTCGAAGCGACCGGCACCGGCCTCAATACGTGCCAGCAGGGTGCGCAAATCGCCCATATGGACCGCAATCAGCCCGAGCTTCTCGATCGCGCCGAAGTCGCGCTTCATTGCAAGGACTGGCTTTATCTCAATCTCACGGGCATCCGCGCCACCGATCCGTCGGAAGCGAGTTTCACCTTCGGCAATTTCCGCACGCGGCAATATGACGACGCGGCGATCAATGCGCTGGGCTTGTCCCGCCGCCGTTCGCTATTGCCAGAGATCATCGATGGCACCGAGGTCACTCATCCGCTTTGCGCCGATGCGGCGCGGGCCTGTGGGCTTCTCGCCGGCACGCCTGTCAGTCTCGGCTATGTCGATATGGTGATGACAGCACTTGGCGCTGGCGTGCGCAGCGCGGGTCAGAATGCTGCCTGCTCGACCGTTGGCTCCACCGGCGTCCACATGCGCGCCAAGGCGGTGGCCGATGTGCAGCTCAATGCCGAGGGCACTGGTTATGTGATCGCCTTGCCGATGCCTGGGATCGTCACTCAGGTGCAGACCAATATGAGCGCCACGATCAACATCGACTGGCTGCTGCAAATGGCCGGCTCGCTGATGGCCGACGGCGGCAAAACGGTATCGCATGCCGATCTGATCGCCCGCATCGACAGCTGGTTCGCCGAGAGCAGGCCGGGTTCGGTACTTTATCATCCTTATATCTCGGACGCTGGCGAGCGCGGCCCCTTCGTCAATGCCGCTGCCCGTGCGGGTTTCACCGGTCTTTCCATGCGGCATGGCTTCGCCGATCTGTTGCGCGCGGTCGTCGAGGGTCTCGGCATGGCGACGCGCGATTGCTACGCGGCGATGGGCGATATGCCTGAAGAACTCCAAATCACCGGCGGGGCGGCACGTTCGCGGGCGCTGCGTGGGTGCCTGTCGGCGGCGGTCAATGCGCCAGTCAGGGTGTCGCGGCGCGAAGAGGCCGGTGCCGCAGGCGTAGCGATGATGTCGGCGGTTGCGATTGGCGCATACCGCAACATGGATGATTGCATTGCCGAATGGGTGACGCCGCTTCTTGGCGAGGCTGAAGCGCCCGACAGCCAGCAGGCCGAGCGTTTCGAGCGCCTGTTCAGGGCCTACGTGATGGTGCGCGAGGCGGTCGCGCCCGCCTGGGATCAGCTGGTCGCCACGCAATAGACGGAAATCCCGCGCCGGGCCGCGATTGATGCGCGGCCGCGCTGAATGAATGTGTTGATGCACAAAGCATCCGAAGGAGCATGTTGATGACTGAGTCCGGAATGGTGGATCTGTTCGTGATCGGTGGCGGGATCAATGGTGCCGGCATCGCGCGTGATGCGGCGGGCCGTGGCCTGAAGGTCGTTCTGTGTGAGAAGGACGACCTGGCGCAGGGGACATCGTCGCGCTCCGGCAAGTTGGTCCATGGGGGACTGCGCTATCTCGAATACTACGAATTCCGGCTGGTGCGCGAGGCGCTCATCGAGCGCGAGGTGCTGCTCAACGCCGCCCCCCACATCATCTGGCCGATGCGCTTCGTGCTGCCGCACTCGCCGCAGGATCGCCCGGCCTGGCTCGTCCGTCTCGGCCTGTTCCTCTACGATCACCTCGGCGGCCGCAAGAAGCTTCCGGGCACCCGCACGCTCGATCTGCGCCGGGATCCCGAGGGCACGCCGATCCTCGACCAATATACCCGCGGCTTCGAATATTCCGACTGCTGGGTCGACGATGCGCGTCTTGTCGTGCTCAATGCGGTCGATGCCGCCGAGCGTGGCGCCGAGGTGCTGACCCGCACGGCAGCCGTCTCCGCTAGGCGCGAGAATGGCGGCTGGAGCATCACCACCAAGAACAGCGTCACCGGCGAAACCCGCAATTTCCGCGCCCGCTGTATCGCCAATGCCGCAGGCCCGTGGGTGTCCGATGTCATCGGTCGCGTGGCCGGTGCCAACAGCAGCCGCAATGTCCGGCTGGTCAAGGGCAGCCATATTATCGTGCCGAAGTTCTGGCCGGGGTCCAACGCCTACCTCGTGCAGAACCACGACAAGCGCGTAATCTTCATCAATCCCTATGAGGGCGACAAGGCCCTGATCGGCACGACCGATATCTCCTACGAAGGCCGGGCCGAGGATGTCGCAGCCGACGAGAAGGAAATCGAGTACCTCCTCACCGCCGTCAATCGCTACTTCAAGGAAAAGCTCCGCCGTAAGGATGTGCTGCACAGCTTCTCCGGCGTGCGCCCCCTGTTCGACGACGGCAAGGGCAATCCGTCAGCCGTGACGCGCGACTACGTCTTCGATCTCGAAGAGACCGGCAACGCGCCGCTTCTCAATGTCTTCGGCGGCAAGATCACGACCTTCCGCGAGCTTGCCGAGCGCGGTATGCAGCGCCTGAAGCATATCTTCCCGCAAATGTCGGACAATTGGACGGAACACGCAGCGCTTCCGGGCGGCGATATGCCGAAGGCCGATTACGAGACCTTCTTCAATGGCCTGAAGGAAACCTATCCCTGGATGTCACGCACGCTTGCCGGTCACTACGGCCGCCTGTATGGCACCCGCACCCGCAAGATCGTTGGCAATGCAACGGGTCTCGAAGGCCTTGGCCGTCACTTCGGTGGCCATCTTTATGAGGCTGAGGTTCGCTATCTCGTTGCGAGCGAATGGGCGCTCACCCCCGAGGACGTGCTTAAGCGGCGCACCAAGCACTATCTGCACCTGACCGAGGCCGAGCAGGCCGCCTTTGCCGATTGGTTCGCCGGCGCGAATCTCGTTGCGGCCGCCTGAGGATACCGATCATGGCATTGACCCTTTCCTTGAACACCAATCCGCTCGTCAATCGTTTCGCCGAGCCTGATGACCTGGTCGAAACCGTGGCGCGGGATTTGCGCATTCGTGACCTGCAGCTCACCCACGAATTCATCAATCCGAGCTGGCAAGCGCCCGTCATCCGCAGGCTGACCCGCGACATGTCCGCAGCACTCCAGCGCACCGGCGTCCGGGTGACCTCGGGCATGACCGGGCCTTACGGCCGGCTCAACCACTTCGGCCATCCCGATGCCGACGTCCGTCGCTACTATGTCGACTGGTTCAAGACCTTCGCCGATATCACCGCCGATCTCGGCGGGACTTCGGTTGGAACGCAGTTCGCGATCTTCACCTACAAGGATTTCGACGATCCCGCGCGGCGCGAGGAGCTGATCAAGATCGCCATCGACTGCTGGGCCGCGGTTGCCGAGCACGCCAAGTCGGCTGGTCTGTCATACGTGTTCTGGGAGCCGATGAGCATCGGCCGCGAATTTGGCGAGACAATCGCCGAGTGCATGAAGCTGCAGGACCGTCTGAGCGCCGCCAGCATGGCCGTGCCGATGTGGATGATGGCCGATATCGACCATGGGGACGTGACCTCGAGCAACCCTGATGATTTCGAACCCTATGCGTGGGCGCGTGCCGTGCCCAAGGTCTCGCCGATCATCCACATCAAGCAGAGCCTGATGGACAAGGGGGGGCATCGGCCCTTTACGGCCGAGTTCAACGCCAAGGGCCGCATCCAGCCGCCGGAGTTGCTCAAGGCATTTGCCGAGGGCGGGGCCAAGGATAACGAGATCTGCCTTGAGCTGTCCTTCAAGGAACGTGAGCCGAACGACCGCCAGGTGATCTCGCAGATCGCCGAAAGCGTCGCGTTCTGGGCCCCCCACATCGACACCGGCGTCGCCGACCTGCATATCTGAGCGAAAGGCGAATCAAAAAAAGAGGCGGGATATGCGCGTGGGAAAATCGGGGGAAGACTGTCGATGAACGATCCGGAAGAATCACTTGCGGTGCGAGCCGCCTGGCTGCATTACGCTGGCGGATTGACGCAGTCCGAGGTGGCCAAACGTCTTGGACTGCCCTCGGTGAAGACGCACCGCCTGATCGCGCGCGCGGTGGCCGAAGGTGTCGTCAAGATCAGCATCGAAGGCGACATCATCGAATGCGTGGCGCTGGAGAACAGCCTGTCTGAGCGCTTCGGCCTGCAATATTGCGAAGTGACGCCCTATGTCGGTGAAGACGAGTCGATCTTTCGCATACTTGGGCTTGCCGGCTCGAACTTCCTGAAGCGCGAGATCGAGCGCGGCGACAATACCGTGATCGGGCTTGGACACGGCCGCACGCTGTCGACCGCAGTGCATCTTTTGCCGCGCGTCTCCGCCCGTGACCTGCGCTTCGTCTCGCTCCTCGGCGGCTTGACCCGAAACTACGCGGCCAACCCCTACGACGTCATGCACCGCATCGCCGAAAAGACCGGCATGCCGGCCTATGTCATGCCCGTTCCGTTCTTCGCCAATACGGCTGAGGACCGCGAGGTGCTGTTGGCCCAGCGTGGCGTGAAGGAAGTGATGGACCTTGCAAACACCGCCACGCTCAAGCTGGTCGGGCTCGGTACGGTCGACACGCATGCGCAGCTTGTGCAATCGGGCATGATCGAGGCGCGCGAGATCAAGGAAGTGGCGGCTGCCGGCGGTGTCGGTGAAATCCTCGGCTACTTCTTCGATGCCAATGGCCGCATTCTCGACACCGCGCTGACCGAGCGAACGCTCTCGGCCAACCTGCCGCAGCCGAGGACGGAGCGGTTGGTGGCGCTTGCCGGTGGCGGCGGCAAGGTTGAGGCGATCCGAGCGGTTCTGCGCAGCGGCAGCCTCCACGGGCTTATTACCGACGAACGCACGGCCGAAGCGCTTCTGCGCTAGCCGGATGATCAGATAGACGACGATAGGGAATAGGATTGCAGATGGCCAACTCACCGCGTTTCTGGATCGGCACCAGCTGGAAGATGAACAAGACGCTTGCCGAGGCGCAGAGCTTTGCGAGCGGCCTGAAGGCCGCGGATGGCGCGCGCGATCCGCGCATCCAGCGTTTCGTCATTCCGCCCTTCACGGCGGTGCGCGAGGTCAAGGCCATGCTGGCCGAGACTTCCGTCAAGGTCGGTGCGCAGAACATGCACTGGGCCGACGACGGCGCATGGACCGGCGAGGTGTCGCCGGTGATGCTCAAGGACTGCAACCTCGACATCGTCGAACTCGGTCACTCCGAGCGGCGGGAGTTCTTCGGCGAGACCGACGAAACCGTTGGGCTGAAGACCGAAGCGGCCGTCCGTCATGGTCTGATCCCGCTCATCTGCATCGGCGAGACGCTGGCCGACCGCGAGAGCGGCCGTGCCGCCGAGGTACTTGCAACCGAGGTTCGCGGCGCACTTTCCAAGCTGACTGGCGCGCAGAAACAAGCCGAGATCCTGCTGGCCTACGAGCCGGTCTGGGCGATCGGCGTCAACGGCATTCCGGCGACGGCTGAATATGCCGATCAGCGCCAGGCCGAAATCATCGCTGTTGCCGAGCAGGTGCTGGGTCGTCGTATTCCTTGCCTCTACGGCGGCTCGGTCAACCCCGGCAATTGCGAAGAACTCATCTCAAGCCCACATATAGACGGACTTTTCATCGGCCGTTCGGCCTGGAACGTCGAAGGTTATCTCGACATCCTGGCGAAATGCGCCGCCAAACTTGACGCAAAACTCGAAGGAGAAAAAGCATGAAACTGGCAATCGCAGGAGACAGCGCGGGCGAAGGCCTCGCCAAGGTTCTCGCCGACCATCTGAAGGATCGCTACGAAGTGTCGGAAGTCTCACGCACGAGCGCGGGCGCCGATGCATTCTACGCCGGTCTTTCGGATCGCGTGGCGTCGGGCGTCATCGATGGCACCTATGACAAGGCAATTCTTGTCTGCGGCACCGGCATCGGCGTTTGCATTTCCGCCAACAAGGTCCCCGGCATCCGCGCCGCGCTGACGCACGACACCTATTCCGCCGAGCGCGCTGCACTGTCGAACAATGCCCAGATCATCACGATGGGCGCGCGCGTTATCGGACCTGAACTCGCCAAGGCCATCGCCGATGCGTTCCTGGCGCAGACCTTCGACGAAAACGGTCGCTCCGCCGGCAACGTCAAGGCGATGGACGAACTCGACGCGAAGTACAATCAGCGTTGATTGAATAAACCATACGGCCCGCGCCTTGCGGGCCGTACCTCCATGAGCGCGTCGACCAGGTCCGCGTTCATCGCGCAGCGGCCTTGCGCCGGCTGCCACGTTTCTCCACACGAATATCCAAACGCCACTGAAAACGACAATCGCCAAGCGCGTCGTTTCCATAAGCTCCTGACATCAAAGGGCGGCTATGCCGGCTCTGATGATTTGAGACGGAGCGCCCTGTGGCAAACGAATTTTCATTCCCGCTTTCTCGCCGCCAAGCAATGCTTGCCGGAGCAACGATTTCATTCGCGATGGCCACACCGGCCTTTGCCGCTAAGCAAAAGACACCACACACTGTAAAAGGAGCAACGCCCATGACCGGAAATTTTGTGAAGACGAAAGACGGCGTCGAGATCTTCTTCAAGGACTGGGGTCCGAAGGATGCCCAGCCGATCGTTTTCCACCATGGCTGGCCGCTTTCATCCGACGATTGGGACGCGCAGATGCTCTTCTTCGTCAGCAAGGGCTATCGCGTCATCGCCCACGATCGTCGCGGCCACGGCCGCTCCGCCCAGGTGAGCGACGGCCATGACATGGACCACTATGCCGCCGACGCGTCCGCCGTTGCCGAACACCTTGATCTGCGCAACGCCGTCCACATTGGCCACTCGACAGGTGGTGGCGAGGTCGCTCGCTATGTCGCCAAGTATGGTCAGCTGCAGGGACGTGTCGCCAAGGCCATTCTGGTCAGCTCGGTTCCTCCGTTGATGCTGAAGACGCCAGCCAACCCCAATGGCACGCCGAGGGAAGTCTTCGACGGCTTCCGCACGGCGCTGGCCGCCAATCGCGCCCAGTTCTACATCGACGTTGCCTCCGGCCCCTTCTACGGGTTCAACCGGCCTGGCGCCAAGGTCTCCCAGGGTGTGATCAACAACTGGTGGCGGCAAGGCATGATGGGCTCGGCCAAGGCGCATTATGACGGCATCAAGGCATTTTCGGAAACGGACCAGACGGAAGATCTGAAGGCGATCACTGTGCCGACACTGGTGTTGCAGGGCGATGACGACCAGGTCGTGCCCTATAAGGACGCCTCGCTGCTGCAGGCGAAGCTTCTGAAAAACAGCACGCTGAAGGTCTATCCCGGTTTCTCGCATGGCATGCTGACCGTGGATGCCGATGTGATCAACCCTGATCTGCTTGCCTTCATCCAGCGCTGATCGCGCATTGATCGATCACCATGGCGTACGTGGACGACTCATCTCGTCGGTCACGTACGCCACGGTGCGGAATTTGGCTTTGCCGGAAGACCGATTGCGATTCTCGGATGTCTCTTATGCAAATTTATCTCTGCTCATTATCAGGGCAATGAGATACATAATTGGGCATTCAAAAAGGAGAAATGCAATGAATATCGCCAACAAGATTGTCGAGTACTTTCAGCTCGGCAGAGCATACCGCGAACTTTCCCGCCTTGACGACGCTGCCCTCAAGGACATCGGTGTTAACCGCTCCGATCTGAAGCGTCGCGTATACGGTCGCTGATCACATCACTACCTGATTGCTTCCGATGGGCCTGCTTAAGCGGGCCTTTATCGTTTTTAGGGCTTCACAATACGAATTCAGGGCGTTCGATACTACCTATCCGCCCCCGAAAAATGCCCCGTCATCGACGCCGCTCGCAGCCGGCTGATACATCCGCGTTAACCTTTTGTTAACCAATTCATCGTTAATAAATCTCAACGATTTCTTAACGTAGATGACCAAATTGCTAACAGACGCCCGCTCCATCCGTATCAAGGGCCGCTCGTTTCTGGCGGTGATGCTTTCGCCGGACCTGCCGCTCGATGACTGGCTGGTACGGCTGGATGATCTGGCCGCACGCTCGGCCGGTTTTTTTCTCGGGCGCCCGGTCGTGCTCGACATCAGTGAGCTCGATATTGACCGCGCGCAATTGACAGAGCTGATCGCAGCGCTCGGCGAGCGCAATGTCAGCATTATGGGCATCGAAGGAGGGCGCCCTTCGCTGATCGGACCAGGTATGCCGCCGGCGCTCAAAGGTGGGCGACCGGTGTCCGATTTCGAAATGCCGCAGAACGAACCTGTTCTCGAAGTGCCACGCAAGCCTGACGCAATCGAGACGCGGCAAACTCCGCAGTCACTGGTTATCCGAGAGCCGGTTCGCTCTGGACAGTCGGTGATTTTCGCGGAAGGCGATGTGACCATCATCGGGTCGGTTTCATCGGGTGCGGAAGTCATCGCTGGCGGTTCGATCCACGTCTACGGTGCCTTGCGTGGACGGGCAATGGCGGGGTCGTTGGGTAATGCCTCGGCACGAATCTTCTGCCGCAGGCTCGAGGCTGAACTGGTTGCCATCGATGGCATTTACAAAATGGCGGAAGACCTGGAGCCGGGGCTTCGCGGACAAGCAGTCCAGCTCTGGCTGGAAGACGACGCGATCAAGGCCGAGAAACTTAGCTGAGCCCAGGTTGGCCAGGATATTAGGAGAGAAAGATGGGGAAAGTCATCGTCGTCACTTCAGGCAAGGGCGGAGTTGGAAAGACAACCTCCACCGCGGCTCTTGGAGCGGCTCTTGCACAGAGAAACGAGAAGGTTGTCGTGGTCGACTTCGATGTCGGGCTGCGTAACCTCGACCTGGTCATGGGCGCCGAGCGCCGGGTCGTTTACGACCTTATCAACGTCATCCAGGGCGACGCCAAGCTGTCGCAGGCGCTGATCCGCGACAAGCGTCTTGAAACCCTCTTCCTGCTGCCTGCCTCGCAGACGCGCGACAAGGACAATCTGACGGCCGAAGGCGTGGAACGCGTCATGGCGGACCTGAAGCGCCATTTCGACTGGGTCATCTGCGACAGCCCCGCCGGCATCGAGCGCGGCGCGACGCTTGCCATGCGCCACGCCGATGTTGCCGTTGTCGTCACCAATCCCGAAGTTTCGTCGGTTCGCGATTCGGACCGCATCATCGGCCTGCTCGATTCCAAGACGCTGAAGGCAGAGCGCGGCGAGCGCATGGAAAAGCATTTGCTGCTCACCCGCTATGATGCCAACCGCGCCGAGCGCGGTGACATGCTCAAGGTGGATGACGTCCTGGAAATCCTCTCTATCCCGCTGCTCGGGATCATTCCCGAAAGCATGGACGTTTTGCGCGCGTCTAACATCGGCGCCCCGGTCACGCTCGCAGATACCAAGAGCGCGCCCGCCATGGCTTACTTCGACGCCGCACGCCGCCTGGCCGGCGAAGAAGTGGCGATGACGGTGCCGGGTGAAAAGCGGGGTATCTTCGGCAAGATTTTTGGAAGGAAGGCCGCATGAGCATTTTTCGGCTTTTTGGAAAACAGAGAACCGCACCGGCTGCGCGCGAGCGCCTGCAGGTACTCCTGGCGCATGAGCGGTCCTCGACCGGCTCGGATCTGATTTCGGTTCTGCGTGAGGAAATCCTCGCTGTCATCGCCAAGCATGTGCAGGTCGACAGCGACCGTGTGCACGTCAAGATGGACCGTGATGAGCACATGTCGATCCTCGAGATCGACGTTGAAATCCCACTGAACGCAGCCCGAGCTGCCTGAGCGAAAATAGGGCAGGCGGCATATCGGTGCCGCCTCTCCATGGTCAGAAGGTTGGCTTCGTCTGAGCCTTGTCGGGAGCTACCAGTTATTCTTGGCCAGTTCCCACTCGCCATCAGCGCCGATTTCTACGCGCTTGTTGCCGCGGTAGAAGACCGGCTTGCCAGACTTCTTGTCGATCGCAAAGCGGCTCGGCGAAAACTTCGCCTTTTCCTTGCCGTCCAAGGCAAGGGTCAGCGCTTCCTTGAACTTCCCGTTTTTGCATAGTGCCATGAACTGGGCTTCATTCATCGAAGCAATCCTTATTGATGCATGCCTTTTTATGACCGACGTGCGCGGCCGAGATGGTTGAATACAGTGACCTACTGCAGACACAAGGCGTTCCGCAAGCCGAATGTCACATGAGCGGCGGCTCGCAAGCATGCGCCTGGTCGGCGATGAAGGGGGCAGAGGTCTCGGCGCCATCACCGATCGGGCGTTGCCTGTCCGTATAAGGGCATGCGAGGACGCTGTGATCAACCGGCCATCAGTCCGGTCACGCCTCGTCTCCAGTAGCCGGCAGCCAGCGTCTGGTCGCGACCGTAGGCCAGCGTGTCGCGCCAATATTCGCGGATCTCCTTGGTGGCCTCGTTTTCGGAGGCAAACCAGCCGAAGCCAGACAAGGCCGTGGGCCATTCCACTGCGCGGATCGCGCGAACCAATTCTCCGTGCTCGCCACTGGGAACGCCGTTGCGATGGATCCATCGAAGTTCGATGCCCTCTGGATGGGCTATCGGCTGCTCGTCGGTCGCCTGTGCGACTTCAACGAAGGCGTGGCCGCGGGCATCGGCCGGCAGCCGTTCGAGGATGCGGCTGAGTGCCGGCAATCCGGTCTCGTCGCATCCCATGATGTACCAGTCAGCCGGTCTTACAGGACGGCCTAGCGGTCCCATGATGCCAACCACGTCGCCTTGTTTGGCGTGCATGGCCCAAGCGCAGCCGACACCTTCGTGCGCGCTATCGCCATCGCCGTGGACGACGAAATCGACGTCGATATAGCCTGCCTTCGCGTCCATCTTGCGAATGGTGTAAACGCGCGCCGCCGGCTTTTGCTCTTCCGACGGCCAGAATGTCAGGCCGTTGGCTCCGGCGATCGGCCACACCGGCTCGGGAATGTCCGCCGTCGGAAAATACATGCGGATGTGCATGCTGCTGGGGTTGTCGAAGCGCTCGAGGTTGCTGCCCGTCAGGCGCACACGTCGCATGCCCGGCGTGACCTGCCAGGCGCGCTCGACGTGCATCAGGCGGAAGGACGAGAGTGTCGTGTCGCCTGCGAGGTCGCCTGTCCAGACGAATTGCGGCTTTTCGCTCTTCGCATAGAGTTCAACGGCAACACCGAGAAGCTCCTTGGCGCGGCGAAGTCCCTCTTCATCAAGCGACGAGGCTTCCATCGTCAGCTGTTCGGACGTCATGTCGAAACGCGCGGAGGCGAAGGGGAATTCGAAGGTCACGCTGTCATCGGTCTGTATGACGGCGGCATCGAAGCTCGCCAGCCGGTCGACGATCAGGTGCAGGTATTCAGATAGCTTCAGCAGGCGGATGTCAGTGCTGCAGCGTAATCGTGTGGGTTCGGTCATCGGGTATCACCTCGGGTAAACGACCGGGGAATGGCGAGCCATCCCCGATGGGACATCGGACACCCCGATCCCGCCCGTGGAATGATCTCGGAGCTCGTGTTGTTGCCATTACCTTTTGTACCTGCCCTGAAGTGCGCATGCACGGAACGGTATAGGCGACGTTTCGCCGGTTTTCTACACCCAAGCCGGCTTTAGACGTCCGCAAACTTGCCAACCCGCAAGGAGGTGGGCGAATTCGGCCGACCGGTTAGTGAGGCATGTGCCGGGCATATGAGACTAAGTGCAACCGGCGTATCATTGCGCGCGACGCGCCATCCCTGATAAAGCCGGTTGCGGAAGGCCTAATCCGAGAACGCGGGAAAACGATCCATGGCGACACTGCGCCAAGTTGCTGAACGTGCGGGCTGCTCGACGGCGACGGCGAGCCGCGTTCTGAACTATAGCGGCCCAGTCAGCCCCGCGATGGTCGGTAAGGTGCGCAAGGCGGCTGGCGAACTTGGTTATCGCGCTCCTGGAGCGACTGCCAAGGGCGGCCGGCGACCCGTCATCGGCGTCCTCGTGCCGAGCCTCACGAACCCTGTCTTCGCCGCATCCCTGTCCGGGATCCAGAATCGCATGCTTAGCGCCGGTCACAGCGTGCTGATTGCTCAGTCCAATTATGATCCGCTGCAGGAAGCGGACGCCGTGTCGGGCTTGATGAGCGAACGGCCGACCGGATTGATCCTGACTGTATGCAACGGCCTGACCAGCCAGGCGCTCCTGGCAGATCTGCCGCCGACAGTGCTCTTGCACAATCTGCCGACGGAGCGCCATCCGGCTGCCGTCACTGTCGATAATTTCGCGGCAGGCCGGGACCTTACGCGCTACCTGCTGCAGATGGGGCATGAGCGGATATTATTCGTCTCCGGGAGCTTCGCCGCTTCCGACCGTGCCGCGCGCCGCTACCAGGGCTATATTGAAGCTTTGCGGGAAGTCGGGAAGCCGCCGCTTGCTACCATGCAAATCTCCTTTGTTTCGGAATACGACCAGATCGACATCCTGACCGCCATCAGGGATGGTCGCCCGACCGCGATTATCGGATCCAATGACCTTCTGGCGCTTGGGGTGATCGCAGCCTTACGCCGCGAGGGCCTCTGCGTGCCGCAAGACATGTCGGTGGCAGGCTTCGATGGTATCGTGATCGGCCGGCTGGTCGATCCGCCTTTGACCACGATGAACATGCCGGATGCAAGCATGGGCACGACAGCGGCGTCTCTGCTCCTCGACATGGTCGAAAACGCCGCGCCCGACCGACATCTGGAGCTTGCCTTTTCGCTAAACAAGGGCGGGACGGTCCGCGATCTGAACCAGTCATCCAAATAGGAAAGCCGCCGCACGAGGTGCGACGGCCAAGCATGATCATCAGGTCGAGCTTAGCTTAGCTGCGCGGCAGCATGCCTTCGACGTCGGCGGCTGCGTCGTCGAGTGCTTCCTTCGGCGCTGCCGACTGGTCGACGATGCGCGAGAGGTTGTCGACGATCGTCTGGGTGACGCGAACACCGTTGGAGCCCGGGAAGGCGTACCACGGAACCATCAGCGGCATCTGCTTCAGGCCGGCCTGGAACAGCGGGTTCTTGGTGTAGAAATCGCCCAGATAGTCTGGCGACTTGGCGGCCAGTTCGTTGTTCGGAACGTAGCCGGTGCCGGGGACGACGACCGAGGCGCCGTAAGGACCTGACGCGAACTTGGCGAACTTCCAGGCGGCTTCCTGCTTGGCGGCATCCTTGGTCAGGATCACGACGGCGTTGCCACCGGTCGGCAGGTGGCCCTTGGCGGGGTCGAGCAGCGGCAATGGAGCCGTGCGCAGGTCGAACTTGTCGCCAACGTTCTTGATAGTGTTGCGCAGCGCGCCTGTTGTCTGGAACTCGAAACCGACCTTGCCGGCCGCAAACGCCTGCTCGCCGGCAGACTTCGTAAACACCGGCAGGCCGCCTTCCTTGACCATGCGCTCGATCACTTCGCCGGCCTTCTGGCCCTCGGGACCGTTGAAGGTGACCTTGGCCTCGTCTTCGCTGAGCATGGAGCCGCCCGCGCCGAAGAGCAGCGCGGAGAACATCCAGTCGTCGCCCTGCCAGCGGAAGTCGATACCATCGACCCCGTTGCCGAGCGCCTTGATCTTACCGCCGAGCGCGATGACCTCGTCCCAGGTCTTCGGCGGGGTCTCAGGGTCGCCACCGGCGGCCTTAACGAGATCGGCGTTGTAGTACATGATCGGCGTCGAGGTCGCGAAAGCGAGACCGATCTGCTTGCCCTTGACCTGAGCGAGCTTCAGGATCGTGTCCGAGAAGCCCTGCTCGGCCATGTTGCCGTCTTTCTTGACAAGCGGGCCGAGGTCGACGGCGACATCGCGCTCGTCGATCATGCGCAGGCGGTTCAGCCCAATGAAGGTCAGATCAGGCATTTCCGACGTGCCGACCTGGCGAAGGATCGTCTGGATGCCTTCTTCATAGGTGGCAGACGGGCTTGCGAACTGGATCTTGATATCAGGGTTTTCTTCCATGAACTTCTTCGAGATCGTGTCCATCACGTCCTTGAAAAAGCCTGGCATCGGATAGTGGACCGTCAGCGTCGTCTCGGCAAAAGCCGGCACGGTTGTCGCCATCGAGATGGCCGCTGCGGCGAGAAGCTGGGTGATACGTTTCATCGCTCGTTCTCCTGGTTGGGCGACCGGTCAGCCTTTGAGACCGGTCATGGTGATACCCTCGACGAAGCGCTTCTGCGCGAGCAGGAATGCGGCGACGAGGGGAAGGGTAATGATCATGGTGGCGGCCATCAGCGCGCCGTAGTCGTCACCGGCCTCGGCGGCGCGGAAATACATCAAGCCGAGAGGCGGCGTGGCATAGTCTCCACGGGTGATGACGACGAGTGGCCAGTAGAGGTCGTTCCAGTGGGCGACGACCGAGAAGATCGCAAAGGCGGTCACGGCCGGCCATGCGTTGGGCACGATGACGCGCGCGACGATGCCGAGCTCCGACATGCCGTCGAGGCGCGCCGCATGCAGCAGGTCGTCTGGCATCGCCCGGAAGAACTGCAGGAACATGAAGATCGCGAAGACGGAGATCGAGAACGGCGCCACCAGCGCCGTGTAGCTGTTCAAGAGCGACAGGCTGTTGAAGCCGACATAGAGCGGCAGCGCGGTCGCATGGATCGGCACCAGCAGGCCGAGCATGACCAGCACCATCATCAGCCGCGCGGCGCGGAACTTCAGCTTCGCCATGGCGTAGGCGCAGGGTATGGCGATCAGCACCTGGAAGAAGAAGATCAGGCCGCAGACCAGCACGCCATTCCACAGCAAGGTTCCCATCGGCACGCGGCTAAGCGCCTTGGTGAAGTTGGCGACGTAATAGAAGTTCGTCGGGATCAACTGCAGGGCGGAGGTGAAGATCTCGCTCTGCGCCTTGCCGGCGGTCGACAGCATGAAGACATAGGGCGCGAGGAAGACGAGCGCGCCGAAGGACAGCAGCGTCAGGCGGCCGATACGTCCGGGCGTCCAGCGATTGGCGGTCAATGCGTTCATGCTCATGAGTAGTGCACCCGGCGGTCGAGGACGTTGTACTGGAGGAAGGTGAGCAGCATCAGGATCGCCAGGAACACGACGGTCATCGCCGAGGCGTAGCCGACGCGCAGATAGACGAAGCCTTCCTGGTAGATGCTGAAGAGCAGCACTTCCGAGGCATGGTTCGGGCCGCCCTGGGTCAGGGTCTGCACGGTCTCGAACACCTTGACCGAGTTGATGATGCTGATCGTGGTGACGAACAGCGTCGTCGGTCCTAGCATCGGCCATGTGACCAGACGGAAGCGGTCGAATGCCGAGCGGGCGCCATCGACCTCAGCTGCCGCGTAGAGTTCACGCGGAATGGCGGTCAGGCCGGCAAGGAAAAGCACCATGTTGAAGCCGACCGACTGCCAGACGCCGATGATCGACAGGCTGTAGAGGACGGTGTTGGAGGCCGCGAGCCAGTTCGGGCCGGGGAGGCCCATCAGCGCCAGCAGGCTGTTGATCGGCCCGATCGTGGGATGGAACAGATATTGCCACACCGTCGCCATGGCGACGATCAGCGATGCCACCGGCAGGAAGTAAACGGTGCGAAAGAAGCTGCGCGCCGTCGTCTCGCCCTCGATGAGCAGGGCGACGGAGAGCCCGAGGACGATCGACACGGGAGCGACGATCGCCGTGTAGCAGGTCGTGTTCCACAGGGCCTTGCGGAAGGCTCGGTCGTTGATCAGGTGCGCATAATTCTCGAGGCCGACGAAGCGGAACTTGCCCATGCCGAGTTCGAAGTCGGTGAAGCCGAGCAGGACCACGGCGATCACAGGCAGGAGTATGAAAACGAAGATCAGCACGATTGCCGGCAGCGCCAGCAGCAAGGCGGTGCGGGCTTCGCTGCGCTCGCGAGCGGCGACGGTCTTGCGGGCTGCGGGCGCTGAATCGATGGCGATGCTAGCCATGCGCCTTCTCCAGCGTCGTCTCGATGTTGATGGGGCTTGCTGCGAGGCGCTTGCCATCTTCGGCGAACACCATGGCCTTGTCGGCAGACAGCGCCAGCGTCACGGGCATGCCGGCAGACACGCCGCTCGCCTCGGCCGGCGACAGCTTGGCGATCATGATTTCGCCGATCGCATCCAGCTTGCAGTAGAGAATGACTTCCGAACCGAGGAACTCGATACGCTCGACCTTGGCGGCGAGGCCGTCCTGGCGATTGTCAGCCAGCTGGACGAATTCCGGGCGGATCGCCAGGCTTACCGATGTGCGGGCCGCGATCGGCGTGCGAAGGCCAAGCCTTATGCCGCCGAAGGAGACGACGCCGCCCTCGGCGAGCGCCGGGACGACATTGATGCGCGGCTGGCCAACGAAGCGGGCGACCTCGACATGGGCGGGATTGTCGTAGATTTCCTGCGGGCTTGCCAGCTGCAGCAGATTGCCGCCGATCATGACGGCGACGCGATCGGCCATCGACAAGGCTTCGGCCTGATCGTGGGTGACGTAGACGGTCGGTACGCCGGCGCGTCGGTGCAGTTCGACGATCTCGCCGCGGGCGTGGACGCGCAGGTTCGCATCGAGGTTGGACAGCGGTTCGTCCATCAGGAACAAGCTCGGATGACGCACCATGGCGCGGGCAAGCGCCACGCGCTGGCGCTGGCCGCCCGACATCTGGCCGGGCTTTCGGTCGAGCAGATGGTCGATCTTCA
Source organism: Hyphomicrobiales bacterium (assembly GCA_900469085.1). Taxonomy (GTDB): domain Bacteria; phylum Pseudomonadota; class Alphaproteobacteria; order Rhizobiales; family Rhizobiaceae; genus Rhizobium. The sequence goes on along the minus strand of UBVW01000040.1, from coordinate 440 downwards.
GCGATTTCGCCATTTCGTTGACATCGCGGGCGATCGCGGTGCGGATACCGCGCTGGCCAGGAAGCATGGAGCCGATGACGGGCAGGCGCTGTGCGCCGGTGAGGCGACGCATGGCGAGCGGCACGGCAATGTTCTGGCCGGCAGTCAGATGCGGGTATAGCGCGTAGGACTGGAAAACCATGGCGATGTTGCGATCGGCGGCGGCGATCGCCGACATGTCCTCGCCGCCGATGACAATCTCGCCCTGATCGGCATGATCAAGGCCGGCGAGGATGCGGAGCAGCGTGCTCTTGCCGCAGCCCGACGGGCCGACGAGGGCGATGAATTCGCCGGGTTCGACATCCAGGCTGACACCCTTGAGGATGTCGTTGCCGGAGAAGGACTTGGTGATGCCGCGAAGGGAAAGCGCGCTCATTGCGCGCTCAGACTGCTGACAAACC
>UBVW01000041.1:0-3826 GCA_900469085.1 Hyphomicrobiales bacterium | reverse complement strand
AGTTATCCGCAGCAGCCCATAATGCGAAGGAAGGCGGCCGCACTGCTTGAAATCCGCGGGGTTCCCGCTTCCGCGAGGGGTATTTGCTCTGCATTATTTTGTGCCGGACCTTTGCTGTCGTTTTGACAAGCAGAGGAATCAATAATGTTGAATGCTGATTGCGAGCTCATCGCCGAGCTCAGAATTGTACTGACCAAGCAACGGTACAGCCCCGTGGTAATCGGGAACTATTGCGCCTATGCGCGCGGGTTCGTCGAATACCTTGCACAGCAGAAAATCGATGTTGTGGAGGTGACCGAGACGCAAGTGGTTCATTACCTGCATCATGCGGCAGCGCTTTTCCGGAAACGCCATGGTCGATCTCCGGGGCCATACTGGCACTCTATCCCGCGCTCCGGAATCCATGCCTTGCTGCGGCTCTCACAGGGGCAATGGCCGTCCCCGCCGAAAGCGACCTGCGCGGCAGACGCACTGCGCTTTGCCATCTGCGACGAGTACGAGACCTGGCTGCGCGAAGAACGAGGCCTTGCTACGGCCAGCATCGAGGCGTTGATGTGGGAGGGCCGTAACTTTCTGGTCTGGCATCTCGATCGGCACGGCCCCGATAGCCTGATGGCGATGACCGTCAGCGACATCGACCGTTACATGGACACGCGCAGCCCTCATCAGACGCGCCGGTCCGTGAAGGATGTAGCGGAGCGCCTTCGCTCGATGCTGCGCTATCTCCATCGAACAGGGCGCGTCGCCATCGATTTATCGCCGCATGTCATCGCCCCCTTGCTCTATGCGTATGAAGGTGTGCCGTCGATTCTTACGCCGGATCAGGTCACGGCGGTTTTGCGGTCCTCGGGGGAGGACAGAACGCCAACGGGGTTGCGGGATCATGCCATCCTGCAAATGCTTGCGACCTATGGTCTGAGATCGGGCGAAATCTGCAACCTGCGGATCGAGGATATCGACTGGCGGGCGGAAGTGATCCGCATCAGGCACACCAAGACCCGGGCCAACTCATTGCTGCCATTGATGGCGCCGGTGGGTGAGGCCATGCTCGCCTATCTGCAGACGGGGCGGCCTGTCACAGATGCTCGCGAGATCTTCGTCCGAACACGCGCGCCTTATCGCAAGCTCGGCTTGCTGACCAGTATGGTGCGACGGCGACTTACGGCTGCCGGGGTCACGCCGGCTGGTAAGAACGGCGCTCATATCTTCCGCCATGCACGCGCCGTCGAAATGTTGCGCGCCGCCGTGCCGCAGAAGGTGATCGGCGATCTGCTCGGGCATCGCTCTACGGAGTCCACAGCCCCCTATCTGAAGCTCGCCACCGAGGATCTCCGGGCCATCGCGCTCGACGTGCCGGGACGGGAGGTGCGGTCATGACGAATTGGCCCGACCCTGAGCGCAAGCTGATCGCGCGGTACATTGCAGGCCTCAACCTGCGCACCACGCAGAGCCCCATCTACTACAAGCAGGCGCTCAACATCTTCCAGGATGTCGCCGAACGCCACGGCAAGCTCGACAAGGACATGCTGGTGGCATGGCTGCATGTGTTGCCGGGCCGATGGGCCTCGACGACACGGCTGCACCGCACCCGGATTATCGACCGCTTCCTCGATCACCTTGAAGAAACTGGAGCTATCGAACGCAATCCCGTCGCCAGTCTGTGTGAGGCTTGCAATATCAAACAATGCAAGCCGGTGTGGCGCGCGCTGGCCTCCAGCGATCCGGATCGCACGCTTGCCGAACTATACCGACCCAGGCCATTCGGCAGCGTGCTGGGCAACATGATGGCCGAGCACGTCACATTGATGCGCAACCGGGGTTACAAATACACTGCGCAAGCGATGCGGCTATGGCGGCTCGACCGCTTCCTTCAGCTAAACCCGGAGCTTCAGGACCAGCCGCTCGAGGTGATGCTTGAACACTGGTCCGCGGCGAAAACGACGCGCAATCATCCCAACGAGTGCGAAAAGCTCCGACGGGTCCTCACGAAAATCCTGCGCCATCAGGACCCATCAATCCCGCCCCGCCGACCTGACCCGCGCCCGGAAAAGGAAGTGGCCAGGCATTGGCGAAAACCGCATATTTACACACCGTCCGATGTGCTGCGTATGCTCGACATCGCCCGCTCTTACCCTTCGCCTCGATCGCCGCTTCGTCCGTCGAGCATCTACACCATGCTGCTGCTCGCCTATTGCGCGGGTCTGCGGCGAAGCGAACTGGCTCGCCTCGATCTTGGTGACGTGGACTTCCAGGGCGGCACGATCACGATCCGCCAAACCAAGTTCTACAAGACCAGGATACTGCCGCTGCCCGACAGTGTGATGGTAGAACTTCGATCATATAAGGAAGCGCGACGCCGCGCCGGTGGTTCCCTTGATCCGCGTTCTGGCCTGTTCTGGCATGAAGAGCGTGGTGACCGCTATACGAAGCAGGCAATCGCCTGGCTGCTTGTTGACGTCATACGCCGTGCCGGGCTGAAACCGTCTCGGGGGCGAACGGGACCCCGCCTGCATGACCTGCGGCATTCGATGGTCGTGAATCGGATTATCGAATGGTACGAAGCAGGCATCAACCCACAGGATCGGCTGCCGTTTCTTGCGACCTATCTCGGCCATCGGGACATCAACTCGACGCTGGTCTACATCACCGTCACGCAGGATCTGCTGCATCACGCCAATGAGCGGTTCCGCGTGCTGGGAGCGCCATGCCTCAATATCGGGCAGGAGGTGAGGGCATGAGCAAGAACAATCAGTTCCCGTGGCTGATGCGCGCGTTCTTCTACGAATGGCTGGTCGAGCAGCGCAATGCCTCCATCCATACGGTCCGGTCGTATCGCGATGCCTGGCGGCTCTTCCTCCGGTTCGTCGCCATGCGCTCAGGCAAGAAGGTGGCGATGATCACGCTGGCGGATCTGACGGCCGGAGAGGTCATTGCGTTCCTCGGTCACGCCGAACACGAACGCGGCGGCAAGATCGGCACGCGAAACTGCCGGCTTGCAGCGATACGCAGCTTCTTCAACTTCGTTGCAACCAGAGATCCCGGATCGATCGCCCAGTGCGTCGAAATCCTCAACATCCCGATTAAGCGCGGTCCGGTGTCGGAACCCTGCTATCTGGACCCGGCGGAAGTGACGGCCATCCTGGCTCAGCCTGATCGTTCGACACTCGAAGGTATGCGCGACCACGCCTTGCTCTCGTTCCTCTACAACAGCGGCGCGCGAATACAGGAAGCGCTCGATCTGTGCCCCGATGCGGTCCGGTTCGACAGTCCGAGCTGCGTGCGCCTCACCGGAAAGGGTCGAAAAGAACGCATCTGCCCGCTCTGGCCGGAAACCGTGATATTGTTGCAGAAGCTGCTCGAACGGCAACCACGGGCGCCAAACCAGAGGCTGTTCGTCAACCGCTATGGCGAACCGCTCAGCGCATCGGGGGTCCGGTTCAAACTTGCCGCCTATGTGAAAGCAGCGGCCGAAACCACGCCAACCCTGCGCGACAAGCATGTGACCCCCCATGCCTTCCGGCATGCAACCGCCGTGCATCTCATATCGGCGGGCGTCGACGTCACGGTCATCCGTAGCTGGCTCGGTCATGTGAGCCTCGACACAACCAACCATTACGCCAGAGCGAATCTCGAAACAAAGCGCAAGGCATTGGAAAAGGTCGGCGCTCCCGAAATACCCAGCCGCCAGCCCTCGTGGAAACGCGATACGAGCGTTCTCGCCTGGCTCGACACGCTCTGAAAATAATGCGGAGAAAGGTGGTCAGAAACCCCGAACTTTAGGCAATCTGGTCACCTTCCTTCGCATTATGGGCTGCTGCGGATAACT
>UBVW01000082.1:0-22854 GCA_900469085.1 Hyphomicrobiales bacterium | reverse complement strand
ATCTCCCCCCTTGAGGGGGAGATGCCTGGCAAGGCAGAGGGGGGTAACGCCACACGCCCCCTCTCAACCTCATCCCATCTCGCATTTGCGAAACATTTTACCGCAAAGCACAAGAAAATACTTTGAATACTATCGAAATCCGCGAATGGAGCATATATGACGCAGCGTGGCTTGCTGCACGCTTCCTCCCAGAGCGCCCCGCCGAGCCACCGCCGGCCCGTTTTTGACAACGGCTTTCAAAGGAAAATACCCGGCGTCCACAACAGGAGGTACCAAAGTGGCCAGTATAACAACAAACAATGCTGCGAAGGCGTCCGCGTCGTCGTCTCCGGCAGCCAATTATCAGTTTGCGCTCATTGCCCTGACATCGCTGTTCTTCATGTGGGGTTTCATCACCTGCCTGAACGACATTCTCGTCCCGCATCTGAAGAACGTCTTCCAGCTGAACTACACGCAGTCCATGCTCATTCAGCTGTGCTTCTTCGGCGCCTATTTCATCGCTTCGCTGCCGTCGGGCGCGATCGTCAAGCGTATCGGCTATAAGTGGGGCATCGTGCTCGGCCTGATCGTCGCCGCCATCGGCTGCGCGCTCTTCGTTCCGGCAGCAAGCTACCGCGTCTACGGCCTCTTCCTCGGCGCGCTCTTCGTTCTGGCATGCGGCGTCACGCTGCTGCAGGTTGCGGCCAACCCCTATGTCACCGTTCTCGGCCCGCCGGATACCGCCGCCAGCCGCCTCACCATGACCCAGGCCTTCAACGCGCTCGGCACGACGGTCGCGCCGATCTTCGGCGCCTTCCTCATCCTGTCGGCAGCGACCGCGGCCGTTTCCGGCGCCACGCCCGAACAGCTCGACGCGATCAGGATCGCCGAAGCCGGCGCCGTGAAGTTCCCCTACATGCTGCTTGCAGCCGCCTTCCTGGTGCTTGCCGCCGTGTTCGCGGCCCTCAAGCTGCCGCAGGTCGAAGGCGATGAGGAGATCGAACCGATCGTCGGCGGTGGTTCTGCCTGGCAGTTCCGCCATCTCGTGCTCGGCGCCATCGGCATCTTCGTCTATGTCGGCGCCGAAGTCAGCATCGGCAGCTTCCTCGTCAACTTCATGAGCCAGCCCGACATCGCCGGCTTCTCGGAAGCCGACGCCGCCCACTACGTCTCCTACTTCTGGGGTGGCGCCATGGTCGGGCGCTTCATCGGCGCCGTCGCCATGCGCTATGTCGACGACGGCAAGGCTCTGGCCTTCAACGCGGCCGCCGTCATCATACTGCTGCTCGTCACCGTGTTCACGACCGGTCACACCGCCATGTGGGCGATCCTCGCTGTTGGCCTGTTCAACTCGATCATGTTCCCGACGATCTTCTCGCTCGGCCTCTATGGCCTCGGCAAGTTCACCAGCCAGGGCTCCGGCATCCTGTGCCTGGCCATCGTCGGCGGCGCTCTCCTGCCTGTCCTCCAGGGCGTTCTTGCCGATACGATCGGCATCCACCTCGCCTTCCTGATGCCGATCGTATGCTACGCATACATCGTCTTCTACGGCCTCAAGGGTCACCGCCCGGTTGCCCATCAGGTTGCCAAGCACGCCTGATCGATAAAATCGCGCCCCGCCGCATTGGCGGGGCGTTTCCACTCTTGCGCCATCACACACGTCTTGGCATGTTGCCGTGCAACAATAGGTGGAGAAACTGCCAATGAAGGCCTTGCTACTGATCGACATCCAGAACGGGTTCTGCCCCGGCGGAAACCTCGCCGTTCCCGATGGCGACAAGGTGGTCCCGGTCGCCAACCGGCTGATCGCAAGCGACAGATACGACCTGATCGTCGCCTCGCAGGATTGGCATCCCGAAGGCCACGGCAGCTTCGCCTCCTCTCATGCAGGCAAACAACCCTTCGAACTCCATGAACTCTCAGGCAAGCCGCAGATGATGTGGCCGGACCATTGCGTCCAGGGCACGAGGGATGCCGAACTGCATCCGGAGCTCAGGGTGCCCGAGATCGATGTGATCTTCCAGAAGGGCGAGAAGCACCACGTCGACAGCTACTCCGCCTTCCGCGACAACGACCGGGACGCCATCACCGGCCTTGCCGACTATCTAAAGGAACAGGGCGTCACCGAGCTTGACCTCTGCGGTCTCGCGACCGACTACTGCGTCAAGTTCTCGGCACTCGATGCGCTCGAAATGCTCCCCGGCGTCAAGGTGCGCTTCATCGAGGACGCCAGCCGCGGCATCACGCCAGAGGGCGTAGCCGAGGCGATCAAGGAGATGCGCGAAAGCGGCATCGACATCGTCACCAGCGAACAGCTGATCGGCGACTAGAGCAATTCCAGCAAAAGTGCAGCGCGCTTTTGCGTCCGGAATTGCGTAATAACAAATGCTCTAATCGCCCGCTTCGCGCTGCAACTGATAGACATCGTCCGAAAAGTCATCGATACGGCGCGCCAAAGCTGCCTGCGCGTCGTCGATACCTTGCCGGTAATAGGCAGCGCCCACTTCCTTGGCAAAGAAATCAAGCACCAGCTCTGCCTTCAACAGGCCGATCGGCTGGTCGAGCTCGCGGTCGAAGTGATGTTGGATGCGCGCGATCAGCGCCGCCTTCTCATCCTTGGAAAATTCGATCGGCTTCATCATCCCCCTCATTGGCTTCCCGGCTACACTTCACGGCCAGACTGGCACCGTTCAGCGAAATCGATCGGTCAATCAAGGAAATTCGTTTGCAGCTGTTGCCGCCTCCCCTTAGAGGGGTTCCAAATTCCAGGAGGATGATCGCCGATGTCACGCGCGAATTTCACCGACGGCCTGCGCGGCGGTTTCCCCATTGCGCTGGCGTCAGCCCCGTTTGGCGCGCTGTTCGGCGCGCTCGCCGCCGATCACGGCATGTCGCTCTTCGAACTCACCTTCATGAGCGCCACCGTCTATGCCGGCGCCAGCCAGATGGTCGGCCTGGAGCTTTTTGGCCACGACGTTCAGGCATGGCTGATCGTCGCCTCGATCCTCGCCGTCAACTTCCGCCACGTGCTCTATTCGGCGGCGATCGCGCCCTACATCAAGCATTTCACCAAGCTGCAGAAGTTCTTCACCTTCTTCCTGCTTGTCGACCCCCAGTTCGCGGAAACGGTCAAGCGCGGCGAAGCCGGAAAGCCGGTGACGTTCGCCTGGTATCTTGGCTTCGGCCTGATCATCTACATCCCCTGGACCCTTGTCAGCCTGCTCGGGGGCATCCTCGGTCACTATATCGGCGACCCGAAGGCAATCGGCCTCGATATCCTGCTGCCGGCCTATTTCCTCGGCATCGTTCTCGATTTCCGCCACCGCGACAACTTCATACCCGTGGCCGCGGTCAGCGCCATCGCATCGGTCGTCGCCTATCACTATGTCGGCTCGCCCTGGCATGTGAGCCTTGGCGCTGCCGCCGGCATCCTGCTTGCCGCCCTGTTCCCGCCGCCACCGACGGCGCAGGAACTCGAATCCGATCTGCACGAGGTGTGACGTGACCTTCGATCCCCACATGCTGCTGATCATCCTGGCGGCCGCCGTCGCAACCTATGCAACGCGCATCGGCGGCTACATCCTGATTACCACGATGAAGCGCATTCCGCCGCGCATGGAGGCGGCTCTCGCCGCCGTGCCGGCCGCGGTCTTGACCACGCTCGTCGCACCCGCCTTCTTCACCGGCGGCTGGGAAACCAAGCTGGCGCTCGTCGTTGCCCTGCTCGTCGGCCTGCGCGTCTCGCACACATGGATGCTGCTCGCCGCCTGGGCGGTCGTCATGGCCTGGCGCCACACGATCGGCGGCTGACGCGGCGACCGATCAAACGGTCGCCGCCGCAGAACTTCGATAGCTCTCAGTATTCCAGCGGCAGCGTCGCATTCTCCAGCCACGCCTTGACCTCGTGGTCATGGATCAGCGGCATCAGCGCTTCACGCGTCCTGACGTGATAGTCGTTGAACCAATGCAGCTCGTCATGGGTGAGCAACTCGGGAATGACGAGGCTGCGGTCGATCGGGCAGAAGGTCAGCGTCTCGAAGCTCAGCACCGGCATGTCGCCGCCCTCGACCGGCTCGGCATCGCGCACATAGATCAGGTTCTCGATGCGGATACCGAAGGCGCCCGGCCGGTAGTAGCCCGGCTCGTTGGATAGGATCATCCCCGGCAGAAGCTCCTGCGTCGACATCCTGGAGATCCGCTGCGGCCCCTCGTGAACCGAGAGATAGGAGCCGACGCCGTGACCGGTACCATGGCCGAAATCGGCCCCTGCCCGCCACAGCGCGATGCGCGCCAAGGGATCGAGATCGCAGCCGCGTGTGCCCTTCGGGAACCGCGCCGTGCTGATCTGGATCATCCCCTTCAGCACCAGCGTGAAGAACCGCTTCTGCTCTTCCGAAACCGTGCCGACGCCCACCGTGCGGGTGATATCGGTGGTGCCGTTGATGTATTGCGCGCCGGAATCGATCAGGAACAGCTCGCCCGCCTCGAGTTTGCGGTTGCTCTCGGTCGTCACGCGGTAGTGCATGATCGCCGCGTGCGGTCCGGCACCGGAGATCGTGTCGAAGGAAATGTCCTTCAGCGGGTTCTGCATGCTCTGCCCGACCTTGGCGCGCGCCGCCTCGAGCGTCTCGGCGACCTCGATCTCGCTGACCGTGCCGGGCTTGGTCTGCGCCAGCCAGCACAGGAACTCGACCATCGCCGCGCCATCCTGAAGATGTGCTGCCGCCGACCCGTTGATCTCGACGCTGTTCTTTACCGCCCGCGGCAGCTTCGCCGGATCATTGCCCTCGACCACGACACCATCAGCCGCGCGGATGATGCTGGCAAGCCCGTAGGAGGTGAGATCGGGATCGACCAGCACCCGGCCGCCATCCCTGGACACTGCCGAAAGCGTCTCGTCGAGCGCCGATGGCGGTAGCTGCGCGCACATTTGCGCCAGATAGGCTTCCTGCTCGATCCCGGTCTTGCGCTTGTCGAGAAACAGGTCGGCCTTGCCGTCGGCGTAGATGATGGCGCGGGCCAGCGGATGCGGCGTGTGCGGCACATCGGCGCCGCGAATATTGAAGATCCAGGCGACCGACGACGGATCGGCGATCAGAACGGCCTTGATATCCTTGGCCGCGAGATCGGCCGCGATCTTGGCGATCTTCTCATCGGCGAGAATACCCGCCTGCGCCACGTTCTGGATGGCCACGGCGCCCAGCGGCTCCTGCGGCCGGTCGGCCCAGAGCCTGTCGAGCGGATTGTGGGGAAGGATGACCAGCGAGCCACTGATCGCGTCCAGCGCCTTTTCCAGCCGCTTGACCTCGGCGCCAGAGTGCAGCCACGGATCGATCCCGAGCCGCAGCCCCTTGGCGCCGTGATTGCCGAGCCACAGATGCGGCGGCTCGTTGACGAGGTCGCCACCGGTAAACACCGAACCGTCCACTTGCTCGGCGAGCTGCGTCACATAGCGGCCGTCGACGAACACGATCGCTTGCGAGCGCGTCACCAGCGCCATGCCGGCCGAACCGGTAAAGCCCGTCAGCCACGCCAGCCGCTCCGAACATGCCGGCACATATTCGCCGTTGAACTCGTCCGCCCTGGGGACAAGAAAGGCGTCGATGCCCAAATCGTCGAAACTTGCACGCAGCGCAGAGGTGCGATCGCGGCCGAATTGTGGCGTGGAGGTGACTTCGAAAGACTGGTACATGCTCAAAAACCTGATGTTTGTTCCGAATCCGGCAGGCCGAATGGCCGCTATGTTATCGGAATTTCACGCGAACGGGAGAAAAATGGAGAGAGCCCGTCAGCCGAAAGCCGCGTAATATTTGGGCGGAAATGAGGCGCAATTTGCCGGCTTGGCACGCTTTATGCATTGGCTGCATGGCTCCCATGAGACAAACCCTCTGCCTCGATTTTTTCAATCGGTTATAAGGCACTCATCGAATGGTTCAAAGTGAACCGGAAACAAAAGGAATTTTGAAATGACTGCCTCTCTGTCGCGCTCCGCTTACAGCAGCCCGGTACAGGCTGGCGAGCGCCAGACCGTCCGTCATGTCATCGGCGCTCGTCGCCCGCTGAACGAAGGCCCCCGCACCATTCTGGGCGGCGCCGCAAGAAGCTACGCATTCTGAGCAACGCGCCGCTCCGCTCTCCTCCTCCCTCACCGGAACGGCGATCAGAATAAGTAGACGTCTGCTTGAGCACTCCTCCTCATCAAGCTCGCAGACATGATCGGGAAACCGGTCACAAGGCGGTGCCATTGGCGCCGCCTTTTCTTTTTCCCCATGCAGCAATCGGCGCGCACAATAAAAACCCGAGGCCATGAAGACGCTCGGGTTTTTATTGTGGGATCGAAGAGGATGCCGGTTTTACGGACGGTCGAGATGGATCGTCACCCAGCCGTTGCGCCAGATGGTGCGCACATGCCTCAGATGCGCGCCATTATAGGCCGCCAGCACCTTCCAGCGCTGTGCCGCCAGAATGCCCGAAAGGATCACCGATCCGCCCGGCGCCAGATGCGTGACGAGCTGCGGCGCCATCTTGATCAGCGGTCGCGCCAGAATGTTGGCGATGATGAGATCGAACGGACCATGGTTCGAAAACGCCGTCGAATGAAACCCGGGCGCCGTCTCGGTGACGATGCCAGACGCGATGCCGTTGCGGCGAACGTTCTCGGCCGCGACACGCGTTGCAATCGGATCGATGTCGGTCGCCAGAACCGGAATGTTCTTCAGCTTGCGCACCGCGATCGCCAGAACGCCGCTGCCGGTGCCGAGATCGAGCGCGTTGCGGACCCGGCGCGAGCGCACCACCCGGTCGATGACCTCAAGGCACCCGGCCGTCGTGCCGTGGTGACCGGTGCCGAAGGCCTGGCCGGCATCGATCTCGATGGCGATATCGCCGGAACGCACCTTGTCGCGGTCATGCGACCCGTGCACCAGAAAGCGTCCCGCCCGAACCGGCTTCAGCCCCTCGAGCGACTTCGCCACCCAGTCGACATCGGGAATGACCTCGCGCTCGACCGCCATATCGGGAAACGCTTCGGAAAGCGCCGCCTCGACGCGAACGCGGACGTCGTCCTCGTCAGCCAGCATCATGTAGACGGAGGCTTCCCAGATGTCCTTCTTCTCGTCGATTTCGGTGGTGGCGATGGCGAAGTCTTCTTCGCCGAACACGTCGGACAAAAGGTCGAGCACTTCGCCGGCCAGCACTTCTGTCGTCGTCACATAGAGGCGGATTTCACTCAAGGTCGGTCTTTCCCGTTACAACGCGCCGTCGATCCACGGCGGCGGCGGCGTGTCGTATCCCGCAACGCCGGTCAGCAATCTTCGTTGGAATGCAGGTAGTCTAAAAAGCACCGGCACCGCAAGGTTTCGGATCGAAATTGCCAGTCGATTGCGCATCGCAATCAGCGCCGTCAGCTGCCTGGTCTGTTTCAACACCGTCTTGACCGCCGGCAGTCGCAGCCGGCTGTACTCGCCCTCGCGGCCCTCGGAAATCAGATAGGCGAGCCAGCAGGCATCCTCGATGCCGAGGTTCATGCCGCGCGCACCGGCTGGCGAATGGATGTGCGCCGCGTCGCCCGCCAGAAACACATTGCCCTTCGCCATCGTCTCGACATGGCGGAAGTGAATGCGAAACTCCGAGGCCCAGAGGCGCTCCGCCACCGGCGCGGGATGCACGATCTTCGTCTCGAAATCCGGCAGCGTCGAGATGAACCGCAAGACGTCGCGCTCGACCGGAAGCCTGCCGATCATGCCGGGATCGAAGAGCTGCATCTCGAAGAAATGCGGATCGATCTCTCGCTTGTAGCGAAAGTCGGCGAGATAGAAGCTGCTCTCCAGCGCCTCCCCCGGAAAGCCGATACCGGCAGCCTTGCGCACCACCGAATGCGCGCCATCCGCACCGATGACCATATCGAAGGTGGCGGTCTCGACCGTGCCGTCGGCCTTGCGCAACGTGACGACGGGCCTGATATCGCCGGATACCGTCTCGATAGCGGTCTGCCATTCGGGATCGACTTCGTAGTCATCGAGCTTGCTCAGAAGCAGCCGTTCGGTATGCCCCTGCGCCAGCGCATAAATCGCGCTGAAGCGCCCCGGCACCTTGGTCGTATCGACCGTCGCCAGCCGGCGCCCCTCCGACGTCGCACGAAACTGGGCGATCTGCTGCGCCTCCTGCAGGATGGCATCCGTCACCCGCGATGGACCAAGCAGCGTCAGCGTCCGCGCATTCACGCCGAGCGCCCTGCTTTCGACAAGCGGAACGGGACCGGTATCATTGTCGACGACACGTGGCCGAAAGCCGCGCCGGGCGAGTTCGAGGGCAACGGTGAGACCGGTCGTGCCGGCGCCTGCAATCAGAATGCTGCGATGCCCGGGCGCCATGACGTCATCCCTTATTGGCGAGGTTCTCCAGCTTTTTTACCGCCGTATCGGGATTTTCGCCATAGGCGATCGTGCCGGCGAAACGCCCCTTGCCATCGAGCAGGAACACCGAGGCCGTGTGGTCCATCGTATAGTCGCCATTGGGGTTGTTCTCGTCGACAGGCACCTTCTTGGCATAGACCCGGTAGCCTTTGATCACCTCGGCCACCTTGTCGGGCGCGCCCGAAATGCCGACGATGCGCTTGGAGACATTCGACACATACTGGTTCATCACATCAGGCGTATCGCGCTCCGGATCTACGCTGACGAAATAGGCGTGCAGCTTGTCGCCATCAGGATCGACCTGCTTCAGCCAGCCATCGAGTTCGAACAGCGTCGTCGGGCATACCTCCGGGCAATGGGTGAAGCCGAAGAACACTGCCGACGGTTTGCCGCGAAACGCCTGCTCGGTAATCGGCTTGCCATCCTGCGCCACGAGCGTGAACGGCACGCCGAACGGACCGTCGGAGAGTGCCTCCTTGGTCTGCGTCACATTCAAGGTGAGCCATCCCAGAATGCCAGCCATCAAGAGCACGGCAACCCAGACGGCGATACGCACTGTCTTCATCGATAAAGTCCTCGCCCGAGGGAATGATCCCATCCGCTTGCCTGATATCGCGTCGCCGGCAGCCACGCAATTCAACAAGACGTTTTTCGACCCGTGATCAATTGCCTCACCCGCAACAGCATGATCGCAGGCCCACCGATTCCTTATCGGCATCGTTAGCGAATACTTAAAAAATCATTGGTATATTTAGCCTCGGATAGGACGCTCGCCGTTCGACTGACATGATGTCCGGCTGGAGCTTGATCCCGCATATCCGCTTGCTGGCGAATGAGAACATGACCGCGCTCATCGCGGAGGGGATCGTCTTCACATGACAGACATGACAGTGCGTAAAAGCCTTTCCGTCAGCCAGAGACTTGGAACGCTGGCCGGTGCGGCATTGATCGGCTTCGGCGCGATGATGGGCATCGGATGGTATGAAAACCTCACGGTGCGCAAGGCGCTCGATCGGGCCAACGAAATTCAGGCAAGCGTCGACTACATCAACGAGATGCGCATGGCCAACCTCACCCTCGTTCTGGCCGCGATGGACACCATCGTCGATCGCGACAGCAAGGTGGTCGCGCCGGAACGCCTGAAGCTGATGAACGATTCGATCGCGCAGCTCTCCAGCGGTGCCAGCCAGATGCGCCTGCTCGCCGACGAAATGAACGCAGCCGCCCTCGTCTCGAGTTACGACGGCGATGTCGCCGCTCTCAAGCAGAGCATTCTCGGCGATCTCAAAAACGCGGTCGAAACCGGCGCGCCGGCAGCCGCGTTCGACCAGCTGGACGACGCCATCGACACGGGCGGTGACAAGCTGACCACGACGCTCGACAAGCTCGCCGTCGATGGCGGCGCCATTGCCAAGAAGCGGATCGAACAGGCAAACATCATCTCCGACGATGCCGTCTACATCCAGATCGGCCTCGGCATCATCGCCATCCTGTGCATGGCCGGCCTCCAATACATCCATGGCGGCTCGATCCGCCGTGGCATCGAAAGCGTTCGCGCCAGCATGCAGCGAATCACCAATGGCGATCTCGACAGACCCGTGCCCGCCACCCAACGCGGCGACGAGATCGGCGACATGGCCCGCGCCGCCGAAGGCTTCCGGCAGGCGGCGATCGACAAGCGCGCGCTCGAACAGCGCAGCGAAAGCGAACGCCAGCAATCCGACGCCGAACGCCGCAGCCGCGACGCCGCCAAGCTCGCCGACACCGAAGCGCTCAACACCGCCGTGGCAGCGCTCGGCCAGGGCCTGAAGCGCCTTGCCGCCGGCGACGTGACCGCAACCATCGCCAACGCCTTCAAGCCCGAACTGGAGGGGCTGCGCGCCGACTTCAACCAGACCACCGCGACACTGCGCCAGACGATGACCGAGATCACCCGCAATGGCACCTCGATCCAGGCCAACGGCCGGCAGATGCGCTCGGCCGCAGACGACCTCGCCAAGCGCACCGAGCAGCAGGCGGCTTCGCTGGAGCAGACATCGGCAGCACTCGACCAGATCACCACCACCGTGCGCAACGCCACCAACCGTGCCGAGAGCGTCGGCCAGATGGTTGCCCACACCCGGGAGAACACCGCCAAGTCCGATCTCGTCGTCAACGACGCCATGGCGGCGATGGAGCGCATCGAGACCGCATCGCGCGAAATCGGCCAGATCATCAACGTCATCGACGAGATCGCCTTCCAGACCAACCTCTTGGCGCTGAACGCCGGCGTCGAGGCAGCCCGTGCGGGCGAAGCGGGCAAGGGGTTCGCGGTCGTTGCCCAGGAAGTGCGCGAACTGGCCGTCCGCGCCGCCAACGCCGCCAAGGACATCAAGACGCTGATCGGCAAATCGGGCGCCGAAGTGAAGACCGGCGGCGAGCTCGTGACGGCCGCGGGCCAGGCTTTGCGCGAAATCGGCGAAGATGTTTCGCGGATCGACGAACATGTTAAATCAATCGTAACCTCTGCACGCGAACAATCGGTAGGACTGAACGAGATCAATACAGCCATCAGCCAGATGGACCAGGTCACGCAGAAAAACGCGGCCATGGTGGAAGAGACGAACGCGGCAAGCCATACGCTTGCCACCGACGCCGACCACCTGATCCAGCTGATCGGCACGTTCAATATCGGCGAGGGCATGAATGCCCGTCACACGCCGCGGGAAGCATCAGCAGCCTCGCATCCGAAATCCTCTCCCGCACGAGCCCTCATCGGCAAGGTCGCGGGCGCATTCAGCGGCGGCAGCGCCGCACGAGCCATGGCCGCTCCGGCCGGAGACAACTGGGAAGAATTTTGATCATGAATAGCACTGTCATCAACCAGACCGGTTCTCATCTGGAGATCGTGTCCTTCCATCTCGGCGAGCAGGAATTCTGCATCGACATCATGGCGATCCGCGAAATCCGCGGCTGGGCGCCGGTGACCCCGATGCCGCACACGCCGCCCTATGTTCTCGGCCTCATCAACCTGCGCGGCGCCGTCATCCCCGTGATCGACATGGCCTGCCGCCTCGGCATGAAGATGACCGAGCCGTCCGAGCGCTCCGCCATCATCGTCACCGACATCGCCGGCAAGCTGGTCGGCCTTCTGGTGGAGCAGGTTTCCGACATGATGACGATCAAGAGCGAAGACCTGCAGCCCGCGCCGGAAATCATTCCGGAAGAACAGCGCGCTTTCTGCCGCGGCATCGTGGCGCTGGAAAAGACCATGGTCTGCTTCCTCAACCTCGATACCGTCATCGCCGACGAACTGTCGCGCGAAGCCGCCTGAGCCAGATCGACCATTTCAATGCAAGACAGCCCGCGACGGATCCGTCGCGGGCTGTTTTCACTGAAGCAAACATTGCTGCTTGGAAAGCCTAACCGGAGATCTCGACGGAGAAGGCAAAGCGCGCGGTCTTGCCCGCTTCAAGCGTCTGGCTGTAAGGACGCTCGGCAAGAGCCTTGGAGCCGCCATTCTCGGCCGCCATGCCATGCCACGGCTCGACGCAGATGAACGGCGCGCCGGGCTTCTGCCAGAGCGCCAGATTGGGCAGGTTGTCGAAGGTGAAATGCAGGGTCGGTCCACCCTGAGCGCTATAGCGCAGCCCCTCTCCCGCCCCCTCGGGAAAGACCATCGCGTCCTCATCGAACATCCTGTGATCGAGCACCAGCCGGCCGCCCTTGAACGGCGACGGATGCTTGGCAAAGGACAGCAGCCCGCCGGACAGGCGGATGAGATCGGGCTCGCCGCCATTGTCGAGCGTGATCACATGATCGCTCCCCTCAGCGCCGGGCAGCGGCCAGACGAAGGCGGAGTGGAAGCCGAGCCCGAACGGCATCGGCCGCTGGTCGCGATTGGTCACTTCGGCGGCGACCGTCAGCGTGCGTCCCTCGAGGCTGTGCTCCACCGCAAGCACGAAATCGAAGGGATAGGCGGCCTTGGTGGCCTCCGACGCCTGAAGCTCGTAGCGGCACATCGTATCGCTCGACGCAGCGAGCGCGAACTCGGCGCGGCGGGCAAAGCCATGCTGGTTCATCGGATAGCTCTTGCCCTCGATCTCGACCGCATCGTCGGGCGCCTTGCCGACGATCGGAAACAGGATCGGCGACCGTCCGCTCCAGAACGCCGCGTCGCCGTTCCACAGCAGCGAACGGCCGTCGCTGGTATCAAGCGTCTGCATCTCGGCACCCAGCGACGATACGTCGACGCTCAGAAACTCGTTTGCTATCCTGTAGATACCAGGCATCGTCGGTCCTCTTCCGTATGATCTCCGGCGCGGACCTTATCTGCGCCGCGTGACGATTGCCATATCGGACGAGACGACAAGGGCAGGCTTCACCGAAAGTTGCGCACGCCCCGCCCTTATTGCGGCTTGCCGTTCTTCCAGGTCACCGTCTGCCCGTAGAGCGACACCGTGGAGATCGCCATCTTCGCCGATCCGTTGGTGAGTTCGCGCGAATGCGCCAGATAGATCAGCGTGTCGTTCTGCTTGTCGTAAATGCGGGTGACGACGAGCTTCTTCCAGACCAGCGAAATACCCGACTTGAACACCTCGTCTCCGCCCTTCGAAAGGTCGATATCGCCGATCTCGATCGGCCCGGTCTGATGGCAGGAAATGGCGCTGTTCGACGGATCCTCGAACCAGTTGCCGTTCTTGACGCGATCGATGACGCTGCGGTCGAAATAGCTCACATGGCAGGTAACGCCCCTGACCTCAGGATCGGCCACCGCATCGACGAGGATATCGTTGCCGATCCAGTCGACCCCGACCTTGCCGACGACATCCGCGGACGCAGCGCCGGCGGACACAGCAGCGAAAACGGCTGCGGAAAGGGCGAGATTGCGAAGTCTGGACATGGTAGATTCCCTCGGCGGCGCTTCAATGGTGCGCAAGCTAAGATAGGCCGGGCTTGCCGCATTGCAAGAAACACCGCGCCCATGAGTTGAGGCCAGAAACCGAGGCGCGCCGCGCCGGCTTCACCGTCCGCAACAAGCCGCGCCTTTAGCCCTTGCGGCAGGTGCAGGGCTCGTAGCCACGCGACGTCAACCGCCCCGGCTTCATGCCGATGAATTCGGGGATCGCATGCACCGCAGCAGCGCCCACATGCCGCGCCATGGCAATCGCCGCCTGCGCGCAGACAGCCGCATCCTCGGCAGCGTTGTGGTGCGCGAAGCGAAGACCGAGATGCTCGGCCAGAACATTCAGCCGGTGCGACAGGAAATGCGGCCAGATCCGCTGCGACATCTTCAGGCTGCAGAGGTAGGTGATTTCAGGATAGGCCTGCCGATAGCCGTCGAGGCACGCCCGCCAGACGCTGAAATCGAAGGAAGCGTTATGGGCGATCATCGTAGCACCCCTGAAATCGTCGACGAACTCGTCCATCACCTCGGGAAACGCCGGCGCATCCTCGACATGTTCAGGCCGGATGCCGTGGATGGCGATGTTCATGCCGGAGAACCGCATCTCGCGCGGCCGGATCAACCGCTCCTCCACCCTGGTCACCACCCCATCCTCGATCCAGGCAAGCCCGACCGAACAGGCACTGCCGCGCTGCTCGTTGGCGGTTTCGAAATCGATGGCGATGGTTTTCAAGGGGATGTCCGATTCTCTGGTATCTCCCAGACATACCGGCAGCCGGCCGGCGAGGCAAATGATGCCAGCTGTACGCCCAGTCAGGCGACAGCGAGAGCATAGGGGCGAGCAAGGTTTTCAGACGGAACACCCCAAGCCTGGTTCAGCTTGAAGATCATCTCGACGGTCAGCGCGCGCTTGCGATTTAGGATCTCTGACGCCCGCGAACGAGAGCCGAGAACATCCGCAAGATCAGCCTGATCCCGACCTGTCATCTCCATGAACGCCTGGAGAAAATCGATCGGCGGAAGATCCAGCACTGGAAAATTCCGGTTTTCATAGGCTTCAATGAGATCAGCCAGAATGTCGAAACGATCCGCTTCCGCTGTTCCGGCGGCAGGCGGATTGTCGAAGTAAGGTTCGATCTCGGCCGTCGCCCAGGCAAGATCCGCCTCGTTTCTGATGGGTCTGATAGCGTTCATCGTATCGTCTCCGGATCGATCCTGTCGTATTCGGCATGCGTGCCGACAAACTTCACCAGCACCCGCTTGTGGCTATAGGCAACGTGGACGATCAACCGATATTTGTTGCCACCGATATCGAAGATCACGCGGTTGTCACCGACGAAATCGACATTGGCTCCGAACATCGTCTTGATGTCGGCCGGCCCCGACCATTGCGCCTTGATGACGGTCGCGTGCCAGACGCCCAAGGGAATTCTCGCCTGCGGGTGGCGCTCCCAAAATGTACGAAGCGTGGATTTGGTGATTACCTGCACAGGAAGATGGTATTCCCAATACGGGAACACGTCAACATCACCACCTCACCCACCGATCAACGCCAGCCACTCGTCCTCGTCCATCGTCTGAACACCGAGTTCCTTGGCCTTATCGAGCTTCGATCCGGCACCGGGACCGGCGACCAGGATGTCGGTCTTCTTCGAGACCGAGCCGGCGACCTTGGCGCCGAGGCTTTCGGCGCGCGCCTTCGCCTCGTCGCGGGTGAATTTTTCCAGGCTGCCGGTGAAGACGACGGTCTTGCCGGCGACGGGGCTGTCGGAAGTGGCGATCTGCTCGGCGGCCTCCGGCGTCACCTCGTCCAGCAGACGTCCGACGACATCGAGATTGCGCGGCTCCTTGTAGAACTCGACGATGGCGCGGGCGACGATCTCGCCGATGCCCTCGACATTGTTCAAATCCTGCCAGGCGTCCCCACCAAGTGACGACGCTTCTTTCATCGCGGTCTCGAAGGCAGCATAGGTGCCATAGTGGCGGGCGAGCAACTTGGCGGTGGTCTCGCCGACATGGCGGATACCGAGTGCATAGATGAAACGGTTGAGCGCGATCGAGCGGCGCTCGTCGATGGCGTCGAACAGCTTCTTGACACTCACCTTGCCGAACCCGTCGATATTCTCGAGTTTGGTGAGCGTCGAGGCCTCCTGCCGCTTCTTCAGGGTGAAGATATCCGGCGCCGTGCGGATCTTCAGCGCGTCGTCCTCGCTCTCGAAGAAGAAGTCGACCTGCTTGGTTCCGAAACCCTCGATGTCGAAGGCGTTGCGCGAGACGAAATGCTTCAGGTGCTCGGTGGCCTGCGCGCGGCAGACGAAGCCGCCGGTGCAGCGCGTGACGCTGTCGAGCTTGCCGGTCTTCTCGTTGCGCTCCCTGACGGCATGCGACCCGCAAACCGGACACGTTTTCGGAAACACGTAAGGTTCCACCCCCGCCGGCCGCTTCTCCATCACCACGTCGAGCACCTGCGGAATGACGTCCCCTGCCCGCTGCACGATGACAGTGTCGCCAATGCGGATGTCGTGCTCGTTTTCGCGGATGCGCTCGCCGGAATTGCCGATGCCCCTGATGTAGTCTTCGTTATGCAGCGTCGCATTGGTGACGACGACGCCGCCGACAGTCACCGGCGTCAGCCGCGCCACGGGTGTCAGCGCGCCGGTACGGCCGACCTGGATGTCGATGTTTTCGACCGTCGTAAACGCCTGCTCGGCCGGGAACTTGTGCGCGGTGGCCCAGCGCGGGCTGCGCGAGCGGAAGCCGAGGCGCTGCTGCAGGTCGAGTCGGTCGACCTTGTAGACGACGCCGTCGATATCGTAGTCGAGATCGGGACGCTTGAGGCCGATCTCGCGGTAGTGTCCGAGAATATCCTCGACCGAGGACAGCCGCTTCATCAGCGGATTAACAGGAAAGCCCCATTTGCCGAAGGTCTCGACCATGCCCATCTGCGTGTCTGAGGGCATCTCGGAAATCTCGCCCCAGGCATAGGCGAAAAAGCGCAGCTTGCGGCTCTCCGTCACCTTGGCGTCGAGCTGGCGCAGCGATCCCGCCGCCGTGTTGCGCGGGTTGACGTATGTCTGCTTGCCCTCGGCTTCCATCTGCGCGTTGAGCGCAAGGAAGTCGCTCTTGGCCATATAGACCTCGCCGCGCACCTCGACGATATCGGGCGCATCGGATGGCAGCGTGTTCGGGATCTGCTTGATCGTCTTCACATTGGCGGTGACGTTCTCGCCCGTCGTGCCGTCGCCGCGCGTGGCGGCGCTGACCAGCTTGCGGTTCTCGTAGCGGATCGACATCGACAGGCCGTCGATCTTCGGCTCGGCGGTAAAGGCGATGGAACCATCGGGCAGCTGGCCGAGGAAACGATAGACCGAGCCGATGAAATCCTGCACGTCCTCGTCGGAGAATGTGTTGTCGAGCGACAGCATCGGCCGCGAATGGGTGATCGGCGCGAAAGTCGGCAGCGGTGCGGCGCCGACCCGGCGCGACGGGCTGTCGTCGCGGATGAGGTCCGGAAAGCGCGTCTCGATCGCATCATTGCGCCGCTTCAGCGCGTCGTACGCGGCATCCGAAATCGCCGGCTGGTCCTTGCCATGATAGAGCTCGTCATTGCTGGCGATCTCGGCCGCCAGAAAGGCAAGCTCGGCTGCGGCCTGCTCTTCGCTCAGGGTTTCGACGGGCGTTTGGTTGGCGGCGGACATGGCGGGACTCCCTTTGAGGAGTCGTTTTCTAGAGCAATTCTCGCTGAGGAAAAAGCGCCGCTTTCTGGTTGTCAGCAACTGGTTGCGGGTCGGCCCGATGATCGAGTGGACGGATTGTCACTGCTGGCGCTCCAGCCCGCCACCTACTCGCCCGCCGTCAACAACCGCTTGGCGGCCGCCCTCGCCTCTTCCGTCACGGAAGCGCCGGCCAGCATACGGGCGATCTCCTCGGTGCGGTCCTTCGGCTCCATCGTCGCCACGCGGGTGGCGATCTTTTCGGAGCCCTCGGAAGCCGGCCCCTTGGAGATCAAAAGATGCGTCGCGGCACGTGCCGCCACCTGCGGCGCGTGGGTGACGGAGAGAACTTGCACCTTGGCCGACAGCCGCTTCAGCCGCTGGCCGATCGCATCGGCGACAGCACCGCCGACACCCGTGTCGATTTCGTCGAAAACAAGCGTCGGCGCCGAGCCGCGATCGGCAAGCGCCACCTTGAGCGCCAGAAGGAAGCGCGAGAGCTCGCCGCCCGAGGCGACCTTCATGATCGATCCGGGGCGCGTGCCCGGATTGGTCTGGACGTGGAATTCGACGACGTCGATTCCCTCTGCCGCCGCCTCGTCGGGATTGGAGGCAATCTCCACCATGAAGCGGGCGCGCTCCAGCTTCAGCGCCGGCAGTTCGGCCATGACAGCCTCGGCAAGCGCCGTGCCGGCCTGGTGACGCTTGGCCGAGACGGCCTGTGCCGCCGCCTCGTAGGCCGCCTTGGTCACGCCGACTTCGGCCTCAAGCTTGGCAAGTTTCTCCTCGCCGGCATCGAGATCGGCCAGATCAGCGTTCATCCGGATCGCAAGCGCCGGCAGCTCGGTGACCGGCACCGAATATTTGCGCGAGGCGCCGCGCAGCGCGAACAGCCGTTCCTCGACGCGCTCGAGTTCCTTGGGATCGTATTCCGTCTTGCGCAGTGCTGCTTCCACTTCCATCTGCGCGTTGGACAGCTGGTCCAGCGCCGCGTCGAGCAGCGCCACGGTGTCCTCAAGCAGGCCGGGCGCCTCATGGCTCTTGCGCTCCAGTCGGCGCACCAGCGAGGCAATATGTGGCACGGGAGAGGCATTGCCGTTCAGGAACTCGGAGGCCTCGGCGATGTCGCCGGCGATCCGCTCGGCCTTCATCATCTTCTGCCGGCGCTCGGCCAGGTCGTCCTCCTCGCCGTCCTGCGGCGAGAGCTTGTCCAACTCCTCGACCGAGGCGCGGATGTAATCCGCCTCGCGCGCCGCCGCCTCCACCTTCTCGCGGTGCTTCTTTAGCGTCCGTTCGGTATCGCGCCAGACGCGATAAAGCTGCGAGACCCCGGCCACTTCGTCGTTGATGCCGGCGAAGGCGTCGAGCAGGATGCGGTGTGCGTGGGTATCGACCAGCGCCCGGTCGTCATGCTGGCCATGGATTTCGACCAGCATCTGGCCGGCCTGGCGCATCAGCTGCACGCTGAGCGGCTGGTCGTTGACATAGGCCTTGGTGCGGCCATCGGCGCTCTGCACGCGTCGGAAGATGAGGTCGCCGTCATCGTCGATGCCGTTGTCGCGCAAGAGCGTGCGTGCCCGGTGGTCGGGGCCGACGTCGAACACGGCGGTCACCTGCCCCTTGTCCTCCCCGTGGCGCACAAGGCCGCCATCGCCACGCCCGCCAAGGGCGAGCGACAGGCTATCGAGCAGGATGGATTTGCCGGCGCCGGTCTCCCCCGTCAGAACGGAGAGGCCTGCCTCGAAGGCAAGATCCAGCCGCTCGATCAGGACGATATCGCGGATCGAAAGCTGGATCAGCATAGGCCTTAGGACCCGAGCAGGAGTTTCTTGCCGGCTTGCGAAATCCACGAGCCCTGATTTTCACGCGGCTCGGCGCCGTTGTTCTTCAGCAGCTTGTAGGAATCCGCGTACCACTGGCTGTCAGGATAATTGTGGCCGAGAACGGCAGCGGCCGTCTGGGCTTCCTCGACGATACCCATCGCATAATAGGCCTCGACCAGGCGAGCGAGCGCTTCTTCGATCTGGTTGGTGGCCGGATATTTTTCGACGACGATGCGGAAGCGCGAGATGGCGGCAAGGTATTCCTTGCGCTCCATGTAGTAGCGGCCGATCTGCATTTCCTTGCCGGCGAGCTGGTCGCGGGCAAAGCGGATCTTCGCCTGCGCGTCGTCGACATATTCGGAATCGGGATAGTTGTCGATCACCGCCTGCATGGCCTCGACGGTCCTCGCGGCAGCGCGCTGATCCTGCGTCACGTCGACGATCTGCTTCGAATAGGTCAGGCCGATCAGATACTGCACATAGGCAGCGTCCTTGGACTTCGGATACTGCGCCATGTAGCGATTGCCGGAAGCCAGCGCTTCGTCGAGGCGGCCCTGGCGGTACTTCACGAAAGTGCTCATCACGAGACCCTTGCGGGCCCATTCCGAGAACGGGTTCTCGCGGTCGATCGAATCGAACTTGCGTGCGGCTTCCGCCATGTTGCCGGCCTTCATGTTGGCCAGACCCTGATTGTAGAGAACATCAGGCGGATCGCTCTGCAGGCCGAGCTTGGTAATATCGATATCGGGGTCCGACTGGCATCCGGAAATCAAGGCACCTGCGCTCAGCACCAGGAGCGATGCGAACAAAGCACGCGCTGTCTTCATCATACTTTCAGACCCTGCATAACCCATCGGAACATCCCAAGAGCCGCCATCCCTCAACGGCAGCCACGCCTCGCTGGCGTTTCTAGCCACAAATGCATGGCCAGAGCAACGCATTGATGATGCATTAACGCATTTTTGTGGCGGCCCCGCCGATAATCGTCTGTTTTGTCCGGATAATCCCCGATTATGCCCAGCTAAATATTTGCCAGGAAAGGTCTATCGGGAATCACGCTTGCCTACTGCACATAAAGAAACCGCCCCCCGAAGGAGGCGGCCCTGGCCTAGTAATGCGACGGAGGTCAAGCCGACCAGGGAGCAAATTCAGGAGCGTTGACGCGAATGAAATCGCGCGGCGCGACGCGCTGGCGCGGCGCCGATGTCTCGACGACTTCGTAAGCTGTCGGGTCGCTGAGCAGCGCCTTCAGCGCATTGGCGTTCATCTTGTGGCCGCCGCGATAGGAACGGTAGCAGCCGATGAACGGAGCACCGGCAAGCGAAAGGTCGCCAACGGCATCGAGCGTCTTGTGACGCACGAACTCGTCCTTGGCGTAACGCAGGCCTTCGACGTTGATGACAGTGTGGTCGTCGGAGATGACGACCGAGTTTTCCAGCGACGAACCGAGCGCATGGCCCGAAGCCCAAAGGCGTTCGACATCGCGCATGAAGCCGAAGGTGCGCGCACGCGACAGTTCCGACTTGAAGACGGATGCCGTCATGTCGCCTTCCCACTTCTGGCGGCCGATCAGCGGCGTGTCGAAATCGATCTCGACTTCGAAGCGCATGCCGTCATAGGGGCGAAACTCGCTCCACGAACCGCCGTGCTCGATGCGAACCGGCTTGGTGATGCGGATGTAGCGGCGCTTGACGCCGAGCGATACGAGACCCACCTGCTCGATGGCGTCGATGAAGGGCATCGAGCTGCCATCCATGATCGGCATTTCGGCGCCGTCGACTTCGATGACGACGTTGTCGAGGCCAAGCGCGTAGACGGCGGCCATCACATGTTCGATCGTCGCGACGGAACGCGCCGGAGAAAAGCCGAGAACCGTGCACAGGTCGGTGTTGCCGACCTGCGAGGAAACAGCGCGAAGCTCGGTGACTTCGCCGTTGTCATGCATGCGATTGAATACGACACCAGTGTCGGCTTCAGCGGGGTTGAAGGTAATCGAAACGTCAGCACCGGAATGAACGCCGATCCCGGAAAGAGAGACCGGGCGCGATACTGTCGTTTGAAAACCCAACATGCCAATAACCATTAATCTTGCCTTTATTATCCCTGGCGATCCGCTACGACCCGTATGCCGAAACTCATCCGCCAAGGCTTATTCTCTCCATCGCAGTGCTGCGTCAAGGCGCACGTAGACGGTTTGTCAGCCCATACATACGTGTGCCCGCGCTGCAATCCAAATCACTGTTTCTTTCGCTTTGTTACGAAAGCATGCACTTGAAATCACAAGGCAATCAGGCGCAAATCGGAGTGCCTGATACAACAATGCCCGGGAGCGAACTCCCGGGCCGTTTCGTGGCGATTCTAGGCGTCTTTATCAGTTCGACTGGCGGCGAAGGAAGGCCGGAATTTCGAGCTGATCGTCTTCCTGCATCATGCGGGCCTGCGGTACGGCGCGGCCCTGATCGTCCAGGTTTCCGCGACGTGGCGCATAGAGGCTTGCCTCAGGCGACAGCGGGCGACGCTGCTGCGAGGAGGCTGCCGGAGCCGACGTCATCTCAGGCGCGACTTCCTCTTCGCGGCGACCAAGCGAGTTGGTGATCCGCTTCAGGAGGCCCATCGGACCGCGCTCTTCATGCGCATGCGACACCGGTGCCGGCTGCGAACGATGATCGATCTCGGCCTGAACGACCGGCGGGAAGTCCTCGACCTTCGGCATGCGGACCGGCTGCTGCTGCATCACAGGAGCAGGCTGCTGCATGACCGGCGCCGGCTGATGCATGACTGGCTGCGGAGCCGGCTGCTGCATCACGGGTGCCTGCTGCTGGACCGGAGCCGGACGGATGACCGGGGCAGCCTCAGGAGCAGCGAAGATCTTCGACTGCGGACGGAAGGTTTCCTGCGGAGCAGGCTGCTGGTGAACCGGGGCAGCCGCGCGCGGGGCGTGGATGTCGAGTTCGCGTTCCATTTCGGCTTCAGCCATGCGGATGGTCTGGGCGATCTGGTCGGCCTTCGGTGCCTGCTGCATGACAGGTGCAGGCTGGACTGCGGCCGGCGCCGGAGCAACGGCCGCGGAAGGACGGATAATCGGCTTCTGGATCGGCTGGAAGGCCTTGCCGGCATCCTGGTTCATCGCGCGGTCGATGCCGGTTGCGACGACGGAGACGCGGATGATGCCTTCAAGCGATTCGTCGAAGGTCGCGCCGAGGATGATGTTCGCATCCGGATCGACTTCTTCGCGGATGCGGGTCGCTGCTTCGTCGACTTCGAACAGGGTAAGGTCGCGACCGCCGGTGATGGAGATCAGCAGGCCCTGTGCGCCCTTCATCGACGTCTCGTCGAGCAGCGGGTTGGCGATCGCGGCTTCTGCAGCCTGCATCGCGCGGCCCTGGCCCGAAGCCTCGCCGGTACCCATCATCGCGCGGCCCATTTCGCGCATGACCGAACGGACGTCGGCGAAGTCGAGGTTGATGAGACCTTCCTTCACCATCAGGTCGGTGATGCAGGCAACGCCCGAGTAGAGAACCTGGTCGGCCATCGCGAATGCGTCGGCGAAGGTGGTCTTGTCGTTTGCGATACGGAACAGGTTCTGGTTCGGAATGACGATCAGCGTGTCGACCGACTTCTGCAGTTCCTGGATGCCCGCTTCGGCCAGACGCATGCGGCGTCCGCCTTCGAAGTGGAACGGCTTGGTCACGACGCCAACCGTCAGGATGCCCTTGTTGCGGGCGGCCTGGGCAACGACTGGAGCCGCACCGGTACCGGTGCCGCCGCCCATGCCGGCGGTGACGAAGCACATGTGGGTGCCGTTCAGGTGATCGACGATTTCGTCGATGCATTCTTCGGCAGCTGCACGGCCGACTTCCGGCTGCGAACCCGCGCCGAGACCTTCGGTGACGCTGGCGCCGAGCTGGATGATGCGCTCTGCCTTGGTCATCGTCAGTGCCTGGGCATCCGTGTTGGCAACGACGAAGTCGACGCCCTGGAGACCAGCGGAGATCATGTTGTTGACAGCGTTGCCACCGCCACCGCCGACGCCGAACACA
>UBVW01000062.1:0-13692 GCA_900469085.1 Hyphomicrobiales bacterium | reverse complement strand
GTGGTGGCGGTGGAGGCGGCGGGGGCGGCTGGTAGAGGCGTGAATAGCTTGGATGAGGGGGCCACAAGCGCCGTCGCCAGACGTCAAACACCCATTCCCGCTTGACCTTTTGTCGCTCTGCCCTTAACCGCCACACACAAACGCGAAAGGTATGGGCATGAAGGTTCTGTTGATCGGATCGGGCGGACGCGAGCACGCATTGGCCTGGAAACTGGCGCAATCGCCCGTGCTCACCGAACTCTTTGCTGCGCCCGGCAATCCCGGCATCGCCGATCACGCGACGCTTGCCTCTGTCAACGTCGACGACCACGACGCCGTCATCGCCTTCTGCAAGGACAAGTCGATCGACTTCGTCGTCGTTGGCCCCGAGGCGCCGCTGGTGGCGGGTGTTGCTGATCGCCTGCGCGCCGAAGGTTTCGCCGTCTTCGGTCCGTCTGCCGCCGCAGCCCAGCTCGAAGGCTCCAAGGGTTTCACCAAGGATATCTGCGCCCGCTACGATATCCCGACCGGCGCCTACCAGCGCTTCAACAATGCCCCCAAGGCCAAGGCCTATATTCGCGAGCAGGGCGCCCCGATCGTCGTCAAGGCCGATGGATTGGCCGCCGGCAAGGGTGTGACAGTTGCGATGACCGTCGATGAAGCGCTCGCCGCTGTCGATGATTGCTTCGAGGGCGCCTTTGGTTCCGCCGGTGCCGAGGTCGTAGTCGAGGCCTATCTCGATGGCGAGGAGGCGAGCTTCTTCTGCCTGAGCGATGGCGCGCACGCACTGGCGCTCGCCACCGCCCAGGACCACAAGCGGGTGGGTGAGGGCGACACCGGCCCGAACACCGGCGGCATGGGCGCCTACTCCCCGGCTCCGGTGATGACGCCAGAGATGGTCGAGCGCACCATGAAGGAAATCATCGAGCCCACCATGCGCGGCATGGCCGAAAGCGGCTATCCCTTTTCCGGCGTGTTCTTCGCCGGCCTGATGATAACAGCCAAGGGTCCCGAACTCATCGAATACAATGTCCGCTTCGGCGATCCCGAATGCCAGGTGCTGATGATGCGCCTGAAGAGCGATCTCCTGCCGATCCTCTACGCCACCGCGACCGGCACGCTGGATAAGGTCACGGCCGAATGGAGCGACGATCCGGCGTTGACCGTTGTCATGGCCTCCAAGGGCTATCCCGCCTCCTATGACAAGAATACCCCGATCACCTCGATCCCCGACGCGGGCGAGGGCGCCAAGGTGTTCCATGCCGGCACAGCGCTGAAGGACGGCGCGCTGGTTGCCACCGGCGGTCGCGTGTTGAACGTGACGGCAACGGGCAAGACCGTCGGCGAGGCGCAAGCCGGCGCCTATGCCCTGCTCGACAAGGTCGAGTGGGATAACGGTTTCTGCCGCCGGGATATCGGTTGGCAGGCGATCAAGCGCGAAAAAGCGTGATCCCACGCCGAAATCGGGTCAGTTCTCTAAATTTTTACCCTTTCCCCTGACGGGATGGAAATAAAGCCGCGTTAAACCTGTGCTCAAGGTAAGACGGAGTGGCTTCATGCGTCAGATTGTTATGGGTATCGTTGGTGCGTTGTTGGCGGGTTCGGCCATGGCGTCGTCGATCGACGTGGTCGGCGCCAATGCGGTCTCGACCGATAGCAGCATCCTCAAGATGACCTGCACCACATGCCCGCCGCTTCAGGTCTTGGAAGCCAAGAAGGAATATATCGTCCCGACGCTCGCCGATGGTACGCTCGAGCACTCCCAGATCCGCGACGTCGATGGCGAAAAGAAGCTCTTTCGCACCGAAGGCTGGATGGGTGGTTCCCCCGTCGTGTTCGTGACCAAGGCACCCGCGCCGGTGGCAGTTGCCGCCGCACCTGCCGTCGATGGCGTCGACACGGCGACGACCTCGGCCGTGATTGGCGCCGATATCAAGCCCGTGGTTGCTGGCGCCGCAGGCCAGCCGGCGGAACAAACACGCCCGCTCGACGTTTCTAATTTCAAGCTTAGGCCTTGATTTAAAGTTCCCTGCCCCTCCCGTCCAAAGTTTTGGTCATCTGGGGTTCCACCTCAAAAGGGTGGTAAAATGCGCTCCTGAAGAGAAGCAGGAGCGCATTTTCTATTTTCGACTTGCCTTTGCGCGCTCCGACTTCGCAGCCGGAATATCATCTAGTCCTTGGTTAAGTATTTCTTATAAAAAACAGGCCATTTATCGCTACGACCGGTAGCCGCATGAGTTTTCGCAGCAGTACCAGCGAAGGGCCAGTCTCTCTCGCATACGCGGTAGGATGCCGCGCCGGATGATGTCACCCGACACCTGTTGCGAGGCCCTATGAAGAATCTCAGAATTTCCAGGCAGTTGTTCCTGCTCGTCGCCGGCTTGATGGTGGCCTTTTGCGTCGCCTCCTACCTTCAGATCCGCGCTTCGATCGATGCGATCTATCATGAGCGCAGCGAGATGCTGCGCACGCAGGTGGAATCCGGCCTCTCCATCGTCCAGCAATATTACGACCGCGAGAAGTCCGGTGAGCTGACGCGCGAGCAGGCGCAGGCGCTGGCATACAAGCAGCTCTCCGCGATCCGCTACGAGCCGAACGGCTATTTCATCGGCTACGACTACGACGTCGTCATGCGCATCACCTACGACACGCCGAAGCTCGGCAAGAGCAGCAAGGGCGTGCCTGACAGCCGCGGCAAGCCTTACCGCGACGAGATCGTCAAGGTCGGCCGCGCCGGCGGCGGCATCGTCGAATTCTACGGCCCCAAGCCCGGCCAGCCGGCCGACGCGCAGTTCCGCAAGGCCGTCTACACCAAGGCGTTCGAACCCTGGCAGGTGGTGGTCGCGACCGGCGTCTATCTTGACGACCTCGACGCGCAGGTTCGCTCCGATGTGTTGAAGGCGCTGTCGGGTGGTCTCGTCGTGCTGCTCCTGGGCGGCGCTGCCGCCGTCTACGTCGTTCGCAGCATTTCCGGCCCGCTGACGCGCATCCACACCGCCCTCCAGGCCGTGGCCGAAGAAAACGTCACGATCGCCATCCCCCACACCGACATGAACAATGAGGTGGGCATGATGGCCAAGGCCACGAAGTCGCTGCAGGAAAAGGTCCGCGAGCGTCACGCCATGTCCGAGCGCGAAGCCGCTCAGCAGATGGCGCTCGACGACGAGCGCGAGAACAACCAGCGTCTTCAGCGCGACGAAACCGCGGTGCAGGCCCATGTGGTCTCCACCATCGGCCAGGCGCTGGAGCAGATCGCCCGCGGCGACCTGACGGTCCGCTGTGCCGATCTCGGCCAGAAATACGCAGCTCTGCGCGACAACTTCAACGATGCGCTCGGCCATCTCGAGGCTGCCATGTCCAAGGTCTCGGTCAAGGGCGGCGATATCGCCGTCAGCAAGGAAGAGATCCGCCGCGCCTCCAACGAGTTGTCGCAGCGCACCGAGCGCCAGGCCGCAAGCCTGGAAGAAACCTCGGCCGCTCTCGACGAGCTCAGCGTCGCGGTGCGCCACACGGCGGAAGGCGCCCACGAGGCAAGCAAGCGCGTCCACTCGGTCAGTTCCGAGGCAAACCGCAGCGACGCCGTGGTCACGCAGGCGATCGAGGCGATGAGCGGGATCGAGAAATCGTCCGACGAGATCAGCAAGATCATCGGCGTCATCGACGACATCGCCTTCCAGACCAATCTGCTCGCCTTGAACGCCGGTGTCGAGGCCGCGCGTGCCGGCGAGAGCGGCAAGGGCTTCGCCGTCGTCGCCCAGGAAGTCCGCGAACTGGCCCAGCGCTCGGCCGCGGCCGCCAAGGAGATCAAGGACCAGATCGCCCGCTCCTCGGGCCAGGTCGAACAGGGCGTTCGCTTCGTTGGCGAGGCAGGCGAGGCGCTGAAGCGCATCTCCGACCAGATCAAGGCCGCCAACGACATCGTCTCGAAGATCGCCCACAGCGCCTCCGAGCAGGACACGACGCTGCGCTCGATCACCTCCTCGATCAACCAGCTCGACGCCGCCACCCAGCAGAATGCCGCCATGGCCGAGGAAACCACCGCCTCGGCGGAATCGCTCGCCAGCGACACCGACGAACTCCTGAACCTGATCCGCGGCTTCCGCGTCGGCGCGCAGGCCGGGTATGGCGCAACGCCGACCCGCCGCGCCGCGTAAGGCTCGCGGCAAATGCGATAGGATGACGACAGCCGCCGGAGCGATCCGGCGGCTGTTTTGGTTTGTTATTTGCGGGTTGCCTTCTTCGCAGCGACCAACGCGTCGCCTTCGTCGGGCTCGCTATCGGGAATGCTGTCGAGGATGGCAAGCGCCGCGCCGACGTCGCCCTGTTCCGCGCGCTTCTTCAAACGCATGATCGCCCGCCGATGCCCGATGCCATCGGCGATGAACGCGGAAAACAGCTGGTTCAGCGATACATTGTCCTCCGCCGCCGCGCGCTTGGCTTCTTCCATCACATGGTCCGCTATTCTCAGAGGATAGGTGCTCATGTCTCTTGTCTCCATTGCGCGCGTTGCGCGATAAAATCTCCAGCGCTCATGGCGCTTATGCCAAAGGCGTTGACCGCGGGATGTCGGAAATGGCGATCGTTGCTGACGATCAAGGTGGCTCCGCCTGCAAGTGCACACTCGATGTAGATGTCATCCTTGGGGTCCGCGAGGAACGGCCTGAAGTGAAACCACGGCGACACGAGCTCAGCCTTGCTGAATACCGCATCGAGCACGATGTCGATCTTGCTCTCGCTGAGCCAGGGAGCCTTGCCGAGAATG
Organism: Hyphomicrobiales bacterium; assembly: GCA_900469085.1. Classification (GTDB taxonomy): domain Bacteria; phylum Pseudomonadota; class Alphaproteobacteria; order Rhizobiales; family Rhizobiaceae; genus Rhizobium. The sequence goes on along the minus strand of UBVW01000062.1, from coordinate 8,951 downwards.
CCCGGCCGCTTCAGTACGTCTTCATACTCCAGCGCCACTGCGGGCGATAATGCGAAATCGACGCCACCGTTAAGCATCTCGCGCACAAGCTGATGCGAGGCGCCTTTCGAGGATCGCAAAGCCGAAACCATGACATTTGCATCAACGATAATCATGTCGCCAATATGATGTCGCATGTGATATCATGTCAAGGCATGTTGATAGCGTCTTACAACAGCCTCAGCGCTTGCGCCCGGCCCCGCGACATGATCATGACAGCCCGAATGCACCCTTTCAGCAAACTGAAAAGTCCTATCATGCAGATCATCGAGCCCAGCGCAGCATGACCATCCTCGCGGCCTATGCCGGCCTCTTCGCCATCTCGCTGATATCAGCTACCATTCTGCCCGCGCAGTCGGAGGCGGGGCTCGTCGCGCTCATTCTCTCCGGACAATATTCCACGCTGCTGCTCGTGGCCGTCGCCAGCATCGGCAATATCCTCGGTTCGCTGGTCAACTGGGCGCTCGGCATCGGCATCGAGCGCTTTCGCCACAGACGGTGGTTCCCGGTGGGGGAGGCGGCGCTGGATCGGGCGCAGCGCTGGTATCGGCGGTATGGCAAATGGTCGCTGCTCGGAAGCTGGCTGCCCATCGTCGGCGATCCCATCACCGTCGTCGCCGGCGTCATGCGTGAGCCGCTACCGGTCTTTTTGGCTCTGGTGACGATCGCCAAGACCGCGCGTTACGCGGTCCTGGCGGTGATCACCTTGGGCATCGTCGGCTGAAGATCAGCCGGCGATCTTCGAGAAGTCGGCAACCGTGCCGGTGGCTTCGCGGATGAGGCGCAGCAGCGCCAGGCGGTTGGCGCGGATCGCCGCATCCTCGTCGTTGACGAGCACGTCGGTAAAGAAGCGGTCGACAGGTGCGCGCAGCGTCGAAAGTGCCGCCATCGCCGAGCGGAAATCTTCCGTCTCGATCGCACTGGATGCCTCGGCCGAAACCGTCTTGATCGCGGCGAACAATTCCTTCTCTGCGTCGAGCTTCAAAAGCGCGTCCGAAACGCCATCGGCGACCACGGTGCCCTTCTTCTCCTCGGCGGCCAGCAGCTGCACGGCGCGCTTGGTGCCGGCGAGCAGGTTCTTGCCGTCCTCGGAGCTGACGAAAGCTGTCAGCGCCTCGACGCGGCGGGCGACCATGCGCAGGTCGTCGGTTTCGGGCGTCAGCACCGCGTCGATCAGGTCGTGGCGCGCGCCCTGGTCGCGCAGATAGACCTTAAGGCGGTCATGGAAGAAGGAGAGCAGGTCGAGCTGGCGCGTCATGTCTTCCAAGTTGGGCTCATATTTGATGTAGTCGCCGCCCTGGCGCGCCTTCTCCGCATTTATCTTGTCTGCAATATCCATGTCGATGCGCGCCATGTGGCTGACGATGCGCGGCAGCAGCGTCAGGTGCACGCCGCGCTCGAGAATGATGCGGATGACGCCGAGTGCGGCGCGGCGCAGCGCGAAGGGGTCCTTCGATCCTGTCGGCTTTTCGTCGACGGCCCAGAATCCAACAAGCGTGTCGAGCTTGTCGGCAAGCGCCACCGTGATCGCCACCTTGTCCTGCGGCAGCTGGTCCGACGGCCCCTGCGGCTTGTAGTGCTCCTCGATCGCGGTCGAGACGACCGCGTCTTCGCCCTGCAGCGCCGCATATTTGCGGCCCATCACGCCCTGAAGCTCCGGAAATTCGCCGACTGCCTCGGTGCGCAGATCGGCCTTCGCCAGCACCACGGCGCGGTCGACCAGCTTGTAGTCGGCGCCGGCGGGGAAGGCGACCTTGGCGGCCATGGCGCGGATGCGCTCCACCCGTTCGCCCTGCGTGCCGAGCTTGGCATGGAAGGTGACGTTGAGCGCGTCGAGCTTGGCCATACGCTGGTCGAGCGGCTTTGCAAGATCGAGGCTGAATTTCTTGGCCGAGGCTTCCAGCGTCTCCAGATCCGGCAGGTTGCCCTGGTCGCGCTTCCAGAAATGCAGCGCGTCGGAGAGGCGCGCGCGAACCACCTTGCCGTTGCCGTGGATGATTTCCTTGCCGCCATCGCTGGCTTCGATATTGGAAATCAGGATGAAATTGTTCGAAAGCGTCTCGCTACCCGGTTTGCGGGTGACGAAACACTTCTGGTTGGTCTTGATCGTCAGGCGGATGATCTCCGAGGGTATCGAGAGGTAATCCTCCTCGAAGCTTCCCATCAGCACCTGCGGCCATTCGACGAGGCCGGAAACCTCTTCCAGCAACCCTTCGTCCTCGACCAGCTCGAGACCATTGGCAAAGGCCACGTCGCGGGCGTCGTGCAGGATAATGTCCTTGCGGCGCTCGGCGTCGAGGATCACCTTGGCCTTCTCAAGGCTCGCCACGTAATCGTCGAAGCGCTTGACGGTGATCGCCTCGGGCGCATGGAAGCGGTGGCCGTAGGTGATGTTCGAGGCGACGATGCCGGAGATTTCGAACGGAATGACCGAGGTCTCCTCATGCTCGGTGCCGAACACGCAGACGATCGACTGCAGCGGCCGTACCCAGCGCAGCGAGCCCGGCTGCGACGAGGCCTTGCCCCAGCGCATCGGCTTCGGCCAAGGGAAGTCGCGGATGATTGAAGGCATCACCTCGGCGATGATCTCCTCGGCCGCGCGGCCGGTTTTCGAGATAACCGCGACATAGAAGTCGCCCTTCTTCGGGTCGCTCTGCACCTGCGCCTCGGAGATCGACGACAAGCCGGCGGCGCGCAGAAAGCCTTCGATCGCCTTCTCGTTGGCGTCGGTGCGCGGTCCCTTGCGTTCCTCGCGCACATCGGCGGAGCGAGCGGTGAGGCCGCGAATGTCGAGCGTCAGCCGGCGCGGCGTCCAGTATTCCCTCGCACCCTCATAGGAAAGACCTGCCTCGACGAGCGCGTCGGTGACGAGCTTCCTGAGGTCGCCGGCAGCCTTGCGCTGCAGGCGGGCCGGGATCTCTTCGGAGCGGAGTTCTAACAGCAGATCGGGCATGTCACTTTCCTTGCCTTCACGGGGAAGGCGCTACCTTGCGGGTCTGAAAACGGTCGCCTCTGCTAGCAAAGAATGGCGCAGGTGTACAAGCCGCAAAAGCGGGGAGGGGGATTTTGGCGCGTTTGACGGTGGGGTGTGTGGCACCCCCCTTGTAACTTCCCCTTTCCGTCATTTGGCGGTTTACTGCCGGATGCGGTGGCGGATGTAAGACCGAAGCCCCTTGGGACACCAAGCCCGTGGCAGAGCCCGGTTCTGCATCCGCCGTTCCATCGAACCCGAACAGTCGCCAGGGCCGCTTGCGAAAGCAAAGCCCGCTTAGGCAAGGATGGGATAAGATGGACATCATCGTTGGCATTGACGTTTCGAAGGATCGGCTGGACGTTGCGGTTTTGCCGTCAGGCACGGCTTTTCATGTCGCAAACAATCACGCCGGCATCGACGATCTGGTTGGTCGTCTGACCACGCAGGGCGCCGCGGTCGTGGCGCTGGAAGCGACCGGCGGTTTCGAAATGGTGGCGGTGGCAGCGCTGTCGTCGGCGGGCTTTGCCGTGGCCGTTGTCAATCCGACGCAGGTGCGTGCCTATGCCAATGCGCTCGGTCGCCGGGCCAAGACCGATCCGATCGATGCGGCGGTGATTGCCGCTTTCGTGGCTGCGGTCAAACCACCGATCCGGCCGCTGCGCGATGCCGAAACGCAAGGTCTTTCAGCGCTTGTCGATCGGCGCCGACAGATCGTGCAGATGATCGTGGCCGAGGAAAACCGGCTGCGCATGGCACTGGAAAAGCCGACCCAGAAGAGCATCAAGCGGCTGCTTGCGGCCTTGAATCGCGAGCTCGAAAGCCTGCATGCCGATCTTGACGAGCAGATCCGCAAGTCGCCCTTGTGGCGGGTTCGCGAGCAGCTACTGGTATCGATGCCCGGTGTCGGACCTGCGACGGCGCGCACGCTTCTGGCCGAGATGCCGGAGCTCGGCAGCCTCGACCGGCGACAGATCGCGGCCCTTGCCGGGCTTGCGCCTTGGACGCGGCAATCGGGCAAATGGAAGGGCAAGAGCTTTATCGGCGGCGGTCGGGGCAAGGTGCGAACGGTGCTGTTCATGGCCGCCCTCGTGGCCATTCGTCACAACCCTGTTCTCAAGGCTTTCCGCGATCGTCTCGTGGCATCGGGCAAGGCTCGCATCGTTGCCGTCGTCGCCACCATGCGCAAGCTGCTCACCATTCTCAACGCAATGATCAGGGATAACAAACCATGGCAAGGCGCTTGACTTCCAAGACAGTCGCTCTGCCCTGCCGGGCATCTCCCCCTCAAGGGGGGAGATNNAGGGCAGAGGGGGGTATCACGCGGCACAACGCATCCATCTCATAATCGCACCCACCCACTCCACACTTCCGCTGTGGAAACCCATCTCCATCCTTGCCTTGCCGCTTTTCACCGCTATGGTCCGCCAACTTCAGACAAACCGCAGGAACCACCATGGCCGCTGATATCCGCATGCTCTCCGCCGTCATCGCCTCCGAGATCAAGGCCCGGCCGGATCAGGCCAAGGCCGCGATCGAGTTGCTCGACGAGGGCGCGACCGTGCCGTTCATCGCGCGTTACCGCAAGGAAGTCACCGGCGGTCTCGACGACACGCAGCTGCGCGATCTTTCCGAACGCCTCGTCTACCTCCGCGAGCTCGAATCCCGCCGCGACACCATCGTCGACAGCATCACCGGCCAGGGCAAGATGAGCGACGAACTGATGACGAAGCTCAAGGGCGCCTCCACCAAGGCTGAGCTCGAGGATCTCTATCTGCCCTACAAGCCGAAGCGCCGCACCCGCGCCGAGATCGCCCGCGAGCGCGGCCTCGGCCCGCTCGCCGAAGCCATCTTGTCGGATCGCTCGAAGGAGCCGGCGACGCTGGCGGAAGGCTACATCACCGCCGAGGTGCCCGACGTGAAGACGGCGCTCGAGGGCGCGCGTGACATCGTCGCTGAGGGCATCGCCGAAAACGCCGATCTCCTCGGCCGCCTGCGCGCCCATATGCGCGGCGCGGCGCAGCTGAAGGCGCGTGTGGTCGACGGCAAGCAGGCGGCCGGCGAGAAGTTTTCCGACTATTTCGATCACACCGAGCGCTGGGCGACAGCCCCCGGCCACCGTGCGCTCGCCATGCTGCGCGGCTGGAACGAGGAGGTGCTGACGCTCACCATCGAAGCCGATGCTGAAGTGGCCTCGCCGAACAAGCCGGTCGAGCGGATGATCTTTGCAGCCTATGATATCGGCAACAGCCGCCCGGGCGATCGCTGGCTGATGGAGGTGGCGAGCTGGACCTGGCGCGTCAAACTCTCCATGTCGCTGTCGCTCGACCTGATGCGCGAACTGCGCGAACGCGCCGAGGAAGAGGCCATCCACGTATTCGCCCGCAATCTCAAGGACCTGCTGCTCGCGGCCCCCGCCGGCTCGCGCCCGACCATGGGGCTTGATCCGGGGATCCGCACCGGAGTCAAGGTTGCCGTGACAGATGCGACGGGCAAGGTCGTGGCCACCTCCACCGTCTACCCCTTCCAGCCGCGCAACGACGTGCGCGGCGCCCAGGTCGAGCTCGCCGCGCTGATCCGCAAGCACGATGTCGAGCTGATCTCGATCGGCAACGGCACCGGCAGCCGCGAGACGGAAAAGCTGGTGGCAGACATGCTGGCCGACCTGCCGGGCACAAAGCCGACCAAGGTGATCGTCTCGGAAGCCGGCGCCTCGGTCTATTCCGCCTCGGCGACGGCCGCCGCCGAATTCCCCAATCTAGACGTGTCCTTGCGCGGCGCTGTCTCCATCGCGCGGCGCCTGCAGGATCCGCTGGCCGAACTCGTCAAGATCGAGCCGAAGTCGATCGGCGTCGGCCAGTACCAGCACGATGTCGACCAGACCAAGCTGTCGCGCTCGCTCGATGCCGTGGTCGAGGATGCGGTGAATGCCGTCGGCGTCGATCTCAACATGGCCTCGGTTCCGCTGCTTGCCCGCGTCTCCGGCCTCGGCACTTCGATCGCAGAGGCCATCGTCAAGCATCGCGACGAGACCGGCCGCTTCGAGACCCGCCGCGATCTGCTGAAGGTCGCCCGTCTCGGCCAGCGCACCTTCGAGCAATGCGCCGGCTTCCTGCGCATCCGCGACGGCAAGGAGCCGCTTGATGCGTCCTCGGTGCACCCAGAAGCCTATGGCGTCGCCAAGAAGATCGTCGCCGCCTGTGGCCGCGACCTGCGCTCGCTGATGGGCGACAGTTCGGTGCTGAAATCGGTCGATCCGCGCCAGTTCATCGACGACAAGTTCGGCCTGCCGACGGTGAAGGATATCTTCGCCGAGCTGGAAAAGCCCGGCCGCGACCCGCGCCCGAGCTTCAAGACCGCGACCTTCGCCGAAGGGATCAACGAGATCTCCGACCTGAAGCCCGGGATGACGCTTGAGGGAACGGTCACCAACGTCGCGGCCTTCGGCGCCTTCGTCGATATCGGTGTCCACCAGGATGGTTTGGTGCACGTCTCGCAGCTGGCGGACCGCTTCGTGAAGGATCCTCACGAAGTTGTGAAAGCCGGCGATGTGGTCAAGGTTCGCGTCGTCGAGGTCGATGCAAAACGCAAGCGCATCGCGCTTTCGATGCGCAAGGACGACGGCGCCGGCGCGCCGCCGCCGCGTGGCGAAACGCGTGCAAATCCAGCCCCTCGCGGTGGAAATGATCGGCGCTCTTCAAGTCCGAAACAGGAGAGCCAAGGGGCATTCGGAGCAGCGCTTGCCGAGGCCATGAAGCGAAAATAAGGGTTTACGCATAGGCATTGCAGAAATGTCACACTTCGGCGCCGTTGTCGCCGAAGTGCCAAATACGGCGCTTGTAAGGCAGGCCAGACGGCCTAAATTGACTGGATTCCTGTCACATTGCGAGGCCTTACTTATGGCGTCGGCTTTCTTATCGATTGTCCAGAAAATCATCCGCAAGGGTAACTTGACGCTCACGCTCGCCAACGGCGAGACACACAAGATCGGGGACGGCACCGGAGAACCCGTTGCCGTCCGCATCGCCGACGAGGAAGCGGAACGACTGATCCGCCGCGACCCCACCCTCAAGCTCGGCGAAATGTACATGGATGGCCGGTTCATTCTGGAACACGGCAACATCTACGACTTCCTGGCCATGGTGAAGCAGAACACCACCAACGAGATCTTCGACATCCCGATGGCGGCCCTCCTGATCGGCCGCATCGCCCTGCAGCAGCTCAAGAGCCGTCTGCCCGTCAATCACAACAAGCGCAACGTCGCGCATCATTACGATCTGTCGGAAAAACTCTTCGAACTTTTTCTCGACGAGGACTGGCAATATTCCTGCGCCTATTACAATCCATCAGGCATCAGCCTCGAGGAAGCGCAGGTCGCCAAGAAGCGGCATATCGCGGCAAAGCTGCTGCTTCAGCCCAACCAGCGCGCGCTGGAGATCGGCTCCGGCTGGGGCGGCATGGGCATGTATCTGACGGAATCGACGCCCGGGCTCGATCTCACCGGTATCACGCTCAGCGAGGAGCAGCTGAAGATTTCCCGCGAGCGGGCGCAAAAGCGCGGTCTCGCCGACCGGCTCCGCTTCGAGCTGCAGGACTACAAGACGATGAAGGGTCAGAAATTCGACCGCATCGTCTCCGTCGGCATGTTCGAGCATGTCGGCATCGGCAATTTCGGCAATTTCTTCCGCAAGGTCCACGAATTGCTGGCCGATGACGGCGTCATGGTCCTGCACTCGATCGCCCGCCCGAAGCCGAGCTTCGCCACCAACGCCTTCATCGAGAAGTACATCTTCCCGCAGGGCTACATTCCTTCGATCGGGGAAACGCTGCCGGCCATCGAAAAGGCGAACCTGCTGGTGCGCGACGTCGAGGTCCTGCCGCTGCACTATGCCTACACGCTGCGCCACTGGCGCGAGCGCTTCGTGGCGCGCAAGGCAGAAGCCGTGGCGCTCTACGACGAACGCTTCTTCCGCATGTGGGAATTCTATCTGGCCGGCTCCGAGATGGGCTTCCGCTGGGACGAGCTCTTCATCATGCAAATCCAGATCTCGAAGAACCAGTATTCCACCCCCGACAGCCGCGACTATATCGCGGAGAACGAGGCGAAGCTGAAGGAATTCGAGACGACGCGTCCGCCGCTCGAAAAGGTCATTCTGTGACACTCGAAAAGGCGCGGCGAGACCCGCGCCTTTTCTTTTTATCCGCCTCAATCCGAAGAGGTTTAAGATGAGCAGCGCCTATCCCGAGATCACGCTGGTGCGTCACGGCGAGACCGAATGGAGCCTGTCGGGCCGTCACACCGGCCGCAGCGATATTCCATTGACCGAAAACGGCGAAGCCGCCGCCGGCCGCCTCGGCCCGCGCCTTGCGGGATTGACCGTCGCCGAAGTTTGGTCGAGCCCGTCCCAGCGCGCCCGAAACACCTGCCGTCTTTCCGGCTTCGGCGAGCGCATGGTGATCAAGGATGACCTCGCCGAATGGGGCTACGGCGCCTACGAGGGTGTGATGACCAAGGAAATCCTGGCTCAACGCCCCGGCTGGCAACTCTTCCGCGACGGCTGCCCCGATGGCGAGACCGCCGCCGACGTCGGCACCCGCGCCGACCGGATCATCGCCGCGATCCGCGCCGCAAACGCCCCGATCCTGATATTCTCAAGCTCCCACTTCCTCCGTGTGCTCGCCGCCCGCTGGCTGGGGCTGCCGCCTGAGGGCGGGGCGCATTTTATGCTGGATACGACGAGCGTCAGCGTGTTGGGGTATGAGCATGATCTCGGCGAGCCGGTGATCCGGCGATGGAATGGGTAGGCTTTTGGGGCTGCAGCTTAGGTGACGTCGTGCGCGTGGCCCCCTCATCCGACCCTTCGGGCCACCTTCTCCCCGTTGGGGGCCGTTGCAAAATCCCTGCATTGTGATTCACTCGACTGAGGCTTGGTGGAGATGA
>UBVW01000016.1:0-18041 GCA_900469085.1 Hyphomicrobiales bacterium | reverse complement strand
CGCGAAGGCGGCCGTACCGTCGGCGCCGGCATCGTTGCCTCGATCGTCGAGTAATCCGCAGGATTGCTTTGAGTTAGGGAAGGGCCCTGCTGGAAACAGCGGGGCCTTTTCTTTTGGCGCCTTGCGCTCATCCGCAAAGACTTTATCTATCCCAACTCCACGGAGGAGGATCTTGGATGAAGAAGCGTATTCTGTTTACGGGTGGTTCCGGCAAGGCGGGGCGTCATGCCGTACCGTGGCTGGTCAATGCCGGCTACGAGGTTCACAATATCGATCTCGTGCCGCTCGATAGTCCCGGCGTCACCAACCTGATCGTCGATATCACCGACAGCGGCCAGGTCTACAATGCGCTCTCCATGCACCGCGACTTTCCCGACCTCGAAGCGGGCAGGGGCGTGCTTGCCTACGACGCGGTCGTGCACTTTGCTGCCATCCCGCGGATCCTCATCAAGCCCGACAACGAAACTTTCCGTATCAATACCATGGGCACCTATAATGTCATCGAGGCGGCGGTGAAGCTCGGCGTGCGCAAGATCATCGTTGCCTCCAGCGAGACCACCTATGGTGTCTGCTTCGCCGAGGGGCATCGCGACTTCCATCAGTTCCCGCTGGATGAGGACTACGACGTCAATCCGATGGATTCGTATGGGCTGTCGAAGGTGCTGAACGAGAAGACTGCGCGGGCCTTTGCCGAGCGCTCCGGTGCCGACATCTATGCGCTGCGAATCGGTAATGTCATCGAGCCGCACGAATACGAGAATTTCCCGACCTACTTCGCCAATCCCGAGATGCGCAAGCGGATCGCCTGGAGCTACATCGACGCGCGCGATCTCGGGCAGATCTGCCATCTCTGCATCGAAAAGGATGGCCTGGGCTTCCAGGTGTTCAACGCCGCCAACGATACCGTCTCCGCCAATACGCCGACACGGGAGCTTGCCGCCCGCTATTATCCGAACGTCAGGTTCACCCGCGAGATCGGTGACTTCGAAGGTCTGTTGTCGAACCGCAAGATCAGGGACGTGTTGGGCTTTCGCGAGGAGCACGACTGGCGCCGATACGTGAAGCTCTGAGCGCGGCTCAATGCATACGGGAGGAATGGGAAAAAGTGAAAATCGCACTTGCCAATCTTCTCTCGGCGTCTTAAAGGGTGCGCCATGCTTCTCGACGATGCGTCGCGGCTTTCGCCAACAGGCTGATCGGGAAGCGTAAAGGGGTATAGCTCAGTTGGTAGAGCGGCGGTCTCCAAAACCGCAGGCCGTGGGTTCGAGCCCCTCTGCCCCTGCCATTTCCTTGACCGAACAGCGCGGACAATCTGCAGCATTTCGCAACAGGGTCGTACATGGCTAATTTCGTTAAACTTTGGTTCCCCTCTTGTCTAATGGGGAATCGGTGTTTATGTAGGGGTTCAACAGACACGCGGTGCGTGGGGCTGATATGATCAGCTTTACGCGCCGTAATTGCGTGGGCAGTCGATGGCATCCAAATCAAATCCACTTACGTTTCTGCAGCAGGTTCGCACGGAAACGTTGAAAGTTACCTGGCCGTCGCGCCGTGAAACGATGATCTCGACGATCATGGTGCTTGTGATGGTTGTCTTTGCCGCGCTGTTCTTTTTTGCCGCGGACCAGTTGATCGGCTGGCTGCTGGGCTTCGTGCTCAATATCGGCAACTGATCGGGTGGAGATATAAGATGGCGGCACGTTGGTATATCGTCCACGCGTATTCGAATTTTGAAAAGAAGGTCGCGGAAGACATCGAGAACAAGGCCCGTCAGAAGGGTCTTGAGCATCTTTTCGAAAAGATTCTCGTCCCGACTGAAAAGGTGGTTGAAGTGCGTCGCGGCCGCAAGGTCGATAGCGAGCGCAAGTTCTTTCCTGGTTATGTGATGGTTCGCGCCAACCTGACCGATGAGGCCTACCACCTGATCAAGAACACGCCGAAGGTGACCGGCTTCCTGGGGTCCGATAACCGGCCCGTGCCGATTCCGGATTCCGAGGCAGACCGTATCCTCGGCCAGGTTCAGGAAGGTGTCGAGCGTCCGAAGTCTTCGGTCAGCTTCGAGATCGGCGAGCAGGTCCGCGTTTCCGACGGTCCGTTCGCGTCGTTCAACGGCACGGTTCAGGATGTGGACGAAGAGCGTTCGCGCCTGAAGGTGGAAGTGTCGATCTTCGGTCGCGCGACGCCGGTCGAACTGGAATACGCTCAGGTCGAGAAGGTCTGAGCTAGGATGTAGGCCGGCAACGGCTTATGTCCCCGCGGCGAAGGCCGCAAAGCGCGTGGAAGGTGAGGGCACCTTAGCCGGGTCCTAAAATCCGAACCACGCAACCGCAGCCGCCGGAGCGATCCGGCATTATTGGTCGGGCAACCGGCCGTCAGTGAAAGGCAGAGAGTTATGGCTAAGAAAGTTGCAGGCCAGCTCAAGCTTCAGGTCAAGGCAGGATCGGCTAACCCGTCCCCGCCAATCGGCCCGGCGCTTGGTCAGCGTGGCATTAACATCATGGAATTCTGCAAGGCGTTCAATGCCGCTACGCAGGAAATGGAAAAGGGTATGCCGATCCCGGTCGTCATCACCTACTACCAGGACAAGTCCTTCACCTTCATCATGAAGCAGCCTCCGGTCAGCTACTGGCTGAAGAAGGAAGCGAAGATCACGTCTGGTTCGAAGACCCCAGGTAAGGGCGCCAACGCTGGCAAGCTCACCAAGGCTCAGATCAAGACGATCGCTGAAGCCAAGATGAAGGACCTGAACGCAGCGGATATCGAAGGTGCAATGGCGATGATCGAGGGCTCTGCCCGCGCCATGGGCCTGGAAGTGGTAGGATAAGACCATGGCAGGCAAGCGCACTAAGAAGATCAACGAAGGTGTTGATCCCACGAAGCTCTACGAACTCGGCCTCGCTATCAGCATGGTCAAGGAACGGGCTGTCGCCAAGTTCGACGAAACCGTCGAAGTATCGATGAACCTCGGTGTTGACCCGCGTCACGCTGACCAGATGGTCCGCGGCGTTGTCAACCTGCCGAACGGCACGGGCCGTGACGTTCGCGTCGCCGTCTTCGCACGTGGCGCCAAGGCTGACGAAGCGAAGGCGGCCGGCGCCGATATCGTCGGTGCTGAAGATCTCGTCGAGATCGTTCAGGGCGGCAAGATCGACTTCGATCGCTGCATCGCGACCCCTGACATGATGCCGCTCGTCGGTCGCCTCGGTAAGGTTCTCGGCCCGCGTGGCATGATGCCGAACCCGAAGGTTGGCACCGTCACCATGGACGTCGCTGGCGCCGTCAAGGCTTCCAAGGGCGGCGCTGTCGAGTTCCGCGTCGAAAAGGCTGGTATCGTCCACGCCGGCATCGGCAAGGCTTCGTTCGACGCCAAGGCTCTTGAGGAAAACATCAAGGCTTTCGCTGACGCCGTCATCAAGGCAAAGCCGGCTGGCGCCAAGGGCAACTACGTCAAGCGCGTAGCGATCTCCTCGACCATGGGCCCAGGCGTCAAGATCGAAGTCGCTTCGGTCACGGCCGCTTAATCAAGTTTCGCCGGGCTTCGGTCCGGCTCATCAGATTTCGGCCTCGCAAGGGGCCGGAATATTCCGGAGAAATCCGGAATCCTGTCCGAGATTGCAGGTGGTTTTCCCTTAATCACTTGGCCTGCATGAGACGGGTAAGGCCCGAATTTTTGAAGCTCTGCTTCATCGATTTGGTTCGAACCTTGGATGCCTTGTGCCTCTTAGCCTTTGTGGCGCGGAGCGCGAGGGGGCAGGATCCTCAAGCGTCGCTTGTGATCATTCGTGATCTCAAGAGGCAAAGGCAACCCGATGGGCCCGTTTACGGTCCCATCTACTGGAGATAGGCAGTGGAAAGAGCGGAAAAACGCGAATTCGTCACGGAACTGAACGAAGTCTTCAAGGCTTCGGGCTCGGTTGTCGTGGCCCACTATGCTGGTGCTACAGTCGCGCAGATGAACGACTTCCGTTCAAAGATGCGCGCAGCTGGCGGTACCGTCAAAGTCGCGAAGAACCGCCTGGCCAAGATCGCCCTTCAGGGTACGGAAGCGGAAGGGATCTCCGATCTCTTCAACGGTCAGACGCTCATTGCATACAGCAATGACCCGATCACCGCTCCGAAAGTCGTCGTGGATTTCGCCAAGACCAACGATAAGATCGTTGTTTTGGGCGGCGCCATGGGAACAACGACGCTCAACGCAGAAGCAGTCAAGTCGCTCGCGACCCTGCCTTCGTTGGACGAACTGCGCGCGAAGCTGCTGGGCATGATCCAGACTCCGGCTACCCGCATTGCAGGCGTTGTTGCAGCACCGGCAAGCCAGCTTGCTCGCGTGTTTTCGGCTTACGCCAAGAAGGACGAAGCCGCATAAGGCGGTTTTTTGCTGTTTATAAACAACCGGTTCGAACCGAACAAAAGGAACTGATACAATGGCTGATCTCGTAAAGATCGTTGAAGACCTCTCCGCGCTGACCGTTCTGGAAGCCGCAGAACTGTCCAAGCTTCTCGAAGAAAAGTGGGGCGTATCCGCTGCTGCACCGGTAGCTGTTGCTGCTGCTGCCGGCGGTGGCGCTGCTGCTGCTGTTGAAGAAGAAAAGACCGAGTTCGACGTTATCCTGGCTGACGCCGGCGCTAACAAGATCAACGTCATCAAGGAAGTCCGCGCTATCACCGGCCTCGGCCTGAAGGAAGCTAAGGACCTCGTTGAAGCCGCTCCGAAGGCTGTCAAGGAAGCTGTTTCCAAGGCTGAAGCTGCTGACATCAAGAAGAAGCTTGAAGACGCCGGCGCTAAGGTCGACGTTAAGTAATTTCTGAATGTGGAGGGAGAAGTTCGCTTCTCCCTCCCGTTTCTCTGGAACTTATTACCCAGGCACCGCAGACACGGTTCCTGGGTAATGGGTTCTCAAAAGGATGGTTTCCGTTTCAGTCGACAGGCAATCCGGCCTGGGGTTGAAAATGAGAAACGAGATTGAGACTACCCATGATCGACGGGGTCGACTGGCCATCGGTTCCCGTCCGTTGCAGGCCCGGATGCAATTTTGAAGGAGCGACGATGGCTCAGACCCTTTCGTTCAACGGTCGTAGGCGCGTACGCAAGTTTTTCGGTAAGATCCCAGAAGTCACTGAGATGCCGAACCTCATCGAGGTTCAGAAGGCATCTTATGACCAGTTTTTGATGGTTGAAGAGCCCAAGGGCGGTCGCCCTGACGAGGGCCTTCAGTCGGTTTTCAAGTCCGTATTCCCGATCACGGATTTCTCCGGCGCTTCGATGCTGGAATTCGTGTCCTACGAGTTCGAACCGCCGAAGTTCGACGTCGATGAATGCCGCCAGCGCGACCTGACCTACGCCGCGCCGCTGAAGGTCACTCTCCGTCTGATCGTGTTCGATATCGACGAAGATACGGGTGCAAAGTCCATCAAGGACATCAAGGAGCAGTCGGTTTACATGGGCGACATGCCGCTCATGACCAACAACGGTACGTTCATCGTCAACGGCACCGAGCGCGTTATCGTGTCTCAGATGCACCGTTCGCCGGGCGTGTTCTTCGACCACGACAAGGGCAAGAGCCACTCGTCGGGCAAGCTGCTGTTCGCGGCCCGCGTCATCCCGTATCGCGGTTCGTGGCTCGACATCGAATTCGACGCCAAGGACATCGTCTACGCCCGTATCGACCGTCGCCGCAAGCTGCCCGTGACCTCGCTGCTGATGGCGCTCGGCATGGACGGCGAAGAAATCCTGTCGACCTTCTACACCAAGTCCGATTACGTTCGTGACGGCAAGGGCTGGCGCATTCCGTTCACGCCTGAGACCCTCAAGGGTGCGAAGACGATCAGCGACATGATCGACGCCGACACCGGCGAAGTCGTCGTCGAAGGCGGCAAGAAGCTGACCCCGCGTCTGCTCCGTCAGCTGTCCGAAAAGGGCCTCAAGGCTCTCCAGGCGACCGATGAAGACCTGTACGGCAACTTCCTCGCCGAAGACATCGTCAACTACTCGACGGGTGAAATCTACCTCGAGGCAGGCGACGAAATCGACGAGAAGTCGCTCGCCGTCATCCTGTCGCACGGCTTCGAAGAGATCCCGGTTCTCGGCATCGACCACATCAATGTCGGCGCCTACATCCGCAACACGCTGAACGCCGACAAGAACGAGAACCGTCAGGACGCTCTGTTCGATATCTACCGTGTCATGCGTCCGGGTGAACCGCCGACCATGGACTCGGCCGAAGCCATGTTCAACTCGCTGTTCTTCGATGCGGAGCGTTACGACCTTTCGGCCGTTGGTCGCGTCAAGATGAACATGCGTCTCGACCTCGAAGTCGAAGACACCGTTCGTGTCCTGCGCAAGGACGACATCCTGGCCGTGGTCAAGATGCTCGTCGAACTGCGCGACGGCAAGGGCGAGATCGACGACATCGACAACCTCGGCAACCGTCGTGTTCGCTCCGTCGGCGAATTGATGGAAAATCAGTACCGTCTCGGCCTGCTCCGCATGGAGCGCGCGATCAAGGAACGCATGTCCTCGATCGAAATCGACACGGTCATGCCGCAGGACCTGATCAATGCGAAGCCGGCTGCGGCCGCGGTTCGCGAATTCTTCGGCTCCTCGCAGCTGTCGCAGTTCATGGACCAGGTGAACCCGCTTTCGGAAATCACCCACAAGCGCCGTCTCTCGGCTCTTGGCCCGGGTGGTCTGACCCGCGAGCGCGCAGGCTTCGAAGTCCGCGACGTTCACCCGACCCACTACGGCCGTATTTGCCCCATCGAAACGCCTGAGGGCCCGAACATCGGTCTGATCAACTCGCTGGCCACCTTTGCCCGCGTCAACAAGTACGGCTTCATCGAGAGCCCGTACCGCCGCATCGTTGACGGCAAGGTGACGAACGACGTTCTTTACCTCTCGGCCATGGAAGAGGCGAAGTATTACGTCGCTCAGGCGAACGCCGAACTTGGCGCCGACGGTTCCTTCACCGACGAATTCGTCGTTTGCCGTCACGCCGGCGAAGTTATGCTCGCTCCGCGCGACAGCATGAACCTGATGGACGTTTCGCCGAAGCAGGTCGTTTCGGTCGCTGCAGCTCTCATCCCGTTCCTGGAAAACGACGACGCCAACCGCGCTCTCATGGGCTCGAACATGCAGCGTCAGGCCGTGCCTCTGCTGCGCGCCGAAGCTCCGTTCGTCGGCACCGGCATGGAGCCGATCGTCGCCCGCGACTCCGGCGCTGCTATCGGTGCTCGCCGCAGCGGTGTGGTCGACCAGGTCGACGCCACGCGTATCGTTATCCGTGCGACCGAAGATCTTGATGCCGGCAAGTCCGGCGTTGACATCTACCGTCTGCAGAAGTTCCAGCGTTCCAACCAGAACACCTGCGTCAACCAGCGCCCGCTGGTCACCGTTGGTGACGTCATCAACCGCGGCGACATCCTCGCTGACGGTCCGTCGACGGACCTGGGCGACCTGGCACTCGGCCGCAACGCGCTCGTCGCGTTCATGCCGTGGAACGGTTACAACTACGAAGACTCGATCCTGATGTCTGAACGCATCGTCGCTGACGACGTGTTCACCTCCATCCACATCGAAGAATTCGAAGTGATGGCCCGTGACACCAAGCTTGGTCCGGAAGAAATCACGCGCGACATTCCGAACGTTTCGGAAGAAGCGCTGAAGAACCTCGACGAAGCCGGTATCGTCTACATTGGTGCTGAAGTTCAGCCGGGCGACATCCTCGTCGGCAAGATCACGCCGAAGGGCGAAAGCCCGATGACGCCGGAAGAAAAGCTTCTGCGCGCCATCTTCGGTGAAAAGGCGTCCGACGTTCGCGACACCTCCATGCGCATGCCTCCGGGCACCTACGGCACGATCGTCGAAGTTCGCGTTTTCAACCGCCACGGCGTTGAAAAGGACGAGCGCGCGATGGCCATCGAGCGCGAAGAGATCGAGCGTCTTGCAAAGGACCGCGACGACGAGCAGGCGATCCTCGACCGTAACGTCTACGGCCGTCTGATCGACATGCTGCGTGGCCAGGTTGCCATCGCAGGCCCGAAGGGCTTCAAGAAGGGCACCGAGCTTTCGAACGCCGTCGTTTCCGAATATCCCCGCTCGCAGTGGTGGATGTTCGCCGTCGAAGACGAAAAGGCTCAGTCCGAGCTCGAAGCTCTGCGTGGCCAGTACGACGAATCCAAGTCGCGCCTTGAACAGCGCTTCATGGACAAGGTCGAGAAGGTCCAGCGCGGCGACGAAATGCCTCCTGGCGTCATGAAGATGGTCAAGGTCTTCGTCGCTGTGAAGCGCAAGATCCAGCCGGGCGACAAGATGGCCGGCCGTCACGGTAACAAGGGCGTCGTCTCGCGTATCGTGCCTGTCGAAGACATGCCGTTCCTCGAAGACGGTACCCATGTCGACATCTGCTTGAACCCGCTGGGCGTGCCTTCGCGCATGAACGTCGGCCAGATTCTCGAAACCCACCTTGCCTGGGCTTGCGCCGGCATGGGTAAGAAGATCGGCGAGCTGCTCGACGAATACCGCAAGACGATGGACATCACCGACCTGAAGACGGAGCTGACGGATGTCTACGCTTCGCAGGCCAAGGATGAAGTCGCCCACTTCGACGACGACGCGCTGGTCAAGCTGGCCGAGCAGTCCCGCCGGGGTGTCTCCATCGCAACGCCGGTCTTCGACGGTGCGCATGAGCCTGACGTTGCCTCGATGCTGAAGAAGGCAGGTCTGCACGAAAGTGGTCAGTCGGTTCTGTACGACGGCCGCACGGGCGAGCCCTTCGACCGCAAGGTCACCGTCGGCTACATGTACATGATCAAGCTCAACCACCTGGTTGACGACAAGATCCACGCTCGTTCGATCGGTCCTTACTCGCTCGTCACCCAGCAGCCGCTCGGTGGTAAGGCGCAGTTCGGCGGTCAGCGCTTCGGGGAAATGGAAGTCTGGGCTCTGGAAGCATACGGTGCGGCTTACACGCTGCAGGAAATGCTCACGGTCAAGTCCGACGACGTCGCCGGCCGTACCAAGGTCTACGAAGCCATCGTCCGTGGCGACGACACGTTCGAAGCGGGTATTCCCGAAAGCTTCAACGTTCTCGTCAAGGAAATGCGCTCTCTGGGTCTTTCCGTCGAGCTCGAGAACTCGAAGGTTGACGAGCAGCAGACCGGCCAGTTGCCGGACGCCGCCGAGTAACCACCTGATAGGGTGCGCGCTGTCCTGCAGCGCGCACCGTCCCAGCTCTGGCCCCGTAACGTGTTGGCCGGGTAGGGACGATTTCGCCGCATTCTGCGGTTATTGTCGTTTTTTCGCGATGGCGCGGCGCCCGGGATTTGCCGCTGACCATCGCAGTTTGAGGGCTTTCAGCCCATGAAGGAGACAGGCATGAACCAAGAGGTCATGAATCTTTTCAATCCGCAGGTGCCTGCGCAGAATTTCGATTCCATCCGGATCTCGATTGCGTCTCCGGAGAAGATTCTCTCCTGGTCTTATGGTGAGATCAAGAAGCCGGAAACGATCAACTATCGTACGTTCAAGCCTGAACGCGATGGTCTGTTCTGCGCCCGCATCTTCGGACCGATCAAGGACTACGAATGCTTGTGCGGCAAGTACAAGCGCATGAAGTACAAGGGCATCATCTGCGAAAAGTGCGGCGTCGAAGTTACGCTGTCGCGCGTTCGCCGCGAGCGCATGGGCCACATCGAGCTCGCCGCTCCCGTTGCCCACATCTGGTTCCTGAAGTCGCTTCCTTCGCGCATCTCGACGCTGCTCGACATGACGCTGAAGGATGTAGAGCGCGTGCTCTACTTCGAACACTACATCGTCACCGAGCCGGGCCTCACCGCGCTCAAGGAGCACCAGCTCCTGACGGAAGAAGAATACATGCTGGCCGTCGATGAGTACGGCGAAGACCAGTTCACCGCCATGATCGGCGCTGAAGCCATCTTCGAAATGCTGGCATCGATGAACCTTGAGAAGATCGCGGGCGACCTGCGCTCGGATCTGGCCGACACCACGTCGGACCTCAAGCAGAAGAAGTTGATGAAGCGCCTGAAGATCGTCGAGAACTTCATGGAATCGGGCAACCGTCCGGAATGGATGATCATGAAGGTCGTCCCGGTCATTCCGCCGGACCTGCGTCCGCTGGTTCCGCTCGATGGCGGCCGTTTCGCGACGTCCGACCTGAACGACCTGTACCGCCGCGTCATCAACCGTAACAACCGTCTGAAGCGCCTGATCGAACTGCGCGCTCCGGGCATCATCATCCGCAACGAAAAGCGCATGCTGCAGGAATCTGTGGACGCGCTGTTCGACAACGGCCGCCGTGGCCGCGTCATCACCGGCGCCAACAAGCGTCCGCTGAAGTCGCTGTCCGACATGCTCAAGGGCAAGCAGGGCCGCTTCCGTCAGAACCTGCTCGGCAAGCGCGTCGACTATTCCGGCCGTTCGGTCATCGTGACCGGTCCGGAACTGAAGCTGCACCAGTGCGGCTTGCCGAAGAAGATGGCGCTCGAGCTGTTCAAGCCGTTCATCTACGCCCGCCTCGACGCCAAGGGTTACTCCTCGACCGTCAAGCAGGCCAAGAAGCTGGTTGAAAAGGAAAAGCCGGAAGTCTGGGATATCCTCGACGAGGTCATCCGCGAGCATCCGGTTCTGCTGAACCGCGCTCCGACGCTGCACCGCCTGGGCATCCAGGCCTTCGAACCGATCCTGGTCGAAGGCAAGGCCATCCAGCTGCACCCGCTCGTCTGCACGGCCTTCAACGCCGACTTCGACGGTGACCAGATGGCCGTTCACGTGCCGCTGTCGCTCGAAGCCCAGCTCGAAGCCCGCGTCCTGATGATGTCGACGAACAACATCCTGCACCCGGCAAACGGTGCACCGATCATCGTTCCCAGCCAGGACATGGTTCTCGGCCTGTACTACCTCGCGATCATGAACCAGAACGAGCCGGGCGAGGGCATGGCCTTCTCCGATCTCGGCGAGTTGCATCATGCGCTTGAAAACAAGGTCGTGACGCTGCACTCCAAGATCCGCGGCCGCTTCAAGTCGATCGACGAGGATGGCAAGCCCTACTCGAAGATCTACGAAACGACCCCTGGTCGTCTGCTCATCGGCGAACTCCTGCCGAAGAACGGCAAGGTGACCTTCGACATCTGCAACCAGGAAATGACCAAGAAGAACATCTCCAAGATGATCGACACGGTCTACCGTCATTGCGGCCAGAAGGACACGGTCATCTTCTGCGACCGCATCATGCAGCTCGGCTTCACCCATGCCTGCCGCGCCGGCATTTCGTTCGGCAAGGACGACATGGTTATCCCGGACTCGAAGGTTAAGATCGTTGGCGACACCGAAAACCTGGTCAAGGAATACGAGCAGCAGTACAACGACGGCCTGATCACTCAGGGCGAGAAGTACAACAAGGTCGTCGACGCTTGGGGCAAGGCAACCGAAAAGGTCGCCGAGGACATGATGGCCCGCATTAAGGCCGTTGAGTTCGATCCGGAAACGGGCCGCCAGAAGCCGATGAACGCGATCTACATGATGTCCCACTCGGGTGCCCGTGGTTCTCCGAACCAGATGCGCCAGCTGGGCGGCATGCGCGGCCTGATGGCCAAGCCGTCGGGTGAAATCATCGAAACGCCGATCACGTCGAACTTCAAGGAAGGTCTGACCGTTAACGAGTACTTCAACTCGACCCACGGTGCCCGTAAGGGTCTCGCAGACACCGCTCTGAAGACGGCGAACTCCGGCTATCTGACCCGTCGTCTCGTCGACGTCGCGCAGGATTGCATCGTCAACCTCGTGGATTGCGGCACCGACAAGGGCCTCACCATGACCGCCATCGTCGATGCCGGTCAGGTCGTTGCGTCTATCGGCGTCCGCGTTCTCGGTCGTACGGCGCTCGACGATATTGATCATCCTGTCACTGGCGAACGTATCGTCGATGCTGGCAAGATGATCCTCGAGCCCGATGTCATCGAGATCGAAAAGGCTGGCATCCAGTCGATCCGTATTCGCTCGGCGCTGACCTGCGAAGTTCAGACCGGCGTTTGCTCGATCTGCTACGGCCGTGACCTCGCGCGCGGTACGCCTGTCAACATGGGTGAAGCCGTCGGCGTCATCGCCGCACAGTCGATCGGTGAACCGGGCACGCAGCTCACCATGCGTACGTTCCACCTTGGTGGCACGGCGAACGTGGTCGACCAGTCGTTCCTCGAAGCATCGTACGAAGGTACCGTGCAGATGAAGAACAGGAACCTGCTGCGCAACTCTGACGGCGTTCTCGTCGCTATGGGCCGCAACATGGCGGTCACCATTCTCGACGAGCGTGGCGTCGAGCGCTCTTCGCAGCGCGTGGCCTACGGTTCGAAGCTGCACGTCGATGATGGCGATAAGGTCAAGCGCGGTCAGCGTCTGGCAGAGTGGGATCCGTACACCCGTCCGATGATGACGGAAGTCTCGGGTACCGTTCAGTTCGAAGACGTCGTCGATGGCCTCTCCGTTCTCGAAGCGACCGACGAATCCACGGGTATCACCAAGCGCCAGGTTATCGACTGGCGTTCGACCCCGCGCGGTTCGGATCTCAAGCCGTCTATCGTCATCATGGACGCCAGCGGCAGCGTCATGAAGCTGCCGCGCGGTGCTGATGCCCGCTTCCAGCTGTCGGTTGACGCGATCCTGTCGGTCGAACCTGGTCAGAAGGTTTCCCAGGGTGACGTGCTTGCACGTTCGCCGCTGGAAAGCGCCAAGACCAAGGACATCACCGGTGGTCTGCCGCGTGTTGCCGAACTGTTCGAAGCTCGTCGTCCGAAGGACCACGCCATCATCGCTGAGATCGATGGTACGATCCGCCTCGGCCGCGACTACAAGAACAAGCGTCGCGTCATCATCGAGCCGGCGGAAGACGGTGTCGAGCCGGTCGAGTACCTGATCCCGAAGGGCAAGCCGTTCCATCTGATGGAAGGTGACTATATCGAAAAGGGTGACTACATCCTCGACGGTAACCCCGCGCCGCACGACATCCTGGCGATCAAGGGCGTCGAAGCTCTGGCTTCGTACCTCGTCAACGAAATCCAGGAAGTCTATCGTCTGCAGGGCGTTGTCATCAACGACAAGCACATCGAAGTGATTGTCCGTCAGATGCTGCAGAAGGTGGAAATCACCGATGCGGGCGACTCGACCTATATCGTCGGCGACAACGTCGATCGTATCGAGCTCGAGGACGTCAACGACGGCCTGATCGAACAGGGCAAGAAGCCTGCATACGGCGATCCGGTTCTGCTCGGCATCACCAAGGCATCGCTGCAGACGCCGTCCTTCATCTCCGCCGCATCCTTCCAGGAAACGACGAAGGTGCTGACGGAAGCTGCAATCGCCGGCAAGACCGACGGTCTGCAGGGTCTGAAGGAAAACGTCATCGTCGGCCGCCTCATCCCGGCTGGTACCGGTGGCACGATGACCCAGATCCGCCGTATCGCGACCTCGCGCGACGAGCTGATCCTCGAAGAGCGCCGCAAGGGTACGGGCGCCGATGTCGCGACGCCGATGCTTCAGGATCTCGCGAGCGAAAGCGCACCGGCCGCCGAGTAATCGGCGCCGGATACCAAGAATTGAAAACCGCCCGGAGCGATCCGGGCGGTTTTTTTGTTTCTGGATGTTGAACTGGGAAGCGGGCAGGGCGCGACGATCAGGCGATCATCGGTAGGCAGTGTTCCATCCCATAGCCGAGGCGGGTCTTTGCCCGCGAGAGATCGATCCAGAAAAATCGAAACTGGATCGGATCGCCGCCGCCAAAAGGCGTCAGTTCATGGTGCAGCCATGTCTCCGCGAGGTGACCGTCGAGCTCGACATGAAAATAGTGCCGGCGATGCCAGGCGATACCGCCGATCTTCAGCGGAAACCGGTAGTCGTGCACGGAAAGCGGGGTGAGGGGCGCTGATGGCGCCAGGCCGGTTTCCTCGCGGAATTCCCGCAGCGCCGCCTCGGCGACGTCTTCACCGACCTCGACGGTTCCGCCCGGCACTTGCCAGAGCACATCGGGAAAGTCGGGCTCGTCAAAAACGAGAAGTCGGTGGCCCGAAGTGGCATAGATCAACACCTTCAGCGCATCCGGCTCCATCCTGATACTCAGCTGAAGCGGATGATTGCGACTTCGCCTTCGACCGCGCCCTTGTAGGCGGATGCGTGCGGCTCTTCTTCCGGAATGTCGGTCAGCATGCCGATCTGGTCGAGGTCGGCCTCGATGAAACCTTCTTCCGACAACGCGTTCAGCGCCTCGCGAACCGCGCTGTCGTCATCGGCTGCCTTCAGCATGATGTGCAGATCGACACCCTCGCCGCCATCGGACTCGTATCCCTTGCCGATGATGATGAAGACCATCGGGCCTTCGTTGTTGTTGTCGTTATCCGGGCTGGTAATCATTCTTCGTCCTTCGATTCGAGAATTGAATCTCATTTCAGGCACTTGGCCTGTGCAATCTGTGATTCCTTAGCCGCTTTCGCTGCAATGCCCAAGTTTAACTTGGCCACCGCACGCGATTTTGTCTAAAAGGTCCAAGCGAGGGCCAAAAGGCCGCGTTTCAAGGCGTTCGCGGGAAGATTATTTGTTAACAGCCTTGACGAGACGACGGGAAACCAGTAGTACCCGCGCCATCGGAACCCATGTGAGGCATGGCCATCTGGGGCGACACGCCCTCGATATCACCTCAAACAAGGTTCGAAACGCACGTTGAAGATATGTTGCCTGCACGCATGACGCATTTCTTTTGCGTCCTCTGCTCTTTGTGGTCCATCTGCGAAAAACAGATCGGGCCACGTTTTGCGCATTGAGACAGGCGTGTGATCTTGCCGGAGACGGCGTGAGTTACGCCCGCAAGGGTCTGAGATTTAAACGTAAGGGATGGTTGAATGCCTACCGTAAACCAGCTGATCCGCAAGCCGCGCCAGCCAAACGTAAAGCGTAACAAGGTTCCTGCTCTGCAGGAAAACCCGCAGAAGCGTGGTGTTTGCACCCGCGTCTACACCACGACGCCGAAGAAGCCGAACTCGGCTCTCCGTAAGGTCGCCAAGATTCGTCTGACCAATGGCTTCGAAGTCATCGGCTACATTCCTGGCGAAGGTCACAACCTGCAGGAACACTCTGTCGTCATGATCCGTGGCGGCCGCGTAAAGGACTTGCCGGGCGTTCGTTACCACATCATTCGCGGTGTTCTCGATACCCAGGGTGTCAAGAACCGCAAGCAGCGCCGCTCCAAGTACGGTGCGAAGCGTCCGAAGTAATCTTCGGGCTTTGTAAGAAATCCGGCGCTGCGTGAGGTCCTCCGCGTGATAAAGCGCCTTAACGGTTAAGAGACGAGAAGTTATGTCCAGACGTCACAGAGCAGAAAAGCGCGAGATCAACCCGGACCCGAAGTTCGGCGATCTCATCGTCACCAAGTTCATGAATGCGATCATGCTTGACGGCAAGAAGTCCGTCGCTGAAAGCATTGTTTACGGCGCATTTGACTCCGTGCAGAACAAGTCGAAGCAGGAGCCGCTGGTTGTGTTCCACGCTGCCCTCGACAACATTGCTCCGCACGTAGAAGTCCGTTCGCGCCGCGTTGGTGGTGCTACGTACCAGGTTCCGGTCGATGTTCGTCCCGAGCGTCGCCAGGCCCTCGCAATTCGCTGGCTGATCACTGCCGCTCGCAAGCGCAATGAGACGACGATGGTCGATCGCCTTTCCGGCGAGCTTCTCGATGCATCCAACAACCGTGGTAGCGCCGTCAAGAAGCGCGAAGACACGCACAAGATGGCTGATGCCAACCGTGCGTTCTCGCATTATCGCTGGTAATCCCGAACGGTTCCCGAAAGGCAGTCCATTATGGCTCGCGAATATAAAATCGAAGACTACCGTAATTTCGGTATCATGGCGCACATCGACGCCGGCAAGACGACGACGACCGAGCGTATTCTTTACTACACGGGCAAGTCGCACAAGATCGGCGAAGTGCACGATGGCGCCGCCACGATGGACTGGATGGAGCAGGAGCAGGAGCGTGGCATCACGATCACCTCCGCTGCGACCACGACCTTCTGGAAGGGTCGCGACGGCAAGATGCGTCGCTTCAACATCATCGACACTCCCGGCCACGTCGACTTCACCATCGAAGTCGAGCGTTCGCTGCGCGTTCTCGACGGTGCTGTTGCGCTTCTCGATGCCAACGCCGGCGTAGAGCCGCAGACGGAAACCGTCTGGCGTCAGGCTGAGAAGTACAACGTTCCGCGCATGATCTTCTGCAACAAGATGGACAAGACCGGCGCTGACTTCTACCGCTCCGTCGAGATGATCAAGACCCGTCTCGGCGCAACGGCTGTTGTCATGCAGCTGCCGATCGGCGCTGAAACCGAGTTCAAGGGCGTTGTCGATCTGATCGAGATGAACGCACTTATCTGGCGCGACGAATCGCTCGGCGCTCAGTGGGACGTCGTCGAAATTCCTGAAGACATGAAGGCGAAGGCCGAAGAATATCGCGAAAAGCTGATCGAGACCGTTGTCGAGATCGACGAAGCAGCGATGGAAGCCTACCTCGAAGGTACGATGCCTGACAACGACCAGATTCGCGCGCTCGTCCGTCGCGGCACGATCGACGTCAAGTTCCACCCGATGTTCTGCGGCACCGCCTTCAAGAACAAGGGTGTTCAGCCGCTGCTCGACGCCGTTGTCGACTACCTGCCGTCGCCGCTCGACATTCCGGCGATCAAGGGCATCGACTTCAAGACCGAAGCCGAAATCGAGCGTCATGCAGACGACAGCGAACCGTTGTCCATGCTCGCGTTCAAGATCATGAACGACCCCTTCGTCGGTTCGCTGACCTTCGCGCGTATATACTCCGGCAAGCTCGAAAAGGGCGCTTCGGTCATCAATACGGTCAAGGACAAGCGCGAGCGCGTCGGCCGCATGCTGCAGATGCACTCGAACTCGCGTGAAGACATCGAAGAAGCCTTCGCAGGCGACATCGTTGCTCTCGCCGGTCTCAAGGAAACCACCACTGGCGATACGCTCTGCGATCCGCTGAAGCCGGTTATCCTCGAGCGCATGGAATTCCCCGAGCCGGTCATTCAGATCGCGATCGAGCCGAAGACCAAGGGCGACCAGGAAAAGATGGGCCTCGCGCTCAACCGTCTCGCTGCTGAAGATCCGTCGTTCCGCGTAAAGACCGACCAGGAATCCGGTCAGACGATCATCGCCGGCATGGGCGAACTTCACCTCGACATTCTCGTCGACCGCATGCGTCGCGAATTCAAGGTTGAAGCGACCGTCGGTGCTCCGCAGGTTGCCTACCGCGAAACCATCACGCGTCAGCACGAAGAAGACTACACGCACAAGAAGCAGTCCGGTGGTACCGGTCAGTTCGCGCGCGTCAAGATCGTCTTCGAACCGAATCCGGATGGCGAAGAGTTCAAGTTCGAGTCCAAGATCGTCGGCGGTGCTGTTCCGAAGGAATACATCCCGGGCGTTCAGAAGGGTATCGAAAGCGTTCTGTCTTCCGGTCCGCTGGCTGGCTTCCCGATGCTCGGCGTCAAGGCGACGCTCGTTGACGGTGCCTTCCACGACGTTGACTCGTCTGTCCTGGCATTCGAAATCGCTTCGCGTGCTTGCTTCCGTGAAGCAGCCAAGAAGGCCGGCGCTCAGCTCCTCGAGCCGATGATGAAGGTCGAAGTCGTAACGCCGGAAGACTACGTCGGCGACGTTATTGGCGACCTGAACTCCCGCCGTGGTCAGATCCAGGGCCAGGAAAGCCGCGGTATCGCCGTTGTCATCAACGCGAACGTCCCGCTGGCCAACATGTTCAAGTACGTCGACAACCTGCGCTCCATGTCGCAGGGCCGCGCTCAGTACACGATGACCTTCGATCACTATTCGCCGGTCCCGTCGAACGTCGCAACCGAGATCCAGGCAAAGTATTCCGGTCAGAAGTGACCGGAATACCAATTGACCGATAACAAGAATTAAGTCCTTCGCGGACTTGCAAGAATGGAGAGCCTAAATGGCAAAGAGTAAGTTT
>UBVW01000097.1:0-16788 GCA_900469085.1 Hyphomicrobiales bacterium | reverse complement strand
TCGGCCAAGATGGATCTGCGGGATGAACAGTTCGTAGAAATCCCAATCCGTGGTCACGCCTGTCATGATCCAGGTACCGGCCGCGAAGCTCGCGAAACCCAGCACCATCATCAGGCGCAGATCCATCTTGGCCGACAGCTTGCCGGCGATCGGCGCGGTGAAGAACATGGCGAGACCCGAGACGAACATGGTTTCGCCGATCATCAGCGAATCGTAGCCGCGAATGCGCCCGAGATAGAGCGGATAGATGTAGGTCAGACCGTAGAGACCGATGCCCATGACGAAGGAAAACAGCGAGCCGACCGCGAAGTTTCGATTGCTGAACGCCTTGAGATCGACAACCGGGAAATCCACCTTGAAAGCGCGGTAGAAGAAGACCAGGCAGCCGATGGCCGACGCGATGGCGCCAAGCAGAATATTGCGGTCGTTGAACCAGTCGTTCGAGTTGCCCTCTTCGAGCACATATTCCAGCGCGCCGAGGAAGACGCCCATCGACACCAGGCCCCACCAGTCGAACTTCTTGAAGAGAGAAAATTCCGGCTTGTCGAAGTCGATGAAGTTCCAGGTCACGATCGTGACGATGATGCCGGGAATGATGTTGACCAGGAACAGCCAGTGCCAGGAGAAGGCATGGCTCAGGTAACCACCGACCGTCGGGCCGATCGTCGGCGCCAGCGTCGCGATCAGGCCGATGATCGGCGAGACGATGCTGCGCTTGGAGGGCGGGAAGATCGTGAACGCCGCGGCAAACACCGACGGGATCATGCCGCCGCCGATGAAGCCCTGGATGGCGCGATAGACGATCATCTGGTCGATATTGGTCGCGGTCGCGCACAGCGCGCTGGCGGCTGTGAAGCCTGCCGCCGAGAAGGCAAAGAGATAGCGCGTCGAGATGATGCGCGCCAGCGTGCCCGAGAGCGGAATCATGATGACTTCGGCGATCAGATAAGACGTCTGCACCCAGCCGATTTCATCCGTGCCGGCGCTGAGGCCGGCCTGGATTTCGGCCAGCGACGCCGACACGATCTGAATGTCCAGGATGGACATGAACATCCCCACCACCATCGCGAAGAACGCGATGAGCTTGCGGGGGTCCATGGCATCAGCCGCCGGCGTTGCCGGCATCGATCCTGCTGTTGTGCTCGCGGCCATAGGCCTACCTCGCCAGACAATATTACGGGCCCGCTTTTACGGGCCAAACTACGCGCGAAGCGTCTTACTTCGCGGCATCCGGCGCGGTGCGCGTGTCGACGTCGACGACGACGCTGAGGCCGGCGCGCAGGCGACCCGTGTCCAGCGCGTCCTGCGGCAGGGCGATGCGAACCGGTACGCGCTGGATGATCTTGGTGAAGTTGCCCGTCGCGTTTTCAGGCGGCAGTAGCGAGAACACCGAGCCCGATGCCGGCGAGATCGATTCCACCGTGCCGACGATCGGATGATCGTCATAGGCATCCACATGGACGTTGACCTTGGAGCCCGGAACCAGATGCTGGATCTGCGTCTCCTTGAAGTTGGCGTCGATATAGAGCTGGCGAACCGGGACGAGCGCCATCAGGCGCTGGCCGGGCGAAACCAGATCGCCTTCCTGAACCGAGCGGTTGCCGACGATGCCGTCATAAGGTGCCTTCAGCACCGTGAAGGACAGGTCGCGCGCGGCCTTGTCGCGGGCAAGCTCGAGCTGGCGGATCGTGCCTTCGGCTTCGCGACGCTGTGCGTGCAGCAGCGTCACATTGGCTTCGGCCGATGCGATCGCGGCATCGCCGCCGACGAGATTGGCACGCGCCTGGTCGAGCGAAATATTGGCGGTATCGAGCGATGCCGTCGTGCCGACAGACTTTGCCTGCAATTCGCTGGCGCGGGTCTGGGTGATCTGGGCACCGCGAACCGTCGCTTCGAGCGCAACCTTCTGCGCCTTGGCCTGATCGAGGCTCGCCTCGCCGCCGGCGATCTGCGCGTCGATGCGCTGCAGCGACAGCTTCTCGGTATCGAGCGAGGCCTGCGCCTGCTCGAGCGCCAGCTTGTAATCGCCGTCGTCGAGCGTCGCGAGCACATCGCCGACTTTGACCTGCTGGTTGGCGACAACGTTCACCTTGGCGACGTAGCCGGTGACCTTGGGAGAAATCGTGGCGATATCGCCTTCGATATAGGCATCATCGGTCGAAATCATGAACCGGCCGACCGTGAACCACTGGTAGCCGAAATAGCCAGCGCCGGCGAGAAGGGCCAACCCGAGGATCGGGAGCACGGGGCTGCGCTTCTTTTTCTTCTGCTCAGGGGCCGTCTCGACCGGGGCAACGGTCTGCGGCGTGCGCGGCGCTTCCGCGGTGGTGGCGGCTTCCTGAGCCTCACCTTCAGCAGGCTTGCTGACAATGCGGGCGACATTGGCGTTCTGGCTGGACGACATGAGAAAATACCGGTAAATCGAGTAAAACTGATCGAACTGAACGGTTCGGTTTAGTTGACATAGAGCCTTTTTACGTTCATATCAAGATGTATCGAACCACCCGGTTCGATTTTGTTAACGAAACATTCGCATATGCGAACATGGTTAAGGAGCTATGACAGACTTTTCCGACGTTTCCGTGGAGGAATCGACATCTGCAGGAGGCAGATGGGCCGCGGGTGAAGATCCCGCAAAGCGCAAACAAATTCTCGACGGTGCCCGCCGCGCGTTCATGAAGTATGGCTTCGATGCCGCCAGCATGAACGACATCACGCGCGAGGCGGGCGTTTCGAAGGGTACGCTTTATGTATACTTCGCCAACAAGGAAGAGTTGTTCGCCGCGATGATCGAAAGCGAACGCGCCGCCTTCGTTGCCGCGATGCGAACCACGCTTGCCGAACGCGAGCACGTGGAAACCGGCCTCCATGATTTCGGCATGGATTTCATCGCTCACCTGACGGACGAAAAAGTCATCAGCGCCATGCGCACCGTGCTCGGTGTCCGCGATCGCATGCCTGCGCTCTGTCAGCGCTTTTTCAACGGCCCGGAAAACCTTCGCACCATCCTGCGCGATTATCTCGTGCGCTACGTCGAAGCCGGCAAACTCAACATCCCGGATATCGACCTGGCCGCCGCACAGTTCCTCGATCTCTCGAGCGGCAGCTTCTTTAAGTTCCGGCTGTTCGGCAGCATGGAAAAACCGCCGTCGAAACAGGAAGCAGAGCGCGTCATCAACGGTGCCGTGCGCATGTTCATGGCGACCTACGGCATCACAAGCGTCCGGTAAGGCGCCTTGCCGGGGAATAAAATGCCTCCGGCTTTCGTATACCCCCTTGCGCGCTTGCCAAGCCAGAGCGCGACCTTACATTCGAGCGACCGCTAAAGTGGCGCAAAGGGATATACATAGATGCAAGACATCATGATGCTCGTGCAGGACCCGGCCGCCTGGGTGGCCCTCGTCACCCTGGTGGTGATGGAAGTGGTCCTCGGGATCGACAATCTCATCTTCATTTCCATCCTGACCAACAAGCTGCCGCCTGAGACACGCGAGAAGGCTCGCAAGCTCGGTATCGGCCTGGCACTGGTCATGCGCCTGGCGCTGCTCGGCACCGTCGCCTGGATCGTCAAGCTGACGACGCCCGTCTTCGAAGTCTTCGGCCACGGTTTCTCGTGGAAGGACATGATCCTGATCGCCGGCGGTCTCTTTCTCTTGTGGAAAGCGACCAAGGAAATCCACCACACGGTGGACCCTGTCGACCATGAAAACGACGCAGCCTCGGCGGCCGTCGTTGCAAGCTTCACCGCCGTCATCGGCCAGATCCTGGTGCTCGACCTCGTCTTCTCGGTCGACAGCATCATCACCGCCGTCGGCATGACGCCGCATCTGCCTATCATGGTGGTCGCAGTCGTTGCCGCCGTTACCGTCATGCTTGTTGCCGCAACCCCGCTTGCCAACTTCATCGAGAAGAACCCGACCATCGTCATGCTGGCGCTCGGCTTCCTGATGATGATCGGCACGACGCTGATCGCCGAAGGCATGGGCTTCCACGTGCCCAAGGGCTACGTCTACGCCGCCATGGCCTTCTCGGCGCTGGTCGAGGTGCTCAACATGCTGGCCCGCAATGCCAGGAAGCGAAAGCGCGAGGCCAGCAAGGACACGCTGCACTGAAAACAAGACGGGCGCGGCAATCATGCCGCGCCCGTTTCGTATCGAAGATCGTCCGGGTCAGAGCATGTCGCCGAGCGTCCAGTGGTTCGCCCAGCGCGCGTCGATCTCGTCCTCGACGTTCTGATAGCGGATATCGGTCGAAAGCCGGATCAGGCCCTCGGTGCTGCGATTGGTGGTCGCCGCGTGGATCATATAGGGGCTGTGCAGAACCACATCGCCCGCCTCGTAATCCGCGATCAGCCAGCACGTATCGAAGCGCTCCGCCATCTGGGGCAGGTCCTTCGACACCCAGCCGCCCTCGCTCATATTCCTGTTATAGGCGCTGATCCGCTCTTCCGGCGTGAGCGCAACGCTCTTTTCGGCAAACTCCGCCTCCATTCGTTTGCCG
Organism: Hyphomicrobiales bacterium; assembly: GCA_900469085.1. GTDB lineage: Bacteria > Pseudomonadota > Alphaproteobacteria > Rhizobiales > Rhizobiaceae > Rhizobium. The sequence continues at coordinate 12,288 of UBVW01000097.1, read as the reverse complement.
ATTGCGTGCGATCCCTCAAGATAGACCAGCCCGCCCATATCGACAGGCGTATCGCCGAGCGGAATCCAGGCGGTGACGATCCGGCTCGTTCCGCCACGCAGATAGACAAGATCGTAATGCGCAGGCGTCGCCGTCGGCGTTCCCGGGCGGGTGAAGCGCATGATCTTGCGCTTGTGGATATAGGAGATCCCGCAGAGAAACTGATCCATGAACCGCGTGAGCCGAGGCTGCGCACAAAACCCCTCGTAAGCAGCCGAGCGTACCAGCGACATCAGGATGCGGTCGGCCAGTTGCTTCTCTGGCTCGGCGCCGGATGCCAGGCCGAGCGCCGGGTCGGACCCCTTTTCGATCAGCCCGGAGCGCGCCAGATGCGAGAACACCCAGCCGCGAAACGCCAGCACCTCGTCGCGCTTCAAGAACCCCTTCAACCAGACATAGCCGTGCCGGTCGTAGCGCTCGCGGATCGCTTCGAGCCCGATACCGGGATCCGTCGCTTCCAGCCGCCCCATGCGGTTCGGCGCGGTCGACAGGCGCTTGCCGTCGGCGAGCAACTCGATGGCGGGTGCGTCACGGGATTGAACAGCAAGACTTGACATTTCGATCACCTCCCAAGCGAATACTGTGACGCTTTATCGCTTGCATCATGGAGAAAGACCATGGACGGAAGAACGGACTGGACTTTTCACTCATGAACGACCCCACCATCGCGCTCTATCGCTCGCCTCCATCAGGTGCCACGAGTCTGGCCGTGACAGGCTTCGGCCGCCAGCGCGTCGCCAGCCGGCTGAAGAACCGCCGGCTACCGACGCATGCCGTCGTGATGGTGGAACGCGGGCACGGCTGGCTGCACAGCGAGAAAGCGGGAACGATCGAGATATCGGGCCCGGCGCTCTTCTGGCTGCCGGTCGGAACGGCGCACGGCTATGGTCCTGATCCGGGCGAAAGCTGGGACGAGCGCTGGGCGCTGTTTTCAGGCGCTCTCGCCGACGAATGGGTCCGCCAGCACCTGATCGACGAGACGGCACCGCTGGTGCCGCTCGAAAATCCGCGCGAGATGCGGCATCTCTTTATAACGCTGCAGGACGAGTTCACCGAAGACAATCCGCTCGGCCTCGCCGCATCGGCCGCGACACTCTATCGGATCGTCATCGAGGCCGCCCGCCAGGCATCACGCGCGACAGCAAGTGCGGCGGCGGATGCGACGACGGCAAAGGTGGTGGAGGCGCTGGAAGCGCGCGCGTTCATGCCGGTCGACATGGCGGCGCTCGCGTCTGAATTCGGCCTGTCCCCAGCGACGCTGCGTCGCCGCTTCGCGGCAGCGACCGGCCTATCCCCGAAGGCCTTTCAGCTGCGGCTGCGCATCGACCATGCCAAGCAGCTGCTGACAACCTCGGACCTCACGATCGAGGCGATATCGCACGCAATCGGCATCGACGACGCCTTTTATTTCTCGCGCCTGTTCCAGGATCGCGAACGGTGCTCGCCGAGCGAATTTCGCCGCCGGCACCGTCGCGCCTGATCAAATCAGCCGGCCGCCAGTTCCTTGTCGATCGCCTGCACCAGCCGCTGGTCGTCGGCGGTTACATCGGGAGCGAAGCGAGCGATGACCTTGCCGTCGCGGCCGATCAGGAACTTCTCGAAGTTCCAGAGAACGCCCTTGTCGTCGGCTTCAGCAAGCCCGCGGTCGACGAGCTTCTCGCGCATCGGGCCCTCACCCGTCGTCGGCAGGCCGGTGCCCGTCAGCATCCTGTAGAGCGGGTGCTGGTCGTCACCCTTCACCGAGATTTTCGAGAAGATCGGGAACTTGACGTCATAGGTCAGCGTGCAGAACTCGACGATCTCGGCATCGGTGCCCGGCTCCTGACCCTTGAAGTTGTTGGCCGGGAAGGCGGCGATCACGAAGCCGCGTTCGCGCTTGTCCTCGAAGAGCTTCTCCAGACCTTCATACTGCGCCGTCAGCCCGCATTTCGAGGCGACGTTGACGACAAGCACGACCTTGCCCTTGTATTCGTTCAGCGTGGTTTCGCGGCCATCGGCCAGCTTTACCGGCACGCTCAAGATATCGGTCATTATCAGTCTCCAACATGAAATACCGACGCGGAAGCTATACCCGCGCGCCCGTTTGTCCAGCGCGGAAATCGCCCGCTGGCAAAATCGCCCAAACCATCTAGTCTTGGCTGCCAGGGCGCGGGCGCCGTCTGGAGAATGGGGGGATCTGGATGTCTCGGGAAGTGTTGGTGGCAGCCTTTATCTGCGCCTGCCTGATCGTGGCCTCGATCGGCACCATGCTCAGCTATCACAAACTGCCGAGCCACCACCGGCAGGAAGAGACCAACGCCGTCGTGCGGCTGGTGGCCAACATCTTCGTGGTCATGACCTCGCTGGTCTTCAGCCTGATGATCAACTCAGCGAAGAACACCTTCGAGGGCATCGACAGCAACGTCCACGCCTTCGCCACCGAGATCATCCTCTTCGACCAGACGCTTCGAACCTACGGGCTGGAGGCCAACGAGACCAAGAACAGGCTTTCCACCTATGTCGAAATCGCGCTGGGCAACGTGCCCCCATCCAGCGACCCTCTGGTCAAGGGCGACCCAGCCGCCGAATTCGCCTTGAACGAAGTGGGCAACAGCCTGGCACTGCTCACCCCTGACGATCCCGGACATATCGCTCTCTTGGCCAATGCGCGCCAGCAGTACCAGCGGATCGTCGAGCAGCGCTGGGTCCTCGTCGAGCAGTCGGAAGGCGTTATCCCGAGGCCGCTGATCGCCATGCTGGCGACATGGCTGATCCTGATTTTCGCGAGCTTCGGATATCGCGCGCCGAAGAACATCATCGTTGTCTCGATGTTCGTCCTCGCCGCCTTCCTGATCTCCGCCTCGATCTATCTGGTGCTCGACATGGACATCCCCTTCAACGGCCTCATCCAGATTTCCGACCTGCCGCTGCGCCGGGCCATGGCCGAACTTCAGCGCTGACGAAGACCAAATGCGGAACCATATCGCCGTTCGATCGGTTTGGTCCGTATGAAGAGCACAGAAAAGAAAGCCCGCCGCGGCATGACGCGGTTCGTCGCCATCATCTTCACCGTCGCCGTGGTCATGGCCGTCGTTTATTATTTAGGCTTCACACCCGGTTCAGCCTGACGAATTATTTAGCCGGCTTGAAGGTCCACTTAACCACATAGTCGCCGTTGCGCTTGGTCTTAATCTTGGTCTTGACCCTGACGGGACCGCCGATGGCCGCCTCTGCCGCTTCGAATGCCTGGCGCGCCTGTGCCATGGCGTCGTGATAGCTGGAGTTATCGCGCCGTGGGCTATCCGCGATCGCCTTGAGCAGCGCCAGCGTATCGGTTGCTCCACCGTCCGGACGCCTGTTGCCAGCTGCGCCGTTGCGCGTCTCGTTGCCCATGCTCACTCCTTGGCAGCACCATCCGCCCATCACCGTCCATATACCGGCCGCGACCGGAATCTCAATGCGAACGACACACCTGCGGCTGCATGCCTCGCGAATTTTGCGCACCCTAAGCCATTGAACTACATCGCGCGCGGCACAGTTATCCGCGAAGGTCGGGAATTCTCCCGGCATCCGATCCAGTCCCCGGAAACGCATGACAACACAGCAGATTCTCGCCTTCGGCGTCATTGGCCTGATGATGGCGGTCTTCATCTGGGATCGCTTTCGCTACGATCTCGTCGCCTGCTGCGCGCTGGTGCTGGCGATCGCAGTGGGCCTCGTGCCATTCGACAAGGCCTTCTCCGGCTTCAGCGACGATATCGTCATCATCGTCGGCAGCGCGCTTGTCGTCAGCGCCGGCGTCGCCCGTTCGGGCATCGTCGATACCGCGATCAAGCGCTTCTTTCCCAATCTCGACACGCTGCACACACAGCTTGCGCTGCTTCTGATCGTCGTCGCCGTCCTCTCCGCCTTCATCAAGAACATCGGCGCGCTGGCGATCATGATCCCGGTCGCCTTCCAGTTCGCCCGCAAGAGCGGCAAATCGCCGTCGCTCTACCTGATGCCGATGAGCTTCGCAGCCTTGCTCGGTGGCCTGATGACCCAGATCGGCACCTCGCCGAACATCGTCGTCTCGCGCCTGCGCGGCGAGATAACGGGCACGCCCTTCACCATGTTCGACTTCACCCCTGTTGGCGCCACACTGGCGATCGTCGGCGTCGTCTTTCTGATCTTCTTTCACTGGCTGGTGCCTGAGCGGAAGAATGAAAACCCGTCGCTGGAGGAAGCGCTCGACGCCAAGGCCTATTTCTCCGAGGCGACGATTGCCGAGGAATCGACCGTCGAGGGAAAGCCGCTCAGCGACTTGCTGAAGCTCGCCGACGGAGACGCCGTCGCCACCGCCATCCTGCGCGGCCACACCCGCCTCTCGCCTTTCCCCGATGTCGTGCTCCAGAGCGGCGATACGGTGCTGCTCGAAGGAAGCCCCGACGCGCTCGACCGCATGGTCTCCAACGCCAAGCTGAAACTCTCGGGTAAGCCGATTGCCGACCCCGTCGAGCGCAACGACCTCATCTCGATCGAGGCGATCATCGCGTCGGAATCGCAACTGGTCGGCTGGTCGGCACGGCAACTGTCGCTCTCCAATCGCCGCAGCGTCAATCTTCTCGCCGTCTCCCGCAAGGGCCACCGGCTGAACGAGCGCCTGAGCGAAGTCAGGCTGCGCGCCGGCGACGTGTTGGTGCTGCAGGGCAGCCGCCGCAACCTGCCCGCCTTCCTGCAGGAGTTCGCCTGCCTGCCGCTCGCCCAGCGCGACATCATGCTCGGCACATCGCGCCGCGCCTATGTGCCGCTCCTCATCCTGCTTGCCGCCATGGCCGCCACGGCGACCGGCGTCGTGCCCGTCGCCACCTCCTTCTTCTGCGCGGCGCTCGCCATGGTCGTCTTCCGCGTCATCCCGCTGGTCGATGTCTACAAGGCGCTCGACGCGCCGATCCTGATCATGCTGGCGGCCCTGATCCCGGTCTCCGACACGCTCAGGACGACAGGCGGCAGCGAGCTGATCGCCGGCTGGCTCGGCCATCTCGCCGCCCAGATGCCGCATTACGGCGCGCTGGCGTTGATCCTGATCACCGCCATGGCCGTGACGCCCTTCCTCAACAACGCCGCGACAGTGCTCGTCATGGCCCCTATCGCCGCGAGTTTCGCCCAAACGCTCGGCTACAAGCCGGATGCCTTCCTGATGGCGGTGGCGATCGGTGCCGGCTGCGATTTCCTCACCCCGATCGGTCACCAGTGCAACACGCTGGTCTTCGGCCCCGGCGGCTATCGCTTCAGCGATTACCCGCGCCTCGGCCTGCCGCTGTCCTTCCTGATCATCCTCGTCAGCGTGCCGTTGCTGCTGTGGGTCTGGCCAATAACTTGAAAGCGCCAGCTGGCATGACCGCCCGAGGTGCTGCGCGTGGCGCGGGCGGGCGGTTTTCCTTGACGTGCGCAACCGAATATGGCCTTAAAGCCAGCCAAACGGACAATTGGCGGAAGAAGCACCGAAAATGCCCTTTTCCGGCCGGTTTCCTGATCCAGTTATCTGAATTCTTTCCGGCCGAGCGTCGCTTTCTCTGGGAAAGCCGTCCGGCATTTATTTGACGGGCACATAAAATGACAGCTTCCGGCGTCCGCGTCCGCATTGCTCCCTCGCCAACCGGCGAGCCGCATGTCGGCACCGCATACATCGCACTCTTCAACTACCTGTTCGCCAAGAAGCACGGCGGCGAGTTCATCCTGCGCATCGAGGACACCGACGCGACCCGCTCGACGCCGGAATTCGAGACCAAGGTGCTCGACGCCCTGAAGTGGTGCGGCCTGGAATGGTCGGAAGGTCCCGATATCGGCGGCCCTTACGGCCCCTACCGCCAGTCCGACCGCAAGGACATGTACCAGCCCTACGCCCAGGAACTGCTGGACAAGGGCCATGCCTTCCGCTGTTTCTGCACGCCCGAGCGCCTGACCGAAATGCGCGAGGCGCAGCGCGCCTCCGGCAAGCCGCCGAAATATGACGGTCTCTGCCTGAAATATTCCGCCGAGGAAGTCTCCGCCAAGATGGCGGCGGGCGAAGGCTCCGTCATCCGCATGAAGATCCCGACCGAGGGCTCCTGCGACTTCACCGACGGCGTCTACGGCGACGTTTCGATCCCGTGGGATTCGGTCGACATGCAGGTGCTCATCAAGGGCGACGGCATGCCGACCTACCACATGGCCAACGTCATCGACGACCATCTGATGAAGATCACCCATGTCGCGCGCGGCGAGGAGTGGCTGGCATCGGTGCCGAAGCACATCCTGCTCTATCGCTATTTCGAGTGGGACCAGCCGGTGTTCATGCACCTCTCGCTCATGAGAAATGCCGACAAGTCGAAGCTGTCGAAGCGCAAGAACCCGACCTCGATCTCCTACTACTCCGCGCTCGGCTATATCCCGGAAGCGCTGATGAACTTCCTCGGCCTGTTCTTCGTGCAGATCGCCGAAGGCGAGGAACTGCTCGACATCGAGGAACTGGCCGGCAAGTTCGATCCGGAAAACCTCTCCAAGGCCGGTGCCATCTTCGACATCCAGAAGCTCGACTGGCTGAACGGCCGCTGGATCCGCGAGAAGATGTCGGAAGAAGAGTTCCGCGGCCGCGTGCTGACCTGGGCGATGGAAAACGATCGCCTGATGGCCGGCCTCGCGCTGTCGCAGTCGCGCGTCTCCAAGCTCGGCGAGCTGCCCGACCTGATGGGCTTCCTCCTGAAGTCCGACCTCAACCTCGACCCCTCGGCCTTCGCCAAGATCAAGTCGCCGCCGGAAGAGATTCTCGAGATCCTGAACACCGTGCAGCCGGATCTGGAAAAGATCCTCGAGTGGAACGTCGAATCCATCGAAGCCGAACTGCGCGCCATCGGCGACCGCATGGGCAAGAAGCTCAAGGTCATCGTCGCGCCGCTCTTCGTCGCCGTGTCGGGCTCGTCGCGCTCGCTGCCGCTGTTCGACAGTATGGCGATCCTGGGTCGCTCGGTCGTGCGCCAGCGGCTGAAGCTGGCGGCGCAGGCCGTGGCGGCGTTGGTTGGGCCGAAATGATTTGATAAGCGAATGCTGCCTTTGACCGCAGCATTCTGAAATACCCCCCTCTGCCCTGCCGGGCATCTCCCCCTCANNATCTCCCCCCTTGAGGGGGAGATGTCCGGCAGGACAGAGGGGGGTAACCGCAACGAACACAGCCCGAAAAAGGCAAACACGATGACCGACAAGACCGAAACCGCCACCCTCTCCTCCGACGCCACCGAAGTGCGCGCCCAGAAGCTGAAGCTCCTGCGCGAGAAGATCGGCGACGTCTATCCGGCGCATTTCCACCGCACGATCACCAATGCCGAGCTGGCCGAGAAGTACAAGGATCTGGACTCCGACGTCGAGACGACGGATGTCGTCACCGTCGCCGGCCGCGTCTACTCCTCGCGCAACTCCGGCATGTTCATGGACATCCATGACGCCGGCGGCAAGATCCAGATCTTCAGCCACAAGGACGTGACGCCCGAGGCCGCTCGCGACATGCTCGCCATGATCGACATCGGCGACATCATCGGCGTCACCGGCACCGTACGCCGCACAAAGCGCGGCGAGCTGTCGATCAACGCGCAAGAGATCACCATGCTGACCAAGTCGCTTCTCCCCATGCCGGAGAAGTGGAACGGCATTGCCGACGTCGAGATCCGCTACCGCAAGCGCCACCTCGATATCCTCAGCAACGAGGAATCCAAGCTGCGCTTCCAGCAGCGCTCGAAGATCCTGTCCGGCGTCCGCCGCTTCATGGAAGATGACGGCTTCATGGAAGTCGAGACGCCGATGCTGCATTCGGTCTATGGCGGCGCCACGGCCGAGCCCTTCAAGACGCATCACAACACGCTGAAGCTCGACATGTACCTGCGCATCGCGCCGGAACTGTTTTTGAAGCGCACGCTGGTCTCGGGCCTCACCGACAAGGTGTTCGAGATCAACCGCAACTTCCGCAACGAAGGCGTCTCCACCCGGCACAATCCCGAGTTCACCATGATGGAGTGCTACTGGGCCTATGCCGACTACGAGGACATCATGGACCTCGTCGAGCGCCTGTTCGAGAAGCTTGCGTTGCAGGTTCACGGCACGACGGAATTCCCCTTCGGCGACAAGCAACTCTCCTTCAAGGGCCCGTTCAAGCGCGTCCCCATGCCTGACGCCGTCAAGGAAGCGACCGGTATCGACTTCCTCGCCATGAAGACCGACGAGGAAGCCCGCACGGCCGCCAAGGCCGCCGGCTTCGAGGTCGAGAAGGACTGGACCTGGGGCGAATGCCTCGCCTTCATCTTCGAGGAGAAGGTTGAGGGCACGCTGATCCAGCCGAGCCACGTCACCCACTTCCCGAAGGACATCTCGCCCTTCGCCAAGGAAGTCCCGGGCGAGCCGCGCTTGGTCGAGCGTTTCGAGACCTATTGCAACGCGTGGGAACTGGGCAACGCGTTTTCCGAACTCAACGACCCGGAAGAACAGCGCCGCCGCATGGTCGAACAGCTCGAGCAGGCGCATGCCCGCGGCGAGAAGGACAAGCAGCTGGACGACGAATTCCTCGACGCCATCGACCAGGGCATGCCGCCCGCCGGCGGCCTCGGCATCGGCGTCGATCGTCTGACCATGCTGCTCACCAACGCGCCTTCGATCCGCGACGTCATCCTCTTCCCGGCCCGCAAGGCCAAGGCTGACTGAGGCGGGTTACGGGCACAGAAATGGCGGCAACCCGAAAGGGCTGGCCGCCTTTTTTGTTTGTTGGTGAGGGGATGCTCAAACGCTGCTCCCGACAGCGCCTCCCCCACGACACGGGGGCGGTCGTTCCGCGCTCACCTCCCCACCACCCTCATCTCTGTGCCAACCTAGGGCTTCGCCCACGGGATGTCACAGAGATCCAGCCACCGCGCGTCTGCGCGGTGAGAGGAGTCTATTGCGATCAAGGACTTGATCGCGCTGGATTCCGGCCACAAGGGTGAGAATGAGGGAGATTGTGGGGATGTCAGCGTTCCATCATCAGCGCTGGAATGCGTGGAACGCGCTTGAGTGGCCGTCAGAGCGGCCACCGACTGAAAGCTAAATCAATGCCCGCCTGATGGCTTCGCCTCAGCCTCGGCCGGCGCCGCACCGTGCCCGCCTTCAGCCGCCTTCGCCTCGCCCTTCGGCGCCGCCTTGCCCTCGCCGCCTTCGGTCGCGGCAACGGCAATCGGGTCGATACAATCAGACACATCCTTGAACGACGCGTTCAGCGCCGTGATCTCGGCATCCGGCAGGTCGACGCGTTCGCCGAAGAACAGCCCGTTGGCCGCCGCCGTGCCGTCGTAGTAGCGCGCCGTGATCGTCTTGTTGCCCTCGATGCTTTCGACGATCGGATCGGGATGCGGGATAAACACCACGTCGGCGCCGATCGCCCGGCCGCGAATGTCGGAGCGCAGCGTCGGCCCGTTGGCGTCGAGCACCACCACCTGCACCAGATCCGGCTTTTGCGCCTCGTAGACCGCCTTGGCCACCCTCAGCGCCGTCTTCACCCGGGTCATGCCGTCGGTCGGCTCGGTCTTGATATACTTGCGGATCCAGGTCCGCTTCTGTTTCTTGATGGTCACGAGATTGACGTCGGTGCACGCCGCACCGTTCACCATCTCCGCCGGCGGACCGAGGATGGCGTCCTTGCCGACATACAGCGCGGCACCGCCGGAAGCGCCCGCAAGAAGGGCAATTCCGCCGATGATCAGCACCAGTTTCCGGGAAGGCCGGAATATGCGCAGTAAGGCCTTCACGCCAACTGCTCCGCCATCAAGTCACTCCAACGCAATAAACTGGTGTGGACGCTAGAGAAATGACGTTTCGGAATACTTAAATGCTGGCAAGAAGTTTGTACCACAAAGGGACTTATCCCAAAAAAGGTCCAGTATGGTGCACGCTTGCAATGGCGCTGGCCGCCATGCTCTAAGATGCCATGGCCTTCACGCTTCGCCAGATTCAATACTTCGTTGCCGTGGCCGAGCAGGGGTCGATCACGCGGGCCGCGCAGAACCTGTCAATCTCGCAATCCTCGGTTACGGAAGCGCTGAAGGAACTGGAAACCGATCTTGGCGTCGAGCTCTTCGACCGCCACCCGCGCGGCCTGACCATCACCCATAACGGCCACCAGTTCCTGCGCCACGCCACCAAAATTCTATCAAGCGTCTCCGACGCCCGCACCAGCTTTTCCGGCAACAAGAACGAACTCTCGGGCAAGCTCAACATCGGCGTCACCTCGCTGGTCGCCGGCTACGTGCTGTCAGACCTTCTCGCCCGCTATCGCCGCGCCTGCCCGGGCGTCGAGGTGTCGGCGATCGAGGACAATGGCGGCTATCTCGAGCATCTGCTTGTCGGCGGCGAACTCGACGTCGCCGTCATGGTCATCTCAAACCTGCGCGACCGCATGGCGCTGCAGGCCGAGATCCTCGAGACCTCGCCCTATCGCCTGTGGCTGCCCATGGGCCACCCGCTGGTCTCCGCCGACATCATCTCGATCGCCGATATCGCCCGCGAGCCGCTGATCATGCTGACCGTCGACGAAATCGAGGAGAACACCGGCAAGCTGCTCTCAGCGCTCGGCGCCCGCCCGCATGTCGCCTTCCGCACCCGATCCGTCGAGGCGGTCCGCAGCCTTGTCGCAACCGGCGCCGGCGTGGCGCTGCTGCCAGATCTCGTCTATCGCCCCTGGTCGCTGGAAGGCGACCGCATCGAAAGCCGCGACGTGTCAGGCGCGCTGCCGGTCGTGCAGGTCGGCATGGTCTGGCGCAAGGGCTCCAGCCTGCCGCAGGCGGCCCGCGATTTCGTCGGCATTGCCGAGGCGATGCGTTCGGGACGCCCGCGCTAAGCATGAGCCCGAAAAGTGTGAAGCGGTTTTCGGACAAGCTCATGCTCAGATAAGCTATCGGAAAAACCGATAACGCCATTCTGATTAATGAATTTGCGAAAGCGGCTTTTTCGCGTCACCTTTTCCGGCGGGAACAAAACGCCACGAAGTGGCACCTGAACCGGGAGACATCAGATGAAGTATCTTCTGAAATCGTGCACGGCTGCGCTCGCGACCCTGAGTTTCGTGACGCAGGTGGTGGCGGCCGAGCCGCTGAAGGAATTGGGCAAGGGTGAAGGTGCCGTCAGCATCGTGGCCTGGGCAGGCTATATCGAGCGCGGCGAGACCGACAGGAATTACGACTGGGTCACCGGTTTCGAGAAGGAAACCGGCTGCAAGGTCTCGGTCAAGACCGCCGCCACCTCGGACGAAATGGTGTCGCTGATGAACGAAGGCGGCTTCGACCTCGTTACCGCATCCGGCGACGCCTCGCTGCGCCTCATCGCCGGCAAGCGCGTGCAGCCGATCAACACCGATCTGATCCCGAGCTTCAAGACCGTCGACGAGCGCCTGCAGAATGCGCCCTGGTACACGGTCAACAAGGTTCATTATGGCGTTCCCTATCTCTGGGGACCGAACGTGCTGATGTACAACACCGACGCCTTCAAGGGCGAGGCCCCGAAGAGCTGGAAGGTGGTGTTCGAGGAAGAGACGCTGCCGGATGGAAAGTCCAACAAGGGCCGCGTCCAGGCCTATGACGGCCCGATCTACATTGCCGACGCCGCCCTCTATCTCATGGCCCACAAGCCGGAACTCAAGATCACCAACCCCTACGAGCTCAACGAGGACCAGTACAAGGCCGCCCTCGATCTGCTGCGCGGCCAGCGCAAGCTCGTCTCGCGCTACTGGCACGACGCGATGATCCAGGTCGACGACTTCAAGAACGAAGGCGTCGTCGCCTCCGGCTCCTGGCCGTTCCAGGTCAACCTGATGCAGGCGGACAAGCAGAAGATCGCCTCGACCTTCCCCGAGGAAGGCGTCACCGGCTGGGCTGACACGACGATGCTCCATGCCGACAGCGAGCACCCGAACTGCGCCTATATGTGGATGGAACATTCGCTGAAGGCCAAGACCCAGGGCGACGCCGCCGCCTGGTTCGGCGCCGTCCCCTCGGTTCCAGCAGCCTGCAAGGGCAACGAGCTGATGACCGACACCGGTTGCGCCACCAACGGCTACGACCACTTCGACAAGATCAAGTTCTGGAGAACGCCGACCGCCAAGTGCGAACAGGGCGAGTGCGTGCCGTATCACCGATGGGTGTCGGATTATATTGGAGTGATTGGGGGAAGGTGATCGCCGGCCTCGCGTTTGTGGCACCCCCCCTCTGCCCTGCCGGGCATCTCCCCCTCAAGGGGGGAGAT
>UBVW01000099.1:0-11306 GCA_900469085.1 Hyphomicrobiales bacterium | reverse complement strand
TCGTGTATGTCCCCACGACGAAGTCCCGGCCTGCCATAGCGGCCTTGAAGTAGTCGCGATCGGCGAATTCTACGCCCGCGGGTGTTTCAACGCTGCCGCAGACGGGTCTGCCTCGTGAGTCGACCACGAAAATCATACGAATATTTGGAACACTCGAGGCAACCGACCTGAGGGACGCATTGCACACTGCCGCGTCGAGATTCTGGACCGCTGGCATTGAGCGAACGGAGATCAGCAAGGAGTGAAGTCCCTCGACGATGCGCTCGATTTCGGAAGCGGCCTGGCGGGCCGCTTGTGCCGCCTGTGCGCGCACTTCGGCGTTGCGCTCGCTCCGCATCGCATACTCGTTGTAGCCAAGCATCGCGACGACCGGAGCAAGCGTCGCGACAGCCACCGCGAGAAGCTTCAATCTCATGAGATTCCCCCTCAATCCGACGTGGTTAGCACACCGAATGGTCCTTGACCATCCGGCATTCCTGCCTGTTATGGGCACTCCATAGCGCTGACACTTTAGAGTGGGCACATATGAAGCGCGACGCTTGCAAGCGCAAAAAACCGGCGCGTTCCTGTCGCCTGCTGAGCGACTAATCCCAGCAGTAGTCCGCTGGGAACCGACCCAACGAAACTGTTCAATATCCCGAGCGGTGGCTGATCAGAAAGGGCTCTGGAAGAAGGTTTTCGATGGAGAAGCTCGCGCGACTTCGCCTCCTGGATCACGGGCTTGCGTACGCGCCAACCTTCGGCCTCGAACCTGCCTTCGGCATCCGCGGTCGCAAGCGCGCGACGTGGCACCCCCGCTTCCCGATCTTCTGGCGTGTAGAACTATAAGAAATGCTGCCCGAGAATTTCCTCCTCGGTATAGCCCTTGAAGCAGAGTGCACCGGTATTACAGCTACCGATAGGACCACTTGGGTCGAGCATGTTAGATCGCGTAGTCGGTAATGTCGGCAACCAGCAACCGATATCGACCGTCGAGGCCGTCGGTCTGAAGCGCAATTAAATTTGCACTCATCTACATTCCCTGCATTCCCCCGAGTTACAATGTGGCCGCGACCTCTGAGTGCAACGTGGCTAAGCAGGTGTTTGTCAAAATGTTTGAAATGAGAATCTTCGTCTGACTGAAAAGATTCCTAGTTAGGCGCTTGCGGCCGATCGTTTTTGGCTCGACCATTCTTTCAGGGATTGATTTTCAAAGTGGATGCGGATGCACCTCAAGAGCAGCAGGACCCAATCGAAGAGCGTGACGGCAGTGACAATCCAGAAAATGATGTATGTTCATTTTCTGGATTTTTGCTATCTTTCGGTCCGTAGGGTGGAGTTTGCGTCATGAGCATCGCGAGTTTAGTTCCGGGCGGATTCTATTGGGCCCGGTCTGGAAGACACTTCGAAGGGCGACCCACGGTTGTCCAGGTCTCCGACGTATTCGGTGACGAACCGGAGTTTTGGACCTTGGCGCTGCTGGGGTCCGATCAACATGCGATGCTCGGTGAATTCGAGATCATCGAGCAAATTCATGGCCTCCATCTGTCGCTAGTTCGCGTAGCGGCTGAGTAACTTGCGCTGGTCAGCAGCTAGATGAAAAAGGGCGCTCAACCCGTTGGGGAGCGCCTGAAACATCTCGGCTACGATTGCGGCGGAGGCCGAGGAGTGGTTGACCAAATGTCGACCACTCGGGGTGCCTAGGAAAGCTTGGCGTGCACGGAGATGGAACACCGGTCCCTATTTAGGCCTTTTCCACACTGGTTATCCAAAGCGTGCCCACAACCTAAACCCCAGAATTCCATGAGCTCTTCTTGGATCACGCAAACGTTCGGGTGCGATTTTAAAGCAACTCGTCAATTGAGTTTCATGCGCTCGATACCGTGATGTACCTATGAGGCTTATCTTTGCCCTCCTCGAGCGCCAGGCGGCGGACCGCTCGGAGTCGGGAAGCGGCCGGCGGACCTCGCAGGTAGCTTCCCGAAAAGGCCTGCAGCGGACGCGTTCCCGAGGCGATGCGGGAATATCGCTCCTCCGATCGCCCGCTCCATTTGGCCAGACCGCTTAGCGCTATTCCCGCTCATTGACGTGACAGGAACCGTGCGCGATCGTCAGACTGCATTCTCGTGCCTCAAGAGACCATGCGTCGCCCGTATCAGATCGGCAGCCCTCTCCCCAATAACCACGCATGGTGCCATCGTGTTTCCGGTGGTGATCCGCGGCATGATAGAAGAGTCCGCGAGGCGGAGGCCCTCGATCCCGTATACCTTCAGTTCGTTGTCGACGACCGACATTTTGTCGCGTCCCATTTTGGCAGTGCAGGATTGATGCCAATAGGTGACTGCCGACCGGCGGATGAAATCGATCATGCCTGATCTGTCGCGTGGGCCTGGCGCCGCTTCACCCATGACCAATGGCCTGAATCCATCACTGTTTCCCAGGTCGCGACACAACTCGACCGCAGCCAACGCGGCAGCCAAGTCCTCCGGCTCGCTGAGCGCGTTCGGCTCTATCATGATGCGATTAGTTGCCTGCGGACCCGAGAGCCGCAACCGACCGCGGCTTTTCGGCTGCGCAAGTCCATTGAACATAGTCCAGCCATGTGCCGGCGTTTCAAGACCCGTTTCTATTGGTGACGGCACAGCAAACTCCAATTGGCATTGGAGAATGTCCGGCCCGGACAGACGCGCGTCACTTTTCCAGTAGATGTTCGCCTCACAGCCACTTCCGCCAACGCCTTCGGGCTTTCGATAAGCCCAGGTGCAGCCAAAGGCGAGATGATCCTGATGATTGCGGCCAACACCTGCAAGGTGTTGCACGACTGGAATACTGTGGAATTTCAGGTCGTCTTCCGGGCCGATACCGGACTGCATCAGAACCTTCGGCGTGTTGATCGCCCCCAGTGACAGCACCGTTTCGCAATGCGCCGCGAACCGGCGTAGACGACCGTCGACCAGAGCTTCAACTCCCCTTACCCGCTTGCCGTCGAAGATGAGACGCGTCACGAGCGCATCGGTCATGACAGTCAGGTTCGAACGCGACACCAGCGGAGCAACATAGGATGCGAACACGCTTTCTCGCTTGCCCTCGCGGATCCGGAGTTCAGCGATGGCCGCACCGCCAGCGCCCTCCATCATTTCGCCGTTCGTCGTATCGTATACCGGTATCCCCATGGCCGACGCCGCGTTCAACAGGGCGTCCGCAACCGGCTGAGGCGCGAGAGGTTGTGCCACATGGACAGGCCCTCCTGTACCGCGACGAACCGCATCAGGTGCACCCTGCCAATCTTCGATCCGGCGATAGTAGCCGAGGATCGACTCATATCCCCAGGCGTCATCACCTGCCTCTGCGGCAAAGTAGTCCCAATCCGCCTTGTGCCCCCTGGCCCATACCATCACATTGATGCTCGAACCGCCGCCGAGCCCCTTGCCCATGCTGAGAGGAAGTCGTCGGCCCTCCAGACCAGGCGACGGCTGTCCGACGAACCCCCAGTCGCGGCTCGATCCAAGATTAAGCGGCCACTGCGCTGGGTTCGATACCGTCTCGGATTTATCATCTCCGCCCGCCTCGAGTAGCAAGACCCTTGCGTTTCCATCTTCTGCAAGTCGCCCTGCAAGAACACAACCGCTGGAGCCGGCGCCGCAGATGATGAAGTCAAAATCATCTTCGAGATCGCGCGGTGTCGGTCCGGTCTGATCGCTTGATTGGCTGTCGTGGTTTTGCGTCATGATATCCTCTGATGATGTCTTCGCGAAGCCGCGAAAGGCGGGGGAACGGCGTACGAGCGAGCGCACGCAAGGCATCGCGACCGAGGAGGTTTCTCCCCTGTCCTACAAAACAGGTCCGCGGTGATTGATGTGAGCTCTTAAAGCGCGAACTGAACGCGCGCTCCGGTCGGGACAGCTACGCTCCGTCCTGATATGTCGCGGCAGTTATCATTTTGTTTTTGATGAAACTGCCTTCGCAGCTTGATCGATGGTATCTGCAACCACGGTCGGCTGCGTCATGAAGAGAGCGTGGCTGGCCGATACCTTGGTGATCTTGGCGTTGATGCGCGCAGCTCAAGGTCGTCGCGCAGAGACCACAGGCACAGCATCGGGCAGCGGATCTTCCGCCCGGCGTCGCGATCTGCCTTGTCATGAAGATGGTCGATGCGGATGCCCGCGCGGTAATCCTCTATCATACCATGGACGGTCTGCGGGCGATGGATCGCCTCGAGAACATCCGCGTAGGCTTTATCCCCCATAAGATCGGGAGAGAGCGTGTCGTACCAACCTTCCGGGTCGGCGGATATCACGCGTTCAGGCTTTTCGGGCTGCGCAAAGAAGAACCAGTGATACCAGTCCCGCGCGAATTTCCAGTCAGCCCGCTCGAGATGTTCAATTATCGGGAGACCATCAACGAGGATCAGCTTCGTCACCGCCTCAGGGTAGTCCATTGCCATGCGGAATGCCGTCAGGCTGCCGCGATCGTGGCCGAGGAGGACGAAATCGTCATGCCCCAATCGGTTCATCAGTTCGAGCAGAGCTGCAGCTTTCGCTTGTTTCGAAGAATAGCGACTGTAGCCTGAGTCTGTGGGTACATAGGATTGTCCGAAGCCAGGAAGGTCTGGGCAAACGACGGTGAACGACGGAGCCAGCAGGTCGGCCACTTTGCCCCAAGTCATATGCGTGCGCGGGTGAACGTGCAGCAGAAGGATAGGCGGACCAATGCCTCCTGTGCGGAGCCGGATGTCACCAGCTTCCACGTGTATCGTTCGCAGTTCGAAATAGTTGAACGCCATTTCATTCCTCTGCCGTCATGATGGGCGGCACGTTCGCCGCCCACGGGATAGACGCGATGTTCAGCCGTTCGGACGAATGACGACTTTCACGCAACCGTCCGTCTTGTCGCGGAATGTCTTGTACGCATCGGGTCCTTCCTCAAGGCCGATCCGATGAGTGATGAGGAAAGACGGGTCGATCTTGCCTTCGATGATGAGGTTCATCAGTGGTTCGAGATACCGCTGCACATGTGTCTGTCCGGTCTTCAGCGTCAGGCCCTTGCCGACGAACGCTCCGAGGGGGGCCGGGACGGCCGATCCGACGAAGACGCCTGGCAGCGACACGGTTCCGCCTGGTCGGCACGCCAGGATGGCCTGGCTCAGGGCGTATGGCCGCTCCGTAGAGGTGAGCTTGGTCTGTAGGCTTTCCATGACGCCGCCGGCACCGTGGCTCTCCAGACCGACAGCTTCAATAACGGCATCTGGACCATTGCCGCCGGTCATTTCGACGATCTTCTTCTGCAGATCCTCGTCGGTGTAGTCGAGCGTCTCTGCCCCCGCCTGCCGAGCGAGAGCAAGTCGCTCTGGAACAGTGTCGATGGCGATCACCCGCTCGGCGCCCAGAAGGAAGGCGGACTTGATGGCAAACAGGCCGACCGGGCCGCAGCCGAAGACGGCGATCGTCTGCCCGTGTTGAATGTTGCAGTTCTCCGCCGCCATGTAACCCGTCGGAAAGATGTCGGAAAGGAAAAGCACCTGCTCGTCGCTCAGACCGTCCGGAACCTTGATCGGCCCGACATCGGCGAATGGTACGCGGAGATACTGCGCCTGCCCGCCCGGAAAGCGACCATACATCTCCGAGTAGCCAAACAGACCTGCTGTCGGATAACCGATCTGCTCGGCCTGTTTTGCACCCGCGGGATTCGACCGCTGGCACAAGGAGAACAGACTGAGCTTACACATGGAGCATTCGCCGCAGGAGATGGTGAACGGAACGACCACGCGGTCGCCGATCTTGAGCTTGGAATTGCCGCGTCCGACCTCGACGACTTCGCCCATGGTTTCATGACCCATGACGTCGCCCACATGCATGCCCGGAACGAAGCCGCCATAGAGATGCAGGTCTGAGCCGCAAATTGCACAACTCGTGACTTTGATGATCGCGTCACTGTCATCCTGAATGATCGGATCATCCACTTCTTCACAACGGATGTCACCGCTGCCGTGCCAGGTCAAAGCTTTCATGTCGTTCTCCTTTGGCGTTCTTCTTGAGTTTTCGTTTAGGCTTCAGGGCTGGCCGCCACCGCCGGCCGCGCCATACACCTGCCCTGTCGCGTAACTGGCCGAGGGATCGGCAAGCTGAACGTAAATCGAGGCGAGTTCGGCCGGCTGGCCTGGGCGGCCCATTGGAGTCTTGCCACCGAACTGCTCGAGCTTCTCCATCGTCGCCCCGCCGGCCACTTGCAGAGGTGTCCAGATGGGGCCCGGAGCGACGCCGTTGACCCGGATGCCTTTCGGGCCGAGTTGCTTCGCCATCGACTTCGTAAAGCTCATCCCTGCCGCTTTCGTCATCGCATAGTCGATGAGATCTTCCGAAGGATCGTAGGCCTGCTCCGACGTGGTGATGATGATGACCGAACCCGGCTGCAGGTGCTTGAGCGCGGCCTTGGTAAGCCAGAACAACGCGTAGATGTTGGTCTTGATCGTCGCGTCGAAGGCGTCGGAAGTGATGTCCGACAACTTCCCCGCTTGCTGCTGGCGTCCCGCGTTGCTCACAAAGATGTCCAGGCCTCCGAGCGCATTTGCGGCATCCTCGACGAGTTTTTCGCAAAAGGATTCATCTCGAAGATCTCCTGGAAGGGCGACCGCTTTGCGTCCTTCCTTCTCGATGAGCGCAAGAACCTCCCTAGCGTCCTGCTCTTCGTCCGGGAGATAGTTGATGGCGACGTCGGCGCCCTCGCGGGCGTAGGCGATCGCGGCAGCCCGGCCCATGCCGGAATCGCCACCCGTGATCAACGCCTTGCGGCCTGCAAGTCGCCCTGAGCCCTTGTAAGACGTCTCGCCATGATCCGGCCTGGGATGCATCTTGCCTGCAAGACCGGGGAAAGGCTGCGTCTGCTTTTCGAACGGAGGTTTCGGATACTTCGTGGTGGGGTCCTGCACGGTGACCGCTCCCTTAAATGTCGATTGTGAAAATGCCGGAAACACGGACGCCGCCAGCGCCGTGCTCCTGACCGCGAGTATGGAGCGGCGCGTGAGGTGGATCGAGGTGGTCATCGCGTTCCCTTGTGACTACTCATGAACTTTCGACGACGCTCTCGGTTCCGTCGTTGCGGCGTTGGGGCATCGGAGCGCTGACAGTTCGGGGCAGGGAAGTTAGGACGTCGGCAATGCTACCGACGTCCTGCATAGACGGTCAGCGAGCCACGACGAGCTTCAGCACGTGCATCTTGTGCATCTCGAGTTTGGAAAGCGTCTTTTCCGCGAACGACTTCACCGCGGCGTCGTGTCCGCCTTTCGCATAGGTCGCGAAGAGGTACCGCTTCCATGTGCGCGGTCGTCTGCATCTCGCTATAGAGTGGCTGGAAGTCCTGATCGGATGCACGTTGCTCGAAGGTGCAAATCGAAATCCGCTTGTGTCCATGGCGTTTCCGGCCCTCTTCATCACATAGGTTGCTCTGCGTTACGCGAGCACCGCTATACGCAGGCCTTTACTTTTTTTCCCCGAACGACACATGAAAGCTCCGCCGCTGCGCTTCATGAAGCGGCCGTCTGCGGCTAGGCGTGGAACGAATGGAGGTGCCGATGCCTGTTTCAAATGCTGACTTCCCGCTCAACCCGACGCCTAAGGTGATAACATTCGACTGCTACGGCACACTGGTGCAATGGTACGAAGTGCTGCACCGCGCGATCGACGCTTTGCTCGCCGATCACGGGGCGAGCGAAAAGAGCGCGGTAGACATCCTTGACAGCTTCTCGGAGATCGGCCGGACCTTGACCGCCGAGCAGCCCCATCGTCTATACAAGGACATCCTGCGCATCGGCTTTGAGAGCGCCTTCGGCGAACACGGCGTCGCGCTTGGCAGTGCAGACCTTGATCGCATCGTCACGTCGGTCAAAAGCATGGGTCCCCACGGCGAGGTTCCGGACGCCTTGCGATGGCTCCGCGAGCGCTACAAACTCGCGATCTTTACGAACTCCGACGATGAACTAATCGCGCCAGTCATTTCGCGCATCGGTGTTCCGTTTGACTACGTTATCACCGCCGAACAGGCCGGTGCGTACAAGCCATCGCGGCAACTCTTCGAATACGCCTACGACAGAATGGGAGTGTCGCCGCACGAGACCGTGCACGTCGCAATGGGCATGTATTGGGACATGAAGGCCCGTCACGAACTAGGGCTGCGAGGCATCTGGGTCAATCGACGCGGAGAGATTGGCAATCCGGACTGGCTTCCATATGTGACTGTATCGAACCTCGAAGAGGCAGCCGCTTTGCTTCTGCCGACGGAATGACAGGCGGCGCTCGTTGAAACAAGTGGTGGATCATGGCTTGCGTCGCAAGCCGCCTCCTACCCGATCCAGTGCCGGCAGTTCGATGCGAATAGCGAGACCATCGTGACGCCAGTCGCGCGTAATCGTGCCGCCGAATTGCTTTTCCAAGACTGCACTCAGCAGGGTCGTCCCGAAGCCCCGATCCTGCGGCTTCGGCGCGTGCACCAGACCGCGTTCCCTCCACTCGAGAACGAACCCCGTTCCAGCCGGAAGCCAATTGATCTCCAAGGAGCCGCCACTTACCGCAAGTGCGCCGTGGACGGCGGCGTTGGTAGCAAGCTCGTGCAGTGCGAGGCCGATGGGTTGAACCGCCGCCGCTGGGATCATCACCATCGGGCCCTCAGCCTTTACGCTGTCGTGACCAAAGACTTCGACCTGGATGAAGACAATCTTGTCCAGCGCAACGCTCTTCCAGCCATTCTCGGCCAGCAATACGTGGGTCCGAGCCAACGCCTGTACGCGCTTTTGCACCGATGCGGAGTAGGCCTCGACGCTATCTGTTCTCGACAGGCGGACAACGCTGTCGACAATCGCGAGAACGTTCTTGGTTCGATGATCAACTTCGAGAAGCAATCGGTGTTCCGCTTCTTGAAGTGTCTGGGTTCGTCGCTTCTCCGTCACGTCAAGCTGCGAGGCGAAGTAGTATGCCACGCTGCCGTCGTCGTCCCGAAGAGCTGATATGTGAAGCTGGTTCCAGAACGGATCGCCGTCTTTCTTGTAGTTCAGAATTTCGACCGTGACGTCGCGGTGTTGCGCAATGGCGGCTCGAATATGTGCGACGGTGGTTTGTGAGGTCCCTTCGCCCTGAAGAAAGCGGCAGTTCCGGCCGATGACCTCGTCGGCCGAATATCCTGTCAGCTTTAGGAAGGATTCATTGGCGAGCACAATCGGGAGGTCAATCTGGCGCGCGTCGGTGATAACGATCGGCATGCGTGTCCGCTCGAATGCGAACGATGAGAGTTCCTTCCGGTCGGCAAGTCCCTGGGGTGAGGCTGCCGATGGGCGATCGCCGTGAATGTTGGAAGGTTCTACGTCGGACAAAACCGCACCTCAGTGTTAGATCGTGATGGAGAACTCCGCTAAACGCTTGAAGTTGCAGCGCCCCGCCAAGATCATGACGCAATCGTCACTTGTTGCCCTGGGCGTAGGAAGCTAGGGGCACAAAAAAGAGGGAATCTCTCGGCTTTTATTCGTTCTCGAAGACAAGCCATTGATCACGCTGTATCTTGAAGGGGTGCTGGAGGAATTCGGCGCGATGTTTGTCGCTTCCGTCGACACCCGCACTGACGCCCTTCTTTGGCTTGCGCTGAACGTTGCAGACATCGCCAATCGTCCGTTGACCATGTCCGCAGACAGTCGAATTGGTACGTGTTGCGGGCTACTCCAACGCTCTCTGGATCCGCGAACACGGCGCGAACAGCGGCTGTCTGCCGCTGCGCCCGCGCGATAATTTCGGAGTTGCAAAAAAGGTGCGGGCTTTTCTTCCGCTCAACGCGGCCCATGTCCATTCGCACCATAGGGGGAACGACGCCGAAATTCACATTTCATGGTGGCGCGAGATGGGACGAGAAGCACTCGGCGTGGCGCTACTCGACGCTGATGAACCGCATGCACGATGCCCTCGAGAATGCGTGGACTGGCAGGTTGAGAACTGGCCGGGAACTTAGGGCCGCTCTCGCGGTTAACCGTCAAACAGGAGGAGTCATCATGACCTACGTCGCATCCCCAAGCCATTCCGCCGGCGATCCCGCCCGCATCGAAGATCTGAGGCAGTGCCTGGACACTGCGCGCAAGCATCTGAACGAAACTTCGAAAGCATCCGATGCTGAGAAACAGGCCGAACTGATCGCGTCGGCGTTAGATGCCGGGTGGACCGATGAAGAAGTTCGATCAGAGGTCATTGATGGAGCAAACGATCGCACCGAAGGCGGTGTCTTTTCGACACCCACGCTAGGGGTCGTACCGTCGTCGTCGATGTGATCGCCTTAGAGTTTACTTCAATGACCCACGATGGCACGCGCAAGCGCTCGGGCTTCTTTGCTTGCCATGTCGAAATAACGTTCGAGGCTCGCTTCTTTCGCACAAACCAAAGCCCAGACACATGCTCTGCAACGTTTTGTTCGCCGACGCGGGGATTGCCCTTGCCATCCAAGACGCCGAGTTCTGATAGCATTCCCTTCAAGCCAGATTATTAGCCTGTCGCGTTTATCAGGTAGTCTGGCTCTTCCATCGAGGCGCGGGCGCGTCAGCTACTGTATGGAGACCATCATGGCAGAAAAGATCAATTACTCCGATCAAACTCCCAAAGAGGAACAGGCACCGGTTCCGCAAGCCTCGGACAATACCACGACAGCGAGCAGTCCAGTGGATGAGTCAGAGCAAGCTGAAGACAGTCTGCGCGCGGAAAAGAAGGCGAAAATTGGGTTGAAGAACGCGCCAGGACAGCTCCCGCGAGATCAAATTTAGGAGAAAGCCGTGTTTGCGAACGGACGAAATTCTCTGCGCACATTGCGCTACGTGTTAGCAGTGTTCATGGCCGCGATACTGACCGCCGGCATCTTTAGCTTCTTCCGCACAGCAGATAGCGGTGACCACCAGCCCTCTCCGCATGCGCTGCAACAGCAGCCTTGACGGACATGACTGCATTAGAAGCTCCAGAAACCTTGTTGGTGCGTAGCGAGATTGTCTCTCACCTTCGCGCCATTATACCGTTCCTGGCGAAAAAAGCCTGCCCCCGGCTCGGGAGAGAAAACAACCCTCACCAACTCGCGTGCATTGACCCTAAACATGCGAAGATAGCAATTGCGCCAACCGCTCGGCATTCTTTATTGAGTTACCGTCGCGATCGTTGTTGAAATAAATCCAGAACGTTTTTGCTCCGCACAGCTTTATCCGATTGACCCATACTAAAAGCTCATTGTCGCTATAATCGTGGCGGTACCACTGAGTGATTCCATGGAAACGGATGTAAACGTCGTCGGCCGTTTCGATCGTAAGCGGTTAGCCGAGG
>UBVW01000100.1:0-10960 GCA_900469085.1 Hyphomicrobiales bacterium | reverse complement strand
CGAGCGGGGAAAATCGGCGGACGATTTCTTTTGTGAATATGCTCATCCCATCTTCAGGAAAGAGCATTTCCTACTTCATTTTAGGTATCTTGAATGTAGTAATTCGACGTAAAATAAGGCCGATGGCTGATATACCAGGTATACAGTTCCTTAAAATGGCCACTTTTGAGGAGGGTTTTGCCGCCCGCAAACGCGGGCGCCAGACGTCGTTGGCGCCCCCAGTGGGGGACGAAACAATGCATGCTGCATTTTCCATCGCGCTGGCCGGTCTCTTCAGCCTGTCCAGCCTCAGCGGCGCGACCGCTCAGAATGTCCGTAAACTGTCGATCGGGCCGCTGAAGAAGAATGAGACGCTGGCCTATAGCCTGCAAACCGTCAGCGTGCGCGCCGGGTGTTTTCCGCCGCGCCTGCGCGGCGTGCTCGCCTATATCGCCGACAAGACCGGCCGCCGGCCGCTGGTGACGTCGGGCTTGCGCGCCCATTCCGGCCGCTCGCATTCGCAACATCGCTATTGCGCCGCCGCCGACATAAGGGTGCCGGGAGTCTCCGACCGTACGATCATCGCCATTGCCGCGCAGGCGCCCGGCATTGGCGGCATCGGCCGTTATTGCAACGGCATCATCCATGTCGATGTCGGCCCGAAGCGCCGCTGGACCCACTGTTAGCCGTCGGTCTTCGGTGTGGCCGGCTTGCGGTTGAGGTTGCGGCGGATCATGCCGAGGTTCGCGCCGCCGATCAGGAAGGCGGTGGCGAAATAAACGACCATCGAGATGCCGATCAGAAGCCCGAGCGTCCCGACCTTGGTGGCAAGCGAAGCGCTCGAGGCAAGCCACGGCTCCCAGCGGTGCTGCAGGTACATGATGACGCCACCCATGACGGCGGCCGATACGACCAGCAGCACGGTACGCCGCGCCAGCGCCCACTCCCAGGCGAGGTGCCCACGCCGGAGCAGTGTCGTGAACAAAAGAACGGTGCTGATCCATCCGGCCGTGGCTTCCGCGACCGCGATGCCGGGAGCGCCGAGATAGGGAAACAGCGTCAGTGCCGTCGCGCAGTTGACGCCGACGGCGACCGCCGAAAAGCGCATCGGCGTCTTGGTGTCCTCGCGCGCGTAAAAGCCTGGCTGCAGCGCCTTGATCAGCACGAAGGCCGGCAGGCCGATGCCGTAGATGGCAAGGATCGAGCCGACGATCGCGGTGTTTTCCTGGTGAAACGCGCCGCGCTCGTAAAGCACCCGGATGATCTCGTCCGACAGGATCCACAGTGCGAAGGCGGCCGGGATCGTGAGAAACATCACGAATTCGATCGACCGGTTCTGCAGGTTGCCGGCTTCGCGAAGGTTGCCGCCCTTCAGCGCGCGCGCAAGCTCCGGCAGGAGCACGACGCCAACGGCGACGCCCACCACGCCGAGCGGCAGCTGGTAGATGCGGTCGGCATATTGCAGGGCTGCGATCGCGCCCTCCTTGCTGGAGGCGATCGCCTGGCCGATCATCTGGTTGATCTGGGTGATGCCGCCGGTTACCGCAGCGGGGATGGCGAGGATCAGCAGCCGCTTGACGTTCGGCGTGATCTTCGGAAAGCGGATGCCGATGCTCATGCCCGCATGCAGCACGCCGAAATAGACGACGGCAAGCTGCAGCACGCCGGCGACCAGCACGCCCCAGGAGAGATACCAGGCGGTCTGCAGCGGCTCGGCGCCGGTATAGAGCGCGTAAAACAGCGCCCCGATCATCACCACGTTGAGAAAGACGGGAGCGACGGCGGCGGCGAAGAAGTGATGCAGCGAGTTCAGCATGCCGCTCATCATCGCCGTCAGCGACATGCACATCAGATAGGGAAACATCACCGCGGCCATGCGCACGGTGATCGAGAACTTCTCCGGATCGTCGGTGAAACCGGGCGCGATGACGAAGCGCACCAGAAGCGGCATCGACAGCTCCATCACGATGGTGATGAGAAGCAGCACCGAGAAGAGAACGCCGAACACTTCTTCCGAGAAGCGCTTGGCGCCATCGATGCCGTTGGCCTCGATCTCCTTGGCGAAGAGCGGCACGAAGGCGGCGTTGAACGCACCCTCCGCGAACAGTCGGCGAAACAGGTTGGGAAAGCGGAAGGCCGCATAGAACACGTCGGCCATCGGCCCGGTGCCCAGTGCCGCTGCCATCAGCGTTTCGCGGGCGAAGCCGAACAACCGGCTGCCCAGCGTGGCGCCGCCGACGGTGGCGAATTTCTTGACGAGGCTCATGCGGACGCTCTCATGACGGTTGTTTCAGGCGGATTGCCGGATCGGCTCAATCCGCCTTCTCTTGGGTGGGGCCGACGGTGCGCTGTGTGGCCGCCGGCGCGATCATGCCGGATGGCATGCGCTCGCGCAGCTCGTCCTGCTCCTCGGCCATGACGGCCTTCATGCGGGCGGTGATATTCGCGCGCTTGCTGTCGCCCGAGATCTTCTGGCCGACGAGGTCGGTGACGTAGAAAGTATCGATCACCTTCTCGCCGAAGGTGGTGATCCGCGCCGACTGGATGTCGAGCGACAAATCCGACAGCACGGCCGTCACCTCGGACAAGAGGCCGGTCCGGTCGAGGCACTCGATCTCGATGACGGTGAACTTGTTCGACAGGCTGTTGGAGATCTGCACCGAAGGCGGAATGTAGAAGGCCTTGCTCTTCTTGCGATTCTTGGTGCGCGTGGCGATCACTTCAGGCAGTCGCTTGCGGCCCGAAAGCACGTCCTCGATCATCCGCCCGATCGTGCCGGCGCGGCGCAGCTCGTCGGCATCGTCCTTGAACTCGCGGCTGACATGGATGGTGTCGAGCGCCCGGCCGTCGGACGTCGTGAAGATCTGCGCGTCGACGATGTTGGCCCCGGCCGCGGCACAGGCGCCGGCGATGACGGCAAGCAGGCGCGGATGGTCGGGCGACAGAACCGTGATCTCGGTGATGGCGTGGAAGCTGTCGGTGCGCACCATGGTCGCCAGCGCCTGACCGGCCTTGTCGGCCTGGCGGATGAAGCCGGCATGGCGCACCTGGTCTTCGAGCGACACGGAGAGCAGATAGGGCTGGTAGTGCAGCTTGCTGTAGATCTTGCGATCCTTCTGGCTCCAGTCGGCAAGCGCGTTGAACAGCGCCTCGGCGGCGACGATCGCCCGCTCCTTGCGCGACACCTCGGAGAACCCGCCGGCAAGCAGAAGCTCGGTCTCGTAATAGAGCGTGCGAAGCAGCTGGCCCTTCCAGCCGTTCCAGACCCCCGGACCGACGGCGCGGATGTCGCAGACCGTCAGGATCATCAGCATCTTCAGCCGTTCGAGCGATTGCATGCGGTCGGCGAAATCGGTGATCGTCTTGCGGTCGGTGAGGTCGCGCGTCTGCGCCACCATCGACATGGTCAGGTGCTCCTCGATCAGCCACACCACGGTTTCCGTCTGCTTGTGCGACAGGCCGAAGCGGGTGCAGAGCTTGCGGGCGACGCGGGCGCCGGCGATCGAGTGATCTTCCTGCCGACCCTTGGCGACGTCGTGCAGCAGCACCGCTACGTAGAGCGCCTCGCGATCCTCGATCCCGGGCATCATCTTGTTGGCGAGCGGGTGCAGCTCTTCGGCCTTGCCCTTGTCGATCTCCGATAGCACATCGACGCTGCGCAGCAGATGCTCATCAACAGTATAATGGTGATACATGTTGAACTGCATCATCGCGACGATCTTGCCGAACTCGGGAATGAAGCGGCCGAGCACGCCGGCCTCGTTCATCCGCCGCAGGATCAGCGCCGGGTCGCGCTTCGAGGTCAGGATCGAGAGGAACAGCCGGTTGGCCTCGTCGCTCTCACGCACGCTGTTGTCGATCAGGCTGAGCGAGCGCGTCACCCGCTTCAGCGCATCGGGGTGGAATTCCAGCCCGTTGATATCGGCCACATGGAAGAGCCGGATGATGTTGACGGGATCGCGCTTGAACACGTCAGGGCTGGCGAGCGCGATGCGGCCGCGATCCTCCATGAAGTCGGTGCTGCCGGCGATCTTGCGCGTGCGGTGGGTGAAGCGGCTGAACACGCCCGACAAGCCCGGCGTCGATTTCGCCTGCTGGTCCTCAAGCGCTGCGCACAGAATGCGCGTCAGGTCGCCGACGTCCTTGGCGACAAGGAAGTAGTGCTTCATGAAACGCTCGACGGCCGAAAGGCCGGGACGCGAATGATAGTCGAGCGCTGCCGCGATCTCGCGCTGGATGTCGAAGGAGAGCCGCTCCTCCGCCTTGTTGGTGAGGAAGTGCATGTGGCAGCGCACCGCCCAGAGGAAGTCGTCGGCCTTCTCGAACAGGCGATACTCGTGCTTGGAGAGAACGCCGAGCGCCACCAGTTCGGCGGTGTCGCGCACGTGGTAGTAATATTTCGAGATCCAGAACAGCGTGTGCAGGTCGCGCAGGCCGCCCTTGCCCTCTTTGACGTTCGGCTCGACCAGATAGCGCGTGTCGCCGGCCTTGCGGTGGCGCTCGTCGCGCTCGGCCAGCTTGGCTGCGATGAACTCGGGGCCGGTGCCGGTGACGATCTCCTTGTCGAAGCGGGCTTCCAGCTCTGTCTCCAGAGATTGCAGGCCGCAGATGTAGCGCATCTCAAGGATTGCCGTGCGGATCGTCATGTCGGACTTCGACAGCGCGATGCACTCTTCGACGGTGCGCGTGGCGTGGCCGACCTTGAAGCCCATGTCCCAGAGCATGTAGAGCACGAATTCGACTGCTTTATGCGTCTCTTCCGCCGGCTTCGGCTGGAACAGGAACAGGAGATCGATATCCGAGCCCGGCGCCAGCGTGTCGCGGCCGTAGCCGCCGACGGCGGTCACCGAGAACTTGTCCTTCTGCTTCGGAAACACGTGATCCGTTGCGAATTCGTAGAGAACCGTGATGATCTGGTCCTGCAGCCAGGAGATCCGGCGCGCGCATTTCAGTCCGCTGCCGTCGGCCGAGAGCAGTTCGCGCGCCTTGTTGCGCCCGTCGGTGCTTGCCTTCTTGAAGATACCAAGCAGATCGGAGCGCATCGCGTCCGGCCGGTTCTTGTTGGCTTCGACGACGGCGTCGCACTGCTTGCGCAGATAGTCGGTGTCGAGAATGTCGGAGAAATCGATATCGTTCGTCGGCGCCATGCGCTGGGCGGCTTCCTGTTCGCGCGGCGCGCCCGCAAGGCTCGCCTCTCGTTTCGTCTGCATGCGCTATAGCCTCTTTGCCCGCTGTTTGACACGGGCTTTCATACTGCAAGAACCTTTAATTTTGGCGAAAAGGTGATCGTGCCACGACGCTAGGCGAGCGCGGGCGGCAATCAGGCGGCGATCTGCGCGTTCACGGAATAGAGCACCTTGCGGTTTTCGCTGGCGATCTCCTCGAGCATCTCCTTGTCGCACTCGCGGTAACCGGCCCTGGCGATAGAGGCGGTCAGGTCTGAGATCCTGTCGCAGCAGCGGATGATCTGCAACAGCCCGAAGGGCGATGCCCAGCCGCGCGGAGTGCCGTCCTCGTCGGCCAGCCGCAGCGCCTCGATCGCCGTGAAGATGTTGGCGAGCAGCTGCGTTTCGCGAAGCAGGCGGTCCATGAACATGTGCTTACCCCTGCTTCAGCTTCTTCTTGAGATCGTAGAGCGCGTCCAGCGCCTCGCGCGGTGTCATGTCGTCGAGGTTTAAGCTCTTCAGCGCCTCGTCGACCTTCGAGTTTCCGCGTGCCGCATCCTCGCGCCGCACTGCCACCTGGAACAGCGGCAGGTCGTCGATCAGCTGGCTCGCCGGGTTCTTGCGGTCTGCATCCTCCAGTCGGGTCAGCACGTCGCGGGCACGTGCCACGACGGAGGCCGGCAGGCCGGCCAGCCGCGCCACCTGAATGCCGTAGGAGCGGTCGGCCGCACCCGGGCCGACCTCGTGCAGGAAGATCACGTCGCCGTCCCATTCCTTCACCCGCATCGTCGCGTTGGAAAGCCGCGCCAGCTTTTCGGAGAGCACCGTCAATTCGTGGAAGTGGGTGGCAAACAGCCCGCGGCAGCGGTTGGCCTCGTGCAGATGCTCGACCGACGCCCAGGCGATCGACAGGCCGTCGAAGGTGGCGGTGCCCCGCCCGATCTCGTCGAGGATGACAAGCGAACGCTCGGTCGCCTGGTTGAGGATGGCGGCGGTCTCGACCATTTCGACCATGAAGGTCGAACGCCCCCGCGCCAGATCGTCGGAAGCGCCGACGCGCGAGAACAGCCGGTCGACGATGCCAATATGCGCCGATGTCGCCGGCACGAAGCAGCCCATCTGCGCCAGGATGGCGATCAGCGCGTTCTGACGCAGGAAGGTCGACTTACCGCCCATGTTCGGGCCGGTCAGCAGCCAGATCGCGCCATCCTTGCCGTCTCCCTCGGGCGACAGGTCGCAATTGTTGGCGACGAACGGGCCGGCGGACTGGCGGCGCAGCGCCTGCTCGACGACGGGATGCCGCCCGCCCTCGATCGCAAACATGGTCGAACCATCGACCAGCGGCCGGCAATAGGCCTGCTCGTCGGCCAGCAGCGCAAGGCCTGCGGCGACGTCGATCACGGCAAGCGCCCGCGCGCCGGCCTTGATCGCCTCGGCCTCGGCGACGACGGCCGCGCTCATCTGGTCGAAGGCGGCCAGTTCGATCGATAGCGCCTGGTCGGCGGCGTTGGCGATACGGCTTTCCAGATCGGCAAGTTCGGTGGTGGTGAAGCGCATGGCGTTCGCCATCGTCTGGCGATGGATGAACCGCGCCTTGGCCTCCGGCGTATCGGTCATCGGCCCGGCATTGCCCGCGGTCACCTCGATGAAATAACCGAGCACGTTGTTGTGCTTGATCTTCAGCGACTTGATGCCGGTCTCGTCGGCATATTGCAGCTGCAATCCGGCAATCACCCGACGCGATTGGTCGCGCAGCGCGCGCACCTCGTCCAGCTGCGCATTGGCGCCATCACGCAGGAAGCCGCCGTCGCGTTTCAAGAGCGGCAGCTCGTCGCCCAGCGTCTCCGACAGCAGCTGCGCCACGGAGGCGGGCAGGGCGGTAAGACCGGAGAGCGCATCCGCCAGTTCCTCGGGCAGCATCGCGGTTTCCAAGAGCCGCGCCACGTCGCCTGCAGCAACCAGCCCCTGCCTGATCGCCGCAAGATCGCGCGGTCCGCCGCGCTCGAGCGCCAGGCGCGACAAAGCCCGCGGCATGTCGGGCACATGTTTCAGGTGATCGCGCAGGTCGCCCGATAGCGACGGCTCCTCGATCAGGAACCCGATCGAATCCAGCCGTTCGTTGATCCGCGCCGGATCGGTGAGCGGCGACATCAGTCGCTCGGCAAGCAGTCGCGCGCCGCCGCCGGTCACGGTGCGGTCGATGGCCTTGAGCAGCGAGCCGTTGCGGTCGCCGGAAAGTGTGCGCGCAAGCTCGAGGTTGGCGCGGGTCGCCGGGTCGATGAACAGCGTCGAAGCGGCACTTTCGCGCTCCGGCTTGCCGAGCGGCGGGCGCTCGGCGATCTGCGTCTTCTCGACATAGGCAACGGCCGCTGCCGCTGCCGCAAGCTCGGCGCGCGAAAACGTGCCGAAGCCATCAAGCGTTGAGACGCCGAAATAGCGCGCGATCCGCCCCTCGGCCGTGGCGCTGTCGAACAGCACGGATGGCTGCGGCACGGCGGTGCGTCCCAGCACGTCGAACACCGGCTTCAATTCCGGATCGTGGAACATGGTATCCGGCACGATCAACTCGCGCGGATCGATCCTCAGGATATCGGCGAGCAGCCGCGAGGCCTCGGTTTCGGCCAGCCGGAACACGCCGGTGGAGATGTCGATCCAGGCGAGCGCCAGCAGCGGCTCCGAAGCGCCGCGAATGCGCGTCAGCGCCATCAGATAATTCGATTCCGAGGGTGAAAGCAGTTTCTCCTCGGTGATCGTGCCCGGCGTCACCAGCCGCACGACGTCGCGCTTGACCACCGACTTGCCGCCGCGCTTCTTGGCCTCCGCCGGATCCTCGATCTGCTCGCAGACCGCGACACGGAAGCCGAGCCCGATCAGCTTCTGCAGGTAATCATCGGCCGCGTGAACCGGTACGCCGCACATCGGGATATCCTGCCCCATGTGCTGGCCGCGCTTCGTCAGCGTGATCCCCAGCGCCCGCGAGGCGTCGAGCGCATCCTCGAAGAACAATTCGTAGAAATCGCCCATGCGGTAGAACAGAAGTGAATCCGGATTGTTCGCCTTGATCTCGATGAACTGCTCCATCATCGGCGTCGCCGAGGCGCGGCTCTCTTCCGTTGCTAGCTCGGCAGCCGAAAAGGCTTCGTGTCTCAAGGTCATTCGATCGTTCACGGAGTGGGCTTTTCTCTAAAAAACAGGGTGCCACCCTATCGAAGCGCGGCTATAGAAGACAACAGCTATCAGGAAATGGGAGCCGTTAGCCCACAGGAGGATTGAGGGACGTATTCAGCGAGCCGCAAGGTCAGGAACCCCTTGAAGGGGCGCCTGTCAGTTCCATCGGATATTTTTAATCGATTGTAGCCGTACGGCTTTTTCGCAAGGCGTCGTGTCAGGCCCAAAAAGCGTGTCTATAGAGGGTCGACGAGCGCAATCGAAGGCCGGTTGTCAGGAGATTTGGAGGAGATATGCCCGACATGAATAGCAAGCAGCGCCCCGCCAACGGCATTACCGACAAGGAAGCGCTCGACTTCCACTCGCAGGGAAAACCCGGCAAGCTCGAGGTCAACCCGACCAAGCCGATGGCGACACAGCGGGATCTCTCGCTTGCCTATTCGCCGGGCGTCGCCGTTCCCGTCAAGGCCATCGCCGCCGATCCCGCCACCGCCTATGATTACACGTCGCGCGGCAACATGGTGGCGGTCATCTCCAACGGTACTGCGATCCTCGGCCTCGGCAATCTCGGTGCGCTGGCCTCAAAGCCGGTCATGGAGGGCAAGTCGGTCCTCTTCAAGCGCTTTGCAGATGTCGACAGTATCGACCTCGAGGTCGATACGGAGAATGTCGACGAGTTCATCAACTGCGTCCGCTTCCTTGGCCCATCTTTCGGCGGCATCAACCTCGAAGACATCAGGGCGCCGGACTGTTTCATCATCGAGCAGCGCCTGCGCGAGCTCATGGATATCCCGGTTTTCCATGACGACCAGCACGGCACGGCGATCATCGCCGCCGCCGGCCTCATCAACGCGCTGGAGCTGACGGGCCGCGACCTGAAGACCGCAAAGCTTGTCTGCAACGGCGCCGGCGCCGCAGCGATCGCCTGCGTCGAGCTCATCAAGGCCATGGGCTTCGCGCCCGAGAATATCACGCTCTGCGACACCAAGGGCGTCATCTACCAGGGCCGCACCGAGGGCATGAACCAGTGGAAATCGGCGCATGCGGTCAAGACCAAGGCCCGCACGCTGGAAGAAGCGATGAAGGGCGCCGACGTCGTCTTCGGCCTGTCGCAGAAGGGCGCCTTCTCCGAGACGATGATCCAGTCGATGGCCGACCGCCCGATCATCTTCGCCATGGCCAATCCCGACCCGGAGATCACGCCCGAAGAGGTCGCGCGCATTCGCGACGACGCCATCATGGCGACCGGCCGTTCGGATTATCCGAACCAGGTCAACAACGTGCTGGGCTTTCCCTATATCTTCCGTGGCGCGCTCGATGTCCGCGCCACGACGATCAACGACGATATGAAGATCGCGGCCGTCAGGGCGTTGGCGAGCCTCGCCCGCGAGGACGTTCCAGACGACGTCGCCGCCGCCTATCAGGGCAACCGCCCGCGCTTCGGTGCGCAGTACATCATCCCGGTGCCCTTCGATCCGCGCCTGATCGCGGCGATCCCCGTGGCGGTCGCTGAGGCCGCCATGGAAAGCGGCGTTGCCCGCAAGCCGATACCCGACATGGCCGCCTATGCGCGCGAACTGTCGGCGCGTCGCGATCCGATCGCCTCGACGCTCGCCAGCCTCTATGAACGCGTGCGCCGCCACCCGAAGCGCGTGGTCTTCGCCGAGGCCGAAGAGGAGCAGGTCATGCGCGCTGCACTCTCCTACGCCAACCAGCAGCTCGGTACCGCCATCCTGCTCGGCCGCGAGGACCTGATCAAGGCGACTGCCGAGCGTGCCGGCATCGATCTCAACCGTCCCGGCCTCGAGATCGTCAACGCCCGCATCTCGACCAGAGTGGAAGCGTATATCGACTATCTCTACGCGCGCCTGCAGCGGAAGGGTTATCTGCACCGCGACGCGCAGCGCCTGATCCACAACGACCGCAACCATTTCGCCGCCTGCATGGTGGCGCTCGGCGATGCCGATGGCATGGTGACGGGCATCACCCGCAACTATTCGACGGCGCTGGAGGATGTTCGCCGCTGTATCGACGAGAAGCCCGGCCACCGGGTGATCGGCGTGTCGATCGCGCTATGCCGCGGCCGCACCGTCTTCGTCGCCGACACGGCGGTCCACGACATGCCGTCGGCCGAGGAGCTTGCCGATATCGCCGTTGAAGCCGCCGGCTTCGCGCGCCGCATGGGCTACAATCCGCGCGTCGCCATGCTGGCCTACTCGACCTTCGGTCATCCCTCCGGCGAGCGCTCCGAGCGCGTTCGCGAGGCCGTCGCCATCCTCGACCGGCGCCATCTGGATTTCGAGTATGACGGCGAAATGGCCGCCGATGTGGCGCTGAACCGCAAGGCCATGGAGCAGTACCCCTTCTGCCGGCTGTCGGGCCCGGCCAACGTGCTGGTCATGCCGGCCTTCCACTCCGCCTCGATCTCCACCAAGATGCTTCAGGAACTCGGCGGCTCGACGGTCATCGGCCCCATCCTCGTCGGTTTCGACAAGGCGGTTCAGATCACCTCGATGGGCGCCAAGGACAGCGACATCGTGAACATGGCTGCGATTGCGGCTTATACGGGGTCGTGAGGTGATTTTGGGGTGAGGGTGTGCCGCGTGGCCCCCTCATCCGACCCTTCGGGCCACCTTCTCCCCGAGGGG
>UBVW01000102.1:0-13446 GCA_900469085.1 Hyphomicrobiales bacterium | reverse complement strand
ATCTCCCCCCTTGAGGGGGAGATGCCCGGCAGGGCAGAGGGGGGTGTTGTTTGGCAATGTCGTTTCCCTCATATCGTCGTCCGCGCTCTCAACGCCGCCGTCAGCGTACCCTCGTCGAGATAATCCAACTCGCCGCCGACAGGCACGCCGTGCGCCAGTCGCGTGATCTTCACATCGAGCCCGGCCAGCTGGTCCGTTATATAGTGTGCTGTGGTTTGCCCCTCGACGGTGGCGTTGACGGCGATGATCAGTTCCTTGATGCCGCCAGCCGTGACGCGCTCGATCAGGCCCTTGATGTTGAGATCATCCGGGCCGACGCCGTCGAGCGGCGAGAGCGTGCCGCCGAGCACGTGATAGGCGGCGTTCAGCGCCGCTGCGCGCTCCAGCGCCCAGAGATCGGAGACATCCTCGACGACGATGATGACCGACTGGTCGCGGCGGTCGTCAGTGCAGACGGTGCAGGGGTCGGACGTGTCGACATTGCCGCAGCGCGAGCAGATCTTGACCTTGTCATAGGCCTCGCCCATGGCGCTGCCGAGGGGCCCGAGCAGCTGATCCTTCTTCTTGATCAGGTGCAGCGCGGCGCGGCGCGCGGAGCGCGGGCCGAGGCCCGGCACCTTCGCCAAGAGCTGGATGAGTTTTTCGATTTCGGGGCCGGTGACTCGCTTTGCCATATCGGGTTCTTAGCCCATATGTTTTAAAAACGGAAACGGACAAGAAAAGCGCTCGCCATGAAAATCCTCGCCGTCTGCATCGGCAATGCCGAGAAGCTGCCGGGCAAGAGCTACAAGACCGGCATCAACAAGCACGCTATCAGCGGCGGCGTGCTTGTCGATGCGGAAGGGCTGCTCGGCGATGCGATCTGCAACCGCAAGCACCACGGCGGTATCGACCAGGCCGTCTATGTCGAGGGATCGCTGACGCTCGACTGGTGGTCGCAAGAGCTCGGACGACCGATCGAGCCTGGTACCTTCGGCGAGAATATCGTCATCGATGGACTGGATAATGTCGACGTTGCGGTGGGCGATTGCTTCATCGCCGGCGATCTTGTTCTCGAGGTCACATCCGCGCGCATTCCCTGCGCCACCTTCGCGGCGCGCATGGGCGATCCGACATTCGTCAAGCGCTATACGCGGGCAGGCCGTCCCGGCATCTATTGCCGGGTGATCCGGCCAGGCACGGTCACGGCCGGCGAGAGGGTGGAATGGCAGCGGTTCGAGGGAGCGCGCGTCACGATGCCGGAGATGATGGCGACGTTCGGCAAGCGGCTGTCGGCCGAAGACCGCGCCCGCTACCTGGCCGCGCCGATCCACTACAAGCTGCGCGACAGCCTCGAAGCGCAGGCCTAGCAGCAGATTCTCATTTATCATCACTTGCTGATAAACCGCATCCCCCTAATTTCAGCCTGACGGTGTGCCAATCCAAGGAGGCTCGCATGTCCGTCTTCAAGCTTACCCCGATCGCCCTCGCCATCGCCGCCGCGACGGCCGTTTCCGCTCCCGAGCCGGCTGCGGCCGCTAACGTGCATGCGGGCTCGCTAACCTGCGACATCTCGGCAGGCATCGGCATGATCATCGGCTCGAAACGAGAGGTGGACTGCACCTTCACTCCGTCGTCTCCCGGGCATGTCGAGCACTATCGCGGCGCCATCACCAAGATCGGCGTCGATATCGGTGTGCTCAAGGGCGGGACGCTGATCTGGTATGTCTACGCCCCGGCAAACCATCCCGACGGCGCGCTGCAGGGCAATTATTCCGGCGTGGCGGCCAACGCGACCGTCGGTCTCGGGCTCGGCGCCAACGCGCTGGTCGGCGGGCTGGAGGGATCGGTGGCGCTGCAGCCGCTCTCCGTCGAAGGGACGTCCGGGCTCAACGTGGCCGCCGGCATCGCGAACATGAAGCTGACCTTCGTTCCACCGCCGAAAGCGAAGCCTGCCAAGCACCACACGCAAAAGCACACCAAATAAGCGTTCTGAAACGACAAGCGCCGGCCACCCGATGGGCGCCGGCGCTGTCGAATCTATTCGATCAAATGATCAGAACGGCATCTTGAAGCCGGGCGGCAGCGGCAGGCCTGCCGTCAGCGCCTTGGTCTTTTCGGCGGCGACGGCGTCGGCCTTTTCCTTGGCATCCTTGTGGGCGGCGACGATCAGGTCCTCGAGAATCTCGACGTCGTCTTCCTTGAACAGCGACGGATCGATCTTCAGGCTGCGCATCTCGCCCTTGCCTGATATGACGACGGTCACGAGGCCGCCGCCGGACTTGCCTTCGGCCGTGAGCTCGGCGATCTCCGCCTGCATCTCTTCCATCTTGGCCTGCATTTCCTTGACTTTGCCCATCATGCCCATGATGTCACGCATCGTCTTCTCCTTCTTGGTCTCTCAGAATTCTATGTCGTCGCCGGGCAGGATATCGCCCTCTTCGGATTCGGCGGTCGCGGGTGCCTGAATTTCCTCGACTTCCGGCTCCGGCGCCCGGACACGGACGTCGATGATCTTGGCCCCCGGAAACTGCGAGAGGATCGCCGCGACATCGGGATCCTGGCGGGCGTCGCTGACCTGCTGCGCCTTGGTGTTGGCTTCTGCTTCCACCATGGTCGGCTGGCCGGCCTCGCGGCTGAGGCTGACGATCCAGTGGATGCCGGTCCAGTCCTTGAGCTTGACGGCCAGTTCATTCAGCAACGTTCCCGGCGCGCCTTCCGTCAGGTTGACATCGAGAATGCCGGGCTGAACGCGCACCGGGCGCACGAAGTTGCGCACCAGCGCCTTGATCTTCACATCGCGCTTTTCGCCGGCAAGATTGACGATATCGCTGACCGAATTGACCGAGACCAGCGGCTTCGGCGCATCGGTGGGCTTCGCCTCCGTGCGGCCGACGGCCATGGTTTGCGGATCGGATGCCGGGACAACGCGCAGCAAGGCGGTCGGGCCCGACGTCTGCGGGCGTGGGGCCGCAGATTCGGTGGCGCGGGCCATGACATTGCCCTGGTAGCTGACGGTCGCGCCGCCATTGCCGCCGCCGTTGCCCGATGGCGACGGCGAACGCGCGCCACCGTTATTCTCGGCGAATTCCGCAAGCCGGCGCGCCGCATCCTCGGGGGCTGGAAGGTGGGCGGCGTGCGCCAACCGGATCAGCACCATTTCGGCGGCACCCGACGGGCGCGAGGATGCTTCCACCTCGGGAATGCCCTTCAAGAGCATCTGCCAGATGCGCGACAGTGCCGTAACGGCGATGCCTTGCGAGAATTCCGCGCCCTTGGTGCGCTCGATTTCGCTGAGCGATGGGTCGTTGGCGGCATCCGGCACGTATTTGAGGCGCGTCACAAGATGGGTGAAATCGGCGAGATCGGTCAGCACCGCCACCGGATTGGCGCCAGCCTCGTACTGGCTCTCGAATTCGCCAAGGGCGGCTGCGACATCACCCTTGATGACATGCTGGAACAGATCGACGATGCGGGCGCGGTCGGCGAGGCCCAGCATGCCGCGCACGGAATCGGCCAGCACCGCGCCGCCGCCATGGGCGATCGCCTGGTCGAGCAGCGACAGGCCGTCGCGCGCCGAGCCTTCGGCGGCACGTGCGATCATCGCCAGCGCATCGGGTTCGGCCTCGATGCCTTCCTTGGACGCGATGGTGGTGAACAGGCCGACGAGATCGGACGCGCTGATGCGGCGCAGGTCGAAGCGCTGGCAGCGCGACAGCACCGTGATCGGCACCTTGCGGATTTCGGTGGTGGCGAAGATGAACTTTACGTGCTCCGGCGGCTCCTCGAGCGTCTTCAACAGGCCGTTGAAGGCCTGGGTCGAGAGCATGTGCACTTCGTCGATGATGTAGACCTTGTAGCGCGCCGAAACCGGGCGGTAGCGCACCTGCTCGATGATCTCGCGGATATCGTCAATGCCGGTGTGCGAGGCGGCGTCCATCTCGATGACGTCGACATGGCGGCCTTCCATGATCGCTTGGCAGTGCTCGCCGGGGATGCGCAAATCGATCGTCGGCTTGTCGATCTCGGCTGTCTTGTAATTCAGCGCGCGGGCCAGGATGCGGGCGGTCGTGGTCTTGCCGACCCCGCGGACGCCTGTCAGCATGTAGGCCTGGGCGATGCGGCCGGTCTCGAAGGCGTTGGTCAGGGTCTGGACCATCGGCTCCTGGCCGACCATCAGATCCGTGAAATCCTTGGGGCGGTATTTGCGTGCCAGCACCCGGTATCCGGTGCCCGTCGAGGCGGCATCTTGTGATTGTCGCTCGGTGTCGCTCATCGCCCTGCTTAGCGCCCGGACTCCCGGGCAAAGGATGGAGAGAAGGGTGGGAGGCTGGCACGATGACCCGTGCCTGGCTCGTTAGGGCTGCTTCCTTCCGGACCTGACCCGGTTGGCGAGTGGCTCGTCCACCACCAACCTCCCGAAGGCACATATCGGCAATATCGCGATCAAAAGCAAGCCAAGGCCTGAAAAAACTGCTAGCCTATGGAAAACTCTGGAGGAATACCCGTTGGACGCTTTCAAACTCGACCACCGGCTGGCCAATGACAGTATCAGCATCCTGAAAACGGGTCTCTGCGACTTCCGGCTTTCCAGGGACTGTCGCTGGCCATGGCTGATCCTCGTGCCGCAGCGTGCCGATATCACCGAGATTTTCGAGCTGACGCCGCTCGACCAGGTGATGCTGACCTTCGAAACGGAACTGGCCTCGACGGCCCTGAAGAAGGTGACCGGGGCGACAAAAATCAATGTCGCGGCTATTGGCAATATCGTCCGTCAGCTTCATGTTCATGTCGTCGCGCGCTTCGAGGGTGATCCGAACTGGCCCGGCCCAATCTGGGGCTACGGCAAAGCGGAGGCCTATGTGGACGCGAAACGAGACCAATTCATAGAGACGATGCGGGAAGCCCTTTCATCATGAGCCGTTCGCTTTTCGAGACGGATGTACCCCATCCCGAGCCCAGCAATCTGACGGCATTCGCCGCCAACGACCTGATCCGCGATTCCGAGCATCGCAACGAAAACTCGGTGGACGAGGCGCTCGCCAAGGATGGAACCCATATCTTCGCCTTTACCGGCGACAAACTTGTATTGAAGCATGACGGCCAGGTGCTCGACCCGCTGTTTGCGCGCTACGAGCTGACAGATCTCAAGCCCAACTGGGACGAGACGATCCTGCTCGGCTACCGCAAGAGCGGCGAGCCCAGACTGGCCGTCCCGGTTGCCGTGCCGGAAGAGGAGCTTTCGAGCCAGTACAAGCCTGCCGACGGCCGGTCGCTTTATCGCGACATGCTGCTCGACGACGTGCTGCTTGGCGAATTCGCGCAAGGCG
Source organism: Hyphomicrobiales bacterium (assembly GCA_900469085.1). Classification (GTDB taxonomy): domain Bacteria; phylum Pseudomonadota; class Alphaproteobacteria; order Rhizobiales; family Rhizobiaceae; genus Rhizobium. The sequence continues at coordinate 8,137 of UBVW01000102.1, read as the reverse complement.
CCAGCCTGATCCGCTGGAACGGCGACAACCGGTTCTGCGGCCGCTGCGGCGCTGGAATGGACATGCATATCGGCGGCTACAAGCGTGTCTGCTCCGCCTGCCAGCACACGATCTTTCCGCGCACCGATCCCGTCGTGATCATGCTCACCATCGACGAGGAGCGCGATCTCTGCCTGCTCGGGCGCGGACCGCATTTCGCGCCGGGCATGTATTCCTGTCTTGCCGGCTTCGTGGAGCCTGGCGAAACCATCGAAAACGCCGTGCGCCGCGAGACGCTGGAGGAATCCGGCATTCGTACCGGGCGCATCCGCTACCACGCCTCGCAGCCCTGGCCGATGCCGCACACGCTGATGATCGGCTGCTACGCCGAGGCCAAGTCGCGCGACATCATTCGCGACGAGCAGGAGCTCGAGGATTGCCGCTGGTTTACCCGCGAGGAGACGATCGAAATGCTCGAGCGTCCCGGCGCCAACGGCAGTGCCCCACCGCCGAAGGGCGCGATCGCCCATCGCCTGATGCGCGACTGGGTGGAGTGGAAGAAGTAGGCCAATAGAATGGCTCGCTCAGAACGCCTGCTGACATTGCTGCAAACGCTGCGCCGCTACCGGCGGCCAGTGAGCGGCGCGGTGCTGGCCGAGGAAACCGGCGTCAGCATCCGCACGCTCTATCGCGATATCGCCAGCCTGCAGGCGCAGGGCGCCGATATCGAGGGCGAGCCGGGGCTCGGCTATATCCTGAAACCCGGCTTCATGCTGCCGCCGATGATGTTTTCGCAAGACGAAATCGAGGCGCTGGTGCTGGGATCGCGCTGGGTGGCGCGGGCCGCCGATCCGAGGCTCGCCGCAGCCGGCGCCGATGCGCTGGCCAAGATCGCCGATGTGCTGCCGCGCGAAATCCGCGACGAGATCGAGACCTCTCCCCTTCTCATCCACATGCGGCCGCCGATCGCAAGCAAGGCCGACATGGGCGTGATCCGCAAGGCGATCCGCGGCGAGCGGGTGCTGAAGCTGACCTATACCGACGAGAGCGGCGCGGTCTCCATCCGCAACGTCTGGCCGTTTGCCATCAGCTATACCGAACAGGTCCGGATGATCGTGGCGTGGTGCGAGCTAAGACAGGATTACCGGCATTTCCGCACCGACCGCATCGTCGAGATGCTCCCGCAGGACACGCGCTATCCGCGTCGCCGCGCGGTGCTGCTGCAGGAGTGGAGCGACCGCGAAATCGCGCCGCGGGAACGACAAACACTACTGCCATAAACTGACAGCATATGAGTCTAGTATGGGTCCTATCGAAACAGGAGGACCTGCCATGACAAGCCTGAACGCGACCCAGTCCACGGGCCAGACCACATGCGGCAGCCACCGTTCCGACGAGGCTGTTTCCGGCAACTGGTATCCGCAATCGCTGATGCTCAGGATGATGCAGAATGCATCGCGCGGCATGGCGCATAGCATGGGGCGCAATCTTGGGCGAACGGGCGCTCCACGCCCCGATCCCCAATCGATGTCGGAAAATCTGAGACGCGATATCGGCGTCATCGACTGGGGCAGCCGCGACCGGGAGCGGTAACCGACACTCTCACATTTCAATCACGCTTTTGACCGCTGCCGGAAAGTCCGGCGGCGCTCGCATCATCACGTCATTTTCACGCAGAGGGACACCATCATGAATAGCCCCAATCTCATCATTCTCTATGTCCGCGATCCCGCCGAGAGTGCCAGCTTCTACAAGGCGCTGCTCAACCGCGAGCCGGTCGCCGCTGCCCCCAATTTCGTGGCTTTCGCGCTCGACGGCGGCTTCACGCTCGGCCTGTGGCGGCTCTCCAGCGTCGTGCCGCAACCCTCCGCTATCGGCAGCCGCGCGGAGATCGCCTTCATGGTGCCGGGCGAAAACGGCGTCTCCAACCTTTACCGCGACTGGCGCGACAAGCACCTGCCGATTGCGCAGGACCTGACCGACCTCGACTTCGGACCGACCTTCGTGGTGCTCGATCCGGACGGGCATCGGCTCAGGGTTTGTGAGCCGGATAAGTGAACGTTGCAAAGCAAAGAAAAGGGCGCCACGGCGCCCTTTGTCATTACTTCTGCAGCAGACCCCGCATCGGGTGACCCTTGTAGACGCCCAGGATACGCACCTTCTCGGAGAAGAACTGCAGCTCTTCCAGCGCGCGCCGGACGTTGGCGTCACCCGGGTGGCCTTCGATGTCGGCGTAGAACTGGGTGGCGACGAACTTGCCACCGAGCTGGTAGCTTTCCAGCTTGGTCATGTTGATGCTGTTGGTGGCAAAGCCGCCGAGCGCCTTGTAGAGCGCTGCCGGAATGTTGCGGACGTTGAAGACGAAGGTCGTCACCAGCTTTTCTTCGGCCGCCCCGCGTTCGGCCCACTTCTCGTCGCGCGACAGGATGACGAAGCGGGTGACGTTGTCTTCGGTGTCCTCGACGTTTTCGGCGATGATATCGAGCTTGTAGAGATCGGCTGCCAGACGCGGCGCGAGCGCTGCCATCGAGCGGTCACCGGTTTCCTGCACCAGCTTGGCGGCACCGGCGGTGTCGCCGGCGACCACGGCCTTCCAGCCATTGGCGCGGACGATCTTGCGGCACTGGCCGAGCGCGTGGATGTGGCTGTGGACGGTGCGGACCTCGTCCTTGGTCACGCCGGGCAGCACCATGAGCTGGAAGCGGATCGGCATGAAGTATTCGCCGATGATGTGCAGGCGCGATTCCGGCAGCAGGTGGTGGATGTCGGCGACGCGGCCGGCAATGGTGTTTTCGATCGGGATCATCGCCAGATCGGCATCGCCGCTTTCGAGCGCCACGAAGGCATCCTCGAAGGTCTGGCACGGCAGTGGATCCATATCCGGGAACATGTCGCGGCAGGCCATGTCGGAATTGGCGCCGAAGTCGCCCTGAAAGGCGATCTTGTTGGTCTTGATGCTCATGTGAGATCCGTCTTTACAATTGCGCGGAAAGAATGCGCCGTGCCTTTTCAAGGTCGGCGGGAGTATCGACACCGAGCGGAACGGTGTCAACGATCTCGACATCGATGCGCATGCCGGCTTCCAGCGCCCTGAGCTGCTCCAGCGATTCGCGCTTTTCGAGCGTGGACGGGCCGAGCGAAACGAATCGCTCCAGTGCGGCGCGGCGATAGGTGTAGAGGCCGATGTGATGATAGAGCGGGCCTTCCCCATAAGGGGCCGTCGCCCGCGTGAAGTAGAGCGCCCGCATGCGGGTCTCGGAAAGCGGCGCGCCGACCACCTTGACGATATGCGGCGCCGTCTTGTCTTCCTCGTTGTCGATGGCGATGGTCAGCGTGGCGATATCGACGCCAGCGTCTTCAAGCGGACGCAGCGATGCGCGCACCGTTTCCGGCTCGATCGTCGGCAGATCGCCCTGGACGTTGACGATATATTCGATGCGCCCCTCGGGATCGACCTTGGTCAGCGCCTCGTAGATGCGGTCGGAGCCGGACTGGTGCGCCTTGGCGGTCATGACGACCTCGAAGCCGGCGGCTGCGACCACGTCGAACACTTCCTGCTCGTCGACGGCGACGACCACGCGGCCGATCGCGGCCTCTTTCGCCCGCAGCGCTACCTGGATGACCATCGGTTTGCCGCAGATGTCGGCAAGCGGCTTGCCGGGCAGTCGGGTCGATGCCATGCGGGCCGGAATGAGGACGAGTACGTTGTCTAAATTTGGCTTTGCCATTGCTCAGGCCTTCATTTCCGGGCGGAAAGGTGTCAAAAAGTCTCATGCCGCCGAGGTGTTCGGCTGTTGCAAGAATTAGCCAAAAGACATAGGTTTCGCTCGATTTCAAGAGACAGACCGGTTTTATGTCTGCCGGCTGTGAGGGGGAGCATCACAGATGAATTCTTACGTGAATACGGCGGTGGGAGCGCTACTTGGGACGGTTTTCGTCCTGATGTCCGTATCCATCGCTTCGGAAAGCCTGTTTCATTCGGAAAATCCGGAGAAAGAGGGCTTTGCCATTGTAGCCGAGGAAGCTTCGGCCGCCGATGCCGGCGGCGCTGCTCCGGCTGCCGCCGTGCCGATCGCGCAGCTGCTTGCAAAAGCCGACGCCAAGGCCGGCGAAACGGTCTTCAAGAAGTGTCAGGCCTGTCATGACGGCACGAAAGGGGGACCGAACAAGGTCGGGCCGAACCTCTTTGGTGTCGTAGATCGTCCGATCGGCTCGCATGAAGGTTTCGCCTATTCCGCCGCCATGAAGGATTTTTCCAAGGGTGCCAGCGAGAAGTGGACCTTCGATCACCTGAACCACTTCCTGGCCGCGCCGAAGAAGTACATTGCCGGAACGGCGATGGGCTTTGCCGGCCTCCAGAAGGACACCGACCGCGCCAACGTGATCCTCTACCTGCACACGCTGGCCGATTCGCCGGTGCCGCTACCGGATCCGAACGCACCTGATTCGGCGACGCAGTAAGATCATCCATTGCATGAGATGCGAAAGCCCGGCCGATGCGCCGGGCTTTTTCGTGTGCGCTAAAGCGCGTCGCGATCTTTCAGATTCGCTCCTTGCGCTTTAGGTCATTGTTTTATCGCATGTCGTTATCGCAAAACCGCTTCACACTTTTGCGCGACCTGCTTTAGCCGAGCAGGTAGGCCCAGAAGGACACGGTGATGGCGCCGAGCGCGGTCGTGAGCGTGATCGTGGAGGCGGCGAGGCTGTGGCCGACGCCGAAGCGGTTGGCGATCAGCCAGGCGTTGACGCCTGTCGGGACCGCCGAGATCAGAACGAGTGCGGCGGTCCAATCGCTTTCCAGACCGAGCAGATGGCTGGTCGTCCAGACACATGCAGGCAAGAGCAGCAGCTTGAAGGCGGAGGTGACGCTTGATATGCCGACATTGCCCGAGGTGCCGTATTGCTGCAGCGCCATGCCGAGCGAGATGAGGGCGACGGGGCCGGAAACGCCGGCGATCTGATCGACGACCAGTTCGACCGGCATCGGCATGGTCCAGCCGAGCAGATGCATGAGCGCGCCGCCGGCGAGCCCGATGACCAGCGGATTGCGCACGAGATTGGTGGCGATCTGGCGCAGCACCGCGACGATGCTGCGGCCCTTGCCGCCGGCGATCTTGTGCTCGGCGCGCTCCATCAGGATGGTGCCGATGATCATCATGACCGGCAGGTGCACGGCGATCAGAATAGACAGCGGCACGAGGCCCTTGTCGCCGACGGTGCGCTGAACGAGCGGCAGGCCGATGAAGATGGTGTTGGCAAAGGCCGACGACACACCGGCCAGCACGCCGATCCGGTCATCGCGACCGAAGAAGCGGGTGGCGGCGATATGCGCGGCAGTCCAGGTGATCGCAACGCCGGAGAAATAGGCGATCCAGAGCCGGAAGGGCGAGGCGCCCTTGAAGTCCGCCTCGGCGATCGTGCGGAAGAGCAACAACGGCACGGCGATCTTGAAGACAAAGTCGCTCAGCGCATCGCCGACCTCCGCCTTCATCAATCCCACTTTGACGATCAGCCAGCCGATCAGGATCATCACGAAGATGGGAAGAACGTCGAGAAAGATGGCGGACATCGGGGACGGATTGCCTATTGCATGGAATATCAAAGGTCTAACAGCAAACCGTTCGCGCTGACAAACCGGAATGCCATCGAGCCAACGCTTAGACGCAAAAAAAGCGGGGCTCAGCCCGCTTTTCCGCATCCGGTCTTGCCGGATTGCCGGTTGGTCATGCTGCCAGTTCATCCGTGGTCAGCGTCGCACCGGTATCGTCGAAGGACGTCATTTTAATGATCGGGCCCTTCTCGATCGGCGACTGCCCGGAAGCTGTCCATGCCGATCTTGTTGACAGGAGTTATAGCCAGCCAAAATGACAGACGAATGACGTCCGCGCGGCATTTTTGCGGAAGGATCGGCCGCAGACCGGGCATTTCCGCTTCCCATGGGCTGAAAATTCGCTAAGACCGACTACCGGCTATCACCAAAACCGGGACCTCCCCTTTCATGACCAAATTCGATGTACTGACAGTCGGCAACGCCATCGTCGATATTATCGCGCGTTGCGACGACCAGTTCCTCATTGATCACAAGATCACCAAGGCAGCGATGAACCTGATCGATGCCGAACGCGCAGAACTGCTCTACAACCACATGGGCCCGGCGCTGGAAGCTTCGGGCGGCAGCGCCGGCAATACGGCGGCCGGCATTGCCAGCTTCGGCGGCAAGGCAGCCTACTTCGGCAAGGTCGCCGAAGACCAGCTGGGCGAAATCTTCGCGCACGACATTCGGGCGCAGGGCGTGCACTACCAGACGCAGCCGAAGGGCAAGTTCCCGCCGACCGCCCGCTCGATGATCTTCGTGACCGAGGACGGCGAACGCTCGATGAACACCTATCTCGGCGCCTGCGTCGAGCTCGGACCCGAGGATGTCGAGCCCGAGGTCGTGGCGCAGTCGAAGGTCACCTATTTCGAGGGCTACCTCTGGGATCCGCCGCGCGCCAAGGAAGCGATCCGCGATTGCGCCCGCATCGCCCATGAAAACGGCCGCGAGATGTCGATGACGCTGTCCGACAGCTTCTGCGTCGGCCGCTATCGCGACGAGTTTCTCGACCTGATGCGGACAGGCACCGTCGACATCGTCTTTGCCAACAAACAGGAAGCACTGGCGCTTTACGAGACCGAGGATTTCGAAGAGGCGCTCGTGAAGATCGCGCAGGATTGCAAGATCGCCGCGGTGACGATGAGCGAAGAGGGCGCTGTCATTCTCAAGGGCAGCGAACGCTTCTACGTCAGCGCCATCGAGATCAGGGAGCTCGTCGATACGACCGGCGCCGGCGATCTGTTCGCGGCCGGTTTCCTTTACGGCTACACGCAGGGACGGACGCTCGAGGATTGCGGGAAGCTCGGCTGCCTGGCGGCCGGCATCGTGATCCAGCAGATCGGACCGCGTCCGATGAAGTCGCTTGCCGAGGCCGGCAAGCAGGCGGACCTGGTTTAAGGCCTCGCTTACCTCTCGCTGACCGGGAAGCCTTCAATCCGTTGAAGGCTTCTTTTACTTGAAGGCCTCTCCGGGATAGGCGCCCCAGATTTCGGACTGCGCCACCCAACCTTCGGCGCCGTCGATCTTGGCTAAGCACCAGTCGCCGTTGCATTCGCCGATGTTCATCATCACACCGGGCTCCAGCTTGGCAACGACCGTTGCGGATGGCTGGGCTTCGCGGCGCACGTTCACGAAGACGCTCTTGCCCTTGCCCTTCATCCAGGGGGCGGCAATGGCGGCGCGGGTGCCAGACAACAGCGACTGGTTGACCCAGCCCTCGGTGCCGTCGGCATCGCGCACCTGGCGCCAGTTGTCATATTCCTGGATGATTTCCACCGGCAGGCCGGCTTTCAGATACATCCAAGACGCGGCATAATCGGTGCCGGGGCCGATGCGCAGATTGACGCGCTTGGATTTCAGCGTCACGAAACGCGGCAGCGGCAGGCCGCTCGGACCCTTCGCCGCCTGGGCATAGCCAAGCTCGGCGGTGCCGGCCGAAAGCACAAAGCCCAACGCGAGGGCGAGGCATGATTTCAGGACTGTGCTGCGCATGACGATTTCCGTTCGCTAAGACCCAGGCAGTTCTGCTGCCTGATTTCCGGACCTCGACATTCCACGCACGCTCAACGAGTTTTGTTTGTCTTCGCGTGCGGGTCTGGTAGAAATTCCCCGGAACGGGAAAATTATCCCGCGTCTTGGTTAAGGACCTCTGAACAAGGCAGCAGCTCCAGGATATGACGACAAAGAAAAAAACGAAGGTCTACATTACCCGCAAGCTGCCGGACGCCGTCGAAACGCGCATGCGCGAACTGTTCGACGCCGAGCTCAACATCGACGACACGCCGCGCACCACAGCACAGCTTGCCGCGGCGATGAAGAGCGCGGATGTGCTGGTGCCGACGGTGACCGACCGGATCGACGCGGCGCTGATCGACGAGGCCGGGCCGCAGCTGAAGCTGATCGCCAGCTTCTCGAACGGCACCGACCACATCGATGTCGAGGCTGCCGCCCGCAAGGGGATCACGGTCACCAACACGCCGAATGTCCTGACCGAGGATACCGCCGACATGAACATGGCGCTGATCCTCGCCGTGCCGCGCCGGCTCGGCGAGGATCAGCGCCATG
>UBVW01000103.1:0-11412 GCA_900469085.1 Hyphomicrobiales bacterium | reverse complement strand
GGCCGGCAGGCCAGAGAGGGCTTTTAAAGTATCCAGTTCCACCCCGACCGGCGATCTCCCAATCGCCGGAGAGGGTCGTTGCATCCCCAGTTTCATCCCGGAGAGGGCTTTGAAATGAATATCTCCAGATTCTTTGTCGACCGCCCGGTGTTTGCCGGGGTGCTATCGGTCCTCATCGTGGTCGCCGGCCTGATCGGCATGCGGTCACTGCCGATTTCCGAATATCCCGAGGTCGTGCCGCCATCGATCGTCGTGCGCGCCACCTATCCGGGCGCCAACCCGAAGGTCATCGCCGAAACCGTCGCCACGCCGCTCGAAGAGCAGATCAACGGCGTCGAGGGCATGCTCTACATGTCCAGCCAGGCGACGTCCGACGGCGTGATGACGCTGACGGTGACCTTCAAGCTCGGTACCAACCCGGACCAGGCGCAGCAGCTGGTGCAGAACCGCGTCAGCCAGGCGGAACCGCGCCTGCCGACGGAGGTGCGCTCGCTCGGTATCACTACGGTGAAGAGTTCGCCCGACCTGATGATGGTCGTGAACCTGACCTCGCCCGACAATCGCTACGACATCACCTATCTGCGCAATTACGGCGTCCTCAACGTCAAGGACCGGCTCGCTCGTATCGAGGGCGTCGGCCAGGTGCAGATCTTCGGTTCAGGCGACTATTCGATGCGGATCTGGATCGATCCGCAGAAGGCCGCCGAGCATAATCTCGCTGCCAGCGACATCACCGATGCGATCCGCGCCCAGAACGTGCAGGCCGCGGCAGGCACGATCGGCGCGTCGCCGAGCCTTGCGGGCGTCGATATCCAGCTGAACGTCAACGCCCAGGGCCGTCTGCAGACGCCCGAGGAGTTCGGCAACATCATCGTCAAGAGTGGTTCTAACGGAGAGATCACCCGTCTGCGCGATGTCGCGCGCGTCGAACTCGGCGCCTCGGACTATTCGCTGCGCTCGCTGCTCGACAGCAAGTCGGCAGTGGCGATCCCCGTCTTCCAGGCGCCCGGCTCCAACGCCATCACCATCTCGGATCAGGTCATCAAGACCATGGACGAGTTGCAGCTGGCGATGCCTGAAGGCGTGAAGTACGAGATCGTCTACGATACCACGCAGTTCGTCCGCGCCTCGATCGAAAAGGTCGTGGATACGCTGCTCGAAGCCATCGCGCTTGTCGTCATCGTCGTCATCCTGTTCCTGCAGACATGGCGTGCCTCGATCATTCCGCTGATCGCGGTTCCGGTCTCGATCATCGGCACCTTCGCCGTCATGTATGTCTTCGGCTTCTCGATCAACGCGCTCAGCCTGTTCGGTCTGGTGTTGGCGATCGGTATCGTCGTGGACGACGCGATCGTCGTCGTCGAAAACGTCGAACGCAACATTGAGAACGGCCTGTCGCCGCGTGACGCGACGTACAAGGCGATGAAGGAAGTGTCCGGCCCGATCATCGCGATCGCGCTGGTGCTGGTTGCGGTGTTCGTGCCGCTCGCCTTCATCACCGGGCTATCCGGCCAGTTCTATCGCCAGTTCGCGCTGACGATCGCGATCTCGACTGTCATTTCTGCGATCAACTCGCTGACGCTGTCTCCGGCCCTGGCGGCTCTTCTCCTGAAGGGGCATCATGCCAAGAAGGATTGGCTGACGCGGGCAATGGACTTCGCGTTCGGCTGGTTCTTCCGCGGCTTCAACCGCGCCTTTAGTGCCAGCTCCAATGCCTACGGTAAGGGTGTCGGCGGTCTGGTGTCGCGCAAGAGCATCGTCATGGTCATCTATCTGGCGCTCGCCGGTGCGACCTATGGCCTGTTCAACGCCGTTCCCGGCGGCTTCGTACCGGCGCAGGACAAGCAGTACCTGATCGGCTTCGCGCAGCTGCCCGACGCCGCGAGCCTCGACCGCACCGAAGACGTGATCAAGCGGATGAGCGATATCGCTCTGGCAACACCCGGCGTCGAACACGCCATCGCGTTCCCGGGCCTGTCGATCAACGGCTTCACCAACGGCTCGAATGCCGGTGTCGTCTTCGTCAAGCTGAAGCCGTTCGAGGAACGCAAGACGGCTGACCTGTCGGGCGGGGCGATTGCCATGACGCTGAACCAGAAGTTCGGCGCCATCCAGGATGCCTTCATCGCCATGTTCCCGCCACCGCCGGTGCAGGGTCTCGGCACCACGGGTGGCTTCAAGCTGCAGCTCGAAGATCGGGCGGGCCTCGGCTACAACGCGCTGGATGAAGCAACCAAGGCGTTCCTCGCCAAGGCCTACCAGACGCCTGAACTGGCCGGCTTGTTCTCGAGCTACCAGATCAACGTGCCGCAGCTCTATGCGGACCTTGATCGCGCCAAGGCCGAACAGCTCGGCGTGTCGGTGACCGACGTCTTCGAAACGCTGCAGATCTATCTGGGTTCGCTCTACGTCAACGACTTCAACGCCTTCGGCCGCACCTACAGCGTCCGGGTGCAGGCGGATGCCAAGTTCCGCGCCCATGCGGATGATATCGGCCAGTTGAAGGTGCGCTCGGCCTCGGGGCAGATGATCCCGCTGTCGGCGTTGCTGAAGGTCGACGCCACCACGGGGCCGGAACGCACGACGCGCTACAACGGCTTCCTTGCCGCCGATATCAACGGCGGTCCGGCACCGGGCTTCTCGTCCGGCCAGGCGCAGGCAGCCATCGAGCGGATCGCCGACGAGACGCTGCCGAAGGGCATCGGCTTCGAGTGGACGGATCTGACCTATCAGCAGATTCTGGCCGGCAGCTCCGGGTTCCTGGTCTTCCCGCTGGCGCTGCTGCTCGTCTACCTCGTGCTGGCCGCCCAGTATGAGAGCCTGACGCTGCCATTGGCGATCATCATGATCGTGCCGATGGGCGTGCTGGCCGCCCTGACGGGTGTCTGGCTCACCGGTGGAGACAACAACATCTTCACCCAGATCGGCCTGATCGTCCTGGTCGGTCTCTCGGCGAAGAACGCGATCCTGATCGTGGAATTCGCCCGCGAGCTGGAGTTCGAAGGCCGCACGCCGGTTCAGGCGGCAGTCGAGGCCAGCCGGCTGCGTCTGCGCCCGATCCTGATGACGTCGATGGCGTTCATCATGGGCGTCGTGCCGCTCGTCGTGTCCACGGGCGCGGGTGCGGAAATGCGCGCCGCCATGGGTGTCGCGGTGTTCTCCGGCATGATCGGCGTCACCTTCTTCGGCATCTTCATGACGCCGGTCTTCTACGTGCTGATCCGCAAGCTGGCAGGCAACCGTCCGCTGGTGCAGCACAAGGCCGACGACCATGACGGCCACGGTGGTGCCGAGGTCATCCGGATGGCGGCCGAATAAGGCTTTTCATCGATACGCAATATGCAAAGGCGGGGCAGGTCCCCGCCTTTTCTCATTCATGGGGCTTCCATGCGCCCCGGTCTTGACTAACGTAGGCCGTAGAGGAGTCGCACGCTTTCAAGCAGAGATGATCGTGCGCACATGGAGGCATTGAATGCATATCGCTATCATCGGCGCTGCCGGCATGATCGGGCGCAAACTCACCGAACGGCTGGTCATGGAGGGCAATCTTTCGGGAAAGACCGTCAATCGCCTGACGCTCGTCGACGTCGTGGCACCGGCAGCACCTGTCGGTTTTGCCGGGCGGGTGGATGCGAGTGCGGCCGATATCTCGAAGGCGGGGCAGGCGGCGCTGATCGTCGGCTCTCGGCCGGATATCATCTTTCACCTCGCGGCCATCGTTTCGGCGGAAGCCGAGATCGATTTCGAGAAGGGTTACGGCATCAATCTCGAAGGCACGCGGGCGCTGTTCGAGGCGATCCGTCTGGCGCATCTGCAGGATGGCTATCGTCCCTGCGTGGTCTTCACCTCCTCGATCGCCGTCTTCGGCGCGCCGATGCCGGATGTCATTCCCGACGATTTCAACCTGACGCCGCTGACGAGCTACGGCACGCAGAAGGCAATGAGCGAGCTTTTGCTGGCCGACTATACGCGCCGTGGCTTCATCGACGGCATAGGCATTCGGTTGCCGACGATCTGCGTGCGGCCGGGCAAGCCGAACAAGGCGGCCTCCGGCTTCTTTTCCGGCATCATCCGCGAGCCGCTGGCCGGACAGCAGGCGATCCTTCCGGTGCCGGATACGGTTCGCCACTGGCATGCCTCGCCGCGTTCGGCGGTCGGCTTTCTGATGCACGCCGCCAGCATCGATCTCGAGCCGCTCGGCGCGCAGCGAAGCCTGACCATGCCTGGCGTCAGCGCGTCGGTCGGGGAGCAGATCGAGGCTTTGCGGGCAATCGCGGGCGACAAGGCCGTGGCGCTGATCCGGCGCGAGCCCGACGAACTGGTGATGAGGATCGTCGGCGGCTGGGCGCGCGCTTTCGCGCCGGAGCGGGCAACACGCCTCGGCTTCGTGGCCGAGACGAGCTTCGAAGAAATCATCCGCGTGCATATCGAAGATGAAATGGAAGGCAGTATCCGATGAGCAGTCAACAACGGGCGATTGCGTTTCTGGGAACCGGCCTGATGGGCGCGCCGATGGTGAGGCGCCTGCTCGACGCTGGGTTTGCGGTCACCGCGTGGAACCGTGACATCGCCAAGGCCGAAGCGCTCAGGGCCGATGGTGCCGATGTCGCCGACACGCCGGCCTTGGCAGTTCAGGGCGCATCGGTCGTCTTCACCATGCTCACGGATGGCAATGCGGTTGGTGACGTGCTGTTTTCGCAAGGGGTGGCGCAGGCGCTTGCGCCCGGCGCCGTCGTCATCGATTGCAGCTCGATCACGCCCGAGGCGGCGCGCGATCATGCGCAGAGGCTGGGCGAACGCGGTATCCGCCACCTCGACGCGCCGGTTTCCGGTGGCGTCGTCGGCGCTTCGGCCGGTACCCTTGCGATTATGGCGGGCGGCAGCGCCGATGTGGTCGATGCGCTGAGCGACGTGTTTTCGGCGCTCGGCCGGGTGACGCATGTCGGGCCGAGCGGCACGGGCCAGCTCGCCAAACTTGGCAACCAGCAGATCGTGGCGATCACCATCGGTGCCGTCGCCGAGGCAATGATGCTTGTCGAGGCCGGCGGCGGGTCGGCGGAAGCGTTTCGCCGCGCGATCCGCGGCGGCTTTGCCGAAAGCCGAATTCTTGAGATTCACGGTCAACGTATGGTGGAGCGCAACTTCGGGGGCGCAGGTCCATCGAAGCTGCAGCTGAAGGACCTTAACAATATCGTCGCGGAGGCGAAGAGCCTGGCGCTCACCTTGCCGCTGACCGAGACCGTGCGCGCGGAATTCGCCGCTTTCGTGGAGGATGGCAATGGGGATACGGATCACAGCGGGTTGCTGCTGCAGCTGGAGCGCAAGGCCGGCCGCAATGGCGGAAATTCCTGACACCTGGTACGGTAGCTGACGAATAAATAGCGCTGGCGCATTGGCATGCAATCATTGATAGATTTTTAGGGTGTTCTAATTAATGTCGCACTTGGCAATCGGTCCTTGATGAATGCGGGTGCGAGCGGGCAGTGGAAGACGGATTTCGCTTTGACGTGACGTGAGGCGTGAATGGCTTTGGCATCTAAGAACTCCGTACGGTCAGAGCGGGAGTTTCAAGATCTTTTACGGCGTTTGGAGCTCGCGCTCGATGCATCGCAGATCGGTGTGTGGGAGCATGATCTGCGGGAGCACGAGATTTCCTGGGACGTGCAGATGCATCGGCTTTATCAGACGGGGCAACGGAGCGGTCCGGTGCCGACCTCGATCTGGTCGAATGCGATCCATCCCGAGGATCGCGACCGGGCCAACCAGGAATTCAGCGACGCTATCGCCAAGCGTGGCCAATACAATTCGGAGTTCCGGATTATCTGGCCGAATGGCGAGATTCGCTATATCCGCTCACGCGCGCACTTCTATGTGAGCGAAGAGGGCGCGCCGTCGTTCATCGGCGCGGAATGGGATGTGACCGCCGACGTGCTTCTGAACGCGGAGGCGGCAAGGCAGCGCGAGGTCGCGGAGGCCCGAGCGCTGGCGCTCGAGGAAAGCACGGCGCGGATCGAGCATGCGGCCGCTCACGATTATCTGACGGGCCTGCCGAACCGCCGCTTCTTCGACAAGCGGATTGCGGAACTCGCCGAAGACGAAACTGTCTCGACGCTGGCGGTGCTGCATCTCGATCTCGACGAGTTCAAGCAGATCAACGACAGCTACGGCCACGCCGCCGGCGACGCTGTGCTGCGCGCAGCCGCCTTGCGGATCGCCGCGGTCTTGCCGGAAACCGGCATGGCGGCACGCATCGGCGGCGACGAATTCGTCATCGTGCTCGTCAACTTCGAAAGCATGGACGAGTTGCGGGAGATCGCGCGACGTGTGCAGAAGCGCTTGCGCAAGAAGATCCGCTTCGGTCACGAGATGCTGCAATCGGGCGTTTCGATCGGCATTTCATGGTCGGCGGATCGTGGTGATTCCAATCTTCTGGCCGAATCCGACATGGCGCTCTACGCGGCCAAGAGCGGCGGGCGCGACCGCATCGAGTTCTTCACGCAGCGGCTGAAGGACGAGTTGATGGGCAAGCGGCGGATCGCCGAGGAGCTCAAGCTTGCGCTGACATCGGGAGAAATCGTTCCCTATTACCAGCTTCAGTTCGATGCACAGACACGGGAGATCGTCGGGCTCGAAGCACTGGCGCGCTGGCGGCACAGGGAGCGGGGCATTCTGGCGCCGGCGGATTTCCTGAAGGTCGCCGACGAGCATGGGCTAACCGCCGAAATCGACGCATCGATCCTGCGGCACGTCTTGAAGGACCGCCGCGAATGGCAGCGGCATGGTATCGACGTGCCGAGGATTTCGGTGAATATTTCTGGGCAGCGGCTTTATGATCCGTTGCTGATCAGCGACTTGGAAGCGCTGGATATCCCTGACAAAGCCATCGTCTTCGAGCTGATCGAGACGATCTTTCTCGACGATTGCGACGACGAGATGATGCAGAGCGTCGACCGGATCAAGCTCATGGGCATCGAGATCGAGATCGACGATTTCGGTTCCGGCCATGCCTCGCTGATCGGCCTTGTGCGGCTGCGGCCGACGCGATTGAAGATCGACCGTCAGCTGGTGGACGCGATCGATGCCTCGGATGAGCAGCGGCGTGTCGTGAAGTCGATCGTCGAGATCGCGAAGGCTCTCGGCGTCAAGGTGATCGCCGAAGGTGTCGAGACCGAGCGGCACGCCGCGACGCTGGCGAAGCTCGGATGCGATGCCCTGCAGGGATTTGCGCTGAGCCGGCCGGTTCCTGCCGCCGATATCGATCGCCAGCTGTCCGCCCTGGTCGCCGGTTGAGGATCAGCGCGCGGTGTCGAGCTCGCCGCGCGCTTCGAGATACCACTCCACGAAAGCGGCCACACCCTGTTCGAGCGAGGTGCTTGGCGTGTAGCCGGTCAGCGCAGCCAGCAGATCGGGGCTGGCATAGGTGCGGGGCACGTCGCCCTGTTGCATCGGCAGCATGATGCGCTTTGCCGGATGGCCGAGTGCCTTCTCCACGGTATCGACGAAATCGAGCAGGCTGATCGGCTGGCCACCGCCGATGTTGACGATGCGGAACGGCGCCTGGCGCGACAGGGTCTCGACCTTTTCCTCAGCGACGCGATTGCTCTCGCCGGGGATGACGGCGGAAAGGCGGATGACGGCTTCCACGAGATCGTCGATATAGGTGAAATCGCGGCTCATCTTGCCTTCGCCGTAGATCTCGATCGGCTGTCCTTCGAGCATGTTCTTGACGAACTTGAAGAGCGCCATGTCGGGCCGGCCCCACGGGCCGTAGACGGTGAAGAAGCGGAAGGCGGTGGTCGGGATCTTGTGCAGATGGGCATAGCTGTGCGCCATGAGCTCCATCGACTTCTTGGTGGCGGCGTAGAAGGTGAGCGGTTCGTCCGTGCGGTCGGTCTCGTGGAAGGGCACGGTCGGATTGGCGCCGTAGATGGAGGAGGTCGAGGCCAGCATCAGGTGCTGGACGCCGGCCTTCCGGGCGATCTCCAGGATGTTCCAGGAGCCGATCAGGTTGGAATTGAGATAGGCCTCGGGATTCTCGTTGCTATAGCGCACGCCGGCCTGGGCGGCGAGGTGGATCAGCACGTCGGGCCTGGCGGTGGCGACGGCGTCTTCCAGTGCTGCACGGTCTTCCAGCATCGCTGTCACCGGCTCGAAGGCCGGGAACTGGGCCAGCGCCGCGTTGCGCATATGCTTGAGCTTGATGTTGTAATAGTGCGTCATGCCATCGAAGCCGGTGACCTCGTGGCCGTCCTGCAGCAGGCGGCGTGCGAGATGGAAGCCGATGAAACCGGCTGTTCCGGTGATGAAATACCGCATGCTCATGCCCTGCTATCGATTATGCCTTGCTCTTCTTGCCGACGGCGAAGTAGCTGAAGCCGTGTCTGCTGATCTCGGCAACCGGATAGATGTTGCGCAGATCGACCAGCACCGGCTCCTTCACCAGCGCCTTCAGGCGCTTGAAGTCAAGGGCGCGGAATTCTTCCCATTCGGTAACGAGGACCACGGCGTCGGCACCCTCGGCGATATCGTATGGGTTGGTGCCGTAAACGACGGGGCCGAGCACTTCTTTTGCGGCGTCCATGCCCTCGGGATCGTAGACGTGGACGGCAGCGCCACCGTCGAGCAGCGCCTGGATGATGGTGATCGAGGGGGCATCGCGCATGTCGTCGGTGTTCGGCTTGAAGGTCAGGCCGAGGATGGCGATCTTCTTGCCGCGGACATTGCCGTCGCAGGCGGCGATCACCTTGCGGCCCATGGCGCGCTTGCGGTTGTCGTTGATGGCGACGGTGGTTTCGATCAGCCGCATCGGGCTGTCATGATCCTGGGCGGTCTTGACCAGCGCCAGCGTGTCTTTGGGGAAGCACGAGCCGCCGTAGCCGGGGCCGGCATGCAGGAACTTGTCGCCGATGCGCTTGTCCATGCCGATACCCTTGGCGACCTTCTGCACGTCGGCGCCGATCTGCTCGCAGAGGTCGGCGATCTCGTTGATGAAGGTGATCTTCATGGCGAGGAACGCGTTGGCGGCGTATTTGATCAGTTCGGAGGTGCGGCGCTCGCAGAAATAGAGCGGGGCTTCGTTGAGGTAGAGCGGGCGGTAGACCTCGCGCATGACTTCGATGGCGCGCGGCTCCTCGGTGCCGAGCACGATGCGGTCGGGGCGCTTGAAGTCGGTGATGGCGGCACCTTCGCGCAGGAATTCCGGATTGGAGACGACCTCGATGTCCTTGTTGGGAAACTCCTCGCGGAAGATGCGCTCGAGCTCGTCGCCGGTGCCGACGGGGACCGTCGACTTGGTGACGACGACGGTGAAGCCTTCGACCGATGCGGCGATTTCACGCGCGGCGGCATAGACGTAAGAGAGATCCGCATGGCCGTCGCCACGGCGCGAGGGCGTGCCGACTGCGATGAAGACGACATCGGCTGCTGCCACCGGGACTGCAAGATCCTTGGAGAAATCCAGGCGTCCGGCGGCCCTGTTCTGCGCGATGATCGTGTCGAGGCCGGGTTCGAAAATCGGCACTTCGCCCGCTTCCAGGGCGTCGATCTTGGCCGCCGACTTGTCGACACAGGTGATATGATGGCCGAAATCCGCGAGGCAGGCCCCGGAAACCAGGCCGACATAGCCCGAGCCAATCATCACAATACGCATGGAAGCTTTCCCCAAACACCGATCACAGCCTTGCCTGATGGTAAGGCCATGATGGTGTTACAGAGGTAATTTTATAAGTTCAAGACAACCAAGAGGTCAGTTGCGGCCGAACTCATCGACGATCCGGATGATGTCGTCTTCGCCGAGATACGAGCCCGTCTGCACTTCGATCAGTTCCAGCAGGATCTTGCCGGGATTGGCGAGGCGGTGGACTTCGCCAAGGGGTATGTAGACCGATTCGTTTTCGCGCAGCATCTGGACGTTCTCGCCGATCGTCACCTCGGCCGTGCCCTTGACGACGATCCAGTGCTCGGAGCGGTGGTGGTGCTTCTGCAGCGAGAGCTTCTTGCCCGGGGTGACGAAGATGCGCTTCACCTGGAAGCGGTCGCCGTTGAAGATCGAGGTGTAACCGCCCCAGGGGCGGTAGGAGGTCGGATGGGTCTCGGTGAGCTTCGATGTCGCCGGCTTCGAGGCCAGCATCTTGACGATGGCGCCGACGTCCTGGCTGTCCTTAAGGTGGCCGACATAGACCGCATCCTCGCTGGCGATGACGGCGACGTCGTCCATGCCGTTGACCGCGAGATGAACCCCGTGGGTCATGACCAGCGAGTTGCGGGTGTTGACAACGGTGGTGTTTTCGGCCGCGACATTGCCCTGTGCGTCGGGGTTGCCGCTCTTCCAGATCGCGTCCCAGCTGCCGAGATCGGACCACTTGAAGGGCGAGGGAACGACGGCGGCGTTCCTGGTCTTTTCCATGACGGCGTAGTCGATGGAGATATCGGGGCTTTCGGCAAAGGCCGCCTTGTCGAGGCGGATGAAGTCGAGATCCCTGACGCCTTGGCTAACGGCCTCGCTGGCAGCCTTGAGGACGTTGGGGGCAAACGACGTCAGTTCGCCGATCAGCTTGGCGACCGGGAACATGAACATGCCGGAGTTCCAGTAGAAGCCGCCCGATGCCAGCATCTCCTCGGCGGCTGCCAGCGGCGGCTTCTCGATGAAGCGCTTGACCGAAAGCGCGCCGCTCGGCAGCGCCTCGCCACCCTCGATATAGCCGTAGCCGGTGGCGGGTTCCGTCGGCTTGATGCCGAAGGTGACGAGCTTACCCTGCGATGCCGCCGCAACGGCAGTGCGGACCGCGTCGAAATAGATCTGGTCTGCATCGATCTCGTGATCGGAGGCCAAGACGTGCATGATGGCGTCTTCGCCGAAGCGGTCGCGCACCAGTGCTGCTGCGGCGGCAACGGCGGCGGCGGTGTTGCGAGCCATCGGCTCAAGCAGGATGCTCGACAGCGCGATCTCAAGCTCGCGGGCCTGCTCGGCGACGAGGAAGCGGAACTCCTCGTTGGTGATGACGATCGCCGGTTCGTAGAGCATCTTGTCGGAGACGCGCAGCAGGGTTTCCTGGAATAGCGTGGTGTCGCCGATGAAGCGGATGAACTGCTTGGGGGCGGTGGCGCGCGACAGCGGCCACAGGCGCGTGCCCTTGCCGCCTGCCATGATTACCGGAACGATCTTCTGCGTCATCTGGGTCGTGTCCTCGAAATGGTCTTTCATCGTTGATCAGTGTGCACCGGCAAAGGCGCGGATGCGCGCCAGGCCTGATGCAAGCAGGGAGGAGGCGGCGTCTTGCGTTGCGGCTTCGACGTAGCAGCGCATTTCCGGCGCGTTGCCGGAGGGCCGGAAGTGGATGATGCGCTTGTCGGCGAGCGTGACCCTCAGACCGTCGATGTCGCTGGTGCTTCTGACCTGGCCGATCGGCTGCA
>UBVW01000108.1:0-6792 GCA_900469085.1 Hyphomicrobiales bacterium | reverse complement strand
TCCGGCACCACCACATCCCACCAGTGCCCACCGGCCTCGGTCGTGATCAGCGGATCCGTATCGATCACAAACACCGATGTCCGGTCGTTCTTCTTGGAATCGATAATAGCCTGCTCCAACTCGGCGATCGAAGACACCTTCACTGCGATCGCCCCCATGCTCTCGGCATGCGCACGGAAATCGATGTCAGGCATCACCTCATAATAGGAGTCCTTCAGCAGATTGTTGAAGTTGGCGCCGCCGGTGCCCATCTGCAGCCGGTTGATGCAGCCGTAGCCCCGGTTGTCCAGCAAGACGATGTTGAGCTTCAGGCCCAGCATCACCGAGGTGGCGAGCTCGGAATTCAGCATCATGTAGGAGCCGTCGCCGACCATGACGATGACGTCCTTGTCGGGATGCGCCATCTTGGCGCCAAGGCCGCCGGCGACCTCGTAGCCCATGCAGGAGAAGCCGTATTCCATATGATAGCTGCCCGGAACCGTCGCCGGCCAGAGCTTGTGGAGTTCGCCGGGAAGGCCGCCCGCCGCGCATAGCGCGATCGCGTTCTCGCCGCCTATAGTCCGGGTCACTGCGCCAATCACCTGGGCATCGGAGGGCAGGGCAGCATTGGTCGTCGCCATCGCCTTGGCGGCGGCTTCCGTCCAAATCTTCTTTTCCTTCTCGGCCTTCGCCGCCAGTGCTGCCGGAGCCTTCCAGCCCGCAAGACCCTCCGAGATCGCCTTCAGGCCCTCGCGCGCATCCGCCACCAAGGCAAGCCCGTCATGCTTGACGGCGTCGTAGGCGGCAATGTTCACGCCGAGGATGGAGAGCGTCTCATTCTTGAAGAGCGCCCACGAACCGGTGGTAAAGTCCTGGCAGCGCGTCCCGACGGCGATCAGCAGATCGGCTTCTTCGGCGATCGCGTTGGCCGCNNCGATCGCCGACTTGCCGGCTTGCGTGACGACGACGGGAATGCCGTGCGCATCCGCGAATTCCGTCAGCTCCTTCGTCGCCTGCGAGTAGAGAACACCGCCGCCGGCGATGATCACGGGCTTTTCGGACCGCTTGATAAGCGCGATCGCGCTCGCCAGCTCGTCCACGTCAGGGCGGGGGCGGCGGGTGGTCCAGACGCGCTCCTCGAAGAAGCTTTCCGGATAATCAAAGGCTTCCGCCTGGACATCCTGGCAAAGCGACAGTGTCACCGGGCCGCAATCCAGCGGATCGGTCAGTACCTGCATGGCGCGCTTCAGCGCCGAAA
The DNA here is from genome assembly GCA_900469085.1 of Hyphomicrobiales bacterium. Taxonomy (GTDB): domain Bacteria; phylum Pseudomonadota; class Alphaproteobacteria; order Rhizobiales; family Rhizobiaceae; genus Rhizobium. The sequence goes on along the minus strand of UBVW01000108.1, from coordinate 5,555 downwards.
TGATCTGTTCCGGCCGCGTAATGCGGTCGAAATAGCGCGACACCGGGCGGAAGGCGTCGTTGGCGGAAACGGTGCCGTCGCCAAAGTCCTCGATCTGCTGCAGCACCGGATCCGGCGCCCGGTTGGCGAAGACGTCGCCCGGCAGGAACAGTACGGGAATGCGGTTGACATGCGCGACACCGGCAGCCGTCACCATGTTGAGCGCGCCGGGGCCGATCGATGTCGTGCAGGCCATGAAGCGCTGGCGGAAGCTTGCCTTGGCATAGGCGATCGCCGCATGCGCCATGCCCTGCTCGTTGTGCGCGCGATAGGTCGTCAGCTCGCCGCGCACTTGATAGAGCGCTTCGCCGATGCCGGCGACGTTGCCATGGCCGAAGATCGCCCAGACGCCGCCGAAGATCGGCACCGTCTTGCCGTCGATGACGGTCATCTGCTTCTTCAGAAAGTGGGTGACGGCCTGCGCCATCGTCAATCGTACAGTCTTGCCCATAAGGCTCCTCCCGCAATTCTCGTACCCGTTTCCCCTCCCCAACCCCTCCCNNACAAGGGGGAGGGGCTAACCTGTGGCTCTCGCCTCGTGACCTTTCAACGTCTCGTCCTCGGTGACGTTGAGAGTTGAAGGAGGCGGCACCTCAAGTCAAAGCCCCGCCCCCTTGTGGGGAGGGGTTNNGGGAGGGGTTGGGGAGGGGTATTTCAATCCTATCGGCCGAGCCCGCGCGATTTCAACCACGCTTCTGTCAGTTCACGGAAGCGTCCGGCCATGTCGGCGACCGCCTGCTCATCATTGATCGTGCCGGATAGCCAGCCTCGGGCGGCCTCGGCGAAAATAGTGCGTCCCACGGCAAAGCCCTTCACCGAAGGCGCTGCCAGCGTCGCCTCGAAGCCCTTCACCAGTTCGTCCGCCGGCGCCTCCAGCCCGAGCAGCACGATACCACGGCACCATGGGTCGTTCTTCGCGATCACGGCATCGATCTTCTTCCACGCCGCGCTCGATGCCTGCGGTTCCAGCTTCCACCAGTCCGGCTTGATACCAAGTGCATAGAGCTCTTCCATCGCCGTCGAGATGGTCTCGTCGGTGAGCGGCCCGTTCTTGCTGGCGATGATCTCGACCAGCAGCTCGCGACCGACCTTGCGCGCCGCCTCGAACAGCGTCCGCAGCTTCTCCTGCTGCTCGCTCTTCAGATCGGCCGGATCGTCGGGATGATAGAAGCACAGGCATTTGATGCAATGATCGAGCGGCCATTCGGTAAGCTGCGAGCCGATATCCTGGCTGAACTCGAAGCGCAGCGGCTTCGAGCCCGGCAGCTCGACGGGACGCCCGATCCAGGCGAAGTTCTTGGTTGCCGCGTCGAAGAAGGCGTCGCGCCCGAAGCGCTCGTCGATCAGCATGCCGTAGCCGCTGCGGCCATCGGCGACGCGCGCCGCAGCCTCCACCGCCAGCCGCTTGAATTCGACGATCTTCTTGTAGTCGACGCCGAGTTCGTCGCAGACGCTGGTCAGCTGCGAGCGGTGATCGATCGCCAGCGCCATCAGGAGCGGAATGTCGCCCTTGCGGTTCGAGGCCCAATGGATGTGGTTGATCGCCTCGTCCTTGCGCAGCGCCCGATGCTTGCTGCCGTTCTTCAGGAAGAAATCGAGCTCGGCCCATGTCGGATATTCCGGCGAGCAAAGCAGGCGGGAGACCGCGAACGCGCCGCAGGCATTCGCCCAGGTGGCGCAGGTCTTCAGCGGCTCGTCCTTCAGCCAGCCGCGCAGGAAGCCGGACATGAAGGCATCGCCAGCACCGAGAACGTTGAACACCTCGATCGGAAAACCTTCGCCGACGATACCGGCTTCGAGATCGTCCGAGATCGGCCCGTCATAGACGATGCAGCCCATGGCGCCGCGCTTCAGCACGATCGTCGCGGTCGACATCAGGCGGATCTCCTTCAGTGCGCCGAGCACGTCGTCGGCGCCCGATGCAATCAGGATTTCCTCTTCCGTGCCGACGATCAGGTCGCAGTCCGGCAGCGTCTCCTTCATCTTCGAAGACACGCGGTCTGACTTCACATAGCGCTCGAACCCTTCCGCATGGCCGGCAAGCCCCCAGAGGTTCGGGCGGTAGTCGATGTCGAAGATGACCTTGCGGCCGTTGGCCTTGGCGATGCGGATCGCCTTGCGCTGGGCCGCTTCCGTGTTCGGCCGCGAAAAATGCGTGCCCGACACCAGTACCGCGCGCGAGGACTTTATATAGGCCTCGTCTATATCGGCTTCCTCGAGCGCCATGTCGGCGCAGTCGGAGCGATAGAAGATCATCGGCGAGACGCCTTCGGCCTCGACCGCCAGAAGCACCAGCGCCGTCAGGCGCTCCTTGTCGGTTACGATGCCATCGGTCGCGACACCTTCACGCGCCGATTGCTCGCGAATGAAACGGCCCATCTGCTCGTCGCCAACGCGGGTGATCAGGCCCGATTTCAGGCCGAGGCGTGCCGTGCCGATTGCGATATTCGCCGGGCAGCCGCCGACGGACTTGGCGAAGGAGGCGATGTTCTCGAGCTTGGAGCCGATCTGCTGTCCATAGAGATCGACCGACGAACGGCCGATGGTGATCACATCAAGCGACAGCCCCGGATTTGCGCCCGGTTGAGTTACTGCCATCATCTCCTCCCGATCATTTTCAATCCGGCGTGAATGTCCACCGGTGATATCGATCAATGAAACATCGGTTCCGTTTGAATGTCAATTCAGAATGTTTATTCCATTTTTGCTTTTTTGGATTTTGGCTGCCCAAGCTTTCGCCGCCGCTCGGCGATTGCCACCGGCAGCGCCATGGTCAGCGCCATCGAGGCGGAAAGCGAACGGAAACCGGCGAAATCGGCCTCCGCCACCTCGAACCAGCAGGCGGCATTGCTGGCGAGCGGCGAAAAAGCCGAATCGGTGATGACGACAACAGGCACGCCACGCTCCTTCAGCATCTCGGCCTGGCCGAGGCTCTCGGCGGCGTAGGGCGAAAAACTAGCCGCGATCGCCGCGTCCTTCGGTGTGGCGAACTGGACGGTCTCGGGATCGACCCCATTCGGGGAGGCGACGATCTGGTGGCGGATGTTGAGCTTCGAGAAGGCGTAGCTCATATGCGCCGTCAGCGGATAGGAGCGGCGCTTGGCGATCAGATAGATGGTGTCGGCCGCCGCCAGAATGTCTACCGCCTTGCTGAAGGTGTCCGACTGAACGGTCGCGGCCAGCCGGTTGATCGATTGGCCAGCCGCCGAGATGAAGCCGGAAAGCAGATTGGCATCCTCGTCCTCGCCGCCCGATTGCTCGAGCGTCACCAGTCGCTCTTCGTATGTCAGCGTCCGGTCGCGCAGCCGCTCTCGAAAAATGCTCTGTAGGTCGGAAAAGCCCTCATACCCCAGGTGATGCGCAAGCCTTACCAGCGTCGATGGCTGAACTTCGGAGGCAGACGCGATGCTTGCCGTCGTGCCGAAGGCGATCTCGTCGGGATTGGAAAGCGCGAAGGCAGCCACCTGCGCCAGGCGCTTCGGCATGGTCGCCTTGCGCTCGATGATCGTGCTGCGCAGGCTCTCGAAATCCCTGGGAACGCGAGAGGGGGGCTTGGGTTCGTCGTCCATGTGTTGATCCGAAAATGAAACGTATATTCCAGTTGCCCGACCATAGATGATTTCCATTCCCGGGCATATTTGTTTTTTGTCCGAATAATATTGATGTATTTCAGCTTGTTGGCGGATTTCAGCCGTTTTCGGCCCGCTCACCAGTCTCGGCAAAATGGTTCAATCATTCCAAAATCATGCCCGGAGCGGAAGAAATCATAAAATCATTGGGCGTTGGCTTGATCGGCACGGGCTATAGGGGCAAGTGCCACGCGCTTGCATGGAACGCGGCCAAGACCGTCTTCGGCGATGCCCAGCGTCCCACCTCGTGTATCTCGCCGATGCGCGCGCCCCTGAATTTCCGGTGAGCCGTCGGTGATCGTCACATTCGAAGACGGTCTTGGGATAGAAAAGTCTGTTCGTGCCATGGCAGAGTCGTTCCACCAGCGCCGCTGGATCGAGATCGCCTGACGGGCGTTCCGCTCCGGTTGACGACGCAAGGGGCAGGGGATAGGCCTTTGCTTCAGAGAGCGAATGCGGGAGTGATATCGTGACGGACAGATTGGTGATTATCGGCGCGGGGCAGGCGGGCTTTGCAATGGCAGCCAAGCTGCGCGCGCTCAAGGATGCCAGGCCCATCACCATTCTTGGCGCCGAGGATGTGCTGCCCTACCAGCGTCCGCCGCTCAGCAAGAAGTATCTGCTCGGCGAAATGAGCTTCGACCGCCTGCTGTTTCGCCCTGAGCAGTGGTTCGCCGATAACGATGTCGAGATTCGCCTCTCCACATGGGTCGAGCAGATCAAGCGCGATAAGAAGCAGGTCGTACTCCAGGATGGCTCCACCATAGATTACGGCACCCTGGCGCTGACGACAGGTTCGACGCCGCGCGGCCTGCCGGCGGCGATCGGTGGCGACCTCGAAGGCGTCTATGTCGCCCGCGACAAGCGCGATGCCGATCTTCTGGCCGCCGAGATGCGCCCCGGCCGGCGCGTCCTTATTATAGGCGGCGGTTACATCGGCCTCGAGGCTGCTGCCGTCGCGCGCCATTTGGGCCTTGAAGTGACTGTCATCGAAATGGCCGACCGCATTCTCCAGCGCGTCGCGTCCAAGGAAACGGCCGATATCATGCGCGTGATTCACGAGACGCATGATGTCCGCATTCGCGAAAAGACCGGCCTCAAGCATCTGATCGGCCGCGATGGCAAGCTCGTCGGCGCCGAACTCTCCGATGGCTCGATCATCGATATCGATTTCGCCATCGTCGGCATCGGCGTTACGCCCAACGACCAGCTCGCTAAGGAATCGGGCCTCGAAGTCGCGAACGGTATCGTCGTCGATGAGTTCGCGCGCACCTCTGATCCGTCGATCTTCGCGGCCGGCGATTGCGCGGCGCTTCCCTGGCAGGGTGGGCGCATCCGTCTCGAATCGGTGCAGAACGCCGTCGACCAGGCCGATGCGGCCGCTGCCATCATCGCAGGCGGCAGCGCGCCTTATGAGCCGAAGCCCTGGTTCTGGTCCGATCAATATGATGTGAAACTGCAGATCGCCGGCTTCAATCTCGGCTATGACGAGACGCTTTTGCGCCCCGGCGCGCGCGAGGGCGCGCATTCGATCTGGTACTTCAAAGCGGGCAAGTTCATCGCCGTCGATGCGATCAACGATGCCAAGGCCTATGTCAGCGGCAAGAAGATGCTGGAACTCGGCATAAACCCCGACAAGTCGATCCTCGCCGATGCGTCTTCCGATCTGAAGCAATTGCTGGCTTAGAAATAAGCCGGCTTTTTCTTCAGGGACAAAGCCGAAAAGCGCTTGCGTCCCCCAGCGAATGACTCTATCAGGCTCTCGACCGGAGAGGTGGCCGAGTGGTCGAAGGCGCTCCCCTGCTAAGGGAGTATACCCGGAAGGGTATCGTGGGTTCGAATCCCATCTTCTCCGCCATCATCCCAATTGCCCAGCCCGGACACATA
>UBVW01000110.1:0-1259 GCA_900469085.1 Hyphomicrobiales bacterium | reverse complement strand
ATCCGAAAACGGGACGGGGTGAGGATGGCACGGCCGGGCCGATGCGGGGAAAATGTGGCGTGCAAGTGGTTGATATTGTGGGGTGTGGGGGCGGATGGACGGGGATTTAGGTAGGCCGCTATTGGCCCAAACGGGTCATTGGCAGTCGCGGAAATCGGACTTTTGCAACTGAGTTCTGCGACAGAGTTTTCCTGGAAGCTTCAGCGTTGGCGACTCTCTCGCGAATTTTAGGAGTTGTGCGACAAACCGTAAGCTGCTGGTTGCTGCTTTACGTCCGGCCCATCAAGGAATCTCAGAGCTGTGGAGGTAAATGGGACCATGGAATCATAAACGGGAACATGGTCGCCACCGGGAATAATCCATAACTCTGAATCCGCTATGGAGCGGTAAATGCTTAGAGGGATTTCGACGGGGAAAAAGCGGTCGCGGTCGCCGTGTATGATTAAGGTGCGCGCGTTGATGGCTGATAAGTCTCCTGCCTTGAAATTCATATCCTCATAGTCGTCGCCCAAGGCATTGAACTGCGAAATTAGTTGCTGAATCTGCTCGTCACCACGCCTTGCGCAAGCCCGATACATTTCCTGCACCTCTCGGGGCATGGTGCCGAATGAGGCTCGGCGCAATATGGCTCTTGCCTGATCGGGGAAATGGGAAGTCGCGCTAACCAATACCATGGCGTCTATGCGTCTGGGCTGGCTCGTTGCCATGTGCAGGAGCGTCATCCCGCCGGAACTCATTCCCATAGCCGAGCAGCAATCGACTCCCAGCTTTTCAAGCAACAGGAACACGTCGCTGGCGGCTTGCCGATGTGTAAATTTGTTCTCTGGATTGGTAGAATGACCGTGACCACGCAGATCAACGAGAATTAAGCGACGGCGCTGTGAAAGCCTGTCGATAAACGGATGCCAGTTTTTTGTAGAGCCGCCAAAACCATGCAAGAGTACAAGCGGGTTTCCCGCTCCATATTCTTCATAATACATTTCGATGTTGTTGATCTGAGCGATATGTCCGCAGTCAGTCGGGCGGTTGGACGCAAAAATTTTTGTCATAGGCATAGTCTTTAACAGGTTGCTGTCGTCTTCAGTGTCGCAAAAATCCCGATTAATGCGAGATTTCTTTTGCTGACGTTTGCAACTCCGCAAAATAGGGAGTTTTGTGACACCCTCAATGTCTCCTGTTGGCGCAATCCCGTCAACAAGCGTGTCACTTCCCTCTCCCCACCCCACCCAGCCTCTCCCCCACCGCAAACAGCGCAGGCA